>CAWGZY010000001.1:0-538299 GCA_963827085.1 uncultured Bacteroidota bacterium
CTGGACGACACCGCGCTCCATATCAACATTATCCCATCGCAAGTTCACTAGTTCGCCTCTTCTTAAACCCGTGACGACCGCAAACTCGACAATATTCCTGAACCAATCTTCACTGATGGAGGCAGCAAAAGTTACGAAATGCTCTTTTGTAAAAAAGCATGGTGCACGCTCTGGGATAGGAACGAATTTGATCCCCTTGAACGGATTTCGATCCATATACTCCCATCGAATGGCAGTGTTAAATGCTGCTTTCATAGTTCGCAAATCTATATTGGTGGTTGTTGGCGATGTTTGTTTCAACCGTTCTGCTTTGAACCAGTCCGCGTGTCGAGGTGTTATCGCTCGGAGATCCAAGTCTCCCACGATACTCATAAAGTTTGTGATAGCTCTATCATAGATCTCAAGTGTCCCGTGTGATAACATTGAAGCGCTAGTATCAAGGAGTTCCGGTAAAAATTCGGATACTTTTATGTTTGATACTTTTGGGACTGGTTTTTGTAGGGAGGCGGGAGTAATACGCCGGGCTAATTCCATCAAAGCGGCTGACTTGTTCGAGGTGCGGGTGGAGATTTTTCGTCTCTTGCCAGTATTTTGGTCAACGATCCATATATACCAGATACTTCCACGTTTGGATAAAAACATAAATGCCTCCGTGTAGTTCAAGTGAATGGGTTTTGGATTTGTTTTTTCAACCAATTCCATAGCGTGTGTAGATTTCACGATGCGTATATTTGAAGCTGTTCGGCTAGGTAAAGATAGCAACCACAAAAAGCAGATTGCAATCGAAAGGATTATTTCCTAAATTGGTTCACAATAAACAGTTCTTTTCGAGGCAAGTGGTTACCAAAGTGGTTGCTCTGGTTGCCCAAAATAGGGAATTTGATTGGATCTCAAGAGGAAGAATCGCAGAATTTGAATCGTTTTAGCACGGCGGGGTAGCTCAGCTGGTTAGAGCGTCGGAATCATAATCCGTAGGTCGTGGGTTCGAATCCCTCCCCCGCTACACGAACTAGAAACGAATCCCTTCAGTATCAGACTGAAGGGATTCGTCGTTTAGGCCTAGATTTTAACTTAGCAGTCTCTGATCAATCCCCAATCTACTATGGGTGCGACCAATACGAGCGATAACGGCGGATAAAACGTTTTGTTTCAATCCGCGCGCCCGCGCCATGGTGTTCTACCCGCCATTTCCAATCCGATCCTAAAAAATAAAATCTCAAACTGCAGTTGGATCAAATAACACCGATATGCAAGGTTATATCTTTTATACTTCAGAAGTCAATCTGCCAGTGGAACTTGTGTTCTTCATGGCAACCGCTTCTAATCTTACAACACTGCTTATCCGGAAGACTGCAACGGACGAGAATAATTTAGGATTTGATATTGAACGACAACCATACACCGCACAATCTTGGGCGAAGATTGGATCCGTCGCAAGTGCAGGAACAAACAACGTACCGCATAGTTATTTATACACCGACAATGTGGAAACTGCCGGCACATATTCTTACCGATTAAGACAGATCGGCCACAACAGGGCGTTCACATATTCACAAGCAGCGCAGGTCACAATAGCGCTCCCGAAAGTTCTTGCACTGAGCCAGAATTATCCGGATCCTTTCAACCCTTCAACGACAATTCAGTTTACCGTGCCAAACGATGGAAGAGCGGCGATGCTTAACGATGAAGCTGCCGCAGGCGTAGTCCATCAAGTGCAGTTCAATGCTTCGAATCTTGCGACCGAAATATATTTTTCGCGTCTGAAGTTTGGCGGGAAGGTGCAGATCAAGAAAATGCTTCTGTTGCACACAAATGTAGCACCACAAAGTAATATGACTTGACACATTCGCACAGGATATTTATATTTACGGCGACCTGTGCATTGATGCCTCCCACATCGTTGCACCTCGAAAGGGTCATAGCCCGATGTTCCCCCCCACGTCGGGCTATTTTATTCTGGGGTCATGTCAGTCGAACTTCTTCATAAGTTTTCCTCAAGTCACTCTGCCGGATATTTCTGAGCCAGTTTGCTCAACTGGCAATGGTTTATAGGTTACTGCGGTTAAATCATTGGTAAATCTCTCTTGCCGCTTGTTTCCTTCTTGCCAGCAATTTAGAACATTCCGTTATCCTTTTTTTGGCTCAGCTGTCTCTTGTTTTTTCTATAACCATTACACTAGAAATGGGTGGCTCTTAAGCAGAAGATGCCAGCTATTTTGAAAAAGTGTGCTTGAAAAATCCCTCCGGAATGACTATTATGCCTTAAGTATACTTTATTCTAGAACCATCGATGGAGTCTCGAAATTCACTTTGATATGTCCATTCGAGTTTCATTCCATCCTCTATCATGGACCCGATTTGGATTGAATCAGCAAGAGATTACGCCGTGTCCCAAAATCAAGTGGAGGGCGGCGCGTAAAAATGTTCAATATGAAGCAGATGGCGCCTTTCTCCTCTCTTGATTCCGGAATTGATCTGCTTCTCCAGGAAAAGTCTTTATGCAGCCGAAGACGTTTAGTTCAATAGCTTTCATCATGCGTCGTCGCGGGCACACGCGTCGCGCGGTCGGCGAAATACAAGAAGCGTATCAGCAAATTCTTAGTCCGAAATCATCATTATTCTTATTGCTATTGTAGAACGGTTTTCGCAACTTTAAACAAAGAAATTCCGCTTGGTCGTAAGAACTATTCTGATGGCAATACGGCAGAGGAATTCATGAATTACATACAAGCCTGCAATTTGGAGTGACTTCTTAATGCTCCCACCTCTTTATTCCTGTTCAAATCACATTGTCTCTAGGATTGAAGTTGCCCCGATTGCACAATGCTCTAGTCTGTCTGGGCGAGCGCATTACGAAATCAGGATTCGAACAGCTGGCAGTTGTACGAAGGCCATACCAACGATCATAGAAAGGGAAGCACTGTCAATACTTACATAGAGTGAACAAATCCGTTGCTCGCAAGAACCGTGACGGCTTGAGGGGGGAATCACAAAAAGCAGAAACCTTCAAGGACCGGCGTAGATGACTCGTTTGTTTTTTCGATCTAGAGGCATCGTCACATTCTGTACTTCTTCTCGACAAAGATGTTCTTCTATAACGAGATGTAATTCTGCCCTGTCTTCAAACCCACAAAATTTTACGGCACCAGTTTCCATAGGCGCACCGCTAACAGAACATTAACAGTATTCTTACTTAAGGTTACGCCCGTATTTTACGCTATAACATATTACCAACAGGAGATATCGATTGCTATTAATGACTTAGATCGATAGACTACGCTTCAGCTTCAATCGTATCTCCGACAAGGTGGGTTAGAGCCGGATCGTTGTTATCGAGATTCCTTTCCCGGAAAGAAAGACATACGTAAGCCCTTTACGGTGAATTATGAATCTACCATTTCGTTCCAAGAATGTCACTGTTCCGCTATTGATGCAAGATCAGGAGCGAGAGAGAGTCGTTTATATCTTAACCATCGTGTGCATAACGATCATTGGAGGTTTGTTTGTTATGCTGGTGGAAAGAATGCGCGAAGGTAATTCAATTGGCTTCCCGCCGATCATTGCGATGGCTTTCATCATGACGGGTGTATTTCTCCGCATGCGAAAAAGTCCTGTAGTGCTTTCCGGATCACTCATTGTTTGGTCGCTTGCAATTTTTCTTGAATATGAAGCGTGGTGCAATGACGGGATCTGCAATACCGCCGTCATTGCTTTGCCGGGAGTACTCGTTCTTGCGTGTATCGTTTTGAATAAACGCCCTTTTCTAATTTTCGGAACATTCCTGGTTCTCTCTATCGGAATAATGGGATACGTACAGATCAAAAACCCATTGTCTGTACCTGCCGTAATCATACCGAGCTGGCACTATCTTACCGACATCGTCGTGATCCTCAGCATGACCGTGGCGGCACTCTATTTGTTCTCGGCCGATTTGATTCGTATTTTCACCCGTCCTAGAAAGCGAGAAATTGAGATTAAGATTCTATCCGACAAAATGAAGAAATCCGAGGAACGAATGCGGCTGGTTCTTGACGCCTCGCCTGCCGCCGCGGTCATCGCTTCTATTAATGATGGAACTGTACTTTACGTAAATCAGGCTGCTTGCAATATTTTGGAGAGAGGGCATCAGGAAATTATAGGAAGACCTATCCGTGACTTTTACAATGAGCCGGAAGCGGGCCGGGAAATCATTGATTTGATAAAGGAAGAAGCCTCTCATCGCCGCAAAACGGTTTGTTTTTGCTTATCCGATGGCCGCTCGATTTGTGTTGCCTTATCGACTCAGTTCATCGAGCATGAGGGAGAGAAGGCCCTCCTTATCACCTTCATCGACATTACCGACCGGCAGCGAATGGAGGAATCGCTGAAGGAAAGCGAAGAGAAACTACAAGCCATCGTTAATGGTTCTCCAATTCCACAATTTGTTATCGACAAACATCACAAGGTAATATGTTGGAACAATGCATTGGAAGAGTTGACTGCGATTGAGGCATGCGAGGTGATTGGCACTGATTCACATTGGAAGGCATTCTACAGTGAAAAAAGGCCTTGCATGGTAGATCTGATCGTTGATAATGACGCTCAATCTATACCCGAATTGTACAAAGAAAAACGTGTTTGTTCGAGCGAGGACGATGTCTACGCAGCAACGGACTATGTTCAAACACCCGCAGGCAAGCCTCAATGGCTTCAGTTCAAGGCGGCGGCAATCAGAGATTCCCGCGGCGACGTGATGGGCGCTGTGGAGACGGTTGAAAACTTTGCCGATCAGAAAGCATCTGAAGACAAATTAAAGGAAAGCGAAATCCGTTATCGACGCCTTGTTGAGACATCGTCCGATGCGATAACGCTCTGCAAGTTCGACGGCACCATTCTGATGTGCAACCATTTTGCGGCAGCTTCGCTGGGCTACGCAACAACCCAGGATGTCATCGGGAAGAATGCATTGCTGTTTGTTGCACCTGAGGATCGCAAGCGGCTCATCCGCGATAACGTGGAAGCAATGGAAACCGGTTTCGTGAAGAACATGGAATACCAGATATTGAGAGCAGACGGTCTACGAATTCCGGTTGAATACAGCGGTTCGATTCTTCTCGACGCAATGGGCAAGCCGGAATCGATCTTAGGAGTAACAAGAGATATTACTGAACGTACAATGGCTGAGAAATCCCTCCGCGAGTCGGAGGAGCGATTGCGAAGATTTTCTGATGTTGCAAAAGAGGGTATTGTGTTCCATCAGAATGGAATTATTGTTGATGTCAATCCGACCATCGCTGCGATGTTTGGCTACTCCACCGAGGAAGCGATTGGGCGCGACATTGTGGATTTTCTGGCCCCCGCTTCTCGTGATTTTGTAAAGAACAGGCTGCTGGAAGGGAACACCGACCACTACGATATTCATGGAATTCGGAAAGATGGTTCGATGTTTCCAATTGAAGTGGTGACCAGCTCATACGAATACAAACAGGAGACGGTGAAGGTCACTTCCGTCCGCGATATCACACTGCGGAAGAAATTAGAAGATTCGCTTCGGCAGTCGGAGGAACAGTTCGCCATTGCCTTCCACGCAAGTCCCATGCCTATTGCGCTTTCCCGGCTTGAAGATGGTTACATGTACGATGTCAACGAATCCTTTGCCAAATTGCTCGGCTACACAGCCAAGGAGATTGTCGGTCGCACATCTGCCGACCTTCATTGCGGGTTCGACCCTGCTTCTCGAAAACGCCTTTTAGAGCATTTTGAGAAGGAAGGTTTTGTGCGAAATCGAGAATGCCAGCTTTACAGGCGGGATGGTACCGAAATCGTCGCGCGCTATTCAGGCGAATTGATCGATGTGGGAAAAGAGAAGTGTATCCTTTCAATTCTCTTGGATCAAACAGAGCAGGCACATGCGCAGGAGGCGATGAAAAAGAGCGAACTGAGATTCCGTTCTCTCGTAGAAAACTCTCATGTCGGTATTTTTGTCGTGAACAGCACATATCAGTTTGTGTATGCAAACGATGAGTTGTGTAAAATTCTTGGGCACGACCGGCGGGAAATCCTGGGGAACGATTTCCGAAATTTTCTTGATGACGAAAGTCGGCTGTCGGTCTCAGAATATAATGAGGGGACGCAAAAGGGCAAACGAGTTCCCGTGCACCATGAATTTACTATTCTGCGTAAGAATGGAGAGAAGAGAAGGCTGGAGATGAGTTCCAGCGTGGTGAATGATCCGGGGGAAGGCTTCCAAACGATCGGGCAAATATTGGACATTACCGATCGCAAAATAGCCGAGGAAGCCGTTCACGAGAGTGAGGAACGATATCGTTTATTGGTTGAGAACTCGATCGACTTGGTGGCAGAAATCAATTCGGACTTGAGGCTGCAGTATACAAGTCCTAATAGCGTGAGCGTCACGGGCTATACACGATTCGAACTGGAAAACAAACCGGTCCTTGAGCTCATCCATCCCGACGATTTGCCTTCGATAAAAAAGAACTTCGTGGGAGAGAAAGTTTCCGGGAGCCTTCGATACTGCCACAGAGATGGTTCCTGGCATTGGTTGGAAATCGCAGGTCAGAAGTTCTACACATCGTCGGGAGAAGTTCGCGGCGTCGTTTTCGCGCGCGATATCACCAATCGCAAGAAAGAGGAAGACGAGCTCCAGCAATCAAGAACTCAGCTTCAGCGGTTTTCAGAACACCTGGAAAACACTTTGGATGAAGAACGGAAGCGCATATCGAGAGAAATCCACGATGAGCTTGGACAGTTGTTGACGATCATGAGGTTTGATCTATCCTGGCTCAAAGCTAATGGCAGCAGTAAAGATGATGATTTTGCCGGCAGGCTTGAGACGATAGGAACTTGTCTGACCCAGGCAATCGCCTCCGTCAAGAGAATCTCGAAGGAACTCCGACCTCCTCAGCTTGATGAACTGGGAATCGTCGGTGCTATTCAACTCGATGTAAGTCAAGTTGAGAGCAAGGTCGGGCTGACGACGCATCTCGTTATCGATCCACCGGAATTCTATCTGAACAAACAACTCAGCATGGCACTCTATCGTGTGTTTAATGAAATCCTGACAAACGTCGTGCGTCATGCCGGGGCAAAGGACGTCGCGATTTCTCTGGTGAAAACGTCACAGGATGTTGTCATCGAGGTAAAGGATGATGGTCGCGGCATTCGAAAAGAAGAGCTCAAAGGTGCGATGTCGCTTGGCCTGATCGGAATGCGGGAGCGTGTACGACAGTGGGGTGGAAATTTGGAAATTACCGGCAGGGAGGGGAAAGGGACATCAGTGACAGCCCACTTCCCTCTACAAAAGAAAAAAAACGGAAGGAGTGTTGTATGATTCGGGTGTTGATTGCGGATGATCATCCTGTGGTACGGCGGGGGCTAAGGGACATATTGAAGGAAGCCACCGATATCGAGGTGGTGAGCGAAGCTTCCGACGGCGTGGAGGTCATAGAAAAAATCCGCAAGGATGAACCCGATGTTTTACTTCTCGATCTTTCAATGCCTAAACTCGATGGGCTTGAAGCAATTTCACGGATCAAATCTGAAAAGCCGGAAATTGCGATTCTCATCCTCAGCATGAATCCCGAAGAGGTTTTCGGAATGAGAGCGCTCAAACTTGGCGCTTCGGGCTACTTATCAAAAGAAAGTGCGCCGGAGCAGCTCATTACGGCGATACGTCGAGTTTCCTCGGGGAAAATCTTTGTCTCTCAAGCGCTCGGGGAGATGCTCGCATTGAATGTCAGCAAAGGATCGCCTCAGCTTCCACACGAAATGCTTTCCGAGCGTGAATATCAGGTTATGATTATGATTGCGAAAGGAAAGTCTCTCAAGCAAATTGCGATCGAGTTATCGCTCAGCGTCAAGACGATCAGCACGCATCGAGCGCATATTCTCCGAAAAATGAAATTGGAAAATAACGCTCAGATCGTCACATACTCCATACAAAACAAGTTGCTCTCCTGAAATTGCCCTCCAACCTCCCGGGACACCACGAGGCGTAGGTGTCATGGGATTCTTCGTATTGACGTGCGGCTTTCAGCATTCCTCTCGATGCCTCACTATCGGATGAAAGAGCGTTCCCGCTCTCCCATTGAATCTATATTGTATTGTCCGAAAGATGAAATCGAAGAATAGCCCGCGACTCGTCGTCAGATTCATTTTAAGATAACTTCTTGCCAGGGTTGACGGTCCAGCCTTTTGTATAATCCGCTGCCTGAGCCGTGTAGGAATTCTCCTATCCTCGTTGTGAGCTCAGGCTTTTTTCCGATATCCCATCAGATGAAGGAGCATTCCTTTTCCCCTATCGCAGGTTCAGCCATTAGCTCGCCATCGTAGTCTACATCCCACGAAGAATTCAGATCACCGCCGATTGTTTTCAGCTCACGCTGTGTGCATATTGTCCACGCAATTTGATACTCAATTTTTTTCAGTCAGCATTCGGCAAAATAATGAATCAGCAAAAAACTTATCCGTTACCCTCTCTTCGCGCGGTGATCGTCGTTTGCATCTTCGTCTGGTTGCTCCCGATTACAATACATAGTCAGGCAAAACTGTCTTTCGGTCAACAAGTGTATCTGATGAAGACGCTCAAACCGTCGTTGAAGAGAGTCGGTATTATTACGTTTAATGTAACCGACGACGAAGCAGGAAAGTTTGTGCGAGCCGCGATGGCTCTGGGAGTGAAGACAACGGTTGCGCGTGCAAACGACGACCATGAGATCTCGGGCATCTACAGGAAACTTGTTGCAGAGCATAATGCCGATATGATCTGGATTCCGGAGGGGGATGACAAACTGATCCTTGGTGTTGGAATGGAGTTTCTCCTCGCGAGCACAATTGAGGACAAAGTCGGTCTTTGTGTACCGACACGGGACGGCGTTTCGAAGGGTGCACTGTGTTGTTTCCAGATGGAGAATAACAAGTACACGGTTTATATCAACCAGCGAATTGCGGAAGTGGTCGGTGCCGCGGTTCCATCGCAACAAGATTCCAGAATCACCTACATTGTTCAATAAAAGAAGGTGGGTCAACCATGAGCTTGCGAACTAAAGTCATAATTCCGGTCGTCGCACTTATTGTAACCGTCGCATTGGCAATCACGATTGCTAATGTAACCCTTATGGGGAGATCGGTCGAAGACGAATTTGAGAAACGAGGGATAACCGTTGCAACCAGCCTTGCGGTTCAAGGGAGAATCGGTGTGCTTCTCCAGGATTCAACGCAATTGGTGAACCTTTTAATTGGACAAATGTCCTCCGAGGAAATCAGGTCTATCGCATTCTATACCCCGAATGGCGTGAAGATCGCGGGGCGCGGAATGGAATTGTCGGCCACCCCCAATACGCGGCAGAGATTTTCCAATGTGGCTTCTCAGATAATCAAGGGATCGAACGGGGAAGAACTATTACTGCTTTGTGCTCCTGTATTTTCGCGAGAATCCGACCAGCGTGCATCGATGCATGGGATCGAGTCCAATGCCGTCGGCCTGGTGAAAGTCGAGATATCCAGAAGCGGCGTCATAGAGGACAAACGCAATTCAGTTTTATTATCTCTGGGGATTTGCCTTCTCTCAATTATGACGGCATTTTTCATAGTGTTTACGATCGTTCGAACCCTTGCACCTCTTCAAGAACTTGCTCGTCAAGCGGGGATGATTGCAGGAGGAGATCTCACGGTGGATATCGTTCAGAAGTCGAATGATGAAGTCGGTCAACTTGCATTGGCCTTTAAAGTCATGGTTGAAAATTTGCGGAAGGCCCTCGGCAAAACGATCGAGGCATCGGGTGCAGTTGCCAGCGCAAGCAGCAAGATCAGCAGCAGCACGGAAGAAATGGCAGCGGGGATGCAGGAACAAACCAATCAGGCGGGGGAGGTTTCGAGCGCCGTGGAAGAGATGACGAAGACAATAGTGGAAAACTCGAAGAATGCAGTTCACACGGCTGAGACAGCGAAACAGGCAAAAGTAGCTGCCGAACAGGGAGGCAAGGTTGTAGAGGAGACCGTGGCCGAGATGAATCGCATCGCCAACGTGGTCAATCAATCCGCAGAGACGGTAAAAGCGCTGGGGAAATCGAGCGACCAGATAGGGGAAATTATCGGTGTGATTGACGACATCGCGGATCAAACAAATTTACTGGCATTGAACGCCGCCATCGAGGCGGCGAGGGCCGGTGAGCAGGGGAGAGGGTTCGCAGTCGTGGCAGATGAAGTAAGGAAATTGGCAGAGCGGACGACCACGGCGACGAAAGAAATCGCATCGATGATCAAGACGATTCAGAACGATACGATGGGTGCGGTAACGTCGATGAATGAGGGAACGAAGCAGGTCAATGAAGGGATCAAGCTGGCGGAGATGGCCGGATTATCGTTGAAGGAGATCGTGGATTTTTCACAGAAAGTAACTGATAAAATTGCACGGATCGCAACGGCCAGCGAGCAACAGGCAAGCAAGAGCGAGATGATTACAGGAAATTTTAAAACGATCACGCAGTGTACCCGCGAAACCGCAGATTCGGTAGCGAGGGTGGCTGAAACTGCTTCGAATCTCAGCAGTCTCTCCGAGCAACTGCTGGCGATCACTAGACTTTTCAAGATTTCAACTGCTGCACCCCAATCACAAACATCCAAAGTCGGCGTGAATGACAGCGGACTACATACGCGTTTCCACCCGTCCAGTACAACCGGACATGATAAAGAGATGGAAATGGACATTATCATTGAATCAAATACCGCAACCTCATGAATACTGCAGTAAAACAACAAATAGCAACTCTTCTCACTGCCAGCGATCCCAACGCTCGGCGGAGCGCGGCTGAAGATCTGACGGAAGAAAAAGATTCCGCTGCTAACGCTGCGCTCGTTCTCGCCCTTGAGGATGAAAGCAAAGGTGTTCAGGACGCCGCCATGCATGCACTCATCGAGATTGGCGATAAAGATGTCGCACGGTCCGTTGCCGGCCTGATCGTCAACGATAATATTGCCACACGAAACCTCGCCGCGAAAGTTCTCATCACTATCGGCACTCAGGCCATTCAGTTTCTCATCCCCTATTTAAGGGATACGAGCAAGGATACACGAAAATTCGCGGTCGATATCCTGGGAAGAATTGGTACCGAGGAATCACTCTCACAGCTTCTCCCGTTGCTCAAGGACTCGGATCCAAATGTCAGGCACGCCACAATTGAAGCGCTGGGGCTCATCGGAAGTAAAAAAGCCACGTTGGCGCTCTGCGACGCTTTTCTTTTGGATCCATCGGCACGTGGATGTACTGCAGATGCCCTCGGAAAAATTGGGGACGCAAAAGCACTTGGGTTTCTCACGAATTTGCTCTCCGCAGGCCTGCAGGAAACGGCAGACGATCCGTTGACGCTAAGCGCCTTGATTGAAGCTTTGGGAAAAATAGGAAATCTAGAAACTCTTGAAGAACTCCGACGGCATCTTGGAGACGTCGAAGGCGAGCTTCGGTTGATGCTTTTGGATTCCATCGTTCGGGTTGCCGAGCGCTACGCTGAGCCGTTGCTCTTTAATAAATCACTTTGCACGGATTTGATCAAAGGTCTTCATTCGGATGACGAGAATATTCGCTTGAGTTGTGCGAAAGGACTTTCCATTTTCCGCGGCGCCTCTATTACGCGTCCGCTCATCCAGGCGTTACATGGAGATGGAGCCCTTGAGAAATTTCTCGTGGGACACCTCATCACTCGACCCGAAACTTTCGCATTGTGTGTTGAGGCCCTTGACGAACCTGCCTGTACGAACCAGAGACAGATCATTCAACTCCTCGGCAAGATCGCATGGAATTGTGTCAATATGTTCAACCTCAATATGGAAGCCTTCGTGAATTCTGCGCTCATTCAACGTGCATTCGAAGCGGTGCGGCGCCATTGGGAGACTTCCGATGAAGAAACCAGGGAATCGATTGTCGATACCCTCTTTATTCTTGACGGCCGGCAAGCTGCAACTGCGATCAGGGAACTCGTTTCAGACCCTGAATTGTGTCTGCTTCCGCACATCATCGATCAGCTCTCGAGAACAAAGAACGTTAGCTCCTCAAACGGATGAAACAATTGACAAATGGTTAACAGACCAAAGAATTGGCAGCAGCTATTATTGTCCGCAACTCAGACGGAAACGCATGTCCCGGATTCGGTGTGCAATGGTAATGTATTTCGACATAAGGGGTCAGAATTGAACGATACAAATGCATTTGACGTATACGCAGAATCAAACACACTGAACGGGCTCACGATCCAGACGTTCAAGTCGCTTAGTGCATTCATCTACGAGCGAACTGGAATTTTCTATCCGGAGAAAAAGAAGTATTTGCTTGAAGCAAGGATACGGAAACGTCTCCAGACTCTGGGGATTCAAGACTTTGAAGAATACGACAGATACCTGCGGTATGGCCAGCATCAGGACAACGAGTTTAGTTTTCTCTACAGCGTCATTACAACTAACGAGACGTCTTTTTTCAGGAACGTTCCTCAGCTGGAAGCTTTCGCAGCATATGTAGTTCCGTCCCTCATCGAGTCTCACGGAGATTCGGTTGTACGCATCTGGAGTGCCGGATCATCCTCAGGAGAGGAAGCGTACAGCTACGCCTTACTGTACCTCGAGCGTCTGCTCCCGGCATATCCGGGGCTTAGAATAGAAATTGTCGGAACAGATATCAGTCATTCTGTGCTCGAGACGGCCCGGGCAGGAGAGTACGGACGATACGCGATTCGCAATCTTCCGCAGAATTATCTCGACAAATACTTCGTCATTGATGGCGAACGATACCTACTGCAAGAAGAAGTAAAAAAAATCGTCACATTTCAGAATCTAAATCTGATGGACCGTCAACAAGTGCGGTCGATGAAGAATTTTCACATCATTCTTTGCTGCAATGTTTTAATCTATTTCGATCAGAAGGCAAAGATTCAGGTCGTCGCAGACTTGTACAACTGCCTCAACTTCGGGGGATTCTTTTTCGTCGGGTTCTCAGAACTGTTGCATGGGATTTCATCAGCCTTTAGGCTGATCAGTTATCCACATACGACAGGTTACAGGAAGGAATAAAAAGCTCATGGATAAAGTCGTTCTCGTCGTTGATGATTCAGCAACAGTAAGAAAATTTGTCTCCACCTCCCTCCGCTTATCGGGCTGCAGAGTCGTGACAGCCTGTGACGGTATGGAGGCGTTGGAGAAATTGCCAAGTGAAAATATCGATGTGATCATTACGGACCTGAATATGCCGGACATGGACGGGTACGAATTCATCAAAAATCTACGCACATCGCCGGAGTATCAAAGTATCCCGGTCATTATTCTCTCTTCGCTAACAGATCAAGCTGAGAAGGATCGAGCGTTGCATCTTGGCGTATGCTCATATATGGAGAAACCTTTTACAATTGAATCTATTCAACAGGAGGTTGCTCGTTGCACACTATGACCGGCGATTGTGCGGAGATAAAGCGGATATAAAACACAATGATAGTTTCTCAATCTGATAAGGATAATTACTATGGCATCTGTTAAGTTTCTCATTGTCGACGACTCAATCACAATTCGTCGAATCATCGTCAACGCGTTAAAAATCGTCGGTTATCTCGATGTTGTCGAGGCATCGAATGGCAAGGAAGCTCTCGTAAAACTGGAGGCCGGAAATGTCGATTTCCTGATAACGGATTGGAATATGCCGGAGATGAACGGGCTCGACCTCACGAAAGAAATTAGAAAAACTCCGGCGCTCATGAATCTTCCGATCCTCATGATTACCACACGTGGCACGGAGACAGACGTCATTGACGCGCTTCAGGCAAAGGTCAACAGTTACATCGTGAAGCCTTTTACTCCTCAAGAACTCAAAGAAAAGATTGATGAGGTTATGAACATTGTTCTCGCATCATCCTGATTCAAACCGGTGCTACAGACAAAAAAGGACAGTGTATGACCCAAATCTCCGTACAAGAAAAAAGGAGTGTACCAGTCATGAGTATGAATGTAAGAGAGTTGGATGACGTGCTCCAAAAAGTCGCAGAACTCAGAGTCTTCTTCGATTTTGGTCAAAAAACGGTTCCAATGTTGGACGATGTTGCAGCGTTTGTGGGCGAAATCGGACCTGCAATAGAAAGCATGAAGGCGCTCGTGCACGTGGCATCCACAAAAATCCCGAAGGCCTCGGAACAGCTCATGCGCGTGAATCAAACATCTGAACAAGCTTCAAATGACATCCTTAATACCGTGGACCGGATGGTCTCTATCATTGAAGAGATGGAGAATCAAGGTTCTGCCGAATCGTCGCCTGAAGGGGCCCGCCGGACAGCGGCGAAGGTTGCTCAATCCATCAACATCCTTGTCGAAAAATCCGGCTGGGACGACGACGTGCGCGAATTACTGAGCAATTGGGAGCTGTATTGTCAGAGTATGAAAGGAGGGAATTCAATGCCCGATATGCGATCGAAGCTCGCCCAATTGCGCAAGGATTGCACAGATGTCATGATGGCACTTCAGGTTCAGGACATTACGGGCCAGCAGATTTCTGTGGTGATAGGTACCATGCAGGCGTTGGGGGATGTGCTGAACGGCCTCATGGAGCATTTCGCCGACGTTGCGGAATTTGCCAGAGTATCGTCCGATATCCCGGCAGCTCCAACTTTCGAAAATGTGGGTGCGGACGAAAGGAAGAAACTCGTAGAATCTCTTTTGGTAAAGGCACGTACGGGGGAATTGCTGCCGCATTGAAAGGCGGGAATCTCAATCCATGCGCTATAGATTTTCTAAAAACTATCTCTGAGGAAGAAGTTACCCCTATGGTTGAACGAATGAATGAATCGACATTTACCGGAACTACCGAAAACGTAATTCAGGCGCTCCAAAAAGTGATCACCTTGTTAGACAAAATCAAAGGCACCATCCAGGAAAGTTCAGGTAAAATACCGAAGGCAGCAGTTCAATTGAATACCGTCACGCAGGCAACAGAAATGGCGACGGTAGAGATCCTGAATGTTCTAGACACGTTGGGGTGCAAGATCGAAAGTATCGATAGCAGGCTTCTCGATTTGAGAAAACAGCTTCCTCATAGTCACGATGCCGTTGCCGATGACATTGCCGGCCTTTTGCGAGAAGTGAAAGACGACACGATGAATATCACGATGGCGATGCAAGTGCAGGACATCACTGCTCAAAAGATTGCGGCGGCGAACCACCTGATCGAATCAGTCCGTCTCGAACTCCTCCACGAGCTCGACTACTTCGAAACGGCAAGTGGTAAAAGCGGCCAGTCGGAAGCGGCAGTTTCTCTATCTGGAAACGGCGGAGACGCCCCTGCAGCGTTTGACAAGGATGCTTCATTTCGAAAAACTCAGCGGGAACAAGACAACATTGACCGAGTCGTTTCAGAATGGCGAGAAAAAAAAATTGCAAAAGGCTAAATTTGTCCGGGTCGGAAAAAATCTTCCATAGGATGGACTTACAGCATGACTGAAAAACCTTCATACAATGCTCCGAACAATGGCTCAGGCAGTCTCGACCCAGAAATGCTCGAGATTTTTGAAAGCTTCTTGGTAGAATCGGACGAAATTCTCGAAGAGATGGGCCGGGATGTACTGGAGCTCGAAAAGCGCCCGTTCGACGTCGATGTTCTCAATCGCATATTCCGGGTCGCGCATACACTCAAAGGTACGTCGGGATTCCTCGGATACCAGCAAATAGCCGACTTTGCACACGCGCTTGAGGACCTCCTCAATAAGCTGAGAAAGAGGGAAGTCCCAGTCAATACTTTGACCATCGACATCTTTTTTGATGCCTACGATGTTCTAAGAGAACTTCTCAGCAGGGTAAAGAAAAACAATCATGAACCGATGGACTTGGCTCGGATCATGGCAAAGCTGGAATCCTTGATACACGGTCAGGGGTTGCCCGACTTAGTCACTCTTTCAACTCCCAATGCGGCAGTTATGGATGAAACGCAACGGGCTGAAATTGCAGGCCAACAGCGGTCCGCGGACACCACCGTACGGGTCGATGTTCTCCGACTGGATGATCTTATGAATCTCGTCGGCGAGCTTGTTCTCGCAAGAAATCGTTTATCACAATCGGCACATCATCTCGTTGAAGGTTGCGATGCGATTGCAGGCGTGAGAGATATCCACGAATCGAGTCAGCAGATTGATTTCATCACGACCGAGCTTCAGATGGCAGTCATGAAAACGCGCATGGTTCCTGTTGCTAAAGTATTTAACAAGCTGCCTCGCCTCGTCAGAGAACTTTCTCGCGATACGGAGAAGGAAATCGATCTGCAAATCTACGGTAAGGAGACTGAGCTCGACAAATCTATCATGGAGGAACTCAACGATCCACTCATCCATATCATTCGCAACGCCGTCGATCACGGGATCGAGAGTCCGGACGACCGAGTCAAAGCACGAAAGTTACGGCAGGGAACAATCATTGTCAACGCAGAACACGATGGAAATCATATTGTCATTTCCATAGAAGATGATGGACGCGGCATGGATGCCGAAGTTCTCAAAGCCAAAGCCATAGAAAAAGGAATCATCTCAGCCGATCGTGGCCGGGAAATGAGCGATCGGGAAGCATTCAATCTTGTCTTCACGCCGGGATTCAGCACTGCAAAAACTGTTACGAACATATCGGGCCGGGGCGTAGGGATGGACATCGTCCGGACAAACGTCGCAAAGCTGAAGGGACTTATTGAGATCGATTCGATGGTAGGACGTGGCACCGTGTTGACGCTAAAGCTTCCGCTAACCCTGGCGATTATCCAGGGACTGCTCGTGAAGGCATCGGGAGAAATCTTCGCAATTCCCCTCAGTTCCGTCGTCGAAGTAGTCCGTGTTCGTTCGAGTGAATTCAACTCGGTAGGAAACCGAAAAATCATGAGGTTAAGAGAGTCGGTAGTTGCTGTTGGATGGATGTCCGATGTTCTGGGCCTCGCAGAGCGGCGGCCTGCTCCCGAGTGGTCTCATGTGGTCGTTGTCGGTTGGTCCGACCAGAGGTTTGGAATTGTCGTTGATGAATTCTTAGGACAGAGAGAGATTGTCATCAAATCACTGGGCGATCTTTTGGGGGACATCCCTGCCATCGGCGGTTCAACGATCCTGGGCGATGGGAGAGTCATTCTTATTCTGGATGTTGGTCAGTTCATGAGGATGTTTGACGGCCAAGAGACCCGAGTGATGACAAACGATCGTTCTGAAGAATCATGCATGTCAAGCGTTATTGAACGGCCATGAAGATAGGTTCTGGCAAATCTCGGAGATTCGGTGGTTACCATGAGTGAGAAGTCTAGCCCGATAACAGTTCTTGTTGTTGATGATTCTGCATTTATGCGCAAATCAATTTCGTTGATGCTTGAATCGGATCCAGAAATCAGCGTGCTGGCGACAGCGCGCGACGGCAGAGATGCCATCGACAAAATCAAAGGTCTCAATCCGGATCTGGTAACTCTCGACGTCGAGATGCCGAATCTAGACGGGTTGTCGGCGCTCAAAATCATCATGAAAGAATGTCCCGTTCCTGTCTTGATGGTGAGTTCGATGACGACTGAGGGGGCAGACGCGACATTTGAAGCCTTGGATATTGGAGCGATCGATTTCATCCCCAAAGATCTTTCTTCGGGATCCGCCAATATCATCAAAGTGAGAGATGAGCTTATTGCAAAGGTGAAAGCCATAGCTCGTAGCAAATCGTTGTCGGCACGTTTCTTTTCGGGAAAACGAGCTTCGACGGAAACTCAAAGTTTGTCAGCCAATAAAAACCTACCGATACTGGATGCTCAGCAGGATTTTGAGGCGGTATTGGTCGGGATTTCGACCGGGGGGCCGAAGGCTCTTTTCCAATTTTTGCCGCAATTGCCGGCCAGTTTTCCCTTGGGTATTGCCATTGTTCAGCACATGCCTCCGCATTTTACAAAGTCAATGGCCGATCGCTTAGATGGGCTTTGTGAGTTGACGGTGAAAGAAGCGAAAACCGGCGACAAACTTCTTCCTGGGACGGTTCTGATTGCGCAAGGAGGCCGGCAGATGACTTTTGAAGCGGGTGATGAGTCGTTGACAGCGATCATTTCGGACGAACCCACATCTTCTATTTATCGACCGTCTGCCGACATCATGATGGTTTCTGCTGCCAACGCAGTGACCAAGCCGTTCGTTGGTCTCATCATGACGGGAATGGGTAAAGATGGCCTTCATGGATTGCGGTTGATCAAGAAAAAAGGTGGATGCGTTATTGCTCAAAACGAGCAATCTTGCATTGTCTACGGAATGCCCAAAGCCGCAGTTGATGATGGAATCGCGGACTACGTTCTTCCGCTTGAGCAGATCCCTTCAGCCTTACTTATGATCGCCGGTGAAAGAAGCGAAATACATGTATAACTCTCATCGGAAAAAAGAGCGACAGATTTTTGAAATGAGAAATTTATCCAAACGCCTGTTACGTTGCGAAACTTCATTATGAAGGAGAAGAAAATGAATGCATCAAAAGAGCCCGTGGCGCTGAAACTCGACCGATTTGGAGAGTTGGCAGCCTTGTGCACGAGCGCGAAAGAACTCTCTTTTCTCAAAGGATCAGACGAGTTGTCCAATTGTATCGCACGGGCGTGCGTGAAAGACCTTGGCGTTTCTTCCGCCTGGCTGTATGAACGCTCGGCGGACAACGAACCCATCCTGCGAGCGACCTACCCACGATCAACCGGCTCGGCATCCTATCCCTCCGCAATCTGGTTCGGGGAGGAGCAAATCCGGGGACTGGTAGAACGCACTCTTCGTTCGCCTATTCCGGAAGAGCTTCGGAATCCGGACAAGCTCAATGAAAGTAATTTGCGCCAGGCGAAAACAGAGGAGTCGCCCAATGCTATTATGTCTTATCCTCTCATATGTGAAGGGGAAACCATCGGTGCTATAGCCGTTTGCAGTCCGGAAGCGGAATTTTTCTCAGATGACCGTCTCTGGTTCTTCGATGTGTTCGCACAGTTGGCTGCATTTGCGCTCAATAACGTTCATCTCACCGCCTCGTTGCACAAAGAAAAAGCCGAGCGTATACGGACCGAGCAATGTTGGCGTGCGACAAATGACGAATTGGAGGAACGCGTCCGCCGGCGCACCGCTCAGCTCGAAGAAGCAAACGAAGAGCTTGAAGCCTTCTCCTATTCTGTTTCGCACGATCTCAAAGCTCCGCTGTGGGCGACAAAATTTCTTGTTGAACAATTGGCGGAAGAGGATTCTCTGCATAGAGGGATGGAATCGAAAACAGCGCTCGCGGCGATACAAGAGAGCATCAGCAAAATGTCAAACCTTATTGAAAGTCTGCTTAATTTCTCAAGAAGCACACGGGAACCCCTTCAGAAGTCGGAAATTGAAATGACCGAACTTGTACGGACAGTCCTCAACGAGTTATTGCCGGCGGATTCGGGAAATTCTCTCACCGCGTCAGTCACGCCCCTATTGTCTGCACAGGGAGATTTAAGCATGATCCGCCAAGTGTGGACCAATTTACTTCAGAATGCCCTTAAATATACGCGCACAAAACTGGTCCGGCAAATAACGGTGACATCATACGAGGCAGATGATGATATCGTGTATACCATCGCAGATAATGGAGTGGGTTTCGACATGAATTACTGCGACAAACTCTTTTCGGTCTTTCAACGCCTCCATTGCCAGGAAGAGTTTGAAGGAACAGGCGTAGGGCTTTCTATCGTGCAGCGTATCATCCGACGTCACGGGGGCCGCGTTTGGGCGGAAGCAGAGGTAGATAAAGGAGCGAAATTCCATTTCTCTCTTCCACTTGTTCATTCGATTGCACACTTAGGCCAGTCATGATAACGATTCCCAAAAAACTGAACATTCTTATCCTCGAAGATATTCCGATCGATGCCGAACTTGTTCGATGCGAACTTGAAAGGGCGGATATCTCCTTTTCAATGAGACGGGTGGCAACGAGAAACAGGTTTGTCAAGGAGCTCAACGAATTCATGCCTGACGTGATTCTGGCGGATTATTCGCTTCCTCAGTTTAACGGGCTCGAGGCTCTCCGTCATGTGCGGGAATGCGGGCTCGATACACCATACATACTGGTAACCGGTGCACAAAAGGAAGAAATCGCGTTGCAGTGTCTGCGAGAGGGGGCTGATGATTACATTATGAAATCAAGCCTCAAAAGGCTTCCCGGAGCATTGGAAAAGGTGCTGGAAAAGAAAGAGGCCGAACGTGAAGAGAAACGTCTGGTTGAAAAACTCGAAAAATCGGCAAAACAAATGCTCACGATTTTCGAGAGCATTACGGATGCCTTTTTTGCAGTAGATAGTTCCTGGCAATTAATGTATCTCAATCCCCGTTCAGATCTCATTTTGTCCAAAGTCAATAAGCGAAGAGAGGAGATGTTTGGCAAAAATTGGTGGGACGAATTTCCCAGCTTTCGAGAGATCCCCGGTTCACTGGCTTTAGAGAAAGCAATGGCTGAACATGTCGTTGTTCAGTTTGAAGATTACTATCCCGCATTCGGTCTGTGGCTTTATGTACGGGCATATCCTGTGGAAGATGGCCTTTCAATCTATCTGCAAGATATTTCCGAGCGTAAACGCAATGAACGAACAAAGGAGGCAGTCTATAAAATCTCGGAAGCGGCACACTCTGAGCAGAATATCGATGAACTATACCGCCGCATTCACGAAATCATCGGCCAACTCGTTCCCGCGCAGAATTTTTACATCGCTCTCTACGATTCAGATAACGACGTTATTAACTACCCATACTATGTGGATGAGTGTAATGAGAGACCCGCCCCAGGGCGACCCGGCAAGGGATTGACCGAGTACGTGCTGCGCCGAGAAGAGGCTCTTCTTGCTTCGCCTGCTCTCATTCGTGAACTCGTGACGCTGGGCGAAATCGATTTTGCCGGGTCTCACACCCCCTGGTGGCTTGGAGTCCCGTTGAAGACAGGTCGTGGGGTTATCGGTGTTCTCGCTGTCCAATCATATCTTGAGGACGCCGAATACAGCTCGTTAGAAAAGGGGATCCTCGAATTCGTCTCTGCTCAAGCCGCAATTGCAATCGAATACAAAGAAGCAGAACACATCATTCGGGAGCAGGCAAGTTTGTTGGATGTTGCCCAGGACGCGATTATCGTTCATGACCTTGATTTTTCAATCGTCTACTGGAACAAGAGTGCAGAGCGAATATACGGATGGTCGAAAAAGGAGGCCTTGGGGAAAAATGTCATGAGCCTGCTGTATGCAGAGGCTGAACTGATGGCCGATGCGGTACGATCGGTGAGACAGAAGGGGAGTTGGTCCGGAGAAATGAATCACATAACGAAAGATAAAAAGGAGGTTGTCGTAGGGAGCCGGTGGAGTCTTGTCATCGACGACCACGGCACCCCAGAGTCAATACTTGTCATCAATACCGATATCACAGAAATAAAACGACTTCAAAACCAATCGATAAGGGCTCAACGACTCGAGAGTATGGGGACGTTGGCGAGCGGAATCGCGCACGATCTCAATAATGTACTCGCGGCGATTTCGATGAGCGTACCGTTGCTCAGGAAACACTCTACTGATCCTGCGATGAAAGACGTTCTGCAAACGTTACAAATTTCTGCAAAACGAGGAGAGGGAATTGTGAAGCAGATTCTCTCATTCGTACGCGGGAGTGACGGAGAGACCATGATCATCCAAATCCGTTATCTGGTCAACGATCTTGTGGCGTTCATTTCGCAGACGTTCCCTCCTTCTATTGCTGTTCGAACGCGGTTCAGCAAGGACATTTGGCCCATCTCGGGAGACGCAACTCAATTGTATCAAGTCCTCCTCAACCTGGCTATCAATGCGCGCGACGCAATGCCGCACGGCGGAATACTGATGATTTCCATCCAGAATACGACGATTGAGGAGCGCCTGCAGCATCTCCACGGCGTGTCAGGCACGGAGCGGTATGTCAAGATCTCAGTGAGAGACTCGGGGGCTGGAATTCCTCAAGAGGCATTCGACAAAATTTTTGACCCGTTCTTTACCACAAAAGGTCAGGAAAGGGGGACAGGACTGGGCTTATCGATTGTTCATACAATCGTCAAAAAACACGGTGGATTTGTCGATGTTGAAACTGAAGTAGGAAAAGGTTCTGAATTTGCCGTATATCTTCCGGCAAGAGATTCCTCGGACATGAGCGAGAATAAGTCTGAACGGAGCCTCCCCCGCGGCTCCGGGCAAACGGTTTTGGTGGTGGACGACGAAAGCTGTGTTGTCGACCTGATCAGCGCGACGTTGAAGGATCGCAATTACAAAGTGATGAGGGCTGCCAATGGCATCGAGGCCGTTGCCAGTTATGCCGAGAACAAAGTCACAATTGATCTAGTCCTGATCGACATGCTGATGCCGGTGATGGACGGACCGACGACGTTGCGCACTCTGAAGGCGATGGATCCGAATGTCAATATCATCGGGATGAGCGGTTCAGCCGGCGATAAAGAGAAAGGAGATTCAGATTTTCCGTTCAACGATTTACCTTTCCTTCAAAAGCCGTTTTCCGCTGAACAGCTGCTTTCTCTTGTTGATGAAGTTTTGCACACCAGAAGTGCGCGGGGAAAACGCGCGCAACGATAAGTCGGTGCGCTGTTTGATTTTGATAAGGTAGAAGAGGTTTTAACCGGAAGGAACATTTTCACAGTAAAGGATTTCTATGGCAGGCACAATATGGGACCAGAAGCGCATCGGCATTATTTCTGAAGTGGACACTTCAAGCGCCATGGTTGCAGTGGAATCAAGACTTTCCGGTCTCTCCATTCAATTGAACGGCAAGGTGTATCCGATCGGACAGATAGGAACGTACGTCCTTGTTCCGGTCGGGAAACAAGTATTGCTGGGAATGGTATCCGAATTCAGGAGACGCATCCTCGGCGAAAATGGGAGTTCGACGGCACATTGTGACATGAGGATTACGCTGGTCGGGAGCATCAGGTCGGGCATGTTTGAACGCGGAGTCTCCTCCTTTCCAACGGCAGAGGCTCCCGTTTATCTTCTTGAGGACAGGGACCTTGCCGTCGCATTCTCGGTATTCCAACGTTTTGGATTTTCACTCGGCCGTCTCTCTTTGTTTGATCAAGAGCGGGCGTACGTCGACCCGAACAGATTTTTCGGGAAACACCTTGCCGTTGTCGGCGCAAGTGGTTCCGGCAAGTCATGTGCCGTAGTATCAAGCCTACAAAAAGTTGTAGGATATCCGGACACGAAAATCATTATCCTCGATATGCACAATGAGTATCAGAGCGCTTTTCCCGACACATCGCAATATCTCAATCTTACAGAATTAGAATTGCCGTTTTGGCTCATGAATTTTCAAGAAATGCTCGAAATGTTCATCGATCCGTCCGATGAATATGCGTCTACACAAATTACCATCTTGAGAGATCTCGTGTTCCAGGCCAAGAAGGCACAGAATCCTGAATTGAAGAATGTCCTGACCATCGATACGCCGGTCTATTACGACCTCACCGAAGTTCGGTCTAAAATTGAACAATTCAACAATGAAAAAGGGGGATCATTGAGCGGCAAGTTCGCGCGATTTTTGGTTCAGCTTGACACGAAATTGAACGATCCCCGCTATGATTTCATGTTTAAGCCGCGCCTTTACATTCATTCGGAGTCGCTGAAAGAATTGCTGTCCAAGATGTTTGGTCTCGAAGGCGGCTCTAAAGTTACCATCATGGATATGAGCGGGGTTCCGTTCGATATTGTCAACACTATCGTTTCTCTTGTGGCCCGGCTTGCATTCGATTTCAATTTTTGGAATATCAGCCGACGAGAGTTCCCCATTCTCCTCGTCTTTGAGGAAGCCCACAACTATCTTTCATCGAACGGAGAAGGGACCAAAGCAGCCCGACGCACAATCGAAAGAATAGCCAAAGAAGGACGAAAGTACGGGGTCAGTTGCATGATTGTCAGCCAGAGACCATCGGAGATCTCGGAGACAATTCTGTCGCAATGCAACAATTTCGTTGTGATGAGGTTGACTAATCCTATCGACCAAAACTACATACGAAGGCTGGTTGCTGACACGTACCCCGGATTAGAAAACCTGCTCCCATCGCTCCGTCAGGGAGAGGCCTTGATCGTAGGCGATGCTGTGCCGATGCCGCTGAGAGTCCAGATAGATACTCCGGATCCTGAGCCATCAAATGCCGACATCAAATTTTTTGACAAATGGAAAATAAATGGCGGGACGACAAACGTCCATGATGTCGTGCGGCGGTGGTGGAACCAGGAGCGGGCGTGAAAAAGCATTAGGCGCATAGTTTCTAATTTTTTTCAAACAAATATTGAGTTTCGTTGTGTTATCACAACCGAATATATCAGAAGACATACGAAAACGAGCCAACGAGTTGTTTAAAGGGGTCGACCAGCTCATCAAGTCCTTGAATTTAGAGAAGGCCGTTGAGGAATTGTCGAAAGCGAAAGAGATAGATCCGCATAACGGCTATATCAAGGCTTTCGAGGAGCGCATAGCCTTTCTCACCGACGAGGGGGCGCGCCAAAACAGAGCCAATGCTACAAGAAAACAGATGGAAGATGAAGCCCGGAAGAAGTTCGAAATTGAAAGGGCCCGCATCGAGGAAGAGCGAAAAAAGAAAGAGCACGAAATTGTCAAAAGAGTTCACGAGGCGCATGAACAAAAGACGTCGCCGCCGGTAAAGAAAGAATCCGATGCTTCGAAGAGCACATCTGCACAGCCGGCGCAGGCGGGCGATGGTACGAGCAAAGTAAACGAAGATCGCCGGAAGATCGAAGCAGAATCCAGGCGAAACTTTGAGGCGGAATTCAGAAAAGAAGAGGAAATCAACAGGCAGAATTCTGCTATTACTATTCCTCCGAAATCTGCAATGCCGCCTTCATCGCCGACAGACCCTCAAGCCATGTACAAACGCGTTCTCCTTCTAGCCTGGGCCGACGGCGCATTGTCCGTTGAGGAACAAAATCAATTACGTGACCTGCGTGCATCGCTTTCCATTTTGCCGCATGAACACGATGCGCTCGAGCTTGAGGCAAAGCAGGAATCGTACTCTCACGCGTTCAAGCTCATCTGGGGTTCCGGGCTCAAAGCTTCTGAGCGATCGTCGGTGATAGCGGAACTGAGGAAAAGGTTTCAACTTTCTCCCGAGGTTCATTCGAAACTCGAATCCAAGATTCTCGGTGAACTTGCTCCGTCTCAGAAAGAAGCGATGATTTACGTTGTGGACGATGAGGATGAATTTCTCAGCCTGCTTGTGCACGTGCTCGAGAACGCGGATTTCCGGGTAAAGGCCTTCAGCACTTCCGATGACGCCTTGATCGCCCTTCAAACCGAGAGCCCGAGTCTCATCATTTCGGATATCAGCCTTGAAACTTCGTCTTCGGGAGGCTTTGCCTTTTATGAAAAGATTCGCCAGATGGATCATCTATTAGATGTGCCGTTCATTTTTCTTAGCGGCATGTCCGATGAAGGAATGATTCGCTACGGCAAGGGTCTTGGTGCCGACGACTATCTGACGAAACCGATCTCTGATGACACCCTTCTTGATACGATCAAGGGAAAACTAAAGCGGTTTAAATCTTTAAAAAGAACTTGAGAATGTGCAACGAAGAGGCACACGAAAGGGAAATCGGTACAATCGGGATCGGCAGGTTAAACCGTAACAACGAAGAACGGATTTAGAGTTATCAAGAACGACTGCAACAATGAAAGGTTAAACGCAATGCAAAACACAAAAGCATCGAAAGAAACCGGCCAGACAGGTTCGACGCCCGCTGAGTTGCTCCAATTGGTCAGCTTCAAGATAGGAGATGAAGAATTCGCCGTCGACATTCTCAAAGTTCAGGAAATCAATCGGATGTTTGAGGTGACTCGCGTGCCAAATGCACCCGAGCATATCGAGGGCGTCATTAATCTCCGAGGCAAAGTCATTCCTATTATCGACCTCCGTTCAAGGTTCGGAATGGCGAGAAAAGATAAAGACAAGAACACACGGATTATAGTAGTGGAAGTAAGCGGAAAGATAGTAGGATTCGTCGTCGACGCTGTGAGGGAGGTCTTGCGGATTCCCAAAAGCATAACGGAGCCGACGCCGAAGATTGCCACGAGCGTGGCCACAGATTATATCACCGCCGTGGGGAAATTGGACGATCGTTTGCTGATCCTCCTCGATTTGGACAAGGTTTTATCTGTGCAGGAAAAAAAGGACCTTGAGATTGCAGCGTAGCCTTTGTGTGATTTTGAGGAACCAGGCTTTGTTGTATCAGAAGCCCGGACAAGAGTGAAATTTCTTTATCAGTTTTTTTAATGTCTGCGCCTATCGGTAAATCCCATCTCTATGCGGGATGTCTAGAGGCGAGATGACAGTCCGATTTCAATATGTTTTATATGTTGAGACATCTGAAAAATTGCCTCTCGCCAAGCCGCAAAGGCGCGAAGATTTTGTTATATGACCAATTTGCGACTTTGCGTCTTTGCGCGAGACGTTTTTTTGGAATTATTCAGAAGTCCCTGTTTGTAATTGTTCACTCAACGATCAAAGGAGATACGCCATGAAGATAATGAAGCTTGGATTCCGAACAAACCTTGTCTTGATCATTTCAGCCTTCATCATTGTGCCGGCCCTGGTGCTCGCGATAGTTTCATATAAGAGTTCTGTAGGCGGCATGGAGTCAATTGTCGAAACCGACCTCGGTTCAATCGCCCTTGTTGCGCGCAACGTTGTGCAAACAAGTCACGAACAAGGCGCCGATTCGGTTAAACTGGCAAGCGATCTCCAGAATCTCAGGGTTGGTTTAACTGGCTCCATCTATGCGATGGACAGTAAAGGTACTTTGAAGATTCACCCTACCATGGCGGGGGAAAACTTATCTTCATATGAATTCGTGCAGGAAATGACAAAGCGTGCTGTTATGCTGAAGACTGACGAAGTTGGTACGATACGCTACCAGTGGACCAATAAGGAACGGGGGGAGACAGCGCAACGAGAGAGAGTCGCTGCATTTGCCTACTATCAACCTCTCGACTTGATCGTCGTAGCAGGGAGCTACACCGATGAATTCACAAACAGTGCAAGTACGGGAATGGCGGAAGCCATTGCTCTTGTCACCATCATTTCGATCGCCGTATGCGTCCCCTTGATCTACATCCTCTCGAAGCAGCTGCTTGCACCTCTGGTCGAAATGGTAGGCCAGATGGACCAGGCCGACCTCAACACAAAGCTTGCATCGGAGAGAAACGACGAAATCGGAAGTCTACAGAGGGGATTTGATAAGTTTGTGGACTCTATAAAAGAGACTCTTCAACTGGTATCGCAGGCGTCGGATGCTGTTTCCTGTGCAAGCAGCGAGATCAGCAGCAGCACGGAAGAAATGGCAGCGGGCACACAGGAACAGAGCAACCAGTCTGCAGAGGTCTCCAGTGCGGTGGAAGAAATGGCGAAGACAATCATTGAAAACTCGAAGAATGCCGTTCAGACGGCCGAGACCGCGAAACGGGCACGAGCTGCGGCCGAACAAGGTGGTAAGGTCGTTGAGGCAACAGTGGAGGGCATGCACCTCATTGCCTCAGTAGTGAAACAGTCTGCAGATACGATCAAGGCTCTTGGGAAATCGAGCGATCAGATCGGGGAGATTATCGGCGTGATAGACGATATTGCAGATCAAACGAATTTACTGGCATTGAACGCCGCCATCGAGGCAGCGAGGGCCGGTGATCAGGGGAGAGGGTTCGCAGTCGTGGCAGATGAAGTAAGGAAATTGGCAGAACGGACGACCAAGGCGACGAAAGAAATCGCATCGATGATCAAGACGATCCAGAACGATACGATGGGCGCCGTAACATCGATGAGCGAAGGGACAAAACAAGTTGATGAAGGAATTAAGCTGGCGGAGCGGGCAGGAGTATCGTTGAAAGAGATCATGTATGTTTCGCAAACAGTAACGGACATGATTACGCAAATCGCCGCTGCTAGCGAACAACAATCTCTTGCCAGTGAACAGATATCCAAGAATGTGGAAGCGATTACTTCGGTGACAGGACAGACGGCAAATGGAACGCAGCAGATTGCTCGCGCGGCCGAAGATCTAAACACACTCACGGAAAACCTTCAGAAGATTTTGCGGAAATTCCGTTTGTCAGATGAAGAAAAGTTCTCAAATCTTGCGTCAGCACCGCGGACGATCGCAAAGCCGAAACCGTTAAAATCGAGGTTTGGAGTAAGAGAAAACGGAAAGCTCGTAGAAAATATCTAGGAAACGCAGAAGGGACAGGTGCATGTCGAAGATTAGTATCACTACAAAATGAGGTCGTATTGCTCGTTAGGGAAGGAACCACCGGAACCGGAAACATTTTGTTTACTTCAGTTTGTCAATGCCTGAAGAAATTTACTAATGCAGCATTGACACATATAACGGGGCAGGCCCAAAAAGGAGATGACCGAGATGGCAAATCAAGAGGCGAAAGTTGTAATCGCAGCACCGAACTTCGGATCGTCGTTACAAATTACGATGTCCGAAAACCTCAAGAAGTGGCTCAAACCGGAGGAGATTGTACGACGGTCTGTGACGGACGACCCTGGCGTGCAGAAGGAACGCCTGAAGCTAGCATTCGTCCAAACAAATCCCACTGCTTTGATCGCGTTATGTGTGCGACCTGATTCCGAGACGGTCGCTGCATACACGGCTGCCAATGTGCCTATCGTGGTGATAGACGAAGAGACAGCCGGTGTATCAACCATTACTACCGACAACCGCCTGGGCGGTCAAATAGCCGGTGAGTATCTCATCGCGAAAGGTCGAAAAAAGATCGCCGTTGTTTCCGGAAGGACTCGTGTACAGGGTGGCTATAATGCGGAACAACGAATCAAGGGATTTCAACAGGCGCTCAGCGCTGGAAAGCTCTCCATAGTACCGGGAGGCTTGATCGAAGTGATTCACTATTCTCGTGAAGACGGCATCTCTGTGATGCCAAAGTTGCTGCAACTCGGCGTGGATGCAATTTTTTGCGCGGCGGGCGACAACTGCGCGACAGGACTACTGAGCGTTGCCAGAGAAACGCATACACGGATACCCGATGACATCGCAATTGTGGGTTTCGATGACCTGCCCATCGCACGGCTGTCAAACCCGGAACTCACTACCATCAGACAACCTTTGATAGAAATAGCAGAGGCAGCGTACAAGATGGCTGTAAGCCACCGAGATGAAACTCTTCGCAAACCGCAGAGGGTAATGTTCAAGCCTGAACTCGTGGTTCGCCAATCGGCATAAGATCATCGGAGCGTGTGGCCGTGGAGTACTGCTCATAATCAGCTGGCAGAAAAGGACACCTCAATCATGACAACAAGCAAGGAAGCGTTCTCTCGATTTCAAAATTTTACGAAGGGTTTTTCCGCTGCAGATCAATTACGCTCGCAAGCAGCAAAGAATGGATCGTTCATAGAATATGTTTGCCTTTGTACATCAATTGTCGATGCCTTACTACGAATCGGCCTGATCCTTAAACATCAATTAGATACAAGCTCTTCAGATATCCTCGAGGAATTGCTCTATCAACCCGGTGACCAAGA
This sequence comes from uncultured Bacteroidota bacterium, assembly GCA_963827085.1. GTDB lineage: Bacteria > Bacteroidota > Ignavibacteria > UBA10030 > UBA8401 > JAGVPT01. The sequence continues at coordinate 29,572 of CAWGZY010000001.1, forward strand.
TAGCATGGCTGAGCGTACTATATATCGGCGAGCGTTGCAAGAAGGTATCATTGATCAATCACTGTATGTTGAATTGAACACCCTGCACGAAAAAAGGAATATTGTCGTGCATCAGTACATCATTAGCGATATTACAACCGACAAAGTACTGGAAGTCGGAGGTCAGTACCGAAAAGCTCTTGACAGTGTCAAGCATCGTATACGAGATATTGAAGCTGAGCAAATTCGCCGAGGTATTGACATTACAAACGTTAGTGAGAATGCTCCGGATCCTGTTCGTTTCGAAGCCGACCGGCAAGTTAATCAACGCGCTGACGACAAGTATGGATATCCAACTCTCGCAAAAAACTCAGGGATACCTTCACATCCGGCCCCCAAGTAGCCGGTCGCTCAAGACACACCGATGGGGGAGTGCGCCCATTGCGTTCACTGACTGAACCGGCCGTTCAACCACCGTTGGCGAAGGTTCGTTAGCCCGCAGGAACAGACAGTCAACTATTGATCAAAAAGGCGCAGACCATCTTTTGCAACAAGCATTCGACCAGTGGTTTCGACCGGCCACTTAGGATATCTTCAAATATTTTCCTTATAATTCTGGTCGGCCGCATCTTTCGATCGGTTCTTACGCGCTTCTCGGACAAGTCATCCGTTATGCGGCATCTGTCACCCTTCTGATCTTTGTAACATCTCCCACCACAGTTGCGGACAAAGGCTTAACTGAGAAGAGCTTTCTATTGGCTCAAAACTATCCCGATTCTTTCAACGGAGCACCTACGATTCTATTCACACTATCAAGGTCTGGCAGGGGGGTATCACACTTTACAATAATCTCGGTCAAAAAATTCGTAACTTACTGGACGACTATCGATCAGCTGGCTCATATATTGGTGCCGCCTTCAGATGGGTGGAAGAAGGCAAACTACAAAGCTCGTAATGGCAAAATAAATGCTGCCGCCAATTCAGCCGCAGCTGACGGTTCGGTTGTTGGCTCCCATCCTCTACTAACGAGGTTTCGATGGAATACAATTGGGTTTCTGGTCTCAGCGAGTTTCAAAAAGTCGAGAACGCAGTCGTCTTTAAGGGTGGCCGCTGCGATTGCCGCGATGGACATGCCATGAGAGCTGACGCATTGAGGAGGCATGGTCTCATCGTTAGTCTGGTTTTCGTGGCTTTGTTGGCGATTGCGTCATGCCAAAGTCAGCCATCTACCCGCATCCTTTTTATTGGCAACAGTTACACATTCGTCAACGGTGGTCTCGACAAACAACTGGGAGAGCTGGCCCCTTCAATCGAAACAGACCGTATAGCGTTCGCCGGATACACGCTTGAAAAACATTGGACCGATGGCAATGCCCTTCAAAAAATCCGTGAAGGCAAATGGAGCTATGTTGTTTTGCAGGAACAAAGCCAGGTGCCTGTCATTAATCAGCGGAAGTTCTATCAGTTTGCCCGAATGTTCGACGATGAAATACGGCGCAGTGGTGCCAAGACCATCATGTTGATGACCTGGGAACGGCCAGACAGCAGAAATTTGGGAGTCACAACGGATGGCTTGGCGGCCGCGTTCAAGGCAATTGGCAAGGAACTGGGGGTCAAAGCAGCTCCAGCGGGGTTAGCTTTCGCACGTTCCCTTCGGGCTAAACCCAATCTTACGCTGTGCACTGCGGACGGACACCCGACGGTGGAAGGAACATATTTAACGGCGTGTGTTCTTTACAGGACAATATTTGAGATCAATCCTGTCGAATATCCACATTCGGAGAATAATATTTCCGCAGAAACGAGAACTTATTTGCAGCAAATAGCTGCGGACAGTTCAGGGCTTTAACGAGGGCATAAGATGCGGAACCCAAAGTCACATGCAGATGATCTCCACCTTGCACTCCAAACACTCCTCCACATGCACCAAGATTTCCTCGGGCAGCTGGTTGAATGTCAGGGCGTCGACGTAGAGTGCCGGTTGTTTTTCGGTCAGGTGCATGGTTCACTTTTTTGAAAGCGCTCTCTTCACTTCTGCCAAGACTTCATCAATTTCAAACGGCTTTTTGAAACAAGAAAATGCCCCAAGTCGCTTCGCCTCTTTTTCAAAATCTGGATTGCTGAGTGCTCCGCTTATGATTATGATAGGGATTCCTTTTGACTGCATTATATCGAGGAATTGGAATCCGTCCAGCCTTGGAGAAATTAAATCGCTAATAATCAGATCTGGTTTGAGGACAGGGATAAGTTCGAAGAATTCATCTTTGTTTTCGTGAGCTACGACATCGTAGCCAACGTTCATGAGCTCCGCTGATAGAAATTGTCGAAGCATTTCCTCGTCGTCTAATATTGCGATCGTTGGCATTACATACTCCGCTATATATAAAACCTCTGTCAGGAACGACAGGGGTCTATGTGCTCACAAAGCGAGACTTCCATTCTACTTCTTCTCAGGATTTGTTTTTTTCTCAATTTTCATTTGCCCATCCGTATTATATGATTTATGATATTTTCCATACGGAATTGCAAGAAGTATCTTTTCGTTTGCTTTGCGTGCAAGTGGCACATAGTCAGTGGCAGCTGTTTTGACCGCCTTGGCAATTTCGGAATAAAAAATTTAGAAGTCTCACCTTTCCACCTGCATCGACGGATTCCTGTTGTCCGTAGATGGGATCGTTCCATGAGGAGTCTCGGGTAGCGGCGTTTGGCCATTTTTTATTATTGATTCTTCCTTCGATTACTGCTACATTCTTGCAAATGTTGCGACCGAGTTCAGGGAAACCGGTTTAAGCCTTCTGATTTGTTTGATGATGGAGGCTTTTGTGTTTTGTGGGGCTGCATGCCGCCGCGGCGAGTGATAGCCTGTTGGCGCAGAAAAAAGTTAACTCATTCAATTATGATAAAGGCGATCTTCTGGGACAATGATGGTGTGTTGGTAGACACAGAAAGTCTGTACTTTTCCGCGACACAACAAGTCCTTGCAACTGTGGGAGTCACTCTGTCAAAAGATCAATTTATCGAATTGTTTCTCGTTCAAGGGAAAGGAGCTTGGCATTTAGCAATAGAAAATGGCACCTCTCCAAATCGCGTCGCGGACTTGCGAAGTCAACGTGATGCTCTTTATGCCAAGATGCTGTCTCACGATTGCAATATCATCGACGGAACCAGAGATGTCCTTGAGTCTCTGCACGGAGACTTTTTGATGGGCGTTGTGACCAGTTCTCGCAAAGAACATTTCGACCTCATTCATAGATCTTCGGGCCTCTTGAAATACTTTAGTTTCGTTCTAACCGGGGATGACTGCACAAAATTCAAACCCGACCCCGAGCCATATTTGTTGGCAGTTAAGAAAAGCGGCTTTGCAAAGGAAGAGTGCGTCGCCATTGAAGATTCGGAACGAGGGCTAAAATCAGCAAAAAGTGCTGGAATAGATTGCATTGTCATTCCTACAGAATTAACTAAGACCGGAGATTTTTCCCAAGCCGACAAAATATTGGGAAATATCAAAGAAGTTTTGAAAGCTTTACAGTAGACAATTCTGCCGCGCCCTAACCAAACTTCATGTCGACGGAACAGAAGAATACATAATCTACATGGAAATGGCTGCACGCCGCCTCTGCGGCAAGTGTGAATTAGGCAGCAAGAAAAAGCAATATGTATACTCCACATCCATATAAACGGTGGGCAGATCATTTGCATTATTCACAAGCACAGGAATCGGATTTGTGGCAGCGATTATTATCGAATAAAAAACAAATTAAAGCCCTAAAACAGAAAAACATTTATGAAATTCATTTTTATTTTTGCACTGTTATTCTGCTGTTTTTGTCCGTCAGCAGTTGCACAATCGCAGGATGCAAAGGATAATACAGCAGATTCCATAAGACACCATGATCAGATTACTTGTTCTCACGAATATTTTAATCTTGGCGCCGGCGAGTCGGGAATTTGTTTCGGCAATTCTGCATATCATCGCGGGATAAGGTTTAATGTTGTTGACTGCGGGGTAAAAGAAGTGAACGGTATAAATATAACTTTCTGGAAAGGAGCAGATGCAACTTTAGATAATTTTAGAATGTCTGGAATTTCTTTAGGCTTAATGCCATGTGTCGGTTATTCGGAAGGCATAGCCGCAGGTATTGGTGCAGTTGAAGCAAGGCATGATTTAACAGGATTAAATTTCGGCGGCGCTGCAGTGGTTTCAGGCGGAATGATGGAGGGCATAAATATAGCTGGAATTGCTTCCGTAGCCGGTTCATCTCGGTCCGGGATTAGTATCAGCGGACTTGCAACCGTTGCAGGGAAGGATATGACCGGGATCAATGTAGGCGGCTTGGCGTGCGTCGCCCAGAACGATATGACTGGAATAAATGTAGGCGGCATAGCGTGCGTCGCCCAGAACGATATGACTGGAATAAATGTAGGCGGCATAGCGTGCGTTGCCCAGAACGATATGACTGGAATAAATGTAGGCGGCATAGCGTGCGTTGCTCAGAAAGATATGGCCGGAATAAATGTAGGCGGACTTGCATTAGTCGGCGAACAAGGAATTACAGGTTTGAATTTTGGTGGATTGGGATTAGTCGCCACCAAAGGAGATATTACAGGTTTGAACTTTACGATAGGAAAACTTAAAGCGGGTGATGAGATTACCGGGTTGACTTTTGCGGGTTATAAAATTGAAGCGGCTGAAATTACCGGTTTAAATATTTGCTGTGCCTGGATTGAGTCTGATGAATTAACAGGGTTTTCAATAGCCCCGTATTGCAGGACTGAAAAAAGAATGACTGGGTTATCAATTGCGATACTTAATTATGCCGATGAACTCAATGGGGTGCAGATCGGCTTACTTAATATTGCCGGTAATAATGAATCGGTATTGAATGCTCTGCCTTTATTAAATGCACATTTAGAATTATAGCAAAGGTAAGTCATTCCGCCAGGGCTGCGAGGGTGATTGAGACAACGGCTCAGTCGTCGGCGATTTCGCCGCGCGTATGGTCCACTATTGATTTAGCTGCACTGCGCCGCAGTTGACGGAGGTTCGTTAGAACGGACGTAATATTTTTGGGGGGATAACAGCAATTTGAATACAGCCTAAAGGCAATACTCTAAACGATGACTAACCGGGTAAAGAGAATACTAATATTCTTTGCATCTATTTTGCTGAGCATCCTCTCATATTACTTCCTAACGGGTTGGGTTAACATTATCCCTTGGGCGATTGTCGCTTTATACATTGGATATTCAAGCGATGGGCGTCGAAACACAATAATAAATGGAGCGATCTTCGGCTACTTTTTATTTCTTGCCTATATATTAATCGGATATGGGGGCAAAACAGATACAAAGAGTATTTTCACTATTATTCTTTTCGCCTTGGTATTTAGCCTGATCGGTTCGGTTGCAGGTATTTGTGGTGCATTGGTGGGAAACTTAACGAATCAAAAGGTTAAAACCCTTTATAAGACCGATAAAGTTTAAAGGAACATTCCACCGTGTGCCCCTACCCATTCGCAACTGACGCTTTGATTAGCCGGCATCTTTAAATTAGTCTCAGGAGGCAGAATGAGTGACGAATCAGAATCCGATAAAACAAAGGAAACAAAAGGCACAAATACACTTGCGAGGGGAACTGCAATTGGCGTTGCTCTACATGACATCGCAGTCGGAGCTGGAATTGGTCTTACATTTGGAGCCGCGATAGGCTTACGTATTAGCCGAAAGCATAGAAGCAGCGCTGATAAATAGAAACGCGCGCAAATCGATCAATTTGGGTTGCAAAACTATCTTGCGAACTTGCTAGGATGAAGTCCGCCGAAGGCAAAAAATGTTTACACTAAATATGTTTTGAGACATATGAAAAAATTACCTCTCGCCAAGCCGCTGGCGAAGCCATCCCTTCGGGAAAAGGCGCGAAGATTTTGTTATATGACCAATTTGCGACTTTGCGTCTGGCGAAGCCATCCCCTTGGGATTTGCGCGAGACGTATTTTTGGAATTATTCAGCAGTCTCATTTTACAAATAACGTAAGGAAGATGATATGAAAAAATTCATTACACTTGCAGCCCTGTCCATTGGGATATTTGCCACCTTGCAGGCGCAGACCTTCACTGTTCAGAAATATAGTATCGGCGGTGAAGGGGGAACGGATTATCTGACAGCCGAGCCCGGAACAGGACGCATCTTCGTCTCACGCGGTTCGCACGTCATGGTTATCGACGGGAACGCCGGCAAAGTCCTCGGCGATATTCCAGATGCACCGAACAACCATGGAATCGCCCTTGCTCCCACACACAATCACGGGTTCATCACAAACCGCGGCGATTCGACGCTCACGATGTTCGATCTTAAAACGCTCGCCACGATCAAAAAGATCAAGATTCCAGCCGGCGGACAGGATGGAATTATGTATGATGATTTCACGGATCGCGTTATCCTGACCAACCATAGTAATCCCGGAACTGCAACGGCGGTCGATCCCGACACCGGAGTGATTACAGGAGAAGCTCAGCTTGCCGACAATTCACCCGAGGGTGCAGCGAGCGATGGGAAAGGAAAACTTTACGTCAACCTTGAACGAAAAAATTCTATCCAGGTTGTCGATGCCAAAGCAATGAAGGCACTCGACGTGTGGCCGCTCGATTCCTGCGATGGACCGACGGGAATCGCCTATGACCAGACGACGGACAGAATTTTTACCGGCTGCGGCAAGATGTCCGCGGTTGTGAACGCAGTAACCGGCAAGATCGTGGCAACAATTAAGAACGGCGAAGGCGTTGACGCGCTCGGATGGGATCCTTCCGAGAAATTGATTTATATTCCTGCTGGACGCGACAGCAGTGTCACGATTGTTCATGAAGATTCACCAAACCATTACACCATCGTTGCCACCGTCACCACGATGACCGGCGCAAAAACGATCGCGGTCGATCCCGTTAAGCATGCGGCATATCTCTTCCAGCCTATGTATGGACCCGTTCCTGCAGATGCACCGCTGGATCGAAATGGACGCCGTCCACGCGGACCGGTGATTGGTGCGTATCTCATTGTCATTAAACACTAAAGCTGAGCCGCTGCTCTTGAATTGAGTCTATTGCCCCAGACATTCATACCTGTGGCATCGTTGATCAAATTTTATGGCTGTAATGATCAGAAGGATGTACATTATTGCAATGTCCGCAGAATAAGAAAAATTGGAGAACTCATGCGGTCAATTATGCAGTCGGGGAAATTATGTTGAGAGAAAAAATTTACTGCCGGTGGAGATGCGATCATGAGACAGCATCCCAGAAATTCTGACAGTTCATAGTTACATTTTGATTACTTGATCTGGCGATGAATGCAAAAGCCCCTGTAAACACTGGGGCTTTTTTTGCGCCAATGTCCTAAATTACAGGTTTGCTGTAATAACATCTTACGAATGTCCCATCTTCTACCCTTTATTCCGTCAAAAAGGTTGAAATTTACGGCTAATCACTATTTCAACATTCAACATCCATTTCTTATACAGTTTATGATTTATCACGGGAAATTATTTTTTGTTGTTGCTCAATTTTCCCCCTTTTTGTTTTTTTTATCCATATATTATTCCAGTTCTTTCTGCAGAGGATGATGTGAAGGCAGTCACACGTAATTGTTTTGGGCAACATGTCTGTTTCCTCTTGTCAATGCGATCACGATATTTGCACTTTCAGCGAAAATGTTTTATCAGCAATGATTGTTACAAGTCAAAACGAACACGTTCCAAATCTTCTATTAAATACTCAGTCGCTGCTATTATTATGCTCCACGTTTCTGCGGCGACAATGAACTGACCGCTTTCACTTCCTCTCCGGTAAAAACGCTGCACGCGTTTTTAATTTGGAGAAACAAATGTTTGCAACTTCTCTTCAGGGGCGAGCCACATCTCTCGCCGACCATCTCTTTCGTACTTCCGGTGTATCGGTACAGCGCTGTTATCAATGCGGCAAATGTTCTGCGGGATGTCCTGCATCGAGCGAGATGGATTTGACGCCGAGTGTTGTGCTTCGGTTGCTGCAAACCCAGACCGAAAAAGCGGAACTCAAAGTGTTGAGCAGCTATGCCATCTGGTTGTGTCTCGCCTGTCAAACATGCATTGCGCGCTGTCCGATGGAAGTTGATCTTCCGAAAGCAATGGACGTGCTTCGCGCAGAATCGCTTCGCCTGAACCTCGTTCATCGTAAAGCCAAGGACATCGTTGCATTTCACACCTCGTTTAATAATACGATCAAACGTTTTGGAAGATTGTGGGAAGTCGGGTTGATTGCAGAATACAAGCTTCGCACACGGCATTTCTGGCAGGATGTTGTTGTTGCTCCTGCGATGCTCCAGAAGGGAAAGCTGTCGCTTATTCCATCATTCCATCGAAAATTGGTCAATCGAATTTTTACCGGGATACACAAGGACAGGGAGCGTTCAGCATGAAAATCGGCTTATACCCCGGCTGTTCGTTCGAAGGCTCCTCGCGTGAATATGCTGAGTCGCTCCATGCGATCGCGCCGAAACTTGGTTTGGAGCTGGAGGAAATCGAAGGGTGGAATTGCTGCGGCGCAAGCTCTGCACATTCGCTCGATCATGCGCTGTCGCTGGCATTGCCCGCAAAAATTCTTGCACAGGCAGAGGCGCAAAAGATGGAAGAATTGGTGGTTCCGTGCGCAGCATGTTTTAATCGCCTCGCCTCGACAAGAACTGAACTTGCCGCCAATGCATCCGCGCGTACGACAATTGCCGACATGATCGGCATGGCGTATGCCGGAACAACGGCTGTGCGAAATATTTTAGATCTGCTTAATCGGGTACTCACGCCGGAAGCGGCCAAATCATTCCCGAAAACATTTTCTCACAAAGTCGTCTGCTATTACGGATGTCTGCTTGTCCGTCCAAAGAGTGTTGTCAATCATGAACGGATGGAAGACCCGATGGAAATGGATGAACTGATGAAACGCATTGGCGCGACGCCCCTTGACTGGGCGATGAAAACAGAATGCTGCGGCGCAAGTTTTTCGATTACGCGCACCGATATTGTCGGACATCTCGGCGGGAAAATTTTGGAAGACGCCTCCGAACGCGGCGCTGAAGCAATTATCGTCGCATGCCCGATGTGCCATTCCAACCTCGATATGCGCCGAAAAGAAATTGAGCGCGCGACTGGAAAGAAATTCAGCATTCCTATCCTCTACATTACACAAGCAATCGGTATTGCTCTCGGCATCGAACCGAAGGCATTGGGATTACAACGGCATTTTGTTCCGGTTGCAGTAGAAGGAAAGAGCAAAGTTCAACAAAACGTACCGGCCCGCGCAGCAGCGGCGGTGTCATAAAAAAAGTGAGTTAGACGATGTCACGAATCGGAGTTTTTATCTGCCATTGCGGCGAGAATATCAGCGCGACGGTGGATTGTGAGAAAGTAGCAAAGACGATTGCGCGTGTGCCGGGGGTCGCGTACAGCGTCGACTATAAATACATGTGTTCCGACCCGGGGCAAAACCTCATCCGCCAGGCGATCAAAGAAAAAAATCTTACCGGTGTTGTTGTGGCCGCATGTTCGCCCCGCATGCACGAACCGACTTTCCGCAGGACGTGCGCAGAAACAGGATTGAACCCGTTCCTCTGCGAGATGGCAAACCTGCGCGAACATTGCTCGTGGGTGCATGCCAAAGGCGATGCGACGACGGAGAAAGCCGCCAATCTCGTTTCGATGATAGTGGAAAAAGTGAAGCGAAACAAGCCGTTGTTTCCGATCAAAGTCCCCGTCACGAAAACTGCACTGGTAATAGGCGGAGGCATTGCCGGCATCCAGGCCGCGCTCGATATTGCCAACGCAGGTCAAAAAGTGGTGATGGTGGAACACGATCCGTCTATCGGCGGACATATGTCGCAGCTGTCGGAAACATTTCCAACGCTCGACTGCTCGCAATGTATCCTCACGCCGCGGATGGTGGAAGTGGCGCAGCATCCGAATATCACACTCTACACCTATGCGGAGGTGGAGAGTCTGACCGGTTTCATCGGCAATTTCACGGCGCTCATCCGCAAGAAGGCAAAAAGTATCGACGAAAAAGCTTGCACCGGCTGCGGTGAATGTGCGACGGCCTGTCCGATCAAAAAAATTCCAAGCGAGTTTAACACCGGGCTCGGTTTGCGCAGCGCGATCTACATCCCGTTCCCGCAAGCCGTCCCGAATAAGCCCGTGATCGACCGCTCACGCTGCTCGTATTTCAAAAACGGCAAGTGCAAATTCTGCCAAACAAAATGTCCGGCAAATGCAATTCATTTCGACCAGGAGGATGAATTCATCGATGTCGAGGTCGGGTCGGTCGTCGTTGCGACCGGCTTCAACATCAAAGAGACATCCTTCTTCCCCGAGTACGGGTACGGCAAATACAAGGACGTATTGACCGGACTGCAGTTTGAACGCCTTCTCTCCGCTTCCGGTCCGACGTTGGGAGAACCGCGTCGTCCGTCCGACGGATTGGTCCCGAAGAAAATCGTTTTTATCGCGTGTGCGGGCTCTCGCGATCCGGCGAAGGGAATTGAGTATTGCTCGAAGATTTGCTGCATGTACACCGCCAAGCATGCAATGCTCTACAAACACAAAGTGCACGACGGGGATGCGTATGTTTTTTATATGGATATTCGTGCCGGTGGAAAAGGTTACGATGAATTCGTGCGGCGAGCGATCGAAGAAGACCATGTGAATTACATCCGCGGACGCGTGTCGCGCGTGTACGAACGCGGCGGAAAATTGATTGTGTGCGGCGCGGATACCCTGCTCGGCGCCCAGCCGGTAGAAATTGAAGCAGATATGGTCGTTCTTGCGACGGCGGGCGTTGCCAACGAAGGTGCAGAAGAACTTGCCCAGAAATTGCACGTCAGCTACGACGCCCACCATTTCTTTTCTGAAGCGCATCCGAAATTGCGCCCGGTGGAAACCAATACGGCCGGAATATTTCTTGCCGGCGCATGCCAGGCGCCGAAAGATATTCCCGATTCCGTCGGCCAGGCATCTGCGGCAGCGAGCAAAGTGCTCGGACTATTCTCCGCTGATGAATTGACGCGCGAGCCGGTGATCGCAGTCGTGAATCGGTCCTGCACCGCCGGTGTTTTCAACGTGCGTCGGATGCTTCACGTGCCAGCCAGCATGTCCATACAACGCTATCGAGCAGGAAGAAATAAAGACGCGCGACGGAAAACTCATTAAGACTGTTGCGAAGGTCAATTCCGGGTTGTGTCAGGGATGCGGAACGTGCGTAGCATTCTGCCGGTCCAAGTCCATCGACTTGCAGGGATACAGCAACGAACAAGTGTATGCAGAAGTGATGGAGGTGTTGGCATAATGGAAACCACCTTTGAACCGAAAATTATCGCCTTCGTCTGCAACTGGTGCACATATGCCGGCGCCGACTTGACCGGAACGAGCCGTATCAAGTACGCGACGAACGTGCGCATCGTCCGTTTCCCGTGCACAGGCCGCATCGATTATAACTTATTGCTGAGGGCATTCGCGCAGGGTGCCGACGGCATTATCGTTTCCGGCTGCCATCCAAACGATTGCCATTACACGTCGGGCAATTTTCATGCGCGGCGCCGATGGATTGTTTTCCGGCAGATGATGGAATACATGGGCGTCGATATGCGCCGCGTGAAATTCTCATGGGTCTCTGCTGCGGAAGGAGCGAAGTGGGCGGAGGTCGTGAACAATGCCGTTGCGGACATTCGCCAACTCGGTCCATCGGCAGCATTCCAGACAATGACCAGGGAAGTTGCGTAATTAGGCCTGTTACGGAAGGCTGCCACAAAGTCACAAGGGCACGAAGAAAGAGACTTAATGTACACTTAACAAAATGAAGTATTCTCAAAATCCCCTTTTGTATCTTAATGTCTTCGCGGCAAAGCTCTTGTAACGTCTGTTAATTATTTTGGGAAACAGAAATCGGTCCTGTCAGTTGAAGAAAGAAGAACAATGCAAGCGTTACATCAAAAAGCAAAAGAGCTCTTAGAATCCGGCAGAGTGAAGGTCATCATCGGTTACGGTGAAGGGAGCGGAGAAAAAGTTCGTCCCGTGTTCATTCGTAATCCCGCAGACGTTTCACAGCTCGTATGGGATCAACGATGCCGGCAGAACCTTGCTGTGTACCTTGCCAAACCGGAAATCAAAAAGATGGGAATGCCGGCAATTGTCGCAACGCCGGTTGTCGTGCGGTCGATTGTTCAATTAATTGCTGAACGGCAGATCAAATGCAGCGACCTCGTTACGCTGGCCATCGAGACCACCGTTGTCGCGGAATTGACGGATAATGCCTCGCTCGAAGAGTATGTCGCAAGCCATCCGGTAGGATTCCCGCCGCACGTGAATAAAGAAATTGAAACTCTCGCTGCGATGTCGGTAGAAGAACGATTTACTTTTTGGCAGGAAGAATTATCCCGCTGCTTCAAGTGCTATGCATGCCGTTCGTCGTGCCCGTTATGCTATTGCGAGCGCTGCATAACGGAATGCAACCAGCCTCAATGGGTGGACGCCGCGCCGCACGCGCTCGGAAACTTTGAATGGCATATCAATCGCGCGATGCACCTTGCCGGACGTTGTGTCCAATGCGGTTCGTGCAACATCGCATGCCCGGTGGGGATTCCGATCTCGCTGTTGACGATAGAATCCACGCGCATCGTCGAGCGGGAATTCGGACAGCACGCCGGAACATTATGCAATGCACCCGCGGCGTTATCCTCGTTCCGCGTGGAAGACAAAGAGACTTTTATTTTGTAAAGACTAAAGCGATTGTATGACTTCATATTCTCTTTCACACGAAAATTTATTGAAACTTCTTGATGCGATCACAGCGTCGGAAAAAACCGTTTATGCGCCGAAGCGCAAGGGAGAAAAAGTATTTTTTGCTCCGGTTACGGACGTGCACGCGGTAGTGTTTGATTATGTTCAGACGACGGAATCGCCAAAAGACTTGCTCTTCCCGAAATATCAGAAGCTGATTTCGTTTGAATACAAAGGCGCAGAGCTGCAGGTGAACGATCATGCAAAGACACCGCCGCCTGAGTGCGTGCTTTTTGGTTCCCGTCCCTGCGATGCTTCGGCATTACAGCGGCTTGCGGATTTCTTCGCCCGCGATATTTCCGATCCATTCGTTGCACAGCGGCAGAGCGTTTTGACCGTCATCAGCATGAGCTGCACGAAAGCAGACGCCGACTGCTTCTGCACATCGACCGGTACTTCGCCCGGCGACACAACAGGGAGCGATGTTCTTTTGACGCCGATGGAGAGTGGCAGCTATTATGTCGAATGTCTTTCGGAAAAAGGAAATGCGTTAGTTGCATCACACAAAGAATTCTTCGACCAAAGTGCTTCAATCGACAAAGAAAAATACTTGGTGAAGATTGAAAAGATGTTTTCTCACGAAGAGATCACTCAAAAGCTTGCCGGGGCTTTCGGAAATGAAATCTGGCACGAAGCATCGTTGCGTTGTATTGGGTGCGGTGCATGCACTTTTGTCTGCCCGATGTGCTCGTGCTTCGATATTCAGGATGAAGGCTCGTACATAAAAGGGGATCGTGCGCGCTGCTGGGATTCGTGCGCGTTCTCGCTGTTCACTCAGCATACATCCGGTCACAATCCGCGCCGCATTCAAAGTGAACGCTGGCGCCAGCGGGTGATGCACAAGTTCTCGTACCAACCGCAGCAATATGAATTGCTCGGCTGTGTCGGCTGCGGGCGCTGCTCGCGTGCATGTCCGGCGGATATGAACCTGAAGGAACAGCTGGTCGATATTGTTGCAAAGGTTGAAGTTAAGTGAACCTGCCGGTTCCTTTGCGATGTAGCGTCTTAGCGCGAGCAATGATATTGTTGATTAAAAAATCGAAATAAGATTATGTTGTCAGCCAATACATACAATCCGTTTCCGATGCGGATCGAAAAAATCACGGACGAAGCGCCGGGTGTCAGAACATTTCAGTTGAAATTCACCAATGACGCCGATCGCGAACATTTTACTTTCAACGCCGGACAATTCGGCGAATATTCAGTGTTCGGGGAAGGAGAGTCGACATTCTGCATTGCTTCATCACCGACCCGCAAAGAATACATCGAATGCACGTTCCGTCAAGCGGGACGAGTAACATCTGCTCTGGCACGAAAAGAAGAAGGCGATCTCATAGGATTCCGAGGCCCGTACGGAAATATTTTTCCACTGGAAGAATGGAAAGGGAAAAATTTACTGTTTATTGCAGGGGGTATTGCGCTCCCCCCGATGCGCAGCGTCATCTGGAATGCACTCGATCTGCGTGATTGGTTCAACGATGTAACCGTTTTATACGGCGCTCGTTCCGTTGCCGACCTGGTGTATAAACAGGAATTGGCCGAATGGAGCAACCGATCCGACATGAAATTAACGACAACAGTCGACCCCGGTGGAGAAACTCCGGAGTGGAAAGGTAAAGTCGGGTTTGTACCAAAAGTGCTGGAAGATATGGCTCCTTCGAGCGACAACACTATTGCCATTGTTTGCGGCCCGCCAATCATGATAAAGTTCACATTTCCTGTATTGGAAAAGCTCGGCTTTGTGCCTCAAACAATGTTCACGACGCTGGAAAACAGAATGAAATGTGGAGTGGGCAAATGCGGACATTGTACAGTTGGGCCGGTGTACGTATGCAAAGATGGGCCGGTATTTACGTACGCGCAGCTTCAACAACTCCCGCCAGAATACTAATTGAGGGATTCCAGGGAGCGAAACCGATCGGGGAAAAGAGAGATTGGAGAAGAATCCGTTTTTCTTTGAAAATCGAAGATTTTTTTTACTATTTAAACCTTGCCTTAGTAATCTCCTCACTGCAGGCGATTTGTCTGCGAACGCGAATCAAGCCCCCCCTTTTTTAGCAAGCTACAGTGTCTTTCTCCTGATCTTTATCTTCATAGCGCCCGTCATTGGTTTATCGGAAATGAATATAAGGTACCCGCCTCCGCCCGCCCCGGATAGTTTCCAGCCAAGCGCCGTACTCTTGAATTTATTGATAATCGAAAACGTCTCCTGAGTAACCATGTTTGGAAACATTTTTATCTGCGCCTGAAAAGATCCTCTGAAGTGTTCACCAAACTCCCTGAGGTCTTTTCTCACAATAGCCTCCCAGCAACTTTCCGCAGCGCTCTTCAGGGCTTCGGCATTTTCCTGGTTGATCTTGGTGTCTTCAAGGACGTCAAATGTTGTCTCGCGCGGCCCGAGAGTGATGAGAGACAAATGGCTTTCAATCCATGAGAGGATGTCTTCATCATGCACCGATATGATGCGCACGGGCCAGTAGCCGCCGTCGTAGTCAATTCTGTTCAGGCCCGGCATCACGATACCAATGGAATCCTGGGATCCGGCTACGACTTTTGTTCCGGGCGGATTTTCGTAGCTAAAGAGAATTTTGGCAAGTTGTTCTTTGTCCCCAGCAGGTATATCGGAATGCCAGAGTTCTATTGCCTTCCTCCTGGTGCTCGTGGCCATTCCGCTTCGCTCATTGAACTCAACCGTCGGTTCTATCGAAATTGTCAGGACAGAACCGCGCGCGAATCTTCCGACATAGGGCTGATCCAGCCAGCCGCCGGCCAAATCAATTCTGTACGGCATTCTGCACTCATCTTTCAGAGATGTCGTAGAGCGAATCGGTAATGTGCCGTGCGGAATTCGCTTTAGCACGAGATATTGAATTCCAAGTTTTTTGCACAACTCTTCCTTTGCGGGTGTGTTTCCATCTTCATTCACGACAAAGATGTCCGGTTTCACAATCTCGATCTCTTTCAGAAAGTCCATGATCCCCGAACCAGAATTAATGAAGCATTTCTTTACGCAGGCGAGAGCTTCAATCATGTATTTTCTTTCATCCTGATTGTTCACCGGAATCCGGCCTTTGAGTTGGGCGACGACATCGTCGGATCCGAGGCCGACGTACACATCTCCGTACAGTGCCGCTTCCTGAAAGAACGCAACATGACCGCTGTGAAGCAGGTCAAAACAACCCGTTACAAATACCTTTTTCGTTTTGCTCATAGACGACCTTGTTCGTACTCTGTCGATGTGTCGAGGTGAAAGAAGCACTTCATTCAGTTTCGTTCACTCACCGTGCAGATTCCTTCAGATGCTCAGCGTGAAGTGCGTACTTCATAAAAACCTCTGGTTGAAGGGAATAAACGGAACTCTTTCCGGGCATTGAAAACTATGTATCGGTGTTCAAAGAGGCACCGTTTTCTGTCGCCTTTTAACTTGTTCTTCCACCCAGGGATATGTCAATCGAATACCCTCTTCGAGAAGGACGTTTGCTTTCCATCCGAGAGAGTAGATACGCTCGTTGGAGAAATTTCTGGACTGAACGCCGACCGGGCCCTCAACGTGTTTGATTTCTATTTTCTTTCCTGCAACCTTCGACACTGTGTTCGCCAATTCATTGACGGTGACATATTGCGGGCAGCCGATATTGACAGCTCCATGGAGATCCGAGTGCATTAAGCGAAATATACCATCCACCATGTCGCTGACGTACGTGTACGAGCGAATAGCGAGACCATCACCCCACACTTCAATAGATCCTCCGTTATAAGCCTCGGCCACTTTTCGGCATATTGCAGCCGGTGCTTTTTCACGGCCTCCGATCCAGGTGCCTTCCGGGCCGTAACAATTCTGGAATCTCGCGATGCGCACCTGCATACCATAGCGACGTTCGTACGCCTGCGCTATTCTTTCGGAATAAAGCTTTTCCCAGCCATATTCGTTATCCGGATGGGCGGGAACCGCCTCAGCTTCCGTCATCTCCGGTTCGCCGTGTTTCATGTCGCGGTAAACGCAAACGGAGGAGGAAAAAAAATAGTGTTGAATACCCATTTTTGCCGCTAGATCCGTCATATAAATATTGATGAGTGCGCTGTTATGCATTATTTCTGTCTCTGCCGAATGAATAAATCCCATTCCACCCATATCGGCAGCGAGTTGATAGACTTCATCAAACGTCTCATGGTCGATCGTTAGCGCTCTTCGGCAATGTTTTTCATTGCGAAGATCAAGCAAGAGAAATTCGCTTGCTGCATCCGGCGACCACTCGTGCTTCTTGATATCTACTCCGCGCACCCAGTAGCCTTCTTTTCGAAGCTTCTTGACAAGATGACATCCGATAAATCCACCTGCACCGCAGACTAGGGCTTTTTTCATTGTATCCTCTTATTGAATTGACTGTTTCTGTTTGTGGTATAACAAAACCATCATAGTGTTCGCTGCCAGGAGAGAGAACTCCTTCCCCAGCAATATGGCGGTTTGAGGGTGTCCTATCTCGATGAGTGTCCTCCCCGACAGAAAAACGATCCGGGATAAAGTTAAGAAATTTTATACTACGAATCAAAGAGCGATGCTGTGGAACAACTTGCGGAATTATTTATCAAATGTGGTACTCCCGCTCCTATCCTCTCGGACAACGGACCGAAAGTTGCCGGAGAGACAGTACGATCACGGCTGCGAATACTCGGAGTGAAAGCACTAATCTTTGAACCGGGAAGTCCAGGGGAGAGCGGATACATCGGATCATTCGACGGGAAATTCAGAGACGATTGTAAAACGGAGATACCTCTGGCACCGGAAACAACTTTTCACTTCAACGTGCCAGTGCCCGAGGAAACTAACCAGCTTGACATTAGCATGTAAACCGGGTGCGGGTCAATACATTAAAACGGATTTGGTCCATGTCCACTTTTTCATACTGTATCGGAACGGTCGACGATCGGGTACGGAATCCGCGTCCGGTTCGGTGGGCGGGATCTGTTTCTGCGGGATTCAATCGGCCGGATATAGTGCAACGAAGAAGCTCATAATGTTGGGTCAAAGAACTCGCGCGCCAACATCCAAAGCAGACTGTCTGGGTTCCCTCAACCAACGAAAATTCTTAAGTGTTATCCTTTGGCTTCCTGTGAATAGCTGTGCCACAGAATTACCTCTTGTCAAAACGATCTTATCTGTGGAATCAATCTAACGTCTCCGCAATTGCCGAACCAAGTCCATTTTCGTAAATAGACTGCAATAGGCTCAGTCATTGCTCAAAAAGACTTCAAATTCCTATGGCGTAAACGGTAAAAATTTAATATATTTATAGATAATTTGTCCTACTATCGGGTTGGCCCTTTTAATCGGGTTGGAAGACGATCGAAAGGATTTTTTATTGAAGCGTCGAAGCGGTTATGGCAAAGAAGTACCGGTTACCAGAGCTGTATGAAGGCGTAAAACGTTTTGGTCATTCACATGGCCTCATCCGGCGGGGAAGCAAAGTGTTGGCGGCGGTAAGCGGTGGAATTGACTCTGTCGTTTTGTTGGATTTGTTGGCACTGCTTTCTGTAGAATGGGAACTGCAGGTTGTTATCCTCCACGTGAATCATCGGCTGCGTGGGCGCGAATCAAATGCTGACGAAAAATTTGTGGGATCGTTAGCGAAGCGCTACAACCTTCGTTTGTTCACAGCCCGAGTAGAGACAAAAAAGGAAGCGGTGCGGAAGAAAGTTTCAATACAGGAAGCGGCGCGGGATCTCCGTTACGCTTTCTTTCTCACGAAGAAGGCGGAGTTGCGTGCAGATGTCGTCGCGACAGCGCACAATGCCAACGACAACGCAGAGACACTGCTGCTGAATTTTTTCCGGGGAACCGGAATTGACGGCATTGCAGGCATCCCTATTCGCCGGAACGGTGCATCCATCGTCCGGCCGCTGCTTTTTGCAACGCGGCAAGAGATTGTTGCGTATGCCCGTGAGCGAAAATTAAAATTTCGTGAGGACTCTTCCAACCTGACCGACAAGTACAGCCGGAATTTTCTTCGAAGAAAAGTAATTCCGCTGCTTGAGAAGAGGGTGAATCCATCGCTCGTAAAGTCGCTGTCGAATTCGGCGGCTATTTTTAAAGACTGTGCTGAATTTCTGAGGGAGCATGTCCAAAAGGCATGGCCTTTGGTTGTTTCCGAAAGCGATGGAGAAATTCTTTTTCTGAAAGACGAACTGCGTAAACAACATCCGTATATCCGGCAAATGATTGTTCATGACGCGTTTCTTGGAAAAGGGATTGAGCCGTCCGTCGATCGAGTTGCCCTTGTGCTTTCGCTTCTCGGCGCTGAAAAAGGCTCCCGTGTCGATTGCGGAAACGGATGGAGAGCGGAAAACGAGTCAAGCAACATACTTCTCTCCCGGCGCGGCGCGGCCGCAGATTTTTCGTATGTGCTGAAGAAAGAAGGGATGATCGCAAACGGCCTTTTTTCGCTCTCCGTGAAAAAGAGAAGGAATGTTCCCAATAAGTTGGGGACTCGTTCGTCTACAGAGTATGTTGACGCCGGCAAGGTGAAGTTTCCTCTTTATATCCGTTCGTGGAAGGAAGGCGATTTCTTTATCCCGCTTGGCATGAAACACAGGAAAAAGGTGAGCGATTTTTTTGTCGATATGAAAATCTCCCGGGCGGAAAAGGGAAGAATACCGATCGTGGAATCAGAGGGAAACATTGTGTGGGTTGGGGGGTGCCGGATTGATGATCGTTATAAAATTACCACCGCGTCAACCGAAGTGTATAAGCTTTCGATTCAAACGACATGAAGAAAAAAATTTCCGTCAACAACGAGGTGTTTGAGCTTTACATCAGCGAGAAAAAAATTCACGAACGCGTAAAGCAACTCGGCAAGAAACTGAATAACGACTATAAAGGCAAGACACCGATCTTTATCGGTGTGCTCAACGGTTCGTTCATCTTCTTTGCGGACCTGATTCGCGAGATCACGATCGATTGCGAGGTGGATTTTTTTAAGCTTTCGAGTTACGGCGATGCAAAAATTTCGTCCGGCGAAGTGCGATTGTTGAAAGACTTGAATTGCGAGGTTGCCGGCCGCAACATTGTCATCGTCGAGGACATTGTCGATTCGGGCCTGTCGATCGATTTTATCAAAAAGCTCATCCTTCAGCAGAACCCAAAGTCGTTTGCCGTTGTTACATTGTTGTATAAAAAGGATGCCGTGAAAATTCCGTTTCCAATCGAATATATCGGTTTCAAGATACCAAGCGATTTTGTTATCGGTTACGGATTAGACTATGCGCAAAAGGTCCGAAACCTTCGCGCGGTGTACAGACTTGGAAAATAATGTTGTCATTCTTAGAGAGGAGTACGTTGGCCATGGCTGACGAGAAACATCAACAGGAAGAAAAAAATGAGGATGAGAATCAAAAGCCGAACGGCACGCAAAAGCGCCGCCAGTTTTTGCCGCCCAAAGGGATGAAAGGGAGAAACCAGAAGCCGATGCTGCGCGGCGAAGACGACTTCAACTGGGGAAAAGTGCTGCGCGTCGTCCTCACATGGTCGGCAATCATCATGGCGGTCTTTGTGGTGATGACGCTCTTCAAGGGACAGGAGGCGACGGAGTATGATGTGACGTATACGCAGTACCAGGAGTTTCTGTCCGCCAATAAAATTGGACGGGCCGTCGTCAAGAAATCGAACTTGAATGATTTCGATTTTCATGGGACGCTCACCGAGCCGGAAGACATCACGCTTCCGACCGGGAAAAAAGTCAGGGTGGAGAAATTCACGCTCACCCTGCCATACACCAACATCGACGATGCGGTGATCGGGAACTGGACTTCTCATCATGTGAATTTCAATATTACAAAAGAAGACAACGTCTGGATCAATGCGCTGATCGGTGCGCTGCCGTGGATACTGCTTCTCGGCATCTGGCTCATTATCTTCCGCCGGATGCAAGGGGGAGGGACGAAAGGAATCTTCTCGTTCGGAAAAAGCCGGGCAAAAATGCTCAGCGAGGGTTCCATCCGTGTTACCTTTGCCGATGTTGCAGGCGCCGACGAGGCGAAGGCCGAACTTCAGGAGATTATTGAATTCCTCAAAGAACCGGGCAAATTCCAGAAATTAGGTGGAAAAATTCCCCGTGGTGTCTTACTGCTCGGTCCTCCGGGAACCGGTAAAACCCTGCTCGCACGGGCTGTTGCGGGCGAAGCGGGGGTTCCGTTCTTCTCTATCAGCGGAGCGGATTTTGTCGAAATGTTTGTCGGAGTCGGCGCGAGCCGCGTTCGGGATCTTTTTGAACAGGGAAAGAAAAGCGCCCCGTGTATTATTTTTATCGACGAGATCGATGCCGTTGGACGTCATCGAGGTGCAGGTTTGGGCGGTGGGCACGATGAACGGGAACAGACATTAAATCAATTGCTCGTTGAGATGGATGGGTTCGAACAAAATATCGGCGTTATCCTGATCGCCGCAACGAACAGGCCTGACGTTCTCGACCCGGCCTTGCTGCGGCCCGGCAGGTTCGATCGG
This sequence comes from uncultured Bacteroidota bacterium, assembly GCA_963827085.1. Lineage (GTDB taxonomy): Bacteria > Bacteroidota > Ignavibacteria > UBA10030 > UBA8401 > JAGVPT01. The sequence continues at coordinate 50,899 of CAWGZY010000001.1, forward strand.
CAGGTTGTCGTCGACCGTCCCGATGTGCGCGGGCGTGAAGGGATCCTGAAAGTCCATACGCGTAATATTCCGCTTGGAGAAGATGTGAAGCTCGACGTGCTGGCGAAGGGAACGCCTGGACTGTCGGGAGCGGACCTCGCGAACCTGGTGAACGAAGCTGCACTCCTTGCGGCGCGGCAAAATCAAAAAGAAGTTGCAATGCATCATTTTGAAGAGTCGAAAGATAAAGTGATGATGGGAATGGAACGAAAGAGTCTTATTATCTCAGACCGGGAAAAACGTGTTACATCGTACCACGAATCCGGGCATGTTCTTGTCGCGAAGATGCTCCCCGAAGCCGACCCGGTGCACAAAGTAACGATTATCCCGCGCGGCCGCGCGCTCGGTGTCACGACGTACTTGCCGATGGACGAAAAGCATACGTATTCCAAACAGTACCTCGAAGCGATGATCACGTATGCTTTTGGAGGACGGGCTGCGGAAAAGTTGATCTTCAACGAGCTGACGACCGGTGCAGGAAACGATATTGAACGGGCGTCCCAGCTTGCCCGCAAAATGGTATGCGAGTGGGGAATGAGCGAAAAGCTCGGCCCGCTGACGTACGGGGCAAAGGAAGAGGAAATCTTTCTTGGAAGGGAAGTGACGAAACACCGCGACTTCAGCGAAGACACGGCGAACGTTATTGACGATGAAGTGAAGAAGATCGTCTCGTCATGCATGAAGCGTGCGGAGAAAATTCTCTCAGAGAATATCGACAAACTGCACAGCCTTTCCAACGCGCTGCTGGAACGTGAAATTCTCGACGGCGAGGAGATTGACAAATTGCTGCGCGGTGAAACGCTTCCCCCCGTTGAACGGAAGAACGGCAATGGCGAGAGTGCAGCAATCGCCGGAGTAACAATTTCGGGGGTTGAAACAGCCTCAACCGGGCAGCCTTCGAACGGCAATCGACAGGAAAATAAAAACATCAAGTCCAAACCGCGGTCGAAGAAATAGAAATGATCGACCAGAGGAATATTGATTACAAGGCTGAGATTATTCGAAAGAGCATTCATCTCTGCTCCCTGAGTATTCCGATTATTTATTATTTCATATCGCGCGAACAGGCATTAATACTGCTCGTGCCGGTGACGATGGCGTTTCTTTTTGTCGACCTTCTCCGGCATTTTCACTCACCGACAGCAAAGATTTTTTATAGAATGTTCGGCTGGCTTTTGCGCACGCACGAGCACGATGGGGGGAGCAAACGCCTGAACGGTGCTACGCATGTTTTGATCTCGGCAACACTGTGCGTTCTTATATTCCCCAAACTCATCACGATTACGGCGTTTGCCGTTCTCATTATTTCGGATTCTGCGGCGGCGCTTGTCGGGCGGAGGTTCGGCAGTAAAAAATTTCTTAACAAGAGCGTCGAAGGGAGTGCTGCATTCTTCATGTCGGCGCTTGTCGTTATTGCGGCAACTCCGAAAATATCCGCCGGTGCCGGAGAATATTGTATTGCAATCGTCGCTGCCGCGATCGGGACGGTGGTGGAAGCGTTGTCGGTCGGCATCGACGACAATTTGTCGATCCCAATTTCCATTGGCACTGTTATGTGGATACTGTACGACGTGTTTTATCCCTCACTCAATCTTCACGTGCAGCACTTGGCAGGTTTGTAAATGGCAATGAAACTTAAACTTGGTGTTCCAAAAGGAAGCCTGCAGGAGACGACATTCAGCCTCCTCTCGAAAGCTGGCTTTCACTTTTCTGTCAGCAGCCGTTCTTATTTTCCGTCTGTCGACGACGAAGAACTTGAGGCGATGCTGATTCGCGCCCAGGAGCTTCCCCGCTACGTGGAAGACGGCGTGTTCGATGCGGCTCTCACCGGATACGATTGGATTGTCGAGAGCGGCGCCAATGTCGTCAGCGTTTCCGACCTCGTCTATTCGAAACAGAGCATGCGTAAAGTGAAATGGGTGCTTGCCGTTCACGAAAGCTCGACGGTGAAATCTGTCAAAGATTTAGAAGGAAAACGCATCGCGACGGAAGTTGTAAGCATCACAAAAAATTATTTGGCCAAGAACAAGGTGAATGCGACAGTGGAATTTTCATGGGGGGCGACTGAAGTGAAGACCCCCGACCTCGTCGACGCGATCGTTGAAGTGACGGAAACCGGAAGTTCGCTTCGCGCCAACAAGCTCCGCATTGTCGACGTCGTGCTGGAATCGAATACAAAGCTGATTGCGAACACAAAAAGCTGGGAGGACACCTGGAAACGGGAGAAGATTGAAAACCTTGCTATGCTCCTCCAGGGGGCGATCAACGCCGGAAGCAAAGTCGGGCTGAAGATGAACCTTCGCAAAAGCGACGTTGACAACGTGCTGCGGCTTATCCCGGCTCTGCGAAAACCGACACTCTCCCAACTTGCCGACGACCAATGGATCGCTCTCGAAACCATCATCGATGAAGACGTGGTGCGAAAGATCATCCCTCAGTTGAAACGTGCCGGCGCCGAAGGCATTATCGAGTATCCGCTGAATAAAGTGATTTACTAAGCTATTGGCCTTTGGGCGTAAGCTTTCGCAAAATTTTTAGAGGATTCTTTGGCTCAACTCACTATTCGTATCTCCCGAGCTTCATCAGCAACAGCGGATATTCCGCTTCCTCAATATGCGACCGAGGGCTCTGCCGGCATGGATATCTGTGCTGCGGTTGCGAGCGATGTTGCAATTCAGCCCGGAGAAACAGTCCTTATCCCGACAGGCTTTTCTATCGAACTCCCAACCGGCTATGAAGCGCAGATTCGCCCGCGGAGCGGATTAGCGGTCAAATATCAGGTCGGCATTCTCAATTCGCCGGGGACGATCGATTCGGATTATCGCGGCGAAGTAAAGATCATCCTCACGAATTTCGGAAAAAATGTTTTTACAGTGAAAAAGGGGGATCGGATCGCTCAAATGATTATCGGCAGCTACACGAAGATTTTATGGAATGAAGTTGAAACGTTGAACGAGACGGCGCGCGGCGCCGGCGGCTTCGGTCATACCGGCACGAAGTGAAACACTTCCACTACCCTCCTCCATGGTATGCCACGACAGAAAAAAAATAGAGAACAATCCAAGGAGCCCGCGCCCGGTTTCCCCGTTGAAGTAAACAGGGTAGAAGCAATTATTTTTTCCGCCGGCATTGTCCTTTTTTTGTTCCTCATATACACGATTCGAGATATCGCATCGCCGTTTGTCGTCCTCGGAGCCATTCTTTTTCTGCTGTATCCCCTCCGCTCGAACATCATGGCGCGGAATGTCATGTGGCTCTCTGTTCTCCTCTTCTTTTTCTGGTTTCTCTATTCGATAGTCGGTGTTCTCGCTCCGTTTGTCGTCGCCATGCTGTTTGCGTACATCCTTCATCCGATGGTCGCGAAAGCCGAGTCATGGGGTATTCCCCGCTGGGCCACATCGCTCGTCATTATTTTGTGCGGCATCGCTGTTTTGACGGTGGTCGCCTTGCTTGTGTTGCCGATTGCGTTCTCCCAGTTCTCCGGAATTCTGGAAGCGGCGTCGATGATCTCCAATGATTTCACGAATTGGATGTTTTCTAACCGGATGGAAGTATCGTTGCGAAAGTACGGAATTTCCACACAGCAGCTGCGTGATATGCTTACCACAGGTTTCGCGCCGCGGTTGGAAATTATCATGAAAGGTCTGCTTGAAGGAACGTTCGGTTTGGTGAGCGGACTCTCGACCGTTGTGAGCCGCATCGTGAATATGGTGATCATTCCATTCCTCGCGTTTTATGTGCTGAAAGATTTTCCGATCATCAGGCACCGGGTGAGAATGCTTCTTCCCCGTTCGAAACGGGAACGTGCGAGCGAATACTATGCCCGCGTCGATGAACTGCTCGGCAGGTACATTCGCGGCGCAATTACTGTTGCAGGTATCAATGCAGTACTTGTCACTTTCTTCTTTTCTGTTTTTGGCATTCAGTACCCTCTCGTACTCGGGATCGTCGCAGGCGTTCTGGACTTAATTCCTTACTTCGGACTCATCATCATGTTGGTGCTCTCGGTTATCGTTGCGTCCTTCAGCGTATCGTCGGTCGCCGGACATATGATTTTGGCAGCGTCGACGATCGGCGCGCTTCATGTATTCGAGGCCGCAGTGCTTTCGCCGAAAATCATCGGCTCTAAAGTCGGGATTCATCCCGTGCTGCTTATACTCTCCTTGCTCGTTTTCTCGTTCTTTCTTGGTTTCATCGGACTGCTTATCGCGGTGCCGACGACCGCTATCATTATCATGCTTGTCCGGGAATGGGAACAAAGAAAAAAAAGCCTCTCGAAATTCGCTCCGATTCTGGAGAATGCAATCTCATCTGAGAAACAGCGATGAAGGGGACACTCTATCTTGTTGCCACGCCGATCGGCAATTTTGCCGACATGACTTTTCGAGCTATCGAAGTACTAAAGCTGGTCGATATTGTCGTGTATGAAGAGCGGAAGGAAGGGGGACGATTACTCCGTCATTTTGGCATCGAGAAGCCGGTAGAAAGCCTCAACGAACATAACGAGGCCGCGGCAACATTTATCATCCTCGACCATCTCGCCAAAGGGAAAAATATTGCCGTAGTTTCCGACTGCGGAACGCCGGTATTTTCCGACCCCGGCCAGCTCCTTGTTCGCAAGGCCATCGATGCAGGAATCAAAGTCGTTCCCATTCCGGGCGCATCGTCTCTCATGCCGGCATTGACTGTCTCCGGGTTTTCCATCGACCAGTTTGTATTTTATGGATGGCTGTCCCCCAAGCGCCCGCGCCGGATTACGGAGCTTCAGCAATTAAAGCGTGAACGGCGCACGATTGTGTTGATGGATACGCCGTACCGGCTGCTCGCACTTCTTAAAGATATCAGCGACACGTTCGGTGCGTCGCGCCGACTTTGCGTTGCTTTCGACCTCACGCTCCCCGATGAAGAAATTTTCCACGGCACCGGGCCGTTATTACTCGATAAACTGACAAAACTCGATAAGAAAGGGGAGTTTGTCGTCGTTATTGAGAGCAGTAATCAGTTATGAGTTGTAGGTTGTAAGTTCTAAGCTATAAGTCAAAAGTGATAAAAAAGTGTAGTTTCTTTGCCGATTGTTCTTGATTCCTTCTTGCGAGTACTTAGAAAAAACATAACTTAAAGCTTAGAACTTATCACACATAAATTAAGACTACCTTTGCTCTTCCTTATGGATTTTCCTATATTGGCGATAGAATGAAACAGTTGCCAATACAAAAGATGCAAGCGCCCGAAATTTACGGCGATTTTTGGTTCAATTCCGACCCTCTCACGATTCGTGCGATGCAGGGGCAGGTCATTCTCCTCTGTTTCTGGGATTATACGTCAGAGAGTTCGCTTACCACAATGAGTTTTGTCGAAGAATGGGATCGCCGGTACAAGGAAATGGGTTTAGTCGTCATCGGCATCCATTCTCCGGAATTCTCCTTTGCGCGCAATCCAAAGTTTGTAGAAGGTTCGTTGCAGCGGCACGGTTTTCATTTTCCGATCACGACAGATAATACGTCGATGATGCGCGATGCATACAGAGTGCAGGAATTGCCGACGCTTTTTCTTCTTGAGCGCGACGGAAGTATTTACCTGACCCATTCCGGTGATGGCGGATACGAGCGAACCGAGCGGGCGGTCCAATCACTTTTGCGCGAGGCAGGATTTCACGGAGAGCTTCCGATGCTGATAGGGTTCTCGCGCGTTGATGAAGTACTCCGTTCGTCGTTCGAGCGAACAACCCCCGCAATCCGTACCGGCTACCTGCACGGATCGCTCGGCAATGTGGAGGGATACAGCCCGGAACTTCCTGCCGACTATAACGATGCGCATGTATACATTGAAGGGAAATTCTATGCGCAAGGAAACTGGTTTGCGAAAAGTGAGGCCATTGAATTCGAAGGGGACGCGCATGATGGCTACATCGCGCTTCGCTATGCTGGAAACAATGTCAACGTCGTCGTGTCCGCAAAAAAAGAAGGGGCGATAGTGGTCGTGCTACAGAACGACAAAGCGTTAACTGTGGAAGAATACGGCGACGATATCACTGCGGATGAACACGGCAATACTTTTGTTATTGTCAACGAACCGAAACTATTTCATATCATCAAGAACAGGGATTTTGGAGAGCGTATCATCAAATTGATTCCGAAAGATGAAGGGACGACGTTTTACTCGTTTACATTTGACGCGAACCCGGCCTCGGTGTTTCATGATCTAGGAAACCATTCCTACCGCAATAACTGAACCTGCCTGGCGCGTTATGAAAACGCGAATCACAGAACTATTTCATATAGATGTTCCGATTATACAGGCCGGGATGGTCTGGGTCTCCGGCTGGAAACTTGCTGCGGCGGTGTCGAACGCCGGGGCGCTCGGGTTAATCGGATCGGGTTCGATGTCTCCCGAACTTCTCCGTGAACACATTCGGAAAGCAAAAGAGGCTACCCGTAATCCATTCGGCGTGAACATCCCTCTGTTGCGCGGCGATGCGAATGAACTGATTCAAGCGGTCATCGACCAGAAAATCAAAATCATCTTCACGTCTGCCGGACATCCCCTAAAATATATTGATACACTAAAATCTGCCGGCTGCATCGTCGTCCATGTCGTGGCATCGGTAAAGCACGCTTTGAAAGCTGAAGAGGCGGGAGTCGACGCAGTCGTTGCCGAGGGTTTTGAGGCCGGCGGGCATAATGGCATTGATGAGATTACGACGTTCGCGCTCGTTCCGCAAATCGCGGACGCCGTTTCCGTTCCGATGATCGCGGCGGGAGGCATTGCTCATGGGCGACAAATGATCGCTGTTATGGCACTCGGAGCTGAAGGAGTTCAGTTGGGGACCCGCTTTGCCGCTACTGTCGAATCTTCCGCTCATGATCGTTACAAACAAGCGATCGTCGAAGCAAAAGACCGCGATACAATCCTTACGCTGAAAAAGATTACTCCGGTTCGATTACTAAAAAACCCTTTTGCTGTTCGAGCTCAAAAAGAGGAATCGTCCGGGAAATCGAAAGAGGAATTGCTTGAATTTCTGGGCAGCGGCCGCGAACGAAAGGGGATATTCGAAGGGAACTGGGAAGAAGGAGAATTTGAGATGGGCCAAAGCTCCGGACTCGTAAAAGAAATTCTTCCTGCCGCGGAAGTCGTCCATCGGACGATGAGGGAGTTTGAGGCCGCAAAAGGCAAAATGCTAAAAGCATGATCTAAGTAGGCGCAGGGCTAATGGGAAACTAATGGTTTGGTATTGGCGGTTAGCTTTTAGAGGGGCTTGTTTGCGATTCGGGGATTTCTTTTGTACATTAAAGATGTGGCGATTTGAATCGACAGCTTGCAGCCACGCAGCATGAATAGCTAAAGCGTCGGTCAATAAGTTGACTCCTATTGTACCCCGACGCAGCCGTGTTGGGGTTTTTTGTTTTCAGGGTGAGGTAGTTATAAGTTCTAAGCGGCAAGCATGAACAAGGGGGGATGTATGCAGGATTTCAAAAGGCTCAAAGTGTGGGAGAAGGCACATCAATTGACTTTAGACGTTTATGCCGAGTCGAAGAAATTTCCGCGAGATGAACTTTTCGCATTAACAAATCAACTACGGAGAGCATCTTCCTCGATCAGTGCCAATATTGCTGAGGGGTGCGGGCGATCGTCCCAAAAGGAATTTCATTTCTTTCTCTCGGTTGCGATCGGTTCGGCAAGTGAAGTTGAATACTTTCTACTTCTCGCTAAAGACTTAAACTATGTTTCACTGAGTAATTACGAGAAATTAAACGAGCAAGTAAACGAAGTCAAGCGAAAGCTGATTTCTTTGCTGAAAAAAGTTGGCACGATGTGAACATGTTACATATCACGTATAGCGTAAAATATAAAACTTACAGTATCTGACCGCATGCGCGCCATGAAATCCTTCACACAACTTCTTCAAGAAAAAATCATCGTCTTCGACGGCGCAATGGGGACGAACATTCAGGCGCAAAACCTGAGCGCCGATGATTTCGGAGGCGAGCAGTTCAACGGCTGCAATGAGTACCTTGTCGTTGCACAACCATCGGCGGTAGAAAAAGTACACGCAGATTTCCTTTCCGCTGGAGTCGATGTCATTGAAACCGATTCATTCGGTTCCGCGTCGATCGTCCTCGCTGAATATAACCTTCACGCACGCGCGCACGAGTTGAACTTTAAAGCCGCCGCGGTGGCGAAGAAGGTCGCACAGCAGTTCTCAACGCCCTCTCATCCGCGGTTCGTTGCCGGTTCGATAGGCCCGACGACGAAGCTCCCTTCGCTCGGACATATCACGTTTGCCGAAATGAGCAAGGCCTATTACGAACAGACCGCGGGACTTGTCGAAGGAGGCGCCGACCTGCTGATTGTTGAGACATGTCAGGACCTGCTGCAGACAAAATCGGCGCTCGCCGCGATCTTCAAATACTTTGCGGATAAAAAGCTTCGCGTGCCGGTTGTCGCTTCAATTACTATTGAGACAATGGGGACGATGTTGATGGGAACGGAGATCGGAGCGGCCCTCACGGCGCTCGAGCCTTTCGACATCGACGTCATCGGCTTGAATTGTGCGACAGGACCCAAAGAGATGTCGGACAACATTCGCTATCTCTGTTCTGCGTCGCCGTTTGCCGTTTCATGCATTCCCAATGCCGGTCTCCCCGAGAACGTCGGAGGGCATGCCCACTACCACCTCACGCCTGAAGAATTTGTACAGTATCTCGGCCACTTCGTGAAGGATCTAGGCGTGAGTGTCGTCGGCGGGTGTTGCGGAACGCGTCCCGAACATCTCAAACAACTTGTCGCGGCCGTCGGAAATTGTTCACCAAAGAAACGGCCAATAGATTTTATTCCCTCGTCTTCGAGTTTATATATCAGCTCGCCCTTCCATATCGACCCGCCGCCGGTTATCGTCGGAGAGCGGACCAATGCTAACGGATCGAAAAAATTTAAAGAACTGCTGCAGACAGAAGATTATGATTCGATGGTCAACATGGCGAAAGAGCAGACCAAAGAAGGCGCGCATATACTTGACCTGTGCGTTGCCTATGTCGGACGAGATGAAGTCCGAGACATGAAGGAAGCTGCGTTTCGCTTTAACACGCAAGTGACCCTCCCGGTGATGATCGACTCCACCGAGGCTCCGGTTATTGAACAAGCGCTGCAGCTTTTTGCGGGGAAATGCATCGTCAATTCCATCAACATGGAAGACGGCGAGGAACGGATCAATAGAATTGTACCGATGTGCAAAAAATACGGCGCCGCAGTGGTCGCGCTCACGATTGATGAAAAAGGTATGGCAAAGACGGCAGCCGCAAAACTCGAAGTCGCAAAGCGGATGCATAACTTGTCGGTCAACAAATTCGGCATGAAGCCGAGCGATCTTATCTTTGATACGCTTACGTTCACACTCGGCAGCGGGGACGAGGAATTCCGAAAGGCGGGTATCGAAACAATCGAGGGAATCCGGCTCATAAAAAAAGAATTTCCGGAGGCAAAGACTCTTCTCGGGGTCAGTAATATCTCGTTCGGACTGGCCCCCCATATCCGGCACGTGCTCAATTCAGTATTTCTCCATTATGCAATTGAGGCAGGTCTCGATATGGCGATCGTGAACGCGCAAAAAATTATGCCTCTTTTCAAGATTGAGGAACGCGGACGGGAACTGTGCCGCCAGGTGGTTTTCGATGAACGAAAATGGGATGGGGAAAAGTGCGTGTTCGACCCGCTGACGGAGTTGATGGCGTATTATGCCGATAAGAAAGGGGAGGCAAAGAAGGAGAAAAAATCCCTCGGTTCGACGGTAGAGGAAATCCTGAGGAACCGAATTGTAGATGGGGATAAACAGAATCTTCAAGTTGACTTAGACGAAGCGCTGAAAAAACATTCTGCTCTCGATATCATCAACAATATTTTACTCGACGGAATGAAAGTTGTCGGCGACCTCTTTGGACGCGGCGAGATGCAGCTGCCGTTCGTCTTGCAGTCCGCGGAGGTGATGAAAGCCGCCGTTTCATACCTCGAACAGTTCATGGAGAAATCCGAGAGCACAAGTAAAGGTTCGATGGTTCTTGCCACGGTGAAAGGAGACGTCCACGACATTGGAAAGAATCTTGTGGATATCATTCTTACCAACAACGGCTACAAAGTCTACAATCTGGGGATAAAGCAGCCGGTTGAGAACATCATGCGGGCATACGAGGAGTACAAAGCAGATGCGATCGGCATGAGCGGGCTCCTAGTTAAATCGACGCTTGTTATGAAAGAAAACCTTGACGTGTTGAACGAACGGGGCTTGACGCCCCCCATCGTTCTTGGCGGTGCAGCGCTGACGCGCCGTTACGTCGAACAAGATTTGCGCGGATTGTATCGGGGTCTGGTTGTTTACGCGAACGACGCGTTCGATGGGCTGCATTTTATGGAACAATTGAAAACGAAAGGGATATCGAGTTTCAAGTCGGCGGAGACTTTACAGACGCCTCTTGAGGAAGAGCCCGAAGAAATGCTCACCGGGTCCGAGGCAAAGATTGCTTTGATACTAAAGAAAGAGACGGATGCGGGAAGAACCATGTGGGTAAAAGCAGAAAGTACCGAGGGGCAGGCCGTGGGTCGTTCGAAAGTTTCCCCCAACGTTGAGATACCCGTTCCGCCGTTTTGGGGGACCCGCGTGGTCGATAACATTCAACTCGACAGCGTGTTTCCGTATGTCAACGAAACCGCGCTCATCAAAGGCCAATGGCAGGTGCGTAAAGGGAAAAAAACAGAGACGGAATACAAACAATTTTTGGCTGAAAATATTTATCCCGAGTTGGAAAGGCTGAAACAGCAATGCAAGGTGGAAAAATTGCTCGACCCGAAAGTCGTGTACGGATATTTTCCCTGTCAATCGTACGGCGACGATTTGATCATTTACAATGAGAATCGGAAATCAGAGCGACTGCGTTTTACATTCCCCCGGCAAAATGGAGACCGGTATTTATGTTTATCGGATTATTTTGCGTCGGTCGATTCCGGGCGGACGGACGTTGTTGCATTTCATCTGGTGACGATGGGAGCGTGTGCGTCAAAACATTCCGCACATCTGTTTGAGTCGAATAACTATAAAGAGTATCTTTATTTCCACGGGCTGAGTGTTGAATCGGCGGAGGCGCTTGCCGAGTTATGGCACAAAAAGATCCGGGAAGAGTTAGGCATTGCCGGGGGCGATTCACCCGACATCAAGCGGCTGTTCAGCCAGGGTTACCATGGATCCCGGTACAGCTTCGGCTACCCTGCATGCCCGAACCTTGAAGATTCAACGAAGCTCTTCGAGCTTCTGCAGCCGGAACGGATCGGCGTGAAGCTCTCGGAGGAATTCATGATTGAGCCGGAACAATCGACAGACGCGATCATCGTCCATCATCCGGAAGCAAAATACTTTAATATCAAATAACACAAACCGCTCACACAGTGATGCCCTTGGCAAAAGGCGCCAAGACGCAGAGAGAATGATTCTTAGCGCCTTTGCGTCCTTGCGGTTCATATCTATTCACTAAAGGAAAACTACGATAATGGCAAACCTCATTCTCGTTCGCCACGGCGAATCACAATGGAATCTTGAAAATCGTTTCACCGGCTGGGTTGATGTTCCCCTCTCACAAAAAGGAGAACAAGAAGCTCGTGCAGCAGGCGAAAAACTAAAAGCGTACAAATTCGACGAAGCATTTTGTTCCGTCCTTCAGCGGGCAAAGAGAACCCTGTCGATCATTATGCAAGTAACGGGTCATCCACCGATCCCGACAGAGTTTGACCAGGCGTTGAATGAACGGCACTACGGTGCGTTACAAGGACTTAACAAAGAGGAGACGGCAAAGAAGTACGGAAAGGAACAGGTACACATCTGGCGGCGCAGTTACGATGTACCGCCGCCGAAAGACAAGACCGAGCTGAACCCCGAAGGGATCAGCGAAAGTCTCAAGGACACAGCAGCCCGGACGCTGCCGTACTGGAAAGAAAAGATTTTTCCGGAAATCGTTAAAGGAAAAAACATCATCGTTGCGGCGCACGGCAACAGCCTGCGTTCAATCGTCATGCATCTCGATAACCTGACGAAGGAACAGGTTCTTGAGTTAAATATCCCGACAGGGGCGCCGCTCTTATACGTGTTCGATCGATCCGGGAAAATTCTGGAACACCGCTATTTATAGGATTATTCTCAGTAGGAAGGCATTTTTTAGTTGAAATTTCAGCCGGAATTTACTATACTTTCTGATAGAGAAAAATTCGAAAAGGGTGTTGAGTTGTTCAACAACCGCCGCTTTTTTGAATGCCACGATGTTATTGAAGACATATGGATGGAGTGGAGAGGAAGCGATCGAACGTTTTTTCAAGGAATCATCCATGTCGCAGTCGGCTTTTACCATCTTGACAACGAGAATTTTCGAGGCTCGCGAAGCCAGTTTTTGAAAGGGATCGCGAAGCTCGAGCGGTTTCAGCCTGCGTATTACGGCATCGAACTGAATACTTTTTTAACACAAACGTCGCAATGCCTTCAATGGGTGATGCAGCGTGAGCAGGGACTGGAGATGAGGCCGTTCGACGCAAGGTTGATCCCGACCATACAGTTTGTGAATCAACAATCAATGTGAATACTTTACGATAAGAAGGAGATATGTTTATGGCTACAATGATCACGGAGGAGTGTATTAACTGCGGTGCGTGCGAGCCGGAATGTCCGAACACGGCAATCTACGCGGGCGGTGCTCAATGGGAATTTAAAGGGACGATGCACGACGCGCTCTCGAACGATTTTTACTATATCGTTCCCGAAAAATGCACGGAGTGTGTCGGGCATTTCGATCAGGAACAATGCGCTGCCGTATGTCCGGTTGATTGCTGCGTACCTGACCCGAACCATGTGGAAAGCGAAGATGTTTTGTTCCAGCGGGCAAAGGAAATCCATCCCGAGCGGGCGTTTACCGACCTTGCTGCTGCAACATCGCATTTCAGAAAATAATCGCTGTCGATAGTCACTAAGGTCGGTTCATCCATCGGAAGAGCCGACCTTTTTTGTTTCGTGTTCATCGTGGAGTTTGGGGTTATGAAAGTCGGCGGTTATGAAATTCATTCGATAGAAACCGGTCGCTTTGCGCTCGACGGCGGCGCAATGTTCGGCGTTGTGCCGTGGGTTTTCTGGTCAAAAACGAATCCCCCCGATGCCCGTAACCGCATCACGCTTGCTGCCCGATGCCTCCTTCTTATCGGAAATGGCAAGGTCATTCTTGTTGACAACGGCAACGGCACGAAATGGACCGAGAAAGTGAAGGACATCTATCGTCTTGATAACTCGCGCTATAATTTGGAACGATCACTTGCAGAAAGGGGAGTTTCTCCGGACGATGTTACCGACGTTATTCTTACACATCTCCATTTCGACCATTGCGGAGGGAGTACGAAAGTGATCGGCGGAAAAGCTGCCGCGACCTTTCGCAATGCCGTTCATTATGTCCAGCGCGAGCACTGGAATTTGGCGCAGCATCCGACGGAGAAAGACCGAGGCAGCTTTATGAAAGAAGATTTCACGCTGCTGCAGGAAAGCGGAATGTTGACCTTCGTTGACGGAGAGAAAGAATTGTTTCCCGGCGTCCGCATGATTATTTGCAACGGCCATACGTCGGCGCAGCAGCTCCCTTTGATTACTGACGGTCAAGCGAAAATTCTTTTTTGCTGCGATTTGGTTCCCACGGCGTCGCATATCCCTTTTCCGTACATCATGGGATATGATGTACGGCCGCTGGTAACTCTGGAGGAGAAAAAGAGTATTCTGCCGAGAGCCGAAAAAGAAAGATGGATCCTTTTCCTCGAACACGACCCGGACACTGAAGCCATAACGCTGAAGCAAGGAGAAAAAGGCCTCGTCGTTGACAAAAAATTATTGCTGGAGTGAGGAGACGGTTGCAAGAGTACAAGGTTGCGCGGATGCAGGATTTGCGAGATAACAAAGGCTTTCTTGCAAAGGCAGGCGGTGAAGAAATCTCCGTCTTCAAAATCGATGGGGAATTTCTTGCTATCGGCAATGTCTGCCCGCACCAGCATTTCTCCAAATTGCACGACGGAGAGGTGAAAGGGTTCACCGTTACATGTCCGATGCATGGGTGGACGTACGACGTGCGCACCGGTATTTCCACAAACGCCGGCGGAAAGGTAAAAACGTACAAAGTTGAGATACGAAGGGACGAGGTTTTTATTCTGAGCCATGGCGACGCTGACTGAACAAATAAAAGCTAAAGCGCTGGAGGTCGGTTTCAGCAAGGTCGGCATTGCAAAAGCTGAAGCGTTGACTGAAGACGGCAAGCGGCTTGATGAATGGCTGCGCCGCGGCTACCAGGCCTCGATGGGATGGATGGAAAAAAATAGGGAAAAACGAATAGACCCGAAGCACATCATCCCGGGTGCACGGTCTGTTATTTCCGTGGCGGCAAATTATTACGCAAACGTTGAGCATCATCCAAAGGAAGACGAAGGAAAAATCTCCCGGTACGCATGGGGTGATGACTATCATATTCTTGTCGCCGCGCGAATCGAAAAGCTGTTTGAATACATCAAACAGATAATGCCGGAATCCGAGGGACGGTATTACGTCGATACCGGTCCGGTGATGGATAAAGTATGGGCGGAACGCGCAGGAATCGGATGGAGGGGAAAACACACCAACCTCATAACAAAGGATTTCGGTTCGTGGGTTTTTCTCGGCGAGATAATTTCGACGTTGGAGCTTGAGTACGATACGCCGATGGAAGATTTCTGCGGCTCTTGCACGGCCTGCATCGATGCGTGTCCGACAAAAGCGATCGTTGAGCCGTATGTTGTCGACTCGAATAAATGCCTCTCGTATCTCACGATTGAGCATCGGGGCGGCATCGACAAATCGCTGGAACCCCTGTTCGATCAGTGGGTGTACGGGTGCGATGTATGCCAGGATGTCTGCCCGTGGAACAAATACCAGCAGCCGACCCGCGACACCGAATTTCTTCCACGCGACGGGAACGTTACCCCCTCTCTCGATGGTTTAATATTGTTGACGCAGGAAGAATTTTCGAAGAGGTTCAGCAAAAGCCCCATCAAACGCACCAAACGAGAAGGGCTGGTCCGGAATGCGGCGATAGTGAAGAATGCAAAGAGATAATTGAAAGTGAAAAGTGAAAAGTTAAAAATTAAAATAATAAACTTACACGTTAGGCTTTTTCACTCTTCACTTTTAACTTTTCACTGAAGGAAAAATATGGCCGACAATCATCATAAAGTTATCATCATCGGTTCAGGTCCTGCAGGACTCACAGCGGCAGTCTATGCTGGGAGGGCAAATTTACGCCCGATTGTTTTCGAAGGTTTCCAGCCGGGGGGCCAACTTACCATTACGACGGAAGTTGAAAACTATCCAGGTTTTCCGAAGGGGATCATGGGCCCTGAAATGATGGAATTATTCCGTGAACAGGCCCAGCGATTCGGTGCAGAAACGCAATTCAAAGAAGTCGCCGCAGTCGATTTCTCCAAGCGTCCATTTAAAGTTGTTGTGGATGAAAAAGAGTTTTTCGGCGATACGGTGATCGTCGCAACTGGAGCCTCGGCCAAGCTTCTCAATATTCCTTCAGAGGCAACGTATATGGGGTACGGTGTTTCGGCATGCGCGACGTGCGACGGATTCTTTTTTAAGAATCAGGAAGTGTTTGTCGTCGGCGGAGGAGACACGGCGATGGAGGAAGCAAGTTTCCTCACGAAATTTGCATCAAAAGTAACGATTGTTCATCGCCGCGACCAGTTCCGTGCATCAAAGATCATGCAGGAGCGAGTGTTGAAGAATCCGAAAGTATCCGTGGTCTGGAATTCTATCGTCGACGAAGTCATTGGTGAGCAGCTCAACGGGAAAAAAACGGTCACCGGTCTGAAATTGAAGAATGTAGCGACCGGAACAATCACCTCCGTGAAAGCCGATGGATTGTTCATGGCAATCGGCCACCAACCCAATACGCAGATATTCAAAGGCATTCTCGAGATGGATCAAAAAGAATATTTGAAGATCCAACCGGGTTCGACGAGGACAAATATTCCTGGCGTCTTTGCCGCAGGAGACGTTGCGGATTCATATTACCGCCAGGCGATTACAGCGGCGGGAAGCGGGTGCATGGCCGCAATCGATGCCGAACGATTTTTGGAAGAGCAGGGGATACATTGACATTGCCCTCATCCTCGGTCCCTCTCCCCTTGGGAGAGGGATGCCGCGACGAAGTCGCAGGCAGGGAGAGGGCGCCTTTCACCTTCCGAATTTTTGTCACGCCGCCTGCCGTTCCTTCATAGAAAAATAGTTGATTTGTCAGACATTTTGCCAGCTTGTCTGTTCCGCTAGACTCTGCGTTTTTTCATCTCCTTAATTTCCTTCAAATTTCAAGTATTTTGTTTGGCATGTCGTTTGAACGTTGTAACAACATTACTGAACACCAAACGAACTAATTTAAAAAACAGGAGGTAGATATGTTGTTCCGATATGAACCAGGAGTTTTCGACGAATTGTTTTCACGCACTGCGCCGGTCGAGTGGGCCTTCCCCGAGTTGTTCACTCGATTTGCCGTTGTTGACCGAGCGAACGATTATCCGTCTGTCAATATCGCGGAAGACAAGGACGGGGTGCACATCGTGGCAGAGCTTCCCGGTATTCCGAAAGAAGATGTGAAACTGCAGCTTCATGACGGTACACTTACGATCAGCGGCGAAAGGAAATCGCCTGAAGAGGCAAAAGATTCAGAAGTGCTGCGCCGGGAAATTCGATACGGGTCATTCTCTCGGACAATTCAATTGCCTGAGAGTATCGATACCGAGAAAGTCACGGCCGAGTATGCCAACGGCGTGCTCCGGATCGCGCTGCCGAAGCGTGAAGCGGCAAAACCAAAAGAGATTTCTATTCGTTAAATGAAAAGGAGAATGACAGGATGACAAAGGAACTTGAAAAAGGAAAGATCAACGGAGAGGATTCCAACGCAACGGGTACGCTCCGCGTTCTTCGACCGGCGGTCGATATCCAGGAGTTGGCAGATTCGTACGTTGTGCGGCTCGATATTCCGGGAGCCGAGAGGGAAAGCATTGCTGCTAAAATCAACGAATCGACCTTAACAGTTTCAGCGAAAGTTCAGGAGCGATTTACACAGGAGGCAGCAGTGTACGAGGGTACGCTCCCGGCTGAGTACAGACGAGAATTCGCTCTTGCAGATGACGTTGAAACCCAGACTGTCGATGCAACGTACGAATTAGGCGTTTTGAAAATTACTCTGAAGAAGAAACAGCAGTTTCTTCCAAAAGAAATAAAGATTGTGTAGCTTTTTGAATAATATGTTTCCCAAGAAAGGAGAATCGCTATGCCATTGATGAAAAGAAATCCAAATAAAGAGATGGAATTGTGGAAAAGAGATCTGCCGATTCCGCGTGCTCTGGGCATTCTGCACGATGAGATGGACCGTGTATTCAGTGATTTTTTCCGCGGCGACCTCGTCGATAACGGGTCTTTCTTCTCCGGCAGCTGGGCTCCGGCTATCGATGTTTCCGAAACGGACGATTCGTACATTATCCGTGCGGAGCTTCCGGGTATGAAGAAAGAGGATGTCAAGATCACGGTTAATAACACTCTCGTTACCATACGGGGCGAGAAGAGGAACGAAGCTGAGGATAAAAGCCGGACCTATCACCGCATTGAGCGAAGCTACGGTTCGTTCGAGCGTTCATTTAACCTGCCGGGCGCGGTGAAAAGCAGCAGCGTCGAAGCCAGATTTGAGGATGGCCTGTTGACAGTCGCTCTTCCTAAAACAGAAGAGGCGAAGGAAAAAGTGCATGACATAAAGATTAAATGATCTGCGGATTGCTTAGACTTAACGAAGAGTACAGTTTCGCAGATCGATTGTTCTTGTCAAGGTTAAAAACCTTGCAAGGATGCCAATAATACAATAGCCCGGCAAACAGACCGGGCTATGCTGTTCATAGTGGAATCATTCTTTATTTTATCGATAACAATTCAACTTCGAAAATGAGCGTTGCATTTGGGCCGATCGTTTGTCCTGCGCCCCGTTCGCCGTATGCGAGCTTTGAGGGGATGAACAACTGCCACTTCGCGCCGACTTTCATGTGCTGCAGCGCCTCGGTCCATCCCGGGATAACACCGTTTACAGGGAAGGTCGCCGGCTCTCCGCGTTTATACGAATTGTCGAATTCTGTTCCGTCGATCAGTGTGCCGCTGTAGTTTGTTGTGACCGTGTCGTTGAGGGTAGGCTTTTTCCCGCTTCCTTCTACGAGTATTTTGTACTGAAGCCCGCTCGGCAAGGTAATAACGCTGTCCTTCTTTTTATTCGCCGCTAAAAAAGCATCGCCTTCCTTCTGATTCTTTTCCGCAAGCTCACCGGTTTCCTTGGACTGCTTCGCCATCATTTCCTGCTGGAATGCCGTCATCACTTGTTGAATTTCTGAATCGCTCAAGATGAGTTTCTGGTTTGTAAACGCATCTTGAAGTCCTTTAAAAAGAAATTCGGGGTCGATATCGATACCCTGTTTCTTCAGGTTTTTGGCAATGTCGGTGCCGATGATGTAACTGACCTTGTCCTTTTCAGTCGTCAGCGTCGATTTCGTTTGCGCGCTGAGTTGAAATGTCATAACGACAAGGCACAACAGCACGATGCACATTTGTTTCATCTGGTTCTCCTTCTGGTAAAAAAAATATGTATGCAGGCTTATCCTGCATAAGAACTCGGGGTACAGTGGCAACTTCCGAGGCTATTAGGCAGGCGACATGACCAAAATAGCATTTTTTCTTAACGTTTCCAAGTCCTGGTAGTGTCCTAATCAGAACAAAGTCCAAGGGACCTTTTACAGAGTGCTGAAAATATAGCGCAAAGACGTTAAGCCGCAAGGGAAACATATCCATTCTCTTTGCGCCTTAGTGTCTTTGCGTGAGCAAGCTTCACACCTTTCCTAAATTAGGACACAACCCAAGTCCTTTGATGTGTTGGTAAGGTACGTTTCGCAAAAGGATTAGATACTGAATCGAGTTCGGTTAGATTAGCATTAATTGAAATTAGGCCATTAAGGCGGTCGTCATGCCACATACTAATCCTAGCACGGGATCGCTAAGGATGGGCAAGGGGACTTCAACGTATCGAATCTTTCCGGAGGAATATACTTTTCAAGGTTCTGGTTTGGCGGAAAAAAGCGGATAAAGAAAATGTTATTTATCAAATAGTAATGAGGATGGAACTGGTTCCCCAGGAGCGGTTCCATTATAAGTGATTCACGGCGCCCACTTCTTGAGGAACGCCAGTACTTTGTCATGGTCGTGCCCCTGACCGGATTCTAACTCGCCGGTATCCTGCGACCAGAGCAATGTTCCGTCGCTGTTGAGTACGAAAAAATGCGGGTAGCCAGGAATCTTTGGGTATTTTGAGAGAAAATCTTTATTCTCGTTTCCCTTGCTGTAATTGACCTTCACGTAGATGAATTTTTCGTGAAGGAAATCTGCGACGTCTTTGTTTTGCTCCCAGAATCTATCGAGATAGTGGCACCATTTGCACCAGTTGCCTCCAACATCGAGTAAGATTCGCCTGCCGGTTCTTTTTGCCTCCACGACCGCATCGTCTACATCCTTTGCCGGGTTGCGCGTTGAATCGAATTCTGCGACCGCGGTATACTGCACATGCGTAGAATCTTTTCCCTGTGCGACGAGAGCAACGCTGCTCAGCGTGAGTAATGAAAGGAGTGTGATTGTCACTATCCCGGATTTGCTCATGGTCTCTTCGATAATAATTTACTAAAATTAACACTTCAGGAATTTTGATTCTGCCACAAAACGGAGGATAAAAATGGCAGCTGGCGTACGAGTGAAGCTTGGGAAGTGAGGACGTTTGTTTTTAGCTGCCCCGCTAGGGTTCGAACCTAGACTCTTCTGATCCAGAGTCAGACGTGTTGCCAATTACACTACGGGGCAAAAGTGTTACACAACTTCTTGAGAAACCAACCTGCTGCTGGAACGTGTTGCCAATGCAATTTCAACATTAGTTAGCGAACGAAGTGAAGCTAACTAATACGTTGAAATTAGCATCCCGCGTTTTTTGCGGGATTACACTACGGAGGAAATTGAGAAATTCCCTGTCATCCGGCGCAACAATTTGCAGAACAGTTTCGCTTTGGAATAACTAATATACGGAAGCCTTTTCGATTTCGCAATATGAAGCTTTGAGGAATTTTCTTCAGTTTACCTCAAGATACCGGTCGGCACCAAACGCTTATTTCCTTAAAAAATCGATGGAATCCCGTGGAAATAAAGATGATCGAGCTAATAGAGACAATAGCCAACCCACGAAAGAAGAAACAATAGACAAAAATTTGCTTCTACCGGGCTGAGTATTTCACGACCCATTCCGCGAAGGCCGCCATGAATTTCTTCAAAAATTCCCGCGTTGAATCATTCGTGAGGTTTTCGTGTTCGTCAAATAATTTTGCGGCGCCTCCAATGTACGCTTCGGGCTGGGCCATGGTTGGAATATTGAGAAACACTAACGATTGTCGTAAATGATGGTTCGCACCGAATGCGCCCAGAGCGCCCGGCGAAACACTCACAACGGCACCTGGTTTTCCATCCCATATATTTTTTCCATACGGCCGGGAGCCGACGTCAATTGCATTCTTCAGCACAGCAGGAACAGAGCGGTTGTACTCCGGCGTAACAAAAAGAAGACCGTCAAAGCCCTTCAATCGTTCGCGGAAGTTTGTCCACGCATCCGGAGGCGTCTCTTCCATATCCTGGTTGTATATCGGAAGCTCGCCGATCTCAATGATCTCAAGCGCCAACGACTCGGGGGCAAGCGCTATGAGGGCTTTTGCAGTTTTTCGAGTAAATGATTCCTTGCGAAGGCTACCAACAAGAACCGCAATTTTTTTCGATCGCATTGTCCCTCCTATGATTGTAATTCTCTTTTTCTTTGTACGCGTAACGCTCTTTATATATTACTTTATCAATAAATATGCGCTGCCAATATTTCCTGAAGCCTGCTCGTAGCAACGCTCGAGTATGTCTGGTCCGAATTGCCTTTCTTTCGCTGGAACAAACTTCAAATTCAACATTATCAAGAACGAACCGATGCCTTCGTCGTATTACCGCTGGCCCTAATCGATCCTCTTAAAGACTTGCTCCAGCAGAATATCATCGATTTTTTTCCCCCCTTCGTAGTGTATAAGATGGCCGGAGGTATACCAGAGGTCGCCGTCGAGTTTGAATTCGAACGCAAGCGACGTTCCGATGTACTGCGGGGCATAGAAGAATTCGGTCGTTTCTGTGTACGTGTTTCCGACGACTTTGTAGGTACCGGCTCCGAACGCATCTTGATACGCCGAGATAGAGTCATGCTGCGTTCTTTTTGCCAGGAGGTCTTCAAGCTGTTTCCTGTCCTGGCGGAACCATGCATAGTGAGTAGGAGTCACAAGCTTTATTTGCCTTCCGGAAATAGGATGATCCTTCCCGTCCTCTTTTTGAGAAACCAATTCCCATGTGCCCTGCAGCTTGACGGCCTGCTGCGCACATGACATTGCTGGCAGCAGGTACAGCAGAATTACGGCGACGATGCGCGGTGAATATTTCATGTGATCCTCCTGGCAAAAAGTAAGTGATGGTTAGTGATGAAGCCATCCGCCGCTTACGGCTGGTACGGTAGCAGCGCGGTGCGAATCGATGCGGAGTTCGACCCGTCTCATTGATCGTCGAAATAATAAAGCGTTGACATCTCCTCTTCATCGTCCCCGAGTCTTCGAAACCAGCACGACCTGCGCCTTGTCCGACTTCACAATAGAGGCAAAAAAATTCCGGTATTCGTCATAGCGATCCGGAGACACTTCATATTCGTGAACCTCCAACGTACGATCAAAAACGAGAGCCGTGTCGCCGAGCATCGTGCACTTATATACGAAAGTACCAAATGAGCTGGAAAGTTTCACTTCAGATGGAAGCGTTTCAACCTTGTAGCCGGAAGGCAGGACATAGAGAATGGAATCGGCATCGTGAAATGGATATCCGAAACGAATTGGTGAAACTCGATGCGCGAGAGCCGGGGGAACCGATGTTTTTCTGTCCAAAAGATTCGGTTGGAAGAAAATTCGTTCTCCCGAAACAGATGCGAACCGAGGAAGCGCGAGCTGAACGGCGAGCATTAGTGAGTTGGTATGTGAACCGAAACCTGAGAAGTTGAAACTGGAGAGCGTGGCGTTGGGGAGGCCAAGTGAGTTTTCTATCCACTCTTCCCGGTCCTTTGGAGAAGCCTCTTCAAGCCTGTCGCGGACGTCGTCGTCTTTGTCTCCAGTCCAGTGCGTCGTTATGGATGCTCGTGCATCTCCAACGGGTTCCAGAACAACATATCCACCGCGAAACTGTTTATTGTCCTTCGACGTGCTCTTTGGAGTTTGCACAACGAAGCCCCCTTGCGGTGTCGCGAGCAGTGCCTGTCGATTTTCAGTAAAATCCCCCAGGTGCCCCGCCTCGTTCAGTGGACTCGTGCACTCCAGCCATAACGAATCGGGAGACCGGGGAACGCAGACGATCACATGATCAAATTGGTTGCAGGGGAAATCGGGGAGGAGCGAATCAGGGTCAGATCCAGCTTCTATAATTGCAGAATAAGCTTTAATTCCAGCGGCGCCGAGGAGTGATACGGTATAGTTCGAAAGAGCCTTGCAGTCGCCGTACCCGTGTTCGTGTACATACCGTGCATCGAACGGCTGCCAGCCTCCAATTCCTAGTTGAACGCTGACGTAGCGCGTACGCGATTGCATGTAGCGGTAAATTTTGGCGATTGTTTCCGGAATACTGTCGCCGTTGATTGCTAAAGATTGGATGTCCTGCAGCGCATTTTCAGGAAGATTATTTCTTCCTTCTGTCAGAGAATAATACCAATATCCAAAATCCTTCCATGATTTCATGCTTCCTGCATGCCCCTCAAGTTCAAAAGTGAGGGGGGCAATCCGGACAACCGTGGCCGCATCTTCGACGTCTTTGCCGTAGACGTCCTCGGAAAGTTCGGGCAAATTTGTCGCCTGCCAAGCATAGCGTTTCTTGTTTCCTTCTATGGAGATAACCGGCAGAGCAGAATCCCCCTTGCAATGATACCGCAAGTTCTCATCCGACGGCACAAGCACTTCGAATCTCGAGAGTTCAACGGGGTCAAAAGACGATCGAGAAAACCATGTCGGCCAGTTTAGAACTCCATAATATGAGATTTCATATTCATACTCTATCGTATATGGGTATCGGTTGTAATACAAGTGAGATGTTTTTTCTCTCTCATCCTCATAAAGAGAATAATTGCTGATCGCGCTCATGTCCTTGATGTCATCCGACCCCAATTCCCGGATTTTTTTTCCTTTGGCATCGTAGATTCTCCCCTTGAGCGACTCGATATCAACCAACTTATCGTATCCCAGCGTGATATCTCCGTACGATTCTTTTTCTTTATTGAAAATAGTAATGGCGTCGAGCACATGTATCACAGAGTGGCTTGCGTTCTTCACTTCAAAATACAAAACTTTTTTTCTGACCACTGCCCCCGCATCTTTGCTGAGATTGCCGGGAATTTTGGACACATCGTATTCCCCCTCCTCGCCGGCGGAGGCCGATCCATACAGCAAGAGGCATTGCATCAGAAGCCAAAGGCTAATAGCCGGGTTGATCCGAGTCCGACCCTTTATCATAGTTGTGCCCCATTTTTTTTCTGTGTTTTTTTCGACGCCTTATGGCCGGGGACCGTACTCTGTTTTAAAGAGTCAGCGGGTGCTGAAACAGTAACTTTCTTGACATGCGATAGGACAAACTGCTCCGATTCCGCAGCGACGACCCTGGTATAGAAATCGCGGAGTGCAGCATAGTTGTCTGCCGAAATCTCAGACCGTCGAATTTCAAATTTTGAAACGAGATGAATTTGCCGTCCGGCGACATCGACCCTCCGCGTATACACGGCTGCATCTCCGGCCAGTGAAATCGACTTATCGCTCACTCGTTCGAGGACGTCGAAACTATCGGGAATCACGATGTTGATAGCGGATGTTAGAGAGCGGGGATAGCCGTAATCTAACGGGAATGTCCTTTCTTTAGTTTTCAAAGGATTTTCCCTCTCACGGTGAATTATCTGGGGGTTGAAGTAGATCATGTCGCCATTTTTTAAAGCATAGCTCGGAGCCGAAATAGAAGCGTGGAATCCGAGCGCTTCTTCAATGCTGTCCTTTCCGCTTACCCATACCGAATCAATCGTCAACCCCGATGCCTCCGTTTCAAATTGCTCCTTTGCGATGTCAAGGCTCTTCCGTCCCATTAATTTTTGTCGCGCGAAAAGTCCGCCATACTCCGAATACGAATCATCGATCATCCCCGAGAGCGAGCCGTCCTCGTGAACCTTAAGCGTTGCGACGGCTGCGGCCATTCCCCGTTTCTGTGTCGTCAGCGTGGCCCACTTCATCGAGTCGCTGTTGACCACCAGCCCTTTGACGTTGAGAACATTTGCCGGCAGCATTTCCATTGGCCTTTCCGGATCTGTCGCATCAAGAAAGTATTCCTGATTACCGATAGTCCCCCTCGCAAGAACATAGTTGAACTGATCAATAATAGGATAAGAGTCCTGGATTTTACCGTTGTCGCGCGTACTGACAATAACGGGGTCAGCATTGATTCCCGCGCTTTTAAGCATAGAGAGAAGCAGGAAAGTAATTTCTGCACTGGTTCCTGTTTTGGACTCCAGCACGTCGTTGACGTCATGTGTAGCGTCGAGGCCGTTCCCTCCGGAGCAAACGATGGAAGAAGAAACCCAGTGATAGATCGCCGCCAGTTTTTGCTCAGGAGTAGATAATCCGGCAATAATATCATTGGTTTGATTTCTGACCTTCTTGGTGTCGTCAATCCTGTCGCCGAAGTAATCATCCTTCAACAACTCTTCCACCAGCTTTTTCCAGTCAGTCATAAATGTTTTCACCCCGTGCGTGAGACTCGCCCACCCCGAAAACTGGACACTGACTTTACTTCGGTAGTCATTCATGGTAGTCGTGAAGGGTTCATCCCTTAAAGCCGGAACATCTTTCATTGCAAGGCGTATTTCGTAACATTGCAGCTCGTCGTTCCCGTATGAGAGGCTTGAATGTGTTGAGTACCGGCACTTCACATCTATATTATCTTTGGCTGCAAACGGTTGGTTCTTTCTGAATACCGTCATATAACCCACGTTTTGAGGAGAATAAATTCTGTACTCGCTCCAGAGAGCCGGCTCGGAATACTGAAACCACCAATCATGAATAAGTCCAAGGTATTCCGTCATGATTTTGTACCGAAATTCTATCACACATCCGACTTTGAGGGAGGGGAGAGTGAACCGGTACCGGGTCCTGTCCGTGTTTACTTTTTCCTGAAAAATATCTTTGCTCTCGAGCTCGGTTTTGACGATTTCGTTGTGGTCATCCAGCGAGTACGTCGTTCCTTCTATGTCGTGTATCCGCTCATAATTCTTCTTTGTATACAGGTCGATATATTGAGTTCCCGATTCATACCCCTTTAGCGTGAGAATTTTAATTCTCATATGTCTGGCAAAAGTAAGAATGTAGTTAGCGTCAATGGACGATTCTCCGTAATCGCACAAGATCAAGGCGGACGCGTTGGTATCGGGGGAATACGATTTCATTTCCAGGTCGCTTCTGGGGATTTCACCCCATTGCATCGGAGGATCTTGAGCGTATATCCTGTGAAAGGATATCTGGAACAGAAACACACAGTTCATAAAGAGAAAGGCAAAACGTTGTCGTGTCATGGGAGCACCATTGTTGTGGGGGAAAACCAATATGAAGAACTAGCGAGGTTAACATAGAGAAAAGGCTGCTGGCTAGATTACTTGCCGCCGCAAAGTAAAGAGGAAACAATCGTTCTATACGCTGATAGTTCCTCCTCGGTTGCCGTAACATCTTTTTTACTTAAGGAAACAGAAAGAACATACCTTAATTCTTTTCCGGGGTTGATGTAGGTAACATACTCATAAAAATCATTTTCAACAAAAAAGACTTTGGAAAAACATTTGTATTTCGGATGCTCCACCGAAAGATCGGCGAACTTAATTCCGGCGTACTTCTGCTTGTACTCTTTCATATCGTACGCAAGGTCCGCTGCGGTGTTTTCATCAACCTTATCGTTCACAGAAACTCTGATTATTCCGTAGGGAGAAGTGCTATCCTGACCCGGTCGGCAAAAAATGATGTTTGCCGAATAATTGGCCGCGCTGTCAGTATCGGCATGCCAGCCGTCCGGCTCTTTCACGCCGAATACAAAGCCGTCGCCATACACCAGTACTCTGTCGTGCCTCTGATCCTGCGGAGAAGACGGGATGATGAACAATACGATGTAAAGTACTATTGCGATCAGATTATGCACTGGCTATTCTTTCCATTCCTTCCGCAGTCAGTAACCGGCGGGATAAGTGCCGCCCTGTTATCGATTCCGAGCGGGAGCAGTTAGCAGGATGTAAATTATTGTCCGTTGTCAATCGATGGATGGTATTAATTGTACGTTAGGCTTAACGCTATAAAGACTTTTGTCGTTGATAATTTCCCCGAATAGCTGGAATTAGAAGGATCCGGCTGATCGTCTGCGGCGATATGGGCAAGACCGAGCGACATTCCAAATCCCCAATTGCCGGCTATCCACCATTCTTCGCCCCCCTTCAATTGAATTGCCGGACCTCTTCGCGACGTTACTTTTGAATTACCGTAAAGGATTTGAAACGTTCCCAGCCCAAACGTGCCGCTGACAAACATATTCGATGGCATGAAATATTTTGTAATTCCTATGCCATACATCGCATCGCTGGCTGCGACATTGGACGCTGCAACAACTTGATTCCCATCCAACGTCCATGATGGTCCGGAAATCGATCTCCTTATCGCATCGAGAGATAGAATAAGATTTTCATCCGTGGATACGACGGCACCGATTTTAAGATCATATTGAAAGCCGGCGCCGTTTGCTTCGAGTTGGCTAAAGGCTGCATTCGTTGCATTCAGTGTGATGGCCCCAAATGCCAGCCCGCCGGTCAACGAGAGATAGAACCCATGATGCGCATTTGTTTCTTTCGGCGCATTTTGCGTTTCCGAGTCTTGAGCAAATCCCACCGAAGAAACGACGATGAATAGAGCTACGATTT
Source organism: uncultured Bacteroidota bacterium (assembly GCA_963827085.1). Lineage (GTDB taxonomy): Bacteria > Bacteroidota > Ignavibacteria > UBA10030 > UBA8401 > JAGVPT01. The sequence goes on from CAWGZY010000001.1 coordinate 78,141, forward strand.
TTTTCACAGAGCAATATCCTTATTGCGCATTAACCTTGGCGTTTATGCGTGTTTTTATACAAACCGAGAAACCGGCGTCTAGCCATATTCGTAGCCGTCAAACACCTTATCCGAGAAATCGCGATATGGTAAGATATTTGGTGAGGTAAATCAAGAAGGTGCTGACAGCTGCCACAAACTTTAACGCCCACTCGATTTTTTTATGAGGTTATCTCTCTTGCAAAACTACTGCAATTTGGATGTAAATGCAACTTCTGCCAATGAAGTCGATGGGACAGAAGTCGATGGGACTGAGCGAATTATGCAGAAGGATTATCTTTTCCGGTCCGATGATGTCGAAGCCGATCTGCGCATTGCCGGTGCGGTCGCTATTGCATGCATCGATCCTGGGCGGAGCTCTATGCGCGCCGACCATTATCATAAGGATACGATTCGTCTTGGGCTTGCAAGAATGTAGAACTTTGGAACGGGTTCCCATGCGTTCCCAGTGAAAACATACCATGGCCGGCGATAAAGCAGTGGCCAATATCCCCGCCGCCAGATTTTCCTTTTTCCTCCTTGACATTTATCCTGTGAAGTCGTAAGTTTTCCGCAAGCAAGAGCCGGGCGTCGTAGAATGGACGTTGAAGAGTTTACTATCACCCTTCTGAATCTCCACGTTTTTCCTTCTTCAAGGCTCTCCATGTTGGTGATTTCAAGTTCGTTGAAGTTCTCTTCAGGAAAAAAATCTACCATCGTTCAATGCTCTGTTAAATACTGACGGACACATGAACAACATTTCTAAACTTACCCGCCGTGAATTTATAAAGCTCGCAGGTCTTATCGCTGCCGGTCTTAGCTTTGTTTCCGGATGTCTGACTCCCCGCCGATTGGACACGAAGGTTCTATCCGATGATGAGACGAATCTCCTCGAAGCCATCGTCGAGCAGATCATCCCGACCGACGAATGGCCCGGCGGACGGGATGCCGGGGTCGTCAGTTTCATCCGCACACAACTCGAAGGGCCGTATCGCCGTTTTCAGGAAGACTATCGGAAAGGCCTCGCTGCCATGACAAGTATCAGTCTTGAGAGGTACCAGAAAAGATTCGAAGCTCTGACGTGGGATCAACAAACATCCTTCTTACTGGAGATGGAATCGGGGCGTCTCAACGAAGGACCATGGAAAGACGGTTTCAGCCGCCGGTTCTTTGAAGTACTGCGCAGCCATTCTCTGCAAGGATATTATGGAAGCCCTCGCCATGGGGGGAATAAAAATTATGTCAGCTACAAGATGATCGGCCTGGATGAATTTCAGGTGATTGGACAAAACCGATATCGGTCGTAGCCTATGAGCAATAAACATGTTAATGCAATTGTCGTTGGCGCCGGTGCCGGCGGCGGGGTCGTCGCCAAAGAGTTAAGCATAGCAGGATTGTCGGTCGTCCTCTTTGAGCGAGGAGATTGGGGTTCGTTCGATGCTCATGACCATGACGAACTTCTCTCGCAACGCACAACGGTTCTGGGAAACGCGTTCGGGCCGGACGATGAACGGTACCGCCGGGTCGTTGTGAATGATGACGGTTCGTCGGAGGTTGTGGTAGCCAGCGACAATGCATACAATAACGTGGCGGCGTGCGTTGGTTCGGGCACGGTCAGCTACGGTGCGATGGCATGGCGGTTCATGAACGAAGATTTTCGGATGAAAACGACCTACGGCCGCGTCGAAGGGTCGACGCTCGAAGACTGGCCTATCACGTACGATGACCTGGAACCCTGCTATCAAAAAGCGGAATGGGAAATCGGCGTGGCAGGAGATGCATCGCTGAACCCGTTTGCAGCCCGCCGAGAAAAGCCGTACCCGATGGAACCGTTTGCGTACAATAAAGAAGCGAAAATGCTTGAGTCAGCAATGCGGCGCGCCGGACTTCATCCTTTTCCCATCCCGATGTTGAGAAATTCTGTCGAGTATAATGGCCGCCCGGCGTGCGTGAGAAGGCGTTCATGCTGCGGTTTTGGATGTCCCCTGAACGCCAAATCCGGAACGCACAATACAGTGATTCCGACGGCGATGTCGACCGGCAACTGTGAGCTGCGGACAAATTGTGTTGTCAGTGAATTGATCATTGAGGATCCAGGAAAAATTTCCGGCGTGGTCTATTTCGACGGCGACGGTACGAAGCAGGAGCAGACTGCGGATATCATCGTCATCGCCGCCTCCGCGACGGAGACGCCGAGATTGCTGTTGAATTCGAAATCGAAACAATTTCCCGCCGGGGTAGGTAACCGGTACGATTGGGTCGGGCGAAACCTCCAGGGGCATGCGTATACCGGCGCGTTCGGCTTATTTGAAGAAGACATTTTCGACGATGTTGGTCCTGGTGCGTCGATAGCGATCAGCGACTTCAGCCACCACAATCCTGGAATCGTCGGTGGCGGCATTCTTGCAAATGAGTTCGTCAGACTGCCATACCTCTTCACCGGCGTCCGTCCTCCGGGGTCTCCGACGTGGGGCAAAGGACACAAAGAATTTCAACGAAAATATTTCCGGCACAATGCGCAAGTCGTCGGCCCAATTCAGGAGATGCCTTTTTTTGACTCGCGCGTTCAGATCGACCCGACAGTCAAGGATGACTGGGGCATCCCTGTTGTGCGGCTTTCGGGCCACCGTCATCCTAAAGATGCGGAAGGATGCGATTTTCTTTCCCGCAAGGCAGAAATGATTCTGAAAACCGCGGGTGCGTTTCAAACGTGGCGAACCCTCCCCGGGCTTGGATTGAGCGGCGGTCAGCATCAGGCAGGCACTTGTCGTATGGGCAATGATCCGCAGACCTCCGTTACCGACAGGTATGGACGCGTGCATGATACTCCGAATGTCTTTGTGGCAGATGCCAGCCTTCATGTTAATAATGGCGGCTTTAACCCTGCACTCACCATTATGGCCCTGGGCTATTGGGTGGGAGGCCACATCGCCGCCGAGTGGCAAAAAGGAAATCGGTTCACGTAAAAGTCATGCTCTAACATCTGCTTCTTCAACTCAGACACGTCAGTGAAAAAATCAAAAAAAATATTGATCGCTATATCTGCGGTGATATTCTTTCTCCTCCTCGCATTTGGGGGTTTCACGTATTACTGGGACACGGCTTCCCCTCAAACGACCTGCGCGAGCTGTCATGAAATTGAAAGCTCATCCAACATGTGGGCGCAGAGCGGCCATCGCGCGCTTCTTTGCAGGGAGTGCCACGGGACTGCGCTCAGCAACGGCTTTCACAGCTTGAAGGAAAAGGGAATGATGGTTGTGAACCATTTCATCGAGGGGGAGAGGGGGGGCATCAAGCTCGATGAAATGGACGTCCTGGAGACGATGGACAACTGCAAACGGTGCCACGGCGAGGAATACGCCAAGTGGACATCGGGGGGGCACTCAGCTACTTATGCAGCAATATTTCTGAACGAGAAACATAATTCCACCGAGCAGTTGAATGCCGATTGTCTCCGCTGCCATGGAATGCTCTATGAGGGAACAATCAAGGATTTGGTTGCGCCGCTGAGCGTGAAAGGTCCGTGGGCGCTCAACAACCCGGAGAAATCGAATCAGCCGGTAATTCCTTGTTTGACCTGTCACGAAGTTCACCGGGAAGGGATTCCTGCAATTCCTGCGAATCCTTCCGATCCGAAGAAGATCTTTTATGAAAGGAAGGTTGACCTTCCGAAAGCGCTTTTCTATTACCGGTATGAAAAAACTCACGTTGAGGTTGCCGACTTGCCCTCGCCAACAATATGGGACGGCACCCGGAAGGTTGAAATTTCGGACGATCCTCTTCAGCGTATTTGCCTGCAATGCCACGCTCCGAGCGCATTTCACCAGGCGGGAACAGGCGACGACCGGACACCCCGCGGCATTCACGAAGGCCTCAGCTGCCTCGCATGCCACGACCATCATAGCAACGACTCAAAACAGAGCTGCAAGAATTGTCACCCTGCAATCTCGAACTGCCAGCAGGATGTGACAAAAATGAACACGACTTTCGCTGACAGCAAAAGCCCTCACAATATTCATTCGATGCGGTGCATCGATTGTCATACCAAAGGTATTCCTAAACCGAAGGAGTCGCGAGACTGATCGCGCGGCACGTGCTGTTTCGATTCTGTTCTTTTCAACCCAACGTTAAAGAAGAGTGTTGATGTTGGTGCCGGTCGAATCGGTGCTGCCGGCGGTACTGTTCACAGCAGACGTGGATGCCGTTGCCTGGCTCGGTGCTCCGCCGCCGTGGTGGTGATGATGATGGTGATGCGTCTTAGTTGTTGAACTCGCTGACTGCATATCTTGCTGAAGTTGCTTGAATGCAGCCTGAGCGCCACTGACATCACCAGACTGAAGCGCCTTTCCCAATGCGGCAAAATCCGCGCTAAACTGGCTCTGTTGCCCGCTCGCCTGTTGTGTCGTTGCCCCCTGAGAACTTTGTGAATTCTGCATCAAACTCTGAATTTGTGAAAAGGCGTTCTGCGCACTGTTCAAATTTCCTGATTGAAGCGCCGCCGTCAAATTCTGGAATGCAGTGGCCAGTGTGGACGAACTGCTTTGCAAATTGGACAGATATGGATTTGTACCTGCCGAAACACCTTGTACTGCCATATATTCTCCTCCTTATAAAATTTTTTCTGATGGACTAAGAATGATTTTCCTAACCCACCAGTAAATATTATCGGCCAATTTTTGGAGAACTTTAGCCGGTTTTTAGACGGAAAATGGAATATGAACTTCGACGAGAGTTGAAACAAAGGACATAATGAAGGAACGGAACCGACTCCTGCACGGGAGATTGAGACGGGATAGCAAGAAACCCAACATTTATTTTCAGAAGTGGCACTATAAATTCGGAAGAAAACCTATTTATGGCCACAAAGAAGCCAAAGCACGAAAAAGAACGTATCGGATCGTTGGTAGTTTTAACACTTTTTGCCTTCGTGCTTTTGTGGCAATTCTTTTCGACAAAATTGCTAGTTCAATTCCACATTGAAAAATGTGCTGTCGCTCGCGAACGAACTTCCAAATCGCGTTGCCACAGAATCTTCGGTGAATACGACGATTGAAGTATCGATCGTCAATCCGCAGGTACATCTGTCATCTTCATCACTCACGAAAAGATTCCTCTGTGGACTTCAACGGAATGGTTAATGGATCGGAGGAGGGAAGTGTTGCCGGTGTTGTTTTTTATTTTGCGAAAACCATCTTTCGAACTGAGCTGAAACCGCCTGCTTGAAACCGAAAGAAGTAGACGCCGCTCGAAAAGCGAGAAGCATCAAATTGAACATCGTAGGAACCGGATGGTTTTTGCTCGTTAACAAGCGTCTCCACCGCTTTCCCTAGCACATCGAAAATTTTGAGCGAGACGAAACTCGATAGCGGAATTGTAAAGCGGATCGTCGTCGTCGGGTTGAAAGGATTGGGAAAGTTTTGCTCAAGATCGAACGCCAGTGGTGCCGACCCAGGTTTTTCGGGAACTGAAGCAAGCTGGTCAGAACCGGACGAGATTTGGCCGCGAATTTCGCCGCCGATATAATCCCCCGTGTGCAAGTTGATATACATATCCCCGGCAATGAGTGCATCCACGATAGCCGGTGTTAATTGTTCCGCCCCACCATCAGACATGCTCCAGACTCCATTGACGCTCCCTGCGCCCCAGGCGTTCGGGGGAACAATAGTGTTGACGAGCCCGCCGTTAACTCCCCTTGCCCCCACGTGGAAATGTCCCCCTGCTGCGGAAATGTTTGAGGTTAAGTTTAAAAATGTGAGGCTGTACGATATGCTCTGCCTGTCAGGGCTGAGGACGACAGATGCGGTACCGGTACCCTTGCTCACGACCGTCGGCGGAACATCCTGGTTGGCTGACAATTGCGCCGTCAAGCCGATACCGGTGGTGAGGTTGAACTGGCCGCGGATTCCGTTCAAACTATCTGGTGCATGGAAATCTATATACAATTCTCCCGTTAGAAGCGACTCTACCAATGCAGGCGTGAATGATTCATTCATGTCCATTGCCCCCCATGTCCCCGAAATTGTTCCTTCGGACGCGATCCCGTTTGCTGCAATTGTTTTTGCGACACCGCCGTTTTGACCGACAAAGCCGGTATAAATCTGGCCGCCGGACTGAAGGCCGTCCGTCAGTCCGACATACGTCAAATTGTATGTCAGTTGAGTATGTGCTTCATTGAGGACGAAAGAACCTGTTCCGGATGCATTGGTCAGCGATGGCGGTATTTCCTGAGAACTGTCAAGCGATACGACAAATCCGATGCCGCCTTGTAGAACAAGCTGACCGCGTATCTCACCCCCCGGATGCGCCGAGGTAAAAAAATTTGAATATAATTTTCCGGCGATTAACGAGTCAACGAGTGCATCGGTCAATGGTTCACTATCGGTTGTCTTCCACGATCCTTTGATTGTAGCCGAAGCGGGATATCCCGCCAAAGCAATTGTTCGTACAGCGGGACCATTTGTCCCCATCGCGCCCGTAAGGATATCTCCCCCAAAACTGAGTGTGCCCGTTAGGCCGCGGTAAGTAATCCAGTAATCAATTTCTGTCCTTGTCGGGTTGAGAACGAAGACGCCGGTGCCCCCTCCGGTTGCGGAGACGGCGGGAAACTCCTGCGTGCTGTTGTAGTCTGCTTCAAAATGGAGGGAAGTGGCAAGAGAGAGCTGACCTCGGATCTCGCCGGAGGCATTCCTGGAATCCAGCAAATTGATATACACCCTCCCGGTGAGGAGGGATTCTGCAAGAGCTTCCGTCAACGGTTCTGCATCGGTACTCCTCCATATCCCGCTGAACGTTTCTGATGCCGACGTTGGCGCTGTGAGGCTTTTAATAATAGTACCGTTCACCCCCGGCTTGCCCGTAAAAAAATACGCTGCAACGCCATTAGCGCTCATCCCTTGGTATGAAACAAAGTATCTCAGTTCCGTGAGATCTTCATTCAACTCAAAAGAGCCGGTACCGGATGCCGTTGAGTTCACTGCCGGTATCTCTTGTGTGCCGTACAATGCAGCCGTGAAGTGAATCTGGGCAAACAACGTCCGCGGTGTCATTGCAAGCATTACGAAAGCTGTCAGAACCAAAAAACCTCGTTTCATAGACATCTCCATAACAATCACTCAGCTGCTATAACATCCGTAGAACTTTTTTAGTTCTGATCTGTTTGAGGTGGAGAATCTCGCCCGGGAAATTCCCGGTATCGTGATCTTTCCATGTATATCGAGATGCTATGATTCTTTCGCTTTTACTTCTTCATTTGTCGATAATCAGCACCAATTCCTTTTTGCTCTCAAGTTCAATCGTTACCGTAATTTCGTTGCGGTCCGATGTAAAAGTTTTGACCTCGTTGAAAGACAAATCTTCCGGAATGAAGGACTGCATTTTGACTCCATCGCTGCCATCCACTGAAAGAGTGACCGGCGTCGTTATGACGGTATCGCTGTTGTTGAGAAGGTAGATGAAATATTTATTGCCGCACCGGACCCCGTGACTTTCCAGCAAGCCCGCAGAGGGCGAAAAAGGAACGAAAGAACCGTTCCCCGCTTTGAGCATATCATCGCTGATCATTCTGACACCGCGGAAATACGGAGTCATGTTTCTTTCGTCAAACAACTCCCACCACCAGCTCATGGGCAGAATCGGTGTCGGACTGAATAAACCGTACCAGAGGCCTCGTTTAAAGTCATAGTCGAAAAGCTTGCCGTACGTAGAATCATCATCTTCCCACCGGTATCCAAATTCAGCGACGACGTAGGGCTTCCCGAATGTTTGGATGTACGAGGCATAGATCCCCGGAATTTTTTCTGTGTGTTTGTAAATATGTTTTTGGTTGAAATCTATGTATGCGATGGAATTTAATCCTTGGATGTCGCGGTGAGAAATGCTCGTTGTCGCCAGATGTCCGTACGGGTCGATATCTTTCAAGTACCTGCTCATTTCCATATGCCATTGGGTGATGGCGTTATGGGGAATGCGGATGCTGTCCTGTTGTGTAAACGCCGCGTTATCGATCTCGTTGAAGAATTCCCACGCGGCAATGCTTGTACTGTAACCCCAGCGTGCCACGATGTATCGCAGTTTGTTCCTGTACTGTTCTTGCGCTGCGCGGAGAGTAAAGAACTCGGTTGGATTTGCCGCAGGGCCGCCGTTGGCAGAATTATAATTGCTGGTTCGCCATTGAGCATCCGGAATGAAAGCCCCGTGCCAGTCGATGGTGAGCATGAAGTACACGCCGAGGCTGTCGCAAAGATTTACCAACTCATCCATTCTTTTTACTCCCCCCGGGTTGAAATATAGATCGCTGTTCGAATAGCGCCGCGTGGAGTTTACCTTTTTCCATTCTATGGGAAGGTTCCAGGAGCAAAGCCAGGTTCTAAAGAAATTTCCTTTGTTTGCTGCAAGCTTCGACAATAAGTATTCGTAAGTCCACTTGGAATTTTCAAACGATCTTGACTCCCAGCCGATGTTCTCGCCGATACCTCTGAACAAGCTTCCGTTGTCAAATTTGAATGTCCATAAATCATTCTTGTGAAGGAATCCCGGTTTATCGGTCGAGGTAGAAATAAAGGTCCCCGTGCAGGAATCCGTTGTCGCGCTTCGTGTGACGAGGCGGAAAAAATAAGTGTATTTCCCGGCTTCCTGCGGGGCAAACCTGGCTTTCCACAAGGTTCCTTTCACCCTGTCAGTGTCATAATAGCAAGGGAGCGCCAGAGGTTTGCCGGAAGGGGAAGTGATCATCATATCCAATGAAACTTCTCTTGAATCGAACGGATTTTTGTACGTTTCATTGATGTCAATACTCCATTCAGCTTTTTCATACTGGCGCACCGTTGTCGACAGGAGGGTGTACTCAAGCTTGGATTGAGAAAATATTGCAGTGGCAGGTACTAGGAAGAGAGAAAACAGCAATAATTTTTTTGTCATGAGTGGTCCGATGTAAAATGAAACAGGAAAATGTCGGGATGCCCCCGATCAAGGTAACAGAATTTCTCGTCATGGTAACGAAAAACCGAGCCACAGTCAATTTGGGTAGTGTCCTAATTTAGGAACGATGTGAAGCTCGCTCACGCAAAGTCGCTAAGCCGCAAAAAGAATAGACATGTTTTCCTTGCGGCTTAGCGTCTGGCGAAGCCATCCCCTTGGACTTTGTTCTAATTAAGACACTACTAGCATTTGCTATTAATCCTTTTCTGAGGTACAATTGTATATATAATAGAAGCAGCTAATTACCGAATGTGACATTATTCTATTGGAAGAATATGAAAACGAACCTTTTAGTTGGGATGTTGTGGGTGTCTCTCATTGGTACCGTTACAATCAATGCCGTTGCACAGCAGCAAAATCCACCATCTAAGCATTTAATGAAAGAAGATTCGGCAGCCCTTAACGCACTGGTGATGTATCCTGACAGTATTCGCCTTCATATTTTTGAAGCATGCGAATACCCTTCAGCGATAGTCAGTATCGCAAGCTTGCAGAAGAGTTCAAGCGACGACTTCGTTGCTCTGATCGGCACTTATTCCAAGAATGAGCAGGAAGATTTTTGGAATTTGAGCAGGTACCCCGGTTTGATTTCAAGACTGGTGCAGGAAGGCAAAGAATCGGTAGATCAGATTAGCGTCGTCCTCAAAGACTATCCCGAAGAGATTCATGAAACTGCATTGAAGTATGGAATGGGGTATTACGCCATCCTCCAAAAGATGGACGAAATTCAGGTGAAGACCGATGCTCAATTCGATACAATCCTTACAGATTATCCTGCCGAGACTCAGCAAGCCTTGAAGGTACTCATCCAATATCCAGAAATCATCAACCTGCTCAACGATCATCTTGGACTTACGGTTCGCGTAGGCGATCGATACAGACGCAATCCGCAGGGCGTGATACGCAGGGCTGACTCTCTTAATCTTGCGCAAACACGGCAGAACGCGGAGGATGCGGAAGCGTGGAAACAAAGTATCGAACAAAACCCGGATGAAGCGGAAGATTTAAAAAATGCCGCTAATGACTACGCAACGGAAAATGGATATACACAGGAGGATGTGAATGCCACGCCGGACCCGAACTACGTAGACAACTACACTTGTTATCCATATCCCTACTGGTACGGTTATCCTACATGGTATCCATACAGCTATTGGTATCCGTATCCTTATTGGTTCGACTGTGGATTCTACCATAATCGACGAGGAGAGATTGTGGTCATAGGACCCCCGTCACGCTATTTTACGAATTGGTATTTTTATTATCCCGAACATTTGCGCCGCTATCCAAACCTGGGCAATGGATACATAGATCATTATTATGGACGGCAGAGACCGGGCGGTGGGAATTCTGCTATTGTGCATGCGTGGGTTCGTGATCATAGAGATTATTTACCGAATGACTTTGTTGCGAATCGGACGGGAAGAACTGAAGTAATAAGACAAGTTGGTACGTTAGATGTGAATGTTCAAAAGCAATACGGCGGTAAGACGGTTTCTCCGGCCGTTCGGGATCAATACCTTCGAAATAATTCGTCTAAATTTCCCTCTCTGAATACTGAACCGAGACAACGGACAGCTGCCGACGAGACGCAGCAAAATACGCCGAATGTGATGGAGCGGCCGGCAAAACAACCGCCGATAAGAATTTCGATGCCGGTACATGAAGTTGTCACGAACCCAAGCGAACCGCCAGTGCGGTCCGGCGAAGATCAGGGTCTTGTTCGGGAACCGACAAAGCAACAGCCTGTAAGAACAGCTGGACCGGGTCAGGTGCCTATTTCGAGGCCGCGTCAGCCCGCAACATCGCCCGGCTACAATTTCAACACGATGCATAATGCACAGGAGTATCAGAGAAACATCTGGGAGCAAACACAACCGACGGCACGTCCTCAACCCCAGACGGCTCCCCGGACCGAAATGTCCCAGCCCCGTCCTCAAGTGCAGCGGCAAGCGCCGGCTGCGGCTGGCCGTTCAAGACAAAAGTAGCTGGTATCACCAGGCCGGTGCGGGTGTATAGGTCAGAACTCTGAATGGATTCGAATCGCGACTGCGTAAACTGGAACCCGGTCTTTGTTATAGGCCGGGTTGAGCACGAACTGATAATCCGGGGCGAGTTGCAAATGATTTGGAGGAGGTGAAAAGGGATGGAACGCTTCGGCGATAGATTCAGGGGCCTAATTCAATTCGCCGTCGCCGATCAGAAATCCGCAACCGCCGGTTTAATATATGCACAGTGCTCGCTGAGAATCCGTTTGCAAGCACTGTAGCGTTGAGATTGTCCCCCGCACGATTCCATGCCCTTCAATTGTCACAATGGTTGCACTGGAGGCTTGGTCGATCATCGTCAGCATCCACATCTGATTGTGTACGCCATTCCATCTTGCTCTGAACATCATGACTACGTTGTCGCCTAATTTTTGCTCGACGTTCAATCCAATTCCGTATGAGATACGAGGAGAGCTTGCGGCAGATGTTTCTCTCAAACAAATGAAGCGCGTGAATTGTCAAGGGAAGAGCACATGAGAAAAATATATATTCTTACAGCGGGCTTTGTCTGTGCGTTGCTGCATGCCGAGACGCCGGACATTTCAGTTCGAACTATTTCTAATTATAATACATGGGGATGGAATGCTGTTGTCATGCAGAACCACTTTATTAAGCTTGCCATTGTACCGGCCATCGGCGGTCGAGTGATGGATAACAATTTAGGTGGACTTCAATCTATCTTTGTAAACCCGGCTGAACTTGGAAAAACTTACACGCCGTCTCCCAGTGCGCCTTGGCACAATTTCGGAGGGTTCAAAACCTGGCCTGCGCCCCAAAGTCAATGGGATGCCGGCGGGTGGCCTCCTCCTCCAGTGATCGATGGGGGAAATTATTCGTTCCTGATCGATTCTCTTTCCGAACCGAGCGGTTCGGTTGCTGTTACCGTTTCAAGTCCACCGGAAAAATGGTTCGCACCCAATGTCCGAATAGAACGGAAGACGACAGCCCATGCGGGGACGAGCCGGATTACGATGGATCAGACCTTTATCAATGAAGGCACCGGTGCAGTACGCTGGAGTGTATGGGGAGTGACGGAAGGGATTGTCCATCATCCCGGCAAATCGGACTACGGGAATTATTGGGTTTATTTTCCGATTAATCCCCAGAGCGTGTACGGAAAAACTGGTGTGAACCCGCGCGGCAATTCCAACGCATGGAGAGGAGAAGTCGCACCCGGCGTCTTTGGCGTTCAGTATACTCCCGACAACCGACTGCTCTATGCCGATCCGAATAAAGGGTGGATAGTGTATGCGGACATTTCGGACAAGTTCATTGTCGCCAAGACGTTTACTATTTTTGAAGGGGCATCGTATCCGGACAACGGCTGCCGTGTTACAGTGTATGTGGGTCCCCCGGATCCATCCTATTTAGAATTCGAAGTGAAAGGACCTACCGTTGAGCTTGCCGCGAACGGCGGCAAGTATACATTTACCGAAAACTGGTGGGCTGCAACAGTTCGCGCGCCGGTTCTCGATGTGGATTCTGTCGGCGCAGTCGCCGAAGGACTAGCCTACGATTCGACAACCCAAAACCTGACGGCAGTGTACGGTGTGTTCTACAAAGGCACTGCAAAAGTGGTGTTCGTCGATGCTCATGGAAAGATCCTGTTTGCAGGAAGGGCATATTCCGTTTCCCCGCTTTCCGAGTTTCAACTTCGGGAAGCCATTACGATTCCAAAAGGCGCAGCAACGGTGCAAATCCGGGTCTATGATAGCAGCAACGGATTGGTCGGCATTCTGGAAACTGCAACGGTTTATCGTCTCCTGCGTAAATGATTTCCTGGATGTACCGTCTCATTCGGCGTAAACGGCATGAGCGGTGCCGGATATTCATGCCTCAATCGGGTGCAACGAATATCACCGTAAATCATCCGCCTTCAACGGAATCTATTTCCTTGACAAGGTCCGAAGCGATCATTATCTTTACGTAGTCCAAATATAAGTATATACTAATATGCAAATATCATTGTATGACAGACCTGTGTAAAGAAATTAATGAATTCGGCAAAGGCATCGGGAATAAGAGCCGTTATCGCATTCTCGAAGCTCTTCTCAAAGGCCGGAAGACTGTCGGCGAACTGGTAGGGATGGTACAGCTTTCCCAACCGGCAGTTTCACAGCATTTAAGAACTCTTCGAGGGAGCGGCCTGGTTGTCGACGAACGGCGCGGTCAGGAGGTGTTGTATTCAGTCAATACGGAATACTTGCTCGGTCTTTTGAAGAATTTATCGGATCAAGTGAGAAAGAAAAGAAAACATTTTTGAGTGTCGTTCAATCGTGAAAAGACATCATTATGGGAAAAAACTCGCTCACAATACACGTTATCATCGGCAGCACTCGTCAAAATCGTTTTTGTGAAAAGCCGGCCAGATATATTTTTGATGAGCTGAAAAAGAAGGAAGATGTGAAAACGGAGCTTATCGATCTGCGCGATTGGCCGCTGCCGTTCTACGATGAGCCGATTTCTCCCGCAATGAATAAGGGAATCTATTCCAATGAGCTGGGGAAAAAATGGGCGGCTAAAGTCGGCGAAGCAGACGGTTACATCATGGCCACGCCGGAGTATAACCACGGCTATGCTGCTGTCCTCAAAAACGCTCTCGATTGGGTGTTTCCTGAATGGAACGGGAAGCCGGTCGGTTTCGTTAGTTATGGAAATGCCGGGGGTGCGCGTGCGATTGAACAATTACGGCAGGTCGTTATCGAACTCCAAATGGTGCCGATTCGGAGTGCAATTCATATTCCCGTTGAAGTGTATTTGGCGGCGAGAAATGAGAACGTTCCGGTGAAGCCGGAGATCTTCAAACCGTTAAGAGAAGGTACGCGGGGAGATCGCGTTGAAACATTCTTCAAAGAATTGATCGATCTTGCAAAGACGCTCAAAACTGTGCGTACGTAAAGTATAGCGATAACGCTTATGACTCAAACTGAATATGTTCCCGGTGTGTGCAATATAGGGGGAGATGAGGCGGCGCGTCGGCGAAACCTTGGCTGGGTTGCTCTTGCAATCGCGCTTCTGTTGCTACTTGCACTTATATTGATGGGGGCCAATCCATGGTGGCGATTATTTATTTTCTTCCCTGCCGCGATGTCGGCTTCCGGATTTTTGCAGGCATATTTCCACTTCTGCGCTGGGTTTGCCCGCATTGGAGTTTTTAATTTTGGTTCGGTCGGAGAAATGAAGAAAGTCGATGACGACCTTTCAAAGAAAAAAGATAAGAGGAAGGGAAACCAGATTACGTTGTATGCTGTTCTTATTGGGGGAGCTGTTGCAATACTCGCCGTGGTATTGGTTTGATGGTTAGTTTTCAGACGTCGATCGGGGTTTGCCTTTCTCATGGATTTTGTAGGGATTTAAGAGCTTCTCGGTTGAATTTCACGAGAAAAATCACGAAATTTTATATTCATTGCCAATCCAAGCAGCAATCAGCGTCAAAATCGCCGTGAGTAAATAACTCAACGGAATGGATGAACAGGTTTTGTCGGAAAAAATGCCGGGCATCCGTTTGCTTAAATCTGTTCTATGGGCTCGCGCCCCGTTTTCAGCCGTTGGTCTGCGATAGACATGCTAAGAATGTGGGAAGTTTGCCTCGAAGAACGGAATCAAACAATACATTGTGCTTTCGTAAATAGTTCAGCATGAATCACTACATTCTCAAAGAACAGAAGAAACGAATAGAGGAAATCACGAAAAGATCAAGCCGCGTGATTTTCATCCTTTTATTTTTCCTCCATCCTGCTTACAGTCAAACGCGGACCGCATCAGATTCACTGTCGGGGGCGGCCACACTGCAAAATTGCGTGCGCTATGCTCTCTCGCATCAACCCTCGGTGGAAAAATCACTTATGGACGAGGAGATAACGGAAAGGTCGATAAAAGGTAAACTTGCCGATTGGTACCCGCAGGTCAATTTCAGTTACTATATCGAGCATTTTCCTGAAGTGCCGACTTCTATCGGTAACGCCGGGGGGGTGACGGAGGTAGCGACTGGTTTACCAAATGTTTCGACCGGCCAGTTTTCTCTGTCTCAAACTCTTTTTAATAGAGACGTCTTGTTGGCGAGCAGCAGCGCGAGCGACGTACGCCGGCGAGCGGCTGAGCAAACAGCCGGCAACAAGATCGATGTCGTAGCAGACGTGAGTAAAGCATTTTATGCAGTGCTCGTGACCCAGGAAGAAATTGAATTGATCGATGAGGATATTGTGCGTCTGGAGCGAAGCTTGAAAGATGCGTACGATCAATACAAAGGGGGTGTCGCCGACAAAACGGATTACAAAAGAGCGACCATTTTGCTTAACAACGCAAGGGCGGAGAAAAGGCAAAGTGAGGAATTTCTGAAAGCACGCTATGCTTTTTTAAAAGAGCAAATGGGCTATCCTCCGAATGCCGAATTGAAGTTGTCGTACAACAGCGGACAAATGGAACGCGAAGCGATGCTCGATACTACTCAAACGGTTCATTATGAAAACAGGATTGAGTATCAATCGCTGCAGACACAAAAGCGGTTGCAAGAAGACAATCTTGATTATTATGAGTGGAGTTTTCTTCCCTCGCTGAGCTTGTATGGCAGCTACAACTTCAATTATCAGAGTAACAAATTCACGCAGCTCTACAACATAAACTATCCCTATTCGGTTGTGGGCCTGCAGTTGTCTTTCCCTATTTTTGAAGGTGGAAAGCGTTATCAGGAAATAAAAGGAGCCCAATTGGAGGTGGAGCGTTTTGACTATGACTTTATTTCGCTCAAGAATTCCGTCAATACAGAATACACTCAAGCTCTTGCAAACTACAAGAGCGACCTGAACAATTATCATGTTTTGAAGGAAAATCTCGAACTCGCGAAGGATGTCTATGAGACCATCCAGCTTCAATACAGGGCAGGAACGAAAACGTATCTCGAAGTTATTTCTGCCGAAACTGATTTGCGTGCAGCGCAGGTAAATCACACGAATGCGTTATACCAGGTGCTGAGCAGCAAGTTGGACGTTGAGAAAGCACTCGGGACTCTTCAATATCAATAAGTAAAAGTATCCACTAAGAACGCGAAAAGGCACGAAGGTTCAGATTCGCCTTACAAGAGTCAATATTTTTTTCATAAAGAATTTGTTAGGTAATAATCTGTGGTAATACGTTCTCTTCGTTACCTTAGTGGATAATTCAATGTTTTACTTACCCAGCAATTAATATTATTCGGAATTCAAATATCTTCCATTTTTCTATGAACAACACATTACGCTTGATAGGTTTTTTATTCATCATGTCTCTTGTTCTTGTTGGCTGCGGCGACAGCAAAGGGGCAGGCCAAAAAGCCCCTCCGCCGGTTCAGGTCACGGCCTTCGAGGTAAAATTGGGATCGGCCGTGTACTATGATGAGTATCCCGCAACGGTTACCGCAATAAATCAGGTCGAGGTCAGACCGGAAGTATCGGGGTATGTTACGGATATCTATTTTAAAGATGGACAGCATATCAATAAAGGGATGAAATTGTATGCAATCGATCAGCAGCAGTACAGGGCTGCGTACGATCAGGCGATTGCCAACTTGAACAGCGCAAAATCGACTCTGGCGAAAGCCCAACAGGATGCCGACAGATACCGCGACCTCGCAAAAAGGGATGCCGTTGCAAGACAAACATTAGAGCATGCGCAGGCAGATTTGCAGTCGGCCAAAATGCAGGTTGCATCTTTTGAAGCGAATGTCAAAAATGTGCAGACCAATCTCCGGTATTCGGTCATCGTGGCGCCGTTCGACGGCACGATCGGGATTTCATCCGTAAAACTTGGATCGTCGGTGGTAGCGGGGCAGACGCTGCTGAACACTCTTTCATCGGACGATCCGATGGCCGTTGATTGTGCCGTCGATGAGAAACAAATTAGCCGCTTCACGCAACTGTTGCAGGCGGGAGACAGCTTGCGGGATTCAACGTTTACAATTGTCCTTCCGGATCAAACCGTGTATCCGTCGCCGGGACATCTTAGTTTCTTAGACCGTTCGGTCGATTCACAGACGGGCACGATACGAATACGAGTGATCTTTCCCAATGCAAAAAATGTTTTACGGGCCGGTCTTACCTGTAATCTCCGCGTGCAAGCCAACAGTTCGGCTGAAAGCCTGCTTATTCCATACAAGGCAGTCGTGGAACAGATGGGAGAGTACTTTGTGTACGTGGTCAATAACAATAAAGTCTCTCAGCGAAGAATTGGCTTGGGGAAAAGCATCAACGATATGGTAATCGTAAAAGATGGACTGCAAGTCGGAGAACAAATTGTAACAGAAGGAGTGCAGAAATTACGGGATAATGCTCCGGTTACCGTCATTCCCGCAGCGCCACAACCGAGTGTAGCGACCGTCCAGACTAAATAATCCCCAAACAGGAAATGTAATGATTGCAGATCTGTTTATTAAGAGACCGGTAACAGCCATTGTGGTCTCGATTGTCATAGTTTTGAACGGCATACTGGCTATTTCCAAACTGCCGATCAGCCAGTATCCGGATATTACGCCGCCGACGGTTCAGATAACGGGGCTCTATAACGGCGCCGACGCGCAAACTGTGGAACAAACCGTTACGACTCCTATTGAATCACAGGTGAACGGAACGCCCGGCATGGCGTACATGCAGGGCAACAGCACGAGCGACGGACGCAGCACAATCAACGTTACATTGAATGTCGGGACCGACCCGAATATTGCTGCCCTTGACATCCAGAACAGAGTCGGTATCGCGACACCGCAATTACCGGATGACGTCAAACGCCTCGGGTTGACCACGAGAAAACGAAATCCGAGCATCCTCCTGCTTGTAGCCATCTTCTCTCCGAACGGAACCCATGGCGTTACCTTCCTCGACAATTATACCAATATTTTTGTGAGGGATGCGTTGTTACGCGTGAACGGCGTTGGCGATGTGTTCACGCGCGCCGATGATTTCAGCATGCGTATCTGGCTGCAGCCCGACAAGCTGGCACAACTCAGCCTGACGGCGAACGATGTTGTTAATGCGTTAGCGGAGCAGAACTTGCAAATTGCCGCAGGTGCCGTCGGGGCGCCTCCTCAATCCAATGACCAGGCATTTGAATACTCGGTCTTCACGAACAGCCGGTTGAACACAGAAGAGCAATTTCGGGATATCATTGTCCGCTCCGACCCCCGCGAAGGTTCGGCAGTTCATGTACGGGACGTGGCTCGTGTTCAACTCGGCAAATTCAGTTATGCGAGCAATTCATTTGTCGACGGTAAACGAGCGTCGTACTTGCTCGTGTATCAGGCTCCGGGGAGCAATGCTCTCGAAGTTGCAAAAGGCATTTACACCGTCATGGATGATTTGAAAAAATCGTTTCCGAAGGACGTTGATTATGTCGTCCCGTTTGAATCGGTTTCCGTGGTGAAGGTGTCGATCAACGAAGTCGTGTGGACGTTGATTGAAGCCCTCGGGCTTGTTGTTCTGGTAGTATTTCTGTTTCTCCAGAGCTGGCGTGCAACGCTCATCCCTGTGCTTGCGATCCCGGTTTCCATCATCGGCACATTTGCATTTTTTGTGCCCCTCGGTTTTACGATCAACACACTGACCATGTTCGGTTTTGTGTTGGCCATCGGCATCGTTGTCGACGATGCCATCATCGTTGTCGAGGCCGTCCAGCATTATATCGACCATGAAAAAATGACGGCGAAGGAAGCTACCCACAGCGCCATGAAAGACATCTCCGGTCCGGTCGTGGCAATCGCATTGATTCTTGCGGCGGTCTTCGTACCGGTTGGTTTTATGCCCGGGATCGTGGGGAGGCTCTATCAACAGTTTGCGATTACGATTGCCATTTCCGTCTTGATCTCTGCATTCATTGCGTTGTCGCTCACTCCGGCGCTCTGCTCTCTCTTTTTGAAACCTACGGTAGTCGGCGCCAATTCGAAAGGCCTGAACGGACTCTTCTTCAGGTTCAATGAATGGTTCCATCGAACGACAGACTCGTATTCATCCGGCGTCAAGAAGTGTATCGAAAAATCTCCCATCGTCATCATTCTGCTGATTTGTCTGTACGTGGGAACAGCGGTATTATTCAAAAGCAAGCCGACAGGGTTTATCCCAACCGAGGACGAAGGGCGGTTGATCATGACGTTCGAACTTCCCGAGGCATCATCGACGAACAGAAGCCTGGAAGCGTTAAATACCATGATGGATATCTTGAGAACAACTCCGGGTATCGCTCACTTTGCTGCATTGGGAGGTTTGAATGCTATAACATTTGCGACCAAATCAAACAGCGGCACCGTGTTCGCGCAGTTGAAACCATGGGATGAGAGGACGGACAAATCATTGCAGCTTGCTTCCTTGATCGCCACGCTTCAGCAGAAGCTTTCAGCGATCAAAAGTGCCAACGTCGTGGTGATTTCACCTCCAGCCATCCCGGGACTTGGGCAGACGGGGGGATTCTCGTTTGAATTGGAACAGCATGAGAGCACCGATGACATCAATCAATTTGAAACCGTGGTTCAAACATTTGTCGCTGAAGCGAACAGACGGCCGGAGTTGAGCCGCGTGTTTTCTTTTTTCACGGCGCGAACGCCGGGATTTAAAGTGGATGTTGACAGAGAAAAATGTAAGAAACTGGGAATTTCAATTTCGGATGTGTATTCGACGATACAAACCTTCCTCGGCAGCCGTTATGTGAACGACTTCTCAATTTATGGCCGCAATTTTCACGTTGTCGCGCAGGCTGACACATCGTACCGTGCAGACATTCAGAATATGTCGAAGTACTACGTCAAGAACTCGGCGGGTGAAATGATCCCGCTCAGTACTTTAACGACGTACAAAATTACTGAAAGCGCCCCGATGATTTCACATTACAACCTGTTTCGCACAGCGGAGATTAACGGGAATGCCGCGGCAGGATACAGCAGCGGTGAGGCGATCGAAGCGTTACGAGATGTGGCGGCAAAGGTCCTGCCTTCCGATTACGGCTATGAATTTTCAGGGTTATCGCGGGAAGAAATCAACGCCGGAGCGAGCACATTCACGATCTTTGCAACATCGATGCTGTTCGTGTTCCTTTTCCTGACTGCACTGTACGAAAGCTGGTCCGTGCCGTTCGCGGTTTTGCTGGCTGTTCCTATCGGCGCATTCGGCGCAATTTTGACTCTTGTTCTGATACCGAGGTTGAGCGACAACGTGTATGCGCAAATCGGCCTGGTCACTTTGATAGGCTTAGCCGCGAAAAACGCGATACTTATCGTAGAGTTTGCGAAGGAACGCGTTGACAGGGGCATGCCGATGATTGAAGCGACTCTCGAAGCAGTGAAGCTGCGTTTGCGTCCGATTCTCATGACATCATTAGCGTTCATTTTCGGTGTGTCGCCGTTGGCGTTTGCAGAAGGAGCAGGAGCACAGGCAAGATCGACAATCGGCTGGACGGTTCTCGGAGGTATGCTTTCCGCAACGATGCTGGCCATCTTCATCGTTCCAGTGCTGTTTATTACGATTACGCGAATTGCCTACAGCAAAGAAAAATTGGAAGAGTTACGGCTGAAGGGATTGGAAGCTGCTGGAAAAATAACCGGGGAAGACCTGTAAGCGTTAGGATTAACCTTGTGCCATTTCCCGATAAATAATCCTTTATTTTTACAGCCAAGACACCATGCACTCCAATATGCAACGAGTATAAAGGACAGTAATGATCTTGGCGTTCTTTGCGTCTTGGCGGTGAAAAAAACAAGATTATTTAGTAATAGTGCCTTACTGGTTCGATTTCTTAAATGCTTCTTCCGAGACATCCTGTTGTTCATCCCTCGAATATCCCGGGCAGAGGCTGATATCGTTAAGCAGCATTTTGCTGTGTTGGATATCGATTTGGTCGGTCTGCAATCGTAACGGAAGGGTAGGGACCTTTCGTAAGTACTCTTTTCCTGCTTCGATGTCCGCATCGTTTTTTCTGTCCAGCCCTCGCGTTATCAATGCCACGCCCAATTCTTTGACGATCTCTATCCTTGTGGAATCAAGAATGTATGCCCTTGTGCAGTAGGTGACCGCTTTGTCAAGATCGCCGCTAATGCCGAATATCCATTTTAGCATAAAAAATGTCGGGCACAAACGGTAATACACGCCTAACGCGATGCAGCTTGATGCCTGAAGGTTTTCGCCGTTCGGAGTCGTATAATCGGACGTGCGATCGACCGCGATAAGCCAATCGGTCTCGATTTGTTTGGCTGAAAATAGTTGAGAAAATACCCCCTTCGTTGTTGCTCTCCGCGCGTTCGCTAATCCTCGCATAAAGTAGCACTCCCCTTTATCGGGAGCGCAGCGTATCCCGTCGTTTGCGATCACCACCATCGTATCATAGATTTCGATCTTCCTGTCCTTGTCTTCCGATTTATTGGCATCAAGCTTTTCGCCAATTTCATAGTAGTCGAGGCACATCATTGCACGAATCAGGAAATCGTCAGGCTTGAATGTCAGCGCAGTCTGGCACTCGCGCAACGACTCTTCAAACTCGAATTTGCCGAGGTGGTAATCTGCCTTTTTAAAGTGTATCCGATATTGGTTCTCGTTCGTCGGGTCGTCGGCGACCGGTTGGCCTTTGTTTTGCGAAGAAGAAGCATTTGTGAAAAGAAAAAATAAAACACAGAGAAAAAAGTCACCCTTCATTGCAAATTCCTTCATCTATTCCTCACGAGAATGAATGTTTGTACGAAGCGATAAAACGGCCGCTGAATATTCTGCAGACGATCATCCTTCACCGTTGAGATTATTTTAATAAAATCATTTTTTTCTGCAGATGAACATCGCCGGCCGTAAGCTGATAGAAATAAATGCCGCTGGCGGAATTTTGTCCGGACCAAGGATGCTCATAAATTCCCGGTATTTGTTGTGCGTTGACGAGCGTTGCAACTTCCCGCCCCAACACATCATAAATTTTAAGCGTCACGTACGCTGAATGGGAAAGTTGGTACCTAATCGTTGTTCCTCCATTAAATGGATTTGGGTAATTCTGTTCGAGCGAGTAGTCCAACGGGAGAGCCGCTGATGCGGGGTACGCCAGTTTGAGCATCCACCCGTCCGGGTCGAGAAGAATAGAGGTCGGTCTCTCGGGGAAATTTATTGCAAAACTTTGACTTTGAGCATTGTTGAATACGGTTACGGTGGTGTCTCTTTCCGGGGAGAGAATGCGTATGTCGATAGGCATAGTGAAAAATGCAGGATTTTGCCGGCCGGTAGCTTGTTTGAGATTGATCGTGACCACGGACGAATCTCCAGCCGAATTCCAGTCCCATGAATATTGGTAAATAGGATAGCCTTCTCCGTATATCCATTCCGGGAAAAAATAACTAAGGCTTTTGCCCGATGCGGTTTCGCATGCCGTCTCCAAATCTTTCGTCGTGGCCGTAGAATATTGCAGCGAAGGCTGGTTTGCGTAAGTGCGGAGAGATCTGAAAAAAATACTGTCGCCAAGCACGTGCCGAAGCATGTGCAGCACAGACGCTCCCTTCGCGTAAATCAAATCGTAATTGAAAAGAGATTGAGCCGTCGACGTGTCGGGCGCTCCGACCTCTCCCGCCGCAGAGACGGCGACTTCGGTCTGAAGATTGATATAATCCCAGTATGAGGCAACTCCGTATTCCTTTTCGAGATACAGGGCTGTACAATATACGGCAAAACCCTCGTTCAGCCAGAGGTCCGACCATGTCCGGCATGTAATTTTATCCCCAAACCACTGATGGGCAAGTTCGTGCGCGACGACTTTTTCGTCGAATGTTCCGATGGAGGTCATTGTTTGATGTTCCATGCCACCGCTCGCGAATTCCGCATGTCCGTATTTTTCTTTGATGAAGGGATACAACCCGAAAAGGTTTGAATAGATTGTCAGCATGTCAACAACACGGGGAAGAATTGCGACGGCGGTTGAGTAGTCTTCGGGAAGGACATAATTGCGTACTTCCATTGAGTCGGTCGCAGAATACCGGAACCAGTTCGAGAATTGGGTGTAATTGGTGACGGCAATGGAAATGAGGTAGGACGCAATCGGGTAGCGCTCTTTCCAATGGTAGGTTGCCGTTCCATTATTATGATTGACCACCGAAACGAGCACTCCCTCAGACCCAACTTTGTACGTTGAATCGCACGTTACGGTAATGTCGGCCGAATCTGCTTTATCGCTTTGAGTGTTTTTACACGGCCACCAGTCCCTTGCTCCGTACGGTTCGCTGAGCGAATACACCCACGGTATACCGGAGTGAGAATCGAATTCAAAACTCCCAAATCCGGTTGGAACCGGAACTCCTTCATAAAAAATGTCCGTTGAAAGAATTTCTCCCGATTGATACACGTGATCCAGCGTGATATCGAATGAGCTGCTCAGTTGTATGAAAGGGCATCCTTGACCGTTCACCTGAACCGAATCGATGTGCATCGTATTCATGAGGTCGAGCGTGAGTAATTGTGAATTGTCCTGACGGCAAATGCCGACGATATTGACATCTCCTTTTAAATCTCCGGGGTTTGTGGAAATGTCCAAATTCAAGCCATAGTACGTAACATCCAACCAGCTGCTCGCGGCCGACTCTGTCTGCCGCTGTTCAAAAGCAGATTTCTCGAATTCAAATTTGTTCGTCGGTTGCTGCTCGGGTTCTGAAACCAGCGGATGCTGGCCAAAAGCAGCGTGACGGCAAATGCACATTATAAAAACAAATAATCGAGCCGAACTCCAAAAACCTCGATGAGATGCTACTTTATATTTCATTACAACTCCCTGCCCGTTTCGTTCATCAGAAGAAATGTAAGCAAAGAAATTGAGAGGAAAAAGGGGTAGTGGCACGGACGGGTTCGACAGCTGTCGGACACCTTTTTAATTTGTCTTTCGAGACTATCGTATATATTTTTCGTATATTACTACAATTCAATTCTGATGATCTCATAAGGGAAAACGCTTCTTTGTTAAGGAATTTAGTCACCAAATTTAAATCTTTCTTCCTGCGGGAAGATAGGTTCCCGGCTGAAAAGCCCAAAACCATTCCAAGTCCCCCCTCGACAGCCGTCGACGACCCAAAGGCGGCACAGAGCAACCGCAAAATACCCATTCACGAACGAGCGGACAGCAGAGGACCTCGGCAGAATCGGAAGAAAGAAACACGCGAAGAATACAGCGCACGCCGAGCAAAACGCGAGCCGCAAAAGATTCCGGCGTCGGCACCACGTAGAGTTCCTGTTGAAGCCTGGGATAGTTCGATTTTTGTCGTCCCGCCGCTGGAGGGGAAAAAAAGATTTCAGGATTTTAACCTCCCCCCTGAAGTGCTTCATGCAATCTATGACCTGAAATTTCAATACTGCACTCCGGTTCAAGCTGAGACGCTTTCCAAAGCACTTGCCGGCGACGATGTTACCGCCCAAGCGCAGACCGGAACGGGAAAGACCGCCGCCTTCCTTATAACTATTTTCAGCCATGTTCTTGCGCATCCGATCGAAGGAAAACGGCCTCTCGGTACGCCGCGTGCGCTCATTCTCGCTCCCACACGGGAACTCGTGATGCAGATCGATAAAGACGCGCACGATCTTGGGAGCTACGTTCCTTGCCGGACGCTTCCGTTGTTTGGCGGAATAGATTATCTGAAGCAGCAGAAACAATTGCAGCAGGGCCCATGCGATGTTCTCGTGTGTACACCCGGACGTCTGATCGATTTCAAGAAAAAGAAACTTGTTGACTTGAGCAAGGTTGAGATCCTGATACTCGACGAAGCAGACCGGATGCTCGACATGGGGTTTATTCCTGCCGTGAAATCGATCGTTCTCAGCACGCCGCCGAAAGCGGAACGCCAAACGATGTTTTTTTCCGCAACGATCTCTTCCGACGTGAAACGGCTCGCAGAATCGTGGACGCGCCAGGCGTTCCAGGTGACGGTCAAGCCTGAGGAAATTGCGGTGGAGAGCGTCGAACAGATTACATACATCACCACGCGCGAGGAAAAGCCGACACTCCTCTTCAACCTTATCATGCAAAAGAAACTCGAGCGCGTCTTAATTTTTGCGAACCGGCGCGACGAAGCTCGCCGGTTGAAAGACCAGCTCGAGGCGTACGGCATCAGCTGCGCACTTCTTTCGGGGGACGTGGACCAGAAGATGCGGATCAACCGGTTGGAACGATTTCGCGAGGGAAACATACGCGTGCTCGTCGCCACCGATGTTGCGTCGCGCGGCATCCATGTCGAAGCGATCTCGCATGTCATCAATTACAATTTGCCGCTTGATGTGGAAGAGTATGTTCATCGCATCGGGCGCACCGGCCGTGCCGGAGCGAGCGGCATTTCCATCAACTTCGCGGATGAAGAAGACTCGCATGAGCTGCCGAAGCTGGAGGAATTTCTCGGCAAAAAAATCGAATGCGTATTTCCGGAAGAACATCTTTTAATCCCGATCCCCGAAAAGTACCCGAAGCACAGTCCCGTGCATCACGAACGAAAAGAGTCTCATCGGCCGCGGTATACTCAGCGAAGAAGGCGGTAGCAATCTGTACACTCTTCTGAAGGAGCGATATCTATGAGGCGTCTTGTCTGCAGTCTTCTCTCGGTCGCAGCATTCATCGTTACCAGCCTTGCGCAGCCGGTGCCGGAAAAAATCGACACGGCAGTGATCGCGAAAATAAGAAGCGAAGGAATGAACAATTCGAAAGTGATGGAAACTCTCAGCTACCTCTCGGACGTCTACGGCCCCAGGTTGACCGGCTCACCGGAATTCAAAGAAGCGGCGGAATGGGCGAAAAAGAAGCTGGAAGAAATAGGTTTACAAAATGTTGCCTTTGAGATGTGGAAGTTCGGCAAAGGTTGGTCGATGAAAAATTTTTCGGCTGAGATGACCGAGCCACGCGTTCTTCCTCTTATTGCGTACCCGAAAGCGTGGTCTCCCTCTACGAAAGGAACAGTGAACGGTTATGCAGTGTACCTTGATGCAAAAACAGACGATGACCTGCAGCAATACAAAGGGAAATTAAAGGGTGCAGTTGTCTTCACGAGTGAGCCGCGAGAGTTGAAGGCGCATTTTACCCCCGACGCCGATCGATTAACCGATGAGGATTTATTGAAACTGGCAAACGCCGATATGCCGAGAGGCCGCGGCCGTGTCGGAAGGAGGGACACCGCTGCATTTCGCCTTCTCAGAGAGCGTTCTGCCCAGGCAAGAAAGAGGATGGAATTTTGCCAGCAGGAAGGTGCGTCGGTTGTTGTCGAAACATCGCAGGGAGACGATGGAACGCTGTTCGTTCAAAGCGCGACGGTGCCTCAACCCGTGAACTCGCCGATGGACAGGAGAATTAATCCATACGACGAGGATGCCCCGAAAATCCCCGTTCAGATTGTTGTTGCCGCGGAACACTACAATCGCATGGTCAGGATGATTCAAAAAGGTAGCCGCGTCAAATTGGCAATCAATCTCGAAGCAGAATTTTATGACAACCAGCCGGGGATGAACATTGTCGGGGAAATTCCCGGCACGGATTTGAAAGATGAGGTCGTGATGATCGGCGGGCATTTCGATTCATGGCACGGAGCCACCGGTGCGACGGACAACGGCACCGGCTCGGCATCGTGTATTGAAGCCATGCGCATTTTGACGATGCTCAGGGTGAAACCGCGCCGGACCATCCGTATTGCTTTGTGGGGGGGAGAAGAAGAAGGTCTTCTCGGCTCGAAGGAATATGTGGCCCGCCACTTTGGACATCGAGATACAGCCCAGGGGGGTACGTTCGGCGAGATCATGAAAAAGACGGAGTATGAAAAATTGTATGTGTATTTCAATAACGACAACGGCACCGGCAAAGTACGCGGAGTCTATATGCAGGGAAATGAGGCGGCACGCCCGATCTTCAGAGCGTGGCTTGGGCCGTTTGCCGATATGGATGCATCAACCCTGACGATTGAGAACACCGGCGGCACCGACCACCTTTCCTTTGATGCAATCGGTCTTCCCGGATTTCAATTCATTCAGGACAACATCGATTATGAGACGCGGACGCATCACTCGAACATGGACGTGTTCGACCGTGTTCAGGAAAACGATTTGAAACAGGCGTCGGTAATCATGGCAGCGTTTGCTTACGATGCTGCGATGCGTGAAGGGAGTTTTCCACACAAGCCGATCCCCCAAGCGGGCGGATCAAGGGCACCGTTTTAAATATCCGAAGAATCGCGCGCGCAAAGACGCAAGGCCGCAAAGGCTTCATTCTCTTGCACATTTCAAGCGTTTGCAACTTCGTGTGGAATGTTCGTGGATCTTTCAGTAGCTCATTTCTTCGGTCATGAAAACTATTGTCGTCTTCAGCGGCGCAGGACTTTCTGCGGAAAGCGGCATCCCGACATTCCGCGACTCCGGAGGGTTATGGGAACAACACCGCATCGAGGATGTTGCTTCACCGGAAGGATGGGAACGCAATAAACTGCTCGTTCTCAATTTTTACGAGCAGCGCTTTCTCCGCAGCCTTGAATGCCGTCCCAATCCTGCGCACGATGCCATTGCGAAGCTTAGTTCTTTTTTCGAAGTTGTGAACATTACGCAAAACATCGATACGCTTCTTGAGCGCGCAGGATCGAAAAATGTCTGGCATCTTCACGGGAGAATCGATTATCAAAAGTGTGATCTCCATTGTTCGATTCCCGCGTACGCCGATTCCTCATACTCCTGCGATTATCGGGCGCAAATTACTTCCCCCACAAAACTGGGGGACAAATGCCCAAAATGCGGGAGCCAGCTTCGACCCGATGTTGTCTGGTTTGGCGAAGCGGTCGATATGAAGCAGGAATATTTGGACGAACTCGTAAAGACGGCGGAGATATTCATCGGCGTTGGAACGTCGGCCCATGTCTATCCGGCGGCAGGCTTGCTTCCGCTCTTCAGGCGAACTCCCCAGAAATTTTTCATCGACCCGCACCCAGCATATGATGTGCTTGACGGTTTCGAGATTCTGAAGGGAAGTGCGAGCAAACAGTTGCCGAGCTTAGCAGCCAGGTTATTGTCCGCAAACAGTGCAACATAGAAGCAGGCGCCAATAGCAACACTGCCGTCCATTTTCTTATACTGCTCATTTTCTTATCTTGACTTTCAAAAGTTTTCCCTTAAATTTCAGATTAAAGGGACGGAAACTGATCGAAAATTGTTAGAGGTTGACAAAGTAATTGGCACAGCGAATGTTCCCGGAATACGGGACATGAATTCCTCTCTAACAATGATAACCGAATTTCATCCGCGAGAGGAAATTCGGTTTTTTTATTCCTGAAGTGATACGATGAAACTCACGTCAAAAATATCCACGTCAGTTATTCTATGGTGTGTGTGTGCCGCTTCGGCAAATGCGGGCGATACGTATGTCGCAAAATATGCCGGCGAGTTTATGGCGATCGGCGTCGGCGGACGGGCGCTCGGACTCGGCGGCGCGTATGTCGCCCTGGCGAACGACGTTACATCGGGCTATTGGAACCCGGCCGGATTAGCACGCATCATGTACCCGGAATTTTCTTTGATGCACGATGCGCAGTTCGGCAGCCTCGAGAACTATGATTATGCCGCCATTGCTTTTCCGTATGGATCGAACGATACAACCGGCGCAACCGTGGCCGACCAGGATGGCACGAGCCGGCCGGTCGTGAATTACAACGCGTCGGCATTCGGCATCAGTGTGATGCGGCTCGGTATCGACGGCATCCCCGACACCCGTGCGTTGGATAACGGCGGCGGAGTGTTCAACAATCTGGACTACTCTCAGATTACTTTTTTCAACTCCGCCGATTGGGCGGTCTATTTTTCGTATGCCAAACAGTATTCGGAACAACTTTTCTATGGAGCCAATCTCAAGCTTATCTACCGCGACCTTGGAGATTTCCATGCCACGGGAATTGGGTTTGACCTTGGCGGAATCTACCAGATGAACCAAAACTTTTCTCTCGGTGCGAACGTTCAGGACATCACGACGACGCTGATTGCATGGAACGACGGAACGAACGAGCTTATTTCTCCGACACTTAAAATCGGCGGAGCGTACCTTTTTGAAATATTCGGGGGACGCCTCGGTCCGTCAATCGATACCGATATCATGTTTGAGGGAAGGAAGTTTTCCGCTACCGCGTATCTCGGGCCTGTCAGCTTTGACCCGCACGGCGGCGTGGAATTCGACTACAAGAAGACCGTTGCGATTCGTGTCGGCTACGACGATACAAAGAACTTAACACTCGGGGCGGGCATTCATCTTCGCAAGCTGGATATCGATTACGCGTTTGCGAAATTCAACGGCGATGACCAGCTCGGAAATTCACACCGCATCTCACTCCGATTCATCATTCAAGAAGACAAATACAAACGAGGGGCTGAGTGAGCGGAACCATCCGGACCGCCGTTGACGGTCTCGAGCAATTCGCTGTTCTTGCCGCCTTCATTTTTTCTTCTTTCTTCTGTCTTTCATGTTCATCTCTTCAAGAGACGGCGGCTGATCGCCCGACGGTTCACACTGTGGATCATACAGAAAAAACATTCGTGCCAGCGGGGTGGACCGCTGTCCCGGATGCAGGGAACTCTTCGTCCGCGGAACTCTTCCTCATGAAAAATGACGGCGATGCTGCAATAGTTCTGACGGAACTGAAACCCTCGGCATCGGCGAGAAGTCTATTATCGGAAGAAGATGTTTGTGTGCTTGGAAATATTTCAATGCAAAACAAACTCGGATCCGACGGCAACGATCGGAGAATATTGCGTCTCCCTTCGCCAGTCGATAATGGGAAGGAATTTTGCGTCTACATCTATTCCGAGAATTCCCTTCTCCGGCGCGTCGTAGTGTTTCGCGCGAAATCTAAAATCTACGAGGCCGAGCTGCGCCAAAACAGCGAATCTCTTGCACTATCGTCGGTCGTAGACGCTCAAACAGCCTTTGTCAAATCGCTGATGAGAGCGGAATAACCTGTAGACATCCGGCATAGCCGGGGAAGCAGGCATGAAGGGTTTGAGTGCTGGGAAAGATTTTAACTTTATACTGAGAACGGCTACTTTGTTTTCAGGACAAAGACGCCGTTCCAGTCATCGGGGGGCGGGGTATTGAGATAGACCTGCGAACGTTCGATGTACAGCGATGACGGTGAATCGGTGGGGTCGATAACGAGAGCTTCATTGAATTTTTTAATTGCTTCTGCGAATTGCTTGTGCCTGTATAATTCGAGTCCGCTCAGATATTTTCCCACCGCCGAAATCTTTTTCGCCGGCACGCTGTCATCCTTGCGTCCGAGAAGCTCAAAGACTTTGATCGGCAATGTTTTTCCTTTCACGACGAGCAAGTCCAGTTCGCGGAAGACGAAATAATCTTTCACCAATTCCTGCGTTCGCTCGCTTGCCATGATGTACGTTCCATACTCCTTGTTAGCCCCTTCGAGCCTTGACCCCAGGTTGACGCTGTCGCCGATGACCGTGTAATCGAATTTCCCAAAGCCGCCCATGTTGCCGACGACCATCTCTCCTGTGTTCAATCCGATGCGAACGTAGACGTTCGGTTTTCCTTCCGCTCTCCACTTTTCCCTGATCTCCACAAGCTTTTCCTGCATCTCCAGCGCTGCATTGCAGGCATGGAGAGCGTTGTTATCGAGTTCAACGGGGGCGCCCCAAAACGCCATCACGGCATCTCCTTCGTATTTGTCGAGTGTGCCGTCGTTCTTGAAAACAATTTCCGTCATGGCGCTCAGGTATTCGTTCAGGACAAGCACAAGCTCTTCCGGCGGCAGCTTTTCAGAGAACGTTGTAAAGCCGGCGATATCGCTGAAGAGCACACTCAGTTCTTTTCGCTCCCCGCCGAGCTTGAGCTTTTCCGGATGTGCAATTAACTCGTTCACCACGTGAGGGTTCAGGTATTGACTGAACATCCCTTTGATCATCACCTTTTGTTTTCTCTCCGTCAGGTACTGGTACACAGCGCTGCCGACATAATTTGCAAAGACGGCGGCGATCGGCGGGACGACGGGAATGAGCAGGTTATGGCGGGCAAACGCGTAATCCGCCAGAGCAATGATCGCGTATACCTCAGCACCGATAAAGAGGAGTGCGATTACCTCGAAAATAAATTCGAACTTCGATTTGATCTGTTTGAGCGCTGAGACAACAAGGAAACTGAGAAGAGAAAATGCCAACGTGTATAACAATTCAACCCACAATTCAGGCCGAACGATAAAATTCTGATGGATCAGCGTTTGCAATGCGTTGGCGTGAATTTCAACGCCGTACATCAAATTATTATCGGGGTTGTCGCGGTCGGCGATTGATACGGGAAAAATATCCTTCGACTCCGGAAACGTCGGGCCGATCAGGACAATTTTGTTTTTAAAAATGCCGGATTGGAGGAGTCCGTAATCAGGGTCGTCGAAGGTGTTGATTTCTGTGTGAAGTCTGGCCTCTTCGTTCGTTGTAAATGTCTTGTCGTCAAGAATGTCTGCAATGTCGAAATGCTTAAATGTTTTGCCCGCGAGGCCGTGAAAGTTTATGAGGATAGAGACGTCGTCATATTTCGGGATCCGCCGGTCTCCAAGAAGAAATGATGCACCGTCATCTTTGCAGACTGTTGTGGATGGGAGATTTAAATACTTGTTCATCAAAGCGAAGGCAAAGGTCGGGAGGTATGTGTCTTCTCCCGGGTCTTTCGCGAGCGCTTTGTAGCGCCTATACAAGCCGTCTTCGTCGTTCGGAACATATACAACTCCCACCGAGCTGTCTGCCGAATAAAAAATACTGTGATAGTTTGCATTCTTCCGTTTGATCGTGACGTTTTCGTCCCGGATTTCGGTTTTTCCGGCAACGACGACGTTTTTGTATTCCTTGATGGCTTCGCGGAGTTCGTTGTCGTGCTGCGGGCCGTGTGCATCAGGGTCTTCAAACGAAAAGTCGATTCCGATCGCACGGACTCCGGCTCGATTGAGGTTGCGTATCGCACGGGCATAATAACTTCGGGGAAAGGGGAAATGTTCCGGAACTGTTGCGTCGGATTTATCCGAAACAGTCACGATAACGACGTCGAGCGAGTCTTCCGAAAAAGGAAGGGGGCCCCGCTTCGCGAACGATTTGTCGATGAAGGAAAGTTTTAGCCGGTCGAAGAAATGGAACTCGAATACCGCATCCTGCACAAAAACAATCACGAGCAGCGCGATACCGACACTAAGGGAAAGACGAATAAGCCACGGCATCAAGCGTTTGAAGAGTGGCCTGGGCATAGATGTTAGAAGTTGATGTGGTAAATCAGGCTGACGTATGAGTCGTTCTTCGAACCGGAGTTGACGATATACTGATACTGAAATGACGCTGTTTGATTCTTCGCAATGGCGTAGATCAATCCGAGTTCGAGCAACGTGCGTTGAAAATCTCCGAATGTGGGGGCGACGGTACCGGATACCTTCAAAACATCTTGAAACATTTTATACCGGCCGTTGAGTGTAATCGTCGAGTAGTTTAGCGATGACGATGAAACCACCGTTTTCACAATTCCACCGGTTGTATCATCTGTTACCTTCGGTATCGAGTTCAAGCTTACAGTGTATCCGATCGAGGACTCAAGCGGAAACGAGTGGACGGTGTTGAGCAAAAGGAACGCGTTAAAGCCTTTGACGTTTTGTTTATTCGCGGTGTTGTCGGTCTTATTCGAGAGATCGAGGCTCAGTGTCGCGTTGTGTTTGCCCCAATACGAAGAAAAATCGTACGTCGACTGCACGAAGAATCGATTCGTTGCATCGTTAATCGCCTGCGACGCGTCGGTAGCGTTTGTATCGGCGGGGTTGATCGGGTTGCTCTCACTATTGTTGCCGTAGCCGACCGTAAAATTTGGCATATTCGAGGTCGGGTAATACGATACTGAAGCGTTGATATTCTGGTATGTCGTAGTGAGCGCGATAAGACTGCTGTCGGCCAATCGCAGACTGTCGCGTCCGGCGGTGTTGTTCTGCAGCCGCTCGTAACTGCCGGTCAGGAAGACGCTGTTTCCGACTAACCGAATCCTGTCAAAAACGTTAAAGCCCTTTACGTCCTTCCTCAGGGCAGATGTTCCCTCGGACGTATAATCTGCGCCGTGATAAATGTACGTCCCCTTCAGATAGTTCCCGAAATAATTGAGTGCAATGCCCGTCTCATAGACTAACGCTGTCAGGCCCGGAGGAAGTGGTACAAGATTCTGATTGAGTGTAATGAATTTTGCAAGGTACTTCGTGCCGTATTTTTTCAGGAGATTTTTAGTGCTGCTGTCCAATTGTGAGGTATCGATACTTGCGTCGGTGAATTCGGGCGCCGATATGTCGACGTTGTCCAAACTATACGACGCCTGCCCTGTCCATTCGAAATGATGGTTGTCAAACGCGACAACGGCATCGCTCCCAACGACAACATTTTCCTGCGGTTTGGTCAGAGTATCGGCAGAACCGTAATCGTCCTTTGATTTCAAATACGTGAAGCCGAGTTGAAAATTTTCCCCGCTGCCGAAACTGGGCCGAATTGCCGTGAGGTTCCGCTTCAGCGTTGGTGTATAAATCTGTTGGCTTGAATCAATATCGACTCGACGGATATCTTCACCGCTTGCGTAATCCAAGTTGAACGCGCCGAGGTCCAGGCCCGCGGTGATTCCCCGGACCCGCTTGCCGTCCATGACTGTGGAAGGCGCGAATCGGGGGTACGCATCGCCAATCCCCAAATTGGCATACTTTGCATCAAGCCCGAGAAAGTAACGATCCTGCGGCTGCCGCGTGGGATCCTCTTCCGATGTGAGGTAGAGGTTGCCCGTTGTTTTCAAAATGCCATACGTTGCATTGGCATTTGCGTTTAAGCGTCTGTAAGGGGTAACGTTTCCCTGGACATCTTCATTGCGCCCCTCAGCTTGAGCATTTCCCCAATACTTCACTTGTTCCCCCTCCTCAGCCTGACCGCTAGTTGTGACGTTAAATGTTCGTTCAATCGTATGGTACGGCGCTCCCGTAGTATCGTAGACGTCGACCCGGAGCGTGTGAATACCCGTTGAGAGATTCTTGGGAAGGGCATCGGGGGAGACGATCGTCAGGTCGCCTGCGGTGACGGCCATCGACGAAAGGTCGATGTTGTCAACGAATACTTTGGTCCTCTTCCTGTCTACTTCGTTGGGAGCATAAACGAATGAAATAGAAATATAAACATCCTCTGGAAGGAGTCGCTCTGACTTATCGGGACTGAGGAATAGAATTTCTTGATCCTTCGGCGATTTTCCCTCCACCACAATTCGTGTCGGCGTATTCTGCGGATTTTCGAATGGGTAGGTTTCAGAGGCGCCTGCAGACGTTTGCGCAAGCACGTACGCTTCCATAAACGGCGGTGTCACCTCGTCCTCAGAGATCATCACCGACGCCGTATCGCCTATAATCGGCATTTCAAGAATGCGATATTCCGACTGGCCGAATTGACGGTAGTACAGCACAACACGAGCAAGGTCTGTCGATTTTGCCAATTCAACTGCGATACGAAGTGGCATTCCCTCCTTTGCCTGGCCGGGATGTATTGCTCGGATGTATGTGTTGATCTGGGAATGAGCTGTGAGCGGAGTGAGAATGATCACGGCAGCAACAAGGCACGTTAAGAGATTTTGGGACGATTTCCTTAGGAGAAAGTCCATGGCAGACCGGGAGAAAGGTGAACGATTAATGGCAATAATAAAAAACCGCCTGCAATCTAAAAAATGGTGCCGATAATTGCAAGCGGTTTTTCTCAATGAAAAACTTCAGCCGATCAGTAATCGATGATCAGTGTCTTTTGATTTCCATTTGGGTCGGAAAATTGGAGCTTCAACTCATTTGTGCTCGTCGACTGTACCGGAATGACAATCGGATTCGACTGCGGGTCTGTCGGCGGATATGTCAAGTTGATTCCCGTTTTCGTCCGGAATATCACATAGGCCTGCATCGAGGGGCTTACAACGTCGGCTCCCGGAATTGCGAACGTCACTTTGTTTCCGGATAACGTGGCAGGCACTTCTTTATAGGTCGTTAGCGCTGAATTTTTGTACGCCAGCGCAAAGTACGAAACGATTGTTTTTAGCGTATCGACAGGCACAGACGTTTGTACAAGCTCGACTGTGACATTAAAATCTTGTCCTTCGGTTACCAGAGGCGCGGTGACGGCAAATCCTACTGTAAAACCTGAACCCGTTGATGACGAGCCGCTATTCGATGTGCCTCCTCCGCCGTTGCTGCCCAATGCACCTTGCAATTTCTGGAGTTCCTGGATGGTCGTTTTCTGCACTTCGATCTTTCCGTTGCGATAGGAATATGCTGTTTGTCCGGCGCCGACAGTGACCGATTGGTTCGAAACATTGTTTGTAAAGACAACGACGCCGGCGCCTAAGATTAACACGTCGCTGCTGTCTGCTCCGTCAATGAGCAATCCTTGTGTGCCCCGAATCGATGCAACGGATGTCGGCGTCGAGAATTCGAATTTTTCGTTGTCTCTTTTTTTCACATCAAAGGTGAGTGCTCCGTGATCGAGGTTAACGTTTTTCGAGAATTCTTTGTTGTCCGTCAATTCGGCGCGAATTGTGATTTGAGAATTTTCCTGCAGCCGGAGGATTGAGTTTTCAATGAACTTCACGACGACAAAAGATTTTGCACCGGTTCTTACCTGGTCGCCCGACAGCAGCGGCGTAGCCGGGGCTGCTTTTGTCCATTTGCTCCCCTCTTTCAAATATTCAACGGATCCAACCGGCTTGTAAATAAGAGCGATCGGCTTATCTGGATCATACACCGGTGCCGAGATCGCCGTGTTGATTGACGAAGCCATGCACACTAGCAAAATGATGAACAATGTTCTCATGTAATTCTCTCCAATAAGTCAAGACGCCGTTAGTTTTCGAATCGAATCGATTTGATGTTGTTTTTGTTTTGATTCAGGATCATCTGAAGTTCTTGCGCTGTCAGAGTTACGCCGTTCAGGGTAATCTGGGAGCTGTTGAGCACAAGCTTCTGATCCTGAATGAGGTTCATAATATCCTGGAATTGTCCGCCGCTCAGTGCCGTCTGCAAAAGGCTCAGCACAAACTCCCCTTGTGGATCGGAGATGCGGAACAGCCGAATCGTTCTGAGAGGTGCGATGGCATACCCGAACGCTGTCCGTATACCGTCGAGAACCAGTACATATGTCTTGCCTCGTTCGAGAGGACGGGGATCGCGGGGAATAGGCAATCCGAATGCTTGGTCATCCTCCGGCTGGTTGATTCCCGGTCCTGCAACGGTAGTGTGAGGGTATGTAATAATCGAAAGATTGTGCGATGCCTGACGGTTGATGTTAACAACCCAGAAAGGATCGGAGGCAGATATGACATCTTCCAACGATTGCTGCTCCGGCCTCTTCTCGTATACTGATATTTTTACTCCTCGAGTGTCGTATGTCCATTGGAATTCTGGAAATGGGGACGGATATTCGACTCCGTTGTCCGACGGCTGAAGCAATGTGGCATTCGTCGGGTTTGATATGGTAACCGTAAAAAGGGGATTGTTGCTCAAATCCAATGTTTGATTCACCGGTCCTTTGCCGGCTACGCTGTCGATAGTAAAAATAATTTTCACCTGGTATACGCCCGAAGGCACTTTTCCGCCGCTCGACGGATCTTCGATCATATTTTTTAATCTTGTCTTTAACGCATCATTGACGGTAGAATTGATATCAATGTCGGTCGAGTTTCCCGGCTGAGCATCGAGGCTCGTGAAAACTCTGCCTGCGACCGGAACAGGAAACGGTCGTGTTGTATTAGCAACAACAATTTGTTGCGGCGGTGGTCCGTCTTGATCGAGCATAACGTACCCTTCGATGTGCATGTCCACCCAAACAACAGCGCCGAGCGGAGGATACTTACTCGCCGTAAGATTACTAATCCTTAAAGAGAAACTTGTCGGCGCAATGTTATTGACCTGCTCGGTAAGGGGATTGACGAGAGCAGTAGCATTAATGATGTCAGCCTGGGTGACGATAGGAGTGATCGAAATGTATTGATTGGATTGGGCTGACGCCTGTTGAAGCGTTGCAAGCCCCATTATGGCTGCCGCAAGGAATGGTATAATTCTCGTTGTTCTCATGCCTCTCTCCCGAAAAGTTGAATACACACTTTATATTATGGAATTAAGATACAGGATTAATCCTACACGTTGCTGTGTTGAGAGTCACCGACCGCAATACTTAAAATCCTGCAATATCGTTGTAAATAACAAAAACCATGAACGTCAGCAGCAGCAAAACGCCGGCCTGCTGCACGGTTTGCTGAACTTTGTGCGGAATCGGTTTTCCGAAAATCGCTTCATACACAAGCATCATGAGATGTCCGCCGTCGAGTGCCGGAAAGGGGAGAATGTTCATCACCGCAAGACTGATGCTCAGCAGCGCCATAAAACCGAGGAAACTCATAATACCGACTTCCGCAGTTCGCGTAGCCATTTGGGCGATCTTTACCGGCCCGGCGACCGATTTCGAAAACGATGCCTTACCGACAATAATATGCCAGATCGAGTTGATAAATAATTTTGTAGCCCCGTACACATCGTTCAACCCTTTTGGCAGCGATTCGAAAATGCCGTACCGCTCGTGAAGAATGGGACCGACATAACGGCTCTCGATGCTTATTCCGATCATTCCTTCAGACGTCGGAGTTATCGCGGTCTGGACGACGCGGCCGTCGCGCCGTAACTCAAAATCGATTTTCTTCCCGGCGTTGGCTTTGATGATATGAGTGACCTGGAATTGGTTGATCACCTTCTGGTGGTCAATAGAAAGGATCACATCTTCCGGCTTGAGCCCCGCTGCTTCCGCAGGCCTGTTCTTGAGGACGTCGCCGATCACCGCTTCGCTGGAAGCGGGAAGAAACCCGAATGTTGCGTCCGAAATGTCGGGCACGAGGGAATGCGGAACGGCGATTGTTATCGCGCTCCCATTTCGTTTCACGTCAATGCTGAGGTCGTCTCCGACGAAGTCGACATATATCGCCGATTGAATTGCATCCCAATGGCTGATCTTTTCGCCGTTGACGGCAAGAATTTTATCCCCTTCTCTAAACCCGGTTTTTTCGGCAGCACTGCCTGGAATGATGTACCCGATTTCAGTCGTCTGACGGAAGTTTCCGCCGTTGACAAAATTGATTCCCCAGAAAATCGCAATCGCAAGGAAGAGATTCATTATCACGCCGGCAGAAATAACGATCATCCGCTGCCAGATCGGTTTCGAACGGAATTCCCACGGCTGGGGTTCGTGATTGATGAATTCGGTGTCAAAGCTCTCATCGATCATTCCGGCTATTTTCACATAGCCGCCGATGGGGACCCACGAAACGCAATAATCAGTTTCTCCGATTGTTTTGCCGAAAGCGCGGGGGGGAAAACCGATCGAGAATCTATCGACGCGCATCCTGCACGCTTTTGCGGCAATAAAATGCCCTAGCTCGTGAATAAAGACGAGCACGCCGATTGTCACTAAAAAGTAGAATACGGTAGTAAGAAATTCCATCGCGAAAAACACCTTTAGTTGCTGTTACTATTCGGTTGACACGCCACGATTGCCTGCAGCCATCAGTTGAATAGACTCTCGGCAAATCTGCGGGCCGACGCATCTGCTTCGATGATGTTGTCGAGCGCCGGGTGTACCGTTACTGTGTGATGTTCCATTGTGCGGCAAATGGTTTCGGGTATTTGCAGGAAAGAAATCTTTCTTTCCAGAAAACGTTTGACCGCTATTTCATTTGCGGCATTGAGCGCTGCGGGCATCGTCCCTCCTTCGTTCAACGCGTCGTACGCCAGCCGTAAGCATTGGAACCGCTCGAGGTCGGGAGGAAAAAATGTCATCTCCTTCAGTTTTGGGAAATCGATGCGGCCAAAATTCGATGCCGCACGTTCCGGATACGTGAGCGCGTACTGGATCGGGATTTTCATATCCGGCACGCCGAGCTGTGCCTTTACCGAGCCATCGATGAATTCCACCATCGAATGAATGATCGATTGCGGATGGATGACGACCTCAATTTTTTCAGGCGGAGTCCCGAAGAGCCAGCGTGCTTCGATCACTTCCAGGCCTTTGTTCATCAACGTTGCCGAATCGATCGTAACTTTGTTTCCCATTTTCCAGTTCGGATGGTTCAACGCCTGTTCCACCGAGACCTTTTGCAGCATCTCCTTCGCCGTGTTGAGAAACGGTCCGCCCGACGCAGTCAGAATAATTTTGCCTACCGATGAGCCCGATTCGCCGACAAGACATTGGAAAATCGCAGAATGTTCGCTGTCGACCGGGATGAGGATAGCCCCCGTCTCCTTCACCAGCCGCATGATGATCTCACCCGCAACGACAAGGGTTTCCTTGTTGGCGAGCGCTATTTTTTTTTTGCTTTGATTGCAGCGATCGTCGGTTTCAATCCCGCAAAACCGACCAGCGAACTCACCACGACATCCACGTCGTCCCGCCGGACAATCTCTTCTAAACCCTCTTCGCCGGCGAGGACTTCTGTTGACCCACCGAATCGCTTTTTGCATTCCTGCGCTGCATTCCTGTCCAGCACGACAACGCCGTTCGGCCTGAACCGTCGGACTTGATCGCACAGTGCATCCACATTATTGTTGGCTGTGAGATAGGAAACCTTAAACTGGTCTGGAAAGTTGGCGATAACTTCTAAGCTATTCTTGCCGATGGAACCGGTGGACCCAAGGATAGCGATGTTTTTTTGCCGGGAGTGCAATGACAAAACCATTTTATTCTTTCAAAAATGTAACTAAATGTTGAGAGTAAGTCAAGATAACCGCTTTTGCATTGCATTTAAAAGCGGTTTCGATTATATTCCTTCTTCAAATCAGTTTAATACCAATAGCTTGCAGTAAGGAGTTCGTTAGGGTATGCCTATAATGACCAAAATGCGCGACAGTATGCCGGTCATTCTCATCGCGCTTGTAATATTATTTGTCGTTATGATCGTCTTTGAATGGGGGATGGATTACCTCGGAATCAAGTCCGGCCGCCATGACTACGTGGGAATCATCGACGGAAAGAAAATTACGTATCAGGAGTTTTCGGAGCTCGTGAAGCGGGCTGCAGAAAACCAGAAAAAGCAAACGGGACAAGACCCGGAAGAAGAGACGATGAAAGAGATTCGTGATCAAATCTGGAACAGCCTGATTGCTTCCACCCTTGTTGCTAAGGAGACTCAGCGGGCTGGCATCACGGTGTCTGACCAGGAACTCGTCGATTGGGTGAAAGGAGACAATCCGCCGCAATTCTTGATGCAGCAATTCGAGGATTCGACCGGCAAGTTTAACCGGGCGGCGTACGACCAGACGATCAACGACCCCAAAAACAAAGACATCATGATTCAAGTGGAAACCGGTCTCAGGGAGCAGCGGCTGTCCGAAAAAATGCAGAGCCTTATTTTTGCGGCAGTGCGCGTAACACCGGGGGAAATTCAGGAACGGTTTGAGAACCAGAGCACAAAGCTCGAAGCGCAGTACGCTTTATTCGACCCCAACAGATTCTTTTCCGACAGTGCCGCTTCGGTTACCGACGACGATCTGAAAAAATATTACAATGAGAACCAGGAAGAATTTAACGCGAAAGCATCACGCAAACTGAAGTATGTGCTGTTCGGCGACCAGCCGTCGGCAAAAGATTCACAGGATGTGCTCGTTGAAGCGAACAACATTATCCAGCAGTCGAAAGCCGGAATCGATTTTCTTGAACTCCAAAAATCATACTCGGAAACGCCGACGCCTCCTGCCTATTTCAAACACGGGCAGTTGTCGCAGGAAAAGGAGGAAGCCGTTTTCGGAGCGGCGGTCGGAGACGTTGCAGGCCCGGTGAAAGATTTTACCGGTTACCATGTCATGAAAATTCTTGAAGAAAAAAATGGAACCGACGTGTTCGTCCATGCGAGGCATATCCTGCTGAGCGTTAACGGAGGAGATGAATCGGCGGTCATGAAGCAAGCAAACGAGCTGATCGCTCGTGCGCGCAAAGGCGAAGATTTTGCGAACCTTGCACGGCAGTATTCTACTGAACCGAGTGCATCAACAACCGGCGGCGACCTCGGCTGGTTTGGCAAAGGGAAGATGGTCAAGGCGTTTGAAGATGTGGCACTGAAAGGGAAGCCTGGTCAAATCCTCGGTCCCGTGAAGACACAATTCGGGATTCACATTATCAAGATCGAGGGGAGGGACAGCCGAGAGGTGAAGATTGCCGACATTACGCTTCCCATCAAGACCAGCCAGCAGACCAAAGACGACGCGTTCCAGCGGGCTCAAGACTTTGCGTACGTTGCCAAGGACGGGAAGCTTGAAAAGGATGCCGAAGGATTCGGCCTGCAGGTGCGAGAAACGCCCGCGTTCCCTAAAGGCGGGATGATTCCGGGTGTCGGCTTCAACGACGCGATTTCGAAGTTTGCCTTCGAGAAGGATTTGGGAGACATCAGTGAACCATATCAAGTGAACGGCGGCGTTGCGGTGTTCAAGATTTCTGAAGTGAAGAAGGAAGGCATTCGTCCATTCGATGAAGTAAAAGGTCTCTTGCAGCCGCGCGTTTTGCGAAAGAAGAAAATGGCGATGATGAATGAGGCAGTTGCAAAACTGCGTTCATCAATGAACGATTCCCTTGACCTCTCATCGCTGGCTGCTTCCGATGCCAGGATCACCGTTCAATCAACGGGACAGTTTTCCCCGACAGGAACAATCCCAACCATTGGGCGGGACAACGCTTTTCTCGGTGTCGCGATGACTTTGCCGTTGCAAAAGATCTCCCAGCCTGTTGAAGGAGAGAGAGGATATTATCTCATCAAGCTCGTAAGTAAAACTCCCTTTGATTCCACAGGTTTTAATATGCAGAAGAACATCCTCGCCGCTCAAATGTTGCAGGAAAAGAAACAGCGTATCGTTAACGAATGGCTCGCGAACTTAAAAACCAAAGCTGACATTGAAGACCTGCGGGATATGTTTTACCGTTAGACCCGCGCGCAGACCCAAATTCTGCGCTGCGCACATTGATTTTGTCGAGCGATTGTACTCTCCGTTATGCGGAATGATCAATAAGTTTTTTTGATGAAACCACGATAGAAATTCTCATTCCGCACGACGGTTTTACCTGCTGGCTCAAATTAATTTTTTCTTGGTAACTTCCGAAGCCGAAGTTGTGATTCATATTGTATTTATGCTTCATCCCACCAGACCTCCAGGCACGTCGCATCCGACAAACCCGCCCGGACATCCCCAAAATAGAAATGCGTTTTTTTTGTAAAAACTTTATTGCCTGGCAGCAATGTTCTCGGAACTGAAGAATTGACCGTAGTAGCTATGTATATTCTTTTCGCAGTGATATTTGAACCCTAGACATAAAATCGGTTTTTGATTTTGCTATGCAAATTCTTAGATTAACGTTGCACTTCATTGGGAAAAACAATTAACTGTAAAACAGCCGTTGAATCAAAACAGCGAAAACCCGAAGACAATAAAAAAAATCACGTTCGCCATCAGCGAGATGTTCGATGTGCTGCGGTCGCGCCTTCAATTCGGGAGCGTCAGGCTGCTTGTCATCTACAACAAAATTGTTCCCACAGAAAATCAAAGACTTTTTGTATTAACGCTTATTATCGGCGCTGTTTGCGGCTTCGCCGCGGTAGCTTTTCATCTCAGCATCAAGTTGCTTGAGGGGTATTTAATCAACAGAGCTTTTGGGGCGGCTTATCCCTCATCAGCTTTGTGGATTATTTTGACTCCCGCGCTTGGCGGCTTGGTTTGCGGTCTGCTCTTATATTATGTGGCGCCCGGTGCGCGGGGGAGCGGAATTCCT
This sequence comes from uncultured Bacteroidota bacterium, assembly GCA_963827085.1. Taxonomy (GTDB): domain Bacteria; phylum Bacteroidota; class Ignavibacteria; order UBA10030; family UBA8401; genus JAGVPT01. The sequence continues at coordinate 120,979 of CAWGZY010000001.1, forward strand.
CAAGTGAAAGTCGCATTCTTTATGAAGGAAGACCGCATACCGTTCCGCGATGTCATCGGAAAATTCTTTATTGGAGCAATACAGATAGGATCGGGCTCGTCGTTGGGGCGCGAGGGACCGACAGTGCAAATTTGCGCAGGAATAGCGAGCCAGTTGGGTCGCAGTGCCGCGTTATCGCGGCAGAACCTGCGCCGCCTTCTTCCGGTCGGAGCCGCTGCCGGCATCGCGGCGGCATTTAACGCACCCATCGCTGCTGTGACTTTTACAATCGAAGAAATTATCGGGACTCTCGACCAAACAGTATTATCAGGAGTGATCGTAGCAGCCGCACTCGCCGCTGTGATCGAGCGGAACGTCCTCGGCGAACATCCCGTTCTGGAAGTTCTTCAAGTCTATGGATTGCATCATGCGACATCACTTATTCTTTATGCCGTTCTCGGTGTTATTGCAAGCGGCGCATCGATAGCATTCACCGACTCCCTCTTGAGCCTCAGAAAATGGTTCCAACGGAACACGTGGCTGCCCAAATGGGCACAGCCCGCTATCGGAGGAGGTGTAACCGGGATCCTCGCTGTCGCTGCGCTTGTGTGGCTTCATTCTGGCGGTATCACAGGTGGGGGATATGAGACGCTGTCATTTGCTCTTGCCGGAAAATTGACTGTGAAGGCGTTGGTCGTCCTCGCGATTATGAAAATCCTTGCGACAGTTTTTTCTTACAGCAGCGGTGGTGCAGGAGGTATTTTTGCGCCGGCGCTCTTTATTGGGAGTATGGTTGGGGGCGTGGTCGGTTATTTGGACGTTAGTTTATTGAACCATGCTCCGGATGAAATCGGAGCTTTTGCCCTGGTTGGAATGGGAGCAGTATTTGCGGGAATTATCAGGGCGCCGATTACCTCCGTTCTCATTATTATTGAAATGACGGGGGGGTATTCATTGATTCTTCCCCTGATGATTGCTAACATGATTACGTACGGTTTGGTACGTCATTGGCGGCCGCTTCCGGTCTATGATGCGTTGCTGGCACAGGACGGAATTCATCTCCCTCACGGAGAAGGATCGTCAATCAATGGTTTAGACCAGCTAAAGGTTGGCGCTGCGATGAGTGCCAAGAACGTTCTCGCACTCAAAGGGTCGATGAGTATCGAACAAGCTTTTGAGCTTATTGCAATCTATAATTTTTCATCTTTTCCTGTGTTGGATAACGCCGGGAAGTATCTCGGGTTGGTCAGCGAATCTACACTTCGGCGGATGCTTGCAGAAGGGAAGCGCGGAGTGCATCTTCGCGAGATAGTGCGTGGTCACTCTGAATTATACGCCGATGACACCCTTGCGCGCGCTGTTGTTATGATGGAAAAATTTGAAAGACGGCAGCTCGGTGTTGTCGATCGGGCAGGCAAACACTCGCTCATCGGAATCATAACAATGGGAGACATCATTCATGCGCAAACTCATGCCGCTCTGGAAGCCGACATTACCGCTCTCCCTGAGACGCTTACTCCGCGTCAGGATTAAAAGTGATGAATATGGGGAACCGATAAAGGGTGCCGGTTTGATGATGATGCGCGCCCGGTGGAATTTCACATACTAAATTTTCCGAATGGGACGAAAGTTTAAACGCTTCCTTTTTACAAGTTATGCTGCCCTTTTTTTGTTGTTCTTTGGCCTGCAGTATTTTATGAAAGCTGCGCTCGGTGAAGAGGGGAGGTATACTACGTTATTGTCCTATGACCATGAAGTTGTCATAGTGATGGAGGACATTTTACTTTCTCTCCAACAGGCGGAATCGAATCGCCGCGGATATATCTTGACGAACAACCGGGATTTTATTCAAGATTACAACTCGGCGGTCAAATCGGTGCAACAATCATTCCTTTACCTCAAACAGTTGAATATGAGCGGCGGGTACCGGGATGAGTTCCTCGATTCACTGGGAGCTTCTATTAATGACAGGATCGAGATTCTTAAGTCCTCGATCGACTTGGCGATGTCCAACAACTCTTCGGATTCCGCCCAGGCTGTTCTTACCGGCAAAGGAAAAGAACTGATGGAGTCGATCCGCAGTACAATTCTTGAACTCGTAAAAGAAAGGCGAAATTCACGCGACGACAGTTCCCGTGCGTTAAAACAAGTCAACATGGAAATTAACACTCTTTATGAAATCGCTTTAGTTGTCATCGTCGTAGCCGGCGGCGGCCTTGCCGCCGCCACCTATTTTTCCTTTAGGAAGATTCATAACACGGAAGATGGGCTGCGACGAGAGTTGTTTCAGGCGAGACAGCAGGTTCAACATGCAACCTCCCGTTATCAGGATTTGAAGATTGAATTGAAGGAAAAGCTCAATTCGGATGAAGGCGAGCCGCCGGCAAATCCGTGAGATGGCACGCCATCGGTGCAAATATTTCGCATCGTTGATTTATTTTTGCGTATTTTATTGATTGTGTTCCATGTCAACCATCTCCCATAACACTTTCGCTGACAGCAGCATTCGTATGGAAGACAACCACAAACGATTGATAATTTTCTTGACTGGATTTATGGGGAGCGGGAAAAGCACCATCGGTCCTATTCTTGCCAACACCATAGGATATAATTTTGTCGACCTGGACCTTTTCATCGAACAAAAGAAAAAGCGGAAAATCGGCGATATATTCAAAGAGGAAGGTGAAAGAGCATTCAGGGAAATGGAACGGACATTTCTCAAAGAGGTCGCCGGGGCTCCTCGTTCGGTTATTTCACTTGGCGGGGGAACCATTACGGACCAAGATTCGCTCGACCTTGTGAAAGAATCGGGTGTTCTGGTGTATCTGAAAGTCAATCCGGAGTATATCTATAAACGTCTCCGCACCAAGAGCGACCGGCCGATGCTGCGCACTGCCGACGGAGAGTTGATGGACGCAGAACAATTGCAGATCCGTATCGATGAATTGTTGTCGAAGAGGAAGGGCTACTACGAACAAGCGCATGTTATTATCCATACCGACGATAAAAAAATCGGAAATACAATTGACGAACTTGTAAAAATGTTACGGCATCATATTGAAGACTAATACTCGCTGTAAAACTGTCCGTGTTCCGCTTGGCAAGCGGAGCTATCCGATTTATCTCGGCACGTCAATTCTTCCGTCGATCGGTTCGCTTTTTCAGCGGCACCGCATGCCTAAAACGGCTGTTATCATCACGGACAGAAACGTAGCGCGGCTTTATTTGAGGAGAGTTAAAGAAAGTCTTGCCGCCTCGGGGTTTATTGTGCGGTCGATCATCATTCCTGCCGGTGAAGGACAAAAGAATCTCCACCGTGCAAATGCAATATATTCAGACTTGCTCCGGTGGAATATAGAGCGTCAATCGACGATCGTAGCGTTGGGCGGAGGAGTCGTCGGCGACCTTGCGGGTTTTATTGCATCGACGTACCAACGTGGAGTTCGCTTTGTGCAGGTGCCGACCACACTGCTTGCTCAGGTCGATTCTTCCGTAGGAGGAAAAGTGGGCGTTAACCATGCGCTTGGGAAGAATATGGTGGGAACATTTTATCAACCGGATTTTGTCGCTGCGGATATCGAAACGCTCCAAACTCTTCCGCGGCGTGAAATCGTCTGCGGCCTTGGCGAGGTGCTCAAGTACGGTATCATCATGGACAGGAAATTCTTTGCGTACACCGTGAAGCACACCGATACCATCCTATCCAAAAACAACGCACACCTTATCAGAATCGTCGGTGAGTGTTGCCGGATGAAAGCGGATATTGTCTCACGGGATGAACGGGAAAGGAACCTCCGCGCCATTCTTAATTTCGGACATACCGTTGGACATGCTTTAGAACATGCGGGAAATTATCGTTTGCTAAGACACGGCGAAGCCATCCTCCTCGGAATGGTTGCCGAAACGTTCGCCGCTCTCCGTCTCGGATTAATTACTCCGATGGCAGCCGGACGAATCGAAAACGCCGTTCTCTCAATTCCTCTGCCGTCTTTGCGCGGCGTAAAATTTTCTCCGTCAAAGCTTCTCTCGACAATGCGCGTCGACAAAAAGGTCTCCGACGGAAAAATCAGGCTCGTGCTTCCGACGTCAATTGGAAAAGCGACGCTGGCAATCCCCGTCGACGAAAATATTATCCTCGACTCACTCTCGTATCTTCAAGGATTTTTGGCTTCGCGCAAACTACTGTGATTACTCTGATGGCTCAGATTTTGCCGCAGACTGCAGGTTTATAGATACTTTCTATTTTACTTCCTCCCATCGCCGGCCAATATTTCTAATTCCCGGATCAATTGCGGAACGAATGCAAGATGTTCCGGCTTCATCAACGCACTGCGTAAAATCGTCATCATTTCGCGGTCGGGGTTGACCTGCGGGTGAAGCTGTTTTGCGTGTTTTGAATGAACATGGAGCAGGGCAAGGAATAATGGATGAGTGGAATGGTGCATTCCGTCCGAAAATATTTTTTCCGATCGTTGAGTGATGAGTGAAGCTGCCAACGGTTTTGTTCTTGGGAAATAGGTAACGATATCAAGTTCCGGTTTGACAAACTCACTGAGTATGCTGCTGGAAGCAATGAGTCTCGAGAATTCGAGAGCAGCACGCCTGGTTTTTGACAGAATGGCTCCGAGACCCGCTTCAGGGTGCAACGGAATGCATTGCAGAGTGAACCAGAGCGCTGCTGCGGCTGCACCGGGACGCGAGCATTCAAGGCTGATCTCGCCGAGATGCAAATCATTCGAGGTGAAATAGGTATACGGCGAATCATGCTTGTAGAATCTTCCCGCTGACGGATCGCTGAACAATATGCAGCCGCAGCCGTACGGCTGCAGTCCGTGCTTGTGCGGGTCGACGACGATGCTGTCGCACTCGAATAAATGGAGATATGGTGCGGCGTTAATGAGCGAAGACTTTTGTTGCGCGAGCAGCATGAAGAATCCGCCGTACGCAGCATCGGCATGAACGCGGACGTTATGGTTCCTGCAGAGGGGAATGATTTTTTCCAGAGGATCGAGCGCTCCAAGGGATGTTGTACCGATCGTTGCCACCACCGTGCCGACTTTTCCCGCCTTCAATGCTTTTTCAAGTGCATCGCAGTCTATTCTTCCAAATTCATCAGATGGAATTTCCATCGACTCTGCTCCGATAACTTCGCACATCCGTTTATGCGTATAGTGGGCGGAAGCCGAAAACGCAATACCTTTCTTTGGATGAAGAGATCGCGCGACCCAGAGAGCTTCAAGATTCGCAATTGTGCCGCTGCTGGTGAGATGTCCGAGATGCTTTTCGTAACCGAACATGCGGGCAAGGTCTGCGACCACCTCAATTTCCATCTTGGCCGTCGCCGGTCCGCCGTCCAGTGCATGATTGTTGGGGTTAATTTTCATTGCCATCTGATACGTCGCCGCTGCAATAGGATGAGGCGGCTTTAACATCTGTCCGGCATAACGAGGATGAAAGAAAGGATAATTCTCTTTCATGCGTTCGGCAAATTCATCAGCCACTTTGTCGACAAGCAGAGGGTCAACCTTCAGCGTTTCATCATCCACGAATTCTCCCCATGTAGATTCCCATTCGTTTTCTAATGCCGCAAGGCGCTCGGACAACATCTCATATTTTGGTGATTTCATACGCTAATTCTTTTTATTGGCAATATAATCTGAGAAGAGTCCCGATGCAAGAGATTGCTGAAAATTGAGAGTTGTGAAATTCATTTGACATGCTACTTTAACAAAAGTCTTAATTTACTATTAATTAATGGGGGGATAACACTCTGATAACGGCAACTTCCTACTTTTGTGCATGCAAATGAGGAAGGAAGCCTAAATGAAAATTGCATATTTCAATGCAAACCTGAAAGTAGGTCAGGACGGTGTCACGCGCTGTATCTACAAAATGGTCGAGGGTGTTGTCGAACGGGGGCACAAAGCGATTGCAATCACGTCAACGCTCCCGATAGGCGAATCGCAAATACCGGTGTATGGCGTTCCGTCGGTTGTCCTGCCGCTTCAAAAAAATTATCGCATTGCTCTTCCCGGGTATCAGTCCTTTGCAAAGTATTTGCATGAATTTCAACCTGATATTCTGCATATCAACAGTCCTTGCACGCTCGGTTTTGCAGCAGTGAAATACGCGCGGCATTTCAGCATTCCGGTTATCGCAACGTACCACACGCATTTTCCGACTTATCCGAGATATTACAATCTTACCAGTTTTGAAGATTTGGCGTGGCGGGTTTTGCGCCGCCTCTACAATAACGTGGACCGTACTCTCGTGCCGACGAATCCGATTCTGCAGGAACTTCGCGATCATGGCGTAGAGCGCCTTAATTATCTTCCGAACGGAGTTGACACGGCAGTATTCAATCCGCTGAACCGATCGAATGAATGGCGGCAGAGATTCAGCAGCGGAGAGAAACCGATTATCCTATTTGTCAGCAGGCTCGTGTGGGAAAAAGATTTGCGCATTTTGGCGCAGACGTATCACGAACTTCGTTCGAAGCGAAACGATTTCGAAATGGTTATCGTTGGCGACGGCCATGCCCGTCAAGAATTGCAGGCGATGATGCCCGGCGCGCATTTCCTCGGATACCAATCGGGGAAAACGTTATCGGAGAGTTTTGCGTCGGCGGATGTTTTTGTTTTTCCGTCAACGACAGAAACATTCGGGCTTGTGACGCTGGAGGCGATGGCTTCCGGGCTGGCTCCCGTAGCGGCAAAAGTAGGCGGTGCAGTAGAAATTATCCAGGAAGGGCGCTCGGGATTATTCGCCGAGCCGCTGAGCAGCCCCGATCTTACAAAAAAAGTAGAATGGCTTCTCGACAATCCTAATCACAGAAAGGTCATTGCAGACCATGCACTCGCTCGTGCACAACAGTATCGATGGGAACGAATTCTCGACCAGCTTTTTGAGAGCTACACGGAAGTTATCGAGGAGTTCCGTCTCCGACGTTTCCCGCGCGCAGCCTGAGACACGGTTCGCCGGGCATACGAGTCACCACAAAAGGCCGTTGGGAACGACGGAACCTGCAGGAGCATCATTCACCATCGCCCATCTTTCTGATCCCCACCTCAGCAGACAATATTACCGCGAACACATCAAATCATTTAAAATTCTTTTGCGAACAATTCTCGACCATGGCTGCGACCATCTCGTCATTACAGGGGACATAGTCAGTACTGGCGACCCGGACGACTACTACTTGGCGCGAACGATTCTCACAACCTTCGGCTTAATGGACAGCAAGAAACTCACGATTGTCCCAGGCAACCACGATGTTTTCGGCGGGCCCCATCGTGCTGTAGACGTGCTTAGTTTTCCCCGGTATATTCGTACGGTCGATTATCACAGGCGTCTTGCGCTTTTTGAAGAGGCGTTTGCAGAAACATTTGTGGGAGTGAGAAGACTCAATGAGGACAGTCTTTTTCCGTTTGTCAAAGAAGCGGGTCCGTACTCCATCATCGGCTTGAATTCAATCCTGCCGTGGTCGTTGTGGGACAATCCGCTCGGCTCAAACGGTATGCTGAGCGACGACCAGATTTCCGCTCTTGTGCAATTACAGGAACGCAAAGAAATCTGTGGAGGGATACCGCTTGTTGCAATTCATCATCACTTCAACGACCTGAACGATGGTTCGACTGACAACAATCTTTGGCGGAAGATCGAATCGAAGACAATGCGCATGAAACGCCGCCGTAAAACCCTCAAACTGTTTGCTGCGCTTGGCGTGCACACGGTAATGCACGGACATGTGCATCGTAATGAGTTGTATCAACAATACGGAGTGCAGCTGGCTAACGGTGCGGGTGCCGTCTGCGATGACCCAGTCGCCATGCTGAAGTATAACCGTCTGACATACGAGGCGGGAAAGACTACTCTTCAAATCAATACGCTGCCGATTGCGTTTCAAACTACATCCACGGCATTGTCGTTCCACCACTTCAGGTCGGTCGAACCTCGTCCCTATGTCGCACAATCATAAAATGAGACATCTGAAAGATCGTCTCTCGCCAAGCCGCAAAGGCGCAAGGAGTCTATTTTTAAATCATTTTGCGGCTTTGCGTCTTTGCGTGAGCCATACTCTTGGAATTATTCAGAAGTCTTAAAATGTATGATTCCCGTTCATCTCAAATATCAGATTGAATCGCTGGAAAACCGGGCAAGAACGTTGGGCGCGGATTATGTGAAAATTGCCCTGTTCGACCTCGATAACACATTGATCATTGGCGACATTGGCGAGGCGGTATTTGCACACTTGCTGGCAGACGAAGCTCCTCTCAAATGTACGTGGGAAGAGTATCAATCATTTCTTCGCTGCGACGTCTCAGCAGCTTGCCGTCTTGTCGTTGAATCAATGGCCGGGCTTACAGTCCGTGAGGTCGAAGAGGCCACGATGAAGGTATTAAAGAAACCTGCCTCCTTCATTAAAGCCGGAAACACACTCGTGCCGGTTCCGAAACCGCATCCGGGAATGAAGAAGCTCGTCTCATTGCTGCGAAAGCTCCGATACAACATCTATGTTATTTCGGCGAGCAATCAAATCTCCGTTCGAATGACGGCAGAAGAATTCTTTGGCATTCCTCCCGCATGTTCTTTTGGAATCGAAACAAAGACCGCGGACGGGTTTCTCTCGGCTACGCTTGTCAAACCGTTTCCTATTGCAGCCGGCAAGGCAGACGTATATCATAAATATATCAACACTCTTCCGCCTCTGCTCACCGCAACCGACAGTTTGATCGATGCGCCCATGCTTGGATTGACCGACCCGATAGGGCTTTCATTGTGGGTGGGGAAATATCGATCTGAATTCAAAGCCGTGAAGGAGCGACTCGGCCAACTGAAGCGTTTTTGCTTTGTCCAACGTCCGAGAAATTACAACTTAAGGAACAGCGTGCGGACTTTTGGGGAACAGCGAAGCAGCGAGGTCGTGTCGTCGACTGTTTTTGCAGAAATGTGATTTGGGGAGGAGGCAGCTGCATTTTTTACTGCGAACGGAAGATAGATTTCAATGGCAGCCGGCAGAGACTCACCGCTGAAATTTCCTTCGAAGTGTATAACAGCGCTGGTTTCACCGGTGAACGACAAGGAACATGAAATCTCGCCGAACGTTGTCGGTACATTCTTCAATTTCACATTCTTCCCCTTTTGGACCAATCTGTTGATATTCCCTTTGAAGAGTGAGATGCCGCCATTCTCTTCTTTGACCATGCAGCTCCGAAGAAAAAGAATAATCTCTGCCGCAGCCCATCCATGATGCCCGTCGCCCATCGTCCCGCCGCCGGTGCGCGGATGAATGGCTTCAGGGAGAGAGTACGGCGGCGTCGCCTGCCGAAAAATCGTCTCTGCCACTTCCCACGCTTTGGCGACTTCGCCCAGTACCAAAAAAGAATGTGCGATCTGGAGAGTGAGATACGGATTGTATCCTGAATGGATGATGGGATGGAAAAATCCCTTCTCATCGACAAATTCCGCTTCAAGTTTTCGCAGCGTGTTGGAGAGATGATGCAAGCGATCCTCGAACAGCTCGAGCGGATAAATGCTGGATATCGAACCGATGGCACTCTCGTCGAAGCTGCGATCCTGTGTTGCCGGAATGAGTTTTTCGCCGATACGTCGCTCGACCTCCTGCAGAGATTGTGCAATGTCTGATTCAAACGCCTGAACTTCCTGCACAAAAAACTGCTCGTCGGCTTTCACGCTGAGCGCCGCGGCAATGCGGACCATCGCCTTGAGTCCCGCGAGAGACCAGAACGTATCCCAATAATATTGATCGACTGTGCCGAGATGTTCCGCACTGATGCCCGGCGGCATCAAGCCGTTATGGTATTGTTTTCGTTTGTGTGCGATCCACAAGGCGGCGCGTTTGAGATTGGGATACCAGTTTTTCAGCCAGAGATGCTGCCTATTAAGCAGAAAGTGTTGATGAACCGTCCAGAGAACGGCGCCGTTGGAATCCCACTCTCCGTCCGGCCCGCGAAAGAACCCATCCGGCGTAAGACGCTCCGGAAATGCGTCGATCACCTGTCGTGAACGCTTGTGAAAACCGAGCACGTCAAGGGCCCGGATCATCAGCGTTGCGTCTCTGTACCAGAAGTGATGGTAAAGAAACGGTCCGGGCGAGATGAAATCGTTGTCGTTAAGTTCCAGTAGGGCAAGTCTGCTGGCATCGAACAATGTCTGTAATTTTTTATCAGCGAATTCAAATTGGGCGCCCGTCGAGAGTTCTTTCTCCCATTTTGCCTGCTGGTCGGATTTCCGTTTCTCGAACGAAACCCGCCAAGTTTGTTTTGTCCCCCGCCGCCGGATCCGTTGTTCTTCCTCAAGCGCGGCGCTGTAATGAACGCACTTTTCTTCACCCGGCGCCAGGTCGAACATGAACGCCGCCACCGCGTGCGCGAGCCCGCGCTCGCACTGAGACGACGTTGTGGAATTCTCGTCGAATAACTTCATCGTTCTTTGCCCAAGAAGGTGAGCGAGGTCGCCATTCTTGAGCGATGAGCAGAAAATTTTGTCGGGTGTTTCTGCAAAAACGACACCGGTGGATTTGTTCACTTGGGCAATGCGCGGTAATTTGAAATCGACCGAAGAAACCGGGGCAACACCCTCGGGGTTGAATGGCCGGATGGCGACACACAGTGCGCCGGTTTTTTTCTTGCCGCTGTTGTTTGTGGCCGAGGCTTTGGCAAACAGGACATCGAACGCGTGATTTGTCGGCGCGGCGAAATGCTCAAGCGTCAGGCCAACGCCATCCACAGTAAATCGAGTAGTAAGGCACGGGAACGTTGTTTCTATTGTTTGCTCCCCGCCGGCGGATAAGGAAGGAAAAAATACCTTGTCATCAACGACGAGCCATGTATCGATCGACCATTCGCGGGGGAGGGGTGTTGCGAGGCCGCAGGGGTCGATAATCGCTTCGTGAAATCCGTTCAGCGTTCCCACCATCGTCCAATTACGATGAGTGACATTGACGAGGAGCGGATTCTGCGCTCGCGGAATATAACTCTCGCTCTTCGGGTCGAGTTGTTTGTGCACCCAGAACGGATATATCCAGTCCCGCCTCATCTGCAATACCGCAAAGTTCAACAGCCCCCGCACGATGACCGGCGTGCTGAGCAGAAAGAGTTCTTTCGGGAATCCCCTGCCTTCGACATCGCTAAACTTTCCGGCAAGCTGGAATTGCTTGATGGAACTCTCCGGCAATTGCAGCCGCCGCAGCGCTTGCTCGAGTATGTACGAATTGAGATTCATTCGGCGTATTGCAAGGTTAATGGTAATCAAATCTGCATTTGAATATAGACTCAGTTTGTCCCTGATTCAAGTAGCAACTGCGGTATTTGCCTGGATTTTCAAAGATTTAACAATTCCTTAAAGTAAGTCTAATATCAGGCTAACAGGCAGATGGTATCATTATGCATTCAACGAGCGGCTCCGAATCTTCACATTTCCGAGGCGAAGTCATGATACTTCAAAGAAATCAGATTGAACAGCCCTTCATGTTTTGGTTGATCCGAGAACTGTTTGCCACTGAGCAAGGAATTGAAGAAGAGTTGAAGCCGATCAGCAACCGGGAATTTTATACATGGATGGGCTTGCTTTCTGTCGCACTGCTTATCTATGGAGCCGTCTTCCGTTTTTTTGCCGCCTGAAAATTACCCCCCCAAAGTTGTTAAACTTCGACACTCTCCGGCGTGTCCCATAAACATGCTAAGACGCTGAATCCGATTTTATTTGATCAGAATGCTGTTGGTTCTGCACTCAGTAATTTCCGGGATATTAGTGTATATATATCGATAAAAATAAACTTTAGTCCGGATCGGAAGAAGTGGTTGGTTGAAGGGACGGACGAAAGCCAATCGTATTAAACGTACGGTTGGCTTTTTTATTTGTAGACGTCGGACACTTTCTTGATTTATCTTACCAACTCATGGTACACATTTGTAAAGCGTCCACTAAGAACACTAAAAAACACGAAGGTTCAGATTCGCGAGAGGCGATATGTAAGATCGCCCAAAATTCTTCCTTCTTGATTATTCGCCATTCAACTCATATTTTTAAGGAGAAAAAGGAATCACTTCTTCCCCGTTTTTGTTTTGGAATCCGAACCGGTAGCCTCAGAGATAATGAATGGAAGTCGGCAAAACATTATACGTGATAAACAGAAAACAATGGCGTTCGTGGCTGTCGAGGCACCACAAAACTACCGGCGACATTTGGCTTGTCTTCTATAAGAAGGAAAGTGGAAAGCGGCGAATACCGTACAACGACGCCGTAGAAGAAGCGCTTTGCTACGGATGGATTGACAGCCTCACCAAACCACGGGACAAAGAAAGCTGGGTTCAGAGGTTCAGTCCCCGGAGGAAGAAAAGTCCCCTTTCAGAAATGAACAAAGAACGAGTACGCCGGCTCATTCATGCCGGGAAGATGACACGGTATGGTCTTGCACGTATCCAGCATCACATGGACGGAGAGTCCGCCAAAACACCGAAGCTAAAGAAGTTTACACTTCCCAATGACATTCTTCAACTGCTTGAATCTGACCCTGTTGTTTGGAAGAATTTCACAAAATTTTCTGCGACGTACAAACGCATTCGCGTCGGGTGGATCGATGGATCGAGAAACCGCCCGGAAATATTCACCCAGCGGCTCCGATATTTTATGAAGATGACTGCCCGGAATAAAAAATTTGGGATGGTCCAATGATTACGCCCGTACGATTATTGGTTGCGGCTTATTTTCAGCCCTCTTGTTGCGAATAGAGATATAAGCCATCGCTAAAATTCTTCACGTATTAAACTCGATTGCCGTGTCTTGTGTCTATTAAATATAAATTCACTAAACCACTACCACAACAATCTCATACAACTATGAAAACATTTTTGAAGCTTGCACTGTTCTGCGGACTGCTTGCAGTTGCCATTCCGGCGTCCGCACAGCTCAATATCGGGGTGGGAATCAATATCGGCCCGCCGCCTCCACCGAAGGAGAGAATGATTGCCAGACCGTCTCGTGATGCCGTGTGGGTTGCCGGGTATCACCGTTGGGCGCCTCGCCGTCATCGCTACGTTTGGGTTCCGGGACGGTGGATGCGACCGCCGCGGCCGCATACTGTGTGGGTAGCAGGCCACTGGGAAAGGCGAAACAATGAATGGGTTTTCTACGAAGGACGGTGGGAACCCGAACCGCCCCGAGGGAGATGACATCGCTTTTTTGAAACACTAGACCGCAAAGGCGCTTTCGAAAGAATCCCGTCGGAAGCACCTTTGCGGTGAAATACATTATTTTTGTGCCTTTCGCCTGCCCCTGGTCTCTCCTTAATGACAAGGGGGAAACGCTAAGCTTGAGGGGTAGTGTCTTAGGTTGACCTAGTGCCGTTTCTCAAAAATGTTCTGTATTCTAACCGCAGAGGACGCTAAGGTCGCAAAGAGGTTTTTTGAAAAATAGCAAGAATCCCTTGCGTCCTTGGCGCCCTTTGCGGTGAATTAATTATTAAAAAGTACAATATTTATTTTTAGAAATGGCACTAGTACTGCGTATTTTCTATCCATTCTGGTTTCATTCAATGATATTGCAATAGATTTTTTTATGCCGTATTTTGTGATAGTTCATTCATGAGTTAACAAGAATTATTGCCGTAATTCGACAGTTGAGTTTTTTCCCGTCAAAATTATTCACTCTACAAGATTACATTACTTCGTCGTAGAAAGGATCTTATGAAAAGAGCTGTTCTTACATGTACTCTGTTGCTCTGTGCTATCCCGCTTTTTGCCCAACGCTGGGAATGGCCGGACAGTTCAAAAAACCTGACCGTACTTCCGAAAACGACTACGGCAAAAGAATTACAAAGAACGATGTTCAGCTTTACATCCGGGCTTGGCGTGCGGTGCATATATTGCCATGTAGGCGAAGAGGGAAAGGATTTCAGCGGGTATGATTTTGTTTCGGATGCGAAGCCAGAAAAAAATGAGGCACGCACAATGCTGCAAATGGTAAACAACATTAACAACGTGTACCTGGCTGAGCTTCATGTTGACAGCAATTCGCCGCTGCGGGTTTCGTGCATCACCTGCCATCACGGCAATGCAGTCCCGATCCTTTTGGAGGATAAGCTGAAGAGGACTTTTGATCGCCACGGTATCGATTCGACCATCAAGCAATACCGTGCTCTCCGGGAGCAATTTTATGGTGGCTTTAATTACAATTTTAAAGAAGGAACCCTGGTGCGATTGGCAGAACTCATTTCGGATGATACAATAAAAATGTCCGCAGCGATCCAAGTATTGAAGCTGAACATTGAACTCTACCCAACGTTCGCGTTTTCGTATGCACGCCTTGCGGGCATCTATGAAGCGGAGGGAAATTCTGCGGCGGCGGTCGAGAATTACGAGCAGGCTCTTAAGCTTGACCCGAATAACAGAATGGCAAAAATGAGGCTGGAAAGATTGCAAGAGAAGAAGTGAGTGCGTGTGAGTGCATTCCCTCTCCCACGTGGAGAGGGAAAATCATTGTTACAGCCATCTCGTTCCCAAGCTCTGCTTGGGAACGGTTATTTCGTTTCCAGTCTTTGCTTCATCTCGTTCTCAATCTTCGTGCCGTCTCCTTCCCAAGCTCTGTATGGGAAGGGTTTTTAAAACGGTTGTCGTTGCTGCGGACTGATCGTTTTCGTTTATGCTTTAAAAAAAATACAACCCGAATCTTTCTTGCCGGTGTCATGAAGATTTCATGTTCTTTAACGATGATGGAGTTTATGCTGCCCGCACAACTAAAGAGATGTGGGAAAAGTATTTTGACAATCTTGATTGGTTGGTGAACAAATAGATTACTACAGAATGGAATAATAAATTTGGCAGGTCTTGAACCTGAAATTTTGGAAGAAACCTCCAGATAAAGGAGTAGCAGAAATCTTGGATACAATTGCATTTAGAATCGCATGGTATGATGCAATTCAAGATGCGATTTTATCAGAAATTAATCAGGGTGGTCAAAAAAGAAATGGGGAATGAGCCGAACATAAAAACTTAAAACCTAAAACTTACAACTTATCACATTTGTGAGCGATCACCCCCCTTCATCCCCCCGCCATGCCGCGGTACTATTCATCTTCGTTACCGTCGTGCTCGACGTTTTGGCATTAGGCATCATCATTCCCGTTCTGCCGAAGCTTGTCGAACAATTTCTCGGAGGCGATACCGCACGGGCGGCCGAAATGTTCGGGCTTTTCGGAACCGTTTGGGCGTTGATGCAATTTATTTTCTCTCCGGTGCTCGGTGCGCTCTCCGACCAATACGGCCGCCGCCGGGTCATTCTTATTTCGTGTTTCGGCCTCGGCGTCGACTATATCTTTATGGCATCCGCACCGACGTTGTGGCTCCTTTTTATCGGCCGGATTATTTCCGGAATTACCGGCGCGAGCTTCACCGCAGCCGGTGCCTACATCGCCGATGTAACGCCGCCTGAAAAACGTGCCGCCGGATTCGGAATGATCGGTGCTGCTTGGGGACTCGGTTTTGTTTTGGGTCCGGCTCTTGGTGGTATTCTTGGCGGCATCGACACGCGCTTGCCGTTCTGGGTCGCGGCCGGTCTTACTCTGTTGAACGCAATGTACGGTTTGTTTGTCCTCCCTGAATCGTTGAGTGTTGAGCACCGCGAAAAATTTTCATGGAAACGCGCTAACCCTCTCGGCTCGCTGAAGCTATTGCGCTCGCATCCGGAATTGTTCCGGCTCGCTACTGTCAATGGATTCTTCTACCTCGCTCATCAGGTGTTGCCGAGTGTGTTTGTACTGTATGCCAGTTTTCGTTACAAATGGAATGAAGAGGCGGTTGGCATTGCGCTGGCAATCATGGGAGCGTGCGGCATGATTGTGCAAGGAGGAGTCGTAAAGCGTGTCGTCGCAGACTTTGGAGAACGCCACACACTTCTTGCCGGCTTACTTTTCGGCATGGTGGGATTTGCAATCTTTGGTTTAGCTCCGGTTGGAATAATCTTCTGTCTCGGCATCCCAATATTTTCTTTGATGGGAATGTACGGATCTTCGTCGCAGGGTCTCATGACGCGTCATGTTCAGCCGTCGCAACAGGGACAATTACAAGGAGCGAACAACAGTATTATGGGAATTGCAGGCGTAGTCGGCCCCGGCATTTTTACCCTGACTTTTGCCAGCTTTATTGGGCGGCAAAGTAATTGGCATCTGCCGGGAGCTCCTTTTTTGCTGGCACTGTTGATGCTTGTGGCAGCGTTTGGTCTCGCATGGAGGGTGAAGGCTGAGTAAATAGGAGGCGAGAGGAAAATTATCTTCGGGGTGAAAGAGAATAAAAGCCGATTGTGCTCATTGCACGGTCGGCTTTTTGATAACGGGGAGATTCTCCATTTCTTTTTTATAGTGGATATATACAATGTAAGGCACCACCCCCTGGCCCCCTCCTCGTGGAGGAGGGGGAACTATCACGACTCTTCCTGATGGAAGACATAAAAATAGGGCACAACTCCCCTCCTCAATGAGGAGGGGAGGACGCGAAGCGTCAGGGTGGTGGAAAGAAAGGGGGAGTATCATGTCGAACATCTTTAACCGGAAATCTCAAAAGCTTAAAAGACAATTTCTCCGCAACAATGCGACCACCCTGAACGCATTCTCTGGAGCAAGCTCAAAGGAAAACAATTACTCGGACAAAAATTCCGGCGGCAACATGGCATTGGTCCTTTCGTTGTCGATTTCTACTGCCACGAATGCAAACTTGCAATCGAGCTTGACGGCGCAACGCATTGGACGAAGGAGGCAAAAGAATATGATCGACGCAGGGAAGAGTATATTGAGCGGTACGGAATTCACTTTCTTCGCTTTACAAATTCCGCCGTCGTTAAAAACCTTGACGGAGTGCTGATGGCGATTGGAGAAGAGTTGAAAAAGGGCACACCACCGTTTAGCTCACTCCTCGGTGAGGAGTGGAAACAGTCATAACTCCCCTCCTCATTGAGGAGGGGATGACGCGAAGCGTCAGGGGTGGTGTACGGAAGAATCGTAATTCTCGCTTGACTCTCCAGTCTGGAACGTATACTTTTCAATTGTTGAAAAAACACTAGCAGGATGAAAAAAAAGTCCATACAGCTTGCCACGAAGACACAACGACACTAAGAAATTAAAGTAAAAGACTATTGTCTTCAATATCATCAACGGTTGAGATAGCGATTTGCTTAAAATTATTTCGTGCCTTTGCGACTTAGTGGCTCATAAAAGTGTTTTTCAGCGACCTGCTAGAGTCAAATATGAATCACGATCAATGTGGGGGAAATAATTAACAGCGTGTTCCGATGTTTACAAAATATCAGCTAGCGACAATATGCTTCTGGCTTGTTTCTGAATTGTATTGGGGCTTTCATTCCCGAGGCAACAAAGAAACAGTACATCAACAGAAAACTTTCGTACGGACGTTTACACTTATCGCTATTTATTTTGCTTTTGCCCTCATATATATTCCGGCTTTTTCTGTCGGAGTGTTTGCGTTGCGTGCAATTCCGCAGAATGATTTCTTTGGAGTTGTAGGAGTCGTTTTGTGCGGATCGGGAATTTCCTTTTCGATTTGGTCCCGCAGAACTCTGGGGAAAAATTGGAGCGGGCCTGTTGCCCTGAAAAAGGACCACGATCTTATCCGGAATGGTCCGTATGCAATTGTCCGCCATCCAATCTATTTTGGGTCGCTGATCTCGCTTACCGGCTCGGCGACGACGACGGGGGAATTACGGGGCTTCTTTGGAGTGCTTCTGGTATTTTATGCATTATTGAAAAAGATTGAAGAGGAAGAAGCTCTTCTTGAAACTTACTTCAAGGAATACGCCGAATACCGTACACACGTGAAGAGGTTGATACCCTTTGTTTATTGAGAAGCGAAAACGTTCGACCTGCAAAGTCCTTTTGAATTGTTTGGTCCTATAGCTTGTTGTTTCGCGCGCCCGCGCGCTCTGAGAATTTGGTGCGACGTTTATTTTTCGGGAAAATACCCGGGAAAGACTCAAACCATGCTGTTGGCATCTACACTGGTTTTGAAGCAGACTTGAACGTCGCTCTCATTCTCGCCTTGATTCTTCTCGTCATTTCCTTTCTTGTAATTGCGGCAGTAAAGGGAATAATGGGGCAGCGTCTGACGATTTTTTAGTCTTAAGATCGGCTTCCCGGTGCTTGACAGCACAACTTTTACCCGAAATTATCGTATTGATTAGTGGAACTAATAGTACAACGAAACCATGAACCACGATGATTCTTACAGCCAAAGCGAACCGCGCCTGCGGGATACTCTTCGCGATGATTTCAGCAAAGGGGGCCACTGGAATACCTTCCGCAAAGAATTTCGCGGCCTGAAAGAATTTTATATCGACGAAGAGAAGAAAAAGCGTTTAGAGGCGATGCAGCCTCTCAAACGTTGGGTCTACCTCAACGGGTGGCTCCTCAAGAGTTTGTTGATGAGGCTTACTCCGTTTCGACGCATTGTCCTGGTTCTTGGGATTGTTTTGCAAGTCTGGAGTCCCATTGTTATTGCGACAAACAGACATGTCCAGACAGTGGAACTTCACCTTGTCGGCGGCGCAATAATTTTATTAGTCCTCATGCTCGAGCTAAAGGACAAGCTTGTTGCACGGGACGAGCTCAGTGCAGGGAAGCGAGTGCAGCAGGCATTGATGCCCGAACAAAGCCCGTCGGTTCCGGGCTGGTCATTGTGGATCTATTCGAGGCCGGCAAACGAAGTAGGGGGAGATTTAATAGATTTTCTTCGTCAGAGCGAAAACAGGTTCGGCGTTGCACTTGCCGATGTTTCGGGGAAGGGTTTGCAAGCAGCCCTTATCATGGCAAAACTTCAAGCAACGTTGAAAGCCCTTGCACCCGATTATGATTCAATCGGAAAACTCATAACAAAATTGAATGCGATCGTTCATCGCGACGGATTGCCGAACAGTTTTGCATCGCTCGTCTATGCCGAAGTCGCGTCGGATTCCGGAACTTTACGGTTTGTCAATGCAGGGCATCTTCCGCCAATTGTGCTCACGACCGGTGGACTTCAAGAGATGCATAAAGGCGAGCCGGCGCTCGGTTTGATGGGGTCGACCGTCTATGCAGAACGGCAGCTTGAGCTTCAGAGCGGCGACGTTTTTCTTGTCTATTCTGACGGACTTACTGAAGCCAGCAACGAACGGGGAGAATTTTTTGGCTCGGAGCGATTGCTCAAGCGGCTCCCAATGCTGAGGGGTCGCTCCCCCGAAGAGATTGGAAAGACGCTGCTTGGCGAAATAGATTTTTTTGTGAAAGATGCGCCCCCCAACGATGACATTTCATTGGTCATACTTAAACGATCGTAGCCGGATCGTGAGGGAAGCAGGAGTGCTCGCTCTACCGCCGCGTTGCATTTGATTTGTAAAATATTATATTCTTCTAAAGCACCCAGAATTCATCTTGCCGTCGCGATAGCAAGTTTCCCCTCAGAACGCGAATTTTCCTTCCAAAGAAGAATCCCCGGCGCACATAATTTTTCCAAAAGGAGCGTCGCCATGAACATCCTTCTTGTCAATCCCTTTTTCCCGGATACTTTTTGGGGATTTCGTCATGCGTTGAAATTTGTTTCAAAAAAAGCTGCTTATCCTCCTCTGGGTCTTCTGACAGTCGGTGCAATGCTCCCCCCGCTCTGGAAGAAGAAACTTGTCGATATGAATGTCGAAGTGCTGAGAGACAATGATCTGCGTTGGGCTGATTATATTTTTCTCGGCGGAATGTCCGTTCAGCAAAAATCTGTGAGAGAAATTATCGACCGCTGTAAATCGATGGGAAAAACAATTGTCGGCGGCGGCCCGTTGTTCACAGTTCACCATAAGGAATACGAAGATGTCGACCATCTCGTACTCAATGAAGCGGAGCTTACATTGCCCCGGTTTATCGAAGACCTTGGACGCGGATCTCCTCGTCATCTCTACAAATCCGATTCGTGGGCAGACGTAACGACGACTCCCGTCCCGCTCTGGAACCTCATTAACTCCAGGGTTTACGGATCCCTGAACTTGCAATATTCGCGCGGTTGCCCGTACGACTGTGAGTTCTGTGATATCACGGTACTGTACGGCCGCGTTCCCCGGACGAAAACGAAAGACCAACTTCTTGCTGAACTCGAGGCACTGTACACATTTGGGTGGAGGGGCGGCGTGTTTTTTGTGGACGACAATTTCATCGGGAACAAGAACAAACTCAAGAAAGAAATTCTCCCCGCCGTTATTCAATGGATGGAGAAAAGAGGGCATCCGTTCGCTTTTAATACAGAAGCGTCTGTCAATCTTTCCGACGACGAGGAATTGATGCACCTGATGTCGAAAGCCGGCTTCCGCACTGTCTTTGTCGGCATCGAGTCTCCGCATGACGAGAGCCTCGCTGAATGCAAAAAGATACCCAACAGGAACCGCGACCTTATCGGATCCGTGAAGAAGATTCAGCAGCACGGCTTTCAGGTGCAAGGAGGTTTCATCGTCGGGTTCGACAGCGACCCCGGTTCGATTTTTCAGAAAGTGATTGATTTCGTTCAGGAGAGCGGGATTGTGACGGCGATGGTAGGTTTGCTGAATGCTCCGGTCGGCACAAGGTTGTATCAGCGTCTTTTGAAAGAAGGGAGATTATTGAAGGCGATGACTGGAGACAACACAGATTTCTCCATGAACTTTGTTCCCCGGATGAATCGTGAAGCCCTTTTGAAAGGATACCGATCGCTCCTTGAACATATTTATTCCCCAAAACCGTACTACGCGCGTGTGAAGCAATTTCTTCGAACGTACAAACCGCCCGTGGTTCATTTGAATCGTATTACATTCGCAGAGATAAGGGCGCTCGTCTCATCGACAGTCGTTCTCGGGATTGTGGGAAAGGAACGCGTTCAATATTGGAAGTTATTCCTTTGGTCGCTCTTCACGAGGCCGCGGCTTTTTCCGCTCGCGATCACATTTTCGATCTACGGACACCACTTCCGCAAAATTCTCGAGGTCTATGCAGCAGGGTAAATACTAACCCTCATCAGTTCTTAATCTGTATCCGATGCCCGATTCCGTGAGAAGCATCTTCGGCTTCGACGGATCGTCTTCAATTTTTTTTCGCAGCTGGGCAACATAGATCCGCGTGTACTGTGTTTCCTCTGCGTTGGTGGGTCCCCATACCTGTTCAAGGATAAAACGGTGGGTCAGCACTCTTCCCGCATTTCTCACGAAAAGTGCGAGCAATGCATATTCTGTCGCTGTCAGCTTCACCACTTCATTTCCCTTTTTTACCAGCCGGGCCGACAGGTCGACTGTCAGACCTTGCATCGTGAAAACTTCTTTGTCGGGAAGCGATGTGCGGTGGCGGAGCGCTGTCCGTACGCGGGCGAGCAATTCGCCTGTGCGGAATGGTTTCACCAGATAATCATCCGCCCCGGCGCCGAGGCAATCGACGATATCCGCTTCGGCATTGCGGACGGAAAGAATAATAACGGGAATCGTTGCCCATTCGCGAATTGCCTTCAGGACGCTTAGCCCATCGGTGTCGGGTAATCCCAAATCAAGAATGATGAGTTCCGGACGTTCGGTCGCCGCCATTCTCATCCCCTCATTTCCTGTTAACGCGAATTTAAGAGAATAGTCTTGCGGGCCGAGGGTCAATTCGAGAAGGCGGCGAATTTGTATTTCATCGTCAATAATCAGGATGACGGGCTTTGTGCTCATTGCTGTTTCGAAAGTACGGCGTTCATTGGGATCCGTAACGTGAATTCTGCTCCGGCCGGAGCGAGATTCTTTGCAGCCAGTGTCCCTTTATGCGCTTCGGCGAAACCTTTTGCGATCGTGAGACCGAGGCCTGAGCCGCCGCTTTTCATCCCTTCGGCACGATAAAATTTTTCGAACACTTTAGGGAGGTCATCCTTTGTGAGTCCGGGTCCATTGTCTGCAACGACGATGACACATTCTTTCCCTTCAATTTTTGCTTCAACGGCAATAGAACTCCCATCCTGTGTATGAACCGCCGCATTGTGAATAAGGTTCGTAAGGGCTTGTTCGACCAGCCCGAAATCCAATTTGACAAGCGGCATCTCATCCTGCACTTTGACGACAACGGAATGACGTACAAGCTCACGGTCTAATCCCTTGATCGCGGCATTGATAAGGTCGTGAACGTCGCACCAGTCCATCTTCGGTTGGATCATTCCCGACTCGAGCCGCGACATGTCGAGGAGGTTTGCAATGAGCCGGTTGAGTCGTTCGGCCGCGATGTGAATTTCTTTTGTATACTCATCCGACGACGGAGCTGCCTGGCCGGCTGATGTCTTCATGAGGTTTTCTGAAGCGCCCATGATTGCCGCGATGGGCGTCCGAAGTTCATGCGAGATCGAATTGAACAAGATTTTGTACAGCCGCTCCGATTCTGCGACGACGATCGATTTTTTGTTGACATCGTTCAACAGTTCCCGTTCCATGGCCGACGCGATTTGCGCAATGAAGTTGTCGAGCGACGTCTCCTCGTCGGAGGAGAGTTTTTCGTTTCGATGCAGCCGAACGCCGATTACGCCGAGAGGGTAGCGGGGACCGGAGACCGGAAAATATGTCGTCTCAGCCGATGGAAGTGTGTCGGTATATTTGCCTGCCTTTTTTTCATTCCAATATGTCCATGAAGCAACGCCGTATTCTTTTGCGTCAAGGTTAAAAGAGCTTGCTTTGTGCGGATGGGCCGATATTTCACCGTCCGCTTCACCGAGAATGATCGCAACGTCTGCATCGAAATATTTTTTGATGTTCGAAACCGCCGCCCGGATCACCTCTTCCTGCGAATGCGCTGAGGAGAGGTCGTTTGTTAGGGCGAAGAGGGCAGACGTCCGCTCCTCGCGCTGTCGAACAGCTTTTTCTCTTGCCCGTACGCGCGCGGTGAGAACCCCCGTCACCAATGCCACGATAAAATAAACGCCGAGCATCATGACATCTTCAACGCGTCCTATGGAAAAGGTAAAGATCGGCGGGATGAAAAAAAAGTCCCACACTAACGCTCCCATGGCGGCTGCTATAAGCACGGGACCCGGGCCCATCCGTAAAGGAAGAAGGGAAACGGTGAGCAGGATGATCATCGAAACAGTTCTATATCCGATGAGTTGTGCAAAAGGAAAACAACAAAGGGCGACAATGGCGACGATGGCTGATGCAAGGATATATTGCGTTATGGTAGACTGAAGCTTGGGAATGGCGCGCCGTTTTCTTTCTTGCTGCGTAGTATCTTCCTGTCCGACGATATAGACGTCGACGTTGTGGCTTTTTTCGACAAGGTCCCCTATCAACCGCTGCGAACGCGAGAACAAGCCTCGCTTTGATTTTCCGACAAGAATTTGCGTCGCGTTCTGTTCGCGTGCGACGCGAATGAGCGCGTCCGCAACATTTTCGTCCGAGGTCGTAATGATCTCCGCTCCTAATTTGCGAGCAAGGGAAATATTTTTCGACAACTGCTCTTTATCGCTCTCCTCTAACGGTGCGGAAGTCTCGACGCATACTACCGCCCATGAAGCATTCATCGTGTATGAGAGCCTTCGTGCCCAGCGGAGAACGGAGACGGAGTGCGGGCTTGGACTGATGCCCACAATCAGACGTTGTCCGGATTTCCACGGACCGGCAATCCGTGCGGTACGCATATAATCGCGCAACTGATGGTCGACGCGCTCGGCTGTCAACCTGAGGGACATTTCGCGCAACGCCGTAAGGTTTCCCTTGCGGAAAAAATTCTGTATGGCTTGCTGCGAGCGTTCGGGAGCGTAGACCTTCCCCTCTTCCAATCTCTTCAGAAGCTCGTCCGGGGGCAAGTCGATGACTTCGATATCATCCGCCCGTTCAAAGATAGAATCGGGAACAGTCTCCCGTATCACCGAGCCGGTGATTTGTGCAACAGCATCGGCGCGGCTTTCGAGATGCTGAACATTCAAAGTCGTATACACATCAATGCCGTTGTCAAGAAGCTCCTGGACATCCTGGTACCGTTTGAGATGGCGGCTTCCCGGAGCGTTGGTATGGGCGAGTTCGTCTACAAGAACGAGCTTTGGCTTCCGTGCGAGGATCGCGTCGAGGTCCATTTCCTCTACAACGCTGTCGCGATAGTCGATCTTTTTGCGCGGGATGAAAGGGAGGTTTGCAACGAGCGCTTCTGTTTCGGGACGCTTGTGCGTTTCGACGATGCCAATGACCACATCAATCCCTTTTGAGATGGCCTCGTGCGCTGCCGTGAGCATGTCGTATGTCTTGCCCACGCCCGCGCACATGCCGAAAAAGATTTTCAGCTTCGCCTTTGCGGCATTTTCCTCTTCTTTTCGTAAAGCGTGGAGAAGAGCGTCTGGGTCGGGTCGGGATTCATCGATGGAAATCATACGGTAATATATTGATTCTTTTGCCCATTTTCATCCACTCGTGTTTATTGGTAGTGGGGTCTTTTGCTTTTCAAACCGGAAGGAGGCTTAAATGAGCTTCTTTCGGCGTGACAAAATTTCAGGGAGAAGAATTTGGCATGGAAAAATTATTTCATTGCATCTCTGCAAGCTCGGTGTCAAATCGGTTTTTGCATTCTGGACAAAGTGCGTAAGAACCCTTTCCAATATCCCAGTAGAATTGGAGAATCGACTTCTTTCTATCCTGATAGCACTTTGCGCAAATCCAGTGCATTGGCTCGGCGGTCTTATTCGATTCATTGGGCGCGTAAACATAAGCCCCCAATTTAAGTTTTTTAAGGCTATACAACGCGGCTGTATCATCCCAGCGTTCAAAGCTCAGAATTTTCTTTTCAAGTTCGTCTTTTTGCTTCAAGAGAGAAAAATGATCTTCTTGGAGCGTAAGTGCATTGCTTTGTATGGTGAAAATCCGTTCGCGCAAATCAGAAGTAGCCTCAAAGATTTGTTTCTCATCGTGAATAGATTGTAAGCCTTTAGCGATGTTCGATAATGCGCCAATTGAACTAATAAACGCTGAAAAGTCTGCCATGATTTCTCCCTTGCTGGTTGGTGGTTGACAATATCTTTAGAATTAACCGAAAATTCAAATTTGAAAAAGGCTTAAAAATGACGTAAATTCATTCAGAAAAACATCGTGTGCCGTCCTGGATGCACGATAAGAGAATTTAAAAATCCCCCCGTTCCGCGCATTGACGCGGAGGGTGAACGCAAGTTCAGGTAGTGCTCAATTTTGAAAGGAAGGCTTAAAATGAGACAGAATCAAGATGACAGAATTTCAGTAGATAAAACTTGGCACAATAAAGAACAAGGCTTGCTCGTCTTTGGACATTTCCTACATTCAAACGGTGGGATGGACTTGATTGACATAGACAGCGACGGAACGGATTTGATTATTCGGGTAAGAGAATACAGTATGGAGTCGATAAAATCTGGAGAAATAACAGATGATTCCAAGTCACTGGACTACGTAGAAATGAGAATAGCAATCAGTAGAATTAGGCGTAGATGGTTTAGGTCTTTAATTGTACGTCTAAAACTCGGAGCGCGGAAGTCCAAACGGTATATAGATCATTATAGTGTCCGACTCGTACGTCCTTGATTGTTTTGTCGTCTGGAATTATCTCCACAAAGTATTCTTCCGGCACACGATGAGTTACTGTTACGCGGAAAGTTTTATCCTTGTATTTACAAGGTATAGTTTTTGATGTGTTATTGAGAGGAAGGAAGTCGTCTAAAGAAAGTGGAAAGTCCATAGCAGCTCCTATAATTATGAGGACGCTTTATCATTTTTTACTATCGGCATTGACCGTACAGCGGGATTGTTATTGGGCTGCTTGCCGTTGTAGCGTTGTGTTTGATAGTAAGATACCCGTAATGGTTTCCCGTAGCTAAGGGTTTGTATTGCATCAAAATATCAATCTCCGTGCCCGGCAATAACAGAAAATTTGGGCCGCCCGACATAAGAGAAAAATAGGTTCCTGTAACCGCTACGCTCCCCGAAAGGCTGGCGTTTGATGTTGAGGGGTTTAAAATGATTACGTTTGCGGTTGTGGCCGTTGAAACCGGGTTCAGCCCAAAGTAGAGATAGCCTTGATATGCTAAATCTGCGGTGATGGTAATGTTAATAACTGTCCCTGGTGGAGTGGTTACTGTTGACGTTTGGGGGTTGCTTGAATCCTTCTTACAGCTAAAGAAGAGAACTGAGCAAAGCAGAAGTGGTAAGTATAGAATGGTTTTCATGTGTTCTCCTTTGCGGATGGTGAAGGGCGTTAAGGTATTCTAAATTGCAACGGCAATATGCTTACAATTAAGTGTAAATTCAAATTTGAAAAAGGCTAAAAAATGACGTAAATTCATTCAGAAAAACATCGTGCGCCGTCGCGGGTGTGCGACCAAAGAAATTTCAAAAAATCCTTCTCGTTCCCTGCTCGACAGGGAGGGCAATCGAAAGTTTGCTCCGCGACACGGGAGGGATTTTTTTATTGTGAATATGCCGCGAAAGAAAATTCCGGGAGAATTTCTGAGGATTAACGAAGAAGAAGATGGGCAATTCAGAATTGAGTACTCCTTTGAAGGAAATCCTTATTGGGTAAAGATGAGTGTTGGCTCAACGTCTATGTCCGCGGACGGTTTAGTTGGGGAACACAACGTAAACGCGCTAATCGAATTATTGGCTTCGCTACCGGAAGATAACGCCGATGCAATGAAGTTAAAAATACAGCTTCAGGAAAATAGAATTTTAGCAGTTTGGCCACAAATGTACATTGCTTACCGCAAGGGAGAGAACTTGGGGCAATTTTTTCAAGGCGATGTTAATCAAGAGAAGGAAATAAACCCTGTGGTTCCTATCAAGGAATGGTTACAAAGCAAAGCTAAGTTCGCCGAGTTCGTGAGGGATGAGTATGAGAAAAATCAGAATAAGTATAAGAGTTTAAAGGACGCAACGGAAAAGATATATGCTCAATATGTCTTTCCAAACGAAGAGTGGACATTTAAACAATGCTATGATTTTGTGAGGAAAAAGTAAAAATGTGAAAGAATGTGAAGGTTTGTGATTGATTATGTGAAGATTTTCGTGATAATTTGCCCTTTCCCGCCTGCTATATTATCCCTGTTCGTTTAAATAAAAATCCCCCTTCCAATGAGCTTTGGAGAGGGGGCTAATTCACTAAAACCGTCCAACAATACGAAGGGAATAGGTGTATGAGTAACGTGCTTAAAATAATACTGTCTGCCCGTTAGGGGAGGCGGGTTATTCCTTCGACAACTGAAAGATAAAAAGTTCTTTCGAGAGAATCAAGAAAAATTAAAATACTACTTGACAATAGATATAGTATGTATTATATTAAACCATGACAAAGATGAAAGAGTTAAAAACGGTTGACGGCTCGGAATACTTTACGATCAAGGAAGCGGCGAAGATATTGGGAATAGAAGCCAATTCCATCCGTAACTATCTATCATGGGGAAAGATCACAGCATACAAATTCAAGAGTTTAACGCTGATTAGCAGAGAAGAAATCGAACGCTGGAAGGAGTTACAGAAGTAAATTAAATAGCGAAGCCGCAAGTGTTTGTAGCACCTACGGCTTCTAAATCACTTGTCCGAGTGAACGGACAAATAACCTCGTTTAAAAGGTACGTTCATGATCGGACAAAATCAAGTCCAAAATAAAGGAGATTTTGCCGTGAACGCACTAACAACAGAAAAGAAAGCCCTTGTTCTTACGCACCTTGTAGAAGGGCTAAGTATCCGGTCCATCGAAAGAATCACTGGCATCACCAAGCGGGCTATTCTCCGCGTCCTCGTTGAGTATGGAGAGAGAGCTAAAGAGATTCAGGAACGAGAGATGGTAAACCTTCAATCTAACTTTGTCCAGGTAGATGAGATTTGGACGTACGTAGGCAAGAAGCAAAAGCAATTAACACCGTTAGACAGTGAAGAGTTAGGCGATCAATACGTATTTGTCGCTATGGACTCCGAGACAAAGCTCGTGCCTTCGTTCTTAGTAGGCAAACGGAATATGGAAAACTCGCTCGAAATTATGAAGGATTTACAATACAGAATCACTAATCGTTTTCAGCTTACAACGGATGCCTTTATTCCTTATTTTAATGCGGTCGATTCAGTGTTTGGAGAGGATGTTGATTACGGACAGATTCACAAAGAGTATCGAGAAGAAACAAAAGGCGAGAAACGATATTCCCCCGCAGAGTTTGTGAGGGTAATAATAAAGCCCTTAATCGGAAGTCCAAAACGGTGGCGAATCTCAACGAGCCATATCGAAAGACAGAATCTTACAATCAGAATGCAAATGAGAAGATTTACACGGCTTACAAACGCTTTCAGTAAGAAGTTAGAAAACCTAAAAGCGGCAACAGCATTGCATTTCTTCCATTACAACTTTATGAGAATCCATTCGAGCCTCAGAGTAACGCCCGCAATGGAAGCGAAGATCACGAAAAAAGTATGGGAATGGAATGACTTAATGTCATACGGTCAAATAAAACAAGCGGCATAAAAAATGAAAAGACCCCACTACCTGTTTATTGGTAGCGGTATAGTTTGGAAGGCTTTCGGATACTTTCTTGGTTAACCCTATAAAACAAAACACGTATCGCGAATTCTCTAATAACTTCTCCGTTTGAATCAATTCGAAATTGAAATCAAGAGCCGAAGAGCAATTTCACGTAAGCCTCAACGCTACAAGAATCATGTCGACGAGTTTAATACCGAAGAAGGGAGCGATGACGCCGCCCACGCCGTAAATGAATAAGTGCCTCCGCAGCAGCTGAACTGCGCTCACGGCGCGATATTTCACACCTTTTAACGCAAGCGGTATAAGAACAACAATGATCAGGGCGTTGAAGATGACCGCAGAAAGTATGGCGCTTTCAGGAGTGGCGAGGTGCATGATGTTTAGTGCGTTCAACGCGGGGTACGTTGTCGCGAATGCCGCAGGGATGATGGCGAAGTACTTTGCCACGTCGTTAGCGATGCTGAACGTTGTAAGGGTGCCGCGTGTCATGAGAAGCTGTTTGCCGATTTCCACAATTTCCAAAAGTTTGGTTGGATTGCTGTCGAGGTCGATCATGTTCGCCGCTTCGCGCGCGGATTGAGTGCCGGTATTCATCGCGACGGCCACATCGGCTTGAGCGAGCGCCGGCGCGTCGTTCGTTCCGTCTCCCGTCATCGCAACAAGGCGTCCCCCTTTTTGATAGTCGCGGATCAATTTCAATTTATCTTCCGGCTTTGCTTCTGCAAGGAAATCATCGACACCGGCTTCAGCGGCGATGGCCGTAGCAGTCAATTGATTGTCCCCGGTGATCATTACGGTTTTAATTCCCATCTTCCGCAGATGTGCAAAACGTTCTTTGATCCCTCCTTTGACGATATCTTTGAGATGGATGACGCCAAGAACTTCTTTGTTCTCTACAACGACGAGAGGTGTCGCGCCCGCGCGGCTGATATCCTGAACTAATTGTTGAACCGCTGCGGGGAACTGGCCTCCTAATTGTTCGATGTATGCTTTGATCGCTTCAGAAGCGCCTTTGCGGATTATTCTCTCGCCGTTTTTTCCCTCAGGCTGAATGTCTGCTCCGCTCATCCGCGTTTGTGCACTGAAGGGGACAAAATGCGCGGCGATCTCGTTGACATTTCGTTCACGAAACCCATGCTTTTCTTTTGCAAGCACAACGATCGAACGTCCTTCCGGTGTTTCGTCAGCAAGCGATGCGAGCTGAGCAGCATCGGCGAGCCGCTCCTTTGTGATTCCTGGGGCGGGCGTGAACTCGGTTGCCATGCGGTTCCCCAGCGTCACGGTGCCGGTTTTATCCAGAAGGAGAACATCGACATCTCCCGCGGCTTCAATTGCGCGCCCGGAAGTTGCAATCACATTGTGACGGATCATCCGGTCCATACCCGCAATGCCGATGGCGGAAAGGAGTCCGCCGATCGTTGTTGGAATCAGGCAGACGAGAAGTGCGACCAGTACGGTGACGGTGACAGGCATACCCTGACCCGCCGCCTGGACACTGAAAAGAGAATAGGGGAGAAGCGTCACGCAGACCATGAGGAAAATAATCGTGAATGCTGCGAGGAGAATGTTCAACGCAATTTCATTCGGAGTCTTTTGCCTTTTTGCCCCTTCGATCAAACGAATCATGCGGTCGAGAAATCCGCCGCCGATTTCGGTTGTAGCGCGAATGATCAGCCAATCGGATAACACGCGCGTGCCGCCGGTGACGGCGCTTCTGTCGCCGCCGGATTCGCGAATCACCGGCGCACTTTCACCGGTAATTGCACTTTCGTCCACAGACGCAATGCCTTCAATGACCTCGCCGTCGACCGCAATCGTTTCGCCCGTTTCAACGAGGAACGCATCCCCCTTTTGAAGGAGGGTCGACGTCACCACCTCGAAAGCAGATCCGTGCTTAGGGCTCTTCAATCGCTTCGCTTTAGTTTCCTGTCGTGCCCGGCGCAATGCATCGGCCTGAGCTTTGCCGCGTCCCTCTGCGAGTGCTTCCGAGAAGTTTGCAAAGAGAACAGTGAACCAGAGCCAGAGAGAGACGCTTCCGATGTACCATCCGGCTGCTTCGCCGTGGCCGGATAATGCTTGAATCCATAACGCTGAAGTAAGAACGCTTCCTACTTCAACGACAAACATTACCGGGTTGCGGACCATCAAACGCGGATTCAGTTTCGTAATAGAGTCGACAATGGCGCGGCGATACATTTCGCTGGTGAGGCCCAACGGCTTCTTTAGTTGTTGTGAATTCTGTGTCGTCATTCTGTTATTTCCTTCAGCGCAATAAGCGAGTTAGTGGATCATCATGAAATGTTCAACGATGGGGCCGAGCGCAAGAGCCGGCAAGAAATTAAGTGCGCCGACAATAAGCACCACTGCAACCAGCCAGAAAATGAACAGCGGAGTATGAGTCGGCAGCGTTCCTTCACTTACGGGAACGAACTTTTTACGGACGAGAGAACCGCCGAGAGCGAGGGTCGGAACAGCTAACCAAAAGCGCCCGATGATCATCGCGATTCCGCCGGTTATATTGTAGAACGGTGTGTTGACGCTTATTCCTGCGAAAGCACTCCCATTATTGTTTGCCTGCGATGTAAAGACATACAACACTTCGCTGAAGCCGTGCGGTCCGGGGTTGAATATCCCGCTCGTACCCGCAGTGGTCACAACGGCGATGGCGGTGAGGACAAGCACGGTAATCGGCATAATGAGAATCAAAAGAGAAGCCATTTTCATCTCGTATGTTTCTATCTTATGACCTAAATATTCCGGCGTGCGCCCGACAAGAAGTCCGGCAACGAATACCGCAACAATCACAAAGACGAGCATGCCGTAAAGTCCGGAGCCGACGCCGCCGAAAACTACCTCGCCGAAATGGAGCATCACGAGTGTGACAAATCCGCCCAACGGGGTAAACGAATCGTGCATCGAATTTACCGAGCCGTTCGACGCAGAGGTAGTTGCAGTGGCCCATAGAACCGAGTTTGCGATACCGAAACGGACTTCTTTTCCTTCCATATTTCCCCCGGGCTGGATGCTGTTTGATGTTTGATCGATGCCCATTGCAGTGAACGCCGGGTTTCCCTTTTCTTCTGCCCATCCGGCCAGAATGAGGAATCCGACGAAGATGATCATCATCGCAGTAAGTATCGACCATCCCTGGCGTGTATCCTTGACCATGAGGCCGTAGGTGTAACAGAGCGCTGCGGCGATAAGCAAAATGGAGAGCATCTCCAGGAAATCAGTCAGTGGAGTAGGATTTTCATACGGATGCGCAGAGTTGACATTGAAGAATCCGCCGCCGTTCGTGCCGAGCTGCTTGATGGCAATTTGAGAAGCGGCCGGACCCATCGCCACAACTTGTTCCGTAACTTTTGCGCCGCTGGTGTCAGTCGTGGGCTGCAGGAGAGGCACGGAGACATACTGCGAAAAATTCTGAACGGTACCCTGGGAGACAAGCACCAGAGCAAAGATTATAGAAAGCGGAAGGAGGATGTACAACGTACTTCGCGTCATGTCTACCCAGAAATTTCCCAATGTTCTGGCTGAGTGGCGGGCGAGT
This sequence comes from uncultured Bacteroidota bacterium, assembly GCA_963827085.1. Classification (GTDB taxonomy): domain Bacteria; phylum Bacteroidota; class Ignavibacteria; order UBA10030; family UBA8401; genus JAGVPT01. The sequence goes on from CAWGZY010000001.1 coordinate 153,006, forward strand.
CCACGAATAAAAAGTGCGAGAATTGCCATCCCCGTCGCTGCCGAAACGAAATTTTGCACTGTCAAGGCGAGCATTTGAGTTAGATAGCTCATCGTTGTTTCTCCGCCGTACCCTTGCCAGTTTGTGTTCGTTGCAAAACTGACCGCTGTATTGAATGAGGAGTCCGGAGAAACTGCGGTCATGCTTTGGGGATTCAGCGGGAAGAACTGCTGCAGACGCTGCAGGGCGTAGACGACGAGAAGCCCTGCAAAGTTGAAGACAAGCATTGCAATGGCGTTCTCTTTCCAATCAAACTCTTCGTCCGGATTAATCCCTGCAAGGCGATATATAAAGCGTTCAAGGGGGCCGAAGACCGGGTCGAGAAACGTCCGTTCCCGTTGGTACACGCGTGCCATAAAAATGCCGAGCGGTTTGACTGCAAGCACCAGGACAACAAGGTAAAAGGCGATTTGAAGAATTCCATTGAGTGTCATTCGAACGTCTCCGGCTTTAATAGAACAATGAAGAGGTAGATCAAAAGACCGGCCGCGATTAATCCAGAGATGATATAAAGCCAGTTCATAGATTTTCTCCTGATTTAAAGTCTCCGAGAGATTCACAAAGTCTCATCAATCCCAACGTCAACAAAAAAGAGACAGCAATAATACCGATATACATGAGATCGTCCATTTCTATTTCTCCTTTGATACAGTTTGAGTTTCATCCAGCGCGAGATTCAATTCAAGGACGTTGATGCGGGATTCCCCGAGAAAGCCTAACTGCCTTCCTTCGGTGAATTGATTCATTAATGACCGGATCTGAGATGCGCTCATCCCCCGAACACGGGCTACGCGCGGAAGTTGATACAACGCCGCAGCAACGCTGATATGCGGGTCAAGGCCGCTCGCAGATGATGTGACAAGATCGACGGGAATCAACAGAGTGTTTGTTGAGTCGGCGGCTTTGAGGTCTTGCACTCTTTTCTTTACGCCGTCGATGAGTGCCGGATTAAGCGGACCGTAATTCGACCCCGACGAAGATCCTGCATTGTAGGCGTACGGACTTGTCGCCGACAAGCGGCTCCAAAAGTATTTTGGGTCGCTGAAGGGCTGGCCGATCAGCTCGGAACCAACAATTTTTCCACCCCTTTTGATAAAGCTCCCATTTGCCTTCTCCGGAAAAACAATCTGTGCAATTCCTGTGACAACCAGGGGATAGATCACTCCGGTAAGGAGAGTAAACAGAATGAGAACAACAAGCGTAGGGCGAATTTGCTTACGAAGCATAGTGTTCCTTATTGTTTATGATTCTTCAATGATGTACTCACGTGCGGGCGGCCTTTTTGGGCGGCAAAATGATACAATCGGTTGTGCAGGATTTCGAACTCATATTTAAAAATATCGCTCCGTTAAGGATCATCTTCTTCTGTTAGATTGTACTATGTCAGCTTCTCAGAATTAATGCATGCCAGTCATGTGAATTCAACGGGGCCAACCAGAAACCCTTCTGGCGTTTGGATTTTGAGTATCAGGGCGTTTATGGCTTTCAATATAGAATCTCCCTTGAAGGAGCGCAATGAAGGGGATGTAAAAAAGTAGGCAGAAAGTATAAAAAATTTATAAAGATGCTGCCAATTTCAGTAGCCATTTCCCCCATTCCGAACTGTTTGATCCTCGCTAAATAATTCCCTACCTTATACGTATTGAAACCGTATCACCTCACAAAAGAAGTTTGTCAATGCTCAATGTTGCAAGGGAAGCCGCACTCGAAGCGGGGAAATTTCTAAAGGATAACCTCGGAAAAGTCAAGCATATCGAACGAAAACAGGGGCAAGAAACCAATCTTGTCACTGAAATCGACAAGCAGTCCGAAGCGCTCATAATCAAAAAGATCAAACAGCATTATCCCTCGCACGATATCCTTGCGGAAGAAAGCGGCAAGCATAATGTGCAGTCGGAGTACCGGTGGATCATCGACCCGCTCGACGGCACGACAAATTATACTCATTCCCTGCCGATTTTCTGTGTGTCGATCGGCGTTGAGTTGAACGGGGCAATTGTCGCCGGCGTAATCTACGACCCTTCTGCCGATGAAATGTTTACCGCCGAAAAAGGAGGGGGGGCATTCCTCAACGGTCAAAAAATTCATGTTTCGTCAAACGACTCGCTCATTAATAGTTTGCTCGTTACAGGTTTCCCCTATAACGTGAAGGAAAACCCGAACCATGTTGTCGACCATTTCGTGAAACTTTTGATGGAAGGGCAGGGTGTGCGCCGCCTCGGATCTGCCGCGCTTGATCTCGCGTATGTTGCGGCAGGGCGGTTGGATGGATACTGGGAGGTTTTTCTGTATCCCTGGGATAAAGCTGCCGGCATATTGATGGTGCAGGAAGCGGGGGGTGTTGTCACAGATTTTAGGAACAATCCGGCGAACGTCTACGAGCCGACCACGCTCGCAACAAACGGAAAAATTCACCAACAGATGGTCGCTGTTTTACAAAAGTCTTTATAGCCTCAACGCATGGCGTCAACTGGTTCAAAAATTCTTATTGTGGATGACGAACCCGACCTGCTCGAGATTACGGCAGAGTATCTGGAAATGGAGGGATACGTGCCGCTCACGGCGTTGAGCGGTGCCGCAGCCATGGAAATCTTAAACGTTACTATTCCCGACCTTATTATATCAGACATCACGATGCCGGGTATGAGCGGCTTCGATTTGTTTGAAAAGATTCGCTCCGATTCAAAGTTCCAGAATACTCCCTTCATTTTTCTCTCCGGTTATGCCGATCTCCAACATATAATGGCAGGTAAAGAGCTTGGCAGCGACGATTATTTGGTGAAGCCGTATGAGCCTGAAATGTTGATCTCTACGATCAAAGGGAAACTGAAACGCAGCCGGCAGCTGAACGATTCGATGTCTCAGCAAATAGAAAGCCTGAAGAATCAACTTTTCCGCCTTATCTCCCATGAAATGCGCACGCCGTTGACGTCGATTCTCGGCGCGGCCGAAATTCTCTCCGGCGGAAAGGAGGCGTTGTCTCCCGAGGACTTCACAGAATTTTTACAGATGTTGAAAATCGGCACGCTCAGGCTCAACAGGATGGTTGAAGATTTCTTGCTCGTTATTAAAATCGAGTCTGGCGAAGTTTCAAAGGAAATCGATTTCAACGGAGCGTGCATCGTTCCGCTGGAAATCGCGACCCGCTTTGCCTCCGTGCTTGAAGAAATAAAAAAGAATAAAGACATTACTCTCAGCATAGAGGTGTCGGACGAATCGCCGTACCTTTTTATTCATCCGCCGCACTTCGAAGATATTGTTGCCCGTTTGTTTGATAACGCATGTAAGTTTTCTCCGCCGGGTGCGGTCATAACGATCGCGTCGCACGGCGAAAACGACCGATACATATTCAGTGTAGCAGATAATGGAAATGGGATCCCCCTCGATAAGCAGGATCGGTTATTCCAAAAATTTTATCAAGTAGATCGCGAATCTCATGAGCAGCAAGGGGCGGGATTGGGACTATACATTGCGAAAAGGCTTGCCGAACTTAACAAATGCACGTTGTGGTGTGAAAGCGATCGGGGGAAAGGTGCCGCGTTCTATTTATCGATTCCAAAAAAAATGTAGCATTGAGCAAATGTGTAGGACGCCTTCAAAGTGTCCTACACCTACAGCATTGGGGGGCTAAAGTGAATTTTGAATTTGGAAAGTACTATCATCTCTATAATCGTTCAAACAACGAAGAGATCGTTTTTAGAACTGATGAGAACTATATTTACTTCCTTCAAAAATATCGTTCCCATCTTCTAAATTTGGTCAATACCATCGCGTATTGCTTAATGCCAACGCATTTTCACTTTGTTGTGAGGGTTGCAACAACTGACGAAAATACTCTTCGTAAAACGATTGGACTGCTACTAAGTCGCTATACGAAAGCAATCAATAAACGATATCATCGACATGGAGGACTTTTTCAACCGCATACGAAAGCAAAGGAAATATTCGGCGACCGGTATCTGTTGACAGCCATATCGTACATCCATCAAAACCCAGTAAGGGCAAAGAAAGTAGTTAAACTTGAGGACTGACCTTATTCGAGTTACAGCGACATTGCAGGGATGAGATATGGTACGTTGCCGGACAAGGATTTTTACGGTAGGTATTTCAAATCGGAAGCGGAGTTCAAATGTTTTTCATAAAAAATGGTCGCAGGTATTAAGATATAGGACGCCTTCAAGGTGTCCTCTATAATTAAAACTCTTCCCCCTTTTCCCTCGTTATATCAGCCCCTAACCCCTGCAGTTTTTTTTCGATGGCTTCGTAGCCGCGGTCAAGGTGGTAGACGCGCAGGACTTCTGTCTCGCCGTGCGCTCGTAGACCGGCGAGAATCAATGCCGCCGAGGCGCGTAAATCCGTCGACATAACCTTTGCACCCGTCAATTTCTTAACGCCGCGTATGACGGCGGCATTTTCATTCAGCTCGATGTCGGCTCCCAAACGAACCAATTCGGGAACATGCTTGAAGCGGTCAAAGTAGATTGTATCGGTTACCGTAGATGAACCTTTCGCGATAGCCATCAACGCAATCCATTGAGCCTGCATATCAGTTGGAAAGCCGGGATAGATGGCCGTCGTAACGTCGACGGGACCGACTTCCTTCGGCGCATGGATTTCAATCGATGTTGCACTGACCTTCACCTGTGCGCCCGCGTCTTCCAGACGTGCGGTGACTGCCGAAACGTGCTGGGGATTGCATTCTTCGATTTTCACTTTCCCTCCGCATAGAGCGCAGGCGACAAGCATTGTACCGGTTTCGATTCGGTCCGGGATTGTTTCAATATCCGCAGGGTGCAGGGCATCGATCCCTTCTACCTCGAGTACGTTTGATCCAATCCCGTCGATTTTTGCTCCCATTGAAACAAGGAGTTCGGCGAGGTTAGTGATTTCCGGCTCTACGGCTGCATTTTCGATCAGTGTCGTTCCTTTCGCAAGCACCGCTGCCATCAAAATATTTCCTGTTGCCCCTACGCTTGAAATTTTGAACGAAATTCGCGCGCCCTTCAACCGCCGCGCTTTTGCAATAATATATCCGCGCTCCAGGTCTATTGACGCCCCTAATTTTTTCAACCCCTCAATGTGGAGATCGACCGGACGCGGTCCCCATGCGCATCCTCCGGGGAGCGAAACTTTTGCATGTCCGTAACGGGACACCAGCGGGCCGAGCACATAAATGGATGCGCGCATTTTCTTCACGTGTTCATACGGCGCTTCGAATTTGTTGACGCGAAATGTGTTGATGAAGAGCGACCGGCCGCTTCGTTCGACGGTCACTCCCATTGTTTGAAGCAAGCGGGACATAGTGACAACATCGCGAAGGTCGGGGGTATTGTGCAGTTCGTACTTGCCGCTGGCGAGGAGCGTCGCCGGCATCAATGCGAGCGATGCATTCTTTGCGCCGCTGATGCGCACCGTTCCTCGCAGTGATTTACCCCCGTGAATAATGAATTTGTCCACGTCTATCCTCTACGGGAAAATCTTCAATAATGCCTGCCATGAACGGCTGGGTTTGCGTTGCTGCTGCCGCCGTTCCAGCGAGTTTACTTCTTCGCCGCAGGTTCTTCGCGACTGTTGCGCTTCCTCCACCAGAAAAATCCGACAGCCAACATCGCACACCACGAGAGAATGTTTGTGACGAGGCTGATGGTCCGTCCGATAAAATATTTTTCAGGATGGAATATGAATTCGACTCGATGCTTTCCCTTCGGAACGACAACCGAACGGAACGCGTAATCCGTTTTAAAGATCTCGGTCTCCTCTCCATCGATGAAAGCTCTCCATCCTTTCGGGTAATAAATTTCACTGACAAAAAGGAGATTATTGCCCGATGCTTCGACGTCAAATGAAACATTGTGAATACCGAAATTGTTGACGGCAACCTTCGCCGTTGTGTCGGGGGGCTCGATGGCAATAGCCGGATTTTTTTCAAAAAAAGCGATGTGGTGCGGGTCGAACGACATGTCCCGAATGCGGTACAGGATTCCAAGCCCGGAGTCGACCGCAATAGAATCGACAAACCATGCCCGCTGGCTCCCCGGAGGATACGCAAGGACTTTTTTGTCCTGTCCTCGGAAAACAACTGGAAGGCCGGGTATATTTTCCTTCGGATCGGCGATGATGTACTTGGTATTCATCAACTCCCACACCGTTGGATTTCCGATTGTCGCAACATCGACGACATCCTGGTATACACGAATCTTTGCGCCATGGTAGCCGCCGATGCTTTGAAGTCTATAGTATGCTAAGGTATTCGACGGCTCCCTTAAGTTTTCCGTGTCCAGCACTCGGTACAACGATTTGTCCTGCTGGATTGCCTGCACATAGTCCGGAGTGACAAACTCGGCGGCTTGCTGTGTTGCATCGTGGAGCTGCATCGGTTTGTAATCGACTCGCCACAAGTCGGCCACCGCCAGTACAATAATTGAGAGGCTCAAAGTTGAAGACTTGATAAAATGTTTTCTGTATGCGTAGGCAAGCCCGAATATGGCCGCGACAAGGAATGTCCCTATCAAATAATCTGATACCACCGAATCATAGAGAAAATCGAATACCATCGGACGGACCTGTGCAAGGACGTTCTCCTGCTGTCTGCCGACGAGTTCCGACAGCAATTTGGAAAGGCCGTCGCTGCCGACAAAGCTCCGATACAAGTCCTCGAACAGTCCCCGTCCGACAAGCCCGATAATAAATAACACACCCGCACCGCCGATGATGTATTTGTATTTTTTTTCTTCCTCGGGTGAGAACTTTTCTTTCCCTTTGTCGATGATCGATTGGAGGCCGTACCCTGCAAAGATTGGCACGATAAGCTGCAAGAGGATCAGGATCATCGAAGGGATGCGGAACTTGTTGAATTCCGGGAAATAGTAGTACATCAGATCGTAGACGGGGGAGAAGTTCCTTCCGAACGAAACAAAAAGCGAAAGGCCGGCGACGATAAGCATCGCTTGGACAAAACGATCACGGCGGTTGTAATACACCCCCAGCACCGCAAAAATGAGGACGATGAGTCCCATGTACTGCGGTGCATCGGTAAATGTCATCTGTCCCCAGTACATATTCAGGTGCTGTTCCTGATTTCCGGTGAGGGGACCTTTGTACAGTTGGTCTCCAAATCCGTACAACGACGGGATGAAAAATGTCATCGTTTCGCCCGGGCTGAACGACCAATTAGTAGCATACTCGTAATCGAGCCCCCCCTCGGCTGTCTTGGACTGCGACGGGGTTGCGGATTGAACGATCGGGTTTGTGCCGCGTATCGAATACGGATTGTATTCGAGCGTTGAAAGATAAATATCCGCGGACATTGCAAAAGAAAATGCTGCTGCCAGCCCAAAGACGATGCCGCTGCGGAGAACGTTAAACCATTGCTCCTTTTTGATGACCCGGACAACGAGCAGATAGAGATAGTAGATCCCGATCAGGAGATAAGTATAAAAGAAGAACTGAATGTGAGAAGCAAGCTGCTGGATGTGGATGGCCACCATCAAGACGATGCCGTGCCACCATTTGAAGTCGTCGATCATTTCTTCTATGAGCATGAGCACAATCGGCAGCAAACAAATTGACGCGATTTTAGTGTTGTGCCCCACCATGATGAGGATGATCACGTATGTTGAAAAAAGTGTGGCAAGCGATGTGAACAGAGCTGCGAGCGGGGATTTCTTTTTGTGGATCATGAAAAAATACGTTGAAACGCCGAAGATAAAATAATAGAACATCACCGTCGTGCCTGCCTCGTTCCGAAGAACGAAGGTAAAGAGGTTGTGCGCCCAATCGACGAAAGTGGAAGTGAGATCGAAGATTCGATTCTGAGCGGAGAGGAGGCTCGCAAGCGAAGGCATTCCGCAAAAAATGTACGGCACCCATAAAGGGTAGATACCGTTCTTCTTTGCATCATCCAGATATGGCAAGAAACTCTTGGAGGCTATATTATCGCTGGCAAAAAAGACTTTTCCGGAAAAGACCACATCATGGAAGAAGAGAACCAGGGCCAGCAGGATGACGCCGACCGCTGCATAATGTTGATACTCTTTTGGAATGAAAGGACGTGTTTCCGCCCGCGGTTGATTTTTTGGTTTTGCCATGTGAGGATGAGCGTTGGTGAAGTGGGTTACGAGGCCGCGCGTTCAAGCGAATCGTCGAACATCTGCGCCAACCTTTTTGTAATTTCTTTTCTCTCAAACTGAGCGATCGCTTTCAGGTCTGGAGAAAAACTGGATTTATTATAGAGATAATCATTATAATATTCAAGAATGATACGTTCGATAGACGCGACGTCGTCGTTGCGCGCAACACGCCCGGTGCCCGTGGCTCGCAACAACTCCGCTACCGCTCCTTCATGGGCGATGCCGATGATCGGCCGCCGTGCGCCAATGTACTCAAAAACCTTTCCGGGGACGATTTCTTCGCCGCCTGCATATTCATCGACAATAAGCAACAGCGCATCGGACTTCATGAGATGTTCGATACTCTCGGAATGGGGGAGATAGGGGAGTCTTTCGATACAACCCGCGACGGCAGGTTCGTGAAACATCTCTACGACTTCGGCGCCGAACCTGCCGATGAATTTCAGGCAAAGCTTCATCGGGTCGACCTGTTTTGCTATGATGAGGTTTGCTGCCGCCTGCAGGAATGTTTTTGGGTTCCGAACGCCGTACATCGAGCCGGCATACGTTATCGTAAACTTTTCATTCCGGCGGTATGCAGTCGATGGAAAATCGGCGCTGTCGAATCCGTTCGGTAAATGGGAGACCTTATCGACAGAAATTGCCGGATATTTTTTATGGAGGTCGAGAAGAATGCCGCGCCAAGCTACTTCGACACGTGTCGCTTCTTGGAAACAGCTCCGTTCAAAATACTTGTCTATTTTTTTTGGAAGAAACCAGCGGTTCGGGGTTGAGAGAAATCCTGTCCACGGGTCTCTGAATCCGGCTATCCACGGCAGGCCGGTCGCTCGATGAACATTTCGGGCAATCACCGCGCACGTGTACGGCGGGGAAGAAGAGTAGATTGCATCAATCCGTTCCTGCTTGATAATTCGTTTTGCTTCGCTGACCGCGGTGAACAGCCAGCCGATCCGCGCATCGGGGATGAAAAAGGTGGCCCGGATGAACTCAGCGATTGTCTCGGAGAAATTCTTTCGTTCTCCTTTTTTGGGAATGTTGTTGACGTCGACCGCAGTCCCGGGTTTCTTGCCGGTTATTCTCCTGTAGAAGCTGTACGGTTCAACGATCGGCGTTCTAAAAACCTTTAATGAAGGGGGAATTTCTTTCAGCAGCGATTCGTCACGTGCAGGGTAATCGCCATCTTTCACGGTCAATACGATAGGCTCCCACCCAAATTCGGGGAGGTACTTCACAAACTTCAGCACCCGTTGAACCCCAGGTCCCCCGGACGGCGGGAAATAGTATGTTATGATGAGAACTTTTTTCATTCCTGTCCGCGGTATCTGGTGCCCAAAGTCTGTTGTAAGAACCTCTCTTTACTCTCAAAACGTAAACGGCTGTAATGCCCATGCACCACAGCCGTGAAAAGCAATACATTCTTTGAAAAAATACAAAGAATCCAGTCTAAAGGCAACCTGAAGCTGTGCTATCGTAAACTGATCGCTCCTGTAGCAGTAATCGCAAGATTATTTACGGCCCCAATGTTTTACAATGAAGTTGAAAAGCTTAAGCGGATTACTCGAGGAGTTCCCGGGGTAAAATCTAAATCGGCGACGGGCGCCTGTTCATTTTGCAGCCGCGAAATGGTATAAAATTGTGCTTCGTTCCATTCAACGTTAAAAACATTTTCGACGGTCATCATTACTCGATATGTATGAAAATTGTAGGCAATGTTTGCATCGAAGACCGTATAACCAAGCGCCCTCACGCTGTTGTTGTCGTTTGCCGGCCGGCTGTCGATGCTCCGGTACCTTAAGCTCCCTTCCAGACCCGATGAGTGTCGTGCGGTAAGCCCGCCGGTGGACGACAATGTGGGTGCAAGCGGGATAAAATTGCTGCCGTTCGGCAAGTCGCGGAATCGTCCGTGCGAAAAATTGACGTCGACGTCGCTCCAAAGCCAATCCAATAATTGAAGGCGGGTGTCAAAATCTATTCCAACTCTGCGTGTGGGTCCTTGTTCCTCAGTCGTTCCATCATCTCCCGAATAGACAAACTCTCGCTGAAGATCCAGTCCCCAAAACGCTATGGAGGCTGTGTACCTTCCGCTTGGCGTATAGCGTGTGCCAACCTCGGCTCCCACGGCGCGTGGAAGTGTTATGTCGGACCGTTGCGTAAGCACATCCCGCGCATCATTGGAGTGGAATCCGGAACCAAAATTCAGGAAAATATCCGTTGTCGTCGACGGCGAAATAATGATATTTGCCTTCGGGCTGAGAATGGATTGGTCTACGATCCCGGTGATGCTGCTCGGACTTCCTGCATGAAGAAGGTCGTTGACGTTGAACAAAAAATTATCGGCTCGAAGACCGAATTGAAATTTGACGAACGAGCTGAGGCGGTAATCTTGCTGCGCATACATTGAGATGTTTGTTTGCTTAATATCCGCGTCGACGCTGTCCTTGAGGCGCTGCCGTTTCACCGCATGCCAAAGGCCGTTATGGATCCAATCATTACGAAGTGAAAATCCAATCAGAGTGGTTGACGCTGGATCGCTAAAGAGTGATGTTGTCGTATATTCAACCCGCCCCCCGGCAAGTGTTCGCCGGTCGTCCTGTTCAATTTCATCGCCGTTGACGGGGTCAACAAGAAAAAAAGTAAAATCAGAGAAGAGTTGAAAATTATAGCGCGATGCGTATGCTTGTGCGATAAGTGTTGACGACTCCCCCGAACGGGTATAGATAAGATTGATATTCTGTCGATACGTATTTCCCCCTTCAGATGGGTCGATAGAACCGAACCGTCCGATGATTCCTTCTTCAACCGCTCGCTCGGGTATCTGTCCCGACGCATCCCACGACGAGCTAAACCCGGATGCCCATAATGAGAGCGTCTGGCTGTCGCCGAGATACGTTGTCATTTTGCCGAAAAGATTATAGCGGTCGAAATCCTGGCTGTGATCGAAATAACTTTTGTTGTGGAAGATTTCTCCCGCAGCATACGCCGTGGTTTGGTCAGCGGCGAGCGGAATTTTTGCCATCCCCGATACTCTCTCTAATCCGAACGTTCCGGCTTCAGCATCGAGCGAATTGTAATCAATCTCATCGACTGTGGTAAATTGCACCGTTCCTGCCGTTGCGAAATCGCCAAACTGTGCGAAGTAAGGACCTTTATAGACATTCATTCCCTCGAGAACTTCCGGCATTATGAAATGAAGGTCGGCGTATCCTTGTCCGTGTCCGTGGCTTACCATATTCACCGGCATTCCATCCACGGAAATATTGACGTCTGTGCCGTGGTCTGCGTCGAAACCTCGTAAAAATATTTGTTCTGCTTTTCCGCCCCCTGCATGCTGAGCGATGAAAAGCCCGGGCACCATCCTCAGAAGATCTTGCGTTGATTCCTTTGGGCGTAACTCGAAATCCAGAGCGCTGATCATACCGGAAGAAGCTGCCGAAAGGGGAGCCTGGGCAGTCACGACCACTTGTTGCGTCGATGTCGTTGTTTCGGCCATCTCAAAGATAACTTTTGCCGTTTCTTTTTCCTGAACGACAATCTCCTTCACGACCTTGGAATATCCAACAGCGCTCGCTGCAAGTCTACAAGTTCCGGGCGGCACGCGGTTGATGATAAAAGAGCCGTCAATTTTTGACGAGGCACCGAGCTTTGTTCCTTCAACAGTGATGTTAACGAAGGGAATGGGTGTACGCGATGATTGATCGACTGTCGAGCCAGAAATCTTTCCGGTGGTTTGGCCGAACATATCGGCGAGACCTACGAACAGCAGTGCCGTCAATATTTGTGTTCTCGAACGACGGAATATATATGGCATTAAAGAATGGTGATCAGTATCAGTTAGTTTCCGATGGTTTCGCTGTACTGCGATTCAATTGCTATTTGAGCGCGGAAGTGAGGATAAGTTTGCCGTGTTTTACCCCCTTGAAGCTGAGAATCTTGTGTGCGATCTGTTGAAGCTCTAGTGCTTTTCCTTTCATGACCACCGATTCGAGACAGGCATCGTGATCGATGTGAATGTGTGTGGTCGACACGATCTGCTTGAAGTGATGATGCTGAAAATCCGTGAGCATTCCCTCAAGCTCACGCTGATGATGATCATAAACGTATGAGATAATTCCAAACGTCGGGGTGTTGGAATGGTGAACCGCCTCATCGACAAGTTTTTCCCGGACAAGGTCACGAATCGCTTCTGAGCGGTTGGTATATCCCCGGCGGGATATGAGAAGGTCGAACTTTTCAAGAAGGCTCTCTTCCATCGAAACGCCGAACCGATTGAGTCTTTTCATGCGTAGCACCTTTTTTATTAATATAGCACAATTTCGGATAACTTGCAATCATCGATATCAAGGAGTGATGTCAGGACTTCTTATAAACTGACATAATTACGGGATAGGCCATCCCCAAATAACCTGGGGCACTGCACCACTTTTCATACTGTAAAACAACGACAATGCGTTGGGTCTTCTACACCTACGAGCTCAGCACTTCCCACCCTCGTTTATTGATTCTGTAATAAATGATCCCGCCGAAAATGAACCCGATTGTGAGAAGGCCTATCCCGGTAGACATGCTTCCTAAAATTATTTTACCCGTTCCGAAAAGAAAGGCGTAGATCATAATGACGCCGCTTATCCAGTTCACAAGGTTGAAGATGCCATCCTTTTGAGGAACGATGTCGGTCGCTTCGGCTGCTATCGGTTTCCACATCGTTGGGTTGGGACGGACACGGCGGTAGAAGGAAAGTAATTTTTCCCGGGGTTCGGGTAGTGTCAGAAATGTCACTGAAAGCCAGACGGCCGTTGTCGCTGTCACTGTGATGAGAAGAAGGTAAGCGAATTCTTTCGGTTCGCCTTCGTTGAGATGAAAAGCAAATTGAAGTATCATCGACATGACGAATGCCGCGATCATCGCCGAGATTTCGCTCCACGCATTGATGCGCCACCAGAACCAGCGGAGGATATAAACGAGGCCTGTTCCCGCGCCGACTGCCATCAAAAATCTCCATGCATTGCCGATTGAATCCATATAGAATGTGACGACGGCAGAAAGAATCATCAGCAGCATCGTGATGACTTGCGAGACAGCGACGTAGTGTTTCTCGTTTTTGTTCGGCCTCCAGAAACGGCGGTAGACATCGTTTACGAGATAGCTCGCCCCCCAGTTCAGCTGCGTGCCGATCGTGGACATGTACGCTGCCGCAAACGCAGCCAGCATCAGGCCGCGCAGGTATGCCGGCAGATCCGAGATAAGAATGCGAATGTAGCCCGATTCGGGATCCGCTTGAAACGCCGGATCGTGTTGGTAACGGACTACTGCAACGAGTCCGACCAAAATCCACGGCCAGGGGCGTATTGCGTAATGCGCCACGTTAAACCATAGGGTTGCAAGGAGGGAGTGCTTCTCGTTTTTTGCAGAGAAGATTCGCTGAGCAATATACCCGCCTCCTCCCGGTTCTGCTCCCGGATACCACGATGCCCACCAGTTCACGGCAATGAAAACGAAGAATGTTATCAGCGGCATCCATGCCGAATTGATGTCTGGGACAAATGACAGAATCGATCCTTGCGATCCTCGCGTCTCGTCAATTGTATGAAGCTGTACGACCATTGCATGCATACCTCCCGTCGCATTAATCGCGAAGACGGCGAGCAGGATGACCATCCCCATCTTCAAAGCAAACTGGAATAAGTCCGTCCACAACACGCCCCACAAGCCCGACAGCGTTGAGATTGATGCGGTAATGAACATGATGGCAATCGCGATAACGAGCGCTTCAATTTTTGAAATTCCAAGTGCCAGCATCATGATTTTGACGATGGCGAGGTTCACCCATCCCAAAATAATCAGGTTGATCGGCAGTCCGAGGTACACGGCGCGGAACCAGCGAAGAAACGTTGCAGGTTTCCCCGAATACCGAATCTCGGCAAATTCCACGTCGGTGAGCACGCCTGCGCGCCGCCACAGTTTGGCGAAAAAGAATACGGTAAGCATTCCACTGAACGCCATGCTCCACCAAATCCAGTTGCCGGCGATGCCGTTTCTTGCGACTAGGCCGGTGACCACCAGCGGGGTATCGGCGGCGAATGTCGTTGCAACCATCGATGTGCCGGCAAGCCACCACGAGACGTTTCTTCCAGAGATAAAAAAATCGCTGACACTTTTCGTCGCACGCTTGCGGAGGAAAAGGGCAACTGCAAGGTTAATCGCGAAGTAAAGGGCGATCACAATCAAATCTATTATAGTCAGCTGCATCGAAAACTCCTGCGAATGGGGTATGATAAGCGATTCGAGACATCCGCCAAATTTTCTCGCGCCACGCCGCTGGCGAAGCCATCCCCTTGGAATTTTGCGCGAGCAGTACTTTTGGAATTATTCAGAAGTCTCAATTCGGAACATCTGAAAAATTGTTTCGCGCTAAGCCGTTAAGGCGCGAAGGATCTGTTTTAGAATCATTTTGCAACTTTGCGTCTGGCAAGCCATCCCCTTGGAATTTTGCGCGAGCAGTACTTTTGGGATTATTCAGAAGTCTCAGTTCGTAATTTTGGTGCACGATCAAAGCAACGGCAGAAAAATGAGGACTCATGAGAGGATTTTTTTTGGCGACGGGAGTTCAGTGAACTACGGCGGGTTTAATGCAACGCATTTTCTCGGCATCAGCGAAGAAGGCGGCATGCAATTGGAGATTGCAGAAAACAAGGGGATAGAATGCTTCACTCTTTCGTCGCTTTAGCAACGGTATCGAATATTGGAAAAACGCGGTCGAGCTGGGAAATTTTAAGAAGTGCCATAACTTTCTTGTGCACGCCAACGAGGATGACCTTGCCCCCGTGCCCGCGCATCTGGCGTTCAGCGATGAGGAGGGCGCTCAATCCGCTGCTGTCGCAAAACTCGACATCGGTCAAATCCACCACGAGCGATTTAAGAGTGGGGCGGCAGAGAAGGATAAATTCCCCTTTCAACTCCGGCGAGACCGAAACGTCGAGTTTCCGTTCCTTTATCTTGATGACCGTTTGCTGCGTATTCTTTGTAATGTCAAACTTCATTGGACCTCCAACGCTCCGTCAAAACATTGCCATGGTGCGCAACAACTGCTCGAAGCTTCGCTGCGGACTCTTTTCGTGGGATGTCTTCAACTGAAAATTGTAGAACTTGTCGCCGTTTTCTTTCACGAAGCCGACTTTCAACGCTGCGTTCGCGCTGCGGCAGAGGTATGCAGCGTGAAGAACCATCGGGAGGTTGAGGTCGAAGACGACGTCGTATTTTTGGCGGCTGAGCTTTTGCACTGCCTTCTTCTTGGGAAGATAGAAAAAACTGATATTATCTTTTGTCATCGGAAAAACGTCGCAATGAGCCAGCGAACTCGAGAGGTCGCGAAAAGAATCGTAGATCACGATAGTCAATTTGTCCCCGCGGAATTTATTCTGCAGCGACGTCAGTAACGGAATCGCCAGCGCACGGTGCTCGCTGTCTTCAGGAGCTATTACGAGAGCAGTGCGCGCTTCGGAATACAATTTTGTGAATTCCGTCTGCGGATAATTATGCTTGCGAAAATGAAACCCCGCAAGAGCCATCCCGATCCGCATCCGTAAGGATTCCAGCATAATAAATTCGTTGCTCTTTCTCTGGCTGATCAAAGTTGCAAAAGGTTTATCTTAAAAGCAAGCCGTGCATAAAGATGTAGGACGCTTTGCTGATTGCCTTGCTAAATATTTTAGATGAATGTTGGCATAAGTACGAAGTGTCCTACATCTACAATGCGAGCATTTTTTGAAATTCTTTTTCGTCGACCGTCTTCACGCCAAGCTCGACCGCTTTATCAAACTTCGACCCGGCGTCCGTTCCGACAACGACGAAATCGGTTTTCGTGCTTACGCTCGACGTTACCTTCCCTCCGAGCGATTCTATTTTTTCTTTCGCTTCTTCGCGGGTCATGGAATGTAATCCCCCCGTGAGCACGAATGTTTTTCCGGCAAAAGGCTGTGTGGAAGATTCTTTCTTCTCGGATTTCAATGTGACGCCGGCCCGCTGCAGCTTCTTCACGAGCTCTTTTGTATGCCGTTCCTTGAAGAAACGGACGACGCTTTCCGCGATGCGCGGCCCGATGCCTTCGACATGTTCCAGCTCTTCTTGAGACGCACTCTGGAGGTTCTCAATAGAGTCGAACGAATCGGCAAGCAGTTTTGCAACTCCCGCACCGACATAGCGGATGCCGAGGGCAAATAGCACCTTATGAAACGGCTGCCGCTTACTCTGAGCGATTGCATCAATCAAGTTCTGTGCGCTTTTTTCCCCCATGCGTTCGAGCGGAACGATCTGCTTTTTCTTCAAAGAATAAATATCGGCGAGGGTATGGATGAGCTGCTCATGTACCAGCAAGTCAATCACTGCTTCACCAAGACCTTCAATATCCATCGCGCCGCGATGGGCAAAATGTTCTATCCGTCCGCGGACCTGTGCAGGGCATTCAGAATTTTCGCAATAGTATGCTGCTTCGCCGCTGGGGCGGTAAATTCTTGAGCCGCATATCGGACACTCTTTCGGCATGACGAAAGGTTTGGAGCCCTTCTCGCGTTTGGCGGTGTTTACCGCGCTCACTTTCGGGATGACATCGCCCCCTTTTTCAACGACGACGGTGTCGCCCACGCGCAAGTCGAGTTCCTTAATATAATCTTCATTATGAAGCGTGGCGCGGCTGACCGTTGTGCCTCCGACAAATGTCGGTTCGAGTTCGGCGACCGGCGTTATTGTACCCACGCGCCCCACCTGCAGCGTTATGCCTTTCAATTTTGTTTCAACTTTTTGGGCGGGAAATTTGTAGGCGATAGCCCACCGGGGACTTTTTGCAACGGCACCGAGCGCATCCTGCTGGCGGATCGAATCGACCTTTACGACGACGCCGTCGATGTCGTACGGCAGACTTTCGCGCCGTTCTTTCCATTCATCACAAAAATTTTTGACATCGCGGATCGTTTTGCACAATCGGATGTGCTCGTTGACCACAAAACCCATTTTTTTAAGAAGCCCAAGATTCTCGTAGTGGCTTTGTAACGGCATACCGTCGGAGCGGAGGAAATATGAAAACATGTTGAGCCGCCGTGTCGCCACGATTTTCGGGTCCTGCAGCTTCAATGTTCCGGAGGTCGAGTTCCGGGCGTTGACAAAAAGTTTTTCTCCGGCCAGTTCCCGTTCGGCATTCATTCTCTCAAAATCCTTTTTCTGCATGTAGATTTCGCCGCGCACTTCAAAATTGACCAGCCGGGTGCCTGTTGGATTGGTGCGAAGGGGAATGGAGCGGATGGTCCTGAGGTTGTTGGTAATCTCATCCCCCTGAATTCCGTCTCCCCGCGTCGCGCCCTGAATGAAGATTCCATTCTCATACTTAATGCTGATCGCGACTCCGTCAATTTTCAACTCTGCAACGTAGCGGTACGGTTCATGCTGCAGCAGCGCATCGACCCTCCGGTCGAAGTCGATCAATTCTTCTTCGGAATACGTGTTGGCCAGGCTGAGCATTGGAACACTGTGTGTAACGGTAGAAAATTCTTTCGTCGGCTGACCGCCAACGCGCTGAGTCGGTGAATCGGGTGTTTTCAGCTCGGGGAATTGCACTTCAAGGTCGGCAAGCTCGTGCATCAGCAGGTCGTACTTCTCGTCCGAGATCGTCGGTTCCGCAAGGACGTAATACTTGTAATCGTGCTCCCGGATTTTTTCGGAAAGCTCCTGAACGCGGCGGCGCGCATCGTTGTCCGGAGAAATGGATTTCCGCGCTTTCATGTCAGTGTTTCGATTTCAGATACTCGGCGGTGAGGATGACGTTCCGGACGACGGCCCCGCGTTTTCCGAACCTGCCGATGTCCGTCCCGTTCAGCGTAAAACGGATGCCGCCGGCGTTTCCAAGAGAAAGCCTGAACTGTTTTGATGCCACCCATGTCCGTGAAACCTCCGGCGGCAGGATGATATTCTGGGAAGGTGCGTTGTCTTTGCCGATGCTGATCCACACTGAATCAACCGTCACCGCCCTCAGGGTCAACGAATCTTTTTTTGTTGCGGCCTGGGGGACGGCAGACGTATCGAGCTGCGCTTTTTGAGGAAGAATCTGCTTTTCCTGTTCTTTCACGACTTCCTGGAACGGGGTCTCTTGCGCTATCGGCGATTTCGTTTCCTGCGTTGCATAGTCGTACACAAAATAGATAAGAACAACGGCGACAATCACCGCGCCGACAACAACAGCGACCGTTCGGTTGTCGTTCTGCCGCAGGTATTCCGGTTTCCCTCCTGGCCGCGCTGATCCTGTGCCGCTTTGATCCGGAAGCGAGGGAAGTGCGGCACCACTCCACCCGGAACCGATCATGGCGCCGTTCTCAACGGAATATTTTCCGCCGACCATAACGTCGAATTTTTTCAAGACCGCTTTCGGTGCCAATCCGACAACGAGAGCGTACTCGCGGATGAACGCGCGGATGTACGTCTGCGGTAGGATGTCGAAAGATCCTTGTTCAATCGCCTCGAGGTACTTAATGTTGATATGCGTTTTTTTTGAAATGTCTGCGAGAGAGATGTCTTTTGCGACCCGCTCTTTTTGCAGCTCATCGGAAAAAGTATTCATTGGCGATTATAGTGTTAAAAAAATGCAGTTGTAACATACGTATTGGCGGATTATTTTTCAACAAAAGAATTGCTGGATCTTACGATTTGTGGTTCCTGTCCAACACTTCGCGGATTTTTTTTGAGAGGTCCTCGATCTGATACGGTTTCTGTAGAAATCCGTCGACTTTTTTTGCGAACGTGTCTTCCCCCAACACAGAGTCGCTGTATCCGCTTGAGATAATCACTTTTGCATGAGATTTTATTCGCCGAATTTTTTGAAAAACTTCTTTTCCCCCCATTGCCGGCATTGTCATATCGAGGAGTACCAGGTCGATCTTTTTCTTTTTTGCGAGAATGTCCAGGGCTTCCTTCCCGCCTGGCGATGATTCGACCGTATAGCCGAGGTCCGACAGCATGGCGCTGATTGTCGTGCGCACAATTTCCTCGTCGTCGACTACTAAAATTGTTTCTTTTCCGCCGACTATTTTTCTCTCCGATCGCACGGTTTTTGACTTGAACGTCTCGGGTAATTTTGGGAGGAGGATGGAGAATGATGTTCCTTTCCCCGGTTCGCTCTGAACCGAAATGTAGCCTCCATGCGTATTCACGACGCCGTACACCACTGATAATCCGAGGCCGGTTCCTTTTCCCTGCTCTTTTGTCGTAAAGAAGGGCTCGAACATCTGCTGCTGCACTTCTTTGCTCATTCCGATGCCGCTGTCGACAACTCTCACTGCGATGTAACTTCCGCTGCGGGTTTCGCCCGACAGCGTACTGCGGTCCTGTTCGGAATATTGAACGGGCGACGTTTCTATTGTCAGCGTCCCGCCGTTCGGCATTGCGTCCCGTGCATTGATGAAAATATTCAGCATTGCCTGCTGGATTTGTCCCTCGTCGCCGTTCACGATCGCCACTTCTGAAGTAAAATTTGTGACGATGGATATGTTCGGGCTGACGCTTCGTTCAAAGAGATGGATCGTTTCGGTAAGGATCGCGTGGATGTCAACGGGATGCACCTCGACGTTGCCGCGTCTGGCGAACGTCAGCAGCTGGCGTGTGAGCGATGCTCCCCGTTTCGCCGCCGTTTCGATGATGTCGACGAAGGGAAACCATTTGTCGTTCTCATTCATTCGGCGGCGCATGATCGACGATGAGCCGAGAATGGAGGCGAGGATATTGTTGAAGTCGTGCGCGACGCCGCCGGCAAGGTTGCCAATGCTGTCGATTTTCTGCGCCTGCATGATTTTCTGTTCGAGTTTTTTCTTTTCGGTAATATCGCGGACGACGCAGCGCATCAGCACCGGGAGGTGTTTGTCGTCGTAGACGAGCGACGTGTTAACGCTCACGTCGATGATCGCTCCGTCACGCTTTATCATTTGTTCTTCCATCCCTCGGAATTCGTGTCCGTTCTCGAATGCTTTTAACAATGTCTCGAGTACACTGAGCCGGTACTCCGGCGGATAGAGCTGCGTGAGGGGATGACCGATGATGTCGGTTTTCTGATAGCCGAGCGTCTGCACTTCCGTTTGGTTGCAGCTGATGACGAGTCCTTCGCGGTTCACGAGGTGGTACATGTCCGGCGAGTGCTCGAACAAATCAGCATACTGCTGTTCCGATTTTCTCAGCCGGTCGAAAAGATGCGCGTTGTTCAGCGCAACATTGATATGATTGCCGAACGCAGCGATGAGGTCAACCTGCCGTTCAGAAAAGAACCCCTTCACGGTTGTTGCAAGCAGCAACACTCCCGCAAATTGGTCCGCGGCTCGCAGCGGCACCGATACCCATGATGAAATTCCAGCTCGTAGCACGCTTTCATCGATGAATGATGTACTCGCAAACGTATCCTCTTTTTGTGTATGGATTTTTTGTATCCACGGGATAAGCTCAATGTTGTCGAGAGCTTTGTCGTTGAAAAAGCTGAACGAGGCGCCGCGCGAATTCCGCAGCTCCAGCTTTGTATCCACCACGATGTACAGCCAGCCGTATTCCGTCCGGGCAAGCTCGACCACTATCTGAAGTACGTTGCTGAGAAGATAATCGAGGTCGATCGATTGGTTCACCGATTCCGCCACGCGGTTCAGCGCTTCAAGTTCTCGCTTCTGCGCTTCGAGCTGTCTTCCGTATTTGAGCGAGAAATAAACGCTCGCGAAGCCGATGATACCGACGGTGATGATGCTGATGAAGTCGAGCGGAGTGAGTTCCAGGTTCAGGACAATGTTTGCGCTGATGATCGTCACCATGATGACGACGACGGCCGTTGAGGCGACAATCTGTGCCTGCTCGACAAGGCCTAAGTTCTGAAAAAACGCCCGCAGTTTTCGGATGAAATGTTTCATGCCTGAAATGTGTGCATCATGGATTAGACGATAGTGCCGGTTCTAAAAAGCAAAGTTAAAGTTATCATTCTGTTGCATCAAAGGATTCATCGGCTTCACCTCCAAGGGAATTTCCGAAGGGGGCGATTGAGGGGCGGTCGCAACAATACAATATTTATTTTCGGTACTGGCGCTAGTTCCTTGACGTCGGTCTTACTCGTTTTATTTCGCGCGACCGCTTCAGCTTCCCCTCGATTGTGGCCGTGAGCAATTCCGCATCAAACGGCTTTGTAATGTAATCGTCAACCCCCATTTGTTTTCCTGCCCGCACGACGATGTCCTGGTCGAGTCCGCTCATAAAGATAAACGGCACGTCGACAAACCGGTCGATTCCCCGGAATTTTTCGTAAAATGTAAAACCGTTCATCTTCGGCTTCACGAAATCGATATCACACACGACGATATCGGGCGTGATTGTTTCGAGCGCCTTCAATCCATCCTCACCGGAATTCACCGCGAAACATGTATAGCCGGATTCGGTCAAAACATCTTTAAGAACACTGAGGAACGAATTATCATCATCGAGCAGCAGCACCGTTCCTTTCGCCTTCAGCGATTGAAGAAACTGGTTGATTTTCTGCTCGACACTTAAATGCTCCTGATCCGTAATCTTGAATCGTTTACGGATATCGACGAAAGACGTTACGCCCATTTTCCACGCCTCCCTGATCGCGGCGAGGTATGCCTCAATTCTAACCTGGCCCTCGATCTCGGCATGATCTTTCTCCGTAATCTCAAACGTCTCTTTCATGGAATCGATCTGCGACTGCTCTTCGGCACTCACATTACCGTCCGACCAAATTTCCGTCAGCAGCGTTCGATACGCCTCGAGTGCAGCGGGGGAGTGGGGGATGTGGAGCGCGGCAACTTTTGTGTAGGATGGTTTCGCACGAGGGGGTGCGGCCGGCTTTTCTGCAAAAGAGACAGGGATTTTCTCTTCTATTATTTTCTCATCTATTTTCTCTTTCTCGACCGGTGGCACTGCTTTCGTGCGAGGAGGTTCTTCCTTTTTCGCAAGGGCGGCATTATCCTTTGCTTCGGCATCTTTTAAAGCGAGGATTCGCTCTTTATACGCACGGGCGTAGACATTGCGCTGTTCGATTTCAAAAACCCGCTCAATGAAGCCAAGGGCGGCGTCCAGATTGTTATCTTTGATCGAACGGTCAGCGGACTTCAAGAGTTCGCTGATTGAGCGTCGATTGTTGTCCGATTCTATCGCCATGAGATTTGCTGTTGAAAACTATTTCGATGATTTCCGATCTCCGCTTGCGGCCAGTGCCGGTTCAGACAATACAACGTTTGAAAGATTGCTTTCATTTCCTGCCCGGTCTAAAGCTGTTACTGCATAATACCATTGTCTCCCATCAGCGGTCGAGTCGATGTACTCAACGGCGTTTCTTGACGTTACGTTGAGAATATTCTTCGCGTCTTTTGTATCGACCGCCTGCGTCGACGAACGGTAAATATCGCAGTACAACGGTCCGTTTTTATCCGCCGTGAGGTTCCATGAAATTTTCACATTTTTCCCGCTGGCTTTCACTTGAACTATGACCGGTGCTTGCGGTGCAATGGAATCCTTCCATGCCATTGGCGGCACGTTCGACCAGTACGGGAACTTGTCCGTTCCGAGCGTGCCCCATGTTTTCTCCAGGGCTGCTGCGGAGAAGAATACAACACCGACTGCGCCCCTTGTCCTTGCTGCATCAATTTCGTTCGAAATTTCAGACCACCCAAACTTCTCTCCGAGGCCCAGGAGGATTCCGGGTATGACCTGCCGGTCGTAGGCAACACGCGACGTCCATTCCGTCACCAACGGACCGAACGGATGGGTTTTGTGATCCATTTCCCAATAGACCATCGGTACGACAAAATCCATTTTACCGAGTTCCATCCACCGGCGAACATCTTGATAAACGGAAGTGTACGCCGTCCAGCCGGTCCCGGAGTATTTTCCAATAACCGATGCCGAAACTTTTATCCATGGTTTCTTTTCAACGATCGCGTTATACGCGGAGAAAACAAATTGGTTGACCTGTTCTCGCTGCCAATTGTCCCAATCCATTCTGTCCGGATTTCCTTCGGCGCTCTTGAAGCGTGCAATGCTTATTGAATCGTGCGAGTAGCCGAGTTTTGGAGAATCTTCAGGATAGCGAACATAATCGAAATGCACGCCGTCAATATCGTAGTTGTTGACGATGTCGAGCGCGACCTTTACGACATGGCTGCGCGCCTCGGGGACGCCGGGTGAAATATTGACGTAATGTTCGTTCAGCGGCATCGGTTTTCCGTCCGCACCGCAGACGAGCCACTCGGGGTGGTCAAGGTACACGGAGCGCGGTGAAGATTCAACGGGAGGTTTCTTCCCGCTCCAGATTGTAAAGACGTTAATCCATACATGAAGTTCCAGCCCAAGCCGGTGTGCTTCGTGCAAAGCGTATTCCAGCGGATCCCACCCCGGATCTTTTCCCAGCGTTCCAGTTAACGGTTCAGCCCAAGGCTCGAACTGCGATTTGTAATATGCGTCGCCGGTACCGCGCACTTGAAAAAAAATCATGTTTAATTTTGCCGTACGCGCTCTTTCGAAGATTTCTGTAATACGAGCTTTGGATTTTGCCGAATCGACGTCGGCGTATTCAAATCGTGATATCCACACACCTCTCGCTTCGCGCTTACCCGTGAAGACTTCTTTGCATCCGGTCAAGGCGAAAATCGTTAGAACGATAAGGGCGGAGGTGATGCTCCGTCGAGCCATCTTCGTCTATGGAAATACGTGGCACATCCGCCCGATGTTCAGTAAAGGCCTTTTAGGATGCGTTTTTGATGTACGATTCTTTCGCTTCACGGGTTAATACTTCGTTCATACTCCCCGTCCGATATCCCTGGAGGTCGAGTGTAACGTACGTGAAACCCAGTTCCTTCAATTGCGCGACAAGAGAGAGCCGTAATGTATCGTCCAACAAGCGGTGAAGTTCTTCCGCGCCTACTTCGATACGCGCAGTTTTTTCATCATGATGGCGGACGCGAAAGTATTTAAATCCTGCATTTCGAAGCAGCATCTCCGCACGGTCGACCTTCGTTAAATTTTCTTTTGAAATGCCGAAGCCGTATGGAAACCGGGACGATAAGCATGCAAACGACGGCTTGTCCCACGTCGGCAGGTTCAAATGACGGGAGATTTCGCGCACGTCATTTTTTGATAATTCAGCTTCGAGCAGAGGAGAACGGACATTGTTTTCTTTCTTGGCTCTCATGCCCGGGCGAAAATCTCCCGTGTCATCGGTGATAGTTCCGTCGGCAATCCACGCAATATTTTCCTGCTTCGCTACCTCGGTGAGCTTGCCGAATAATTCCGTTTTGCAGAAGTAACACCGGTCCGGGGGATTCTCCTGAAATTTTAGCACATCGGTTTCTTCTGTTGCGACTTCGATGTACCGTGCGCCGAATCCTTTTGCCAGCCCCGCCGCTTCCTCGTACTCCGCAGTCGGGTACGTTTCTGATTTCCCGATGACGGCAATGGCTCTTGTCCCAAGCACGTCGATTGCAACTTTCAACAGCAATGTGCTGTCGACCCCGCCGGAGTAGCCTATGACGACCGAGCCAAGCTCCGCGACAATCGACCGGAGGCGTTCGTATTTTATTTGAGTTTGCTCAGACAGCATGTCGGAATGCTCCGTGTGAATATGATTGCTGATGAACTGTGTTCTTTTATGGAACGGTTCACACTGTTATCAAAGCCTTCAACACCGCTTGCCGTGCCACGTCGACGGGAAAAGGCATTCCTGTCCACAATTCAAACGCCTTTGCCCCTTGATAAACAAACATTTCCACTCCGTTGATCGTTGCCGCGCCATCCGCTTTTGCCTTGCGCAGGAACGCCGTTTCGACAGGAGTGTATATAATATCGAAAATTATTTGATGATTTGAAAATCGAATTGTCGAAGGGATAGGAAGGCCGTCGATGTTTGGCGTCATACCGGCGGGTGTTGTATTCACCACCAGCTCCGAATCTGCGATGACGGCTGGAAAATGCCGCATATCGGGTAAATTTTCATAGGCAATGTCCGGAAACATCTTCCGGAAGTCATCGGCAACCTGTCCGGCCCGGCTGGGTGTACGGTTATAGAAACGGACTGATGCCGGTGAAAAGTTCTTTGAGATCGCGTACGCGGCAGCCCTCGCACCTCCTCCGGCACCGAGGATAACGACGGATGCATTGCGAATTCTTCCTTTGAAAGGCTCGAGTGCCTGCTGAATTCCCGTAACGTCGGTATTGTAACCGGTAAACTTGCCATCATGATTGACAATGGTATTGACGGCCCCGATTGTTACGGCGTCTTCGTCCACAGTATCGAGCCATGGAATGATGCGCTGTTTATGGGGAATGGTAACGTTGGCACCGGCGAATCCACTTTTTCGCATGGATGCTACCAGCGCCGGAAGAAATTCATCGACGACGTCAAACACGCCGTATGTGAACGGTATGCGGAGTTCGGCGAATGCCGCTGTGTGCATCGCCGGCGAGAGAGTGTGAGCGATCGAGTGTCCGATAATACCGACACGTTGATGTGATTGCGATTTCATGAGAATAATATTAGAAACTTATCTTATGCATTGAAAGATGTCCACGAAGAACACGAAAAGGCACGAAGTGTGAAGCTCGTATTACGAAAATCAACGCTTTATCCTATAAATAATTATCGAGTGGACATCTTCACAAATACGTTCTCTTAGTCCCTTTCGTGGATGTAACGGACCCACGAAGGACACGAAAAGACACAAAGGTAAAAGCTCACTTTACCAGAATCAGCGTTTTTCTCATAAAGAATTTATCAAGGGGAAATCTGCAAAAATACGTTCTCTTAGTGTCCTTCGTGACCTTCGTGGATTGTTTCATGCTTTTGTAACACCGGTGAGAAATTAAAAAACCTAATCTCGCCGTTCCGGGATTAGGTTTCGAGTATAAAGCCATAGTGTCAGAAAAACCTTATCGCTGGAGCAGCGAAGAAAATTCTTTGATCGACTTCACACCCAGGAATTCGGTTTCGAACCTCTTGCGGAGGTCGCTGTGCAGTGCGAACGCCGACTTCAAAGAGTCGACTGCATCCAGCATCTTTTTCATCACGAAGAGTACCTTCGCGCGGGTATAATACGCTTCCGCGAACTGCTGGTTGATCTCGATGCAGCGATTCAACGCTTTCAGCGCTTCTTTCAAATACCCCAGTTCGAACAGTGTGTCGCCGTAGTCGAACCAGGCCTCGTAATTTTTTTTATCGAGCTGCACAACCATTTTGTAGCCGATCAGGCATTCACGGTATTTTCCCAGATTGTATTCAACGTCTGCTTTGGCGTACCATAACTCCGGATAATCGCGGCAAATTTCGAGCGCACGGTTATAGTCCTGCAGCGCCTTTTTATATTGCTCGAGCGTATCGTAGCAGCTCCCGCGTCCGAAGAACGATTCGTAATGCTCGTTGTCGTATTTGATCGCTTGCGTGAAACATTTAATCGCTTCGGTATAATTTCCCAGCTCCTCGTACGCATTCCCCATATTATGCCATGCGGGGACATCCTTCGATTCATGGCGGAGTGTTTGCGAATAACATTCGACCGCTTCGTGGAACTTTCCCATGTTGGCGAATGCATTGCCTTTGTTATACCATGCAGCGCCGAAATCATCCTTGATGGCTATGCACATGTCGTAGCTGTCTATCGAACGGGTAAAATCACCCATCCGATTCAAGACGATGCCCCGGTTGTACCATGCATTATAATTGTACAGGATCGAGGTTGAGATGTTCGTCGTAACATTTGAGAGATTCTTCAAGCCGGTCCATAAAGTCATAGCAAAACCCGAGCTCGAACATTGCATCTTTGTTTTCTTTATTTTCTTTCAGCAGGAACTCAAAAATCTCTGCGGCATCTTTGTACCGCTCTATTTTTTCGAGTGTCACTGCTTTATTAAAGAGGGCCTCATCGCTGCCGGGTTCAATCGACAAGGCCTTCTCAAAACTTTCGAGGGCTTCATCGACTCTGTTGGCATTATCGAACGTAATGCCAAGATTGATATATATTTCGCATTCATTCGGATTGAGGCTCACGGCGCGCTCATAACATTCGATTGCCTCGTCGTACCGGTACATGTTATTTAAAATCATCCCCCTGCGTACCCACGCGTCCGAGCTGTACGGGACAAACTCGATCAACTGGTCGGCAAAGTGCAGCGCTTCATCGAACTTTTCCTGTTCGAAATAAAAATCCACAATCTCCTCAAGCGCCTCTATGGTCCGGATCCCATTTCCCCCTTTTTTCAGGATATCCTTGTAACGCTCAATCTCCTCATTCCGGTCATTACGCCGTGGGGGCTGGCTTCCTAACTCATCGTCAAAATTGTCGGAATCCAAATGAGACATACGATTTGCGATTGGTTGATGGCATGATTGCTTGTTTTAATTAAACAAAAAAGCCGTTTTAAGTCAATAGCGGCAGGGCGCAACTCAAGTAATTTAACGGCGAGTCCAATTGATAGTTAAACTTAAAGCATAAGTGAGGAAGAGTTACGCTATCTTCTTTATTGTTTTTGAAGCTTTAATGAGCTATATTTAATATTCAAGCCGCAAATGATCGCTGAAAACGTTAAAAATATACAGGAAAAGATTAAAAATGCCTGTATCGCGGCAGGGCGAAATCCGGACTCAGTCGCGCTGATTGCCGTTTCAAAGACTTTTGGGCGCCATGAGATTGAGGAGGTGGCTCAAGCCGGTGTTCTTGACGTGGGAGAGAATTACGTTCAAGAAATCAGGGAGAAACGGACGCAGGTTGTAGAGCCCGCTATCCGCTGGCATTTTATCGGCCATTTGCAGTCAAACAAAGTTAAATATATTGCCGACTGGGTTCATTTGATCCATTCAGTCGACAATGAGAATGTTGCGGCAGAGATTCAAAAGCGGGGAGCAAAGTTCGGTCGAGTGATTGACGTATTGATAGAAGTGAATACGTCGGGGGAGCGTTCGAAATTTGGCGTTACACCCGGCAAAGCGTTAGATTTGGTTCGAAAGCTTTCAACACAGCCGAACATCAGGATGCAGGGATTAATGACAATCAGTTCGTACTTGCCCGACCCTGAGGAGTCACGACCATCGTTTCGGTTGTTGAAAAGAGTCTTTGATGATATTAACGCAGCCGATATTCTGCCGGAACCGATGAAGCATCTCTCGATGGGAATGACGCACGACTTCACGGTAGCAATTGAAGAAGGCTCTACAATGGTACGGATCGGCACGGCGATTTTCGGGACAAGGCCAAAACCAAACGTTCACTGAAGGAGGCATCGATGAAACTCACACCTCTCGATATAAAAAAACAGGAGTTCAAGAAAGTTCTTCGCGGATACGACCCCGTTGAGGTGGATTCATTTTTGGATATGATGTCAAATGAATTTGCCGATTTGCTGAGACAGTCCAAGGAAATGAGCGGCCAGCTCGTCGAATTTGAAACACAGCTTCGCGATTACCGGCAGATGGAAAAGACTTTACAGCAGACCCTTATGCAGGCACAGGAGGCAAGCGGGAGATCGATCGAGAACTCCCGGAAAGAGGGGCAGCTCATCATCCAGGAATCGGAGTTGAAGGCAAACCAGCTTCTGGACCGTGCACGAATGGATCTGTCCAGAACGCGAGAAGAGATCGCAAATCTCCGGTCGAAAAAAGAATCGATCGTCAGCCGGCTGAAGGTATTGCTGAATTCAGAAATTGACCTCATCAAAGCGCTCGAAGTTGACGATGACGAATTGACGAAAGACTTATCGCGGGGAACGGGCAAAGAGTCGATTGAAATCGATGAGATTATTAAAAAACTGTAAATAGTTAATAGTGAATGGCAGAAAAACAGCGGCAATCGAAAATTGGCAATTGCAAATCGAAAATAAATAATGTCTCCGTTACGGCAGCATATTGACGATGCAGTTAAGTTTTTACGAACGAAGACCCCGGCTTCGCCGGCCATCGGAATTATTCTCGGCACTGGACTCGGAGGATTGGCAAAAGAGATAAAATCGGACGTCGTGATCGATTACGGCGACATTCCGCACTTTCCCTTGTCGACGGTTGAATCCCACCACGGCAAATTAATTTTTGGAACGCTCGGCGGAAAGAGCGTTGTCGCGATGCAGGGGCGCTTTCATTATTATGAAGGCTATACGATGCAGCAGATCACGTTTCCTGTTCGCGTGATGAAATTTTTGGGAGTCAACACGCTGCTTGTCTCCAATGCTGCCGGCGGAATGAACCCGCTTTTCTCGCGCGGCGACGTCATGCTCATCACCGACCATATCAACCTTCTCGGCGACAACCCGTTGATTGGCCCGAACGATGAAACACTTGGCCCTCGTTTTCCGGATATGTCCGAGCCGTATACCAAAAAGCTGATCGCGCTGGCCGAAAGAATTGCACTTGAGCTGAAAATCAAAGTTCAAAAAGGTGTGTTTGTGGCAGTTCCCGGACCCAATCTAGAAACGCGGGCCGAGTATCGTTTTCTCCGCGGCATAGGAGGAGATGTCGTTGGGATGTCCACAGTGCCGGAATGTATCGTCGCGGTCCACATGGCGATGCGCGTACTCGGATTCTCAATCATTACGGACGAGTGTTTCCCGGACGCACTCAAGCCGGCTAAACTCGATGAAATCGTTGCGACAGCGGTGGCGGCAGAGCCGAAACTGACGGCAATCATGAAAGAAGTCGTAAATCAATTATGAATTAATAATTAAGAATTAAAAAAGGCCATTCTACAGGCAGTCCCTGAATCGTCGCTTTTTAATTATTAATTCATAATTCTTAATTATTAATTGTTCCTTATGTTTAAAGAGCTAACCGACAAAATAAATTATTCCGGCGTCGAAAAAGAGATTCTCGCGTTTTGGGAAGCGAATAAGATTTTTGAGCAAAGCATTTCTTCCCGCGAAGGGAAGCCGCAGTACACGTTTTACGAAGGTCCGCCGACCGCCAACGGGCGACCAGGCATTCATCATGTGATGGCGCGTGCGTTGAAAGACATCGTGTGCCGTTATAAGACAATGTCCGGATACCAGGTTCACCGCAAAGCTGGATGGGATACGCACGGTCTTCCCGTCGAGATCGAAGTCGAAAAAATGCTCGGAATAAAACACAAAGACGATATTCTTGCATACGGCGTCGAGAAGTTCAACGAAGAATGCAGGAAATCTGTCTGGAAGTACAAGACCGAGTGGGAAACGATGACGCGCGAAATGGGGTACTGGGTAGACCTTTCCAACCCCTATATTACCTTTACCAACGAGTATATGGAATCAGTGTGGTGGGCGCTGAAACGATATTTTGATGGGGGGATGATCTACAAGGGCTACAAGATTCAGCCGTATTGCCCCCGTTGTGAAACGCCGCTGTCATCCCACGAAGTTGCGCTTGGATATAAAGATGTAAAGGATCCGAGCGTGTATGTAAAGATGAAAGTGAAGGGGGAAACGAACACATATTTCCTTGTCTGGACCACAACCCCGTGGACGCTTATTTCAAATGTCGCACTAGCAATCCATCCGGCGATTGAATATGTCAAAGTTGAATTGATGAGCGGTGAAGAGGATGCTCTCGCCGGGACAGGAGAATTTCTCATCCTTGCAAAAGCGCGGCTCGGAGTTTTGAAAGACAAGTACAGAATTACGGCAGAGTTTGCAGGAAAAGCATTGATCGGGAAAGAATACGAACGCCTCTTTAACTATCATCAAACAAAAGAAAAAGGATGGTACGTCGTCGAGGCTGATTTTGTCACAACCGAAGACGGCTCCGGCATCGTTCACATGGCCCCCGCGTACGGCGAAGACGATTACCAGACAGGCCGCAAATACGGCCTTCCGACAATTCATCCGGTCAACAAGTCGGGCGAATTTGACGAGACCGTGGTCGACTACAAAGGGAAGTTCGTCAAAGACGCGGATGCAGAAATAATACAGGATTTAAAATCGCGTAACATTCTTTACAAAAAAGAAGCGTATCTTCACAGCTATCCGCATTGCTGGCGGTGTTCTTCGCCGCTGCTCTATTATGCTCGGGAGTCATGGTACATCAGCACAACGAAGTACGCGCCGAGAATGATAGAATTGAACAAGCAGATCAACTGGATACCGCCGGAAACCGGTTCGGGCAGGTTCGGCAATTGGCTTGAGGAGAATAAAGATTGGGCGTTATCACGCGACCGGTACTGGGGAACGCCGCTCCCGATTTGGGTGTGCGAGAAATGCGGCCATCTGAAATGTGTCGGCAGCGTCGAAGAGTTGAAGCGGGGGAAGAATTTTCCGCAGCCGCTCGATTTGCATAAGCCGTCCGTTGACCCCGTGACGTTTACGTGCGAAAAATGCGGCGGCACAATGAAGCGTACTCCGGAGCTTATCGATGTCTGGTTCGATTCAGGAGCCATGCCGTTTGCTCAGTGGCATTATCCGTTCGAGAACGAAGAAACGTTCAACAAGGCGTACCCGGCAGATTTTATTTCTGAAGGCATCGACCAGACACGCGGCTGGTTTTATACGTTACATTCAATCGGAACTTTTCTTTTCGACAAACCGGCGTTCAAAAATTGTCTGGTGAACGATCTGATCCTCGACAAACAGGGACAGAAGATGTCCAAGTCGAAAGGGAATACAGTCGACCCGTTTCAACTGATTGAAAAATACGGCGCCGATGCGACGCGGTGGTACCTCGTTTCCAACAGTCCGGTGTGGCGTCCGACGTTGTTCGATGAAGAAGGGATCGCGGAAGTCCAACGAAAGTTCTTCAGCACGCTGGTCAATACCTATTCCTTCTTCGCGCTGTATGCGAACATCGACAAGTTTTCTTACGAAGAAAGGCGCATTCCCGTTGCGGAACGGGCAGAAATCGACCGGTGGATTTTTTCATCGCTGAACACGCTCATCCGATCGTACACGCGCTTCATGGATGAATACGATATTATGAAAGCCGCCCGCGCCGTGAGCGACTTCACAATAGATCAACTTTCCAATTGGTATGTTAGAAGGAACAGGCGCCGGTTTTGGAAGAGCGAAAGAGGAAAAGACAAAACTGCCGCGTATCAAACTCTGTATGAATGCCTGGTTGCCGTGACGAAGATGATGGCCCCGTTTGCCCCGTTTCTTGCGGATGAATTGTACCGGGGATTGAATTCCGAGACGAAGAGCGAACGGTTTGAGTCGGTCCACCTTGCAACTCTTCAGGAAGTTGAAGTTGATGTTATCGACAAGGAACTTGAGGATCGGATGGATCGTGCGGTACGGATTGTCGGGATCGTGCGGGCGATGAGGATGAAGTCGAACCTCAAAGTACGGCAGCCGTTGAAGAAAATCATCGTGCCGATTTCGAATGAAGAGCAGAAGCAGTCCATCCTGAAAATGGAAGGAGTCATTCTGGACGAGATCAATGTAAAAACAATTGAGTTCGTCAACGACGAATCCGACATCGTCATTAAAAAAGCCAAACCGAATTTTAGGACCCTCGGACAAAAATACGGCAAGCAGGTCCAGGCCGTTGCATCGAAAGTCCGCGAAATGACGTCGCAGGAGATAACGTTGCTTCAGAAAACGGGCGTGTTCGCAATTCCTGTGAACGGCGATACGTTTTCCATCACGAAAGAAGACGTTGAAGTGCTCCACGAAGACCTGCACGGCTGGCTCGTGGAAGCAGACGGCGGCTTGACGGTCGCACTCGACACGGAAATTACGCCGGACTTGCGGAATGAAGGCTTTGCGCGTGAGTTCGTCAACCGTGTGCAGAACATGAGGAAGGATGCAGGCTTCGATGTGACGGACAGAATTTCGATCTCCTATTCTGGTACCGATGTCTTGAGAACGGCCTTAGAAGCTATGCAAGAATACATTGCACATGAAACGCTCGCTGTCAACGTCAACTCCACGCTGCGCTCAGGAGAAA
Source organism: uncultured Bacteroidota bacterium (assembly GCA_963827085.1). Classification (GTDB taxonomy): domain Bacteria; phylum Bacteroidota; class Ignavibacteria; order UBA10030; family UBA8401; genus JAGVPT01. Next base: position 186,078 of record CAWGZY010000001.1, read on the forward strand.
TATCTTTGAAGGAAAACATCAACGGCGAACTATGCGACATCAGCATTGAGAAGGCAAGGTAAACACCGGAGAAGAATCTAATTCAATTTCTATCCATTTTGAGGAACATCCATGGCAAAAGCAGTTACGGCGAAAAGAAAGATCGTCGGAGTGAAAAAAGGAGCTGGAAGTATGGCGACGAAAGCAAAACGGAAAAAAGTTGCCCCCAAAGCGGCAGATAAGATTATGGCAAAAGCTGCGCCTGAAAAACGGCCAGTGAAAGTGAAGGGCTACGGGGTGAAAGATTTGGAGCGCTTCAAGGTGATTATCGTGGAGAAGAGGAAGGAGATTCTTGAAGAACTGCAGATTCTCAAAGAGAGCATGATGGATGTTACGACGGGCGAATATGCGAACGAGAACTCTACGTACTCAATGCACATGGAACAGGGGACCGATGCAATGGAGAGGGAGAAAACATTTTTGTTCGCGTCGCGGGAAGGTAAATTTTTGAACTATCTCGAAGATGCGTTGAAACGGATAGAAAAAGGGACCTACGGATTTTGCACTGACTGCGGAAAACTGATCGAAAAAGAACGGCTGGAAGCGGTCCCTCATGCGCAACTTTGCATCCGCTGTAAAGTAAAAAAGGGCAGGTAATGTATTTCGCCACAAGCTGCAGGAAAATGTGACGTGAGAATATTATATGTGACGTTGTTTGTCGTTCTCGGAGACCAGGCGACAAAGCTCTTCATCAAAGGATTTTCAATCTCGGCGCTCGGTATTCATGTGAAAGGGATCCCTCTCGGTTCCACGATTCCGGTTCTTGGGAACTTTGGGCGGCTTACCTACATCGAAAACCCCGGCATGGCGTTCGGTATCGATGTCGGCGGGAAGTTATTTTTCTCCGTTTTCTCCGTTATTGCGAGCATTGGCATTTTGTTCTATTTATACAAAATGAGGAACGAGCGGTTGTTGTTCCGTTTTTCGCTCGCACTCATTCTCGGAGGCGCGATCGGTAATCTTATCGACCGTGTTTTTTACGGCGTGCTGTTCAACGACGGGGGATTGTTTTATGGAAAAGTCGTGGATTTCATTGACATTGATTTCTTTAACGTTTCCATCTTTGGATACCATCTCTCTCGCTGGCCTATCTTCAACATCGCTGATTCGTCGGTGACGATCGGCGTTTTGATCTTGCTCATCTTTCATCGAAGTTTCGTGATCGAGGAGGAAGAAATCGGGAAACCATCCTTGGAACCCGCGGCGGCATCACCGGATACTCCGCCGAAAATACGTTCGTAACCTTCCTACTATTCCGGCATTAGTATGTCCATGCGTGCGCCGATTCCTCAATGAAACGGAAATTCGACATCGTTGTTCCGGCCGGACAAAAAAAAGAACGGCTCGATGTATATCTGACGTCGCACGTTGAAAACGCGACGCGTACGAAAGTGCAGGATGCTATCCGCAACGGCGAAGTTGTCGTCAACGGAAAACGTATAAAAGCCAGCCACGCAATCATTCCAGGCGAAGTCATCCATGTAGAACTTTCCAAGCCGGAACCTCCGGAAGTCCTTCCAGAAAACATTCCTCTCGACATTGTCTACGAAGATCGGTATCTCCTCGTTGTGAATAAACCCGCGGGTATGGTTACACATCCGGCATACAAGAATTATTCCGGCACCCTCGTCAACGCGCTGCTCCATCATTCCCGTTCTCTTTCACAGCCGCATCCGCTGCGTCCGGGCATCGTTCATCGGCTGGATAAAGATACGTCGGGATTGCTTGTTGTTGCGAAGGATGAAACAACGCATCAAAAGCTTTCTCGGCAATTTGCCAACAAGACGACGGAAAGGGAATACCGGGCGATTGTCTGGGGCGTGTTCAAATCTCCGGAGGGAATTATCGAAGCGTCCCTTGGCCGGAGTAAGAGCGACAGAAAAAAAGTTGCAGTAGTTAAAGAAGGGAAATACGCCGTGACGGAATATGAAGTGTTGGAGCAGTACACGTATCTTGCCCTGCTCCGTCTCCGTTTACGGACAGGCCGCACGCACCAGATTCGCGTTCATCTTGCGCATATTCATCATCCGGTGTTCGGAGATGAAACGTACGGCGGAAGAAAAATTGCAACCGGCGGCGTGGACGGCAAGAAAAAAGCGGAAGCGGCAAATCTCCTCGAGAGAATTTCACGCCAGGCGCTTCACGCAAAAAGCTTGGGGTTTGTACATCCTGCGACGAAAAAGTTCATGCGGTTCGATTCCGAGCTGCCGGAGGACATGAAAGAGGTGCTGGAGTTTCTGGAGAAGTAGCCCTCACCCTTCATCCCTCTCCCAAAGGGAGAGGGAATGCCCGGCGAAGTCGGGATGGGGTGAGGGTGTTGCGTAATCAGGGGAAAGCATGGGGAAACGGTTCATCAGTTCGTCTCAATCTTCAATTGCCAAAGCCCGTGCGCTCCGTCGCACAATGACCAACGCAGAGAAGAAATTCTGGTCGCTGGTCAGGAATAATCAGCTTGGTGTTAAATTTCGCAGACAGGTGCCTATCGGCCCATATAGTGTAGATTTCTTCTGCTTTTCTGCGAAATTGGCCGTGGAGCTAGATGGGAGTCAACACGATACAAAAGAAGGGAAGGAGAATGACTTCCATCGCGATCAATTCCTGAGAATGCACGGTGTGACAGTGCTCCGTTTTTCAAACAAGGAATTCTCGGCAAATCGGGAAGGAGTGATGAATGTGATTTGGGAATGTATACACAAAAAAAATCCCTCACCCTGATCCTCTCCCAAAGGGAGAGGGAACCAGTTCGCGACTGTTTCTGTAAATGAGTGCTGAAATAACCAAGAATATTTCCCTCTCCTGGAAGGAGAGGGATGTCCCGACAACGTCGGGACAAGGTGAGGTCGTGGAGTTCCAACGCTACTTCTGGGATTTTTCTTCCAACCGCATTTTCTCTAAGTTTGGCATGAAATTTACAACGAAGGCTTCTTCGAGTTTCACAAAATCGACCGAGGGGACGACTTCGACACGCTTGAACAAACTCCCCGGAACCTCGGTCACAGAACCCACGACCCCAATTTTGATATTCGGGGGGAAGACATCGCTGTATTCTGATGTTACAATTGCATCGCCTGGACGGACGTCGAGCGACTTTGCAATGTTTTTTAGCATCACCGATTTCCCATCCCACGCGATAATGCCGTCAACCCGGCTTCGTTGGACTTTAGCGCTTGCCCTGAAGTCCGCGTTGAGCATGGCCTGGCCCACGGCGTAATCGCCGCTGACGGCGATCACTCTGCCGACAAGTCCCTCGCCGGTTACGATCGGCATGCCGACTGCCACGCCGTCGTTTTCTCCGATGTTCATCGTGAGCGTGTTGCGAAGGAGGTTGAGATTCTTTGCTACAATTTTTCCCGCGATGAGTTTCGTGGTGGATGTCTCTTTCAACGCAATCATGGAGCGGAGGCGCATGTTCTCGAGACGTGCTTCCCGGAGCTGGTTGACTTCATCCGCAAGGTTTACGTTCATCCTCCTCAGCATTTCGTTTTCGCGCTGCATCTCAAACACGTTCGGTATTACCGAAATGGTGTTTTGGAACGCGCCGACCATTCCTACTGCCAGCGAACGTATGCGCCGCACCTGTTCGTTATCATTCTGTGTGAGAAGTCCGATAGAGACGAGTACGAGGAAGGAAAAAATGATGTATTCTTTAAAGAGGAAGTACAGTTGGTATAGGCGCTGCATATTTCAATGACCAATCAGCAATTAACAATGAACATAGGTGCGGATAGCCTTCATTGTTAATTGTTCATTGTTGATTGTTAATTGTTAATACCGCCGGTTCTTAATGAGCACTTTAGAATAGTGATTCAAATTCTCCAGGACTTTTCCCGTGCCGCGCACGACAGCGGTGAGAGGGTCTTCTGCGACGTGGACCGGCAAATTTGTTTCGAGCCTAAGCCGCTCATCCAATCCCTTGAGCAGCGCGCCGCCGCCCGAGAGCATGATGCCGCGGTCGAGAATATCCGACGAGAGCTCTGGGGGTGTCCGCTCAAGCGTTAACTTCACCGCGTCGACAATTTGTTGAATGCATTCGTTCAATGATTCACGGATTTCCACCGAGCTTGCTTCCGTTGTTTTTGGAATGCCGTTCACGAGATCCCGCCCTTTGACTTGAATCGTTACTTCTTCTTTCAACGGCATCACCGAACCGACTTCGCACTTGATCGCTTCCGCGGTCCGCTCGCCGATGAGAATGTTATGGTTCTTTTTGAAAAACTGGATGATCGCAGAATTCATTTCATCGCCGGCGATGCGAATCGATTCTTCATTCACAATCCCCGACAACGCGATGACGGCAATCTCCGTCGTGCCGCCGCCGATATCAACGACCATATTGCCGACGGGGTTGTCGACGTCCAGCCCGACGCCGATTGCTGCAGCCATCGGTTCCGCGATAAGATGGACCTCTTTTGCTCCTGCGTGCTCGGCCGAATCACGCACCGCTCGTTTTTCTACCTCTGTCACTCCGCTTGGAACGCAGATAACGATCCGCCGGCTCGGCAGCCAGTTGGCGTGGATTTTTTTTATGAACTCCCGCAGCATTCCCTCAGCTATTTCAAAATCGGCGATCACTCCGTCTTTCATCGGCCGAATCGTTCGGATGTCGCGGTGTGTGCGTCCGAGCATTTCTCTGGCTTCGTTTCCGATAGCAACAATTTTTTTTGTGTTGCGGTCAAAGGCGACGATCGAAGGCTCGTTCAAGACGATGCCTTTGCCCTTCATATGAATAAGCGTATTGGCAGTGCCGAGGTCGATTGCGAGGTCTGCGGAAAAGACGGAAAGAATTCCCATTGGTGTAATGTCTAAAAGTTAAATAAAATGCCATCGAAAAATACAAAATTCTAACCCCAAAAACCTAAATAAAATCGACAATGTCACCCTTGAGGGTCTGGAAATTGCGCACGGTGTTTCATGGTCAATGCTTAAAATGCCGGATGCCGGTAAAGACCATGGCAATGTTGTTCTCATTTGCCGCCTTGATCACCTCATCGTCTCGCACGGATCCTCCCGGTTGGATAACTGCCGTCGCCCCTGCTTTTACTGCCTCAATCAGTCCATCCGCAAAGGGGAAATATGCATCTGAGGCAACTACCGTATTCACCAGCGACAGCCCTGCATCCTGTGCCTTCCGCACGGCGAGCTTGGATGAGTCGATTCTCGACATTTGGCCCGCCCCGATGCCGACCGTAGAGTCTTTGACAGCATACACGATGGCGTTGGATTTCACGTGCTTTGCGATCTTCCATGCGAAGATCATCGCCTCCAATTCCTCGTTCGTCGGTTTTCGCTCAGTAACCACTTTTAGGTCTTCGCGTACGACACGCGCATTATCGGGGGACTGCACAAGAAGGCCGCAGGTAACCTTGCGTATGTCGGGTTCGATGACCGAACGGATATCGCCCGTTTGTTGAATTAACCGGCGATCCTTTTTCTTCATCAGGAATGCCAGCACGTCCGGCGGAAAAGACGGCGCGATAATGATCTCTGTAAAAATCTGGTTGATCAATTCAGCGGCCGGCATGTCCAGCGGACGGTTGACTGCAACGATGCCGCCATAAGCCGATTTCGGGTCTGTAGCCAAAGCCCGCCGGTACGCTTCTGTAATCGTTGAGCCTTGTCCTGCTCCGCATGGGTTAGTGTGTTTAATGATCACTGCCGTCGGCTCGGCGAATTCTGAAAGTAAATTTACGGCGGCAGTACTGTCGATGATGTTGTTGTACGACATCTCTTTGCCGTGGAGCTTCTTGAAACAGTGTTCAAAACCCCCGTACAACGCCGCATGCTGATGAGGGTTCTCGCCATAGCGGAGGTCGAAAATTTTCGTCAACGAGAGTGTGAGCGTTTCGGGGAAATCTTGCTGTTCCGGTGTTCTCTTCTGGAGGTATTCGGCGATCACTGCATCGTAATGCGCCGTATGCTCAAACGCTTCCTTCGCAAGCCTGAAACACGTTTCTTCGCTGACCGACCCGTTCCGCTCACGGAGTTCGAGCACGAGGCCGGAATATTTTTTAGGGCTTACGACGACGCATGTGAAACGATAATTTTTTGCAGCCGAACGGATCATCGCCGGTCCGCCGATGTCGATCTGCTCGATCGCCTCTTCCATCGTCGCGGCGTTTTTCTCGATTGTTTCTTTGAACGGGTACAAATTGACCACCACAAGGTCAATCGGCTGGATATGAAGGTCGTCAAGCTGTTTTCGGTGAATCGGGTTGTCGAGCACAGCGAGCAAGCCTGCGTGAACGGCGGGATGAAGTGTTTTTACTCTGCCATCCAATATTTCCGGGAAGCCTGTAATCTCCGAAACTTGTTTCACTGGAATATCCGAGGCAGACAGGAGCGCGTGCGTCCCTCCCGTTGAAATTATTTCTACTCCGAGTCGATGAAGTTCTAATGCGAGCTCGACAATACCTTCTTTATTGGAAACGCTGAGAAGCGCCCGGCGAATTTTTAACAATGATGTCCTCTTGGTCTGTGGTCAATCGCGTATCAGCACTTTGCCGTTCTCGACGGTAATTTTTTTGCGGGCGAACAGCTCGACCGCACGAGGAAGTATCCTGTGCTCAATATGCAGCACTTTCGCGGCAAGAGTTTCCGGAGTATCGTTGGGCTCCACCGGTATTGCTTCCTGAAGCACAATCGAACCATGATCGAATTCTTCGTCGACGATGTGAACCGTCGCGCCGGAAGCTTGCGCCCCTTGTGCGATCACCGCTTCATGAACGTGATGTCCGTACATCCCTTGCCCGCCGAATGCCGGCAGCAGCGCCGGATGCACATTAATAATGTTATTTCGGTATTGCCGGATGATGACCGGATCAATTTTTTTCATGTACCCGGCAAGAACGATAAAGTCAGCGCCATGCGATTCGAGCGCTGAAAGAATCGCTTGTGTGAATGCATCCTTCGAAGGAAATTGCTTCTGGCTGAGATGAAGTGCCGGGATATGAAACGCTTGAGCGAGGGCCAACGCACCCGCGTCAGAATTGTTGCTGATGACAACAACAATCTTTGCATCGATATTTTTTTTTGAAATTGCTTCGGCTAACGCCTGAAAATTAGAGCCGCGTCCCGAAGCAAAAACTGCAATTGATAACAAAGGGAGCTATCCGTGCATAAAATTTTCAATGTGAATGTAATCATAAATGACTTATTTGTCAATGATTTCCGGGGTTAAAGATGCCCGCGGGGCTTCTTCTTTCACCTCGGGCATTCTAAAACAGGTCGCCGTCTGGTCAATCCCTTCACCATCGCTATTCGATTCTTCGTCTGTCATTCCACGGGAGAAGAATGAGCGTGCGCTCCTGGCTTTATTTCGCAATTCCAACAACGCCACAAGCTACACGTGCACCCGCGGCTCCGGTCGGCTGAGTTTTGAGGTCGTCTTCTTTCTCATGAACGACTACGCCCCGGCCGATGATTGAGTCCTTCCCGCTGAACGAGATCATTGTATCGACATAATCGAGATGAGCTTTACCATCTTTGTCCGCTTCGATATTGCCAAGATCTCCGACATGCCGCTCTTTGCTTGACGGCGAGCTGTGAGGCATCTTCTCCGGATTGAAATGTCCTCCGGCCGAAGATCCGTCCTCTGCGCTGCAATCGCCGTACTCGTGGATGTGGAAGCCATGTTTCCCGGGCGTCAATCCGGTGAGGTCAGCCACCACGCGGATGCCTTCCGAGACCGCTTCAAACCTGACGATGCCAGCGACCGAATTGCCTTTTGTTGGATGGAGTACAGCGACTGCTCTGGTGATGGTGCTTTCGCTCATACCGGCGTGGTTCATTTGCGCAATCGCAGTTTCACAATATACGCTCATCAAAAATAGAACAACTGCGCCCAAGACAAATTTTAGCTTACGCATAATTCTCCTTGACTGGTTTTAAGAGTCTTCCGTTCTTCGACGATGTATATATTTTTGTTGTTCAGACAACAGTGTTTGAAGGAAGGCTGCTCCAGCCTTTTTGCTGAAGCAGCCATTTTTCCCTCAAAGAAAGAGCGGGCGGGATTATTTAGCTCCCGATATAAGTACTTTTACGTCGGGTTTGCCGATCACGCCGCCTTTTTCCATTGCTTCCTTCAACTTGGGATTTACCATGAATGAATCCGCAGCGGCAGCGCTTGCGAAATTGCCGATGACTGTAACCATGTTCGGATTCTTCACATCTGTGTACACACCCATGACTTGAAATCCCGAAGCTTTGCGGTTTGACGCATCCATATTAAACGCCTTGCGCCAAGAAGCGTAGTCCTTTACCTCGTGGGTCACTACAACAGTGACTTTTCCGCCCATCGCTGAATTTTTCTCTGCAGCCGGCATGGACGAGGCGGCAGCGATAAAGATGACAAAGCAAGCCAAAATGAGCAGTTGTTTAGACATAAGAAACCTCTTTGAGTTGAGTGTGATGGATATAATGGAACGTGAGTTGAAATAATTTTTGTGGGCGGCGTTTCCTTTTGTGACAATCTGGAAAACGCAGCGGCTGTTATTCTTTAACGTCAATGTTATTCTTTAATATGGCAAAGGTGAAGAGGGATGAGACTGTCGTGTCCACTCAGCCTCGGAGGTAAAAGTAAGCAAATAAAGATCCATAAGCAAAACACTTAGGAATTTGTTAATGTCTTAATATTAGAACAAAGTCCAAGAGACTTTTTACGGATAGCTGAAAACATCGCGCAATTCCCAAGGGGATCACTTCGCCAGACGGTAAGCCGCAAGGAAGACATAACCATTCTCTTTGCGGCTTAGCGACTTTGCGTGAGCAAGTTTCACACCTATCCTAAATTAAGGCACTACCCGGAATTTATCGAAAATTGCTCTGCGTCAGATGCTTTTCCGTCTCACCGTTCAACGGCGGCTTCAAGGAGTGAGAATGAACATTGTGTCGAGTCAACGGATGCCCGAATCCCAATTGGCATGGTGAGTTTTCGTGCGACGTGGCCGTAGACCAGCCCTGTAAGGATCGGCTTCGAGAGATGAGAGAGGTGGTCGGCTACGATTTCATCTACAGTGAGGTACGGTTTTGCCGCATCGGACGGTTTTATGTCGGTCAATTCGCCGACAACGATTCCTTTTGCGTTTTTAAAAATTCCTGCCAGAGCCAGCTGGTTCATCATGCGGTCAAACCGGTAGCACTCTTCCCCGATCTCTTCAAAAAACAAAATGGAATTCTTGAACGAAGGCAAATACGGCGTGCCGGTAATTGAAGTGATGAGCGATAAATTTCCGCCGATCAGCACGCCGGAAGCTTTTCCTTTTCCCATCGATTTTAACGGGCGCGCATCAGGATTATGGATCTCGCCCGGTTTTTTGGTCGACGAGATCATCTTCCAAAAATGCTCTTCCGTAAAAGGATCTATTCCCTTGAACATTTCCACCCCTGCCATCGGTCCTGAAAACGAGACCATCCCGGTTTTTTTGAACAGCGCGAGTTGTAATGCGGTGAGGTCGCTGTAACCGACGAAGATTTTTGGATTGCGTTTGATGAGGCGGTAGTCGATGAGAGGGAGCAACCGGGGCGTTCCGTATCCTCCTCTCACGGCAATGATCGCTCGTACGTGCTTATCGGCAAACATTTCGTTGACGTCCGCGGCGCGTTCTTCATCAGTTCCGGCAAGAAAGCCCCGCACGGCCCGGACATTCTTCCCGAACTTAACGCGGTAGCCGAGACGTTCGAGATACTCTGCACCGTTGTCGATTTTTTCTTGTGATGTCGGGGCGCTTGCCGGCGCAATCACGCCGATCACGTCTCCACGACGAAGCGCTTTTGGTTTGAGTTGCTTCATAGTATCGCCGTCAAAGTGTTTTCGAGAGTATTTATTATTTATCGCGCGTATTATTATCTGAGCCTTCTGAATAATCTCGAAAGGGCGGTTCGCGCAAAGACTCAAAGTCGCAAAATGATTCTAAAACAGAATCTTCGCGCCTTTGCGGCGTAGCGCGAAACAATTTTTCAGATGTTTCTATCTATAGATACAAAATCATACTCAGCAACAATCTCTGCGTCTCTCGAATTATCCGAAGGCGAAAGCGACAACACGTCGAGGAGTTTTGGTTGAGACAGGATATTGCCGGGAGAGAAGAATGATCGGGATGCTGCGTAAAAAATAAACTGCCATGCTGACTCTTTGAAGCGAAGAGAGGACTAGCATTCAGTCAATGATTGATAGTTGCGCATTCCCAGGAATTTCTCAGGAGATGCTTGGTACGGCTGTTTGAGTCTTGGATGGGGCCTTCGTGACACGTTTCTCAAACTCATTACGAAAACGCCGGATCATGCTTTGTACGGGCCATGCTGCGGCGTCGCCTAGTGCGCAAATGGTGTTGCCTTCTATATTATTGGCGATGTCCATCAGCAAGTCAATATCTGTTTCCTGAGCGGCGCCCGTTTCGAAACGTTTTAAAATTTTCCAGAGCCAGCCGGTTCCTTCCCGGCACGGCGTGCACTGACCGCATGATTCGTGATAATAGAATTTTGCGATGCGGGCGATAACGCGAATCAGATCCGTGCTCTCATCCATGACGATCATTCCCGCCGTGCCGACGGACGAGCCTGCGGCTTTCAGAGAATCAGCATCCATGCGAACCCCTTCGATCGATTCGCCGCGGAGTATCATCGTGGATGAGCCGCCCGGGATCACCGCTTTAATTTTTTTGTCCTCGGGAATACCCCCGGCATACCGGTAAATCAAATCGGTCAGCAGTTCGCCGGTCGCGACTTCATACACCCCGGGCTTATTTACGTGGCCGCTGATGCCGACGAGAATCGGTCCCGGATGTTTTGGCGCGCCGATTTTTGAATACCATTCCCATCCTTTATTGATGATGAGAGGAACGTTGCAGATCGTTTCGACATTATTGATCGTCGTAGGGCACCCCCACACACCGTTTTGTGCTGGGAACGGCGGCTTCACCCGCGGGTAGCCTCGTTGACCTTCGAGTGAATTCATGAGAGCAGATTCTTCTCCGCAGATGTATGCGCCGGCACCCTTATGAAGAACGATATTTGTCGAAAATCCCGAGGAGAGGATATTTTGTCCAACGTAGTTTTTTGCGTACGCGTCATCGAGCGCTTTTTGAAGCATCTTCACCCATTTGCCGTACTCACCGCGGATGTAAATGTACGCCGTCGTTATTCCCATGGCGTAGCACGCGATCACCGTTCCCTCGATCAACATGTGAGGATTGAGATCGAAAATCTGACGGTCTTTGAACGTGCCCGGCTCTGATTCATCCCCGTTGACGCACAGGTATTTTGGTTTCGTCGTCTGCTTCGGCATGAACGTCCATTTCAAGCCGGTCGGGAAACAGGCGCCTCCCCGTCCGCGAAGGTTCGATTTTTTGACCTCGTCTGTCACCTCTTCCGGCTTCATGCCGAGCGCTTTTTTCAACGCACCGTACCCGCCGTGCTCCTCGTAGACCTCGAGCAAATGATAGTTCGGAATTTCGGGGAGGATGTATCGTTCCATGTTCGTTTAGCCTGATCGTTGTCAAGGTTAACAACCTTGACAACGATCTCATTTTAATGATGAAAGAATATTTTCAGTCTTTTCCGGCGTCAAATTCTCGTAGTACTCTTCACCGATTGACAGCATCGGAGCGCCGCCGCAGGCGCCCATGCATTCAACCTCGCTCACCGTCCACTTGCCGTCAGCAGAAGTCTCTCCCGGCTTTGCACCGCATCGATGTTCGATCGTCTCCAGAATTTTATCCGACCCGCGCAACATGCATGAAATGTTCGTGCAGACTTCGATGTGATATTTTCCGAGCTTCTTGGAGTTGTACATCGAGTAAAAGGTTACAACACCGAGTATGTGTCCGTAAGGGATGTCCAAAAATTTCCCGATGTACCGCATCATCTCTTCGGATATCCATCCTTCCTGCTCCTGGGCAATCCAAAGGATGGGCAGCAACGCAGCTTGCGATGCGGGGTACCGTTTTCTTATCTCTTCAGCTTTTCTTAGATTCTCTTCAGTCAGCATAGTAAAGGGGGGTTAGGTATTAGCTGTTTGCGTTTAGCCGGACATCGTATTGAAAATCGTTACCTAGAGCTAATGACCAAAAGCCAATGGCTCGCTACTTGTCAGCTTCTCCCATCACGGGATCGATGCTGCCGATAATTGCAACGACGTCGGATATCATTCTTCCTTTTAACAAAAGAGGAAGCAGCTGTAAATTCATGAAGGAAGGAGAGCGGATCTTTAATCGCCACGGATGTCCCTCGCCCCTGCTCTGGATATAAAACCCGAGCTCTCCTTTGGATCCTTCGATTGCGTGATACACTTCTCCGGCAGGAGGATTGACGCCGAAATTGATGATCATAAAATCGTGAATCAGTTCTTCCATCTTTGTGTAAACGCGTTCTTTCTTTGGCAGGACTTTTTTCGGCTCGAATGCATGAACCGGTCCCGCGGGAATCTTATCGAGGGCCTGCTGAAGGATGCCCAAACTCTCTTTCATTTCGTTGATGCGGACGTAGTATCGGGCAAGGCAGTCTCCGTCGGCGAAGACCGGTATGTTAAAATCAAATTCTCCGTACACAAGGTAAGGATTGGACCGGCGAAGGTCATGCTCAACACCGGAGCCGCGCAAGTTAGGTCCCGAGAATCCCATCGCGATCGCCTCCTCACGCGAAATAATGCCCACGCCGTCGGTTCGTTCGACAAAAATCCTGTTGCGATTGAGAAGGCTTTCGCATTCCGCGAGATTTGCCGGAAACCGATTGATAAAATCCTGGATTGCGGCTTTTGTTTCAGCGGTCATATCTTGTGATACTCCGCCGATACGGGTATAACTTGTAGTAAAGCGCGCACCGGTCAGGTTTTCGAAAATGTCGTATAATTTTTCCCGCTCCCGAAATGTCCACATGAATACGGTCACCGCTCCGATATCCAGTCCAAGCGCTCCGACAGCCAGAAGGTGGGATGAGATGCGGGCAAGTTCCGAGATGATGACGCGAATGAACTGCGCACGCCGGGGTGCTTCCACTCCCAGCAATTTTTCTACAGCAAGGATGTATGCTGTATTATTCATCAACGGCGAAATGTAGTCGAGCCGGTCTGTGTGCGGGATAAACTCGTGATAACTGCAATTCTCGGCAAGCTTTTCGTATCCCCGATGTAAATAGCCAAGCTCGGGAACCACGGCTGCAACAGTTTCCCCGTCAAGTTTGATGAGCAATCGCAAAACGCCGTGAGTTGCAGGATGCTGCGGTCCCATGTTGAGAATCATTTCATTCTCAAGCGGGTCGGTGAACTGGGCGCTCGTATCTTTGTCCTCCAGGGCATGGAGGATCTTGCTTTTTTTCGTTTCTATTTCGTACCCGGTGCTCATCGGTTGCTGAAGTTATTTTCTTGGTAAAGGGATTGAGTCGGGGATACCCATGAGGGGGAAATCTTTTCTCAGCGGGAAGTATTCGAACTCTTCGGGCATGTACATTCGGCGTAGGTCGCTGTTGCCGTCGAAGATGACACCGAACATGTCGAATGCTTCCCGCTCCGGCCATCCAGCCCCCGGCCATACGGGCGTCACGCTCGGCACATGCAGGTCTGCTTCGTCTGTAAAAACTTTGAGGCGTAACCGCTGTCTATTTTGAAGGGAATAAAGGTTATACACGACTTCAAACCTATTTTCCGGAGTGTATGCATCGGCGCCGCAGAGATCGCTCAGGTAATCGAACTTGCAATCTTGGTCGTCCCGGAGGAAAGTGCAAACAACAACAATATCCTCCTTTTTGATGTGGAGCGTCGTTTCGTCCCGAAATTCCTTTACTTCGAGAAGGCTTGACGGGAACTGTGCTTTGATTTTTTCTACAGGTGTTGTCGGCATAACGAAACTTGTGTGGGTTAAAAACCGAGAATACAGAATTCAGGAGACAGGAGACAGAATTCAGGAGACGGTTGCTGCCAGTGAGGCACCATTCTGACTTCTGTATTCTGTCTCCTGTTTTCTATATTCCCGTGCTCTTCAAACTCCAATTTGCAAAAGCTGTTGTTCCTGCCGTTCTTCAGCTACCGTCATCGGAGTGCTTCTGCTTTCGCCGCGCCCAATTTTTTGCTGAATCATCATGATGGCATTGAGCAGATTGTCAGGGCGTGGCGGACAACCGGCTACGTACACATCCACCGGCACAAACTGGTCGATGCCCTGCACAACGGAATACGTACGGTACATTCCCCCCGTTGATGTGCATACTCCCATTGCGATGACCCACTTTGGATCGGGCATCTGGTCATAAATTTTCCGGACGACTTTTGCCATTTTGTATGTCGTCGTTCCGGCCACGATCAGGAGGTCGCACTGCCGGGGAGAAAAACGCATGACTTCTGACCCGAACCGCGACGCATCGAACCGCGGATCGACGAGCGCCATCATTTCGATTCCGCAACACGATATTCCTAACGGCATGGGCCAAACGGAATTTTTTCTGCACCAATTGATTGCTGCATCGATCTTTGTCGTAATAAGGCTGTCGCCCAAGGCATGTTCTAATCCCATTTCAGCGCACCCTTCCTCAAGATATAAAAATACCCTACTAACAGCGTTGCAATAAAAATGACCATTTCTATATATCCAAACATTCCAAGCGTGCGAAAGTTCACCGCCCACGGATAGAGGAAGATGACCTCGATATCAAAAAGGATAAAGAGGACTGCAACCATATAGTATTTTACCGAAAATCGTTCGCGTGCGGAACGCACGGGTTCCATTCCGCTCTCGTATGTCGAAGTTTTTTCATCGTTAGGCCGGTGTGGTCCGAGCCACTGATGCAATTTCAAAAGCACAATGCCGAGCAATAGTCCTACTGCCAGCATTAAAATAATAGGAATGTATGATATCATCATAGAAGGATTTGCGCTCGTGTTCTGTTTCTTTTGAAAATTATCAAAAAAATGAGCGAAAGTCAATGAGTGCTTTCGGAGCTTTGAGAAGCGAGAATGAAGAGATGAAGAGGACGAAATTTCGCGTAATGAGGTGGCCCAAACTTTTTCGGACAAAGTTTTTTTCTTCCTTGCTCTATATAAGCTGTACAACGAATCCCTCATTTTTTTCTAACTCGTTGATTGAAGCATCCGAGATGAATGGAAGATAAGATACTCATGCTCATGTGAGAGGCATTCTCAGTATGATCGTAAGTTTATTTTTTTGTTAAATCGACCGTTTTCGATATTCGTGAATTTTTATTTCAAACTTGTATCGTAATTGCCATAACGGCAATAAGTGGAAACGGTCAAACTCCTTGACGTCAATTCACTATGGTGTCAAGGTGTATTTTTCTTTCCAACATTTTTTCTCATTTTTTACTTGACTTGTATTCCTTAACCGGCTATATTCACAACCAGTTAGCTATTGGTTTCCCCCCGGCTATTGTTCATCCGAATAAGTAGTGTATATAACGTAGGTTCTTGTTTTATTTGATGGCGGGCGGTTAGTTATTTTGGCGAAGGATACGCGCCCCCATTTAAAGGTATGAAAAGGGGAATACAACTGTTTTTCCCGAAAAGGCAATTCACTTTACATCGTTATTATTAAGATTGGAGAGGAAGTTAGAAATGGCAGAAAAAGAGACGACAGTCGTCGAGAAGAGGGGAATCGCACGCACAGCGAATGAAGCAGCTTCGGGCGGTCTTAGAATTCGGCGGTACTTTACCAAACCCGGAATTCATCCCTTCGACGAGATAGAATGGGAGTTTCGGACGGCAGTCATTTCTAATGAAAAAGGAGAGAAGATTTTTGAACAAAAGAATGTCGAAATACCGAAGTCCTGGTCGATGACTGCGACGAATGTCGTGGTGTCAAAATATTTCCACGGCTTGATTGGAACGCCCGAAAGAGAAACAAGCGTGCGTCAACTCGTTGACCGCGTTGCAAAGACAGCAGCGGCATGGGGACGTAAAGGAAAATATTTTGCCTCGGAAGAGGATGCGGAGGTATTCTACCAGGAGTTATCATTCCTTCTTGTTAACCAATATATGGCGTTCAACAGCCCGGTATGGTTCAACGTAGGAGTCGAAGAGAAACCGCAGTGTTCGGCGTGCTTCATTAATTCGGTTCAAGATACGATGGATTCGATTCTTGAGCTTGCCCGCACTGAAGGAAGGCTCTTTAAGTTCGGGTCGGGGACCGGTTCGAACCTTTCAACGCTTCGATCTTCACGAGAGCATCTTTCGGGGGGCGGTACTGCCTCGGGCCCGGTTTCGTTCATGAAGGGGTTCGATGCGTTTGCAGGCGTTATTAAATCCGGCGGCAAAACGCGCCGCGCAGCGAAGATGGTTATTCTCAATGCAGACCATCCGGATATCGTCGACTTCATCAACTGCAAAGCGGAAGAAGAAAAAAAGGCATGGGCGCTGATTGAAGCGGGGTACGACGGCGGTTTCAACGTCCCGGGAGGTGCGTACGATACGATCTCATACCAGAATGCAAATCATTCCGTCCGTGTAACTGATGAGTTTATGAAAGCGGCGCTCGAAGATAAAGAATGGACGACAAAAGCAGTACGCGGCGGAAAGGTGATGGATACTTTTCGTGCCCGCGACCTGCTGCGCCAAATGGCGGAAGCCGCATGGCTCTGCGGCGACCCGGGAATGCAGTACGACACGACCGTGAACAACTGGCACACCTCGTCAGTCACGTCTCGCATCAACTCGTCAAATCCATGCAGCGAGTACATGTACCTCGACGATTCGGCATGCAACCTTGCATCGCTCAATCTCATGAAATTCAGAAAAGACAACGCCGAGTTCGATATTGAGGCATTCAAGCATGCAGTCGATATTACTATCACGGCGCAGGAAATTTTTGTCGGCAACGCGAGCTACCCGACGCCGGCTATTGAACGTAACAGCCACGATTTCCGTCCGCTCGGCCTCGGCTACGCAAACCTCGGCGCGTTGTTGATGGCCCGCGGCCTTGCGTACGACAGCGATGCCGGACGTGAGTATGCGGCCGCCGTTACCTCGCTTATGTGCGGTGAAGCGTACAAACAATCCGCGCTCATCGCGAAAGAAATCGGAGCATTCAAAGGTTTTGCCGTGAATCGCGAACCGATGTTGAGCGTTATGACCAAGCACAGCCTCTTTGCCGACAGGATCAGCGACAACTATGTTCCGAATGAATTGCTCTTGGCATCCCACGAAGTGTGGAAAGATGCGATTGCCGTGGGCAAAGAATACGGTTTCCGCAACGGGCAGGCGACAGTGCTCGCTCCAACCGGAACAATCGGCTTCATGATGGATTGCGACACCACGGGTGTCGAGCCCGATATCGCGCTCGTAAAATATAAGAAGCTGGTCGGCGGCGGGATGATGAAAATCGTCAATCAAACGGTTCCGGAAGCGCTCAGAAAACTCGGCTACGACAGTGAGCAGATCGAACACATCATCAAATACATTGAAAAAAATGACACCATTGAAGGTGCCCCGTATTTGAAAGAAGAACATCTTTCCGTTTTCGATTGCGCATTCAAGCCGGCCAAAGGAGAACGCTCCATTCAGTACATGGGACATATCAAAATGATGTCGGCGGTTCAGCCCTTCCTGTCGGGTGCGATTTCCAAAACCGTCAACATGCCGAATGAAGTGACGCCGGACGAAATCATGCAGGCGTATATCGAGGCATGGAAACTCGGCTTGAAGTCGATCGCGGTCTACCGCGACGGCTGCAAACGGACACAGCCGCTCAGCACGTCGCTTGACAAGAACGACAAACCAAAAGCACGTCCTGCACGCCGCCGCTTGCCCGATGAACGCCAGGCGATAACGCACAAATTCAGCATTGCAGGACATGAAGGTTATATCACTGTCGGCTTGTATGAAGATGAAACCCCGGGTGAAGTGTTCATCACGATGTCGAAAGAAGGTTCGACCATTTCCGGTATTATGGATGCGCTGGCGACATCTGTTTCGCTTGCGCTGCAATACGGCGTTCCGTTGAAAGTTCTGACGGACAAGTTTACACACATGCGATTCGAGCCCTCCGGATTCACGAACAACAAAGACATTCCGATTGCAAAATCGATCTGCGATTATATTTTCCGCTGGCTCGCGATGAAGTTTTTGCCGAAGGAAGAACAACCGGCATCGACCGTTGTCGCAGAAACAAAACAGCTCGAAAAAACCGACACAAAACTTGAGTTGAAACGGGCGTCGGCAATTGAATCGAACGAAAAGGTTATTTTCCAAACGCAGGCGGATGCACCTCCATGCTCTGAATGCGGGAGTATCATGATCCGTTCGGGAAGCTGCTACAAGTGCCTGCAATGCGGTTCAACAAGCGGATGCTCGTAACAATCAACAATGATCAATGAACAAACGCCGATGAACAATAATCGGCGTTTTTCATTATGTTCCCTCCCCTTGAAACTCACACATTTTTTTTGCATAATAACTTATGGACGTTCCGATGAACGTCCTTATTTTTTCCTCTAAGAAAAGAATACTATGCGCAGTGCATCCGTTCAACGTAAAACAAAAGAGACCAACATCTCCGTGACGCTGCAAATTGACGGAAACGGAAAGTATGCCGTCTCGACCGGCATCGGTTTTCTGGACCACATGCTGGAGCTTTTTACCAGGCACGGAATGTTTGACATCCAACTGAAATGCAAAGGAGATTTGCGCGTTGACGATCACCATACGACAGAAGATGTCGCCATCGCGCTCGGACAAGCGTTCGGCAAAGCGTTGAAAGAAAGGACGGGCATCGCCCGGTACGGCTCCGCGTACGTGCCGATGGATGAATCGCTTGCACGGTGCGTCGTCGACCTCGGCGGCCGTTCGGCGCTGGTCTTCAAAGCCGAGTTCAACAGGAAGAACGTGGGCGATCTGTCGACGGAGATGATCAAACATTTTTTCCTGTCGTTTGCGGAGAACATTAAAGCGAACATCCATGTTGAAGTACTGTACGGCTCAAACACGCACCACAAGATCGAAGCGATGTTCAAAGCGCTTGCGCGGGCACTCCGCGTTGCCTGCGAGAAAGATGCGAGAGTCAAAGGAGTGCTCTCGACGAAAGGAAAGTTATGATTGAGTTAAAAGTTAAAAGTGAAAAGTTAATAAAGAAAACATTTCGCACTTTTAACTTTTCACTTTTAACTGTTGCGCTATGCTCGGAATAATAGACTACAAACTTAACAACCTGCGGTCTGTGCAGAAGGCGTTCGAAAAAGTAGGCGCGTCTGCGTTCATTTCGAGCGATGTGAAAGAGCTGTCGCGCGCAGACAAACTTGTGCTGCCGGGAGTCGGCGCGTTCGGGAAGGCGATGGAGAACATTACATCGCTCGGGCTGGATGAGTTGATCTGCACGAGTGCACACGCCGGGAAGCCGTTGATCGGAATATGCCTGGGAATGCAGCTGCTTTTCACGCGGAGTTCCGAAAACGGAATGCATGACGGCTTGAATCTCATTCGCGGGGAAGTAAAGCTGTTTCCCAGCACCGTGAAAGTTCCCCATATCGGATGGAATCAAATGGAGATCAGGCGCGAGTCGAAAATACTGAAATCGGTTGTCGACAAAAGCTTCGTCTATTTTGTCCACTCGTACTATGCGCAGCCGCAGGAAGAAGTAACGCTGACGACAACGGAGTACGGCTTTCATTTTACTTCCGTGGTCCAGAAAGAATATATTTTCGGCATCCAATTTCATCCGGAAAAAAGCCAGACAGCCGGACTCCAAATGCTGAAAAATTTTTCCGAATTGTAATCCTTATGATCTTAATCCTTCCCGCGATCGATATTAAAGATGGAAAGTGCGTTCGGCTGGTGCAGGGAGAGCCGGGCACTGAAAAAATCTATTCTAACGACCCGGCGAAGATGGCGATTCTCTGGCGGGGTGAGAACGCGAAAACGCTCCACGTGGTTGATCTCGACGGCGCATTCGAAGGTCAATTGAAGAACCTTGGTGCTATAAAAAAAATTGTCGACGCCGTCGATATCCCGGTCCAGCTGGGAGGCGGCATCCGCAGATACGAAGAGATTCAGGAACTTTTCAACATCGGCGTTTACCGTGTGGTGCTGGGGACCGCGGCGATCGAAGACCCGGAGCTTGTACGGCGGGTCGTCAAAGATTTTGGCCCCAGAAAAATCGCCGTAGGAATTGACGCCAAGAATGGTGTTGTGATGACGCAGGGCTGGCAGCATGATTCGGGTGTTGATGCAATAACGCTTGCATTGAAAATGAAAGCCCTTGGCGTCTGCAGGATCGTGTATACCGACATCATGCGGGATGGGATGTTGACGGGCCCTAATTTTGACGCTATTAAGGAAATGGCTGTTCGAACAGGGGTGAAGATCACTGCATCGGGGGGCGTCTCCGGTTTCAAAGATTTAATCAGAATGCAAGAGCTTGAAAAATTCGGCGTCGATTCTGTCATCGTAGGGAAAGCGTTGTACGAAAATAAATTTCCGTGTCAAGCTCTCTGGCGGCTCAACGAGAAG
This sequence comes from uncultured Bacteroidota bacterium, assembly GCA_963827085.1. GTDB lineage: Bacteria > Bacteroidota > Ignavibacteria > UBA10030 > UBA8401 > JAGVPT01. The sequence continues at coordinate 206,554 of CAWGZY010000001.1, forward strand.
GTGCTGGACGACCTTGGGCCGACGAGAAGAATATAAAATAGTAAACAATGAATACTAAACAGTAACAGTTCGGCGTAAGAGCTTTTCTGTTTACTGCTCTATAGATAACTGAAACGATGTTAGCAAAACGAATCATACCGTGTTTGGATGTCGATAAAGGGCGAGTTGTAAAAGGAGTCAACTTTGTTGACTTGATCGACGCAGGCGACCCCGTTGCGCAGGCGAAGTTCTACGACGGGGAAGGCGCCGACGAACTTGTGTTTCTCGACATCTCCGCTTCGTCCGACAACCGTGCGACGATGCTCGACGTTGTACGCCGGACAGCGGAAGAAGTCTTTATTCCATTTACCATCGGAGGCGGAATTCGTACCGCTGACGATATGCGCGAAATTCTTCGCAGCGGCGCGGATAAAATCAGCGTGAATACGGCTGCAGTCAAAAATCCGCTTCTTGTTTCGGACGGGGCTGACCAGTTCGGCGTGCAGTGCATCGTCGTGGCAATTGATGCGAAACGGGCTCCCTCCGGGAAAAACTGGAAGGTATTTATCAACGGCGGACGGACTGAAACAGAACTCGACGCGGTGGAATGGGCGCAGAAAGTGGAATCGCTCGGTGCCGGTGAAATTCTTCTGACAAGCATGGACCGCGACGGCACGAAAGATGGATATGATATCGAGCTGCTGCGGGCAGTGACGTCCGGGGTAAAAATCCCGGTGATTGCCAGCGGCGGCGCTGGAAATCTCGACCATTTGCTTGCCGCGTTTAATGAAGGAAAGGCCGACGCAGTCCTCGCAGCATCGATTTTTCATTTCAGGCAATATGCTATCCGGGAAGCGAAAGAATATTTGCTGTCAAAAAATATCTTGATGAGAAATTAAAGTACGAGACCGCAAAGGCGCTGAAGCGCGGAGAGAATAATGAATATAATAGAGCAATTGAAATTCGATTCCGAGGGGCTTATCCCTGCAATTGCGCAGGAAGAAAAGTCGGGGGAAATCCTGATGATGGCGTGGATGAACAGGGAGAGTCTCCGGACAACCATCGAGACCAATCGAGCGACGTACTGGAGCCGTTCACGAAAAAAGTTCTGGATGAAAGGCGAGGAGTCGGGCAACATTCAGGAGATACGGTCCATTCATGTCGACTGCGACGGAGACGCGGTGCTGCTGAAAGTCAATCAGGTAGGAGGAGCAGCTTGCCATACAGGGCATCGGACCTGCTTTTTTCGCGAGGTTGTTGACGGCGGGAAGGGATTTAAAGAAACGAACGATATTCTCTTCGACCCAAACGCAGTCTACAGAAAGTAAAAAGTGAAGCTGACGGTCATTGGACATTTGTGTTTAGACGTCATCCATCAATATGACGGAACAGAGAAGAAAGGCTACGGGGGTATTTACTTCGCTGTTGCCGCGATGGCGAATATTGCGTCGAATGCAGATACGATTTTTCCGGTATTCGGCGTCGGTGAGAAAGAATTTGACGCGGTCCGGCAATTATTGGCGAAGTATCCAAACGTGAATACGGACGGCATTTTTTCATTCGGAGGCGAGACCAATCAGGTTCATCTTTTTTACAGCGACAAAGAAACGAGGACCGAATGTTCGAAGCATATTTCATCGCCGATCCCGTTTTCCCGAATCGAACCATTCTTGTCAGTGCATGGAATTTTACTGAACATGATTTCCGGGTCGGATATCACACTGGAAACGCTCGATCAGATTCGGCTTGCGATAAGGCCAAAGAATACGCCGATTCATCTCGATCTGCACAGCCTGACGCTCGGAGTCGACGCTGAGGCTTCGCGGTATCGCCGCGCCCTTTCCGAGTGGAGGAGGTGGTGCTTCATGGTGAATTCAGTGCAAATGAACGAAGAGGAAGCGGCGGGGTTATCGGTCGAGCAATACAATGAAGAAATGCTCGCCAAGCAGATGCTGCCGCTCATGGTCAGTGGTATGTGCGTTACCCGTGGAGCGAAGGGAGTTACGATCTTCCAGCAAGAACATAAGCATTTGCTGCGAAAAGAATTTCCGGGTATTCCCACAAGCTCCAAAGATCCCACTGGGTGCGGAGACGTATTCGGTTCTGCTTTCCTGTATCAGTATTGCAGGACAAAGAATTTTGAACGTGCGGCAGAGTTTGCAAATGAAGTCGCTGCTGCAAACAGCGCGTTTTCCGGGTCGGACGAGATCGACCGGTTGTCACAATTCAAGGCAATGGGCGAAAACGGAAAATGAAACGCGTCCTCATTTGCGGCAGTAACGGGCTCCTCGGTCAGCGCTTAGCGTTGATGCTGGGGCATGAGACTGAGTACGAAGTGCTCAACACCTCGCATCACAGGATGTTTGTGCTCGACCGCCATCTCTTTGATTATACTCAGCTCGACATAACGAGCAAGGGGGACGTCAAAAGCCTTGTCACGAGCTTTCGCCCCGATATTATAGTGAATGCCGCGGCGATGACGAATGTCGACGCGTGTGAAACGCAGCGGGAATTTGCCTGGAAAGTGAATGTTGTCGGTGTGGAAAATTTGGTTGAAGTCTCGCGGAGGATTAATTGTCTCTTGATTCATATTTCAACGGACTATGTGTTTGACGGAAAAAGCGGTCAGTACAAAGAGACAGACCGCGTCAACCCGGTCAACTATTACGGCAAAACAAAACTGGCCGGTGAAAATGTAATTCTTGCCGGGGGAATTTCTTCCGCAATTCTCCGGACGATTGTCGTCTACGGGACGGGCATTAACGTAAAAAATAATTTTGCATTGTGGGTCATCAACAGTTTGCGCGAAGGAAAAAACATCCGCTGTGTCGACGACCAGATCGCCAACCCCACGCACGTGAGGGACCTTGCCGCAAGCATTGTCAAAGTTATTGAACGGGAGTGTTCAGGTCTGTACCATATCGGCGGTGCGGATGCAGTCAGCAGGAATGAATTTGCCGTGAAAGCCGCCGAAGTCTTCGGGCTTAGTTCCTCGCTTATTCAGAAGGCAAAAAGCAGCGAGCTCCATCAAATTGCAGTGCGCCCGCTTGTGACGAGCCTTGCGACGATGAAGGCGGAAAAAGAACTCGATTTCCGTCCGATGACACTGGTGCAGGGACTCGAAATGCTGAAGCGGGAACTCCTCCATTTAACGTTGAACTAACATGAGCATGTCGTCTCCCTTGCTGTGCCGTACTAGGCCTGATTCTGCAATCGCCATCGTTGCCATTCTTGCGTTTGTTTTGACCTCATGCGCTCCGACGAAGGTAGCCACTGTCGCCCCCCCGGCAGAAAAAAAGCCCATCTCCTCAACATTCAAAATCTTGTCGGTGAATGTCCGTCATACATTGAAAGGGAAAAGCGACACCCGAAAACTAGCAAAGCTAATCAAATCGACCGGTGCGGATATTGTTGCGGTTCAACAAATAGAGCGGCCGGAGGAGGGGAAAACGGATTTCGATGCCGTTTTGGAGCTTGCGAAACAAGCCGAGATGTACAACTTTTTTGGCAAGGCAAGATATTTTGAAGGGTTCGATTCGGGCAATGCGATATTTAGTACGTATCCTGTGAAACAAACCGTCGTGCAGCCGCTGCCGGTTGAAGAAGGGAAAGTCCGTCGTTCGCTCGCGTTTGGAGTGATCGACGTAGGATTAAAAGAAGTTGGTGTATCATCGACCGAATTGGACGAAGAATCCCCGTCCGACAGGATACATGAAGCGGAAGAAATAATTTCGATTGCGCAATCGTATGACAGTCTTCCAATCATTGTCTGCGGAAATTTCTGTGAATCAGTATCGGGGAAAGCCGCGACGAAAATGCAGGAACGGTTTACGGCTGCAAATTCGTTACAGGATTCAACGCAGAAGAGCGAACAGCAGGTGTATGCCATAAAGGACCATAAGATCGAGCCTCTTACAATAGAAAAAGTCAAATTCGGGAGTACCGGTTATGCTCTTCTCGTGACGATGCAGGTGACTCAGTAATCGGTAAACAGTGAACAGTCAGCAGTAAATAGTAAAGAGTAAGAAGAACGTAAAGCGTAAAACTCAAAACGTAAAACACATAACCTAAAACACAGCCTTACCAGCCAAGAACAATGCTAGACTTAAAATTTATTCGCGAGCATACCGACCTTGTAAAACAGGGGATCTCGGCGAAACGGGAAGTCGATAACGTCGATGAAATTATTTCATTCGACGAACAGCGGCGTGTCTTCATTCAGGAAGGCGAAACGCTCAAGGCAAAACGCAACGAAGTCTCCGCAAAAATCGGGCAGATGAAAAAAGCGCAGCAAGACGCTTCCGCTGCGATTGCTGAAATGAATGGGGTAAAGGACCGCATACAGGCGATTGATGAGGAGTTGAAGGTGGTGCAGGAACGGCTTGACGCTTTGCTCCTCACCGTTCCCAATATTCCTCATTCTTCAGTGCCGGTCGGGGCAACCCCTCTTGACAACAAAGAAATTTTTTCCTGGGGCGAAAAACTTTCTGTAGATTTCGAATTAAAACCGCATTGGGAGCTTGCTGAAAAACTCGGCATTATTGATTTCGCACGGGGAGCAAAAGTTGCCGGAGCCGGATTCCCGTTTTATGTGGGAAAAGGGGCTGTTCTCGAGCGTGCCCTTATAAATTTTTTCCTCGACCAGGCGGCTGAACGGGGCTACATAGAAATTAATTCTCCCCTTGTTGTGAATGAAGAGAGCGCACGCGGAACCGGGCAAATTCCGGACAAAGAGGACCTTATGTACGCCGCAGAACGGGATGGCTTTTATTTGATTCCGACTGCTGAAGTGCCCGTAACGAACTTTCATCGAAAAGAATTGTTTGAAGAGAAAAACCTGCCCGTTCAATATGCGGCCTACACTCCCTGTTTTCGCCGCGAAGCGGGTTCTTACGGCAAAGATGTGCGCGGTTTGAATCGACTCCACCAGTTTGACAAAGTTGAATTAGTGAAATTTGTCCTGCCGTCAAAATCGTACGACGAGTTGGAATCGCTTCGGCAGGATGCGGAACACCTGCTGCAGCTGCTCGGTCTTCCGTACCACACGCTCTTGATGTGCACCGGCGACATGGGTTTCACTCAAACAAAAAAATACGACCTGGAAGTCTGGGCGCCAGGGCAGAAAAAATGGCTCGAGGTTTCTTCGTGCAGTAACTTCGAAGCGTTTCAGGCCAGGAGGATGAACATCAAATACAAATCGACCGAGACAGGAAAACAGGAATTCGTGCATACGTTGAACGGATCGGCTCTTGCGCTTCCGCGTGTCCTCGCTGCATTGCTCGAGCAATATCAAACGCCGGAAGGGAAAGTCGTTCTTCCGAAAGTGCTGCAGCCGTACACGAAGTTTGCGGTTGTGGAGTAGGGGATGAGCTGTTAGCTATTTGCTTTTTGTTTTTAGGGGGGACTGTTAGAAATTTCAGGACACTTAACATTTGGCGGCAAGGTATTCAACTTGTAGTAGATGTTTAGAAGTTGTCGGAACAGTTACCCAGTGAAGAAAAGTACGGATTAAAGAGTCAAATATGTCGAGCAGCTGTATCCATCCCATCTAACATCGCAGAAGGAAGTAGCAGGCCGAGTGAAATAGAGTATATGCGATTTTTGGAGATCGCTATGGGATCGGCGTTTGAGCTTGAAACTCGACTAATCATTATTCAAAAGCTTCAGTTGGTTTCAAATAACCAAATTGAGAATTTGAATACCTGTTTGGAGACAGAGCAGAAAATGATCAACAGCCTCATCAGCAGGTTAAAACAAACGGCTAATAGCAAATAGCCAAATGCCATTATGAAATCTCTTCTCCGTCTACGCCCTTACTTAACAAAGTATAAAGGCACCCTCCTGTGGGGCGTCTGCACCGTTATTATCAGTAATTTGTTTGTAGTCGCAACGCCGTTGTTTATCGGAAATGCCGTCGATACGATCAAACACGGGATCGAAGCGGGTGTTATCCAGTATTCAAAACTGCTGAGGGACGCCGGGTTGATCGTCGGCTTTGCGCTCGTTGCCGGCTTCATGACATTTCTGACGCGTCAGACGATTATCGTTGTCTCGCGAAAGATCGAGTACGACCTGCGCAACGATTTTCTCGCACATATACAAAAGCTTCCGCTCAGCTATTTCCAGAACACACCGACTGGCGATTTGATGGCGCACGCAACGAACGATATTTCTGCAGTGCGCAATGTGCTCGGTCCGGGGATCATGTACCCGTCCGACACGTTCATGACGTTTTCGATGGCATTGACGCTCATGTTTGTCAAGGATTGGTCTCTGACGCTGGTTGCGCTGGTTCCACTTCCCCTTATCTCCTATGCCGTCTATAAACTGGGCAAGATTATTCATGCGAAATTCAACGAACGGCAGGAACGGTCCTCGCTTCTCACGACTCGCGCGCAGGAAAATCTTTCGGGTATCCGGGTGGTCAAAGCATACGTGCGGGAAGAGTACGAGATCGGGCTCTTCGAAAAATTAAGCTGGGTATATCTGAAAAAAAATCTCGTCCTGGCGAAAGCGCAATCGATCATGTGGCCGATGATGTATATGCTGGTCGGTTTCTCTTTGGTCATCACGGTGTATTTTGGCGGCTTGCAGGTCATTGCCGGGAAGATTTCTATAGGAACGTTGACGGCGTTTTTCACGTATCTCTCGATGTTGATATGGCCGATGATCGCGTTCGGATGGGTGACGAACATCATTCAACAGGGCGCAGCGTCGATGGAAAGACTTGCGAAAATATTCGACACAGTACCGGAAATCCGGGATTCGGAAGAAACGGATATCCTGATCAAGCATATTGACGGGGAAATCGAATTCAAAAATGTTTCTTTCACCCACAAGGGGGCCGCAAAACCGACGCTAAAGAATATCGACCTCAAAATTCCCAAGGGCACCACGCTCGCCATCGTCGGCTATACCGGCTCCGGCAAGAGCACGTTTGTCAACCTGCTCCCCCGTTTGTACGACGTGACAGAAGGGGAGCTGCTTCTCGACGGTGTCAATATCAAGAAAATTCCACTGGAAGTTTTGCGTTCCCATGTTGGCTATGTACCGCAGGAAACATTTTTGTTCTCCGAGTCGATATCGGAAAACATCAGCTACGGAGTGGATGGAATTTCTCAAGAACAGATTCGGGAGGCTGCGGAAATTTCGCAAATCGCGAAAGACGTCAATGATTTTCCCCAGCAGTTTGAGACCGCGCTTGGCGAACGGGGCATCACATTGTCGGGTGGACAGAAGCAGCGGACGAGCATTGCGCGGGCAGTTCTGAGGGAACCGAAAATTCTTATCCTCGACGATGCCCTCTCGTCGGTGGATACGTACACGGAAGAAGCCATTCTCAAGCGCCTGCGCCGTGTGATGGAAAACCGGACGAGCATCATTATCAGTCATCGTATTTCCACGGTCAAGGATGCCGATATGATCATCGTGATGGACAAAGGTCAAATTGTTGAACGGGGGCGACACGACGAACTTGTCGACCGCGGCGGTATCTACGCGAATTTGCACTATAAGCAGCTGCTGGAGAGGGAATTGGAGCAGCTTTAAGTAGTGAAAAGTGAGTGAAAAAGTGAAAAGTTAAAAGTGTAAAGTGAAAAAGGGGGGACGGCGTGCGCGACATCGATATCAAGATTCTTGATAGAAGCTATCGATTTACTCTGCGGATTGTCAAAATGACGCGACAGCTTCCGAATCAAAATGAAATAAAGATTATCTCTAATCAACTCTTGAGGTCAGCAACATCAATTGGGGCGAACGTTGAGGAAGCGATTGGAGCTTACTCAAAACCGGAGTTTACTCACAGGATGAGCGTTGCTTTAAGAGAGGCAAGTGAATCTCACTACTGGTTACGTCTTATTCGAGATTCAAAGATCATGCAGCCATCGCGGTTTACTGCAGTGATTAATGAAGCGGAAGAATTGAAGAAAATCCTGGGTGCTATTGTGCGAACATCTCGTATGAAAAAGCTTTAAGCTTTTCACTTTACACTTTTAACTTTTCACTGAACCATGCACGAAGAAGAAGTTCTCGGTAAAGCCTACGACGGAAAGTTGATGAAGCGGCTGATTCATTACCTCCGGCCGTACAAATGGTACGTCGTGCTCGGCATCGTGCTGAGCATGGTGGTTTCGGCGTTGGAGGCTGTGAGGCCGTACTTTACGAAGATTGCCGTCGACGTGAACATCAAGAATCACGACGAGCATGGATTGCTGATCACGGCGTTGATGTTTTTGGGCGTTCTCACACTTCGGGGTGTGATGCAGTATTTTAATTCGTACCTCACGCAATGGATCGGACAGCGGACAATTTTCGACCTGCGGATGGAGCTGTTCAGGCACCTGCAGAACCTGTCGTTAAAATTTTACGACAGGAATCCTATTGGCAGGCTGATCACGCGCGTGACGAGCGACGTCGAAGTGCTGAACGACATGTTCTCTTCGGGCATCGTCATGGTTTTCAGCGACGTCTTTATGATTGCCGGAATATTATGGTTCATGTTTTCGATGAACTGGCAGCTTGCATTTGTGTCGCTGAGCGTTCTTCCGTTTTTATTTTATGGCACTTTTCTTTTTCGGAAAAAGGCCCGCGAAGCATATCGCGATGTCCGGATTCAAATAGCGAAGATCAACACCTTCATGCAGGAACATATCACCGGGATGATCGTTGACCAGATATTTAACCGGGAGAAGAAAGCCTACGACCAATTCGACGGGTTAAACGCCGCTCACCGGGACGCCAATATTCGTTCGATCTTCTATTACGCGGTGTTTTATCCTGCCGTCGATATTATCGGGGCCGTTGCCGTAGGATTGATTGTTTGGTATGCCGGGGGAAAGTCGCTCGAGGGAAAAGTCACCATCGGAACAATCATGGCGTTTCTCCAATTCAACGAAATGTTTTGGCGCCCAATCCGCGACCTGTCGGAAAAATACAACATCATGCAGACGGCGATGGCGTCGTCCGAACGAATTTTCAAATTACTCGATGATCAAAGCTTTTTTCAAAATCCGGAGTCGGCGGTTTCTTTATCGGCCATGAAAGGGAAAGTCGAATTTCGCAACGTCTGGTTTGCATACAACGACGAAGACTGGGTGCTGAAGAATGTTTCGTTCACGATTCAGCCAGGCGAGACGATAGCATTTGTCGGGCATACGGGAGCCGGGAAGACCACGATCATCAGCCTGCTCTCGCGGTTTTATGAGATCCAGAAGGGGGAAATTCTTGTCGACGATATCAATATTAAAGACGTTAACGTTGCTGATTTACGGACGCACATCGCCGTGGTGCTGCAGGATGTCTTTCTTTTTTCCGGCGATATCAAAGGGAACATCAATTTGGGGAACGATGCAATCCCCTTTGAGCGCGTGAAAGCTGCGGCTCAGTTCGTAGGCGTTGACCAGTTTATTGAAGCCATGCCCCATCAGTACGATGAGGGAGTCAAGGAGCGGGGTTCGACTCTCTCCGTCGGTCAAAAGCAGTTGCTCTCATTTGCGCGCGCGCTTGCGTACAATCCGAAAATCCTGGTGCTCGACGAAGCGACGTCGAGCGTGGATACCCAAACGGAATTGCTCATCCAATCTGCAATCAAGAAATTGCTGGCGGGGAGAAGTTCAATCGTTATTGCGCACCGGCTCTCCACGATTCAGAGCGCAGACAAGATTATTGTGATGCACAAAGGTGAGATCCGGGAATCGGGCACACATCAGCAGCTTCTTGCTCTCGGCGGGATATACTACAAACTGTACCAACTGCAATACAAAGAGCAGGAAGTTGGGGAGTGATTACGCTGATGGCGCAGAGTCTGCTCAGATTGTCCCGAAGGGATTCCTTCGGAACTGATTACGCAGATTCTTTGGCCTACACGAGCTTCCGCGAATTAAATCTGGACACTTTGAAGAGATATTGGCTGAACCTTCTATTTTATCCACCGTATCTTAATTTTGCTTTCCACCTGCTTAAACTCTTTGTCGCCGGTGACCAGCTCGCACTTCTTTTTTATTGCCAGCGCGGCGGCAAAACAATCCGCAAAGGACATTTTATTAAAAGCTTTCAACTCTGCAACCGTGCGGGTCAATTCTTTGTCCGCATCGACCACCTGAATTGGCAGTGCCTTCAGAGTGTCCTCTGCCAGCTTCGCAGTTTTTTCGCCGCCGCTGCGATAGCCGTGATACAAAACTTCTCCCCAATTGACGACGCACATATACGCGATACGGTCTTTTAATACGCATTCATCAAGCACCGCAGAGACCTCATCGTAACCTTCTTCGCGCTCCAGAAAAGAGATCAATGCATAGCTGTCCAGCACGGTCGCTTTCATAACTCACGCTCCCGCTTCTTGTCATCCATAAGCGACTTGAGCATTTTGCCTTCCGTTCCTAATATGCCGGCGAGGCTTTCAAAATAGTTCTTGTCCAGGGGCTGGATGAAGAGCTTGCCGTTCTGCTCTATGAATGCGATCTTTGTCCCCTTTTTTATTCCAAACTTGCGGCGGATATTGGCCGGCACGACAACTTGCCCCTTAACGGTGACAACTGAAGTTTCCATGGGTGTCCTCTTTTTTATTTAAGGATAGATAATTTTTTAATGTAGGTCAAATAAAAAATTAGCTTACTTAATTATTTATATTCCTACCTTTTGATTACCCGGATTGCGCAGATTGTACTCAGACTGCAGATTTCTCAGATAATCTGCGCCATCAGTTTCGAAGGAATCCCTTCGGGACAATCTGAGTGCAATCTGAGCAATCAGCGTAATCAACCTTGTAATTTGAACCTCTTTTCTATACATTTTCAATAACGGTCCGTTAAAAAATCTACAATCGATGCATGTCCAGCAAAGTCATCACCATTGAACGCCATATTATCGAAGGGGAGCGGCAGCATCCGGGAGCAACGGGAAATTTTTCCGCCGTACTTCGCGATTTGACGCTGGCATTCAAAGTGATTTGGCGCGAAGTGAGCAAGGCTGGACTGGTTAATATTCTCGGACTGGCCGGGAAAGAAAATATTCACGGCGACGCTGTAAAGAAGCTGGATGTCTTTGCCGACGAGGCGATCTACAAGGCAATGGACCACGGCGGACATCTCTGTGTGATGGCGTCCGAAGAGAATGAAGGAGTTCTGCATATCCCCGATGATTACCCGAAAGGGAAGTATGTTCTCTTGTTCGACCCGCTCGACGGTTCTTCGAATATCGATGCCAACATCACCATCGGCACGATCTTTTCGATCTTCCGGCGCGTTTCAAATTCGGGAAAAGGAACTCTTGCCGATTGTACTCAACCCGGCTACAAGCAAATAGCGGCAGGATATGTCGTCTACGGATCGAGCACCATGCTAATCTATACAACCGGCGACGGCGTTCACGGTTTTACTCTCGACCCGAGCATCGGTGAATTTCTTTTATCCCATGAGAACATCCGGGTTCCGAAGCGCGGGAGAGTCTACAGTGTGAACGAAGGGAATTATCGGTACTGGGATGCCGGCGTCAAGAAATACATCAAGTATTTGCAGGAAGAGGATGGAAAAACGGGCCGGCCATATTCCGGAAGATATATCGGGTCGATGGTAGCGGATATCCACCGCACCTTGCTGTACGGCGGCATATTTTTGTATCCCGGAGACTCTCGGTATCCTCACGGGAAACTCCGATTGATGTACGAAGCCAATCCGATGGCGTTTATCATGGAACAGGCGGGGGGTGCGGCGACTGATGGCAGCCGGCGAATCCTCGATATCATCCCCGAAGCACTTCATCAAAAAACACCTCTTTTTATCGGAAGCGAAGACGATGTCGCAGTATGCAGTGAGTTTCTTAATGGACGGCCACTCTGATGCCAATTGATACGACAGATATCATGAGCCAGACTATCGCCGCAACAACATTTGTTGTCGTCGACGTAGAAACAACCGGCCTTTCTCCGCGCGACGGCGGCATTACTGAAATTGCAATGATTAAAGTCCGCAACGGGTTGTTGTGGGACGAATACACTACGCTTGTCAACCCGCTGATGCCGATCCCTGATGAGGTTACGGCATTGACCGGCATCGATGATGAGATGGTTGCCAAAGCTCCGACAGCAGATGAAGTAGCTCCGGCAATTGCGGAGTTCCTTGGCGGCGGCGTGTTCACAGCACATAATGCGCCGTTCGATTTAGGATTCGTCAACAGTACGTTGGCGAAAGGGAGGATCGAACGGATCCAAAATCCTGTTCTCTGCACATGCAAGCTCGCGCGGCGTTTGCTTCCAAACCTGTACAGCAAGTCGCTCGGCCCGGTCGCTAAGCAGCTGGGGATTCGAAACTCAGAGCGCCACAGAGCCTCCGGTGATGCGTATGCAACGGCTCAAGTGCTGATTCATTTCTTATGCAAGCTGGAAGAAGAATTTGATGTGGTCGACTTGAAGGGCGTGATGCGGTTTCAGTAATCGTCCCCTTGGAGTGGAAACGAAAAGGCCGGCATCGATTGATCGAAGCCGGCCTTTTTATTGTCAATCAAAAAGTTACTTTATTTTTGCCTGAGCTCTTTGCACATATTCGCTGTTCGGGTACAGCTCTACAAATTTTTTGAATTCTACCTGCGCTTGCTGGTGATTACCCATCCGGTCGTACGTCTGCGCGATCATAAACTGGGAATCATCTCTCTTTTTGGATATCTTAAATTTTAGGACCTCCTGGAATTGCTGAATCGCCATTTTGTATTCGTGCATGCTGTAGCGGCATAACCCGATCCAATAGTGGCAATTATCGGCGTAATCGGATTTGACTCCGCCGTCCAGCAGCGATTGGAACTCATCGATCGCTTCCTTGAATTTTCGTTCCTTTGCAAGGGCGACCGCGCCTTCATATTGCTGAATATCTTCTCTTGTCGATTTGCCCGCCGGTGTTCGTTTCATCGACATCGGTTTTGCTGCAGATGACTTTGATGCTTTTTCCTGCGCCGTGATCTGGGCTGCTTCAAAGTCTGAAACTTTTGCCATCAGGTCTTTATTCTTTTGCTCGGTGGCATCGAGTTTCTGCTGGAGCTGTATATTTTCAGTCTTGATTTCCTCAATTTCTTGTTGAAGCATTTCCTCTTTTGTGGGAGGGGCCTGCATCACCGCTGTCGTTTCGGGGAGGGCCGCGGCGCCTGTCGTGTCGTGGGCAATCATTGTAGTATCCAAATGGATTGCAGTTGTGTCGGTCTTGCTTGTATCCGTCTGTGCCGTTTCCGAAGAACCGCCGCATCCGATTAGGCTTGCAAACGCGATAAGTGCCACAAAACCAACTGCCTGACGAGCTTTCACTCTCGCCATGCTGGATATCCAGGAAGCCATAGATCCTCCGAACGATTGTTCAACATATGGTGTGTCATTGAGTAGGTTTGCAACGCATTGAATGTTAATGTATTAAAGGCTCGTTTGAAAGTCAAGTATGCAGTGAGAAATAGTTTGCCCGCATCAGAAAAAGACCTATAATAATGAGAACGGCTCTTCCACGCAGGCAGGATGAGCGGAGATCTCCAAAACCAGCTATTGTTTGACATTCTGGGCAAAAACAATTACTTTCAAAATGTATAATCAATGTTGATCTGTGATTTGTTGCTGCGAGGCTTGGCCGATCAAGACTCGCATAGGTGCGCCCTTCCGTCCGCGGCTGCTCTTCGATCGGTACAGATACATCTTTGAACGAAGCACTCCTTACAATGTAGAACGCCGCTTTCGTAGATACTCCTGCTGTTAACGCCCTCATCCATGTCTTGAAGGTCTTCGATGGAGAGCCGTCGGTTGTACCCTTGAATATATCGTAATTCTAAATTACTGATTTATCATCATTCGATGGAGCAGTTTTATGAGTGAGCAATATAAATTTTTGCTGGAAGAAAGAAAGATTCCTAAGGCATGGTACAACATCAGTGCCGATTTGCCTGTGCCCCCTGCCCCTGTATTACATCCTGGAACGATGCAGCCCGTGACCCCTGCCTTTCTCAGTGTTCTCTTTCCGATGAACCTTATCATGCAGGAAGTAAGCACCGAACGTTGGATTGAAATTCCTGAGCCAGTCCGGGAAGTTTATAAGCTGTGGCGTCCTACGCCGCTGCATCGTGCAGTGCGACTGGAAAAAGCACTTGGCACCCCGGCTCATATTTACTATAAATATGAAGGCGTCAGCCCGGTAGGTTCACACAAACCGAACACGGCAGTGCCTCAGGCCTTTTTTAATAAGGAGGCAGGCACAAAGGCGCTGACGACGGAGACCGGTGCCGGTCAATGGGGCTCTGCCCTCGCGATGGCATGCAATTTTTTTGGATTAGACCTCGAAGTCTATATGGTGAAAGTTTCATATCATCAGAAGCCGTACCGCCGTATCATCATGGAAAATTTCGGAGCACGTGTCTATGCGAGTCCAACTGACAGAACACAATTCGGAAAAAAGGTATTGGCCGAACATCCCGATTCACAAGGTTCCCTCGGGATGGCAATTTCTGAGGCGGTCGAAGTAGCTGCTACAAGCGGGGGAACAAAAAAATACAGCCTCGGCTCTGTGCTCGGACATGTGCTCATGCACCAAACAGTGATCGGTATTGAAGCGCTTGAACAAATGGAAATGGCCGGCGAGTATCCTGATATCGTGATCGGCTGCGCAGGGGGCGGGTCGAATTTTGCAGGATTTGCGTTTCCATTCGTTCATCAGAATCTCACGAACGGGAAGAAAGCGAGGGTCATCGCCGTCGAACCGGCATCGTGTCCGACCCTGACAAAAGGAAAATACACATTCGATTTCGGTGATGCAGCGGCAATGGCGCCTATCGTCAAAATGTTTACACTCGGACATACGTTTATGCCGCCGGGCATACACGCCGGCGGACTTCGCTACCACGGAATGGCGCCGAGCGTCAGCGCGCTGGTCGACCATGGGGATATTGAGGCGCAGGCGGTGCACCAGCTGGAAACATTCGAAGCTGCGGTAAGGTTTTCTCAGTCGGAAGGAATAATTCCTGCTCCGGAGTCAGCTCACGCAATTCGCGTCGCGATCAACGAAGCGCTGAAGTGCAAACAAACCGGCGAGAAAAAAGTCATTGCATTCAATCTCTCCGGCCACGGCCATTTCGATATGACGGCATACGAGCAGTATCGTCTGGGAAAACTTCAGGATTTTGAATATCCGTCTGCCGCGATTGAAGAAGCTATGACGCACCTTCCGAAAGTCGCTGTGTGAGCATATATTTAAGGGCATGTGTCGCGCAAAGGCGCGAAGTCGCCCAGTGATTCTAAAAAGATTCTTAGCGTTTTTGCTCGAGCTGCACTTTTGGGATTATAAAGAAATCTTGTGCTAGTAGTTGAGTGCGGCTGTTTGAGAATGCCGGGTGTTGTAAAATGCCCGGCATCTTTTTATCACGAAGGACAATGGTTCTTTGTTTCCTTTGCAATCAACTCTTGAATTCTTCGCACAACATCGTCCGGCACTCCGTCCATATGTTTCGACTGCAATCGCATGTCGCAAACCTCGTTCACATAATCGACGACGACAAACGTGTTTTCTTTCGTGAGCACGATTTCAGAAGAAAAGAAGTCGAGACTGCATACCGTTTGAATTTTCCTCATCGATTCTCTCAGCGCTCCGATGCCGTAGCGCTCCTCTTCATCCGGATTAACGCGGCGGTAAATATGGGTGGCATCATCCCACCAACAGGGAATAATCTCGCCAAACGCATACAGGACGCGAAACCACGCCTTGCTGCCGTCTAGAATTTTCGGTTTGACGGTCTCCTGCAAGAGGTATTTATCGTTCTTGTGATGCTGACGTGTTTCGATGACATCCTTCAAAGATTCTGCACCGAGGACGACGCCGGCGCCCCCGCCGGTCGTGTTCGCCGGCTTTATGATAAATGGTCTGCCGAGCATCGCAAGTTCCGAGAGGCTCAACTCCAATTCTTTTTTCTTGTTGTACGGCGAAATGATAATCGTGTACGGCACAAAGAGTCCGTTTGTTATAAACTCCAGGTGCATCGTCGCTTTATCCTTTGCACGGTCTACATGTTCGTTCATATTGTAGAAGTGCGTTGGGGACTTGGCGAGGAACCGCACGAGTGGTTCGAAAGAATTATCGTCATCCGATGCACGGTCGAGGAATGTCCGGAATGCAATTTCGCCGGACCGCAGCCGATAGAGAGTCTCCAAGACGTTGGATGGCTCAACCCGGTATGTCGTCATTCCCTGCTCCGCGCATGCGTGCTCAATGCCGGCGACAAAGTCAGAGTCGTAAATCCAATTCCAGGCAAGCCCAAGGGAGAATGTTTCCATCGCTCAATATAAATAAAATTTACGATGAAGGCGCAAGCGTGTTTCAGTGGAACTCTGTGAATCTCTGTGCCACTCTGTGTAACAAGAATATTGCTTCACAAAGAAGCACAGAGGCGGCGAACAGCGCCACGGAGAAAAAACCCTAAGTTGAATTTTTCGGCGACATCGTTAGGAGGTTTTCCGCTTACGCTGCCGCTGCACTTCGTACATGATCACCGCACTCGCGCTGGCGACGTTAAGTGAATCTACCCCTGTCGTCATCGGGATCGCCGTTTCCATGTCGCACGCGGCAAGGACCCGCTCCGAAATACCATGTCCTTCACTTCCCAGCACGATGCAGCAATTGGCGGTGAAATCGATAGTATCGATCGATCTGCTGGTCTCCCGCGGATGTGCGGCAATGATTGCTGCATTAAACTCTGAGCGGATTTTCCGTAATTCTTTTTCAGTATCCGAGAGATAAACAACAGGCAGTGAAAAAATATTCCCCATCGAATTCCGGACCGCGCGCCTGAGGTACGGGTCGCACGATGATTCGCCGATAAGTAAAGCGCTGACGCCGAACGATGCACAATTCCGGACGATGACGCCTAGGTTTTCCGAATTCATGATTCCATCTGCTGCCACAAAGAAGAGCGGACGCTTCACGCGAGCAGCAACACTCTCGAGCGTAGTTCGTTCAGGAACCTTTGCTACTGCCATGATTCCTTTATGTAATTGGAAACCAACGATTGTTTCCATCAATTCCTTCTCAGCAATATGGACGCTGATTGTTTCGCTCCGGGCTTCCAGCAGCGGTTTGTATAACGCAAACCACTCGTGGGTAAGCAGGATGGAGAGAATCCGGAGTGGACTTTCGAGCAATCGCCGGACAACCTTTTCTCCTTCAGCTACAAAAATTCCTTCTTTCTGATGCTCCAAAGGTCGTTTGAGCGTACGGTACGGCTCAAGATGAGGATGTTCAATGGATGCGACGTGTGTAATTGTTAACGCCATGAAGTTAGAATGAAATATTTGGATTCAATGCGCCGTCTGATGAATGCTGCAGCTCTTGCAAGGGCATCGACTACATGTTACGTGAAAATTATTTTCTTTCAAAGTCCTGAAGCTCTTTCAAGGGTGCAAATTGCCAAGATATACCGGCCAACCGCAGATTTTTCCAGAGCTGGTGGATTCGTGGTCCACGAAAGTAATTTTTTTCTCTTCGCACAAAATATTTATGCGGTTTGTTCATCTTGCAATCGAAAACAACCTCTTTGGCATGCAATTGTTCAAATGCACTCAGTATTTATAGCAATGGGGGGAGAATACGATTGAAGTCGACGCAATTAAACTAAGTATTTTCATCCACAAGGCGTATAAAGCATTACGCGAGGCATCCTTGCCTTCCCCTGCAAAGTTTTGTATATTTCACGTCGAAAATTGCACCCATAGCGCAATCCCGCCAAAGGGCGGCGGGATTTCGATTAACATATTTGCAATAGAATTAAGCTTGCACCCATAGCTCAACTGGATAGAGCATCAGACTTCGAATCTGAGGGTTGGGGGTTCGACTCCCTCTGGGTGCACGACAACCCAGACTATCAAATTTTTCAAAATCTCCCCTCTCGTTTTTTGGATAGCAGGTGATATAAGATTAAGAGATGGAGTTGGGTGAAATAAACAAGACGTTGCCGGAAACATGTACCAATAATAGAACTCTTTGACGAGCATTCCGCAAAATAGTGCCTCGAATTCTCCTTCAGGACCTCCCGATAAGGCTGCTGCAAAGCAATGTCTCTTGGCGGCGGATCGCTTTTTGAAAGAGTCTCGTTTTCATGAGGCTCGGACGGAAATTGAAAAAGCGAAGAAGCTGGATCCGGCCAATGTTTACGTCGTCGCATTTCTGGACCGCATCAACTATTTTGAGGCGCAGAAAAAAAAGGAAGCTGGACCTGCAACTGCGGCTCCGGTTGCAGTTCCGCCGCCGGTTGTTCCCCAGTCCGCAACTGCCGCTCCGCCACCGGTTGTCGTACCCCCGCGTGCCGCAACGCCGCCAGCGCATGTTCCACCGCGTGCGCCGGCGCCGCATGTAGTCGTACCGCCGCCGCGCGCCGCTGCACCGCCTGCCGTTGTTCCGCCGCCCGTCGTGAAGCCGGCACCAGTCGCTGAACCTCCTCCGCCTAAACCAGTTCCTCAAGCTGTTTCGGCGCCGCCGCAGCCCGTTGCCTCAGTTGAAGCAAATTCTCCTCCGGCGGCAACTCCCCCACCTGTCCCTAAGCCAAAAGAGCCAAGGCCAGAGCCTTTGCCGACGGCCGCAGAACAGAAGGCGATGGAGGCTACGTTGGAGGAGATGAAGCGCCAAATTCAAATGCTCTCGCATTCACTGGAGCAGGAAAAGAAAGCGCGCGAGGAGATGACCAACCAACAACTGGAATCCAACGTGAGACAGTTGCGGCATTCGTTGGAAAAAGGTTGGCTCAACGGGGCGCCCAGCGATGCAGAAAATGAAGAATTTCATAAGCTTGCAATATCGTTGTCGATACCCGAGAATGTCGAGCAATCGCTGCGGCGCGAAGTGAAATTGAAAATGTACAGCAATGCCGTGAAGGAAGTCATAGCGAAACGCCAGCTGCTGCGGAGTTCGTCATCCACGTTTGAGTGGCTGCGCAAGGTCTATCAGGTGACGATGGAAGAGTACCTCGAATATGAAACGAAATTCCTCCTCGACCTTGTCGCCGACCAGTATAAGGGAACAGTTCTGTATGTGTCGCCGAACGCGAAGACAAAAGACGAATTGATCTCCCGTCTGAAGTCTGCCGGATATGCGGTGGTCTTATCGACAACACCGGAAGAAGCGCTGGAAAAAATAGAGAAGGTCAACCCCAATCTCATATTATGCCACACGGAATTTTCTCCGGGGAGCCTGAGCGGGATAAAATTTTTGCATTTGCTTCGCGCGACAGTGAAGTTCAATTTTATTCCCTTCATCCTCTTATGCCAGGAGTCCGAAGTGTCTGAGCTCCAATCGTCGGAGCTTCGTCATCATGAAGGTTTTTTGAAGAAGCCTGTGGATGTAGATGAACTTATGATTACCATGAACGAAAAGTTGGCTCATTTCCGCGATTATGTCTCGTCTCTGAGCTGATTAATTCTGAACATTGAAAGGAATGTGAATATGAGTAAAAAGATTTTATTGGCAGAGGATGATGAGGACAACCGCGACCTGGTGTCGTTTGTGCTGCAGCGGAGCCGTCTTGGCGCGGAACTCATCGTTGCTGAGAACGGACAGGAGGCCGTCGACAAGGCGATCGAGCACCTGCCAAGCCTTATTCTGATGGATATGCAGATGCCGGTGATGGACGGATGGACTGCGATTCCTATTCTCAAGGGAGATACGCGGACGAAACATATCCCGATCATTGCGTTCACCGCCCAGGCAAAGCCCGAAGATAAAGTGCGCACGCTCGAGATCGGATGCGCCGAGCATTATTCGAAGCCGATGGACCCTGAAGAGCTGATCACTTTGATCAGAAAATATATTGCAGACTGACCTATGGAGCAACCGACCATGAAATTCCTTTTCAACGGCATACGCTGTATCATATTCTCAACGGGTAGGAGAAGACCATGCTGAAGACAAAATTGTATTGGAGAGTGCTGGCGAATTTCGCTTTTTTGCTTATCATCCTGACAGCAATGACGCTTCTGACGCTCTACCTCCTCGCTGAGATCGAAAAGAATTTTGGGTCCACGTCGAACGAGATTAGAACCCTCACGAATGTCGAAAATGTGCGCCATGTGCTGGCCGACGCGCCGGATGAGGCGAATCTCTATCTCGTCACCGGAGACGAATCTGCAAAGGCATCGTATGAAAATGCAATCAAGGAATTTGACGATGCAATGACCGTTGTCGACAACGGCGTGAGCGACAGTCTCCTCACGCCCTCGTTCCACGAGGTAAAAGCGCTTACGTATAAATGGATCGGGGAATTCGGGGACAAGAAGATCAAACTTGGAACCGATCGTAAGGGGGGCGCAAATATCGATTCGGAAGTGGCTTCACTGGTGAACGAGGAAGTGAAAGCCCAATATCTGAACCATGCCAGGTCACTTGTAAGCGACATGTCGAAACAGCTCTCGATGTCCCAGCAGCACAGTCTCGACCGTGCGACAAGCCTGGGAAAAGACCTTGCCACCTTCATCGGTTTAGTTAACATTCTGCTCGCCGTCTTCGCCGTAGCGCTCGGCTTCGTGTTGACGCGATCGATTACGAACCCTGTCAGTATTTTGAAAGAGGGGACCCAGAATATTATGGCGGGAAAGTTTGACCCGATCAACCTTAATCGTTCTGATGAGCTGGGGCAGCTTGCGGCGGATTTCAATAAAATGTCGACGATGCTGGGAAATAATTACACGCGGTTGAATGCCTATTCAGAGCTGGTAACGGCGTTGAATGCGTACGCCGACATCAACACCATCCAACACCGAAGCCTGCAGTTGTTGTGCCACCATGCGAAAGCGACGGTCGGAGCACTGTATTTGATGAATGAGGAAAAGAATATTCTCGAACTCACCGCCGGTTATGCGTTGAAAGAAAAAGGGGTGAATGTCAAAACATTTGCGATGGGCGAGGGGATTCCGGGGCAATGCGCCGCCGAACAGCGGGTCCTTGAAGTCAAAAACATCCCCATCCTCTCCGGCTTCTCGGTCGATACGGGGCTTGTTGAAATAGCACCCTACTCGGTTCTCGCAGTTCCGATTTTGTTCCAGGATAAAGTATTGGGCGTTCTGCTGCTCGGCTCGATGAACCGCTTCGACGAATTACAAAAAGAGATCATCAATAACTCCGTCCCCCAGCTGGGCGTCGCGATCACGAATGCGAGAAATTTTGAAGCGTCCCAAAAACTGACCCGCGAAGTCGCGCAGAAAAATGAAGAATTGAACTCGAAGCATATGGAGCTCGAAAAAGCGTACCGTGTGAAGTCGGACTTCCTTGCCAGCATGTCGCATGAGCTTCGCACGCCGCTGAATTCGATCATCGGTTTCAGCTCGGTGTTGCTCGGACCCAGCGGCGACCCGCTGACGCCGGACCAGCATATGGCGCTGGAAAAAGTTTTGCGCAACGGAAAGCATCTGCTCCAGCTCATCAATGACATTCTTGACTTCTCGAAACTTGAATCGGGCCGGATGTCCGTCAACGTCGAAACGGACGATGCCGCCAACGTCGTTGCCAATTCTGTGATGGCGGTCGAAGGTTTGCTCAAAGGCAAGGAGATCGTTCTGAAGCAGAACCTCGGGCAGAATCTCCGCGTGCTGCAAACCGACTGTTTGAAAGTCAAGCAGATTCTTGTCAACCTGCTCAGCAACGCGGCGAAGTTCACCGAGAAAGGGGAAATTGTTATAACGGTGGCGCAAAAGAATGGAATGGTCTCGTTTTCAGTGAAAGATTCCGGCATCGGCATCGAGCCAAAGAACTTCAGCAAGGTATTTGAAGAGTTTCAACAGATCGACAACAGCAACACCAGAAAGTATAAAGGGACCGGTCTCGGTCTGCCGATCTCGCGCCGTCTTGCGCTCATCCTCGGCGGCGACCTGACAGTGGACAGTGAATTTGGAAAAGGCTCAACATTCACGCTTACCATTCCTTCCGTGTTTCCCGAAGAAATGCGGGAAAAATTAGAGAAGCCTGCACCCCCGATACGTTCGAATCCGGTTGCACCGGTACCGGCACTTCCGAAGCCGGCAGCTCCTGTTGCAGGACCGTCCCCCGTGCGGGCCGTTGTCGGTACAGGTACGCGTGTTCTCTGCATCGATGATGATCCCGACGTCATTGAAATCCTTACCAAATATCTTGTGCCCGAAGGCTATTCGGTGATCGGTGCAAATTCGGGAGACGAAGGAATCAAACTTGCCCTTGAACATGCACCGGCGCTCATCACGCTTGATATCATGATGCCGCAGAAAGACGGGTGGCAGGTTCTCCGGGAGTTGAAAGCGAACAATACGTTGAAAGAAATACCCGTCATTATTCATTCGATTATCGATAACAAACCGCTGGCGATATCGCTTGGCGCTATCGACGTGATCGCGAAACCGGCCGAACCGAAACGGCTGCTGTCGCTCGTCCAACGGGCATCCGGCTCGGGAGAACGCTTTGTTCTGGTTGTTGATGATAACGAAGATTTTACATTAGCGGTGAAGGGCCTGCTCCAGACTGAAGGGTTCAAAGTTGAAATTGCGAACGACGGGGCGAGAGCATTCGAAATTCTTAGTACCTCAACACCGTCGATTATTTTTCTCGACCTTGTCATGCCGCAGATGGACGGATTCGAGGTTATTCAACGATTGCAACGCGACGAAACGTGGAAAAAAATTCCCGTTGTTGTTCTCTCGGGCAAAGAACTGACGTCCGAAGAGTGGGAAAAATTAAATGCCTACGCGAAAGACTTCGTGAAAAAAGCAGAATTCACGCAGGGGACTCTTTCGAATACTATAAAACAGATTCTGCGCAAGACGTAACGGCAGTACTACTCTGAAAAGGAGAGATCATGGAATATCCAGAACCGACGTTATTAGTCGTTGATGATACTGAAGACAATTTAGATCTTTTGGAATTTGCGTTGAAGCGGAAGCCGATCAAAATGCTTCGCGCATCAAGCGGCCGGCAGTGTTTGACGATCGCCCAGGAAAAAAACCCGGATGTTATCCTCCTCGACATTCAAATGCCCGACATGGACGGGTTTGAAACCCTTATGCATCTCCGGGCCAACCCGGCCACGACAAAAATACCCGTCATTTTTCTCACCGCACAGCGGAAAGATGCAAACAGCATTGAACGGGGCTTGGAGCTCGGTGCCGACGAATATCTGACGAAGCCGATTGACACCGAAGAGCTTCTCGTCCGAACGAAAATGCTTGTCCGCTTGAAGCGGGCGGAAACCGAACTCGAACGGACGAAGGCCGATTTTATGGCGATGCTGGTACATGATTTGCGAAGTCCGTTGAACGGCATAAAAAGCGTGATCGATTTCTACCGGGAAATCCGCGACCAGGAAAAGCAGTTCTCCACAGAACAGCTCGGTTTACTCGACACCGCCGGCGATTCGGCAAGACGAATGCTCGAGTTGATCAACGACATCCTCGACCTTTCGAAGTTTGAAGCCGGCAATATGACTTTGGACAAACAGAAGATTCCTCTTTCGATCATCCTTGATACGGTGTGCCGTGAAACGGGGCTGCAATTCAAGCAGAAGAATATTTCCCTTGTCAAACAGTACGGGCAAAATTTACCCGAGGTTTTTGTTGATGCGGAAAAGATCGCCCAGGTGGCAATGAACCTTCTCAGCAATGCCATGAAGTTCACCAAGAGCGGCGGCTCCGTAACGATTGCCACCTCGCTGGAATCAGAATCGTCGGGGGCGGCTCTCGAGAATAAGCCCTTTGTCAAAGTGAGCATCACCGATACCGGAGTCGGAATTCCGGCAGAGGAAATTCCACAGCTCTTTGAGCGTTACAAACAGGTCTCCTCGGCCAAGAGAATAAAACAAAAAGGAACTGGACTGGGGCTTTCGATCTGTAAACTGATTGTTCAATCCCACGGCGGGAAGATGAGCGTGGAAAGCGAAGTCGGTAAGTATACGACGTTTCATTTTACTCTCCCTGTTGAATAGAAAACATTATTCCCTCAAACTATAAGTGAACCCGTATGAAAGATAAAATCCTTGTTGTAGACGACGAAGACAGTCTCCGGATGACGCTCAAACTTCGCCTTCAGGCCGCCGACTTCGATGTGCAGGTGGCTCAGGACGGCGAGGAGGCTCTCGAAGTCCTTAAAAAGGGAGCCATCGACCTGGTCCTCCTCGACATTAATATGCCCAAGATGGACGGCATCGAAACGCTCGGCAATGTTGCGAGGGATTATCCCTGGACCGAAATCATCATGCTGACCGGGTTCGCGGATTTTTCTACGGCGATCGAATGTCTCAAGAAAGGGGCAAAGGATTATCTCGTCAAGCCGATCGAAATGACCGAGCTGATTACGCGGGTGAGGGCGACCCTTCGGGCGAAGACGTCGGAACGTGCCTTTAAGGAATTGCAGCAGCGGTACATGTCGACATTTTTTCACGATTTGCTGGGACCGCTGACGACCGTCGACTCGACGGTTGAGCATCTTATCGAAGGAAAATCGGGAACAATATCGAAAGAACAAGCGCTGCTACTCCGGTATGCCGGGGAACTGACGGATAAGATGATCCAGCGCGTCAAAGAAATGATCGACCTTTCGCAGTTCGAAGCGGGATTGGTTGTCATCGAGCGCAAGCCGCTCGACATCCCGGTCTTCGCTGAAATGATGTGTGCACGGTACGAGATTCTGGCAAAGGCAAAAGATATACAATTGGTAAAAAAAATCGACAAAGATTTGCCGGCCGTAAACTTCGATTTTGATAAAATCGCGCAGGTTTTCAACAACATTTTTGACAACGCTATCAAGTATTCGCTTCGTGGCGGTATCATCTCCATCACTGTCTCAAAAAAATTGGAAGAAGAACTCGGGCAGAAAAAAGAGAGCATCGTTTTCTCAATCAAGGACAACGGTATAGGCATTCGGCCGGATGAACTTCCGCTTGTTTTCAATAAGTATAAAGAGCAGCTTACCTCAAAACCCGCCGACCTGAAAACTACCGTCCTTGGTCTCGCAATATCGCGACATATTGTTGAGGCGCATGGCGGCAAAATATGGGTCGATTCGGAAGTCGGCAAAGGGAGCACGTTCAACTTTTCTCTGCCGGTAAAAGGCTGATTGCTGAAGTGGATAGGAAGTTCTCTTTCGTCATTGCATTCGCACCTGTAGGGCTATAGCCAGGATCCCATGGATCAAAAAGAAAACCCCGAAGAAGTCCGGTTCAAATACACATTCGCATTCGAAAACGGAGACGTAAAAGTTTTTGAGATTACGTTGAATGCCGCTACAATGGAGCTGGTACAGGAAAAAGACATACCGAAGCCGGACTGGACGAAGTTGAGTTTCTATCCGTGCGAGCATTGCCCTCTTGCGCCGCATTCCGAGTATTGCCCTGTCGCCGTAAACCTCTCTCAAATTGTCGCGGAGTTTAAGGATTCGGTTTCGCATGAACGAACGCGAGTGACCGTCGAGACTCCCGAGCGGACATACATGAAAGAAACCACGCTGCAGAAAGGCCTTAGCTCGATCATCGGCATTTACATGGTCACGAGCAATTGTCCGGTGATGGATAAGCTTCGACCGATGGTACGCTTTCATTTGCCGTTTGCCACTCCGATTGAAACGCTGTTCCGGACGGTGTCGACGTATCTTACGGGACAGTTTTTGTTAATGCGTGAGGGGAAGAAACCAGATTGGGACTTAGAGAAACTTGTCCAGCTCTATAAATCCATCTCAGCAGTCAACAAAGGAATGTCGCGCAGAATTTCAAACGCCTCAATCAAAGATGCCAACGTGAACGCCGTCATTATCCTCCATTCGTTCGGAGACGCGGTGCCATATTTTATCGAAAACGGCTTGGACGAGATTAAGCACTTCTTCGACATTTATACGAAAGATATCCATTGACGGCAACATGGAGGCCGCTGCGACCAAAACGAAGCGACGGGCCGGACATCAAAAAACATGTTGGCATCTGCGTCCATGGTTTGGTATTTTTTCCCCGCCCTTTGCAATAATCATTATCCACTAACCGGAGCGTACTGAATGGCAAACAATCTTTTCGCAAAAAAACCTCTCGCACTGCTTCTTGAAGAAATGAAGGGAGAAAACCGGCTGCGCCGTGTTCTGGGGCCGGTCACGCTCACGAGTCTCGGCGTTGGAGCGATAATCGGAACGGGAATTTTTGTTCTCACCGGTGTAGCCGCCCACGATAAAGCAGGTCCGGGACTTATTCTCTCTTTTGGCGCTGCCGGAGTTGCTTGCGTTTTTGCCGCGTTGTGCTACGCTGAATTCGCTTCGATGGCGCCGGTTGCGGGCTCTGCGTATACGTATGCGTATGCGACGCTCGGAGAACTTTTTGCATGGATTATCGGATGGGACCTTGTGTTGGAGTATGCCGTCGGGTCGTCGACGGTAGCACACGGCTGGTCGGCGCACTTTCAGGATCTGCTGAAGAGTTTCGGAATCGTCATTCCATATTCTTTTGCTAACGCTCCGTTCGATTTTAATCTCGACACTGGGCATTTTTTTGCAACCGGCGCGTTCTTCGACGTTCCTGCCATTCTCATTACTGCGGCGATTACGACAATCCTCGTCATCGGTATCAGGGAGAGCGCAGGATTTAATGCTGGAATGGTTATTGTGAAACTCGCGATTGTCCTCTTTGTGATTGTTGTCGGTGCGTTCTACATCGATCCTGCGAACTGGCATCCGTTCGCGCCGTACGGATATACCGGAATAAGTTTCTTCGGACATACATTGTTCGGGCAAACGGGGGCGAGCGGTGCGCCGGTGGGGATACTTGCGGGGGCAGCCATTATTTTCTTTGCGTATATCGGGTTCGATTCGGTTTCCACCCACGCTGAAGAGGCGAAGAATCCGAAGCGCGATGTTCCCATCGGCATTATCGCCTCGCTGATCATCTGCACAATTCTCTATATAGTGGTATCCGCAATCCTCACGGGTATGGTGCCGTACGATAAGATCGATATCAACGCTCCTGTTTCCAATGCATTTGCGCAAAAGGGCTTGCCGTGGGCGAGGCGCATCATCGATGTCGGTGCAATCACCGGGATCACTTCCGTGCTGCTGGTTATGATGTTGAGCCAGCCGCGCGTATTGCTTGCGATGGCGCGAGATGGCTTGGTGCCGACGAGCTTCTTTGGTGCTATCCACGATAAATTCCGGACACCATGGAAAGCGACAATTCTCACCGGTGTATTTGTTGCGGCGATGGCGGCATTTCTCCCCCTGCGCATTCTTGCCGAGCTGACAAACATCGGCACGCTGCTCGCGTTCGTCATCGTCTGCACAGCTGTGCTCATCATGCGCCGGACGAACCCGAATGCCGAACGTCCATTCCGAGCGCCCTTTGTTCCCCTGGTTCCAATCCTCGGGATCCTCAGCTGCCTCCTGTTGATGTTTTCTCTCCCCGTGGAGAACTGGTATCGGCTGTTCATCTGGCTCGGGCTCGGTTTCATCATTTACTTTGGCTACGGCCGGCACAACAGCGTCATGGCGAAGATTCGCGCGGCGGAAGCCCGTAAGTAGATTCTAAACAACTTCTCAATCATTCAGCAGCTATAAGGAGGATCATCATGACACAATTGCACCTGCTCTGGCTCCCGATTTTGTTGTCTTCTGTGATTGTTTTTATCGTGAGTTCCATCATCCACATGATTTCGCCGTGGCACAAGGGTGATTATCCAAAATTGTCGAACGAGGAGAAAATTTTGGATGCCCTCCGGCCGATCGACATTCCGTCGGGCGAATATATGATGCCCCGTCCTTCAAGCAGAGAGGAAATGAAGTCGCCGGAGTATGCCGAGAAGGTGAAGAATGGCCCGGTTCTGCTGATGACCGTCTGGCCAAAAGGACCGATGGCAATGGGAAAGAACCTGGTCATGTGGTTTGTCTACACTCTTTTCATGGTTTTATTCGCTGCGTATGTAACGGGCCGTGCGCTGCCTATCGGTGCTGCATACCTGCATGTATTCCGGTTTGCCGGAGCCACGACATTTATTGGGTACTCCGCCGCCCTCTGGCAATCGTCGATTTGGTATCACAAGCCCTGGAGCATAACGATCAAGACAACGGTAGATGGATTGATCTATGCGCTTTTGACTGCCGGGGTTTTCGGATGGCTGTGGCCGCAATAGTCTTGAGACGGAAGGATGAGTTTCTAAAACTGTTCGACCCTCTATCTGTGTGTAAGCAGATCGATTGATCAAAGATAGATTCTACGGAAGGCGTGGGTGCAACACTGTGAGAATTTTCATCGCTCCATTCTATTTGGTCCTCGCCGTTCTTGTGATGTCAGCACCAACTGTTTCAGCTCAAGAGCGGCCTATCGATTTTGTCGATCCACGGATCGGCGCTTCGGGTGACGAAAGCAACTGTGCGATTGGACCGGAGCTTCCTTTCGGCTCGATCAATCCCGGGCCTCAAACTCCAAACTCGAATCAAAACGGATATAATCCCAACCAGCCCATCCGCGGTTTTGGACAATTGCATGTCAGCGGAATAGGATGGGGCAAGTATGGCCAGATTTTTGTGTCCCCGCAAGTCGGCTTGGCCGTTGGAGAGGCCGAGCACGATTCCCCCAAAGCCGATGAACTGGTCCGCCCCAATCAATACGCCGTTACTCTTTCGCGATATGATATTCGAGCCGAGATCGCTCCCGCAATGCATGCAGCCATGTACCGGTTCACGTTTCCGCAGACGAACGACGGCAATATCCTCATCGACATAACACACAACATCCCGCTCGATATTGTTCCTTTTGTCGGGGGAAAAGTTTCCGAAGGAGAGGTCAGCATCGATACAGCCAGCCGCCAGATTTCGGGATACGGGAGGTATGCCGGCGGTTTTGGCGCAGAGGCGTATAACGTGTATTTCTGTGCGGTATTTAGCCGCGAGCCCGCCGGCTTCGGTACTTGGTTCAACGGAAAAATTTCATCCGCAAAAGATCAAGAATCTCTGAAAGAAGTGAACGATCGCGTTGGCGCGTTTTTCAAATTTCACGCCGGGCCAGGCGTACCGGTCTTTATGAAAATTGCTGTCTCGTTCAAGAGTATTGAACAAGCCAAGCGTTGGCTTGGAAATGAAATTCCCGGCTGGGATTTTGACGCAGTGAGCAAAGCGGCAGAAGCTGCATGGAGCAATGCGCTCGAAAAAATTCGCGTGGAAGGGGGGGATACTACTGCGAAGAGGATATTCTACACTGCGCTCTATCATACTATGCTCATGCCGCATAATCGCACGGGCGATCTTCCCGGGTTCGCAGACACTGCTCAGATATGGGACGATCAATATGCGGTGTGGGACACGTGGAGGACAATGTACCCGTTGATGTTGTTAATCCAGCCGGATATGGTTCGAAGCAACATCCGTTCGTTTATCGCGCGTCTGAAGAAAAATGGAATGGTGAAAGACGCCTTCATCGCCGGCGTCGATATGGTCGAAGAGCAGGGGGGCAACGACGTTGATAACATTATTGCTGACGCATGTGTCAAAGAAGTGGGCGGCGTGCCTTGGGATGAAGCCTACGCTGTAATAAAGCATAATGCGGAGGATGACCGCATCGGATTCCAGGGGTTCGGAAATCCTGGCATCGTCGATACCGTGATGGCAAGCTATAAATCCCGCGGATGGATCCCTGCCGGCAATATGTCTTGCTCAAAGACGCTCGAATACGCCTACAACGATTTTTGTGCTGCGGAAGTCGCACATTCATTGAACCATCGGGATGATTTTTTTAAATATTTGGCGCGGAGTAAACGATGGATGGATCTCTGGAACCAGGACGCGGTAAGTGACGGATTCAAAGGATTTGTGATGCCCAAAAAATCCAACGGGGAATGGATTCCCATCGACCCGAAACGCCACTGGGAATCGTGGAAAGAATACTTCTACGAGGGAAGCTCATGGACGTATTCGTATTTTGTCCCGCACCAATTCGCAACACTGGTGAGGATGTCGGGCGGGAAAGAGGTTTTCGCCGCGAAACTCGCACACGGATTAACGGACAGTCTCATTGATTTTTCAAACGAACCTGCGTTTCTCGCCGTTCAATCGTTCCAATACGCCGGTCGCCCGGATCTTGCCAGTTTCTGGGTCAGAAAGCTGGCCAAGGAAGGATTTACGCTTATCGGCGTTCCGGGGAATGACGATAGTGGCGCCATGAGCTCGTGGTACGTTTTTACCGCTCTCGGATTTTTCCCCAACGCCGGCCAGCCGATATATTACTTAACCGGACCGATGTGGAAGAAAATCTCCGTTGCTCTCGAGAATGGGAAAATACTCCGGATAGATGCACCTGAGGCTTCTGAGAAGAATATTTATGTCCAATCGTGCGAGGTCAACGGAAAGAGCTGGAATCATTCTTGGATTGACCACAATACCATCAAGAATGGAGCGACAATAAAGTTTGAGATGGGACCCGCTCCATCGACGTGGGGACAAGACGATTCAGCCATTGTCGACGGTGTTGATTTTCTTGAGCAGACAAAATAAACATCCTGTTGTATTCGGAACAGTTTTTGACTTGGAGGAGGGGACGACGGCGACCCTTCAAAATTCCTGGTAGTGTCGTAATTTAGGAAAGGTGTGAAGCTTGTTCACGCAAAGTCGCTAAGCCGCAAAGAGAATGGACATGTATCCCTTGCGGCTTAGCGTCTGGCGAGGCCATCCTCTTGGGATTTGCGCGATATTTTCAGCTCTCCGTAAAAAGTCCCTTGGACTTTGTTCTCATTAAGACACTACCAAATTGCTTTTTCTCTGCCCGGTTCTCTGTAACATTTCCGCTCAACTTACCGTATTGATATCGAGATACACTATCAGGACTTCCTCTAACTGACACATTTCCAAGGATCCTTCAATGAAAAAGAAGATATTCATCTCTTCATTCGCGGTAGTTGCATTGACCGTCGCCGGGTTTCTCTTCTTCGGAAATTCCAAGAGCTCCAAAGACACCGAACTTCCGAAAGTGAAAATTTCGAGGGGCAACATCATCGATAAAGCTCTAGCCGTCGGTACGATCGAGCCGGAAAATGAAATTTCCGTGAAGTCGAAAGTCGGAGGCGTGGTGAAGCGCATCTTCGCCGATGCCGGAACGTTTGTGAACGCGGGGGATCCATTACTCGAAGTGAAGCCCGACCCGGCGCCGCAGGAACTCGCCGATGCGAAAAGAGGAGTAGAGCTTGCACAGGTCGAGGTTGATAATGTGTCGAAGGATATTGTGCGGGAAGAGGCGATGTTCAAGAAAAAAATGATTTCGAGCAAAGAATATGAAGACGCACAGCGCAAAGCTCAGGAAGGCGACCTCCATCTGAAAATTGCTAAGGAGAATCTCGCGCTTCTCGAAAGCGGGCGAGTCGATATCGGTAACACCAAAATTGAGTCTATTGTAAAGGCGCCCATCAGCGGGTTTGTGCTCAGCAAGGCGGTCCAGGTCGGCGACCCGGTAACTCCCCTGACAACGTACCAGGAAGGGACAGTGTTGATGAAGATGGCGAGCATGGAACGGCTTCTCTTTAAAGGAACCGTGGATGAGATCGATGTCGGCAAATTGAAAGAAGGAATGATGACCGAGTTGAAAGTCGGAGCACTGCCAAACGATACCATTCAGGGAACGCTCCGAAAAATATCGTTGAAGGCCGACAAGAAAGAGAACGCCACTGTTTTCGCGATTGAAATTCTCATTCCAAAGACGAGCAACGCGACGCTGCGCGCCGGATACTCGGCGAACGCAAACATCATCATCCAAAAGAAAGAAAACGTGCTGATGATCCCGGAGCGCGTTGTCACCTTTCGAAACGATTCAGCGATCGTGAAGCTCGCCCTTGCAGCCGGCATGGAAGAACAGCGCGTGATCAAAACCGGCTTGAGCGATGCAATCAATATTGAAGTGCTCGACGGGTTGAAAGAGGGAGACGAAGTGTTCGAGAAACCGGTGAAGAAAATCGATTAACGATGGACCAACTCCGCACCATACTCTCGGAATTTATTCTTGATCTGCGCATGCAAAAACTGCGCGTATTCCTGACCGTTTTCGGGATTACGTGGGGGACGGTTGCGATCATCGTGCTTATTGCATTCGGACTCGGTTTCAAAAAACAGCTGAGCACCAATATGCACGGTATCGGCGAAAGCATCTCCATCATGTTTCCCGGCAAAACGACGAAAGCGTATGAAGGATTCGGGACGGGGAGGCAGATATCGTTTATAGAAGAGGATGCGAAACTGGTTGAGTCTCAGGTATCCGGGGTTCGGGCGATCAGCCCGGAGTATATTAAATGGCGCGTCCCCGTTCACGTCGGTGAAAATATTCTCAACCCCGCAATCACGGGGGTCTATCCGATTTATGCCGAGATGAGGAACATCATTCCCGAGACGGGGGGAAGATTCGTGGACGACCTCGACATGAAAGAGCGGAGGAGAGTTGTCCTTCTCGGCGACAAAGTGAAAGAGTTTTTATTTGGGGAAACCCAAGCTGTAGGAAAACTAATTTATGTCGGTGACGTCCCGTTTACCGTGATTGGCGTGATGCAGAAGAAAACACAGAATTCATCGTACAATTCGCGAGACCAGGATCGGATTTTTATCCCGGCATCGACGTACTCCTCGGTGTTCGGCGAAATACATCTTCAGAATATTATCTTCCAGCCTAAAGACCCGTCTAAGGCGGAGGAGGTGGATGACCAGGTGAGGGAGGTGCTTGGGAAACGTTACAGGTTCGACCCCACCGACCACGATGCTGTCTGGATTTGGGATACAAGCATGTTCGATAAATTTCTCTTTTACTTTTTCCTCGCCTTTAATTTGTTTATGGGATTGATCGGGAGTTTCACGCTGGCAGTCGGCGGGATCGGAGTTGCCAACATCATGTATATTGTCGTGCAGGAGCGAATCAAAGAAATCGGCATCAAACGGGCGGTCGGGGCAAAGCGGTCGAATATTCTCTTCCAGTTTTTCATGGAAACATTTTTCATCATCTCGATCGGCTCGTCGGTCGGGTTTGCGATCGCGTACGGCATCATTCAAGTGATGCAATTAATCCCCATTCAGGAATTTGTTGGAACGCCGGTGCTTTCTTTACAGGTTACGGCGGCGACTATTTTTGTTCTCTCCGTCATCGGTTTTACGGCGGGAGTAATGCCCGCCCGGCGTGCGGCGAATTTGGATGTTGTTGAATGTTTAAGAACATAGTTCAGACGAAGGTGTGTCGAGACAAAGATGTAGAACACTTTGTTAATTCCTTTAAGTCAGATTTCAAAATCATCGCGATCGATTAAGAAAGTGTCCTGCATCTTTTTTAAACAGAACCGAGACCATGTGGCTTGAACTTCTCAGAGAATTTTTCTACGACTTGAATGCACACCGCACTCGCGCAATTCTTACCCTTGTAGCTATTACGTGGGGAACGATCGCCGTGGTGCTTCTTCTTTCCTTCGGGGAAGGATTGACGGACAGGCTGACCGACGGATTGATCAACGCCGGCAACCGCATCATGATCGTGTACCCCGGCGAAACCGGCTTGAGTTTCGAAGGGCTCCCGAAAGGCCGGCGTGTGCGCATGGTCGAGGAGGATGTCGATATGCTTCGCCAGACGATCCCCGCGATTGAGACGGCAAGCCCGCAATACCGCGCCAATATGACGCTGACTTACAAGAAACTTTCTATGACGACCGAGTGCGAAGGTGTGAATGCGGAGTTCGAAGAAATGCGGCGCATGTATCCGGCGGGGGGAGGGAGATTTTTGAACGCAATCGATGTTGCTCAGGAGCGGAGGGTGATTTTTCTTGGCGCAAAAATCGCTAAAGATATATTCAACGATGAATATCCGGTTGGGAAAGTTTTGTTCGCGGACGGAGTTCCGTTTACCGTCGTCGGCATTATGCAGGAAAAACTTCAAACATCCATGAACAACGGCCCGGACGACCGGCGCGCGATTATTCCCTACACCTCGTTCCGAACGATGTACGGGAACCAGTATGTGAATTCTATTGTGGTCCGCCCGAGCGACCCGGGGAAGCAGAAGATGGTGAAAAGCGAGTTGTACCGCGTCCTGGGGAGAAAATACCGTTTCGATCCCTCCGATGAACGCGCTCTCGGTATTTGGGATTTCATCGAGGATGAAGCCATCAACAGGAAGGTTGGTCTCGGCATCTCGATCTTTTTGGGATCGGTCGGTTTCCTCACGTTGTTGATCGCCGGCGTCGGCGTTGCCAACGTGATGTATGTCGTTGTTAAAGAGCGAACGAAAGAAATCGGCATCAAAATGGCGATCGGTGCCAGAAAAGGGTACATCCTTTTTCAGTTTGTGTTCGAAGCGCTCCTCATCTCTTTTCTCGGGGGATTCATCGGCATGATGTTTTCGTGGGGGGTCGTTTCACTCGTTAGAACGATTCCTGCCGATGACGGGCCGATGCAATTCCTCGGCAGGCCGATACTGTCACTGAATATTATGTTTCTCACTGCCGGCATCCTTGCCCTAATTGGTGTGTTGGCAGGATTCTTCCCGGCTCGAAAAGCTGCAAATGTTGATCCCGTGGAATCGCTGCGGTACGAATAAAATGTCAATGGTGCTGCGCATTTGCATGGTATCTGCGAAGAACACGAAGAAACACGAAAGTTTAGATTCGCTCCATTAGATGCAATACTTTAACCTGCTTAAATACATCCTCTTCGTCAACTCAGTGGGTAGTTCAATTGAAACAATCGACAGCCAATCCGAATTTGTAGGAACTGCTCGTTAACAGATTCGCCGTCGTCAGAATAATGCCGCGGGATTTTAGATCTCATCAAACAATCGTTCGTCCGAAAAATGGATGCGTTTCCTGGCGGGTGTCCGATTCTTGCGCTTCAACTAACGTTAGTAGTTCCATCAACTCTTTTTTGCAGCAGGTACATTCCATCACATGACGCAAGATTTGACTTGGCAGCCGATATGAAGCGTTAAGCATGATCGCATCTGCATAAAGAGCGAACTCTTCATCGGTCAGATGTGCAGTAGATTTTTGCATATACCCCATTTAGGTTCTCTCAATTGCATTCGCGCAAAGATTCAATAGAATGTTCTGAACCCCAATCAACAAATCCCTTTACCTCTACATTCATCGTTTTTCTCCGTCGGAAGCCTCACTTCCATGAAGATTCGGCATTTCAAAATCCGTAATAAGGTGGTGAATTTTTTTACCGGTGTTTCATATTTCTGAAATGTCCCCACATATACAGTTGGTTACGTGGCTCGTTTCGGCTTTGCTCTCCTTTTTGACATAAGCGCTGATTGATGAAGCAATTCAGGGTCGGCATGGAGAAATGCCTCTTGAAGCCCGTCTAAGGGGAAAAGGACATTAATTGGTTTTTTTAGTGCACCCGCTATTTTTACTGCTTCAGTAATGCTGGGGTCATATCCCTGATTGACAATCCTTTGTAATCGCTGATAATGGATGTTTGTTACGGCGGAAAGCCATGTCAGTTTCCTTCCATCGTCCTTTAAAACACCTTTCAGAGCTGTAATCGAATTCTTGCTTTGTTTGTTTTCGTTTTTTTTCATATCATTTGCGGTCAAAAGTAAACGCGGATAATATAATAATTAATTATACATTTGTCAAGCACTGCTATTATTCTTTATAGTGAACGAAAAAACTGAAATAGCCGCCCGGCTGCGGGAAGAGGCTCTGACACGATTTGGATCGATAAAAGCATTCGGCGAAGCTGTTCAGAAGAACCAGCAATATCTGAATGTCTACTTATCCGGCATCAATTCGCCGGGTCCCAAAGTCCGCAGACTTCTCGAAAAAGCAGGCCTTGATGTCGCCTACATTATGTCCGGAAGGAAGGGGAAAGACGTTGCGAATGAATCGCATGAAACAAGTCAAGTTCTCCAGCTGATGAAAGAAAAGGGAATCAGGACCGTCGAAGAATTGCGAGAGCGTCTGGAACGGGAAGAAACAATCAAGCGGCTCCTTGGTTCCGACGTCTATTCAGCGTTTCTTGAAATCGCTGTAGTGAAAGAGAAGCAAATAAAGTACTCCCCAAAGAAAAAAACACGTATCTGACATCCCGGATTTTTCCCGGTGAACGAGCCTCGACGATGACCTGATAGAGCTGCTCAATTAAGAGAAGATAATATTTGTGGCGCTGCGAGAAATCTCGCACTTCAATTCTTCACCTTCCTCTTGAATCCATTATCCTAGTTCGTTATATTTTCCGCAATCTTTCTCAACGATGGAGAACACGTTCGGAACTCTCCGCCGAATTCACCGTTACGCCTAATCTCCCAAAATATTATTCAACAATTTCAATTATACTTATTGGGGTGGACAATGAAGACTGCCTTTGCGTTTTTCTTGACGGCTTTTTTCTTTAGCATGGTTGTACGAGGACAGGAGGAAAATCAGACAATGCCGACCATCCTTCCTACACCGCAGCAAACGACCTTGAAGAATAATCGTTTCAAGATCACTAACGGAACAAAAATTATTCTCGGGACGAATTCCAAACAAGAACAATTCGCCGCACAGCAAATCAATGATGAAATTGCAGGCAAAAAAGAGGCACAGTTGAAGGTCGTTTCCGAGCATTCGCTCCGCAGGCTTCCTGCCAGCTTCATATTTATCGGGAACCCCGCCTCGGAATACGGCCGGCAGTTTTTGAGAGAGAGAAAAGAAACGTTCAAAGCCGAAATGAAGGATGAGGGGTATTTTCTGGACGTTGACGCAAACGGCATCATCATCATCGCGGAATCGGAAAAAGGGAAATTTTATGGCGTGATGTCTCTTCTCCAGATGATGCGCCGCAAAAAAAGGAGCGTCGTCGTGGACGGCGTTACGATCGAGGATTTCCCTCTCGAAAAAATCAGGGGCATTAGCGACGATATCAGCCGCGGCCAGGTCTCCACTGTCGAGAATTTCAAAAAAGTCATCCGCTTTCTCGCACGCTATAAAATGAACACGTTCAGCCCGTATATTGAAGACATGTTTGTGTTCAAGAACCATCCTCTCATCGGCACAGGGCGGGGAGCATTGACGCCGCAAGAAGTAAAAGAAATTGATGCATACGCGAAAAAATATTACGTTGATTTGATTCCGACGTTCGAAACTCTAGGCCACTGGGAAAATATTCTGTCAAAGCCCGAGTATCTTGGCTACGCGGAATTTCCCGGAGCGCAAACGCTGAACGTCTCGGATGAAAAAGTCTACGCTTTGCTGGATGAGATGATCGGCGAGTTGTGCGCGTCGTTCAGTTCGCCGTATTTCAACATGGGAGCGGATGAGTCATGGGATGTCGGCTTGGGGGCGAATAAGGAACGGGTTGCGAAAAACGGTCTTGCCGCTGTTCATGCCGAGCACTATAAACGCGTTGCCGATATCGTAAAAAAATACGGGAAAAAACCGATGATGTACGGCGACATCATTCTTAATCAGCCGGAAATACTCGGGAAAATCCCTAAAGACATCACCATCGTCGATTGGCACTATGACGCCTCGTTTGCGTACGGCAGCACGGAAGTTTTTAAGAAAGCGGGATTCCCGTTCATCGCTTCGCCGGCAGTCTGGACATTTACCGGACCGTTTCCGAATTTTTTGAACACGTTTGTAAATATTCGGAATTTCAACAGGGACGGATTCAAGAACGGTTCTGTGGGACTGCTGACTTCCAACTGGAACGACTATGGCGGCGAAGAACTGCGTGAGCTGAATTACTACGGTTACGCATGGACCGCCGAGTGTGCCTGGCAGCCGCTGAACGCCGATGTAGATTCGTTCAATAAAGCATTCTTCAAGAATTATTTCGGCACCGATGATTACGGCGATCTTCAGTCGGCCTATGCGATTTTTTCCAGTCCGGCCAATGACTATAGCTGGCAGGAGCTCTGGCGTTATCCGATGCTTCCGTTTCGCGGACAGTCGCAGGAGGAGGGCTCTTTGCCGTTGGCAGTCCGATTACAGAGTATTACATCGACGATGCCGATTGTTCTTTCATTACTCGCGAAAGGGAAAAACGAAATAACGGAGAATGAAGACCAGCTCCGCTACTTAGAATTTGTCGCCCGCTTAAATTTATGGTTCGCCAAAAAAATGGAAGTTCAGGAAAAGGTCAAACAACTGAGCGCTTCGGGGAACGTGTCGGCGAACAAAGATTCGGCTGCGGCTGCCATTATCGACTTGTGCACCGATGTTCTGAAGGATCTATCATCGTTGAAGAGTGAATTTGAAAGACTCTGGCTTGCAACGAACAAATCGGCGGGGCTTGAACTGCTGCTGCTGCGTTACGACCGTCAGGCGGCATACTGGCAGGAAAAAATAGACCAGGTGAAGCACGGTCAGTTTTGGGTGAACCCGGAAATTGAGAGCGCCTGGATTTATCATCCGAAAGCAAACCCGGGGAAAAAAGATTCTGTGCAGGTGCAGAAAGCGTATTTCAGAAAGACTTTTAACGTTCCGAAAAACGTACGATCGGCGACGCTGCAGCTGATTGGGGACACACACGCGAAGGTGTCGGTGAACGGGAAGAATGTCGGTGAAGTGTATGTCCGCTCCTCCAATTCGTTGAGTGTAGAGCATCAGCGGATAAAAATGTTCTCGATTCTTCCGCTGCTCACCGATTCGTCGAATGTCATCGCCGTGGAAGCGGAAACGTTTTCTCCGTCCGGGTCGGCAGGAGTCAACGTGTATTGCGAGCTGGAGCTTGCGGACGGCTCGGTGCAAAAAATTATGACCGATGGGTCGTGGAAAGTTACAGACATCGCAACGGGAAATTGGACAGCAGTTTCGTTCAACGATTCTTCCTGGACGAACGCTGTTGCGAAACCTTACCCATCCATTGTCATTCGTCCGAATTTTTCAACGGGAAGAGGTTCGTGGATGGAGAGGTAAACAAATTTGTACTGAGATTCTCTTAATCTTTACGATTTTGGGAATCTCATTTTCATAATTCAAAGGAGGTTTCGTGCACAAAAAAACGGTGCTAATGACGGCGCTGACATTGCTTTTCGCCCTTGGTGTACTGGCGCAAATCGAGCCGGCCGTCGGTGTTCGAGAAAATACACCGGCAGTTCATGCGTTGAAGAATCTTACTATCATTGTTGCGCCGGGAATGAGAATTGAAAAAGGGACGATCGTAGTTCGGGACGGCGTCATAGAATCTGCGGGCGCAAACGTGGCGATCCCTGCCGATGCAAGAATATGGGATTGCTCCGGCTTTACGGCATACGCCGGGCTTATCGACCTGTATACCGACATCGGCCAGCCGAAACCAAAGGCGTCGACGCCGGGACAGCCTTCTTCGGCAGTATCCACGATTACCTCCCCGCGGGGATCCGTTCACTGGAATTCACAGGTTCACCCCGAGAGCTCAGGTGCAGAGTTTTTTCTTCCGGACAAAGATGCGGCCGAAAAATATCGCGCCATGGGTTTCACAACCGTTCTCTCGGCACCGTCGAGTGGAATATTCCGCGGCTCGAGCGCGCTGGTGTCTCTTGGCGACGGGAGTGCCAATGCACTGCTTGTGAAGGACAACATTACGCAAAATGTCTCATTTTCACGCGACCTCTTTGACTACGGCTATCCCACTTCACTCATGGGAGCGATTGCATTGATTCGTCAGACGTTCATCGATGCAAATTGGTATCGGGATGCATTGAGAACTTTTGCCAAAAATCCAGCGCAGGAACGTCCCGAAGAAAATAAATCTCTGACAGCTTTGGAAGCCGCTGCGTCGGGGAGGCAGCCGGTTGTTTTTGAAACCACCGACGAACAAAATATTCTGCGTGCATCAAAGATCGCAAAAGAATTTTCTCTTGTATTATGGATTCGGGGAAACGGCTACGAATACCGCCGGCTCGAAGCGATAAAGGAAACTGACGCGCCGATCATTCTCCCCATCAATTTTCCCGATGCGCCGAACGTCAACACTCCTGAGGATGCCCTCGATGTTAGTTTTGAGGAATTACGTCATTGGGATTTCGCGCCTGAGAATCCTGCCCGGCTCAAAGAGGCGGGAGTACAATTTGCCTTGACGACATCGACTCTCAAAGAAGTATCAAAATTCAGAATTCTAGTTCGGACGGCGATTGATCGGGGGTTGAAAGCCGACGATGCAATTGCAGCCTTGACGACGATCCCGGCCAAGATGCTGGGAATGGAGAAACAGCTTGGCACGATCGAAGCAGGCAAGGCGGCGAACTTCGTACTCACCGACGGTGAGTTGTTCGGAGAGAAAACAAAAATCAGAGAAACATGGGTGGATGGAAAACGATATGAAGTGAAGGCGCCGGTGCAAGCCGAGGCGCGGGGAACATGGTCGTACTCGCTGAATGTCTCTGCTTCAAAAAAAGATACCGGTTCACTTATCATTACCGGCGAACCGGACGCACTATCCGGAATGGTTTCGCGCGGTACGGTCAAAGTCAAAACAACGTCCGTGGTTCTTGCCGGGAAGAATATTGCGCTTTTGTTCACCGGCGATTCGCTCGGTTATGCCGGAATTTTCCGATTGACGGGCGTCGTTCAGGACTCGACGATTGCCGGTGCGGGGGAGTTGCCGGATGGATCAGATATCACATGGTCTGCACGATTGATCAAGCCGTTTGTCGCGCCTCCCGATACTGCGAAGAAGCCTGAACCAATGCACGCGTCGTTCGATGTGGTTTATCCCGAAGGGGTGTTTGGTAGAAAAATAGTGCCTAAACAGCCGGAAAATATTTTGGTAAAAGGGGGATATGTGTGGACGAGCGGTCCGCAGGGAAATCTCGAGAACACCGACATCCTGTACACAAAGGGAAAAGTCGCAAAGATCGGGAAAAGTATCGAGGCGCCGAAAGGGGCCGTCGTTATCGATGCAACAGGAAAAAACATCACCGCCGGGTTAATTGACTGCCATTCCCACACCGCTATCTCTGGCGGCGTGAATGAAGTGGGGCAGGCCATTTCCGCAGAAGTGCGCATCGGCGATGTTGTGAACGCCAATGATGTCGCAATCTACCGAGAACTGGCCGGAGGATTAACGGTCGCTCACCTGCTCCATGGTTCCGCAAATTCTATCGGCGGCCAGAATCAAGTTGTGAAGCTCCGTTGGGGAATGCTCGGCGACGGAATGAAATTCGAAGGCGCTCCGAAGAGCATAAAATTTGCTCTCGGCGAAAACCCAAAGCAGTCGAATTGGGGAGGCAACTTCACGACGCGCTACCCCCAGACAAGGATGGGGGTCGAACAAATTATCCGCGACGAATTTAGCGCCGCGCGCGACTATAAAAAGAACATGGAAGAAGCGAAAGACAATCCTGATAAAATCCCGCGGCGGAGGGACCTGGAGCTCGACGCCATCGTGGAAATTTTGGACGGAACGCGGCTTGTTCACGCTCATTCGTACCGGCAGGACGAGATTCTCATGTTGATGCGTGTCGCCGACGATTTCGGTTTCAAAGTCGCAACATTTCAGCACGGGTTGGAAGGATACAAAATTGCCGAAGAGATCGTAAAGCATGGAGCGGGTGTATCGACGTTCAGCGATTGGTGGGCGTATAAATATGAAGTGATCGATGCGATTCCATACAACGGCGCTCTTATGCACGACGTCGGCGTCGTCGTTTCCTACAATTCCGACAGCGACGAACTCGCGAGACGATTAAACACCGAAGCGGCAAAGGCGGTGAAGTACGGAGGTGTAAGCGAAGAAGAGGCGCTGAAGTTTGTTACGATCAACCCTGCCAAGCAATTGCGCATCGACAATCGCGTCGGCTCAATTGAAGTAGGAAAGGATGCTGACTTTGTCATCTGGAGCGGCTCACCGTTGTCGCCATACTCCGTTTGCGAGCAAACGTGGATTGACGGAAGGAGATATTTCGACCGGGATGAAGACAGGGCAATGAACGCAGAGGTTCAAAAAGAACGTACTATGTTGATCCAAAAGATTCTTGCGTCGAAAAAACCCGGGTCCGGAAGCGAAACCCCGGCTTTGCGCGTGAAGAAATCTATATCCGGTCAGGAAAGCGAAGGAGGTGGCCAATGATAAGAAAAATTGGGAATACAGAATACAGAATTCAGAAGTCAGGATACAGAATACAGAAGACTGAACTCAGAAAACAGGATAGAATGTACAGTGTCGTTAAATGTTCACTACTCCTTCTTTCTTGTTCATTGTTGATTGCTCATTGTTCATTGTTCGCCTCCGACCCCATTCCGGCAAAGAAGCAGGATCATCCGATAGCGTTGATCGGTGCAACGATCCATCCGGTGAGCGCCCCTGAGATTCCGAACGGAACCATTCTTTTTGATAACGGAAAGATTACCGGCATAGGGACGAACGTTTCGCTTCCAGCCAATGCTGAGAAAATCGACGTCGCCGGAAAACATATTTATCCAGGGCTCATCAATGCAAACTCGACTGTTGGATTGACGGAGATAGAAGCCGTTCGTGCCACGAACGATTATGCAGAAACGGGGCAGATCAATCCTAATGTGAGGAGCGAGATTGCGGTGAATCCGGAGAGTGAATTAATTCCGACACTGCGTGCAAACGGCGTGGTCGTTGCCAATGTCATGCCCCAAGGCGGGTTGATTGCAGGGCGCTCTGCGGCAATTATGATGGATGGCTGGACGCAGGAAGACGTCGTTCTGAAAGCGCCGATTGGGTTGGTCGTCAATTGGCCGGAGATGACGATTTCTCATTCGCCATGGGTACGCCAAACAGAAGAAGAGCAGAAGAAAGATCATGCAAAGCAGTTGAAAGAACTGAGCGATGCATTCGCCGACGCACGCGCATATATGGTCGCCAAGAAGGCGGAGACCGCAAAAGGAATTCCGTACCACGCGACCGATCTCCGGTGGGAGGCGATGATCCCAGTTCTCGAAAAGAAAATTCCGGTTCTAGTCAACGCAAATGAAATACGACAGATTGAAGCGGCCGTTCAATGGGCGAAAGATGAGAACATTAAGCTTGTCATTGTCAGTGGGAGAGATTCTTGGCGCGTTGCCGATCTTCTAAAAAAGAACGATGTTCCCGTTATTGTCGGGCCGACGCTTGACGAGCCGAGTCGCGGGTGGGAGCCGTACGACGCTGCCTTCACCGTTCCGTCTAAATTGTTCGCCGCCGGGGTTCAGTTCGCGATTTCCGGTGAAGGGGAAGCGATGGCCGAACGAAACACTCCGTACCATGCGGCGATGGCGGCCGCCTACGGACTTCCAAAAGAAGAAGCACTGAAGGCGGTAACGATTTACGCTGCCAAAATTCTCGGCATCGACACGCAAACCGGTTCGCTGGAAGTCGGCAAGGACGCCACCCTTATAATAACAAACGGCGATCCGCTTGAGATTGAAACGAATGTCCAGATGGAATTCATCCAGGGGAAAAAGATTGACTTGCGGAGCCGGCACACTATTCTCTACGACAAGTACCGGGAAAAATATAAACAGCTGGGAATTTTGAAGTAGAAGGATCGATTGCTGCCTTTCCAAAACATGGAGAAATAAACAATGAAAATCAAAGCCGTCATATTCGGAGCTACGGGCATGGTTGGAGAGGGAGTTCTCCACGAATCCCTCAACCATGTTGATGTAGAATCTGTTTTAGTTATAGGCAGGAAATCGTGCAATGTCGAACATCAAAAACTCAAAGAAATCGTTCACGCCGATTTCTTCGACTATTCAACGATAGAAGAACATCTCAAAGGCTATAATGCATGTTATTTTTGCCTCGGGGTTTCATCTGTTGGAAAGAATGAAAAAGATTATACGCGGATTACGTACGATCTGACGATGCGCGCTGCCGGCACGCTGTCCCGGCTTAATCCCGGCATGACATTTTGTTATGTGTCGGGAGCGGGGACCGACAGCACAGAGAATGGCCGCATTATGTGGGCAAGGGTAAAAGGGAAAACGGAAAATGACTTGATGAAGCTTCCGTTTAAAGCGGCGTACGCGTTCAGGCCTGGATTTATCAAACCCATCAA
Organism: uncultured Bacteroidota bacterium; assembly: GCA_963827085.1. Classification (GTDB taxonomy): domain Bacteria; phylum Bacteroidota; class Ignavibacteria; order UBA10030; family UBA8401; genus JAGVPT01. The sequence goes on from CAWGZY010000001.1 coordinate 250,435, forward strand.
AGGGCTGAAAAACGCCTACGGAGTTTCTGAAGTGCTCGGAATCTTCTACCCGGTCTTGAAGGCGCTCTTTCCAAAATACGTCTGCACACTGCACGACCTGGGACTGGCGATGATCTGCATAACGGCGACAGGGGATTCAAAAAAGATAATCGAAAATGTGGATATCGCCCGGCTCGCTCAAACTGTCTCCCGAAAATCAAACACGTAAGCGGAATGGCCATTTATATTGCACTGCTGCGCGGAATAAACGTCAGCGGACAAAAGATCATAAAAATGGAAGACTTGAAAAAGGCTTTCGAATCGCTGCACTATGAACACGTAACGACGTATATCCAAAGCGGGAATGTCGTCTTTAGTTCTGTTGAAAGAAGTACAGAACACCTCCGGATGCAAATAGAGGACACAGTGTTAAAAATTTTTGGCCATGAAGTTCCGGTTATTATAAAGACAACGAAGGAGATCGAAAAAGTTATAAAACGGAATCCGTTTAAGAAAATTAAAACACAAAAGGGTGAAAAGCTCCATATCTCTTTTCTGTCCGGAAAGCCGGATAAAGCTGCGGCTGAAAATTTGGCTGCTGTAAAAAATGACGTTGACGAGATTCGCCTATCAGGAAGTGAAGTGTACATTCTCTGTCGAAATGGCTACGGCCAGACTCTTTTCTCAAACACCTTTATCGAAAAGAAACTCGCGATTGCTTCAACGACAAGAAATTGGGATACAGTACAAAAGCTTCTGAGTCTCGCCAATACTGTCACCGACGCCTAAAGGATAAAACAAAGAAAAGACGCTCCCAATCTCCACGAAATTTATTTTGGAAATTGCCGTCAACATAAAATAATCTATGGATCGAAGGCATTTTATACGTCTTTCTGGGACTGCATTATCCGGCTTATTATTTGTGAAAAGAATGCGTGCTGCAGGCGCATCGGTTGAAACGGTGCACATTCCGGAAAAAGTCTTTGTACGGCTTGATGATGGTTTACACGAATTGACTGCGTCGGGGGAAGAGGCGTGGTCATACAAGGATATTTCTGTATATCTCAAGCGTTTGGATGATGCTTTGTCTGTGAGCGTACAATCTCCAAAGGATTTACTTCATCAGGTGCTATTGCAATGGGCATATCCGGTGAACAGCGGTGCAACAATTTTAGGCGACCACTGGGAAAGAACCTACGGCGATGTGTTTTTTCAAGCACCATCATTTGAAAGAAAAATGCCCTGGTATTTTATTCAACACGACGAAGAGAACGCTGTGTGTTTTGGTGTGAGGACAGGGTGCCATGCCATTTGCTATTGGCAAGCGGGGGATGGGATAATGCAGCTCACCATGGAGACTCGGAGTGCCGGCATCGGTGTTCAACTTGGCGACCGGGTGTTGAACTGCGCAGACATCATCGGTACAAAAACATCGGGAGATGAAAATACTTTTGCGACAGCACAGCGGTTTTGCAGTATGATGTGCGAGAAGCCGCGTCTCCCAAAACTTCCGGTGTACGGCATCAACGATTGGTATTTTGCGTACGGTAACAATTCGTCCGATCTCATTTTACAGCACACCTCGCTGCTGGCGAACCTGGCAACGGATGCCGGTAACCCACCTTTCTCCGTCATCGATGCAGGGTGGGCTTCCTATTCTCCGCTTCTCCCCGGCGATTGCTGCTGGCAGGATGATTTCGCGCGGCCGAATGATAAGTTTAAAGACATGCAGAAACTGGCGAACGACATCAAGAAGCTTGGAATGCGTCCCGCGCTATGGACAAGGCCTTTGTGCGCACCGCACGATGCACCGCAGCAGTTGCTGCTGCCATCGATTCCCGGCAGAGATAATCCTAAAAATCCGGTGCTCGATCCTTCGATTGAAGAGAACCTGGCACACGTCCAGCGCAACATCTCCATATACAATCAATGGGGTTACGAAATGGTGAAACACGATTTCACCACATTCGATATCACGGGAAAATGGGGCTTCGAGATGATTGATAGTATAACAGCATCAGGATGGCACTTCCATGACAACACAAAAACGACTGCGGAGATTATTTTGCATCTGTATCAATCGATACGTGAAGCGGCGGGCGAAATGTATCTCATCGGGTGTAACACGGTGAGCCATCTATCGGCGGGTATTTTCGAACTCAACCGTGTTGGCGACGATACCAGCGGAAAGGAATGGGATCGTACGCGCAAGATGGGAGTGAACACGCTTGGCTTTCGAATGATACAGCATAATCATTTTTATGCCGCTGACGGCGATTGTGTCGGCTTAACCAATGACGTGCCGTGGGCTAAAAACAAACAATGGATGCAGCTGTTGGCAGAAAGCAGCGCACCGCTGTTCATCTCTGCGCAGCCGGATGCGCTCGGCGAAGAACAAAGAGAGTTTATCAAGTATTGTTTTTCTACAGCGGCGAAACCAATGCCTGCGGCTGAACCTCTCGACTGGTTGACAAACCAGTGGCCGGCAAAATGGAGACTGAATGGAAACGTGAGAACGTTCGACTGGAGTTAATTGTACGCGCTAGCAGGTTGCTGAAAAACACTTTTATGAGCCACTAAGTCACTAGGGCACGAAAATAATTTTAAGCAAATCGCTATTTCAATCGTCGATGATATTGGCGACAGTATTTTTTTCACTTTAATTTCTTAGTGACGTTGTGTCTTCTGCCGACCCGAAGGGTTCCTTTGGAAAGGCATCTCCCAGCGGAATCGCTTCGCGAACTTCGTGAGTGGCAAGTCTCATGTATTTTTTATCACCCTGCTAATGTCATTCCAATAAATAATCTTGAATTTCGCCGTCAAGTGTATTGTTGTTCTTTATCCTCATAACTTATTGGCGTGCTTGGCGCTTTGGAGGTAAAAAAAATGCGAGATTATTCAATTCAAACGACGCGTGCAACGATAAGCTTATGCTTTGAAGCTGCCGTAATCTGCGCATTCTCATATTTCTCTTGATTCCCACTTTACAACTCGGTAACTTGACGACGTGTAACGGCACCAAATCTAAGCACGATCTATTCTCGGGGATACTGGTGGGAACAAAAAAGCAGAATTAGAAACGAAACCTCTTGATTTCCACTTTGCGGGATGAAAGAGGTTTTAGTGTTTCTGGGAGATGTAGTCGGTGCAGCGTAAGGGGATATAGATGGAGTAGAAAGAGGATAAACCGAATGAGTATTTAATTGCTGGCATCTCATTTTTCTTCTTTGCCAGTTGTGTTCACTCCACTCGGTTTCACATCATGTAATCGTATGAGACAAAACGGCGTTTTGGTCATAATTATCTTCCTGAGTTTAGTTGGTTGTTCTCCAAAAGAACGGATCGCGGACCCAAGCAGCAGCGGGCCCAGTCTGAACGATTATCTTCCCCTGAAAGCGGGGAACGCATGGACATATTCCAGCTTCACCGTTAATACGGGCGGATTGGGCGATACATCGGTATCCAGTCCGGTTGTACTCTCCGTCTTTGAAACGAATGTCGTTGTCGGCGGCCAGCCGAATGCGTTCATCGTGCGGAGTGATAATGAACAAGGGCACGTATCGTATCTGGCGTTCAATATCAGCGGGAACACACTGTGGAGCTATTTAGGAACCGGCGCCACCTTCGGAGTAGAGGATAATTTCATCTTGTGGACTCCGGGAGGAAGCGGGGGTGCGCTTGTCGGAGTGAACCAGACTCAGAAATATTATGTCTCGGACCAATCAGGAACTTCGACATCGTTTTTCATTCTGCGTTCGCCGGATTCCTCTATCGCCCTTGCAATGATGGCGTCGCCGGACACGGTGAAGATTAAAGGTGTCTCTGCGGGCGAAACGGCATTCACTTTACAAAGAACAGGCGGTACGGCGGCCGACACAATGACCGTTCTGATTGGAGTAAGCAGCAATCTCCCTTCGTCTTTAACTTCGCCGCTTCCGCCGTGGATCCCGCTCTGGCAATTGACAACCTCTTCTTCTGACCAAACCATTTTTTCCTTAGACACAACGTACTCCTTCAAGTGCATCACTAATCACGCAGAATGCAGAGACGAGTTGCGTTACCTGTTCACGAACCGTTTTGTCGGCAGCGAAGTTCTTTCCGCATTGAGTATGCCCCTCAACTGCGACAGATATGAAATGAGGATAACCGTTACTGAAACGGTTACGTACACTGACACAATTAAAACCAGCGTCCTCTTTTCGGGTCTTTCGACGTACTACACTATCGATGCGTGGCTTGCCAAAGGAGTCGGGTTTGTCAAAGGGAGCGTGAATGGAAACTCGCTTTCACCTGCCGCTTCGATGGGCGGGTCTCTCGATTCGAACGGCGTTTTGCATGGATATTACATTTCGCCCCGCGTAGTGTACGCGGCGATACCGACTTCGCCCGCTTCGTATGGGCAATTTTTTCACGTCGACGACGCACCGCTGAGCGCCAGTACCGTATACAACGAATTCATCCTTGTGCGGAAAAATTTTTGATAGAACTCATGCATCGAGGCGATGTTCCGAGATTTGCCTGTGTTTACTTCGCCCTGACGATTGTCCTTTTGCTGACATGTACGAAACCGGGTCTCTGCCAGAACGCAGTGAAAGATTCTGTCGCTGTGCAGTTTGACACCGTGGAAGTTTCGGGCCAGATGACAGATAAGCCGGTATCGAGTAGAACTTTTTCTTCGGAAGATATCAAAACAACGCCAGGTTCGATAGGCGATCCAATGCGAACTCTTGATGTATCAGCTCAAGTAGTATCAAACTCAGACCTGCAGGCAATCCCGATCATCGGAGGTGATGAGGCGGACGGCATTCTCACTCTCATGGATGGATTTCCGATTACCTATCCGTACCGGATGTTGGGAAGTTTTTCTTTGTTCAATCCCCTTACGACAAAGCGGATCGAGCTTCTCACTGCAGGCTACCCCGTATCGTACGGCGGCTACGCGCCGACGGCAATTCGGGTCGACTCGAAGTCTGAGTACAGCGACCGTCCGAACATCGAGGCGGATGCCAGCATGTTTGTTTCGTCCGTTCTTGCGCAGATTCCGGTTTCAGACAGCCTGCGGTGGTCGGCAAGGATCGCCGCTCGCTCCTCGAATATCGGAATGGCAGCAGGTGTATTGTCCGGTTCCGATCGTGAACGACTGCAATCCTTCATGCCGAACCTGAAAGATGTTCAAGTCTTTTCGAGTGAAATTCCGTCAACCAGCCTTTATACGTTCCAGGAAGGACTGCTGAGTCAGGAACATGGTTCGCTGACAAGTACCGACAGAACATTTGATTATTCATGGCAGAAAGAGTTTGCCGGAGCGGCCCTGATGACTTCTTCAGATGTGTTCTCATCGGAACATCGTCTTTCGTGGACACACGATAACGTTTCACTTTCGACCTTGCTGCCCATCGCGTACATTGAAAACGGGCGGTTCGGCATTAATTCTGAATTCTCGACGTTACGATTGCAGGATCAGTTTCAATATCCGATCCAGGCGGCTTTGAATCTCACGGCCGGGTCCGAGATTCTCTATTCCGTATCCGATGTCGGATTTCAGACTTTTAGTACATGGTTGAATGACAATTCGCCGTTGCAATCGTCGTTCGCGGACGTTTCGGTTTTTTCCGACCTTCATTGGATGTTCACTGAAAATGCAACTGCGACGATTGGCGTTCGCGAAACGTACTTTGGATTCGTTCGACAGGCCGGGTTCGAGCCGCGCGGTACTTTCGTTTACAATCTCGGCAATCGAGCGGCCATCAAACTTTCTCTCGGTCAATATCTCCAGGCTCCTTCTGATTTCGAGATTCTTCACGGCATCCTTATGTTTCTTGCCGAGCCTGATCAAACACCGCTGATGATGCTGATGAGCGAGCATCGGAACAGTCTTCGGCCGGAAACGCATAACCTCGCCGCTCTCGATGCCGCGACACCGGTTTTCCAGGGGGAATCAACAGTCGTTGATGCTGGCGTGAGCGCATACTACAAAGAAACGCAATCGCTTATTATGCCTGCACGGTACCCGGATGTTTTCACACCGCTGGACACAATGTCATTTGAGCCCCTGCAGGCCTTCCAGGGCATCAACTGGGGATTGGGCTTCTCTTCCGATGTGAAACTTGTTCCGCTCAACCTCTCTCTCACCGCTTCATTGTTTAGCCATCACAGTCGTATCGTTGATACCCGCACCGGGGAAGAATACTACACAATAGGGGACAAGCCCATCGTGGCCAAGCTCTATGTACAATTTGCGCCGCCGGGATGGGTGGTGAGTTTGCTGTACCAATACTCGACCGGCGCTCCCACGACCGATGAATATTTTCTCAAAGCGAGCAATCTTTTCGGGCAGGATATTTATCTTCCGATCTGGGAAAAACTCAACTCCAGCAGAGTTCCCGATTATCACCGCCTTGATGTGACAGTGGCTAAAAACTGGCACGGCGCTCATTGGAGTATCGAAGTCATTGGGAGTGTGCTTAACCTTCTCGGAAACAGAAATATCTCAAGCTACGAGTACACTTTTTCAGCCGATGCCGAGGGGTATGTGCAAAAGACGCCCGTATTGAATACGCTTCCATTTGTGCCAAACATTGAATTACACTGCGGGTATTCACCGTGAAATTTTATATTCGAACTTGACAGACGTTGCTACGGTTATTTTAAATTTGCAGATCACTGAGAAAACAAAGGAGTAATAAATCATGAATAAGGAAAAATTCTTTCAGGCATGCAGCATTCTGTGTCTCTTGCTTACGCAAATCGGCTTCGCACAGTGGACGCCGGTAAACGGTCCGGCTCCAAATGTCATGTACCTCACAGCCAGTGGTCCGGATATATTCGCCCAAACGAATACCGGTTTTTTCTATTCCAGTGATAATGGCGTACACTGGACTGCAGCAAACTCGGGTTTTGCAGATAGCCTTGTTACTGCGTTTCCTGCCGACAGTACTAATTTTCTGTTGCCCAATATTACGAACGAAGTTCCTCCTCTGCCAGGCGGTTTGAATCTGAGTGGAGCCGAGATTGACTATTCGAGTCTTGGTGCACTCATGACAAGTCTGTCGATACTTTATCCTGATACCACAGTGCTGGATAGTATTTATGTTTCTCTCGATACCGGAAGGACAGCGCTCAAACTTTCCCAGATCATGTCGAGCCTTGCTTTGTACGCTGCTGGGGTGGATACTGCAGATGTTTTATCCGACATTGCGATCGCAAAGATGAGCCTTTCAATAGGGGGAGCGGAGTGGATATCCGTCCAGCAAGTCATGTCGAGCATTTCCGTGCGGGCGGCAGAGGCAGACGAGGTCTATGCTTTTGTGGGAACTAACAGAGGCGTCTATCGAGCGGCAATCGGGAGCGCAAATTGGACGCAAGTTGACAGCGGCCTTACGGATACTGACGTCCATGCCCTTACTATTATCAATACGACGCTTTTTGCCGCGACGGATAATGGGGTTTTTCTCACGACGAATGATGGCACAACGTGGAAAGCTGCAAATACAGGGTTGACGAACAAGAAGGTTCTTGCTCTTGCAGTTTTTCCCGTCATCCGCGGGGCAGGCACCACGAATCTCTTTGCCGGAACTTATGGCGGCGGTGTTTTTCTTTCTACTAACAACGGTACTAGCTGGACTGCAGTCAATGCCGGCTTGCCGAATCTGGATGTTACCGCTCTTGCTGTCTCTCCTGCGTCCGGAGGGGCAAATCTTTTTGCCGGGACGTATGGCAGCGGTCTGTGGCAGCGTCCTATGTCGCAAATGGTAACCGGTATGAACGAAAGCAAAACCGCTCTCCCGCTGCGCTTCTCCCTTTTTCAGAATTACCCTAATCCCTTCAACCCATCAACGGTCATATCGTACCAGTTGCCAGCAAAGGGAGTTGCAACGTTGAAAATATACGATTTTCTCGGAAGGGAAGTTCAAACGCTGGTGAATGTGATTCAAGACGCGGGAATTCATTCGGTCGCTTTCAATGCGTACAACTTGGCTAGCGGAGTCTACCTTTGCCGGCTGCAAGCGGGAATGTACATCGGCACGACGAAACTCTTGCTCTTGAAATAGACCTGCAGCTGCAATCGATGGGCGAAACGACGAGCTTTTAAACGTCGTCGATTTTGCCCGTTTCAAAAAAATGTGAAGAACCGCGAGGCTGTTGCGCTGCTCTCTTCGTGCGAAGGATTGTATTCGGAACTTCGAACAAGAGTTGCCGTATTGGGAGAAAGTTTTTGGCAATTTCAAACAAATCCTCAAAGTCATTTTCCACCGGCCTCCATCGACAAGATCCTCTAGATTTTCTTATGCATTACTTAACAATGAAAAAAGGAAGACGTGAATTTAGGCCCTTCAGTAATTCTGTCAATTGTATTCTTCGTTTCAACTATTCATGCTCAGACCTGTGAGGTAAGCGGGATGGTCCTCGATGGAGCGACAAAGGAGCCGCTCATCTTTGCAAGCATACTAGTGCAGGAAACAACACGCGGAACCGTTACGGACGATAGCGGAAGGTTCGCTATCAACGTGGCTCCGGGCGATTACCGGCTGCAATGCAGTTATGTCGGCTATAGAACAGCAGTAGTTGCAATAGGCGTCCACGCAGACACGGGGATCGTTATTGCCTTGAGCCCTCTCGATGTGCTTCTGCAGGACGTGACGGTGTATGCGAATTATGGGAATGATGAAACGAGTCAAAAGGAAGTGAGCGCCCTCTCTCTTCAGAGCGAAACGATCAAAAACATCACCGGCCTCATGCCTGATGTGCTTCGCAGCGTCCAGATGCTTCCGGGCGTTTCGAGCGACAACGAATTAAGCGCTAAGTTTAATGTTCATGGCGGTGATGAAAACGAAAATCTTGTTTTAATCGACGGCACCGAGGTATATGACCCATACCATGTCAAGGAAGCTCCTGATGTGAGCATCGGAATTTTTGATGTCGACATGATTAAAAAAATGGATTTGATCACCGGCGGTTTCAGCGCGCGATACGGAGACAAAATGAGCTCCGTGGTCGATATTGAATACCGGGAAGGAAGCAGAGATCGGGTGAGAGGCCAGGTAAGCGTGAGCATGACTGACTTCGACGCACTTCTCGAAGGACCCGTCGGCAGCAATGGGTCGTTCATTATCGGTGCACGGCAGAGTTTTTTGCAATATGAAATGAAGCTTCTCAGCGTTGCACCGCAAGTGCACATATCGTACGATGATGTCCAGGGAGTGCTGGCATATCAACTTGCCCCGCAGGATAAGATGTTGCTGAAGTTTATCAATGCCGGCGATGCTTATACGTACGACCCGACAACGAGTTCTTCGAGTGCATTTACGTCCCCGTATTACAGCAGCTCCGGATACACCGGTTACCTATCGCAGGCATGGCATGATTCATCCGAGGAACATGCTCATTATTACAGCACCATGCTGGCGATCCAAAACAGCGACATCATTTCTTCACAAGCCGTATTGAAGTCCGAGGTTTCGTACTATGACGAGCTCGACTTAGAACATTCCAACGAGATATATCTCTACGGAGACATATTCCATGCCTCGCCCATCAATGGCCCTACTATCTACGCTTTCTACAACAGCACATCGAACTACTTATACGACAACGATCTTCGCATCCGAACGTTGGAACTCAACTCATCGTGTGACATGCAGCTGGCGCAGTGGTACGGCATTAAAGCCGGAGGAAGCTATCAACGGATCTTTTACTACCAGAAACTGGTCGATCAGGCGACCTTTTCGTACTCGACCAACGATTACCACTATCCCAAAACGACCGACAGCCTCTGGGATGTAAACGCTCTTGATAATGTTTTCGGCAGCATCGATGCACAGTCGTTCAAAGTAGCAGGATATCTTGAAAATATTTTTCAAATCGGTCAAAGAGCGATCCTCAACATCGGCGGCAGGTTTGACTACTTCGATCTTAATAAAGACCTGACGTGGAGTCCGCGCGTGAATCTTGCTTATAGAATAAGTTCCGAGCTTACCGTGCGGGGGGCGTGGGGAGATTTTTATCAATCGCCTATTTACCAGCAGCTTGCATACTCCACCGCATCCGACACTAATACACAATCACAGCGGGCGATCCATTATGTCCTCGGCGCCGATTACGAGATCATCTCAGACAAGCAGAATCATAATTTTCTCAAGCTGAAACTGGAAGCATACCATAAAACGTACAGCGATCTTATTTCGTCAACCGTTTCAAGCTCCGGCAGGATTAATTACTCGAGGAGAAACGATGCAACCGGGAGGGCTTCCGGCGTCGATGCCTATGTGATGTATTCGACATCCGGGTTTTCCGGATGGATAAGCTATAGCCTGCTGAATGCGGAACAAAAGATGGCAACGAACGATAGTATCGGTTACTTCCCGAGGAGTACCGATCAGCGGCACACCTTGGCGGCGGTTGCCGATTTTGATCTCGGAAGTGGTTGGAGACTGGGCCCGCGAATGGTTTATGGCAGCGGATACCCGTATACTCCGTCGGTCGCCGTCTATAGTGCATTCGCAAACGCGTGGGAATGGCAACTGGGAAGACCGAACTCAGCGTACCTGCCTGCATATAAGCGGGTTGATCTTCGGGTGTCGAACGACTTTGATCTGTTCGGATTATCATCATCTGCATTTCTCGACATAAGCAATCTCTTTGATTTCACAAACGTCCAGGCGTTCGCTTATCAGTTCGACAATCAGGGAAATCCGAAAGTTGTGACTATAAAGCTTTGGCCTATTCTGCCGACACTTGGCATGACGGTTCGGTTTTGATACCGCAATTAACGCGTTAATAAAGCGGCAGCATACCGTCGCCTCGGATGTCGGCGTTTATTGATAAACCGAAAGGCAGACAATTAACAACGAAAGCGGCTCATTCTCTGATACCAAAGGAAAGAATCGAACAGCGAATCTATTTTCTGCGCGGCGAAAAGGTTATGCTCAGTACAGATTTGGCACGCTTATACCAGGTTGCACCGCGTCTGCTGGTTCAGGCGGTGAAACGGAACGCTGATCGATTCCCGGTTGATTTCATGTTCCAACTGGCATCAAAAGAGTTTCTGAATTTGAAATCACAGATTGTGATTTCAAGTTGGGGTGGTCTTCGCAGGGCTGCTCCATACGCGTTTACCGAACAAGGCGTCGCAATGCTCTCAAGCGTTTTGAGGAGTAAGCGGGCTGTCCGCGTAAACATTGAAATCATGCGGGCGTTTGTGCGCCTGCGTCAGATGCTTGCTACAAATGAAGAACTGGCACGCAAGCTCGATTCGCTCGAGAAAAAATACGATGCACAATTCAAGGTTGTCTTCGATGCAATTCGTGATCTTATGATACCTCCTGAGCCAAAACGGCGTCCAATCGGTTTTGGAAGGGAGAACGATTAAAGGACCTATCCATTGACTTGCCTGTTCACATTTTTTCCTTGATTCCGACTTTGCAACTCGCTACCTTAACCGCGAGTAAAGGTGCCAGATATGAATAGAACATAGCCCTGGGGATTTGGGTGGGAACAATAGAAGATGAAGAAGCGAAACCTCTCGATTCCCCCTTTGCCGGATGAAAGAGGTTTTGTGTTTTATCTCGTTTTTAAAGCATCCTTGGTAATGGACCATGTCGTATCGATCCTCTGCTTCCAAAATATATCCAAATCCAACAATGAAAGGATACGATCATTATGATGTCTGCCGAACGACTCAGTTTAGTTGCCCCGTGCGGAATAGATTGTGGAATCTGTGAACTTTATGCTTGCCGCGACGACGCCCGGCTCTTCAGCGCTCTGACCGCCAGAGGATTTTCGGCAGACAAGCTGCCATGCGATGGATGCAGGTCCATCGGAGGGAATTGCCCGGTCATCAAAGAAGAATGTGAAACATACGCGTGTGTTGCGGAGAAGAAAGCGGAATTTTGCTTCGAGTGTTCGGAGTTTCCATGCGCTAAATTACAGCCCTCATCGAAAAAAGCCGATGTCCTGCCGCATAACATGAAAGTCTATAATCTTTGCACAATAAAACGGGATGGGGCGGAAGCGTTTGTTGAAAAATCCTCCGAGATAAAAAAAAGATATTACGCCGGTATCATGGAAATCGGCAAAGGGCCTCAGCTGTTGGATTGAAAGGTTCGGAATAAGCCATCCGCTTGCTGACGGCAATCGGTTGGCTAAAACCTCAGCGTAAACACCGTTTCTTTATCGGGAATTGAGTGGACTGTTATCCCTCCCTTATGTGCCCGCATTATTTGTCGGGATAAGCTCAAGCCTATGCCGGAACCTTCTTTCCGGGTGGTGAAAAATGGGATGAAAATTTTCTCCAGCAACGCTTCAGGAACACCGGCGCCATTATCGACAACCTGGATAATCATTCCGCCGCGCCCGTCGATCTTGCCGACGAGCTTTATTATCGGCGAAACGGCGGCCGAGAGCGCGCTGATTGAGTTCACGACCAGATTTATTATCACCTGCTCAATTAAATCCGGATCGGCGGTCAATTCTAGATCGGAAGGTTCAATCGAGCACGTGTAGTCGATTTTTTTCAGTTGAAATCTGTCGACAAAGAGTTTCTGAATTCTGCCGAACAGGTCGGACACTTTAATGATCTGGAAATTCGGGACGGGTATGCGCGTAAGATTTCTGTAATCATCGACAAAGTGGAGCAGGCCTTCGCTTCTCTTTGAGATGGTATCGAGCGCGCTTTTCACGTCATGTAAGATTTCTGCATTCTTTTCTTCAGAATGGATGCCGGATGCCGCAGGCCGGAGGCTGGATGCGTTATCATCGCCTCCTGTCTTCTGTCTTCTGTCTCCTGTCTCCCGTCTCCTGTCCCCCGTTTCCTGTCTCCTGTCTCCTATATCTAACAGCGAACTCGCCGTCGAAGAGAGCGAGATAATAGGAGTGACAGAGTTCATGATTTCGTGCGTGAGAACGCGAATCAAATTCTGCCATGCTTCCATTTCCCGCTCTTCTAATTCGCTTTGGATGTTTGTCAATGAAACGAGCGTGTAGTGATTTTCTCTCAATTTGAATTCTGTTGCATAGATCGATAACTGGGAAAGCTCGTTATCGGCGGCGATCTTTACAAGCGCCTTATCGCCAGATTTTATTCCCCGGAGCGCCGCGACAAGCGATGGACTTCCATCGGCCAGTTCCTTGATGTTTTTGATGCTGTGGACCTTCAGCAGTTTCTTTGCCGCGACGTTCATCAGCTCAACGGTACCGTCCTGGGTAAATGCAAGGAGTCCGATGCCGATATGCTGAACGACGATTTGCAGGTAACGGTAATGTTCTTCCTTTTCCGCTCGGGTCTTTCTGAATTCATCGATAACTCCCGCGAACGCATTATTCAGTTCTTCGAATGATGAACCTTTCACGGTGCTCCGAAAGCTCTGTGAAAAATCCGAATACTTTATCGAGTCAAAAAATTTTGCGACGTCTCTGTTTGTCTTTTGCACGTAATGGACGAGAGAGTACATCTGGGCAACAATGATGAGAGCGACGATGAACGGCGTGGCGATGAACGCGGTCTGAGCCAGCAGATAAATCAGGACGAATGCCGAAACGCAAAGAGCGATTGTACGAAGAAGGACGATGAGGCTGAATCTTCTAAAGACCATATTTCTCCAATCTTCTGTAGAGCGCTGTACGAGTGATACCCAGTTCCTTTGCGGCTCTTGTCAAGTTCCCGTCGTATTTGCCGACCGCTTTGATTATCAGCATTTTCTCGGCTTCATTCAAACGATAATTGGTCAGTGCCGTCATGTCTTTCGATGAATCGTCTGAGGAGAAAAAAAAGTCCGACGGCCGGAATGTCGTTGACTCGCTCATGATGACGGCTCGTTCAAGCATGTGCTGGAGTTCGCGAACATTGCCGGGCCATGAGTACCTCTTTCAATTTGTTCAGTGCTTCGGCGCTCACCGACTTCGGCTCTTTATTATATTTCTTGCAATACATGGTTGTGAAATGCTCGACTAACAACGGAATATCGTCGATTCGTTTTCGCAGCGGCGGTAACTCAATCTCGACAGTATTAATGCGATAGAGCAAATCCTGTCTGAATCTATTTTCAGATTTTAGTTCGGTTAACGAAAGGTTGGTTGCACAAATCAGCCTGATGTCGATCGGCTTCGGAATGTTCGCGCCCAGCCGCGTTACCTCCCTGTTCTGAAGCACGGCGAGAAGTTTTACCTGCAGGTTCGGGGTCAGGTTGCCGATTTCGTCTAAAAAGAGCGTGCCGCCCGATGCGATCTCGAAACGCCCTGCGCGATTTTCCCTTGCGTCGGTGAACGCGCCTTTCATATAGCCGAACAGCTCACTCTCGAACAGCGATTCGCTCAGCGCTCCCACATCGACGCTTAGAATTATTTTATCGGCTCGGCCCGAATGCCGGTGAATGGCACGCGCGACCAGTTCTTTTCCGGTCCCGTTTTCCCCGAGTATCAATACGTTGGCGTCCGTTCGGGCGACCTTCTGAACCAGGCTGAAGACCCGTTTCATCTCGTCGGACGCACCAATGATCTCCTGGAATTGGCTGTCGAGGTCGCTCGTCAGCTGTTTCTGTTTTGACAGAAGTTCCTCGATTTCTTTTTTCGACTCGCTGAGTTTCATCGCGGACGAAATAGTTGCGAGGAGCTTTTCGTTCTGCCACGGTTTCAAGACAAAATCTGTGGCTCCTTCTTTTATTGCCTTGACCGCCATCTCGATGTTCCCGTACGCCGTAACGAGAACAACGACGGCCGCCGGGTCGAGTTCAAGAGTTTTTTTCAGCCAATTGAACCCTTCGCTTCCGCTTGTCGTATCGCCCGAAAAATTCATATCGAGAAGGATGACGTCGTAGTGTTCGTGCTTGAGAATGTCCGGAATCCTCTCCGGGTCTTTTTCGATGCGAACGATTGCGTAATGCTGCTTTAAAAGGAGCCGCGCAGAGAGGAGCACGTCGTCGTCGTCGTCGACGATCAGGATTTTGCCGGTTTTGTTATTCATCCGGTTTAGTCTCTTGAAAGAAGAGAAGGCCGGAGACTGGAGACCGGAGGCCGGAAACAGGGTTCAAAAGTATTCTCTCCTGGTCTTGATAAGTTTGGATAACATTGCTGATAGTTTACGCGATTGCTCAACCAATTGCCGTCCTTTGTCGTTGTCGATAAATTTTAGTTCGATTGCTAAGTAGAGTTGCGTTCTTAATTCGCCCGAAGAACCTCTGGCAATAAACAAAAATTGGATGAATTCCTTGTTGGATTGACGTTCATACCCTTCAGCAATATTCGACGGCACTGAGACCGCCGCTCTCTGGATTTGATCGCGGAACCCATAATCACGCGACCCGCTGAATTGTTTGTAAATCTCTCTGGATAGTCGCATGGATTCTTTCCAAACTTCCAAATCTTCGAACCGTGAAATTTTCTTCCCCATGAGACTTTCTCCCCAAATCTCATATTTTTTTTATGATTTTCTGTCTCCTGTCTTCGTTCTCCCGCCTCCGCTCTCCAACTCTTATTTCTTAACTCTCATCCGTGTTAAAAGCGATCGTTCATTTTCGAACAGTAGTGTCCGATATCGGACGCCTTAACTTTGCAAGAAAAAAACACATAGTCAAATCTGGGCGGAAATTGCCAACTTTTTGCTCCTATTCTATCGAAATCAGTGGCATAACAATTGCCCTTTCATCTCTGACATGCAAAAACCATTCCCGAAAAAGGCAACCTCTTCGAAAGATGAGAATTGGATAAAAAGATAGAAAAGAAACCGCTTTACAGGCAAACTCGATTTTGGATGTATACAGCCGGGTGTCTGTTTTTTCTGATCCTGGTTGGAGTTATTCTTAACGATACCGGATCCAAGCTGAACGTCGAAGCCGATAAGATCACGATCTCCACAGTTGCGGAAGGGGACTTTCAGGAATTTATCCCCGTAACCGGAACGATACTTCCTCGTACAACCTTTTATCTGGATGCGATCTTGGGGGGGACCGTTGAGAATAAATTTGTCGAGGAAGGGACGATGCTGAAAAAGGGGGACAAGATCATTCGACTTTCCAACACCAACGTTCAGTTGAGCACGCTTCAGCAAGAGACGTTTACGTACCAACAGATTAACGATGCACGGAACACGAGACTGCAGATCGAGCAGAACAGCATTACGCTGCAGAACGCTCTCGTGTCTGCCAATTATAGTCTTATCAACGCCGACGAAATCTTTGAACGTCAGAAGGCAATGTGGGCAAAGAAATTGATTTCGGAACAAGATTACCAGCAGGCGGAGAACAATTACAATCTAGCCCTAGAGCAGCGAAAGCTGGCAAATCAAAATTTTGCTGCTGATTCAATTCTTAAGCAAGCCCAGCTTACGCAAATTGCAGCTTCAATCGACCGCCTGCAGAAGAACCTTGAGATGATCAGACAAAACATCGATAACCTTACCGTGAAGGCGCCGATCAGCGGCCAGCTTACTTCACTGAATGCCGAGACGGGTCAATCCAAATCTCCGGGCGATCAATTAGGACAGATAGACGCATTAGATGGATTCAAGGTCAGAGCAGACATCGATGAATTCTATATTGCGAGAGTCGCCCAAGAGTTGCATGCAACGGTAGAAATCGACGCAAAGAATTACAGTCTGATCGTGACCAAGGTATATCCTCAGGTCACAAACGGGAAATTTCAAGTCGATATGGAATTTAACGGCACGGTCCCGGACGGAATACGAAGAGGACAAACTCTTCAGATGAGACTGCAGTTAAGCGAAAGAACGAAAGCGCTTCTGCTTCCGCGCGGCGGATTTTATCAGAAAACCGGAGGGCAATGGGTTTTCGTAATTAATCATTCCGGCAGCGAAGCCACGAAGAGATCAATTAGTTTGGGGAAACAAAATCCGGATTACTTCGAAGTTCTCAGCGGAATACTCCCCGGGGACAAAGTGGTTACTTCGTCGTACGACAATTTCGGCGAGGTCGATAAGTTGATCATTAAACACTGAAATGGAGTCAGGAGTCGGGAGACAGGAGACCGGTTTTTCCGGCTCCGGCTCCGGCCTCCGGCATCCGGTCTCCACCCAACAAGAGAGGAAAAGTAAATGATAAAAACAAGCAACCTTAAGAAGATCTACACAACCGAAGAAGTGGAAACAACCGCCCTCGGCGGCGTGAACATAGAAATCAACGAAAAAGAATTTGTGGCGATCATGGGACCGTCGGGTTGCGGCAAATCGACGTTGCTTAACATCTTTGGTCTCCTGGATAACCCTTCGGACGGCCAGTATTTTTTTCTGAACGAAGAAGTTTCAAAATATACCGAGCGGCAGCGTGCGCACATGCGGAAATCGAACATCGGTTTTGTTTTTCAGAGTTTCAATTTAATCGACGAGTTGACGGTGTTTGAAAATGTTGAACTTCCGCTCCTTTACCTCGGCGTTGCAACATCCGAGCGGGAAAGAATGGTCAACGAGGTTCTGGAAAAAATGCAGATCATGCATCGCAAAGATCATTTTCCCCAGCAGCTCTCGGGCGGTCAACAGCAGCGCGTCGCCGTCAGCAGGGCAGTGGTTGCCAAGCCGGCACTTATTCTTGCCGATGAGCCGACCGGAAACCTGGACTCAGCAAACGGCGAAGAAGTAATGAATATTCTGACGAAACTCAACGAAAACGGGACGACGATTATCATGGTCACCCACTCGCCTCACGATTCCGAATTCGCCCACAGAATCATCCACCTGTTCGACGGACATGTGGTAACGGAAAACTATAAAGAAAAGTTCCACGTTTAAAAACGGAGACTGGAGGCAGAAGAAAGGAGGTGTCGCACGAATTGATGGCTGACTTCCTGCGTCCGGTCTCCAGCCTCCCACTTTCGGCCTGTGAACTCCGCTATCCCACCCATGGAAGAGGAAAAAATGATCAAGCTCCTAAACATTGAAAAATTCTATACGAATAAAGTAATCAAAACGTACGTTCTGAGGAATATAAACCTGGAAGTAAAAGAAGGTGAATTTGTCTCTGTCATGGGTCCGTCGGGATCAGGCAAGACAACGTTGTTGAACATCGTCGGAATGTTTGACACGCCTTCCAACGGAGAGTATTACTTTTATGATGAACCGGTTCACAAAATGAGCGAGAAGAAACTCGTCGAACTTCATAAGACTCACATTGGTTTCGTCTTTCAAAGTTATCATCTGATCGACGAGCTGACGGTCTACGAAAACCTTGAGACTCCTCTGCTTTACCAGAAAGTAAACGCCAACGATCGGAAGGGAAGAGTTGCCGAAACATTGGACAGGTTTAACATGGTAGCGAAAAAAGATCTATTTCCGAACCAGCTTTCCGGCGGACAGCAGCAGCTCGTGGCAATTGCACGGGCAGTCATTGCCGAGCCAAAGCTGATACTGGCGGACGAGCCGACCGGCAATCTCCATTCAGACCAGGGAAAAGAGATAATGAAACTTCTCAAGGAGTTAAATAAGCAAGGTACAACGATAATTCAGGTTACGCATTCCGAAACAAATGCGGCATATGGAAACAGAATAATACGATTGAAAGACGGATGGATTGAGAAATGAAAGGAAACAGGAAATCGGAGTCTAGGGGCCGGAGTCAGAAGTATCCGATCTGCAACCTCATGTTTCCGGTTACCTATTAACCCGAAGGAGCTGGTGATGATAAAAAACTACTTCCGTGTTGCAATAAGAAATCTCAGAAACTACAAGGCGTATTCGGCTATAAACATCGTGGGTCTGGCAGTAGGAATAGCATGCTGCATAGCGATAACGCTTTTTGTGCGGGATGAATTAAGCTACGATAGGTTTAACGAATTTGCGGACCAGATCTATCGGCCGAGGTTGTTCGGCCGGGTGAACGGACATGATATGAACATGGCACAGTCTCCCGTTGCAATGGGCCCGGCAGTCTATCACGATCTCCCGGACGTTGTTGCATATACTCGCTTGATCAAAAGCGGTTCTACCATGGTTCGATATCACGACAAGACATTCAGTGAAGAAAGGTTTTTCGGTGCAGACTCGACGGTCTTCGAGGTATTCACATTTCCCTTTGTTGCAGGAAATCCGAAGACGGCCCTCATTCAGCCGAACACGATCGTGATCACTGAATCCATTGCACATAAGTATTTCGGTAATGATGACCCAATTGGCAGGATAATAAATACGGGGAAGCAAAATGACTTTGTGGTCACGGGTGTTATGAAAGATCTCCCTCAAAATTCACACCTGCATCCGGATTTCATGGCTTCGCTCACAACATCGCAGGACAGCAGAAACCCGACATGGCTGAGCAACAACTATTACACGTACCTTCTGCTCCAAAAAGGAGTAAACCTCGTTGAATTTCAGAAAAAGTTGGATGAGGAAGTTATCAAATATGGTAGTCCGCAGTTGAAAGCCATAACTGGTCTTTCTCTCGAACAATTCAGGGCAGCGGGAAATAAGTATGGATTCGTGCTGGAACCCCTTACCTCCATACATCTTAACTCGCATCTCGATTATGAGATTGAGGCGAATGGCGACATCATATACGTTTACATATTTTCCGCAATAGCCGTCGCGATATTGCTGATCGCGTGCATAAACTTCATCAATCTCGCCACGGCACGATCCGAGAAGCGAGCGAAGGAGGTCGGAGTTAGGAAAGCGTTGGGATCCACACGATCATATCTCGTAGGACAGTTCATGTCTGAGTCGATTTTGATGAGTATTATTGCGGTTGTTTTGGCAGTCGGGATGGTCGAACTCCTGCTTCCTTTTTTCAACCAAATCGCGAACAAGGAAATGAGTCTCCACCTATTCAGCAATCAATCATCAATTCCAGTTCTTGTTTTTTTTGCTGTCATGGTTGGAATCATTGCAGGAAGCTATCCCGCTTTTTACCTGTCGTCGTTCCGTCCTATCGACGTTCTAAGGCCTGAGGCCAGAAAAGGAGGAAGGAAATCATTGCTTAGAAGCGGGTTGGTGATTTTCCAGTTTACGATCTCCATTGCCCTGTTCGTGGGGACATTCATTATCTTCGCCCAACTTCGATACATCCAGTCAAAGGATCTTGGATTTGATAAAGAAGAGACCATCGTGGTAAATAGGACAAACGATCTTTCCAATCAGCTCCAGTCCTTCGAAGATGAGTTAAGAACAAATAAAGGTATCGTAAACCTCGCCAATTCAAATGGGATTCCCGGGAAGCAGGGTGGAGACAATGCATGCCGTCTTGAAGGCACACCGGAGAGCCAATATGAAGACATCCAGCAAATGTTCTGCGATTATGATTTCGCGAAAACATATAAGTTAGGGATAGCCGATGGAAGGTTCTTCTCCAAAGAACATCCTTCGGATAGTGCCGCCGTGGTTGTCAACGAAGAAGTTGAAAAGAGCTTCAATGCAAAAAGACTCGTCGGCAGATATCTCGTTTATCCGGGCGCGGGCCCTGGAGGGACTGACCAAAAATATGAGATAGTAGGAGTGGTCAAAGACTTCAACTATAGATCCCTTCATGAACCGATTAGCCCTCTGGCCATTCTCCTCTTTCCGAAACAAGGATTCATCGGGCAGTTCGTCACAGTTCGTCTGGTGCCGGGAGATCACTTGAGTATGATCTCTTTCATTGAGAAGGTCTGGAAGAAGTATGCAGGAGATGAAGAATTTAGTTGCAACTTCCTTGATGATGACCTTCAGAAGATGTATGCGGCAGACCGGAACACCAACGAGATAGCCGGGGCATTCTCAGTCCTCGCGATTTTCATCGCATGTCTCGGCCTCTTGGGACTGGCGGCATTCGTCACCGAGCGCCGAACGAAGGAGATCGGAATCCGGAAAGTTCTGGGTGCTTCGGTTGCAGAGATCGTGGCGCTTCTCTCAAAAGAGTTCATCAAATGGGTTCTGATTGCGAATGTGATTGCATGGCCTCTGGCATACTATGTCATGAACGATTGGCTAAAGAACTTCGCTTATAGAATTGACATGAGCTTCTGGATTTTCTTTGCATCAGGCGTCCTCGCGTTGTTAATCGCACTGTTGACGGTGAGTTCGCATGCAATAAAAGCCGCGACGGCGAACCCGGTGGAATCATTACGGTATGAATAGAGGAGAATAAAATGCTGAAAAATTATTTGAAAATATCATTAAGAAAAATGGCGCAACAGAAGCTGTATTCATTCATCAACATTGGCGGTTTGGCTTTAGGTGTTGCCCTTTTTTTTCTTATCGGAGTATATGTCAATCGCGAAATGAACTATGATAATTTCCACAAGGGCAAAGAAAATATTTATCGCATTTGCAGGAAAGAGAACGAACCTTCAGGCAAGGTAAGCTCCGCAACCACACCAAACGCCTTGCCCAAGGCTTTCCACAATGATTTTCCCGAAGTCAAAAATGTAGTCAGTATCATTGCAACAAGCGATGATGAAATTACCGTTGGTGAGAATAAATTTCAGAAACATATATTATTCGCTTCTCCTAATTTCTTTGACATGTTTGACTTTCAATTTGAAGCTGGAGACTATAGGCAGTTAAATGAAAACATAAATTCTATCATTCTCACCAGCCAATTGGCGAAAACGTTATTCGGCAAAGAGTCGCCTTTAGGAAAAACCGTCACCGTGCACGGGCAATTCCATTTTATCGTTTGCGGCATACTTAAAGATATTCCTGCAAACTCCAGTTTTCAGTTTGATGCTTTTGTTTCCAAAGAAGTAGTGTACCGTTACATCTTGCCGGATGAAGAAAGCAAATGGTATTCTATGGGCGTGGAAACATTTGTAGAATTGCCTCCCACAGTATCTCCTGAATATTTGAAATCACAATTACCTCAATTTTTGAATAAATATCTTCCCGATTATTTACAGGGTAGATTAGCATTAGATCTCCAGCCGTTACAGGATATTCACACGAATACAAATATACAAAGCTATATGTTTCCAGCCGTTTCAAAAAGTTCTTTGCTGGTATTCTTCCTTATTGCATGTACCATATTGGGCATTGCAAGTATTAATTTTATAAATCTCGTTTCTGCCAGACACTATGAACGGGATAAAGAAATAGGTGTACGCAAAGTCCTTGGTGCCGAACGAATGCAGCTTGTCTATCAATTTCTGATTGAATCTATTCTCATGACATTATTCGCAACTGTTCTGGGATTTGTGCTGCTGGAATTTATTTTACCGTATTTTAACAATTACATTCAACCGCCGTTAAGTTTTAGTTTATTCGACCGTGCGTCGTTTTTCATCGTCGTATTCTTCTTTGCATTATCGCTTGGCGTAATAAACGGATTGTATCCCGCTCTTTATCTTTCAGCAAATAAACCTGCGGCGATGTTGAAAAAAGAAAAGAGAAACGTATTTGGCAGGATACGGATGCGTCATGTACTTATTACCATCCAATTCGGTGTGACTATTGCTCTTATATTTTGTGTGATTTCAATCTACGCACAGATTTCATTTATGAAGAATCATGATTTGGGTTTTCTTTCCGAAAATCTCATTGCAATTCCAACAAATACAAATCCTACGGAAAGGCCGGATGAGCAAAAGATAAAACTTTATACCGAGATAATGCAAAACGAAGGACAGAATCACGGAATAATTTCTGCGGCCTTTTCTGAAAATGTTCCCGGATCGTATTATCCCAATCAATTTAGTCTTATCCCGGAAGGGAGTAGCGATGCTGATAAAAGAGAGATGGTAATAACGCGAAGTGTCGATCGAGAGTTTCTTGCTGCGTATCAAATGAAAATTATCGAAGGACGCAATTTTTCAAATACGATGTCTACTGATTATAGTCAGGCTGCGATAATAAACGAAACGGCAGCTACAATGTTTGGGTGGAAGAACTCCATCGGTAAACGATTTAAATTCGCATTTGATGCGAATTATTTTACGGTGATCGGAGTTATCAATGATTTCCACTTTCGGTCGCTGCAAAATAAAATTGAACCTCTGGTTTTCATTCAATGCTGGGGGCACAAAAATTTTGTTACCGCCCGACTTCGCTCAAATGATATTCAACAAAGCATTGCCTATTTGAAACAAGAATGGACAAAGCTCTTGCCTTCGTTCCCGTTTGAATATCATTTTGTTGAAGATATGTACCGTGAGAGTTATAAAACAGAAGAACAATTGTTGAAAACGATCTTGACGTGCGCGGCAATTGCAATTGTGCTTGCCTCACTCGGCCTTTTGGGATTAACTGCATTGACGGCTGTGCAGCGGACAAAAGAAATCGGAATTAGAAAAACGTTAGGAGCATCTATTCCCGATATTGTTTTCTTGATGTCGACGGAATTAATGTTTTGGATTATCATTGCTAATATTATTGCCCAGCCCATTGCGTATTATTTTGTAATTCAGTGGTTGCAAAACTTTCCATACAGAATTGATTTAACCTGGTGGATGTTTGTGCTCTCTGGCGGAATTGCCGTACTGATTGCATTGGTAACGGTATGTTGGCAGGCGATCAAAGCCGCGACGGCAAACCCGGTCGAGTCGCTGCGGTATGAATAGACGGAGCCCGGAGGCGGGAAGCCGAAGGCCGGAAAACAGATTCGGCCTACTGTCTCCAGCCTCCAGTCTCCGAATAAATAGAGGAACAAAACATGCTGAAGAACTACCTGAAGATCGCGATAAGGAACATTTCAAAAAACAAGCTCTATTCGTTCATCAACATTGCCGGCTTGGCGATAGGCATGGCATGTTTTATCCTCATTATGTTATGGGTGCAAGATGAATTGAGCTACGAACGTTACAATAAAAATGCCGATCGTATTTGCCGCGTAATTTGGGACATGGATGGTACTCAAATCTTTGCGACGCCCGGTCCATTTGCCAACTGGTTAAAAGAATCTGTCCCCGGTATCCAAGAGGTAACCAGGGTGAACGCTGATGTCAAAAAGCTTCAATACAAGGATAAAAAACTCGATGCAACCGTCCGTTTTATTGAGCCTCGCTTTTTCGATATTTTCACACTTCAATTTATAGAAGGCGATCCTAAAACAGCTTTAAACGATGCCGGGTCCATAATTATAACTGAAAGTACTGCGCAAAAGCTTTTTGGCGGGGAAGATGCCATCGGTAAAGCCATCGTCCAGGCAAACGATCCATATCCTCTGATAGTCGCAGGAGTTGTGAAAGACATTCCCCGGCTTACTCATGAATACCTGAGAAAAGCCGATTGTTTTCTTTCACTTGAGGCGCTCCGGAGTTCGCGGAACCCCGACAGCTGGTTCGAGCAAAATGCGGACTATAAAACTTACGCCCTCCTGAACAAAGGTGTTTCTTATTCGGCGGTGAGCGAAACAATGAACGCTGAGTTTAAAAAATTTCTGGATAAGTATAACCCAGCACTGAGTGGTCATATAAATTTCTTTCTCCAGCCGATAACGAAAGCACATCTGTACTCAGATTTCAAGTTTGAAAATAAGGAAGGCAACATTCAATATGTAATTTTCTTTACGCTTATCGCCGTATTCATATTATTCATGGCCTGCGTCAATTTCATGAACCTTGCAACCGCTCGTTCTATACGACGTACCAAAGAAGTCGGGTTGCGGAAGGTCATCGGAGCAAGTCGTTCGCAACTCATAAGGCAATTTCTTGGAGAATCAATCCTCATTTCCGCCATTGCTTTTGTTTTTGCCCTGGCTATCGTTGAATTATTTCTCCCGGCATTCAATACTTTTACCGGCAAACCGTTGTCCATCGACTTTTCAAACATCGAAATATTCATCGGCTTGATTTGCCTCCTCATTGTTACCGGCATCATTTCAGGAAGTTATCCTGCAATATTTCTTTCGTCCTTCACTCCGGTGAAGGTTTTGAAAGGACCGGCTAGTGGTCATTTGCGTCCATCATTGCTCCGACGGCTGCTGGTCATCGGCCAGTTCACGATTTCTATCGCGCTCATTATAGGGACGATTATCATATATCAACAACTTCATTACATGAAGAATAAAGATTTGGGATTTGATAAAGAAAATCTGATCTATCTGGAAACGGAAGATTTTGCCGGGAAATATGAAACCATAAAAAATGAATTGCTCCAGCATCCGGAAGTTATCAGTGTAGCCGCTTCAGGGGATATGCTTTTGAATATCGGCACCAATAACGTTGCCGATTGGGAAGGAATGGATAAGAATGCAAAGTGGGTCAGCTTTCCAACTCTATATGTTACCGAAGACTTTGCGCAAACGTTTAAGCTAAAAATGGCAGAGGGGAGATTCTTCTCAAAAGAGCACCCATCCGACGAGATGGAAGGTTTTGTCATAAATGAAGCGGCCGTAAAAGCTATGCACATGCAAAATCCAATCGGCAAACGATTGAACGCCGGTAGGAAGTGTAAAATTATCGGAGTGGTAAAGGATTTTAATTTCAGGTCGCTGCGCAGCGAAGTCGAGCCTTTGATATTATCTCTCTATGGATTCAGGCATTTATATGTGCGTGTAAAGTCAGACGATGTTGAGAAGACCATCGGGATGGTGGAGCAAATTTTTCATCGACAATATCCCGATCATGAATTCAGTACGCATTTTTTCGATGAAGAGGTCGACAAACTCTATCAATCGGAAGGAAGGATGGGAAACATCTTTGGGTATTTTTCAATCCTCGCAATATTCATCGCCTGTTTGGGTTTGTTCGGGCTCGTATCATTCGTTGCTGAGAACATGACCAAAGAGATTGGAATCCGTAAGGTGCTGGGTGCATCTGTTGCCAATGTGATGTTGACGCTTACAAAAGATTTTGTACTGTGGACAGTGGTAGCCAACATCATAGCCTGGCCAATCGCGTACTTTGTTATGAATAAATGGCTGCACGGCTTTGCCTATCGCATTGAAATACGCTGGTGGGTGTTTGCCTCATCAGGAGGATCGGCGCTCGTGGTCGTACTTCTCACAGTATGTTATCAGGCGATCAAGGCAGCGACGGCGAACCCGGTTGAGTCGCTACGGTACGAATAAATGGAGACTGGAGGCAGGAGGCCGGTCTGCTGTATCCGGCGTCCGGTCTCCGGCATTGGATCGATGATCATCGAAAAGTAGAGGAAGTGCATGCTAAGAAATTACCTGAAGGTTGCTGCAAGAAATTTGGTCAAGAACAAACTGCATTCATTCATTACCATCTTCGGACTGGCGTTCGGCATGGCATGTTTTCTTTTGATCTTCGGCTATGTGCAGTTTGAAAACAGCTACAATGATTTTCATGAGAATGCAAAAAATATTTACCGGTTAGATAAGAAAGTACAAGCGCAGGGTTATTCGTATTACCGTTCTCTGGCCGGCGCAACGATCGGGCCTCTTCTGCGCCAGCAATTTCCGGCGATAAGAAATATCGCGAGATTTGGATACCTCCCCGCGTGTTTGGTTGATGTTAATGAAAATGTGTACCGTGAGAAACGATTCTTGTTTTCTGACAGCAGCGTGTTTGCAGTGTTCACATTCCCTTTAAAAATTGGGGATTCCAAAACTGCTTTGTCAAATCCATTTTCAGTCGTTATTACTCCTCAAACAGCAAAGAAATATTTTGGGAATGAAAACCCTATCGGAAAAACAATTTATTTCCAGGTGAAAGAACTACCGGGCAAATTTGGTTTTACAGTCACAGGAATTTTGGAGGATATCCCCTCCAACTCTACCATTAAATTCGATTTTCTTGCCTCGTTTTCCAGCTTCGACAGGATTGTGGGAAAAGCTGTGGATGATATGAACTGGGATGGTCCGGTCTGGACGTATGTACAGCTTCAGGATAATTACGATCCGAAAAAGCTTGAAGCCTTATTCCCATCGTTTGCCGAAAAAAATATCCCGAAAACTAGTTTTAGTGCAACCACATTTAGGCTTGTGCCGCTAAAAGATACCTATTACGATAAGGGGGACGGATTGCCTCTTATGGACTGGGGAATAAAACCAGTCTCCTATCTGCTCTTAGTCGTTTCGTTTCTTGTTCTCTTCATCGCTTGCATTAATTACACAAACTTATTGTCCGCCCAATCAGTTACTCGTACAAAAGAAATTGGAGTCAGAAAAGCTCAAGGTGCAAGCCGGCTGCAGCTGATTATTCAATTTATAGGCGAATCCGTACTAGTTTCTCTGCTTTCTTTTTTGTTGGCAATTGCATTGGTCGAATTGCTGCTCCCTTCTTTCAAATCAGTGTTGAATGATGCGTATCCTTCCTTTGGAATATTGGCAAAACGAGACGTCGACTTTAACATCTTTAACCCCCGTATATTGGCGTACATGTTGGCTACTTCGATCATTGTCGGCATCCTCTCCGGAATTTACCCGGCTCTTATTCTGAGCAGGCATAATGCCGCTCTCGTCCTGAAAGGAGAACGTAAAACGGGCACGTCGTCGGCATTAATGAGAAAAATATTGGTGATCACTCAATTTACCGTCTCCGTTATTTTCATAACGTGTTCTCTCCATATCTTACTGCAAATACAGTACTGGAAAAATGCCGATCTCGGATTTGACAAAGACAATTTAATCGTGTTGCCTGTTTACGATAACTCAGTCAAAGAGAAATACGATCTTTTCAAAAACAAATTGTTGCAAAGCACCAGCATACTCGGAGTGACTTCTTCGAATCTGATTCCAGGGGGTCAGGACGCGAATTATTGTTTCCTTCGTTCCGGGACGGTAAAGGATCTGTGGGTTGCTACGTATTATGTAGACAAAGATTTTATACGTACGCTGAAGTTAAAAGTAAGCGAAGGAAGGGACTTCTCCAGTTCAATCCCAGACGATCAAAAATCGGCGATCCTGATGAATCAGGCTGCCGTGAAAGCATGTGGGTGGAATGAAGTAGGCGGGCAGGAGATAGAGCTTTATACCAAGGAGACCGATAAGGCAGATGTTCTCTATACCGGAAAGGCGATCGGAGAGGTCGACAATTTCCAGTTTCGTTTTTTCGAACCGACCGATGCGCCATTGATCCTGAAAATAAATCCCGAAGTTATGAACTATATTCTGATTCGAACAAACAAAGCAAGCGAAGGGAATGCGATTGATGATATTAAATCTGCCTGGAAAGCGATGGGGTTTGAGCAATCCTTTGAGTACTCATACTTGACAGATGAGCTGGAAGATTCGTATTCAATAGTTGAAGCATTCGATTCGTTCATTCGCTTTGGAGCGATCATTACCATTATTATTGCAAGCCTTGGTCTGTTTGGGTTGGCCTCATTTGTCATAGATCGAAAGACAAAAGAAATAGGAATCAGAAAGGTTATGGGCGCATCGGTAAAGGACATTATCTACAGGCTCGCGAAATCGTTTGTGGCTATGGTAGTGATTGCAAATATTATCGGGCTACTGGTCTCTTTCGAAGCGACATCGTGGCTGCTTCAACAATTGCCAAACCATATCGGTATAAACATCTGGGTGCTCTTAACAACTTTTGTTTTTCTTGTGATATTTTCCTCTTTCATTGTTGGAATAAAATCGTTTAACGCAGCAAGTGCAAACCCCGTTAAATCCTTGAGGTATGAATGAGGTTTGTTTCAATTATCAATGATCAATGAACAATGATCATTGTTCATTGATTATTGTTCATTGGACAAAAGTTCTGCGTAAAATCTTGACTCTCTCTGCAAATCCAGATACCTTTCTACACCTCATCGTCATTTCAGAAGACCGTCACAGATGATATCGTTCAACCGATTCTTGATTACTCTGATACTTCCTGCCTCCATCGCAATATCCGGAGCAAATCCTGTGCACGTGTGGGAAAAGCGAGAAATCACGCTCACTGCCGCGAATTCGTACAACAATGCCTACACGAATGTGATCGTTTGGGTGGATCTCACAGGTCCTGGTTTTAATAAACGGGTCTATGGTTTTTGGGACGGAGGGGAGACGTTTCGCGTACGGATTGTTGCCACAGAACCCGGTACGTGGACATGGAAAAGCGGATCGGCTCCGGACGATCCGGGTCTTGCCGATCAATCGGGTTCATTTGAAGCAGTGGCATGGAGTGAAGCTGAGAAAACTGTCAACTCTCTTCGCCGAGGTTTTCTTCGTTCGACAGCGAACCATCATGCGTTGGAGTACGCCGACAGCACTCCCTTTCTCGCCATAGGAGATACGTGGTATTCCGTCGGAACTAACCGCTTTCGGTGGTATGACGACGACAAAGAGCGGTCGATCGATTCAACCGCAGGATTCAAGGATTATGTACGATGCCGTAAGGCACAAGGCTACAACTGGGTCAACGTCATCGCCGCATTCCCTAATTGGATGACCGACGGAAAGCCGTGGCACATCGTTATGGACGATTCAGCAAAGACGACCGTTCGTTCCGCATGGCTTGAATTCGGAACGGGGAGCGCTAAGAATATGGACAACGAAGGGGGGCGGCCGTTTTTCTTTCCCGGTAAAATACCGGGTTACGAGCAGCAGTTTCCGGATGTGGATCGCATCAACCCTGAGTACTTCAAGTATGTGGACAGAAAGATCGATTACCTCAACGCGAACGGCTTCATCCCATTCATCGAAGTTTCAAGGCGCGATGCAGGGCTATGCTGGTACAAATACTACGGGTGGCCCGACTCCTATGCTCGCTTCATCCAATACATTTTCGCCCGTTACCAGGCCAACAACGCCGTTCTCAGCCCGATCCATCTCGACATCATCGACGAGACTGTAAGCCCTGACGATTACACCGCGGCAATTCATTCCGTCGAGAAAAAATTTGGATTACCCCCTTTTGGTACATTGCTCTCCGCTAATGCGAATCCATCGACACTCGAAAACTGGGGCGACAGCTCGTGGGTAACGCTGCACCAGATCGGCAATATGCGCGAACACGACAACTACTGGTACCTCACCGAGATTTTTAACTTGAAAGATCCAAAACCTGCGCTCAACGGCGAGCCATACTATGCCGGTTATAGAGACGCGCGCGGACCGGGATCCGCCAATTACACTCGCGGTGCAGTTGGAGGCTCCGAGTTAGATGATGCATTCGTCCGATCGGGAATATACGGAAGCTTTCTTTCCGGAGGATTTGCCGGGCACGTTTATGGAGCCGAAGGAATTTGGGGCGCCGATATCGAACCATCCGCCCCCGTCCACATGTGGGATGCGTTTCAATGGCGGTCGGGTGCACAGATGCAATACCTGCGAACATTCGCATTTTCAATCGGACGGCATTATCAGGACCTTGTTCCGTTGCCCGACCTCGTCTCTCCAAACAAAACGCAGGTCACACTTGGATATGAAGGATGGGCGTATTGTGCGCGCACCGATGACAAGAAATTTTTCCTCGCCTATTTTGAAAAAGGATGTCTGCAATCTCAGATTCGAGGAGCCCGGCTCAACAGCCGGTACAGGGCACAATGGTTTAACCCGTGCAACGGCGATTGGATAAACGCAGGTAATGGAATGGTGTATGCCAACAAGATCGGCATTATTGCATTGCCTCAATTTCCGGGAAATGCCGATTGGGGACTCCGGCTTGTTTACGAAGGTCCTGGAACAAAAGCTGAATGATGTGTGACGCCCGCGTGAGAGCATAGACTAGACTCAGCGGAGGGGATTGTCAAAAAAACTTGACGGTATACTACTGTGAGATATCTGCCATTTCGTACATCATACCTTTGCGTCTTTCTTTGTAGCTTCGCGATTGTTCACGGCGGGATGGCGCAGAACGATTCTACCAAGACCGCTCATTTTGAAAATGGATACAAAGAGTATCACTATGGAATTCCATTTCTGTATTTGAAAGGAACAGATTACGAGGTTGGCTTAGAATACGGTCATCTTCTTCACGACGAGCTAAAAAGTTTATACGGAGAATTCGAAATATTTAAGCAGAATATGATGAATAATGAAATAAAATATCTTCCATGGTACGAACGAGTGTTCGCGAATCTTTTCGGAGGGATAGTGTTCAAGCATACGATCAACGTATATGCCGACCAACTTCCTGACGATATCCAGGACCAAATACGGGGGGCGGCTGAAGGTTCCTCTTTGCCGGAATCGTTCTTCCGGGAAATTCAAGTCATCGCCGATTTGTATTCAAACCGATGCGAGGCGATTGTGGTAAAAAAAGGAAACCACACGTATCACTGTCATAATCTCGACCAGCCGATGCCGCTTAGTTTGATTTCACAATATCCGGTCATTGTCAATTATGACATCACAGGAAAACAAAAGTATACCGATCTTGGTTTCGCAGCATGCTTGATGATCACGACCGCATTCAATGAATCAGGCATATCGCTGTCCGAAAACGGCAATAATAATCCGCGCGGATTCGATAAAAGTAATTGCAGCCTTTATTCTGAGAAAAGTAAGATCATTACAGAGACGCATGATCTAAGGGAAGTTGATTCACTTGTCCGTACACTCAAATTTCCGATGGGTTTGATCTACACGATATCAAGCAGCAGAGAAAAACAAGCGATGGTGAGCGATTGTATCGGCTCTATAAAGGCGACAACACCGGTCAGCAACTATCAGTTTGTGGCGAACAGAACCGTGTCGAAGGAATTAGGTACGAAGAGCGAAACAATTTACTCCGGCGATTTCCATGATACTGCAAGAGAATTGAAATTTGCCGAACTGATAGATACCTCGAAAGCGAACATGGTTGATGAAGTCATCGGCATTCTCGGCAACTCCGACTTTTATCATTACTCCGACCCGATTCCTGTTCATTTGGAATCACTCCATAATTATGAAACTGATCAATCGGTTGTCTTCGACCTGGCTGATTCCTCAGTTTACTTTACGTATTTTGCTCACTTTGCGGCGTGGAATAGATGGCTGAAGTATAATTATGTTACACATGAGGTCAGCGTCTATAAAGAAGCCGATCCGAGATTGAGCGATCCTGCTCTCGCAATGCTGAACGAGATCTACGGAAAGACCGAATCCTGCGATTGGCGGGACAGTTCAAACGTTCGCACGTTAGTGAATACGATCGTCGAATCAGGCGTCAAAAATTATTTCACGCTCGATTTTCTCTCAACCACATATTTGAACTATTATCACACCCCCGCGCAAGCAAAAATCTATGCCGACATGTTGATTGAACAATACCCGGATATCATAACCGGGTATTACACCAAAGGGCGGGCACTTGAATCAGAAAATAGAATGGATGAGGCCGTTGCTGCATACTCGCTTGCACTGAAGAGCAATATCCAATGCGAATATTACCAGGCAGAGACAAACGAACACCTTGCTCTCACATATTATTCCCTTGGAAAAAAGGACATCGCGGCTGAATATGCAGATAAATCACTCTATATTCAAAGACAATACTGGATACCAGACTACCTGGATGGGAGAATTCAGAGGCTTGAAAAGATCAAAAACAAAACTGACTAATTTAAGGATTGGGGTTGGTTCACAAACGCCGACGTTTGGCCATGAAAAATATTTTGCATTACCTCGTAAGTTGCTTTATCCTGATAATTCCAATTCTATTGTGGAATGTTTTGTTCGCATCATCGCTCCCCAGAGGATATGCGATGGAATTTTTTTGGCGGAATATTCCTCCATATATCGGTACCGTCGAAAATATTCTGCGCATAGTGGTGTTGCTTCTTCCGCTTCTTATGCCGCTGACGATTAAATCGGATTCTCAAAAAATTGGAGTGGCCATCTTTGTCATAGGAGTGTTGATATATTTTTCTTCGTGGCTCGTGCAGATCTATTTCCCCGAAAGCGCATGGAGCAGAAGTGTGTTTGGGTTCATGGCTCCGGCGTACACTACAATGATATGGTTCATCGGCATAGGGTTGATAGGCGAAACATTGTTTGTTGATATACCATATCATCCAATGATCTACATCGGCATTTCTGCCGTATTTGTTGTGTTTCATTCTCTCCATTCATATATTATTTACACACGGCTCCAATGAGAACGTCCGACATCTTCGTACCCTTGATCGAGCTCCTAAAGCCTGCAACGATTTCTCTTTCGTTATCGAATATCACATGAACGCCGCCACTTCAACTGCCTTCATCTTCCCACATCATGTGAAATGCCTGGCGTTCTATCCTTCGTTGCACTCTTTCCGATGAAGAAAAAGCCATAAGATTCTTATTGGCTCCGGGTATGCTCGTATTCACAATCCTTTTCAAAGCGTTGTGTTGCAATAAATGAAATACTGTAGAGCTTCGGTAGAAGTGATTATTCGCCTAATTTTTTAGACATAGTAATACAGCTTGAGACTTCTGAATAAATCCAAAATACGTCTCGCGCAAAGACGCGAAGTCGCAAATTGGTCATATAATAAACATCTTCGCGCCTTTGCGGCTTGGCGAGAGGCAATTTTTCTGATGTCTCAGCTTATATTTTGAAAGGACGCCATGGAAGAAATATATGAGCGAAAAATTTCATCGGAAGAATCGAAGGAGGGATATTTTCTCGTCTTAAAAAACAAGCTGCCGTTCTTTCCGCCGATCGGCACTCCATTTTCCGTGAAAATCGGGGACAAGGGAAAGAAAGCTGTTGTGGAATCATATCATTGCAAATGCCGTGGACCGGAAGAGCCGCATGAACATTATTTTGTCAGTTGGCGAGGTTTAGCGAAGGGGGACCGGATCGTTATTCGAAA
Organism: uncultured Bacteroidota bacterium; assembly: GCA_963827085.1. GTDB lineage: Bacteria > Bacteroidota > Ignavibacteria > UBA10030 > UBA8401 > JAGVPT01. The sequence goes on from CAWGZY010000001.1 coordinate 283,940, forward strand.
AAACGCAAAAGAGAAAAATCTTTATTCCATCAGAATTGAAGAATGAAATAAGAGCTGAAAAGTTACGTGTTGCTTTATCGCGCACAGTGTTTTCGAGAGCAACACCGGGGAATTCGAAGCTTTTTGAATAGCCTCGCTTCTTTGCGTCTTGTACTGAAGGCGTCACTTCGTGAGCGGTGAACTGCGGTCCTCCGCACTCGAAAACCGTCTAGTTTTTCTTGGCTCCCTGGTCGATCCATTTCTTGAAAAGCTCGATCTCTTCGTCGGTCAACTTTTTCTTTGTCATCAACGGCATCTGTTCGCCGAACGGCGGAGACGGCTTAATCTTTTGCACAAAAATACTCCCATCTCCATCTTTAGGGATGATCGGTTTTCCGTGCTTTCCCCCTTTGATAATGTCGGGAAACGTGTCCATGATGAACTCGCTCGGGTTTTCACTGTCAGAGGCATGGCACGGCAAGCAATGTTTTTTGATAATCGGGAAGACATCGTTTGAAAACGAAACGGGCTTGTTTTTTTCTTTGGAATCTTCCTGCGCAACCAGGAAGGAAAGGCCGACGAAGAACACCAAGAGAAAGAGTGATACGAACGACTTCATTCTGGAAATCTCCTGAACATTGCATTAAGTATTAATTACTTATGTTACGCAAAAGCCTAATGTTACAGCCACGAAGCCTCAAAGCCACTAAGAAAAACAAACTTTTTCATTGATGGACTTAACAGAATTAAACTTTCCTTAAACAGTCTTTGTGTCTCGGTGCCTTCTGCCAACGGCATCTCCCAACGGAATCGCTTCGCGAACGTTGGGAGTGGCAAAGCTTTTAAAATCTGCGTAACATCAGTTAATTATTAAGCGCGCCCTGAGTGATCCAAAGAGAAATTTTGCTGATCGTTGAATCGGGGAGATACGGTCCGCCTTCAGGCATTCGGCTGCCGAATCCGGCAGTCCCGCGTAGTTTTTTGATAATCACGCTTCCTTCTCCATTTCCGGGAGTCACTACCGGTCCGTGAAGGCTCGTGCCCAGCATCAAATGAGCGTACGAGTCAACATACAAATTATTTGTCCCTCCGTGGCAAGAGACGCATCCGGCGCTTTGAAAGATCGGGAAGACGTTATTTTTGAAGGAGACGTTCGCAACCACGGCTCCGCGAATTATGAATGCGGAAGCGTTGCTCGTTGCTCCGCCTACGGTGACAGTAACACTTCCCGTTGTGGCGGAAGCTGGGACTTTAACATCAATCTCGGTTGTACTCCACAAGTAGATGGTGTCAGCAATGGTTCCGCCTACTGAAACGGTACTCGACCCTTGTGTGGCTCCAAAATTAGTTCCGAAGATCTTCAGAGTATCCTCTGCAAAAGCAGAGTCGGGGTGAATCCCAGTAATTGCCGGAACAATAATCTGCTGGGGGACATTGCTTCCCATGTCTGTGCAGCCGCCAATGCCCGCAAGAACTATTGCGACGAATACTCCGATGAGAAAAACATTCTTCATGGCAACATAATCTCCCCGCTATAGAAAGAAATGGAACATTAAATCGAATTCGTCGTTGTGTAATTCAGTGGGCTGTTCCATGTTGAATCGATACAACGGACGTACTTCAACACCGCTCATCAGAAAAAACTCCGCTCCGACAGTGGTCCTGGCTTCGCTTCCCGTTTTGAGATTCTTGTCAGGGTCATAAAAATCATACCCAAGTTTCAAATCGACTCCGTTAACGCACACATAATTCAGTTCGGTGTAGCTCATGAAGCCGGTGGTATTGACCCCGGCAACAGGCGTTTGGATGTAATCGAATTCCCCGTTCAAGGTCAACGCTTTAAGAACCGTTATAGAGCCGAACCCGCCGTAAAATGTCGCCTTTTCTGACGGGTTGGGATTGGGGTCATTATAGAACGACCCGCCGACATTTATGTTGATCTGATCAGTCTGAATCGTTGCGTCGCCGCGAACAGAGACGGTTTTGTATATCGTCGCATTCGTTCCGTTGAGTCCTGCATTCGGGGCACCGTCGAACAATCCCACTTGCAGCGAGAAAATGCTTGGAGCGATCCCTGCTTCGATTCCTGTTTGTTGGGCATATTCACCGAACACCAGTCCCTGACGATATATGGAAAGAGCTGGGTTAAGGGGAAAATAAGGGCCGCCGCGGATAAATGTTGTATGATCATCGATCTTCGTGCCATACGCCGGAATAAATTGACCTATTTTGAGATAGCCGTCCAACGGCAAGACTTTCGCAAGTCCGAAGGCCTCAAACCCCGCGTACAACCCTTTGTCGACGTAGACGAGGAATTGTCGGTTCAACCGGAGGTTCAGGTACAGATCTCCCTGCATCTGGAAAATGCTCGACGTTTTATTGTTGGCTTCATTGAAATAAAGAGTTCGAAAATCCGCACCGTAAGAAAGATTCGGCGTAATGGCGGTGGAGAAATCATCGATGTTCGTAATGTCTTCTTTTGTTATGACGACTTTGCCGTCATCGCTCGTGTCGACGACATTCTTATATGTCCTGACCGGAAGTTCTTCGCGGCCGTACGTAGAGCCGAGTGTGTTTCTCATCCCACCGCCGGTAGGGTCCACGTGGCATGCCTGGCACTTTACGCCGACCCTGCTTGCGAATTTTGGAAGTGCGAAAAGCTCGCTTCTGCCGGCGAACATTATAAACGCAGCAATAAACAGTACCCCTGGTCTCTTCATTTGTTCCTCATTGTTGTTCGACGTGATGTGAAAATGACGTGAGCCAACGTAAGAATACAATGATCTCTATTCAAAAAAATCTATGTCCTGGGTACTACTGGAGTGAAATTCAAGAAGAAAATCGTTTACGCCTGTTTCTGATGTAGTCCACGAAAATAAATTGACCGAGATTGTTGATCGAAGAGTAATATGCCCGCCCGTGGTTTGCCTTAGTTAATTCTTCCACAAAATTGATAAGGTACGGGTCGCGTGCGACCATGAATGTGCTGATGGTGATTTTCTCTCGTCTGCATGCAACGGCTTCATCCAGCGTTTTATTCACGATTCTCGGGTCAAGCCCGAAAGAATTCTTGTACAATCTTCCTGCGTCGTCGAACATCGCCGAAGGTTTGCCGTCCGTGATCATGAAAATTTGCTTGTTCACGTTGCCGCACCGGCGTAAAAGGTTTCGGGCGAGCTGCAGCCCGGCGCGAGTATTTGTGTGGTACGGACCGACGTTCAAGAAAGGGAGTTCGTTAATGCTCATCAGTTTTGCATCATCGCCGAACACGACAAGGGCGATGTAATCACGCGGAAACTTCGTCATGATCAATTCGCTCAACGCAAGCCCCACCTGTTTCGCCGGAGTAATGCGGTCTTCGCCGTAAAGGATCATGCTGTGGCTGATGTCGAGCATCAGCACCGTGGCACAGGTGGAGAGGTTCTCGGTGTCGTACACCTCCAGGTCATCTTCTATCAGGTTGAAGTTCTCGATGCCGTCTCGTTTGAAGGCATTCGTCATTGTCGACGTCAGATCGATGTTCGTCGGCATGTCTCCAAATATCCATTTTTTTGTTTCGCTCAGGCGCTCGACGCCCGCGCCGGTGTGCGGCGTTTCGTGCGAACCCATCGGCGTTTTCTTCAGGGAAGAGAAGATCTCTCTCAGCGCATCCTGGCGGATCTTCTGGACTCCTTTGGTCGTCAGTACCGGCGTGTTGTTCACTTCTTCAATAATTCCCATCTCCTTCAACTTTTGAACGAGATCTTCCATCGATAGGTTTTCGTCGAAAATGCCGTATTCTTCCGCGAGCTGGCGCAGCCATTCCATCGCTTCTTCTACGTCGCCGCTCGTTTGGACGAGCAAATGGCTGAAAAGCTGCATCAGGCTTTGCAGCCGCTGTTCATCGGTTTTCGACTCAGGAGTCCATTTGGTGTACAGAAAACGCATGAAAGCAATTAAGAATTATGAATTATGAATTAATAATTATGAATTTGAAAAACATTTTTTGTTTTATCACTAAATACTTCATTCTTGTCCCTTGGCTCTTAATTTTTAATTCTTAATTCTTAATTTTCAATTGTTCTCTTCCATCTCAAAATCTCCTGCACTTCCTCGTCCTGTAAAGATACTTCCCACCATATCTTTGTAGGTCGTGACATGCTCGACTTCATCTTTTGCGATTTTGGAGTTCTGATGCAGACCGTCGAGAACAAATTCCATCGCCGATGCAAGCTCAGCCGTGTTGCTTTCTTCGATTTTCATATGACGCTTGGTGACATCGCGAAGCCCCTTGACCCGGTCGAGTTCCATGTAATACGCAGCGAGGGGCATTTCGTCGGCGACCTCGAGCGCGTTTCCCGACTCAAACCAACCGACAATTTTTCCGTACTCGGGGTCCTCGTGAACTTGCTGCTGATGCTTCTGCCTTTTCTGCAAAGGGTCTGGGAAATATTTTTTGAACACCGCCCGAACCGCTTTTCCGATCAGTGCACGGCTTACTTTGATCGACCCTTCCTGCTCGCCTTCAAATACGAGCTCGATTTTTCCTGTCAAACCGGGGAGCACATGCGGCAAATCGCAAATGCGCGGTACGATGCATTTTTCGTTCAGCATGATGGCGCGCCGTTCGGCGTTGCTCACGAGGTTTTCCATCGCCGCGATTGTCAGCCGTGCGCTGACGCCCGATTTTTGGTCGACGTATTCACTCGCACGCGCCTCGAACGCAATGTGCTCGATAATCTCTTTAAAGTAATGGGGCACTCTCGCATCCATCCCGTTGCGGCTGACCCATGCTTCCTGTTCGGTGATGGCAATGGCGTCGTCAAGCGACCGGGGATAGTGGGTGAGAATTTGCGAATCGATGCGATCTTTGAGAGGCGTGATGATATTTCCCCGGTTCGTGTAGTCTTCCGGGTTCGCTGTGAAAATGATCATGACGTCGAGGGGGATGCGGATGTTGAACCCGCGTATCTGAATGTCTTTCTCTTCCAGGATGTTGAATAAGCCGACCTGGATGCGCGGCTGAAGGTCGGGTAATTCATTGATGGCGAAGATTCCCCGGTTGCTCCTCGGTATCAAACCGAAATGAATTGCCCCTTCATGCGAATAGTGAAGCCGCTGTGTTGCAGCTTTGATTGGATCGATGTCGCCGATGAGGTCGGCGATCGTGACGTCGGGCGTAGCAAGTTTTTCGCTGAATCGCGCATCACGCCGAATCCATTCGATCTCTGTGGCGTCGCCGTGCTCTGCAATATTATCCGCTCCGAATTTGCTCACCGGTGCGAAAGGATTATCGTTGATCTCGCTCCCTTTAATGATAGGAATGTATTCGTCTAACAGCGTCGGAATCTGCCGCACCATGCGCGACTTCGCCTGGCCGCGCAGCCCCAGAAGAATAATATCATGTTTGGCGAGGATGGCATTGATGAGAGCGGGGACAACAGTCTTTTCGTACCCTATAATGCCGGGAAAAAGCTGTTCATTATTCTGAATCTTTCGTATAAGATTCTTCCGGATTTCTTCCTTGACGGGAAGAACCTTGTATCCGCTTTTCTTCAATTCACCGAGCGTGGAAGGGCGCGACATTTTTGTTAGTACTCCTTTTTTGGATTGACGGCAGAACAAATATAGCTTGCGACTACCGGAAAATCAATGAATAGTCGGCAGGGCGGTGATGCGAGATGTCGGACATCTTGACAATTAAACCCGGCAAGTTTTTAGGGCAAGAGGTCCGGCATCTTCACGAAAAAGGCCTAAGCGCATCGTCTCCAATTCCCGTTGCAAGTGGAACATCAAAACAGTATTTTGCATCGGTGTGAAAAAAAATACAATTGATGTGAAACGATTATTACCTACTAAAACAGTTGTCTTTCGATTAAGTTCCATCGGCGACATCGTTCTTTCGTCGCCATTGCTTCGGGTTCTCCGTGCCGCTGCAGGCCCCAAAGCGAGGGTCGATTTCGTCGTGAAAAAAGACTTCGCGGACTTGGTGAAGTTTAATCATAACCTTTCGGTCGTCTATGAACTCGATGATTCCAGGGGATTTTCTGCTCTTCAAGAGATGAAGGAAACGCTCCGTGGCGAGCAGGTACGATCTCGTCGTCGACCTTCACGACAGTTTGCGGACGATGTACCTGCGAAATTTTTGCGATACAAAAGAAGTTGTAACGGTCGATAAGCGATTATACGCGCGCTGGCAATTGGTGCACTGTAAACGCAATGTGTATGGCAAGAGCGTTCCCGTTGTAGACCGTTACATCGAGACAGTTCAAGACTTTGGAATACTCAATGACGGGAAGGGGCTGGAGCTCTTCATACCCGATGAAATCCAGTTCGGCGTCTCGGGGAAAATGGCAAAACTGCGGCTCAACGAATTTGAAAAGGTCATCGGTGTTTGTCCCGGTGCCAAACATTTTACGAAGCGCTGGCAGAAAGGAAAATTCGCCGATGTGTGCGCACGCATTGCGAAGGAATATCATGCGAAAATTCTGGTATTTGGCGGAGGGCAGGACAAAGACGATTGCAGGACTATCGTCTCGCTCATTAATCAGAATGCGTTTGAAAATGCATCGGTAGATCTTTCGGGAGAGTTCTCTTTGTTGGGAGTTGCCGCGGCGATGGAATTCTGCGACGTTATTGTGACGAACGATACCGGGCTCATGCACATCGCATGCGCGCGCCAGCGGAAGGTCGTGGCCGTCTTCGGCTCGACCGTAAAGGAATTTGGCTTTGCGCCGTACGGAACGGAATCCGTCGTCATCGAAAATAATTCCCTCGATTGCCGTCCCTGTTCGCACATCGGCAGGGCTGAGTGTCCGAAGGGGCACTTCAAATGCATGAACGACATCGGCGCGGATGAAGTGCAGAACGCGGTGAAACGATTCATCGGCAAATAAATGTACAGCACTCTTGTCCGGAAAATAATTCGCACAGTAGTGATCGGGACTTCTCTCGCGGTGATTCCTGCAGCTCCTTTTTATATTTATACGTTCGACGCAACGCCTCGGCAGCTGGCAATTCTCGTTCCTCTCTTCATTCCGGCTCTCCTCTCAATGCTCTTCGCCGATGTATTGCTGATACGGTTCTACTTGAAGCCGGTCAGCGACTTTTACCTTCACGAAGAGTCCGGACATCCTCTCGACGATCAAGGGCTCTTTCTTGCCAAACAGCGGGTATTAAATTTTCCCGTCTTCGCTGTGTTGAGAATTTTTATCCCTCATGCAATAATCGGTTCCGGTGTCTATAATCTGCTCATCATCCTCGCAAACAGGTATCTTTCGCTCGGGATCAATCCGGGCGACTACGTCATGTACTGGGTGATCAATCTGACCGTTGTGCCTGTCGCCCACGCTGTCTACGAATACTTTGAACTCGCGAAAGCGATGATCCCGACATTACAGAAGCTGGAATCGAAAGCCCCGGTTCTTCCGGTTGAATATTTGTCGCGGGTCGTCAACGTTCGTCTTGCAACAAAAGTCATTGTAATTTTCATCATGCTCGGAATGGCGCCGTTGTTCATTCTGGGCGTCAGCCTGAATAAAAAACACACAAGCTTGCTTGTTGAAAAAGAAGAGCACCATCTGCTCAATGAAGCCCGACTTCTTTCGTCCGTGCTGCCGTCGCTCAATGCTTCTCAGCGCCTTGCAATGGTTCCGTCATATAGCGAAGAGGGGACGGTAATTCTTGAAGACGCTGCCGGGAGCGTTTCATTTTCAGATTCACTGCTCGGCGGAGAGCAGCGGATGGAGGTGCTCCGCTTCCTCGACAACAAAATTTCTCCCGGCACATTTTATTCCAGCGACCGAATCGTTGCAGCGAAGGATCAATGCGGAGATGGAAAGCTGATCGTCTGCATAGCAGTGCAGACGGATGAATTGACAGCGGAATCGTCGTCGCTCCGGTACGGCACCATCTCGATCATCGTGGCGTCGATTCTTTTGTTAGGGGCTCTCCTGATCCTTGTCGCAAGAGATATTAATCGATCGACGAAAAAATTGGTGGCGGGTTTGAAAGAAGTCGAAGGGGGCTTGTTTGATCATGAAGTGAAGATTTATTCGACGGACGAGTTTTCAACTATCGGCGACGGCTTCAACCGGATGATTGCCGGGTTGCGCGAAAGAAATTTCATCAAGGATACGTTTGGCAAGTATGTTGCTCCGACGGTCATGGAAAAAATCCTTCACGAAGGATTGAATGCCGAAGGGGGGCAGGGTTTCCGCTTAGGCGGCGAGCGGAGGACTGTTACGATCTTGATGTCCGACATCAGAGATTTTACGAAACGGACGGAAGAATCGAGCGCTGAAGCGATCGTCGATATATTGAACCGGTATCTTGAACGCATGGTCTCCGTTGTAGAACGCTACGATGGAACCGTGGACAAATACATTGGCGATGCATTAATGGTGCTTTTCGGGGCGCCGTTGGCAAAAGATGACGACCCTGACCGGGCAGTGCAGGCGGCGTTTGCGATGCGAAGCGAATTGAAGCAATTGAATGAAGAGATGAAGCACGAATCGTCGATGAAATTTCCACCCATTCGTATAGGCATCGGTATTCATACAGGCGAAGTGGTTGCGGGAAGTGTCGGATCGGCGAACCGCCTGGAGTACACTGTCATCGGCGATGCAGTTAACCTCGCTTCACGCATCGAAGGATTAACAAAGCAATTTAAGACCGATATTCTTATTTCTGAGGCCACTGTTAATGCGCTGAATGGGATCTATCCTCTCACACGGCTGCGACGCACGAAAGTGAAAGGGAAAAAGGGGGGCGTCGTAGTTTTTAAAGCAGGAAAATTCCGGCAACATTGAACCGGATTCGAGCCGAAGCCATTTTTTCTCTTTTTCCCCCTCAAAATCCAACGGAACCTTCAACAAATAAAGTCTTTTTCGCATACTTCCCTCCGAAACAGCATTTTTATTGATTCTCTTTTGAAGATGCTCTATATTGAACCCGTTGAAATTCACCCAAGAGCCACTCCCCAAAGTCGTACATGGTCGTTAGTCAAGAAACGGCGTCTTTTATATCATCACTCCAGGACTACTCCCGGCGCACTTTGCGCCATGCCGATGATCTTGCGACTCTGATTGAACTCTCCCGTTTTCACAACCAGGGGCGGGTGTTGGATGATCTATGTTTTCTTTCGAAATTTCTCGTTAACACAAATACCGTGATGAAGCGTATCGGCAATGACGCGGAAGGATACAGCAAATTGTCGTATGAATTCACAGAGAATCTCGAGAAGGCATCGACGTTTATTCACCAGCTCGTCAAGGAAGCGCCGGAGGATGTTAAGCGGCATTTCACATCGACGTACTTTGGAATGACCCATGGCGGATTGAATTCGATCATGGAATTGCTGTACGATATTACATGGTTGAAAAATTGGGAAATCGACCATCGCTCCGCCGCCAAATGAAAAATTCCCCGGCCGAAAATACCACGCACCTTCTTCGCCAAACAAGAATCTTGCTTGCACTGACGCTACTCATGGTGTTCGCTTCGAATTTGATCGACCCGCCGTATTCGTCGTTCGGCATCATCCTGAATTTTCTCGTGATGGTTGTCCTTGTGTTTACTCTGTTTCGAATTCATCGATCTGTTGTTGCATTGAAATCATCAGCTTCAATTCCATAAGACGGTGCGAAAGGAGTTTGCGATGGCCCGCAAAATAAAAAGAACAAAGACTTTTCGATCGAAGAAAAAAGTACCGCGTGCCCGCGGAAAACATACAATGCCGAAAAGGCCGAAGAAAAAAACATTGAAGAAGAGAGTGCTTGCCGGTGTCTCCAAGCCGCCGGTCGTGCAGCCTCTTCGCACTGCGGGCCAGCCGGCAAAGCCGGTCTCAGCATACGATGTTGTGCTGCATAATTTCGATATTGCGGCCGCGAAGCTTCAACTCAGCGACGAACTAAAACAACTCATCAAAACTCCCGATCGCGAACTGCGTGTTGAGCTTCCAATGATAATGGACGACGGAAAACTCAATACCCTGATCGGTTACCGAGTGCAGCATAACAACGCTCGCGGGCCGAACAAAGGGGGGATCCGGTATCATCATGAGGTTGATCTCGATGAAATACGGGCGCTCTCGTCGTTGATGACATGGAAGACCGCCGTCGTCGATATTCCGTTCGGAGGTGCAAAAGGAGGAATCGCTGTCGATCCGCGGCAGCTTTCAACAGGCGAGCTGGAACGGTTGACACGCGTTTTCACCCAAAGGATCGATTGCATCATTGGGCCGTCTGAAGATATCCCTGCGCCGGATGTCAACACAAATGCGCAGGTCATGTCGTGGATGATGGACCAGTACAGCCGGCGGCATGGGCACACGCCCGCAGTTGTGACAGGCAAGCCGATTGAGTTGGGCGGTTCTGCCGGACGTGAAGAGGCAACCGGGCGCGGAGTATGCATTGCCCTGCGTGAAGCCTCAAAGTTTTTTAAGTTTGATATGAAGAAAACATCGATCGCGGTCCAGGGATTCGGAAACGTCGGCGCTCATACTGCAAGAATTCTGGAAGAAGAATTCGATTCGAAAGTTGTCGCAGTGAGCGACGTGAAGGGGGGAGTCTACAATCCGCGGGGAATCCGGTTTAAGGACGCAATGGAGCATGTCGCCGGAACCGGCTCCGTTGTCGGCTTGAAAGGGGCGGCGAAAATTTCCAATTCAGAGTTGTTGGAACTGAAATGCGACGTTCTAATTCCGGCAGCCCTCGGCGGACAACTGCACGGAAGAAACGCCGACCGTGTGAAAGCTAAATTAATCGTCGAAGCGGCGAACGGACCCACAACGTACGAAGCAGACGAAATATTCGCGGCAAAGAAAATTCCGGTTGTGCCCGATATTTATGCAAACGCCGGAGGTGTAACCGTGAGCTACTTTGAGTGGGCGCAGAATCTACAGCAGTTTCGGTGGGATTATTCCCGGGTTGTTGCCGAGCTTGAAAAGGTTATGACGAAAAGCTTTGCCGATGTCATGAAGTCTACCGAGAAGTATAATGTTACCATGCGAATCGGAGCATATATTCTTGCCCTGGACCGCGTTGCTAAAGCGACAAAGCTTCGGGGAATTTAGTGTGCGGAAAAGGATGTGATGAAGTGGGCTTGGCTTGCCGGTTGCCGCAAACAGAAAGCAGCATGGAGCGACTGATCGTCCTTTTAGATGAGTCGATTTACCGTTGAATTATCGAGTGTACAGGTTTTTCAATCATGAAGTTGTTTTTAATAATTGTTTTCGCAATCACACCCGTTTCTCAATCCCAACATGAAACTGCGGCTGTTGTCCGGACCGGCATCGATGTACTCGTCGAGAACAATTTTTCCATCCTCAAAGGCAAACGCGTAGGCCTCATTACCAATCCGACCGGCGCGACTGCAGGCCTCGTTTCTGCGGTTGATGTATTCGCACATTCGAATCAGGTAAAACTTGTCGCCCTGTTCGGGCCTGAACATGGAGTGCGTGGCGATGTTGCGGCTGGGAGCCGCGTTGATTCGTTTGTCGATTCAGCTACCGGCATTCCCGTGTATTCCCTCTACGGAAAAACTACGAAGCCGACGGAGGAAATGCTTAAAGGGATCGATGTACTGGTGTACGATATTCAGGACATCGGCGTTCGCTCATACACCTATATCAATACGATGGCAAAGGCGATGGCTGCCGCTGCAGAACATGGGATCGAATTTGTCGTTCTTGATAGGCCCAACCCCTTAACCGGGAATACCATAGAAGGAAATGTCCTCGACATGAAATTTAAATCGTTCGTCGGCATGTTTCCTATCCCTTATGTGTATGGGATGACATGCGGCGAGCTGGCGGCGATGATGAACAACGAGGGGTGGCTTGAAGGAGGGAAAAAATGCAAGCTCAGCGTTGTTACGATGGAGGGTTGGAAGCGGTCAATGTGGTGGGAAGACACAGGATTGCAGTGGGTCCCGACTTCGCCCCATATCCCAAATGCTGCAACCGCATTGTTCTGTGCGGCGACGGGAATCATCGGCGAGCTTGACGGATTGAGCGTTGGCGTCGGCTATACACTTCCGTTTCAGCTCGTGGGTGCAACGTGGATCGACGCGGCTAAACTCGCTCAGGAACTGAATGGCAGGAATATTCCCGGCGTCTATTTTCGCCCCATCGTCTATACACCTTTTTATGGTGCAATGCAAGGCAAACAGGTGAGCGGAGTTCAGGTCTATTTCCTGGATCGCAATGAGGTGGATTTGGTAAGCCTTCAATTATACATCGTGCAAACGATAGATGAATTGTATCCGGCCAGGGACGTCTTTGTCCATTCAGATTCTTCCCGGATAAAAATGTTCGATAATGTGATGGGAACTGACGCGGTTCGCATTGCTTTGGAGCAAAAAGTCCCGGTGGCAGCTATCATTGCCGGCTGGAAAAAAGAAGTCGATGCATTTTTGCCGCTTCGGAACAAATATTTGTTATACGAATGAAATATTCGTATCGAGTGGTGCAATTTCCCTTTTTTTCCAAAAAACTGTCCGACGACTCGCAAGGGCATACAAATAGCGGGCAGGTTTGCAACTCAAACGAAATTGTTCTAATATTACTCAATGCAAAGACAGAGCTCGAAGGTTTCGTTGTTCATTCTTATCGTGAGCGCAGTTGTGTGGTTAGGTGCGGTGAACGTTCGCGCGGTGATCGGCAACGAACTCCTGAATTTTGGGACCCTGGATTTTAAAGAACACATGGATGCCGAACTCGAACGGGAAGTGTTCCGTCTTATCAGCCTCACTTCTTTGATCGTCATCGGAGGCTACCTTGCAACGTTTACCAGCGCCGTGGTTTTTGTGCGGACTACGACACTTCGTTTCAAGCAAAATGGCTGGCTAATGATGAGCGCAATATTGTTCTTCATGTTCTCACCCGTTGAGTTCTACACTCTGATCCTGGATTGGAAAATGATCGCGCTCGATTTTTTTTCAAACTCGACATTAACAGAATTTAGGATACTGTTTATCCATCGGCTTGCGGCGTTGGCCGGCGTGCCGATGATTGCGTTGTTATCCTATTACACCATTGTTGGGCTGGCCATTTGGCAGCCGTTAAAAAAATAATAATGTTGCAGCCACTTTTGAACTGAAAAGTTTTGCATGACTGTCGAAGAAACCTTATCGGAACTGGAAATTGTAGCACACGACTTAGGCGTTCATATCCGCTATGAGAAAGGCGATTTTGACGGCGGTTATTGTCTCCTACGAGACGAACGCATCATCGTTGTGAACAAAAAACTAAACCCAAACAGAAAAGCGTCGGTGATCTCGCAGGCGTTCGGCGAGCTTGGCATTGAAAACGTTTACATAAAGCCGGCAATTCGACTTTTCATTGAAGACGAACTTGTCCGCGCACGGTAAAAAATGTTCCACGAAGGGCACGAAGAGACACGAAGGTTGATAATCTGTTTTTTCGTGCCTCTTCGTGTTCTTCGTGGATAAGGATGCTTATGAACATACTCGTTATCAACGGACCAAATCTCAATTTGCTCGGCACGCGCGAACCTGAAATTTACGGGAGCCAGACGTTACAAGACATTGAAGATGAACTCAGGGTATCGTTCCCCAATGTCCGGTTCACGTTCTTCCAGTCGAACCATGAAGGTGCAATCATCGACAGACTGCAGTCGGCTCAGCCCGAAAAAAATGACGGCATCGTTCTTAATGCTGCGGCGTATACTCATTACTCGTACGCTATTCGGGATGCGATTGCGGCGTTAAGTATCCCGGTGATCGAGGTTCACATCTCCAACATTCACTTGCGGGAAGAATTTAGAAAAAACTCCGTCACTGCTCCCGTGTGCAAGGCGCAAATATCCGGTTTCGGAGCGGCCGGCTACCACCTCGCCGTTGAAACGCTCATCCAACATTCAGTTTCCTCGTCATGATTAAGGCCGTTGTTTTCGATCTGGATAATACGCTTGTCGACTTCATGCTTATGAAGCGTCAGGCAATTGACGCCGCAATCAATGCTATGATTGATGCAGGACTGAACCTGAGCCGTGAAGATATCCAATCGCGCATCGACGCGATTTACAAAGAGCGCGGGATGGAATTTCAAAATGTGTTTGACCAGTTGCTGTACGGCGAATTCCAGAAACTGGATTACAAGATTTTATCTGCGGGGGTTATTGCCTACAGGCGTGCCCGCGAAGCGGCATTAGTTCCATATCCTCATGTGTACATGACGCTCATGGAACTGCTGAAGATGGGCATTCGTCTTGCAGTGGTGTCCGATGCGCCGGCACGCGAAGCATGGCTGCGGCTTTCGTATTTAAATTTTCATCATATCTTCGACCACGTTGTGACGTTCGAGGATACCGGGGAGAAAAAGCCGCATGAAGCGCCGTTTCGCCGGGCACTGGAGTTGCTTAGGGTCGAACCGGGAGAGGCCTTGATGATCGGCGACTGGGCGGAACGCGATGTTGTCGGCGCAGCGAAAGTGGGAATGAAAACTGTGTTCGCCAGGTACGGCGACACTTTCGGCACAATCGAATCGAACGCAGATTTTGAGGTGGATGACATCGCAGAATTGATCGATGTTGTGCGGAATGAAAATAGCATGAGAATGTAAGCATCATTGGAAAAGGCAAAGGTGGAAACAACCTTGGGAAGGTTGTCAATGTGATATCTCTGTAACCTAAAAGATAGGTTTTGCCAATAGGAACCCTTCCCAAGGGTTTTCACGAGATAGGTACTGTATGATACAAGGCATCGGCGTCGACCTTATCGAAATTCAAAGAATTCAATCGTCGATCGACGAGTTTGGCGAAACGTTCCTTCGGAAAATTTTTACCGATGTGGAAATTGCTTATTGCCGGTCGAAAAAAAATCCGGCGCAGCATTTTGCTGCACGTTTTGCTGCAAAAGAAGCCGTCAGCAAAGCGCTCTCGACAGGATGGAGCGGGGAATTCGAGTGGAAGAACGTTGAAGTCACGAACGAGTTGTCCGGGAAGCCGAATGTCATTTTACATGGGACGACTGCGGAGGCGCTGAAGAAAAGCAGGGTGCATCTTTCGTTGTCGCATTCCGAATCAGCGGTTGTCGCCTTTGCCGTTATTGAGGTCGGGTAGGTTCTTGTGAAAGTACTGGTATGACTTCAGCAGAGTTGAAGCCTATTTTACACTAATGTTCCTTACGTAGTAGATAAAAGGACAGGGTAACACGTATCTGCTTTTAGGGGATTTGCCTCTTATGGGAGGAGGGACGCGAATGCTTTTTTTACCATTGCTGGGTTGTCGGCAATAATTCCATCGACGCCCGACCGCACCATGCGCGCGACATCCCGTTCGGACTTTACTCCGTACACATACACCCGACAGTTCTCTTTATGTGCGTCGTTCATGACGTCGCTGTTGAGCTGGTATTTGCTGCAGATAAAAATATCGGCATGTGCCCGCGCAGCGAGCTGCGACGGCGAGTGGCGGAAGTCCGCGATGGGGTTATAGAGGATGCCGGTAACAATGCTGCTGTCGATGCGCTTGAGCGCTTTCATCATGTGATGATTGAACGACGAGAACATCACCCGGTGCATCGCTTTGTACCGCGCCACCAACCGGACAATCTCTTCTTCAACCGAAAAACCGTCGTGCCCCGTTACGTCAGGCTTTATTTCGATGTTGATGCCGATACCCCGTTTTGTGAGGGGGAGAATATCTTTGAGAAGTGGAATCCGTTCGCGTGAGAATTTTCGCGAGAACCATGAGCCGTTGTCGAGTTCTGCAAGTTCTTTTGCCGTGAAGTTTTTGAGGACACCCTTACCCTCGGATGTACGGTTCAATTTTTTGTCGTGGAAAACGACAAACTCGCCGTCCGATGAAAGCCGAACATCGAGTTCGATCATCTCGGCTTTTGCCTCAAGAGCTTTCTGGAACGCAGCGAGCGAATTCTCCGGCGCCTCCTCGGAAAATCCGCGGTGGGCAATAACGACCGGTGCGGCGCTTGATCCGAGATTATCCAGTATTTTTTTCGCAGGGGGCATGTGTGGAGGTCATTTCTTTAGCGTTGACAGCAGCCGCTGTATGATATCAACGATTTCTCCGATGCCGTTGACATTACGGAGCAAACCTAATTTTTCATAATACTTTTTCACCGGTTCCGTCTCGGATCGATAGATCTCAAGACGTTTTCGTATCGTTTCCGGCGTATCGTCTCCCCGTTCGCGCAGTTCGCCGCCGCATTTGAAACATTTGTCAGCAGTATTGAAATGATCGATTTCTGAATTATAGATCTTGCCGCAGCTTTTACATACGAGGCGCTTGCTAAGACGGTCGATGATCTCTTCCTCATTCACCTCGAGGTTGATTACATTGTTCACTTTGATGTGGAGCTCTTTGAAGATCGGATGAAGCGCCCGTGCCTGAGCAACCGTTCTAGGAAATCCGTCAAGGATGAAACCGTTCTTGCAACGATCGGTCTGCAAAATATCTTTTATTAAGCCGATCATCACATCGTCGGGCACAAGTTTGCCGTGGCTCATGTATTCGTTGGCTTTGATCCCGAGCGGCGTTCGCTCATTGATTGCGTCGCGGAGGATATCCCCTGTAGAAATATGCGGGATGTGATAAATGTGTGAGAGTATTTTGGCCTGCGTCCCTTTGCCGACGCCGGGAGCTCCGAAAAGTATAATATTCATGATCTGGTTTCGTGGATAACAAATTACTGATTACGGGTGTTGTTGGTTGTCGATGACTTCTAGGCTGCTTCGTTCTTGACTGCGAGCTGGCCGCATGCAGCATCAATATCTTCGCCGGCGCTGTGGCGGATAAAGACGGGAATGCCGGCGTCGCGCAGCTTTTTCGCGAAGCGGATGATTTTTTCCTGCGACGAGCCTTTCAGCGTGGCTGAAATCCCCTTCGGGTTGGTAAAGCCGATCGAGTGGAAAGGAATCAGGTTCACTCTGCACGGAAACCGTCGGGATGCTTTGATTATTTTTTTAACGTCGTCGTCTCTGTCGTTGATACCGTCAAAGAGAATATATTCGAACATCACGTTCTTCCGTGTTTTGCGGCAATAGTATTCGAGCGCGTCTAAGAGCTCTTCGACCGGGAATTTTTTTGTGATTGGCATAAGCCGTGTCCGCGTTTCGTTGTTGAGCGAATGAAGAGAAAGGGCGAGCTTCGGCTTTCGTCCTTCATCTGCCATCCGTTTGATCTGCTCGGCATATCCGGCTGTGGAAACCGTAATGCGCCGCGGGCTGATTCCCATGCCGATGTCCGATGAAAGGATGTCGATGGATGCCATCACGTTGTTATAATTCAGCATCGGCTCTCCCATTCCCATGTACACAACATTCGTAATCGGCTTGTCGCTCATCGATTGCACTGTAAGCACCTGGTCAACGATTTCTCCCGCCGACAGGTTTCTGCTGAAACCCATCGTTGCGGTAGCGCAAAATTTGCAGTCGAGTGGACAGCCGACTTGCGTTGAGATGCAGAGCGTCAGTCTTTTTTCGGCATCAATCGATTCTTTTCGCGGCGGTATGAGGACGCTTTCTATTTTCATCCCGTCTGAAAGCGCAAAGAGGAATTTTGTTGTCCCGTCGGACGCCGAACCCTGCCGGTCGGCGACGCCGAGTTGCTCAACAGCCGCTTCTTCTTTGAGCCGTTCACGGAGTGAATGCGAAAGGGTTGTCATCGCATCGAACGACGGCACCCGATGTTTGTACAGCCATGCGAAAAGTTGCTTCGCGCGGTATTTTGGCTCTCCTATTGAAGCAACAAAAGCTTCCAATTGCTGCAGCGGAAGCCCTTTGAGATTTGTTTTGCCCATCTTTCCGGAAAAAATTCTCATCAATGTAGACATTTTTGGTCAGGGAAGCAAGGGAGAGAAAAAAGTGCGGTAGCGTCTTAATTTAGGATAAGTGTGAAGCTTGCTCACGCAAAGTCGCTAAGCCGCAAAGAGAATGGATATGTTTCCCTTGCGGCTTAGCGTCTGGCGAAGCCATCCCCTTGGACTTTGTTTTAATTAAGACATTACTAAAAAAGTGGTGTGGTACCATGTGTGGGGCTGTCGAACGCCTTTTCGATTTACTTTGCCAAACATTTCAAAATATCGTGATTACTCTGACAAGGTGTCCGACATCTGCTATCTTGCAAATAAAACTTTATATCGCTATTCTTCATTGAGAATATTTCAGGTTTAATCGGCAAATGAATATGGCAAAAAAAGAACAAGCGACACTTTCTGCAAAAGAGAACGACGCACCTCCCGCCGCGAAAAATGTGCTCAGCATTCGCGGTGCCCGCGTTCATAATCTCAAAAATATCAGCATCGATATTCCACGGAACAAGCTTGTCGTCATCACCGGCGTGAGCGGTTCGGGGAAGTCGAGCCTCGCGTTTGATACGATCTATGCAGAAGGGCAACGGCGGTATGTCGAAAGCCTCTCGTCGTACGCCCGCCAATTTCTGGAACGCATGGACAAGCCTGATGTCGATCTGATCACGGGAATGAGCCCGGCAATCGCCATCGAACAGAAAACCAACACGCGTAATCCCCGTTCAACGGTAGCCACGACAACCGAAATCTACGATTACCTCCGCCTCCTCTTTGCACGCGTCGGAAAAACGTACTGCCGGGTTTGCGGAAGAATCATTACCAGGGATTCGGTCCATTCCGTGGTCGACCGCGTTACGCAAGAAGCGGAAGGGGCGAAATTCTTTATCACGTTCCCGATGCGGGAACACGAAGGACATTCGCTGAAAGAAGAACTCGCCGCGCTGAAGAAGCGCGGCTTCTTCCGGTTGGTAGTGAACGGTGAATTGATCGATCTGAACGAACGTTCATACACCTCATCAAAGAGGGGGATTTTTGTTCTCGTCGACCGTTTTGTCCTTCGGAAGAACGAAAAGGCGAGTGAAACACGTCTTGCAGATTCGCTTCAGACTGCGTTCGTGGAAGGCGACGGCTACGCCACAATCTATAATCTTGGAACGAAGGAGCAACTTTCTTTCAATCAGCATTTCGAATGCCCGGTCGACCATATTCGGTATGAAGAGCCGGAACCGCATCTCTTCTCGTTCAACAATCCGATCGGCGCGTGCCCGAAATGCCAGGGGTTCGGCCGTGCCGTCGGTCTGGACATGGACTTGATCGTCCCTAATAAAGAAAAATCGCTGCGCGACGGCGCCATCCAGCCTTGGACAACTCCGAAGTTCCGTGAAAATCTTCGCGACCTCTTTTCGATCGCGGCTGAAGCAAGAGTTCCGATGAATGTGCCGTTTGCAAAACTCACGCCGGAACAGTTAAATATTGTCATGAACGGGTACGGCCGCCAATTCGACGGGATCAACGGATTTTTCAAAATGGTTGAACGGAAGGCGTACAAAATTCAGTACCGTGTGCTCTTGAGTAAGTATCGCGGATACACGACGTGCGATGAGTGCGGCGGGGCTCGTCTGCGCAAGGACGCACTCGATGTAAAAATATGCGGGACAACGATCGCCGGCCTCGTGGAAATGACTATTGAAGCGGCGGATGAATTTTTCAAAAAAGCCGAATTCTCTGATTTTGAATTGAGCATCTGCAAAAGGATCCTGGAGGAGATCCAAAAACGACTTCGGTATTTGGTCGACGTCGGACTCGGCTATCTAACGCTTGACCGGCTTTCGTCGACTCTCTCGGGAGGCGAATCGCAGCGCATCAACCTGGCGACCTCTATCGGTTCGTCGCTCGTCGGTTCAATCTATGTTCTTGACGAGCCGAGCATCGGCCTTCATCCGCTCGACAACGACCGGTTGATTCGCATCCTTAAATCTCTCCGCGATATCGGCAATACTGTGTTGGTGGTCGAGCACGATTCCGATATGATGAGAGAAGCGGATGTTCTTATCGATATGGGACCGAAGGCGGGCGAGCGCGGCGGCGAGATTACGTTTTCCGGGACGTACGATGAGGCCGTCGAGGATGCGTCTTCTCTTACAGGAAAATACCTAAGCGGAAAGTTGTCGATTCCTGTGCCGAAAACGAGGAGGAAGCAAAACAAAAGATCTTTAATGGTGCTGAATGCATTTCATCACAACCTAAAAAATATCGACGTAACAATTCCGTTGAACTTGTTTGTGTGCGTTACCGGCGTCAGCGGCTCCGGGAAGAGCACACTCGTTCACGAAGTTCTGTACGAAGGATTGAAAAAGAAACTTCAGGGACAAAGCGGGGGAATTGTCGGAGCCGCATCGATTGAAGGAAGCGAACATTTCTCGTCCGTGGAACTCGTCGACCAGTCGCCTATCGGTCGTTCGCCCCGGTCCAATCCCATCACGTACATCAAGGCGTTTGAACTGATCCGTGATCTGCTCGCCAATACTCAGGCGGCAAAAATTCACGGTCATGCACCGGGGTATTTTTCATTCAATGTGCCCGGAGGACGGTGCGAAACGTGCGAGGGGGACGGCGTCCAGAAGATTGAAATGCAGTTCATGGCGGACCTGTACCTCACATGCGAGAGCTGTAAAGGCAAACGGTACAAAAAGGAAGCCCTTGACATTCGGTACAACGGAAAAAATGTTGACGATATTCTTTCCATGACGGTAAACGAGGCGATCGATTTTTTCAGAAGCCATGCCGACGGAAAACGTGTTGCGCAGAAACTCACAATTCTGGACGACGTGGGGCTCGGATACCTGAGGCTCGGCCAGCCCGCAACGACGTTATCGGGGGGTGAAGCACAGCGCGTGAAGCTCGCCGCGCATTTGACCGCACAGTTCGATGGACAGACGCTCTTCATTTTCGACGAACCGACGACCGGTTTGCATTTTGACGACATCTCGAAATTGTTGAAGTGCTTCGACGCGCTTCTCGACGCAGGACATTCTCTCCTCGTTATCGAGCACAATCTCGATGTCATTAAGTGTGCCGATTTTGTTATCGACCTTGGTCCGGGGGGAGGTGTGAACGGCGGCAAAGTAGTCGCGACGGGAAGCCCGGAAGAAATTGCGGCGAGCGCTCAATCCTACACCGGACAATTTTTGAAGAAAATTCTCCCCTCAAAATAAAAAAATCGCCCTGCATAGTAAGAAACAAGGCGGTTGTTGTACGAGCAAAAGCTCATTGAGATCGTTGAATGCCGGAGTGCCGTGCTGCTAAAACGGCGAACCGAGGTTCAGCGTAATAAAAAATCCTCCAAAATCTTTCATCTTTTCTACTGAACCGTCAGGGTTCTGCATACTGGCGATTCCCTGCTGGAAATATTCAAAATAGTAGCGGATGTTAATTCCGGTTAATGTTCCTCTGTCGGAACCGAAGAAAGCGCCGAACCCGACGTAGCCGCCGGCTGTGTAATACGCCTGTCCATATTTGATGCTGCTGAAGAACTCTAGGTCGTACGGTGTTGTGCACACTATCGTCGGTCCGACAACCGCGTTGACATACGGACGGAAATTATCGACGATGTCGTCGGCAAAGAGCCGGTACTGCACGCCGACATGAATGGGGATCATGAGAAACCGGTTGATCTTCCCGGGTACGTACGTCTGTCCATAGATCGTCTCCACTTGAACCTCGTTCGGGTCATTGACTTCTGAGAAACCGATTGTCAAGGTTCCGAACAAATCCTCCGAGTATTGATGACGATAAAATCCTCCAAGCCCGAACCCATTGTTGGCGAGCAGAATGTCTACTCCCCCGGCATCGGCCAGGAAGGCAGTCTGCTGCGGGATTATCAGATTCTTGTCGGGGGATTCAAAGACAATGTTCGTATCAGGGATGCTCTTGTAATCCATTCCTTCAGCCGGGGAAAATACTGTTTTCCCTGAAGCGGCATCCTGCGAATAGGAAACAGCGGCCGAGAAAAGAAGGATCGCCAACACACGGCGCGTTTGGGAAAATAGAGTTGGTTCCATGCTCTGCTCCTGCAATAGACTCAACTATAAATACAAAATCGAGGGTGATTAGTTCCTGATATCGATGTTTATTCGACCGAAAGTAAGGCGAATTTCAAATACTTAGTTTCAGGCATTGCGGGCAATGTTGGATGGTCAGGCGCAGCCCCGCCAAAATGCAGCAACCTTGCCTTCCTACCCGCTTTGACAGCACTATCGTTGATTATGTTTAAAAACGTTTCTTCGGAAATGTGATGCGAACACGATGCCGTTGCGAGAACCCCGCCGCTGCGAAGGATTTTCAATGCGTTAGTGTTGAGTTCTTTGTAACCTTTCACTGCAGTTGCCACCGTTTTTCTATTCTTCGTAAAGGATGGCGGATCGAGGATGACAAGGTCGTATGCTTTCTTCTGTTCAACCTCTGCGGTCAGCGTTGCGAACGCGTCGGCGCACGTGAAGGTCATGGAATGTACATTGTTCAGCGTCGCGTTCACTTTTGATTTTTCGATCGCGAACTCCGAGCTGTCAACGCCCGAGGCGCTTTTCGCTCCGTAGTGAGCGGCGTAAAGCCCGAATCCCCCTTCATTGCAAAAGCAATCGAGCACGGCGGCGTCCCTTGAAAACGGGCGGAGCGCGGCCCGATTATCTCGCTGGTCAAGGAAAAAACCGGTTTTTTGTCCTTCCAGTAAATCGACACGGAACTTGAGATCATGAAGTTCGATGATGGTTGGTTCAACGGTTCCACGAAGCACACCTTTACGCGACGGCAGTTCTTCAAGGGAGCGGAGAGGTGATTCATTTCGTTCGACAATGCCGCGCGGGGAAAAAATCGAGACGAGGACATCACAAATAAGCGTCAGCCGGGAATCCATTCCGGCGGAGAATGTCTGGACGGAGAGGTATTCGTTGTATCGGTCTATAATGAGCCCCGAAAGGAAATCGCTTTCTCCGTGAACGACGCGGTAGGCTCCGTTCTTCGGGTACAATTTTTTTCGTAATGAAAGGGCTGAAAGAATACGCCGTTCGAAGAATTTAAAATCGATGTCTTCTTCTTCCGCTGAAAGAAACCGCGCTGCGATGAGGGAGTGCGAATTGTAAAATCCGGTGCCCATCCGCTTCATGTCGTGGCGAAAAATCTCGACGATATCGCCGCTTTTTGGGGCGCCGTTCACCGCGTGAATTTCGTTGCTGAACACCCACTGGTGTCCGGCCTGGATGCGGCGTTCTTCGTTCTTCTTAAGGACAATATTTTTTTTGTGGATAATCGGCATAATCTTTTAATCAGAAACCTTGTCAAGGTTCTTTTCATACGCAAAGTATCAAGAAAGAGAAGGAATGTCAAGGAAAGCAGACATCGGGTAGTGTCCTAATTTAGGAAAGGTGTGAAGCTTGCTCACGCAAAGATGCTAAGGCGCAAAGAGAATGCATATGTTTCCCTTGCGGCTTAGCGTCTTTGCGCGATATTTTCAGCACTCTGTAAAAGGTCCCTTGGGCTTTGTTCTAATTAGGACACTACCAGACATCGGGATATCGGATACTTTATCAATGGAATCGCGGTCCGTTGAAATGTTTCGTATGGCAAATCTCGAAAGTACATGACATCTGCCCAGCGTTAACAGCACTCAAAATGCTCTTGCAACACAGACCGCCGTTTCGTATATTTTTATGAACGCGGCACCACTGAACCTGAAACTTTTTTTTATCGGAGATGATTATGGCTTTAGATTTAGAGAAACTCTTGGGGGCTGATGCAAAGTTGTTGCTTCAGCACAAATGCACAACGATTCCAAAAGAATCGCTTCACCTGCCCGGTCCCGATTACGTCGATTCCGTCTACGCACTGTCCGACCGTCCGACACCTGTTTTGAAAAGTCTACAGGCGTTATTTGACCACGGACGCCTGGCAAAGACAGGGTATCTGTCCATTCTTCCCGTCGATCAGGGGATTGAGCATTCCGGAGGCGCTTCATTTGCCCCGAACCCTGCGTACTTCGACCCGGAGAATATTGTGAAACTGGCGATCGAAGGAGGAGCGAATGCCGTCGCATCGACGCTCGGCATCCTCGGCGCTGTCTCGAGAAAATACGCGCACAAAATTCCGTTCATATTGAAAATCAATCACAACGAATTTCTTTCGTATCCAAACACATACGACCAGACGCTGTTTGCCAGCGTGAAGCAGGCGTATTGGATGGGTGCAGTCGCGGTTGGCGCAACGGTCTATTACGGCTCGGCTGAATCCCGCAGGCAGATTTGGGAAGTGAGCCAGGCATTTCAACATGCGCATGAGCTCGGAATGGGAACGATCTTATGGTGCTATATGCGCAACAATGCATTTAAGACGAAAGAAAAAGACTACCACGTTTCCGCCGACCTTACAGGGCAGGCGAACCATCTCGGCGTCACGATTGAAGCTGACATCATCAAACAAAAACTGCCCGAGAACAACGGCGGCTACACCGCACTCAATTTTGGCAAGACGAGCAAGTTGGTGTATGAGAAATTGACTACCGACAATCCGATCGATCTCACGCGCTACCAGGTGGCAAATTGCTACATGGGCCGGGCGGGATTGATCAATTCCGGCGGTGCCTCATCCGGCGCGAGCGACCTTGCGGAAGCCGTCCGTACAGCAGTGATCAACAAACGTGCAGGAGGGATGGGACTGATTTCCGGACGCAAAGCATTCCAGCGGCCGATGAGCGAGGGAGTGCAAATCCTTAATGCAATTCAGGATGTGTACCTTTCGAAAGAAGTGGCCGTTGCATAAATGAAACTTTCGCAGGATGCGGATGTGAGCAGCCTGCAGATGCACGTTTTTGAGAGACGATACAATAACACGTGAAGCACATTCACATTCGGACATGAACGGGCGTCCCGCCGTGGCGGGACGCCTTCTTTATTTTTGTTCTCATGGAATATTCGTCAAGGCAGGAGACTGAAAAATCGACGGTTGCGCTTTCGTCCATCGCCGGGGCGTTTTGTATTACCGGGTTGAAAATTACTGTCGGCGTCTGGACGGGGAGTCTGGGAATTTTGTCGGAAGCGGCCCATTCAGCGTTGGATTTGCTCGCCGCAATCATCACATTCCTCGCGGTGAAGTTCTCTGCAAAGCCAGCCGACAAAACGCATCTCTACGGACACGGAAAAATTGAGAGCTTTTCTGCGCTCATTGAAACCGTGCTTCTTCTTGTCACCTGTTTCTGGATCATCAATGAAGCCATCAAACGCCTCGTGTTCCACAGCGTGGAAATAGAAGTAAATTTTTGGAGCTTCTTCGTTATTATCCTCTCGATTGTCGTCGATGTCTCCCGGTCTCGCGCATTGCATCGCGTCGCGCAAAAATACAAAAGCCAGGCGCTTGAAGCTGACGCTCTTCACTTTGGCACGGACGTTTGGAGTTCCGGCGTCGTGCTGCTCGGTTTGATGCTGACCCTGCTAAAGATTCCCGTTGCAGACTCGATCGCTGCATTGATTGTTGCCGTCATCGTCATCGGTGTTTCACTTTCGCTCGGCAAACGAACCATTGATGAACTTCTTGATCGTGCACCGGCCGGGATCGAAGAAGATGTGAAACGCATTGCTTCAGGATTGGAGGGGGTTCAAAACGTCGGGAATGTCCGCGTGAGAAATTCTGGTTCCAAAACATTTGTCGACCTGACCCTGCACCTGAAACGCACGCTTCCTTTTGAGACGGCAAATGCCCTTGTTCACGTCGTTGAGAACGAAATTCAGAAAATTCTGCCCAATGCAGATATTATCATCCATCCAGAGCCGACCGAGACATCCGACGAAACCATTGTGGACAAAGTAAAGTTGATGATGTCAAAGAACGGGCTCAGTGCACATGACGTGCAGGCCTTTCAGGTCGACGGGAAATATCAAGTCGAGTTTCACCTCGAATTCGAGCAGCAGCACGAATTTGTCCGTGCGCATACGATGGTCGATGAGATAGAGTCGCGTATCAAGAGCGAAATTCCGAATGTCGCGTCTGTCGTTGTCCATATTGAAGATTCGCAGGAAAGGGTCGTTGAATCGGTAGACATTACCCGGATGTCGCAGGAGCTTATCGAAAAAATCACAGAGCTTGCGCGATCGCAGCAGGGCATCCAGGAATGCAGCATTCTTTCCGTCCTTGACGTCAAAGGAAAATACCGCGTGGCAATGAAGTGCATTGTCGATAAGAAGCTTTCGCTCGAGGATGTTCATACAATCTCTACAGCGCTGGAAAACAAGATCATGGTAGTGTTCCCGCGCATCAAAGAAATCAATATCCACGCGGAGCCATCTGTAGAGTGAATTGTTGAAAATTCAGAATACAGAATACAGAACTCAGCACCAAAAACCAAAGACATTACACTTTGAATCTATCCAATACCCCGCATCGCCTACGATGCGTCATCTTCGACATGGACGGCACATTGACGCAAACGAATCAGCTCATATTTGAGTCGTTCAACCATATTGCCGAGAAATACATTAACAAACGGTTGACGCCGAAGGAGATCGTTGCGCTCTTCGGGCCGCCGGAAGAGGAAGCAGTTGAGAACATGATCGGCTCGCAGCACATCGATAGCGCAATGAACGAGTACTATCATTTTTATCAGAATCGTCATAACGACTTGGCGTCGCTGTATCCAGGCATTAAAGAGCTGCTGGAATTTGTAAAGAAAAATGGCATTCTTGTTGCTCTTTTTACCGGCAAGGGACGTCGCACGACGGAAATTACTCTCCATGAATTTGGCATCAAGCAGTACTTCGACATTGTGATAACGGGTGATGATGTCGACCATTTTAAGCCGTCCGGGGACGGGATCAGGAAAATAATGCACGCGTACTCACTTCGGCCCGATGAAGTTTTGATGGTTGGGGATGCGGTCGCTGACATTACAGCCGCTCGCGAGTGCGGAGTGCCTATCGCTTCCGTCGTATGGGATTCGTACGGCAAAGAGATGGTGATGAAGGCAAAGACGGATTTTCTGTTCCATAGTGTCGGCGAATTTCGCACGTGGATAGAACAAACGCTCCTCCAATGAACAATGATCAATCAACAATTAACCTTGCATTACTGACCCTGAAGTACGAACTATGGCAAATGACCAAGCACTAAGGACTACGGACCAAGGACAGCGACTGAGAACCGGGGTTGTGGGCACCGGTCATCTCGGATCGCTTCACGCAAAAATGTATTCGGAAATTTCAGCCGCCGCGTTTGTCGGCGCTTTCGATACCGACAAAGCAAAGTGTGAAGCGGTCGTTTCTAACTACTCCGGAGCGAAATTTTTTTCAAGCCTGGATGACCTTCTGGCAAATGTCGATGCCGTGAGCGTGTCAACGGTAACATCGCAGCACTTCGAAGTTGCGAAACGCGCATTGAACGCCGGCGTGCATGTGCTCATCGAAAAGCCGATAACGCAAACGGTCGGCGAGGCTGATGAATTGATCGGGCTCGCTGAAGCGAAGGGCTGTATCATCCAGGTCGGGCATATTGAACGCTTCAACCCGGCGATTCTCGCCCTTGAGTCGTACGATCTCAGGCCGATGTTTATCGAATCGCACCGGCTGGCGCAGTTCAACCCGCGCGGTACCGACGTTGCTGTCGTTCTCGATTTGATGATTCATGATATCGATGTCATTTTAAGCCTCGTGCGGTCGCCGGTCTCACGCATCGATGCAAACGGCGTTGCCGTCGTGTCCGAATCGGTCGACATCGCGAATGCGAGGCTTCAGTTTGAAAACGGATGCGTTGCAAACGTCACCGCAAGCAGGATTTCGCAGAATAAAATGCGGAAGATGAGAATGTTCCAGCACAACGGATACATTTCGATCGACTTTTTGCAAGGGCTTGCTGAAGTGTTTCGCCTGGTCGAGGAAGGCGAAAGTACGGGGCAGACGACAATGCTTCTCGGACAAATAGGCGAAGGAAAAAAGAAACGGAACATCGTGTATGAGCAGCCGGAAGTGAAAGATGTCAACGCCCTGAAATACGAACTGGAGTCGTTTGTGGCGTCGGTTCGGGAGAAGAAGCAGCCGGCAGTTTCCGGAATCGACGGACGGCTTGCTCTCGACGTAGCGCAAAGAATTTTGAACTCGATTCAAGTGCAGAAGTTTAGCGTTTGATGTTTGCATGAAGGAAAAGAAAAGACAGATAGAGATTCAATCTCCGGAGCTTCGGTCGATAGGCCGCCTTGCGGATACATTGCATGCCGAAGTGTACGTTGTGGGAGGCTTTGTGCGGGATACATTACTCGGCAGAGATCCGCAGGATGTCGATGTGCTTGTGGTCGGCAACGGAGTAGAATTTGCGAAACGTGCGGCGGAAGAGTTTGGCAAGCAATCCATAGCAACATACGAGAAGTTCGGCACCGCCATGATGCACTATGGTTCATTGAAGATCGAATTCGTCGGTGCACGGAAAGAAAGTTATTCGAAAGATTCCCGCAACCCCGTTGTTGAAGCCGGCTCGCTTCACGACGATCTTTCCCGCCGGGACTTTACCGTCAACGCTCTGGCTGCGTCGCTGAATTCTACTTCATGGGGGGACGTTACCGATCCGTTTCATGGGTCAGC
Source organism: uncultured Bacteroidota bacterium (assembly GCA_963827085.1). Taxonomy (GTDB): domain Bacteria; phylum Bacteroidota; class Ignavibacteria; order UBA10030; family UBA8401; genus JAGVPT01. The sequence goes on from CAWGZY010000001.1 coordinate 312,298, forward strand.
CGACCTCGAGGCAAAAATACTCCGCACGCCGCTCGAACCTTCAAGAACATTCACTGACGACCCGCTGCGCATCATGCGGGCGATGAGGTTTGCCTCTCAGCTTGATTTTTCTCTCGAGAAAGAGACACTCGATGGAATCGTTGTGATGAAAGAACGGCTCGGTATTATTGCTCAGGAGCGGATCACCGATGAGTTTATGAAAATTCTCGCCAGCTCAAAGCCGTCCGTCGGCCTGCGGCTGATGTTCGACACGGGCGTTATGAGCATCGTCTTTCCCGAGATCGCCGAACTTTCCGGCGTCGACCAGAGAGACGACCATCATCATAAAGACGTTTTCCTTCATACCTGCGTTGTTGTCGATAACATCTCGACGATGACGGAAAACGTATACCTTCGTTTGACCGCGCTTGTTCACGACATTGCAAAACCGAGAACGAAGCAATTTCGCGAGGGAATTGGATGGACGTTCTACGGGCACGAGGAACTGGGGGCGCGAATGGTGAAGCACGTCTTTAAAAAACTCAAACTTCCGTTCGATAAAATTCCTTACGTCGAAAAGCTGGTTCGACTTCATCTTCGTCCGATGGCACTCGTCGATGAAGAGGTGACTGATTCCGCTGTCCGCAGACTTCTCTTCGATGCAGGAGATCTGATCGATGATTTGATGATTCTTTGCCGGGCGGATATCACATCGAAAAATCCAAAGCTTGTCCGGGAATATACGGCGAATTATGACCGCGTGTATGCAAAGATGAAGGAGGTGGAAGAAAAAGACCGGTTACGCGCATTCCAGCCCCCTGTTCGCGGAGATGAGATCATGCAAGTCTGCGGCTTGGAACCGGGAGAGCTTGTCGGTATCCTCAAATCAAAAATTGAAGAAGCGATTCTCGACGGCCTCATTCCAAATGAACACGACGCGGCTCTGAGCTATTTGCTCTCTATTAAGGATCCTGTTATTAGGGGATTTCAACGCATTTCTTAAAAGGTCCTCATCAATACACTATATAAAGAAGAGATTATGCTTCTCTTGTACGAAAATGTTATATTATGCTGAAGAAATTCATAATTATATGAAACTTTCATTGAAACTGTGCGTCTACTTACAAATAACGAACGTCGGTTTATGGATAACTTCGGAGAATGATGTATGAAACAGCTGTTTTTTTTGATTCTTTTTCTATCCCTTGCATCAACCCTTTTCGGCCAGACCGCTCCCGCTAAAAAACTAACGTTGAAGCAATCGATTGACTTTGCGTTAGGCAAAAATGTGACGGTGGCGCAAGCTCAAAATAACGTCGATGCCGCACAAAGCGGTGTGTTGGCAGGATATGGCGGGTATCTTCCTACTCTTTCTGGATCAGCGTACTGGAATCGCGAACAGACGACCGAGGCCTTTTTTTCCGGCGTGACATTTATACATCCAACTACAACCACGAACTACTTTAACTCCACTGTAAGCGCCAATTGGACAATTTTTAACGGTTTTGCACGCGAGGCGACTCTGAAGAAAGCCAATGCAGGGGCACGATCGACTGACGAGGTCTATACGAGAACAAAACAACAAATTGTTAATTCAGTGCAAGCCGATTATCTCACTGTTTTGAGGAACGAACAGCTTGTCAAAGTCAGCGAGGAGAACTTGAAGCGGGACCAGCGGGAACTTGAACGCATCACAGAATCCCAGAAAGTCGGAACCCTTGCGATCGCTGACGTGTACAACCAGCAATCGATTGTCGCTGCGGATGAATTGAGTCTTCTTCAGGCTCAGAATACATACGATGAATCAAAAGCAGACCTCATTGCTTTGATCGGATTAGATCAGTCCGATAACTATGAAGTGGCTGACGAATCAATCTCACAAGATATCGGTCAACAGGAGCTCGATGATACTACAAATACCTATCAAAACATGGGGCAGATTCGAAAGACCGCAATGGCGTATCGCCCGGATTATCAAAGCGCATTGGAGTTAGTCACAAGCGCTCATGCCGATGAAACATCGGCGTTGAGCAGATATTATCCTGGCGTGAGCGCCGGCGCCTCGTACGCTCTTAACAATACGGAAATTTCCAATTTGACGCAGAACAAGGGATTGAGCTGGGGGCTGAATTTCTCATGGACGCTGTTCGACGGTTTTCTTACGAATCAAAGCGTTCAAACGGCTAAAGTTGAACAGATGAACGCGGAGCTAAATGTCCTTCAGACAGAACGCAACGTTAGTGTCGACGTGAAAAAGGCGCTGTTGAATCTTGAGTCTGGGCGCAAACAGTACACAGCAAGCATCAAGAGCCTTCAATCGGCGACCCAAAATCAGAAGGTTGCGGAAGAGCGTTATAATCTTGGTGCAGGAACACTCGTTGATTTGTTGACGGCCAACGCCGGTCTAGTGAACGCCGAAGCAAGCAAAATAAACGCGGCCTTCAATTACATCATGTCAAAAATGAATCTGGATTTAGCAATCGGTAATGTTTCATATTAACGGAAAAGCAGAAAGACAACATTATTCTTAAGGAGTAGCACGAAATGGCAAATGGAAAAGGGAAGAAATCGAAAAAGAAGCTTTTTATTTTTTCGGGCATCGGCGTAGTCCTTATTGCGCTTGTGCTGATTGTGCTGCTGGGGAGTAAACGAGAGAATGTGATCAATGTGCAGACGGAGAAGGTGCAACGGAAATCGATTACTCAAATTGTTACTGCGTCGGGGAAGATACAGCCCGAAAAAATGGTAAAAATCAACGCTGAAGTCAGCGGAGAAATTATTCTGCTGCCGGTGAAAGACGGGCAAAAAGTTCAGAAGGGCGACCTCTTAGTCCGTATCAATCCGGATATCTACCAGGCCCAAGTTGACGGCGCCGAAGCAGCTCTTGTAGCGGCCAAAGCCTCGCTTGCGTTAAGCGAAGCCAACCTGGAGAAATCTGAAAGCGAGTACAAACGGGCGCAGGGGTTGTACGAAAAGACATTGATGTCCGAGCAGGATTTTGTTGGATCGAAAACAACGTACAAGGTTACCAAGGCGCAATATGAATCCGCAGTCTCCGGGGTCACCCAGGCGGTTGCATCGCTCAATCAGGCGAAAGAAAGTCTTGCAAAAACTTCCATCTATTCGCCGATTGACGGAACAGTCTCTCAATTAATTTCGGAGCTCGGCGAACGTGTAAGCGGCAGCAGTTTCACAGAGGGAACGGAGATCATGACAGTCTCGGATTTGTCGAAGATGGAAGCCCGTATCAACGTGGGCGAGAACGACGTTGTCTTGATCGCCGTTAACGATACGGCGACCATTCAGGTCGATGCGTATCCTGACAGAAAACTCAAAGGCGTCGTGTATGAACTTGCAAACACTGCAACAACGACAGGCGCGGGGACTCAAGATGAAGTGACGAATTTTCAAGTGAAAATCCGTGTGCTCGACAAAGATATCCCGCTGCGTCCCGGCATGTCGATGTCTGCCGACGTCCAAACTGAAACACGAAACAATGTGCTGGCAGTGCCGATTCAAAGCGTCACGACCAGGACTCCGAAAACGAAAGAAACGGGGAAAATGGATTCTACATCAAAAGGGCAAAAAACGGACGCCGTGAGCGCAGACGTGAAAAATAACCAGGCCAATATGCTCGATAAGCCCATTGAGGTCGTTTTTGTCGTTGACAACGGGAAAGTCAAACAAGTTCCCGTTAAGCGCGGCATCAGCGATGAAACAACTGTCGAAATCATCAGTGGATTATCGGAGACCGATGAAGTGGTTTCGGGAACCTATAAGGCGATCAATCGGGATCTGGAGGATGGATCGACAATAAAAATCGACAACACCGCGAAACGCTTCGGCATGGTGAAAAAAGAAGGAACCTAACATCATTGGCAAGGATTCTCTTATGAACGTTATCAACATCAAGAACATCAGCAAAACGTACGTGATGGGGACTGAAGCAGTGCATGCGCTTCATGATGTCTCTCTCCAAATCGAACGCGGTGAGTACGTCGCGATCATGGGGCCGTCCGGTTCCGGCAAATCGACGCTCATGAATATTCTCGGGTGTCTCGATACGCCGTCGACGGGGCTCTACGAATTTAACGGTGTCAACGTCAGCGAGATGAACGATAATCAGCTTGCCAAAATCCGCAATAAAGAAATCGGCTTCGTTTTTCAGACGTTCAACCTTATTCCTCGCTCGGATGCGCTTCATAATGTTGAGCTGCCGTTGATCTACGGGGGTGTTAATGCCCATGAACGTAAGCGTTTGGCTGCCGAATCTCTTCAGCATGTCAACCTCGGAGACAGGATGCATCACAGGCCGAATGAGCTCTCCGGCGGACAACGCCAGCGCGTTGCGATTGCCCGCGCACTCGTGACGAAACCGTCGATTATCCTGGCGGATGAACCGACAGGAAATTTAGATACGAAGACCGGCGAAGAGATTATGGCATTGCTTGAAGAACTTCATCATAACGGCAACACCATTATTCTTGTTACTCACGAAGAGTACATTGCAGAGCATGCGAACCGGATCATCCGTATCCGCGATGGAATGGTTGAACGGGACGAAATGGTGCAGAAGCGCATTATTCCGGTGTTAGCGTGATTGATATAGTCCGCTTGGTTGTTAAACTCAGAAACAATGTTTTCCTCGTGTAGAAATTTAGAACGAAGAATCTTATGGGTATGAGAATTGCAGATTTTGCATACGAGCTGAAAGAAGGGTTGGCAATATCCTTCCAGGCGATCCGTGCGAATAAGATGCGTTCCGTTCTTACGACACTCGGGATTGTGATCGGAATCGTGTCGGTAACATTGATGGGGACTGCAATCGAAGGACTGAGCCGTGGGTTCAACGACAGCATTTCAAAAATCGGAGCGGACGTGTTATACGTGCAGAAGTGGCCCTGGTTTGCCGGCGAGGATTGGTGGAAATACCGGAACAGGAAGGACGTAAAGTTTCCGGAATATGAAGCGGTTGAACGACATGCGACACTGATCAAATCCGTCACTCCAATTTGCTGGACACAAGGAACGGTGAAATACAAAAACCAGAGCTCCGATGGGGTTCTTACCCTTGGTGCTAACGACCAGTATTTGGAAACATCTGGAATTAATATGGATCTTGGGAGGTTTTTCAACCAAGCGGAGTCGGACGGCGGAAGGCCGGTATGCGTTATCGGATCTGAGGTTGCGGACAATCTCTTCCCGAATGAGACTCCTCTCGGAAAGACTATCAGAATTGGAACGTCAACATTTCGTGTTATTGGTGTCGTAGAAAAACAAGGAAGTTTCCTGGGGCTTGAAAGTCTTGACAATCGAATTGTCATTCCTATCGAATCCTTTTTCCGAAGGTTTGGCGCTAATCGGGGTATTCAAATCAACGTGAAGGCCGTCGACATCAACAACCTCGACGATACTAAAGAAGAACTTCGCGGCATTCTTCGCAAAGCGCGCCATGTTCCGCCAAAAGCGGAAGATGACTTTGCCATCAATCAGCAAGAAATGTTTGTCCAGACGTTTAACGCCATCGGTGTGGTTGTCGCCGGAATCGGATTGTTTATTACGGCTCTCTCGCTATTCGTCGGCGCAATCGGCATCATGAATATTATGTTTGTCTCCGTCACCGAGCGGACAAAAGAGATTGGGATACGGAAAGCGATTGGCGCGAAGCGCAGCACGATACTGCTGCAGTTCCTGATTGAATCCGCTGCTCTTTCCCTGATGGGCGGAATTTTCGGCATCATTATTTCATACCCTTTGAGTTTGCTCATCAATCAGATTATGCCGACCTCGATGCCAATCATCGTCGTGGCTATCGCTATCCTTATCTCACTCATCGTCGGCGTTGTGTCCGGTTTCCTTCCGGCAAACAGGGCGTCGAAATTAGATCCGGTGGAAGCATTGCGGTACGAATGAAAATTAAGAATTATGAATTAAGAATTATGAATTGAGAGAAGGCGTGGAAATTCATAACGCTTTTTTATCGTTTATCTCTTGCATCTTAAAAGATTATGCAGCTTCAAGAAAGTTTTAAAATGGCGATCAACGCCATCCGTGTGAATAAGCTTCGTTCGTCATTGACGCTGCTTGGCATCAGTGTTGGAGTGTTTTCCATTATCGGTGTGATGACGGCGATGGGCGTGCTGCAAAATGCGATTGAAAACGGCCTTAGCGGTTTGGGGACAAATACATTTCAAATTCAGAAATTCCCCGTCGGCTTTTACAATGGGCCGCGCGACAAGTTCCGGAACCGGAAGGATATAACGCTAGACCAGGGGGAAATCTTCACCGAGCGGATGACTCAGGCGAAATATGTTGGGCTTGAAGCGTGGTTTGGAATCAAACAAGTATTCCATAACGGCGACAAAACCAATCCGAACGTCAGCATGGTCGGTGAAACGGTAGAAGGTTTTCCGACAAATAACTGGACAATCAAAGAGGGAAGAGCGTTCACGAATCAAGAAGTCGAATACGGCGATTTCGTCTGTGTCCTGGGGAACGGAGTTGTGGAAAAACTGTTCGAACGGGGATCGCCGATCGGAGAAGAAATTAAAGTCGACGGAAATAAATTTAAGGTGATCGGGACGATTGAAACGAAAGGTTCTTTCCTTGGCGGAAACCAGGATAATTATTTTGCGATACCGATCACGACCGCAATGTCGCTCTACGGCAGGCAGCGTTCGATCAATATCATGGTTCAGACCCGCGACCAGGAAAGCTATAACGACGTCATTGAGCTTTCGACGTCGATCCTCAGAACGATCCGTCATGTCCCGCCAGGGTCGGACGATGACTTTGCCATTTTTTCCAACGACACGCTCATTAAGCAGTTCAACGATCTCACATTTATGGTGAAAATCGGAACGCTCGGCATTGCATGTATCGCACTGCTCGCGGCCGGCATCGGCATCATGAACATCATGCTTGTTTCAGTCACCGAACGGACGAAAGAAATCGGCATTCGAAAAGCGCTCGGGGCAACGAAGTCAAATGTGCTTTCTCAGTTCTTGAGCGAATCGGTCGTGTTCAGTGAGATTGGCGGCGTGATCGGTATTATTACAGGATCAATTCTTGGAAATATCGTCGCCGTGCTGACAAGCGCACCTGCGATACTTCCATGGAATAGCACGGTCGCGATCCTTTCGACGCCGTTCATGAATTTCTCTGCACTCGGATTGAATTTTGTTGCGCTTATCTTCTGTTCGCTTATCGGGATTGTCTTCGGTGTGTATCCCGCGTGGAAGGCTGCAAACCTTGACCCCATTGAATCCCTTCGATACGAATGAGGCATTTACGATTTTCAATTTGCAATTTTTGATTGCACTGATCATAGCCTCTGCCGCTACCAATTGAAAGTTGGAAATTGTAAATCGTAAATCACCTTACCAATTCTCCCTTAATTTCCTCTGACAGCTTCGGCAGCTCATCATACTGCTTCGTGAGAGCGTCGTATTTTTCGAAGAAATCTCCAACCCCTTTTGCTATCGTCTCCGTTAAGGCATTTCTTCCCATTTTTGTGTCGATCGCGAATGCCATGAGCAAGCCGGCAGCAGCGCCGTAATTCCTTTCGAATGATCCGGAAAGATTTGCGTTCATCAGTAATTCCCGTGCTCGTGAATCGGTAATAGTTGGTGACTGAAGCTCCCGCATTGCGTTGTTCAGCAGAAGAACTGCGTCCTTCGCCTGGTTGAAAATGTACGGCGGAAGGGAGCTTCCCGTTCGTTCTTGGAAAGAAATGCGGTACGCGATGCCTTCGTTCTGCACCAGCTCGGCAAGGGACCAGAAAGTCTCCCTGTGTGAATTGATTTCTCTCCATACCGGAGAAGAGGATTGATAGACCGCAAAGACGGCGTGGAATGTCTCATGAGCGAGCGTGCTTAGTGTTTCGATGAACTGAACGTTTGTTGGCATACTATTTCCGATCAGCCGCTGCAGATTTACCACGATGACCGGTTCACCTGCATTCTCGCCGACGAAGATCGGTGTGTGGCCTTGCCACACAACCCGGCGTACGAATGCCGCCGCATTCTCATTCCCAAACGCAACAACGTAAACGGAAAGAGTGGCAGAAATTCTTGCATCGGATGGAAAGAATTGCTCCACGGTTGCAACAACGCGCCGGTCGAGTTCCCCCTTTTTTACTTCGGCAAGGAGCGCTTTGATCTCGGTGAGGTGGACGCGTGTCGGCACGAACCCGAAGATATCGTCCGGACTTTTGGAATTGTCGCGGAGGAGCTCAAGTTCGCGCTGGAATGTTTCAGGGGGAAGCTGCTTTCGCGCCAGGTACTATGCTTGTGGCTGCTGCAAGTTGACTGCCGCGAAGGTCCGCTACGCCGTTCACGCTGTGCAGCCGCCCTTCGCACAGGTCTACGATTTGTTCCGCGGATGAATAATCAACTTGCAGGTTAACGTTAAAATATGGATTTGATTGGGAGTAAAGGGAGAGCGGGACGAGAAAAATTGAAAGGATCGATCGCATATTCGTTCGGTGCCATGAATGTTTAGCAGCCATCAAAAATGATTTCCACGCAGAATTAAGACGTCATTGTCATGCTGAGCGTAGCGAAGCATCTCTACTGATCCCGTTGGATAGATTCTTCTCCCGCCAATCACGAAGTTCGCGAAGCGATCCCGTTGGGAGATGCCTTAGGCAAAAACGGCGGAATCAGAATGACCATAGAAGCGGTTTTTGAGATGTCTTCTACATAAAATGTATCTTTTTTCCATCCGATAGTCAAAAAAAGGGCGTCCCGTTTTGCGGAACGCCCTTTGCAGCAAAAAATAGCTGTTATTTTTTCTTCTTCGCCGTTTTTGCGGGGGGCGTTGCAGCCGGCGCCGAAGTTGCAGGAGCCTTCGTCTTGGCCACGACTCCTTCCAGTTCGTCTGCGAGCGGAGCCGCATCGTACACTTTTCGCAAACATTCGATCATCGCGGCAGTGTGGACTGAGACGGCGCGATTTTTCTCGCCGTCAAAAAGAAACCGTCCCGGGAGGCTTTCGATGTTTCCGTCAAAAATCAAGCCGACGAGTTCTCCATCTTTGTTGATAGTGGGAGAACCGGAATTTCCTCCGATAATATCGCATGAGCTGACGAAATTGATAGGAGTGGCAAGATCCAGTTTATCTTTTCGCTCCTCATATCGTTTCGGGAGAGCAAAATCGCCCGTGTTCCCAAAACTATAAGCGCGGTCGTAAAGACCGTAGAGTGTAGTCTTTGAAGGAGCTTTCGTTCCGTTCATCGGATACCCGCTCACTGTTCCATAGGATAATCGGAGTGTGAACGTTGCGTCAGGATATGTATTTTTTCCGTAGACGGCGAATCGGGCTTTGCCAATTTTTTCCACCGCGGCGGATTGGACGCTGCTCAAATTCGTTTCGGTCCATTGCCGTCTCTCTCGTGCCTCGGGGTCGATCTTCCGTGCAAGTACAATAAGCGGGTCAGTCGACTCTGCTACTGCCTTCTCTCCTCCTTTGACGAGTGCTTTGCGAAAATCCACGTCTCCTAATTTTGTCCCCGCAATTAATTCTTTCACAACATCCGCAGGTGCGCGCCCGCCAAGAACGGTTTGAATAAAGGGATCATTCGGTCCTAACTCGTCGAGAGATTCCTGAAGTCCGTCGGCGAACAACATTTCGTCCATATCGGTGTAAATGGGTGCGCGCGAAAACATTCGGAATTCTAAGGATGCGAGGTTGGCGTCTTGAAATTCCGTCAGCCGCTTCTCGTTCGGTTTGGCCACTTCGGTAACGTATTGGACAAGTTGCACGGCGAGTGCGGCCAATCTCGATCCGCGAAGCGACCGGAACGAATTTGGCTTTAACATCGCTTTTGAGCGGTCAATCACAACGATGATTGAATCCCATGCGTCGCCGTAGGCCTTCTTCCATTCCGGTTTACCGTCGACAAGAGACCGCAAATCATTATCCTCTTTTCTCTTTTTTTCCATCAGGCCGTTATCGAGCAACCCCTGGTATTCGCCGCGGGATGCTTTCAAAGTATTTTCAAGGCCAAAAATCTGGTTGAGCGCGCGACGTTCCTGTTCCGGTCCGAGTTTCGAATATTTCTTCAATACCGCAAGGCGCCGCTGAAAAACTTTAAATCGCAACGGATAGCTGTAATCGCGCAGGTATTCGAGCTGCGCCATGGTTTGCAGTCTGTTTGTCGATCCGGGATGCCCGGAGACAAATACCAGATCGCCGTCCTGCGCCCCCTTTGAGTTCCACTTCAAATAGTGAGCTGGTCGGACCGGCTTATCATTTTCGTACACTCTGAACAGTGTCATATCAAGGTCGTACCGCGGGAATGTGAAATTGTCCGGGTCTCCTCCGAAGTATGCGATTTGTTGTTCGGGCGCCATCACCAGGCGGACATCGGTGTATTTTTTGTACCGGTAGAGCCAATGCTCGCTCCCTTGGTAAAACGCTACAACATCGGAGCGCAAGCCCGTTTGTTCCAAACTCTCCTTCGTGATTTTGGCAATTTCCTCTTTCTGCGCATCGTAAGCTTCCTTCTCCGTCATGCCGGATTTTACTGCGGCTTGCATTCGCGCCGTGACGTTTTCCATCGAAATGAGTACGTTCAGTTCGAGATCCGGACATTTAATTTCTTCTGCCTGGGTTTTCGCGTAAAATCCGACAGCTACATAGTCCGTATCTTTTGACGACATCTTTTGGAGCTGGCCAAGTGCAACGTGGTGATTTGTGAGCACTAATCCGTTCGGACTGACGAACGAGCCCGAACCGCCGTCGTTAAAGCGCACGCTGGATAGCCGGATATGGTCGAGCCATTCCTGCGTCGGGGTGAAGTTGTATTTTTCCTGGAGCAGCTTCGTGGGCGGATTGTCGAATGTCCACATACCGTCGTCCGCGAATGCCGGCAGAACGAGGCAGCATACGAATGCAGCGGCAAGAATGATATGTAAAGTTTTCTTCTGTAATCGATTCATTGGTGTTTTTCCTTGTCTTGTAAGAAGTAAATGCTCATTGTTCGTTGTTGATTGTTCATTGTTGATTGTTCATTGGCATCACGCTTTCATTCGCTTTCCTTTTTCCTCTTCCGTGAATATCCACCCGACAATTTTTCCCGGGTCGATTTCTGTAAAATTCTTCCAATACTCGCTGTTGCGAAGGTAGCGGGAACTGGTTTCGCTTTTCGAAAGCTGGTCGGCAATATCTATCGCTTCCGCAAACCTGCTCTTCCACTTTTCCATATTGCTTGTCCGGAGGTCTACCCATCCGTTTCGCGCCCATTCGTCAATCAGCGTATTGTTGACCTTCAGTTCATTTTCCCCGCGGTACGGAGGGATCTTGATTTCTTTCCCGCGGAGTAATGTCTTTCCATCCGGAAGAAGAATGGGAATTCCGATAGAGATAATGTGCGAGCGGAGCGTCTGATTTTCCTTGATGAGTGTTGTGAGGGCGCTGGAAAGCTCCTTGGACGATGTTTGTACAACGGTTCTCATTGTGATGAACGCGACTTTGAGAAGGTAGGCTTCATAGAGGAGCTTCGACAACCGCGGCGGGCCGAGAATTTCAAAGGCGACGCTGTCGACATGATGTTCCTTCTCGAGCGCCTTCATTTTTTCCAGAGCGCTGTTGAACATGAATCCGGCGCGGTACGTCGGTTCGAGCGTAGCGTTGTCGAGGGCATTGATGATGTCGTGTCCGGTGTTGCCCCCCTTTATTTCATAGATGACATCCTGTGCGATTTCTTCCGGCGTGACGTACTCCATCTGTCCAGGAGTGGAGATTGCTTCGAATTCCCCTCGCGAGAAAATTCCGTTCTCTCCCGTATCGATAAATACGGATTGCAGAAGTTGATGTGTCGGCTCTGCGACGCCGCCATCCGTTTTAATCTTGAACGTATTTCTGAGAGAAATTCCTTTTTCAGGAGGGCAGTCGTACAATTCGATCGGCTTGCCCCGTTTTGAAATCTGGCCGAAGCCGATTTTTTTCCACGCGATTGCGCCGGTTGGCTTTATTTCTTTGGTGATCGGAGCATCCGGCGTCCGGCCCATTAAAAAGAGGAGGAGCGTGTGAGCTCCCGCCACGGCGGATTTGCTCAGCAGCACGCTTGAAGGCTTTTCTTCGCTGTGCGTGTACGGGATGTTCAGCCCCATCCCGCCGGTCCCGCTTGTACCGATTTTCACGTACACTTTTGTTCCGGCTTCGTTCATCGATTTGTAGAAAATCTGCACATGGCGAATGAGCTGCGGAACGTACAGCGTGCAGAGGAGCTTCTCGATTGACTCATGCAGCCCATGAGTTCCGGCCGATGTCGAATCTTTCAGATGTTTCATCACGTCGCGCGCGCTCTGAAAGAGATCCTGGTATGCGATTGCCGTCGCCGAGTTGATGCAGTCAATGACCACATCGGGTTTGAAATGCGCGAGAAGTTGATACAGCGCAGAACGCCGAAGGACAGGTTCCGTGAGTTCATCCACGATATCGTCGATGTACATCCGCCGCAATTTCGGATCGCCGAGAATATCCTCGCGGTTCACGTCTTTTAATTCATGTCGGGCGAAAATATTCCCCCACCAGGGAAGGAAGTATTCCTTTCCGGTTTTGGGATATTCTTTCTTCATCTGTGCAACTGCATCTTTCGCCTCGGATTCCTTCAACGATGTGATGATAATCCTTTTCGGATGTTCTTCCATCAGCGAACGGCATACCGCGGAGCCGACGAGCCCCCAGCCGCCGAGCACCAAGACAGTCTTGTTCTGGATGTCCATGAGAATTCCTCTACGATGATTTTCCTAATAATGAGCCCGCAAAAATGACCGAGGGGCTATAGAGTGCAGCTAACGACGGGAATTGATTTCGATTCTTTTCATATTTTCTGAACAACGCAGGCTGTTCCGTACGCCAGCACCTCGGTGACGCCGTTCATGATTTCCGTTGCGTCGTATCGAAAACCGATCACTGCATTGCCGCCAAGCTGCTCTGCGTGCTGGATCATCACTTCATACGCATCGCGGCGGGTTTGTTCGCATAAACTTGTATAGAGCGTAATGTTGCCGCCGAAAAGAATCTGAAATCCCGCTCCAATATTGCCAAACAACGAGCGCGAACGGACGATGATGCCGCGAACGACGCCGATGTTTTTTACGATCTTGTATCCGTCAAGCTGAAAGTTTGTTGTCACGAGTGAATGGTCCATGGGGCCTCCAATTGACAATTATGAATTTTGAATTATGAATTAGGAATTATGAATAACGATCCGAGCTTTTATCCCTTCGGTGCTACCGTACAATACCAGAATTTCTTCTCTCGAGGCGGCTTGGTTTTTATTTGTCAACTCAGCTGCTAACCGAACACAATTCATCAAGAAATCTCAAATGTCGATTTCGTAGTTCTTCGTCGGTCCACTATTGAGACTCCGGACATATTCAATGTACCATGTGCCCTTCGGGGCTCAGCAAGACGCCGACGCCGTATGCGATCGCGGCGGTCAGCAAACCGACCAACGTCATCTCCAATCCGCTTCGCCACCAGCTGCGGCCTGTGACGATGGTCTTCAGTACTCCGACAAGGAAATGCGCGAACGTGCTGATGATAAGACTGAGAATGATGGCGGCTGTTCCGAACAAGAACATGAAGGGAATGACGGGAATAATTCCCCCGGCGGCCGTCGCTGCCGTTGCGGAAAGGGCTTCCTTTACCGGGTTAGGAAAGCTCGATGCCGAAAGCCCCAGTTCTTCGTGCGCCAGTGTTTTCAAAAATTGATCTGGGTTTTCGGTGAGGCGCTGCGCCATCATTGCCGATTCTTCCGGAGTAAAGCCTTTCAATTGATAAAAGAGTTCAAGTTCCTGCTTTTCTTCTTCGGGGTTTTCTTCGATCTCTCTCCGTTCTTTATCTAGTTCAGCCTCGTACACTTCCCGCTCCGATTTGCGCGCAAGGTACGCGCCGGACCCCATCGAGAGGGCACTCGCGAGCGTGCCGGCGACCCCGGCAACCCACACGACGTGGCTTCCGCCGGTATATCCTGCCATTCCGGTCACAATCCCGAACACTGCACCGAGTCCGTCGTTTGCCCCGTAGACAGCTTGCCCAATCCACCCGCCGGAATGTCCTGCGTGCCACTTTTCCCGTTTGAAGATCGCTTCGAGCTTTGCCTGCGGCTGGTCGTTCTCCGCCATCGAATGTAGGATCTTTGCATGGACTTTTTCCTCTTTCTTGATCTCGCTCATCGCAGCGCTGTCGTTCGGATTATTCGCGAGAGTCGCCTCCGCCTCGTAGCGGTCCGTGTCCCGATCCTCCTGCTCTTCGAGCCGATGAACGGCGTTTGCCGTTCCACTCCTGACCAGAAGCCATCGTTGCATTCTCTCAAGAGCCGAGTCGATTTGTTGCGGGGGAGCCGCGCCGAGTTCCTTCAACCGGGCTTCCCATTTCTTTGCATGCTGTTCCTCTGCCTCTGCGAGCTTTAGGAGAATCGCTTTTTGCTTGTCATCCCGCTCTCGCGCGGCGATCTCCCGGTACGTTCTGGCGCCGGATTTTTCTTTCTTCCAACTCGTTTGCAGCGATTGAATTATCCGCTTGTTGTCAGGCATGGAAATTACGCTCTTGTAAAAGGATTGATTCTTTTAGCATGTCCGAACCCCATGTTTCGGGATTTTGTTCATTGAGGTGAGACAGGATTGTCTGCCAATGGAAAAAGATACTGTAAAAAGGTTGAAAGGGCAAATTCAAGTTATGATATCTTATGATTGCCTTGGCGTCCTCTGCGTCCTTAGCGGTTTTCTTTCAACCGCCAAGGACGCGAAGGTGAAGTAATGGACTTCAAGACAGAAATACTTCGCTTGATTTTCAGCATGAAAGTATTTATGATTGTGCATCAATATCCCGTCGTTCCACCCTGGAGACGTAATGAGAGAATATCTGGACTTAGTCGACCGCGTCCTTTCGAAAGGCGTTTTGAAAAAAAATCGAACTGGTGTCGATACCATTTCGTGTTTTGCAGAGCACTACATAATCGACCTCAGCGAAGGGTATCCTTTGTTGACGACCAAGCGGATGCAGACGAAATCTCTCTTCTATGAAGTCCTATGGTATCTTTCGGGTGAGGACCATATCCGCAACCTGCGGAAGCAGACGAAGATCTGGGACGCATGGTCGGACGAAAACGGAAATCTCGAAACCGCCTACGGCCGTTACTGGCGGCGGTTCCCCAGCGCGCAAGTGAATCCTGCGACCGGAAAATACGAAGTGAAGGAAATCGACCAGATCGCTGAGGTGATCCATTTATTGAAAACGAATCCGACCTCGCGGAGAATGGTTGTCTCTGCGTGGGAACCGGGGAACGCGCTCCACAGCAAGCTGCCGCCGTGCCATTATTCGTTCGTGTTCAATGTCCAGGGGAACAAACTCAACTGTCATCTCACGCAGCGATCGGGCGACATCGCGCTCGGCATTCCGTTTAACATCGCAGCATATTCTCTTCTTACTCAGGCAATTGCGCAGGAGGTAGGGCTTGAAGTCGGGTACTTCAGCCATACAATCGTCGACGCACATATATACGTCAATCATATTGCCGGGTTGAAAGAGCAGTTGAAGCGCACGCCGAAGCCCCGTCCAAAACTTCTTATTGCCAGGAAGCCCCTTGACCAGCTTCAATACGAAGATTTCTCCCTCGTCGGATATGAATGCGATGAGCCAATCAAGTTCGAAGTCGCTGTATAACAGTACCACTATTGCCCATTGATCATAGTCTGATGAAACTCATCATCATCGCCGCGCTGAATAAGAAACGTGTGATCGGCAACAACGGAAAACTCCCCTGGCACATCTCCGAAGATTTGAAACGTTTTAAAAGACTTACGATCGGCCACGCCGTGCTGATGGGAAGAAAGACTTTTGAATCGATGGGGAAGCCGCTGCCCGACCGGCGCAATGTCGTTCTCTCTTCAAAAAAAATCCCAGGCGTTGAAACCTATTCCACTATCGCCGCGGCTCTCGCTGCACTTAAAAATCAAGAAAAGGTATTCATCATCGGCGGCGGCAAAATTTTTGACGAGTTCCTAGACATGGCCGATGAGCTTCATCTTACACTTGTTGACATCGAAGTAGACGGCGATACATTTTTTCCCTCCTACGAACATCTCATCGGAACACGCTTCATGCTTTTCAGTGAAGAGAAGCATGAAGGATTTACGTTTCGGGATTACACGACCAAATGAAATTTAATATCATTCGAGTACCTCTATGAAAGATATTCTTCGCTCCGCTGCGGAGCGCGCAGTACATTACCTGGAAGGATTGGACGAACGAGAAGTAAGGCCGGACCCGGCCGCTGTTTCGCGCCTGAAAGAATTCGATGTTCCTTTCCCTGAAAAGCCGGTTGAGCCTTCGGCAGTTCTGAACATGCTCGATGAACTTGCTTCGCCCGCTACGATGGGCATGGCAGGACGAAGGTTCTTCGGTTTCGTCATCGGCGGATCGCTCCCGGTTTCGCTGGCTGCGAATTGGATGGCCGGCGCGTGGGATCAAAACAGTGCTCTTTATCAGGTAACGCCCGCGACTGCGCACCTCGAACAGGTTGCGCTGCAATGGCTTGTCGCTCTCTTCGGCCTGCCTTCATCGAGTGGCGGTGCTTTTGTCACAGGTGCAACGCTCGCAAATTTTGCGGCACTCGCCGCGGCACGTCATGCGGTTCTCGGCCGCGCGGGATGGAATGTAGAAGCTGATGGATTGTTCGGCGCTCCTCCGATTACGGTTGTTGTCGGCGAAGAGGTGCACCCATCGCTCATCAAATCGCTTGGACTCTTGGGATTGGGCCGCAGCAGAGTGCACCGAGTGCCGGTTGACGGTCAGGGACGAATGCGTGCTGATATGATCCCGCTCATCAAAGGCCCGACGATTGTTTGTGCACAAGCCGGAAATGTTAATACCGGGTCATTCGATCCACTGGATGAAGTTTGTGAACGTGCTCACGAATTTGGCGCGTGGGTTCACATCGACGGTGCTTTTGGATTGTGGGCTTCCGTCGCTCCGACGAGAAAACATCTTACTAAAGGGATCGCGGATGGGGACTCCTGGGGAACCGATGCCCATAAATGGCTGAATGTTCCGTATGATTGCGGTCTTGCGTTCGTCCGCGACCGGGAGGCACTACGGGCAGCGATGTCGATCACCGCGGAGTATCTGCCGACCGAGACTGAATTTCGCAATCCGTCCGACTACGCGCCGGAGTTGTCGCGGCGTGCGAGAGGGGTGGAAGTGTGGGCGGCGTTGATGTCGCTCGGGCGTTCGGGGCTCGAGGAAATGATAGAACACTCGTGCCGTCAAGCAAGACGCTTTGCCGAAGGATTGACCGCGGCGGGTTATAGTATTTTGAATGATGTAGTTTTGAACCAGGTCCTCGTTTCTTTTGGCGACGCGGAGAGAACACAGCGCGTGATTGCAGAAATTCAAGCGGACGGAACATGCTGGTGCGGTGGAACGGTATGGCAGGGGCAAACGGCGATGCGCATCAGCGTTTCTTCCTGGGCAACGACGGACGAGGACGTCGAGAAAAGCCTGACGGCGATGATTCGCTGCTCAAAGAAACATGCCGGCTAAAAGTTAAAAGCTAAAAGCCAATAGCTGATAGCTATTGGCTTTTAGCTTTTAGGCGAGTCTTCGGTCGATGATCTGCTATACAATCTCCCGCTGCGGCTTCTCCGGCGACGTAGCCTGTCGAAAACGCCGCCTGCAAATTGTATCCCCCTATCGGCCCTGCGACATCCAGAGCCTCGCCGCAAATGTATAATCCTTTGAGAATTCGAGACTTCATGCTCTTCGGGTCGATTTCGCGAAGATCGACTCCCCCTGCCGTCACTTCTCCGCGCTCAAGAGGAATTTCTTTCACACGGCCGACATTCCAATTTTTCAACGTCCGCGCAATCGCTATCCGTTCTTCCTTCTTTAATTGATGGCATTTCTTCGAGGGATCAACACCGGCAGAATTTAGGATGAAGATTGCCAATCGTTGCGGTACGAATAGCTCGACCAGCGTTTCCGCTTTTCGTCCGCCGTTAGCGGTGATTTCTGCGAGAAGATGCTCTTGAAGTTCGGCCTCCGATTCGTCGGGGACCGCATCCACAAAAATGTTGATGGGAGGATTTTCTTCCAGTGCAAGAGATGCATCGCGGCTGAGTTCGAGCGTTGCAGGACCGGAGATACCCTCGTGGGTGAGAAGCACATCGCCGCGCGACGTTGCAGCTGTTCTTCCCGCCGTTTTCGCTTTCAGAATACAAGCTCGGATTGAGACGCCCTGCCATTCAGCCGGAGGCGTAGGGTGGAGGAGTATCGGCGCCAGTGCCGGGCGAAGAGGAACGATCGTATGACCGAGTTCTTTCAACCAGGGAAACGCATCTCCCGATGTTCCTGTTCTCGGGTACGAAGCCCCTCCCGTGGCGAGAATAACATGCCGTGTTTGAATTATACCCGCCGGCACCTGTACGCCGCAGACTCCTTCGACATCCTTCAATATTTCCACGACCGGTGTTGCAAGCCGAATCTCAACGCCTTCGCGCTCCATCATTCTGCGCAAAGCGTGGACAACGTCGCCAGCTTTTCCGCTCGTCGGAAAAATCCGGCCGTTTTCACGCTCATACGTTTCGACTCCAAATTGATTGATGTGGGAAAGTATGTCGCGGTTGGTGAAGCGGTAGAGAGAATGTTTCAGGAATTTCGATTCATTTGACCTGAATTGCCTGCAAAGGTCTTCGATTTCTCCGCCATGAGTGATGTTGCATTTGCCTCCACCGGAGATGAGGAGCTTGATTCCGAGCTTGTGATTTTTCTCGAGGAGGATCACCTTTGCGCCAAGCGATCCTGCGCGCCACGCTGCAATCATTCCCGCAGCGCCGCCGCCGATGACGACAAGAGGGAGTGGTTCGTTAAGATTCATTGTATAAGATAACTATTTTCACACCTCGTTCCCAATTTCCAATTGGGTTACCTCGTTCCCAAATTCCATTTGGGAACGTGATTAACCCAGAAGCAGAGCTTCACTATTAGCAACGTTCCCAACGGGACGTTGGGAACGAGATGGTCGACGTACGCATTGCCCACTCCTTTTCTTGGTTAGTATATCATTGTTCTCTGAACGTTGATGTTCACACCTCGTTCCCAAATTCCATTTGGGAACGTGATTAACCCAGAAGCAGAGCTTCACTATTAGCAACGTTCCCAACGGGACGTTGGGAACGAGATGGTCGACGTACGCATTGCCCACTCCTTTTCTTAGTTAGTATATCATTGTTCTCTGAACGTTGATGTTGCTTTGCTAATTCCTTCTTCCTACCAGGATCACGGCGTATGAATCGACCGTACTCCCCGGCATCAATCCTACTGCAGCAACTGTGTTTCCTTTGAAGCTTACTGAATAGTAATTCCCATAAAATGATCCAAGCTCTGTGTATTGTCTTAACGTTTCCCCGTTCCAATGAGATACGAGCCCGTACCCTCCAACCATAAATATATCGTTCTTTGCGGTACCTCGTATAGAAAAGGTATATTGCGAGGGATTCATCGCCGTATCTATTTCCCAACTATTTCCTATTGATGACGCGCCAAAAAGTTCGCTTCCTCCAACAAAGTACTTCCATCCAGGAATAAACCAAACACTTGAAAGTGCGAGTGCAAGTCCGCTGTCATTTACTGCCGTTACTGTATTCCCGGAGATCTGCAACATTGCCTTTGCCTCCGGAAGTGCCAGAAAGTTCGACGCCACTGCGAGTATCTCTTCTTGTCCTGTCGTTGGATTTACACCACCCCAGATATCTTGGATATTCAGATTTGTTCCGCTTGTAAGTTTTGTCCACACACCACTGGAATAGTGAGCCATGGTTCCTCCATTGCCCCCAGACCATAAGCCCCCTGCAGAATCCCCCCAAATTCTTTTTGCTCCTTCTGCTCCAGTATTATAGAATGGAGAGAAACCTGAGCCGTCAAAGTGATAAGCATAACCTGCAACTAACCAAATGTCATTTTCGCTTCTGGCAAATATCGATGTACCCATTTCAACCGCACTATCGCCGATCGCACCCGGAGGAAAGTACTTTAGCCGCAGAAGAGTCCATGCCGATCCGTTCCAGTGAACAACGTTGTAGAGTATTGGATCTGGCTTTCCTGTCGATTCATTAGCAAAAACTTGGCCGACCGCCCAAATATCCGATTCGTTTATTATAGCAACATCGTTAAAGTAACTTGATCCGCCACTGCCGCCGAATTTATATTGAGTGAAGATAAAATCATGGCTCGTCGTATCCGGTCCAGAAGGTGGAGGAGGAACAACCGGCGGCTCCTTCTTGCAGGTGAGTGTGCAGAGAAGAAAAAGAATCGAGAGAATGAATGTGGTCGGTTTCATGAAGGATCGTTTCGTGGAGGGCGTTGCTCGTCATCGATCTGAATATCCCTTTTTGCCCCATGAGACTTTCGCAAAAAATTGGATGAATGTCAAGAGGAGTCTTCGTTTGATCTACTTCGTGCTTGCAGGCCCGTCATCGCTCACGAGTTCGCGGATCAACAACCAGACTCGGCGAGAATCGCTTAGCGTGAGCAAACTTTTGTGTGATGAATACCATCAAAGAGTAAATGTTCACCTCATTGTGGGGGTTTCGCCTTGCGAAATAGCCCATTATTCTCCGTTTTTGATTGACTTTTTTTCAACAAAAGGTTAACTTATTCTCTAGCGTTGCCACGATTTCCCGCTATTCATTACCAGGAGTTAAAGGTTGAGCAAAGGTCCGGTTCATGCGACAGGTCAGGACAAAAAATTGCAGGAGCAGTTGCGCCATAGCGGAGAAATCCCGCAACACATCGCGATTATCATGGATGGCAACGGCCGTTGGGCGCAAAAAAGGTCGTTTCCGCGCGTAGCCGGACATCACGAAGGGGTAAATTCGGTCCGGGATATTGTCGAAGTATGCGGGCAGCTCGGCGTAAAGTACCTCACACTCTATGCGTTTTCGACCGAGAACTGGAAACGGCCCAAAGACGAAGTCTCGATGCTCATGAGGCTGCTGCTGAAAGCGCTCCGCGACGAGCGGGACCGGCTTCATAATAACAACGTCCATCTGAAGAGCATTGGCGACATTTCTGCGCTTCCCCACGATGTGCAGGACGAATTGCTCGATGCGATGGAACTTATGAAGCACAATACGGGTCTAACATTAGTGCTTGCGTTGAGCTACAGCGGGCGCTGGGACATCACTAATGCAGTGAAAAAGATCGTGGCCGACGCCGGCCATGGAAAAATTAAACCCGACCACATCAACGACGCATTCATTTCACAGTATCTTTCGACGAAAGACATTCCCGACCCTGATTTATTGATCCGCACAAGCGGCGAACTCCGCATCAGCAACTTTTTGCTCTGGCAGCTTGCGTACTCGGAGATGTACATTACCGACCTCTGCTGGCCTGAATTCCGACGACGTTCGCTCTACGAAGCCATCGCATCGTTTCAGGGGCGCGAACGCCGCTATGGCATGGTGAGCGAGCAGGTGAAATCTAAAAGGAAAGACGCGGCAACAACGTATGTCGAAAAGTTTCTTAAAAGTGTTACAGGTATTTAATGTGAAGAGCTTCTTGCTCACCCGGTGTTTTGTTCTGTTGTACCTCTCATTGTTTGGATGCTCACTTCTATTCTCGCAATCGACGCGGCCGCAAATTCAACAGTACAAAATTCTCGGCATCTCTGTTGAAGGGAATAAGTCGGCCGAGACTTCGGCGATCATCGCCAATTCAGGGTTAAAGCTCGGGGACGAGATCACCGTTCCCGGCGAACAAACCCGTACGGCCATCACCCGGTTATGGGCGCTGCGGATTTTTTCAGACGTAGAAATCGACATCGAGAACACGATCGGAACCGGCGTCTATCTTCTCATCAAAGTAAAGGAACATCCGCGTTTGGACAAAACGGTCATCACGGGAGAAGATGAGATCAGCGAAGACGACCTTCTGAAAAAAGTCAATCTATTGAAGGGCCAAATCCTCACACCGGAGGAAATCAGCCGGATTATCAAGACGATAAAGAAAGCGTACGAAGACGACGGGTACCTGCAGGCAAGCATCAAAGCGGAAACGGTGGAAAGCCCGGACAGCACGGCACGCGGCAAGGTGATCTTGAAATTAACCATTGACGAAGGGTCGGAAGTCCACATCAAGGCGATTCAATTCTACGGCAACAAAGCGTTCGAGGACGGTGATTTGAAGGGAGAAATGGACGACACGCATGAGCAAATCTGGTGGAAGTTCTGGCGCGGGTCGAAGTTCGACAAGAAAAAATATTCGGACGATAAGAAAAAAATCATAGACTTTTATCACAAAAACGGGTACCGCGATGCGGAGATTCTGGCGGATTCTATTTCCTACACGGAAAAAAAAGACCACATGATCATCCGCTTTTTTGTCTATGAAGGCCCTCAATACAAGATTCGCAATGTGACGTGGGAAGGAAATACGGTTTTCAAAACAGACATTCTGAACGACCGCCTCGGCGTGAAGACCGGCGATGTCTATAACATGGAAAAGTTCGACCGTAACCTGAAACAAAACGAAGAACAGACCGACGTCGCTTCCCTCTATCTCGACAACGGTTACCTTACCATGTCGATCGACCCGGAAGAAGTCAAAGTTGCGCCGGACAGCATGGATATTATTATCCACATTCGTGAAAGAAATCAATTCCGCGTGGGCGCGGTGGAAATTCACGGCAACACGAAGACAAAAGAGAAAGTCATTCGCCGCGAATTGTATTCGAGGCCGGGTGATTTTTTCAGCCGGGCTGCGATCATGCGGAGCGTGCGTCAGCTCTCGGTACTCAACTATTTTAATCCGGATAAAATTAAACCCGACACGCGCATCGTGGACGACAAGACTGTTGACGTTATTTACGACGTCGAGGAAAAATCGAGCGACACCTTCAATATGTCTGTCGGATACAGCGGGGCGTTCGGCTTTACGGGTGCGCTGGGATTAACGTTCAATAATTTCGAATTAGCGGAACCATTTTCCGGCGGCGGCGGCCAAATATTGAGCTTCGACTGGCAATTCGGAGAGGGGAGCACGTATCGAACGTTCTCAATTTCGTTCCGCGAACCGTGGCTGTTCGGCAGCCGAACCTCGTTCGGCTTCAGCTTGTTCGATACAAGGCAAAATTATATTTACTCGGTCGACCAAAGGGGCGGTACTGTCAGCCTCGGCCGTCAGTTTAAATTTCCTGATGATTATACGAGAGGCGATTGGATTTTTAGAGTACAACGGATCGACAACCTCACCGATAACTCATATTACGGACCCGTGGGTGTTATCGACCAGTATAGCATAACGCAGATTCTTTCAAGGAACAGCATCGACAACCCGTTGTTTCCGTCTCACGGAAGTAATATCTCCCTTTCAACCGAGATATCAGGTCCGCCGCTTCTTCCCGGTACCGCACGGTACACAAAACATATCGTTAGTCTCGATTGGTACACGCCGATCCTGAATAATTCACGCCTTGCGTTGTACATCGGGACTCAATTCGGAGAGATTATCACGCTCGAGAAGACTCTGGCAACCAACGAAGTCCCCTATATCGAATTTTTTTCGATGGGTGGAACGGGGCTTGGGCAGATCAACGTTACTCCGCTGCGAGGATACGGGGATCGGAGCATCGGTCCGCTGGACCCGTCGAATAATGTGTTGAGCGGCCTGGTGATGGAGAAACACACCGCAGAACTCCGGTTCAACGTCTCCATGAACCCCATCCCTATCTATCTCTTGTCGTTTGCCGAGGCGGGAAATGTGTGGGCCAATATTCAGTCGACGGAATTGTTCGGCCTCAATCGGTCTGCGGGAGTGGGCGCACGGATTATGATCAATCCGATCGGTTTATTAGGATTTGACTACGGTTACGGGTTTGACGACCCCACAAAGACCGGCAGCCCATCGGGGTGGCATTTCCATTTTCAATTTGGAAAAGGATTTTAATTCACAACTATTAACATGCACTGTCCGGCAACCGCAGGGTTCCGGGACCAGTGAACTTTTTTCATGAAACCATAACGAGGGTACAGTGAAAGCTTCTACATCTAAAACAGGAAAAGTGCTGGCGGCACTTATTCTTTCAATCATTGTGGCAGTGTCGCTTGGAAACGCACAGCAAAAAATCGGCTACGTCAATTCAGAAAAAATTTTAGCGGAACTCCCGTCGGCAAAAGAGGCAAAAGACTCGCTGGCTACGATCGTCAAAATTTGGCAGGGTGAGTTAGACAGGATGTCCAAAGACCTGCAGGACAAATATGAAGATTACCAGAAGAAACAGGGGCTGTACAACGATCAGACCAAACAGGTGGAACAGAAGAAGCTGATCGAAGAGGAGCAGAAAATGAACGACTTTAAAGCCCAGAAATTCGGACAGCAGGGAGAACTGGCGCTGCAGCAAGAACGCCTGATGCAGCCGATTAAGGAAAAGATCTTTGCCGCGATCAAACAAATTGCCGTCGAAAACAAACTCGCGTTTGTGTTTGACAAAGCCGGCGATGTCGTCCTGCTGTACGGTGAGACAAGCGCCGACTACACGTACAAAGTTATCGACCGCCTCAAACGCGGCGACAAGTAGCCCCGAACTTCAACAAAGAGGTTGATCATGAAGAAATTTTCGTGTTTGATACTGCTGTTGGTTGCAGCCGCGATCCCGTCGTCAGCACAAATGAAGATCGGGTACATTAATTCGGAAGCGATCATGCAGCAGCTGCCGGAAGCGCAGGATGCGCAGAAGCAGCTGGACGCCATCTCGACGGACTGGCAGTCCGATCTCACAAAGATGCAAACCGACCTTCAGCATAGGTTCGAGGATTACGACAAGAAGAAACTTGTCATGTCCGACAAGAAGCGGGCGGATGTAGAGAAAGAGCTGCAAGACCTCGAAAGAAAGATGGTGGATTATCGAACGGCGAAATTCGGAGCGAACGGCGAGTTGTTTACGAAGCAGAACGAATTAATGAAGCCGGTTCAGGACAAGCTCTTTAAGGCAGTGAAAGATGTTGCCGACGAAGGGGGCTACGATTACGTGTTCGATAAAAGCAGCACGACGCTCTTGATGTACTCAAACGAAAAGCACGACTTGACGTCGAAAGTACTCTCCAAGTTGCAGCAGAAATAAATGTGCCCAAACAACTGAACGCATCATGATGACAGTCCGCGAGATTGCATCGTTTCTTGATGGAGACGCAGTCGGAAATGCATCGCTCGAAATTGCAGGCATTGCGAAAATTGAAGATGCAAAGGCCGGCGAGCTGACCTTCCTTTCAAATCCAAAGTACGAAAAATTCCTCGAGTCCACGAATGCGTCGACGGTCATCGTCAGCCGGTCGTTGGATATTTCCAAACACCGGAAGCTTCCGCCGTCGATCATCCGGGTTGAAGATGCGTATGCTTCTTTTGTGATCGCGATTCAAAAATTTTCCCCGCGCCCGTCGCTGCTTCCACAGGGAATTCATCCGACCGCTGTGGTTGATTCTTCGGCCAAGATTGGAAAGAACTGCGCCATTGGGCCGCATGTTGTTATCGGGAGAGAATGCGAAATCGGAGATGATACGACGATCCTTCCGGGAACGGTTCTCGGCGACGGGGTGCACGTAGGGAATGGCTCCCTTATCTACTCAAATGTATCGATTCGCGAGGCATGCCGTATCGGCAGCCGAGTGATCATTCAACCAGGTGCCGTAATCGGGGGCGATGGGTTCGGGTTTGCCCCGAAAAAAGACCGCTCGTATCAAAAAATTCCGCAGTTGGGAATCGTCGTGCTTGAAGACGATGTCGAAATTGGTTCAAACACCTGCATCGACCGCGCGACGATGGGTGAGACGAGAATTAAACGGGGAACAAAGCTGGACAACCTTGTCCAAATTGCACACAACGTTACCGTTGGCGAAAACAACGTGATTGCCGCCAATGCCGGGATCGCCGGCAGCACGCAGGTCGGCAACAATGTGATGATCGGAGGGGGTACATCAATCACAGGCCACATTACCGTCGCAGATAACGTAATCATTGCAGCGGGTACCGGAGTTTCCAAATCCTTGACAAAGGAAGGTGAAACATATTTCGGCTATCCTGCAAAAGAGGCCGGAAAGGCACGGCGGATGGAGGGGGCCCTTCGACAATTACCGGAATTGCTGTTTACGATTCGGGAAATGGAAAATCGAATCCGAATGCTCGAAAAAAAAATCCGAGAGTTGGAAGAACGGAAGTAAAGGTTTCCGATACAGTAAAGAACGCGTTTATGGTTGTCACTATTTGGAGGATGGATGTTAGTTCAGCAGCGAACGATTAAGAAAGCAGTGGTGATGTCGGGTGTCGGCCTGCATACGGGAACGGAATGCACCATGACGTTTAAGCCGGCACCGGAAAATTTTGGCATTCGTTTTCGCCGTGTAGATCTGGGCGGGAAGCCCGAAATTCCGGCGGACGTCGACCATGTCATCGATGTCTCGCGGGGGACGACGATCGGCATCGGTGAAGCGAAAGTTCATACCGTCGAACACGTTCTCGCTGCAATCGCCGGTCTTCAAATTGACAATATTGTTATCGACTTGGAGGGGATTGAACCCCCGATCGGCGACGGAAGCGCGAAGCCGTATGTGGACGCGCTTCTCGATGCAGGATTCGAGGCGCAGGAGGCGCCGAAAGATTATTTGGTGATCGACCAGACGATCAGCTATAAGAATGAAGAGAAAGGCGTTGAAATCGTGGCTCTCCCGACTGATGACTTTCGCGTCACGGTGCTTGTTGACTACAACAACCCGGCGCTCGGCAGTCAACACACCGGATTGTTCGATCTGGAAAAAGAATTCATCACGGAATTTTCGATGTGCCGCACATTTTGCTTTCTCCATGAAGTCGAACACTTGCGTAATGCCGGGCTCATCAAGGGGGGCAACCTCGATAATGCGATTGTGATTGTTGACCGGGAGCTTTCGAAAACCGAGCTGAACGAATTGGCCGTCAAACTTGGGGTAAAGGATTCGGTTATTCTCGGGAGCACCGGTGCGGTAAATAATAAAGCCTTGCATTTCAAGAATGAACCCGCCCGCCATAAGCTGCTCGATCTCATCGGCGACCTCGCATTGATCGGTGCCCCGCTCAAAGCACAAATTCTCGCCGCGCGCCCGGGCCATGCAAGCAATGTTGAATTTGCAAAAAAGGTTCGCAAGCTCTATCAGCAGAAAAAGATTATCAAGAAATATCAATATGTGAAGAAAGAGGGGGTGCTGTTCGACGTCAATGCGCTGCAGCGGATTCTTCCGCACCGTTATCCGTTCCTTCTCGTCGACAAGATTATCGATTTTCAGTTGAACGAAAAAATCGTCGGCGTGAAAAACGTGTCGATCGGAGAGTCATTCTTCCAAGGACATTTCCCTGGTGCGCCGGTCATGCCCGGCGTGTTGATCCTCGAAGGACTTGCACAGACCGGCGGGGTTTTATTGCTGGATGGGTCCGATCGTCAGGAGGGGAAGCTTGTTATGTTCATGGCGATCAACAACGCAAAATTCCGTAAACCCGTCGTTCCCGGAGATCAATTAATCTACGAAGTGACCATGATGTACCGCAAGCCAAAAGTATGTCAGGTGATGGGAAAAGCATACGTCGACGGCGTTCTCGTCGCTGAGGCCGAACTGATGGCTTCGATTGTCGACCGCCCCGGTGCATTGTAATCCACCCTATTACGAAAAAACCTTTCTATGAGCAACGAGATACACCCTACCGCAATTATCAGCTCTAAAGCCGAACTCGGCGACAACATTTCCATCGGTCCTTACACGGTCGTTGAAGGGGATGTTGTCATCGGCAGCGGAACGCAGCTCGGCCCGCACGTCTATTGTGCCGACGGCGCGCGAATCGGAAAAGAATGCAGGATACACAAAGGAGCGGTGGTCGCGACGCTTCCGCAGGATTTGAAGTTCAAGAACGAAAAGACAACGTTCGAGATTGGCGATGCTACGACCATCCGCGAATTTTGCACGCTCAACCGCGGGACCGCAGAACACATGAAATCGACTGTCGGCAGCAATTGTTTGTTGATGGCATACGCTCATGTTGCTCACGACTGCACGATTGGCGATAATGTCATTATTGCCAACTCCGTCCAGATGGGTGGGCATGTAACGATAGAGGAGTGGGCGATTGTCGGAGGGCTGACGGCGATTCACCAGTTCGTTTCTATCGGGCGGCACGCGATGATTGGCGGGCATTTTCGCGTTCCAAAAGATGTGCCCCCGTACATCCTCGCAGGAGGAGCGCCGCTGACGTACGAAGGGCTGAACACCGTCGGACTGCGCCGCCGTGGGTTTTCCCGCGAGGCGCTCGACGCTTTAACGCAGGCCTACCAGATTCTTTATTTTTCTAAACTCAACGTAAGTCAGGCAGCCCAAAGAATCCGGCAGGAACTTTCTCTGACTCCGGAAATCAATCATCTGCTCACATTCATTGACCGGAGCAAGCGCGGCATCATTATCCGTTCGAAAACATGAGTTCACTTCCGACAAATGGGCGCGCAGCCGAGCGATGGCAATTTTTGAATTCAGGATTCCATCCCGGTCAATACAACATGCGATTGGATGAACTTCTCGCCGAACGATTAATGGCACATCAAGGTTTGCCGACGCTGAGAGTCTACGGGTGGAAACCGCATGCCATCTCTCTTGGATACAATCAGCGGGACAATGATTTTGACAAAGCACGATGCGCAGCTAACGGCATTGATATTGTCAGACGGCCGACGGGGGGGAGGGCAATTCTTCATGCTGAAGAACTGACGTACTCCGTAACAATGTTTTCTCACGGCAAGAATATCAACGACTCGTACCGTGAAATCAGTGGGGCGTTGCTTGCAGGGTTGCATTTTCTCGGTGCTGATGGTGAGTGCGCGCTCACATCGCCAAATTTGCCGCAGCTCTATCGAAGCCGGTCTTCAATTCCATGTTTTGCGAGTTCGACCCGATACGAGATTCAGTATCGAGGCAAGAAACTTGTCGGCAGTGCGCAGAGGCGCTATGCCCTCCCCGGTAGAGATGAAATTGTGCTTCAACACGGTTCAGTTTTGCTTGGACCCGTGCACAGACGTCTTTCAGAGTTCGTGAGAGCTGAAAGTGAAGAAGTTCGGGCCGCACTCCGTGAAAGCCTTGAGATGAAAACGACCGAGCTCGATTCTGTCCTCGGAAGGAGCGTTTCGTTTGATGAAGCTGCGGCGGCACTGAGAAAGGGTTTTGAGCGCGCGTGGAATATCGTTTTCACGGAAATCGCGGACGACGAAGTGCAGGCGGTTCAGGAAACCGAACCTGCTGTCAACAACTAATGTTCCAGAAAAGGATACGGCAATGAGTTCTCATCCGAACGAATATAAACGAATCACGACGAAAGTGATTCTGAACATGAAAAAGACCGGTGAGAAGGTTGCGATGCTGACGGCGTATGACTACGTAACGGCAAAGCTCCTTGATGAGGCTGGCGTCGATATTATTCTGGTCGGAGATTCCGTCGGGAATGTCTTCCAGGGATTGGAAACGACGCTTCCGGTTACTCTTGATGAAATAATTTATCACACCAAGGTTGTTCGACGGGGAGTGAAGAGGGCGATGCTCGTCGCGGACATGCCCTTCATGTCGTTTCAAGTGAATACCGAAGAGGCGGTGCGCAATTGCGGCCGCGTGTTGAAGGAATCAGGCGCGGAAGCTGTGAAGATGGAAGGGGGAAAACGGATTGAACAGCTTGTGAGGCAGCTGGTCGATATCGGGATTCCCGTCATGGGCCACTTGGGATTGACCCCCCAGTCGATCTATAAATTTGGGACGTACGAAGTTCGGGCAAAAGAGACGGCAGAAGCAAAAGAACTGGTGGAAGACGCGAAAGTGCTGGACCGCGTTGGCGTCTTTGCGATTGTGCTCGAAAAAATTCCTACATCTCTGGCAGCAAAGGTGACGAACAGCGTTTCATGCGCGACGATTGGGATCGGCGCCGGAGCACAATGCGACGGACAGGTTCTTGTGACAAACGATATGCTCGGAATGAATGAGCAGTTTCATCCCCGCTTTGTCCGTACATACGCTAAGCTTACGGAGACGATGCGCGGCGCATTCAAGGGGTACATCAGCGACGTAAAGGGGAAGAAATTTCCCTCAAAAGAAGAGAGTTACTAGCCTCTGCCCGTCCTCCAAAACAAGCGTCAAGAATTTTTCAAGATAGCCCTTGACAAATGAGTAAATTCTGCTTAAATTGGAAACCATAGAAACTTTAATAGTTTCTTTAGTGATGACGCAATAAATTTTGATGAAATCCGTCATAAAAGATGGATTATTTTTTGGAACTTTGGAAACCATTAATACGTTAAAAGTTTCCGGAGTGCTTATGGAGGCCGTATGACGACAGATACCGAGATTCGAGAACGCATTATTTCTTTTGCGCGAGAGCACTTCATGCACGAAGGGTTCAGCAAAGTGACTCTTGATGAAATTGCCACTGAACTCGGCATGAGCAAGAAAACACTCTATAAATATTTCGAAGATAAAGAGGATCTACTCCGAGCTGGAATTGAAGAGAACTTGCGAAAAGTCGCACACGAGATAGACGCTATTTCAGCATCCGATGGTTCCTTTGCCGAGAAACTTGCCAGAGTGATGATGCTCATCGGGAAACAGATGTCGAGGTTGAGCAGAGGCGCGATGCTCGACATGCAGAAGTTCACCCCGGAGTTATGGAAACAAATTGAAACATTTCGGCGCGACCAGATATTTAACAAGATCGGAAAGATGATCGCGCAAGCACGCGAAGAGAATATTTTCCGCTCGCACGTCAACGAGCAAATCCTCACTCTCATGATTATCAATTGCATTCAGGGAATACTCAATCCGGAAGTCCTTTCACAAAATTCTTTTTCCGCAGAGGAGGCTTTCAGGATCATTTTTAGGACAATCTTCGAGGGCGCACTCACCGATGATGCGCGCAGAAATTTTCACGTCTTTGATTCACCCATTACAAATATCTAATTTTTCAAAAGGGATTTATGAGACATTTCATTGTATATGCAATAGCAGTTGCCGGCGTATTGACGGTCGCGGGATGCGCGGACAAACATGCGGGCACAATCGAAGCGAGCGGCACGCTTGAGGCTGTCGAAGTCAATGTTAGTGCGAAAGTGGCGGGGCAAATCCAAACCCTTTTCGTCGATGAAGGAAGCTTAGTGAAGAGCGGCGATACGCTTGCGATCCTTGACCATGCCACGAACGATATTGAATTGCAGCAGGCAACGGCCGGCGTCGATTTAGCGGACGCTCAATACAAGCTGTTAGTTATCGGTACACGGTCGGAAGATCTCCGCCAGGCCGAGGAAGGACTGCGGCAGGCAGCATCAACATACAAAACCTCAAAGGATGATTACGAACGAACAAAGGCATTGTATGCCACAAAGAGCGTTACGAAGAAAGAGCTCGACGATGCCGAGTCAAAATATACCATTGCGCAGGCGGCGAATACTTCGGCAGAACAAAACCTGCAGAAGTTGAGACACTTTGCGCGTCCCGAGGATATCGCTGCTGCAAAGGCCCGCCTCGACCAGGCAACAGCCGCGGCAGATCTTTTGCGGAAAGAAATTTCCGACGCCCACATTATAGCTCCGGTATCGGGAACTGTCACCCACAAGCCCGTCGAAGCTGGAGAATTAGTCAGCGTGGGAACGACAATTGCAACCATTTCCCGCCTCGAAACACTTAACCTAATGATTTATGTCAGCGACACAGAATTGGGGAGGGTAAAATTGGGCGGGCCGGCGGATCTGGAAATCGATACCTATCCGGATAAAACATTTCCGGCGAAAGTTATCTATATTTCTCCGATCGCCGAATTCACACCGAAAAATGTTCAGACAAAAGAGGACCGTACTAAATTGGTGTTCGGCGTAAAGCTTGAAGTTGATAACAAAGACGGGATTCTCAAAGGCGGAATGCCGGTCGATGCATACTTGAAATAACAAGTCAATGACCATCATGAATTCACCCAACGCGACAACGACATCGACGAATGCAATTGAATTGCGGTCTGTTTCGAAAAAATTCGGAGATATCAGCGCTGTCAACGCATTGACGCTGGAGGTTCGGAAGGGAGAAATGTTTGCCCTCGTCGGGCCGGACGGTGCGGGAAAGACAACGACGATCCGGATGTTGTGCGGGATTATTGTTCCGACTGAGGGTGACCTCTTTGTCCTGGGGTATAACCTCAGAAAAGAGCCGGAGGAAGTACGAAAAAGGATCGGTTATCTCTCGCAGAAATTCAGCCTCTACGGCGACCTTACGGTCGATGAAAATATTGAATTTTTCGCAGAGATTCACGGCGTACGGGATTACAAGCCGCGGCGGAACGAACTGCTCGAATTTACACGGCTGACACCATTTCGGACACGGCTTGCCGATAAGCTTTCCGGCGGAATGAAACAGAAACTGGCGCTCGCATGCACGCTCGTCCACACTCCTGAAGTTATTTTTCTCGACGAACCGACGACGGGAGTCGACCCCGTTTCGCGGAGGGATTTCTGGAAAGTGCTTTCGAACTTGCTCAAGTCTGGAATCACAATTGTTATGACAACACCATATTTAGACGAGGCGGAACGATGCACGCATGTTGCGCTGATGAACCAAGGGAGCATATTAGTTGCGGATACGCCTCTTAACGTAAAAAAAGTCATGAAAGGAACGATAGTGGAAATCGTCTGCAGCGACATCCGCGGCTCCTTCAAGCTGTTAAGGCAATACTCTCTGGTGAAAGAGGTTCAGGCATTTGGCGACCGCTTGAACATCGTTGTTGATGATGCTGACCATGATATTCCAAAAGTTCTTTCCCATTTGGCGGGCCATGGAATTACGGTTGCCGATTGGAGAATAATTCCGCCGTCATTAGAGAACGTTTTTATTTCGTTATTATCCGACCATCCATCGCAAAAAGAAAGCGAGGTTGCTGCATCGTAATGAACGCACGCACAATTGTTTCACTTCTTCTCGGTGTCGCTGCACCGGTTCTTATCGCGCAGGAGCGCGTGCTCACCATTGAAGAAAGCATTGCTATCGGACTCGAAAACAGCAAGCAATTGCACTCCTCTCAAATGAAGCTGGAGTACGCAGATGCGAAAGCGAGCGAAACTGCAGCCGGAATGTATCCAACGTTAAAAGCGCAGGCGTCGTATCAAAAAGTGAGCGATGTACCGGAGTTCAAAATTCCTTTACCCGGGTTCATTGTTAACTTTCCTGTCATTTTGAATAACTATGGTACGAAAGCAACTCTTCAGCAGCCTCTTTTCACAGGATGGAAACTGCAAAGCGGCGTCAACAGCGCTGAATACACGGCAGAGGCGTCGAAAAAAGATGTCGAAAATGATAAAGCGGAATTGGTGTATAACATTAAATCTGCATACTGGAATTTGTACCGCGCGAAGGACATCAAACGCGTGAGCGACGATAATGTTGATCAAATCAGCTCACATTTGAATGATATCGAGAGCATGTTTTCGCAAGGAATGGCGACGACCAATGATGTGCTGAAAGTAAAGGTGCAATTCTCTAATGCAAAACTTCTGCAGAGTGAAGCGGCAAACAATGTTGAAATTGCCATGATCAGTTTTAACTCGACGCTCGGCATTCCCCTCACGACGCAGATTGGCATTGGTTCACAATTGACGCCGACAACAAAAGAATTTCCGGACGTCCAGAAGCTCCTTGAGGCCGCGTTCACCGACCGCCCCGATCTACAGGGGCTGGACTGGCGTTTGAAGGCGGCAGAAAGCGGTGTGACCGGGGCAAAAGCAGGCTGGTCGCCGCAAATATTTCTGACGGGGAATTATTATTACGATCGTCCGAACCCGCGGTATTTTCCGCCGTTGGACGCGTTCAAAGATTCGTGGGATGTCGGGGTCACGCTCCAATTCGACATCTGGAATAATTTAACCACAGTGTATCAGACCACGGAAGCACAGGCGCAGTACGAACAGACAAAAGACGCAATCGCGATGCTGAAAGATGGAGTGACGTTGGAAGTCACACAGAGCTATCTTTCATTTACACAGGCGAAAGAAAATATCCAACTTTCCCATCTGAGTGTCGAGCAAGCGGATGAAAACCTTCGCGTGACACGGCAAAAGTTCAAAGCCGGATTGACGACAAACTCAGAGTTGCTCGATGCAGAGGTTGCGCAACTTCAGGCAAAGCTTCAATTGACGCAAGCGCTTGTGGATTACGAGCTGGCGCAAGCAAAGCTTGAGAAGGCCGTGGGCGAGGTGAGGTGAGAGGCGGAAGTAAAAGTTTTAAATTGTAAGTTGTAGGTTATACATTCACGTATACATAAGACAAAGAAATGGGAAGAAGCGACAATGACGACGAACGCAATCGAAGTTGAAAATCTCACCAAACGGTTCGGGGATTTTTACGCCGTCGACCATATCAATTTTGAAGTAAAGAAGGGGGAGATCTTCGGATTCCTCGGCGCGAACGGCGCCGGCAAATCGACGACGATCAGAATGCTCTGTGCATTGCTGCAATCGACCGAAGGGACAGCGCGTGTCGGCGGATTCGATATCAATAAAGAACCGGAAAAAGTGAAAGAAAACATCGGGTACATGTCGCAGAAATTTTCTCTCTATGAAGATTTGACAGTCGACGAAAATATTGATTTTTTTGGGCGTGTCTACGGGCTTAGCAACATCGACCTTCAGCACCGAAAAGAATGGGTGTTGGAAATGGCAAACTTGATTGGACGGGAAAAGAGTATTACGAAAACGCTTCCAGGGGGATGGAAACAACGCCTTGCCCTCGGTTGTGCAGTGCTGCATCGCCCGAAAATAGTGTTCCTCGATGAGCCGACCAGCGGGGTTGACCCGGTGATGCGGCGCAAATTTTGGGAATTGATCAACGACCTTTCGGCGGAGGGGATCACCGTTCTCGTTACGACGCATTTCCTCGAGGAAGCGGAGTACTGCAACGACATTATTTTCATCAACGCGGGGAAAATTATTGCAGGTGGGAGTCCAAAAGAATTGAAGCATAATTACATCAAGTCTCCGCTGCTGGAGGTACAATGCGACAATGTCGTCGAGGCCATGACGATTATCGAGAAAGAGCCGTGGGCGGAAGAAACGTCGGTGTTCGGTACATTTCTGCATGTCAGCGTATCGGATGAACAGGTTGCCCGGCAGAACATTCAGGATATCCTCCGTGCTCAACACATTGGCTGGACGAAGATTGACAGAATTACACCCTCCCTGGAGGATGTGTTTATTTATCTGCTGGACCAGGAAGCGAAGAAAGCCGCGTAAGAAAAACAACATTGAAATTCCACAAGGAAGTCCACTATGATACGACGTCTTATTCCGATCATTAAAAAAGAATTTCGACAGATCAGGCGGGACAAACGCGTGCTTGCGATATTGACGCTCGTTCCTGCTTTGCTGCTGCTGCTCAACGGCTATGCGTTGAACTTCGACGTCTCGCACATTAAGATGGCGGTGATTGACCAGGAGAACAGCAAAACAAGCCGCGACTTTCTCAACGCGTTCGTAACGTCCGGATATTTCGATTACGTGCAATACCTTAATTCGACGGATGAGGCGATGCGGATGATCGACGACGCCAAAATACGGGCCGCGATCGTTATCCCCACAGACTTTTCCCATAAGCTGCTTTCGAATGAAACGACGGACATCCAGGTACTAGTGGACGGGATGGATTCTAATGCTGCTTCGACCATTCTTGCGTATGTGCAGGCCGTAACGCTGCAGTACTCACAAAAAATTGTGCTCACGAATCTGTCAAAAATGGGGCGGGGGAGTTACCTTCCGATTCAGTATGATGCGCGGGTCTGGTACAATCCGGAATTAAAAAGCGCTAAATTTCTGGTCCCGGGCCTCATCGGATTCATCCTTGCCATTACCGCAGTCATCGCGACTTCGCTTTCCATCGTGAAGGAGAAAGAACGCAACACGATCGAACAAATCGATGTATCGCCGATTACCTCTTTCGAGCTCATTATCGGGAAAATGATTCCCTACGCCCTCATCTCCCTGGTTGCAGCGACGCTGGTGATTGTCGCAGCCTACTTTCTTTTTGACGTTGTCGTCAAAGGAAGTTATTTCTATTTGTTCGGCGCGACACTGTTGTTTATCATCGCCGCCCTCAGCATCGGGCTGTACGTCTCGACAATCGCGGACAGCCAGCAGGTAGCCTTTCAGCTGGCATCGCTTTTTTCCATGCTGCCGACGATGATCCTTTCGGGCTTTATGTTCCCCATTCGCAGCATGCCGTGGTGGCTCCAGGTTCTCACCAACATCACTCCAGCGAAATTTTACCTCGTTATCCTGAGGTCGATCATCCTGAAAGGCGTCGGACTCGCTGCATTTTGGGATCAGGTTTTGTATCTCATGATGTTCACATCGTTTATGCTGTTCATCAGCATCAGGCGGTTTAGAAAAACGTTAGGATGATTCTATGAACAAACAACGGATTATGGCCCTTCTGAAAAAGGAATTCGGCCAGCTTTTCAAGGACAAAAAGCTGCTGCCCCTTGTTTTTGTGGCGCCGGTGCTGCAGTTGGTGTTCATGGGATTTGCGGCCTCTCTCGACGTGAAGAATATTTCGGTCGTGCTGTGCGATCTGGATAAAACCGAGTCGAGCAGGGACCTTATTGAGAAGTTCACCAACTCCGGCTATTTTACTATCGAATATTCGACGGAAGACTACAGCACGATTCAGAATTATCTTGACGACAATAAAGCGACAATGGCGCTGATCATTCCCCAGAAATTTGGGGACGAAATTCTGCGGCACGAACCGGCGAAAGTGCAGGTACTTCTCGACGGAAGCGAGGGAAACAGCACCGCCATCGCAATGGGGTACGTCAATCAAATTCTTGTGGACTATTCGAACAAAGTATTGGCCGAAGTTTCGGGAAGCGCGCGTATTGGCGGCATCAACGCACAGACGAGGGCATGGTTTAACCCATCGCTGAAAAGCAGGAATTTTATGGTACCGGGTGTGCTCGTGATGATTCTTTTGATTACCACGATGAACCTAACCTCGATGGCGGTCGTTAAGGAAAAAGAAATCGGCACTCTCGAGCAACTTATGGTGACACCAATCACGCCGACCGAGTTGATTCTGGGAAAGCTGATACCGTTTACGATCATTGGCCTTGTCAACTGGTGTGTCGTTCTTACGGCAATGGTCGTCGGGTTCGGGATAACAGTGCAGGGAAACGTCCTGCTGCTCTTCGGGCTGTCAATCTTCTTTTTACTCACCTCCCTGGGGCTCGGTTTGTTTGTCTCGACAATTTCCAACACACAACAGCAGGCGATGATGACATCGCAATTTTTCCTTCTTCAACCGATGATGTACATTTCAGGCTTCACGTTTCCTATAGAAAACATGCCCAAAGCTCTTCAAATTCTTTCGTTTGGTGTACCGATGAAATATTATCTCGTCGTTGTCCGGTCGATAATCCTGAAGGGAGTTGGATTGGCGAGTCTCTGGTTCGAGGCCGGGGCGCTTCTCTTTATGGGAGTTACGATTCTTGTTGCAAGTGTGCTGCGATTCAGGACGAAGCTTGACTAGAAGCCATCACAAAGAATATCCGGAAGGAGTACCATTATGGAATTAGGCTTGCGAAACAAAATAGCATTGGTTGCAGCATCGAGTCAGGGTTTAGGAAAGGCAATTGCGGAATCGTTGTCGGAAGAAGGAGCGACTGTTGTTATTTGCGCGCGCGATAAAAAGCTGCTTGCGGCAACGGCAAAAGAGATTTCGGCGAAAACGAAGGGAGAAGTGATTCCCGTACCGAGCGACGTGAGCAAGGCAAAAGATATCGAGAAAATGGTCCGAACCGTTATCAAGAAATTCGGCACGATCCACATTCTTGTGAACAACGCCGGCGGGCCTCCGGTTGAAACGTTCGACCGTTTGTCCGATGCCCATTGGGCGAAAGGCGTGGAACTAACGATGATGAGCGCAATCCGTTTAACCAGGGCTGTGATCCCGATTATGCAGAAACAGCAGTGGGGAAGAATCATTACGGTCAACTCGATAACCGGAAAACAGCCGATACAGGAATTAGTGATCTCATCGACCCTTCGTCCAGGGCTTATCGGTCTGCACAAGGTTCTTGCAACACAGTATGCAAAGGATGGAATTCTTATCAATACTATCTGTCCCGGCTTCGTGATGACCAAGCGACAGGAAGAAATCTCGGCGGTCCGTTCTTCGAAAGCGAACATTACAGTTCAAGAATACATGAATCTACAGGCAAAAGAAATTCCACTGGGGCGCTACGGCACACCTCAGGAAATCGCGGACGTCGTCGCATTCCTTGCATCATCGCGGGCGAGCTTTCTTACGGGGGCTACGATCAGTGTTGATGGGGGAATGACAAAGGGGTTATTGTGAGGCGAGACCACAACGCTGCCGCGGAAATTTTCGTTCTTTCATAACAACGGGAATCCGAAAGAAAAGTATGCGAGGACAGGGCCGAGACTTAGAGGCTGCGACAACAAATCTCTTCGAACGAAGAAGCTCCTTCCAACTGAAAAACTTGCCTTTCCGGCCGGTGTGTCGATAGCAATTCCTGCGCCGACTCCATGATGAAGGTCGCGAAGGCTTATGCTCTGCTGTTCGGGCCAAATCGAACCGAAGTCGTACCGAATCTTGAAGTATGTATCCCAAAAAACTTTGACAGGGAGCAGCACCCGGTATTCCACGTTAATGACGAACACCTGCCTTCCCCGGGAATCATCTTCATTGAGCCCGTAGAAGGAATCTTCTCCTCCTAGAGTGAACTGCTGTGAAAGCGGCAGCGTTTGATCTGCGAAACCGAACAGAATTTTCGGGTGGAGTGTTTCACCTTCGATATACGTGGAAAACCATTCGTACGAGAGAAAGAGCTTTGAGTAGCCGATGTCTCCTGCGCCGATGGACGATGCTGTCTCCCAACTGAGGTTCATTAACGAGCCCGATCGGGCAAAGGGAAACTGATCCTGCGTGTCGATCGTGGATGAGAGTTTCAGCGTTTGAAGCATGTTCTTGGCGGTAGAATATCCTGTCCCGGATAAAAAATTTATCCTATTCAATCCTAAGCGATATTCCGCTGTCACTGTGCCTAGCCGCTCAACCTCGCTGCCGAGTGAAAATGACCCGCCGTCTACGATCTGCCGATATTCTCCAATCCGCACCCTGTTGAACGACGTCGGCGACAGGACAGTTGGATCATTGGCGTACGTGTAGATATCCTTCAAATCGTAAAAGGAATTAAGGTCGAAAGTATAGTACGAATTAAAGATGCGGTTTGCCTTGAATTCCAGCAGATATGCCCGATTTCGCAGCCCTCCCCCAAAGTAGGCGCCAAGCTCGGTAGCGGCGCCCAGGAAATTTTCGTCGCGGATTTCAGCGGAAGGCTGCACACCGCGTTCGCTGTCAATGCGCAGCCCGACACCCGCCAACTCGGATTTTTTTTCGGTGGCCTTGATAACAATTTCGGTTTTGTCTTCGACGTATCGGACATCAATCAATATCTGGTCGAAGAGATTTGTTGCCATGATATTGGCAATTGCTTGTTGAGCGTTCGATACAGTGAAGATATCTCCCACGGTAAAGGGGAGTTCCCTCCATATAATCCAATCGCGCGACTTTATTGTTCCTTCCACCCTCATGTGATAAATCATTCCTTCATCGATTGCGATGTGCAGAACTCCTTGCATCGAATCCAATTGAACGGATTGAATCCGGGCAAGAGAATATCCTCTATCGCGATACAATGCGAGAATATCGTTTAACGCCGCACGCGTGCTGTCGGAATTTGCCGGTTTGTTCATTAACTGGCTGACGAACGGGATGAGTTCCTCTTTCACAATGACTGAATCACCGGTGAGTTCGATGGAACGGATTTCGGGGTTTGGGATATTAACAAATTTTACGGAAGCTGTCGAATCATGAAAGGCAATCTCGGCGTACGTGTCACGGTAATTGCCGCACGAATACAACAAGGAGACTTTTTCTTTAATAAATCCGATTGTAACCCTTTCACCTGCAGTCAGACCGGCCAATTCCGCTTTCATATTCTGAGGAATCTCGGAGCCTTGAAAGCTTACAGCGGAGATTTTGAATGAAAGCTGGTCCACTTTGGGGCCGGAAAAATAACTAGCCGATTGTTTTTCTTGGATGCTGTCCAACAACGCCGGCATCTTTGCAACGGCAGCTTCTTCTCCACTAACAATGAGCGAGTCGAGGCCGGAAAAGTCTGAAGCAAGGTGCCCCCCTATATCAGGTTTAATAACGATGGTGGCTTTTTCGAGGGATTGTTTATTCGGCAACTGGGCCATAATATTGATGATTTGGTCGGCAATTTCCCAGGGCGCATCCAATTGGTGAGCCGTCCGGAGCGGACTGGAAACGTCGACGGCAATAACAATGTCCATATTCATATCACGGGCGACTTCAACGGGAATATTTGAGATGAGGCCACCGTCAGTCAACTCCATCGAGTCTTGTTTGACAGAGCTGTACAACAGCGGAACCGAGATGCTTGCGCGAAGCGCTTCGGCAAGATTCCCTGAAGCGAGAACGATTCTTCGGCCGGAAACCATGTCAGTTGACACCGCACGGAACGGAAATCTTAAATCATCAAAAGAATGATTGGGATGATAGATACCCTGAAGAGTTAACTGGTTAATAAACGTCGTGAGCCGCTGTCCACTGGAAATGGCGGAAGGAATAACCGGAGTCAGGCCGTTGAACCGAATAGTGAGTAAATTCCTTTCAGCCGCTTGTTTTTGACCCACGAAAAGATCAGTTCGGTCCGCTTCGTCGCCAAAGGAAAGTACTGTTGCCCAATTGGTCGTATCGACGAGAGTTTGCAATTGTTGGGTCGAATATCCGGAAGCATAGAGTCCCCCAACAAGGCTCCCGATGCTTGTTCCAACAATAAGGTCAATCGGGATATGGTATTTTTCAAGCGCTTTGAGGACGCCGACATGAGTTATGCCCCGTGCCCCCCCGCCGCTCAGTACCAAAGCGATTTTCGGCCTTTTGATCTCTTTCGTGAGAACGATGTCATGCCGGGTGCCCGAATAATCCACAAATCGCGGATGAACGGTTATAGTGCTTTGGCCATAAAGGGCTGAAGTGTCCAGTAGTAAGATCGTAAAACAAAACCTAAAGATTGTGCGGAATTCTGTTGCTAGAATAAGGCTGTTTATGGAGCGGAATATTTTACCCATAGAGAAAATTAAGAAAATTGCGGGGCAAAGGCAATGACGATGGGAGTGCCATTATTGAAACTGCCCCCAATTCGGCGATTTCAGCGATTACGTATAGGTTCGAAATTGACAACAGACTTTTTCAAAATATTTTTCGCAAAAAATCGCGAACTCAGCAGCAATGCATGGGCATCACAAAGCATCCGAAAGATGACTGAAATCACAATACGCTGAAGATGCAATGCATATATATTTAAAGATTGATTTTGGAATATTTCATCATAGCAGAGAGAAAAAAAATGAGTTGTCCGAAATGCGGTACCATGCTTTATAGAAAGAGTTTCATCTCGTTATTCGCCCTGGTGTCGCTGGCAATTGTGTGTTTTGGTGTCTCCCTTTTAGTATTACCGTTCGAATTGTTTTTCGTCTTTTCCTTCATCCTTCTTTTTGGATTGCGTTACATCGAAAAGCAATTTCACAATATCGATAAAAAAGAAATACGGTGCACGATGTGCGGACACGTCGTGAATGTCGCCCACAGTCATTGATTCCCCGCATTAAAAGAATTGCGAACAAAAAGCCAGAATTGATCTGGCTTTTTGCGTTAAAGCCGCCGCAGCCGGCATCTTTGACATCCTTGCAATTCCAGCGCATTTTTTCTATTTTATCTAATAATGAAAGAATCTTCTGGAGAAACATATTCCATCCTCGTTATAGACGATGAAGCATCAAACGTCGATGCGTTTGCCATCGTGCTTGGTCACGCGGGTTACACGGTATTCCGGGCGACAACCGGCGAGGACGGGCTTGGCATATTAGAGAGAGAAAAAATCGACCTTGTGCTCCTCGATATTCTCATGCCGGGTTTGGACGGGTTTGAAACACTCTCCCGTATTCGAGTCCATAAGAAAACAAAAGACCTGCCTGTTATATTCCTCACCGGCTTCGTGCGCGACTCCCTCTCCATGGAACGCGGCTTCAACCTCGGCGTGAACGAGTATCTTGTGAAACCGATCGATACGAATGAACTTATCGTTCGGGTCAAATCCATTTTGAGGATGACGGTTGCTGAAAAAAAAGTGATGCAGCTGCAATCGGATTTTTTTTCAATGTTGGTTCATGACCTTCGGGGTCCGCTTACCGCAGTCCGCGCCTTTACGCAATTGATGATGGAAGAAAAGAATCTCAGCGAGCAAGACAAGGTTGAGATGCTGCAAACAATTGAAAAAGCGAGCGAACAGATGCTCGATCTCATCAACGATATTCTCGATCTTTCCAGGCTCGAATCAAAGTACGTGACGCTTAATAAACATCCGATAGATTTGCTTGGGATGATT
Source organism: uncultured Bacteroidota bacterium (assembly GCA_963827085.1). Classification (GTDB taxonomy): domain Bacteria; phylum Bacteroidota; class Ignavibacteria; order UBA10030; family UBA8401; genus JAGVPT01. The sequence continues at coordinate 354,855 of CAWGZY010000001.1, forward strand.
GATCACACCTTGATGCAAATGAAACCGCTCGCGATAAAAGGATCGATCTCCTTTTCTAAGCAGTATGAGACTGAGGGAGTTTCTCTCATCGCCGACGAGGCAAAAATTGAACAGGTGATGGATAACCTCCTGATGAACAGTATCAAGTTTACCGGTGAGTGCGGCGAAATCGTCGTTACCGTTCGGAACGCCCGGCAAAACGATAAAGCCTTGAAAAGCATCGGGATCGAGAAACCCTCGGTTGTCGTATGCGTCAGAGATAACGGCGTCGGGATTCCGGCGAAAGAAATCCCCTTTATTTTCGACAAGTACCGGCAGATTGTAACGTCAGCCGTGGTTGCCGGAAAGGGGACCGGCCTTGGCCTTGCGATCTGCAAGAATATCGTTGAAGCGCATGGGGGCAGGATTTGGGTAGAAAGTCAGGAGCACGTTGGCAGCTCTTTTTATTTCAGTCTGCCGGTGGAATAATCTTATGGTATCTTTCATTGTGCATGGCGGCGCATGGGATATTCCCGACGACCTGGTTGAAGCGCATCGCAACGGGGTGCGGCAGGCTCTTGCCATCGGGTGGAACATTCTCGCGAACGGCGGGAGTGCAGTGGAAGCGGTCGAAAAATCGGTCAACTATATGGAAGATGACCCGACGTTCGATGCCGGGCGCGGCTCATTTGTGAACTCCATCGGTGAAATCGAGCTCGACGCAAGCATTATGGACGGGACGACGTTTCGGGCCGGAGCCATTGCCGCAGTTCAAAACATCCGCTATCCAATCTCTCTCGCACGGGTCATTATGGATAAGAGCGAACATATCCTGCTTGCGGGACAGGGTGCGGTTCGTTTTGCTGAAGAACACGGAATTACGCAGTGTTCGAAGGAGGACCTCCTCGTCGGAAGAGAACTGGAGCGGTGGAAAGAGATCAAAAACAGTAAGAAAAAAATATCAACGAAGGATGCCTTTCGGAAAAAGACGCCGCACGACACCGTCGGTGCGGTTGCCGTCGACCGTAGCGGTGTGATCGCATCGGGGACTTCTACGGGCGGTACGCCGAATAAGTATCCGGGGAGAGTCGGAGATTCACCTCTCATCGGATGCGGAACGTATGCGGACAGCTCTGTTGGCGGCGCGTCATGCACGGGATGGGGCGAGGCGATCATTAAGGTCGTACTGGCAAAAACGGTCATAGACCTTATGGAATACAACGGCGGCGACTCTGCGGCTGCCGCGAAACAAGCGATACAGCACCTGGAAAAAAAAGCCGATGGCTTTGGCGGAGTGATTGTGTTGAACAAAAATGGCGCTCCCGCCGTCGCATTTAATACTCCGCGCATGGCGCGAGCGTATCGAACTTCCGGCATGAATTCTGACGTGGTTGAAGTATAATCCTTGAAAAAATCTTCCCTTGTCGGTCATACCGCTGAATTGTATGACCTCATCATTCACAGTGAACATCCGGCCGACAGCACGATCGATACATTTTTTCGTTCGCACAAATACCTCGGCTCGCACGACCGGCGGTTTGTTGCAGAGACCGTGTACGGGATGCTTCGGTACAAGAAACGGATAGAGTGGTTGTGCGAGGCGTCAGGAAAAAGACTCTTCGAATCGTCGGACAACCCGATGGCATTTTTACAGTGCCTTGTGTACCGGTGTTCAGTCGCGAACGACGAGGTTGATATGTTGGTTCATGAGCTTGAGGCAGATCCGGTTGAGAAGCAATCATTGTCGCTCTTCCTCAATGAATTGAAGGAGCACAACGAAAAGTTCAACAATGAGTCTTCGCCTCACTCCGGCGGCACAACAGAGCTTTCTCTCCGGTACTCATTCCCGGAATGGATGATTGATGAGTGGCTCGCGCAGTACGGAAAAGATGAAACTGTTCACCTTTGCGCAGCTCTCAATATGCCGGCTCCGTTGACGCTTCGCGTGAACACATTGAAAACAACCGTCGACGATTGTCAGGAGGCTTTGGCGAAAGAAAATATCGAGACCGAGCGCACAAAGTTTTCCAGTGTCGGATTGACGGTTCGGAGGAGGATCAATGTTTTTCAGCTCGACAGTTTTCGGAAAGGTTTTTTTGAAGTCCAGGATGAAGGGAGCCAGATCCTTTCCATGCTCGTTGACCCGAAGCCGACATCGAAGGTGGTTGATGCATGCGCGGGGGGAGGCGGAAAATCTCTTGCGCTTGCTGCGTTAATGAAAAACCGCGGCGCAATCTTTGCCCTCGATACGAACGCTTTTCGTTTGGAAGGGCTCCGTAAGCGCATCCGTCGGAGCGGCGTTGATACTATTCGCGTGTGTAACGTTGAAGAAGGCCGTCTCCCGTCCGGTTTGGCCGATGCGTCCGATAATGTTCTCGTCGACGCTCCGTGCAGCGGCCTCGGCACCATCCGCCGCAACCCCGGCATGAAGTGGACGGTTACTCCCGCATCCGTTGCGGAATTGAATATCAAGCAATCAAATATTCTTAACCATTATGCAGGCTGCGTGAAAGTGAACGGAAGGCTTGTTTACTCAACATGCACGATGATGAAATCCGAGAACGAAGATGTCGTTGAAAAGTTTTTGGGAGAGCATCCTCAGTTCGACATCATGGAGCCGTCGGCTATTCTGCGCCGCTACCACCTTGAATCATTATCGGAGGGAAAATATTTTCGGTTGAAACCGCACGTCCATGGAACGGACGGTTTTTTTGCAGCAGTCATGCGAAGAAAACAATAACGCATTCATTATATAAATCTGAACAAGGAGAGGTCATGAAATTCGTTGTCTATATTGTTCCCTGTGTCATCCTTTTTCTTATTGGCTGCGCCAAGATGACGGAAGATGAGTTATGGCAAAAAGTTGAACAGTCGCGCGCCAGCGGCAATTTGGATTCGACCATTCAGATGTGCCAGGCGACGATAAAGGATTATCCGCAGGGGAAAAACGCATCGGCCGCCCTGTATATGATCGCTGAAACGTACCAGAACGGTAAGCACGATTATCGTGCCGCCGTGAATTATTATAGTGCGTTCGTAAAACAGTATCCGGATTTGAATTCTACTCCGGTTGCAATGTTCATAACCGCCTTTATCTATAACAACAATCTCCAAATGTTTGATAGTGCGCGAGTTGCGTATCAAAATTTCATTACAAGATTCCCGAATCATGAACTCGCAGCGTCGGCAAAATTTGAGATCGATAATCTCGGTAAAACGCCGGATGAGATCATCGACACGAAAAAAGAGCTTGCAGTGAAAACAAAGAAACTTTCCGGAAAGAAATAGTCAATCGGCGGATGGAACAGGCTCTCACATATCTCCAGCCCGATGTTGTTTCGAAGCTTGCAAACATGGAGCTTCGGGCCCGCATGGTGGTTGAAGGCTTCATCACCGGAATGCACAAGAGCCCGTACCACGGCTTCAGCGTCGAATTCGCTGAACACCGCCAATATATGCCGGGAGATGAAATTCGAAGCATCGACTGGAAGGTCTATGGCAAGACTGACCGCTATTACATCAAACAGTACGAAGAGGAGACAAATCTCAAATCGTACATTATCCTTGACGCCAGCGCGTCCATGTCGTTCGCTTCCGAGAACTCGAAACAAGGGAGCGAAAGAAGAATTTCGAAGTTGGAATACGCGTCGTACGCCGTTGCCGCGCTTGCCTACCTTATGGTGCAGCAACGGGATGCTGTCGGCTTGACGGTGTACGACGAAACCATCCGGCTGACGTTGCCGCCCCATGCAACGAAAGCGTACCTGCGGAGAATTCTAGTCGAGCTTGAAAATCTTTCAGCCGGAAAAGCGACAGGGACTTCGCAATCTCTGCATCGAATGGCAGAGCGCATCACCCGCCGGGGACTTATCATTATTGTCAGCGACCTGCTCGACGACCCGGGGAAAGTGATGGCCGCGCTGAAACATTTCAGGCATAACCATCATGATGTGCTTGTCATGCAGGTCCTCGATCCGCTTGAGCGATCGTTTGCATTCGGCGGCGATGCCGTGTTCAAGGACCTCGAGACGGCGGAAGAAATGACGACGCAGCCGTACCACATCCAGCGTGCATATCAGAAGGAGATGCGTGCGTTTCTTGACCGCTATAAACGCGAGTGCAGGGAAAATAATATCGACTACGTCCTGCTCGATACGGAGACCCCGTTCGATACGGCGTTATTTCAGTATCTCAATAAGCGGAAAAAAATTGGCTGAAACGTGATTAGAAATGAAGAACAAGAAAACATCGCCAAATCGCAAACAGCTAAGCGCTAACGGCAAAAAGCCCTCTTCCACATACCACATTCTCGACTTCGGATGTGGCCTTCGCAAACGTCCCGGCGCGATCGGCATCGATGTAAATCCCCGCTCTCACGCCGATGTCATCCACGATCTCAACCGTTTTCCGTATCCGTTTCCTAACAATCAGTTCGACGAGATTATCTGCGACAATATTATCGAACACCTCGACGACTTTCTCACGGTGATGGAAGAACTTCACCGGATTGCGAAACCCTCGGCTCTCGTGACGGTCGTTGTCCCTTTTTATTCGCATCAACAGGCTCATACCGACCCGACACACAGGCACTTTTTTGGCGTCCATTCGTTCGATTATTTTATCGACGGAACGGCGAATGCAGGGTTTCGATATTCAAAAGCCCGCTTTACATTGTTATCGGTTGAGTTTGAAAAAGAGCTGACGCAGCGCCATTGGTTCGACCGGATTATTGTTGCATTTGCGAACCGGCGGAAGGATTTGTACGAAAATCGCCTGGCGAATTTATTTCCGTTGCGAAACCTCACGTTCGAGCTGCGCGTGGTCAAGTGATTTCTCAGATGTAGAGCAGTTTCCTCGGAACGGATGACCCTCGCTTTTTGAAGGAGCGAGGGCTTTTTTTTACGAGTAGATTTTAGTTGCGAATTACTTTGCATTTCCCGCCTCCAATGAATATCTTTCATTTCTGAGCTTACGATTTGTTTGAATCATGTTGGATACGCGAATTTGTCTGCCAACACCCCTCGGGAAAAGATCATCTGCCGGTTTAATAATACTCTGAATGCAAGATCATAATCTTCTTATAGTGAAAGGGGCGCGGGAACACAACCTCAAGAACATTGATGTTGAAATTCCGCGCGACAAGCTCGTTGTCATCACGGGATTATCCGGTTCAGGCAAATCGAGTCTTGCATTCGATACGATTTACGCTGAAGGTCAGCGGCGGTATGTCGAAAGCCTGTCCGCGTACGCCAGGCAGTTTTTGGGTCTGATGGAAAGGCCCGATGTCGACTACATCGAGGGATTAAGCCCCGCAATTTCCATCGAACAGAAAACTGTAAGCCATAATCCCCGCTCGACGGTGGGAACTGTGACGGAAATCTATGACTTTCTTCGATTACTGTTCGCACGGGTCGGCGTGCAGTTCTGCGTCAACTGCGGAACGAAAGTACAAAAGCAAAGCGTGGACCAGATCATCGATGCGATACTCAAAATGCCGGGGGGAACAAAAATTCAAATTCTGGCGCCTGTCGTGAAAGGGCGGAAGGGGCATTACCGCGAGTTGTTCGAACAAATTGTCAGAGACGGGTTTCTTCGTGTCCGGGTTGACGGTAATGTGAAGGAAATTTCAAAAGGGATGAAAGCCGACCGGTACAAGGTTCACGATATCGAGATTGTCGTTGACCGGATTGCCGTGAAAAAAGAGAGCCGCAGCCGCATAGCAGACTCCGTTGAAGTTGCATTGAATTTTGGTTCGGGCGTCCTCATTGTAAACGACGGAACGGTCGACCATCTTTTCAGCAAACAATATTCTTGTCCAAACTGCGGGACAAGCTACGAAGAGCCTGCGCCAAATTCTTTTTCGTTCAACACACCGTATGGTTCCTGCCCTTCGTGCGAAGGATTGGGGGAGAAAAAGGAATTCGACCTTTCGCTCATTCTTCCCGATGAAAAACTTTCCATCAATCAGGAAGGAATCGCCGCTCTTGGCAAACCGCGTCAGACCTGGTTTTTCAGCCAAGTGCGTGCTGTGCTCAAGAGGCATGGATGTGATTTTGACACACCGTTGAAGTCGCTTTCCAAAGAAGCGCGCCAGGAGTTGTTATACGGCACTGGAAAAGAGAAGATTGAAATAGAATATTCTCACGGCGGCGGGAGGCCCGTGGTGTACAGGCATCGGTTCAGCGGCGTGGTCGGCATGATGCAGAATTATTATTCGGAAACGGCGTCTCCAAAAATTCGAGAATGGGTGGAGGGGTTCATGAGCACTACGCGCTGCAGCCTTTGCAATGGGGGGCGTCTCCGGAAAGAAAGCCTCGCGATTAAGCTTGAAGACACGGTTTCGGGGAAACAAGTGAACATTGCCGGCGTCGTGGAATTATCGCTGACGGAAGCGCGGGAGTTTTTCAAGTCACTGAGCCTCAACCCGCGGCAGATGGAAATCGCCAATCAAATTCTGAAAGAAATCAGCCAGCGGATTGAATTCATGGTGAATGTCGGTCTCGGATATCTCACGCTTGATAGGGCGGCCCGAACTCTTTCCGGCGGAGAAGCGCAGCGCATCCGTCTCGCGACACAAATCGGGTCGCAGCTTGTCGGCGTCCTGTATATCCTCGACGAACCGAGCATCGGGCTTCATCAACGGGATAATAGGAAGCTGATCGACTCGTTAAAAGACCTCCGCGATCTCGGCAATACCGTGCTTGTTGTCGAACATGACAAAGAGATGATCGAACAGGCCGATTTCGTTGTCGACCTCGGTCCTGGAGCAGGCGAACATGGCGGGAAAGTGGTTGCTGTGGGAGAGACGGGAAGATTAAAGGCGAGAAGTGAAAAGTCAAGAGTGAAAAGTGGAGAGAATGGTGTATCGTCAACGATTGAGTATCTTCAGGGGAAGAAGAAGATTGAAGTGCCGAACCACCGTCGCGGGGGAAATGGAAAATTCTTGACGCTCAAGGGCGCCGCAGGGAATAATCTTAAGAATGTTACGGTAAAAATTCCGCTCGGCGTGTTTGTGTGCGTGACGGGGGTGAGCGGCTCCGGCAAATCGTCACTCATCAATGAGACTCTTTTTCCGATCCTCTCAAAAAAATTCTATAAGACGAAGATCAGCACGCTGCCGTACACATCGCTCCAGGGCATCGGCGAAATTGATAAAATCATCGACATCGACCAGTCGCCGATCGGAAGGACACCGCGTTCAAACCCTGCGACGTATACCGGCATGTTCACGATGATCCGGGACCTCTTCACTCAGCTTCCCGAGGCGAAGATTCGCGGGTACAAAGCGGGAAGGTTCAGCTTCAATGTAAAGGGGGGCCGGTGCGAGAGCTGCGAAGGGGACGGCGTGCGAAAAATAGAAATGAATTTTTTGCCCGACGTCTATGTCGTGTGCGACGTGTGCAAAGGAAAACGCTACAATCGTGAGACACTCGAAGTCCACTTCAAGGGAAAATCCATTGCGGATGTCCTGGAGATGACCGTCGAGGAAGCTCTCGGATTTTTCAGCGAGATGTCGCGCATCCAGCGAAAGTTACAGACCCTTTTTGATGTCGGAATGGGTTATATCCGATTGGGACAACAGGCGACCACATTGTCCGGAGGCGAAGCGCAGCGGGTAAAATTATCCACCGAGCTTTCAAAAGTCGGTACGGGGAAAACGCTGTATATCCTCGATGAACCGACGACCGGGCTTCATTTTGAAGACGTTAAAATGCTGCTTTCTGTTTTGAGCAAACTCGTCGACAAAGGAAATACTGTTATCGTCATCGAACACAATCTGGATGTTATCAAAACGGCAGATTGGATTATCGACCTTGGCCCGGAAGGAGGCAATGAAGGAGGGTATATTGTGGGAGAAGGAACACCGGAAGAGATGAGTAAAAATCCGAAATCGTTTACAGGGGAGTACCTTGTGAAGGAGCTTGCGTCCGTGAGAGAAGAAGTTAATAGTGAAAAGTTAAAAGTGAAAAGTTAAAATATAAACTCGAACAATGATGAGAGCTCTCCGCCAAAATCTACTCTTTCGGAGCGTAATATTGAACTTCTAACTTTTAACTTTTCACTTTAATGTGATCCCTTCACTCATGACTCGCCTAATTTTTATATTGATGCTGCTTGCAATGTTCGGATCGCTTCTTGCGTATGGCCAGGATTCTACGTCAACGGAGTTTCAAAGTACCGAGACGACAACATATGAAAATGCGATAGAGATTGCTTCCACTGTTGTTTTGGTCCCCCTGGCGATCGGATCGACGGTGATCAGTGCCATCCCGCCGAGCGGCGGCATGGTGATGCGCGACGGCAAAATAAATGGCATCCTAGCATTCGAAACCGGCGTTGGATTTGGAGAAAAAGTTGACCTGAAGCGATTCTCAGATGCACGGTTCACCGTCGGCTATACCCATGTTTTTGCCCAGGACCAGAAAGATTTTTTCCGCGTTGAGGCTCAGAAGGATTTTCACATAAGTTTCGTGGATCGCCGGGAACTCTTTTTATTCGGCGTCAGCCCGTCAGCGGGTATTATCACCGATTTCCCTTCCACGGGATATTCACTGGGAGTCTCTTCGTGGTTGATGACTCCATGGCTGTCGTATTTCGGGTTCATTCCGCAACATACTTTCGGCATCACCTATCGGTACAATAAATATTTTGGAGGAAAAGAGTTTGCCGAAATCTCTGCGGGGATGTCGGCCGCATTTACGTGGGGATGGCAGTGATTCAAGGTGCTTGGTGGTGTATTGATCGAACTATGATGTTGCAATGCTGCCGTGCCGCTTGACAATTATTCAAACATTATTATATTTATATATAATGAAAGTCCTTAACCTCCATATCGATCTAATAAGCTGTTGCTCAAATGTTTGTTGTTGTGCGGCATGTTGTTGCTGTACATTGCGCGATACTATTGATAGAAGAGGAAGGATGGAGGACGCTCCATAAATAACCGCATATAAGTTTTAATGAAACGAACCCTCTTCTATCAACAAGAAGAGGGTTTTTTATTTTTCACTATTCTTCGAAAGGATTGACAGATATGCCAAAGGGAATTTCGCTCGTTGACAGGACAGCGCTCAAATTCAATCAGGGGTCGATCATAACGCTGGTGGCGGCAGCGTTTGTTCTCCAGCTCCCCTGGCTTGTAGCTTTGCTTGCATTGGTGCTGCTGGTGGGAACGGCTGTTCCTTCTGCTGGCGCATTCAAGCTTCTCTATGCCAACGTCCTTCGCCCATTGCGGATTTTACGTCCTGATGTTGTTGAAGAAGACAATGCCCAGCATTTATTTGCCCAAGGGCTTGGAGGGATTTTTTTAAGTGCTGCGTTCATATTTCTTGCCGTTGTCAATCAACCGGTTGTCGGATGGATATTGACGTTCCTAGTCGCGGCACTTGCGTTAGTCAATTTGACGGTCAATTTTTGCCTCGGATGTGTTCTTTACCTCCGGTTACGACGGCTATCATTTTTCACGAAAGCGTTTTTCAAACGCGTCGCCAGCAACTCATTACAATAAAGGAGGATCTATGGCTTCAAACAGCGGGTATGCGAATCCCGATGTTCTTGTTACAACCGACTGGGCGTTGGAGCACCGAAAGGATATTAATTTTCGGTTCGTCGAAGTGGATGTCGATACCAGCGAGTACGAAAAAGGGCACATCGAAGGGGCTATCGGATGGAATTGGAAAACACAGCTTCAAGACCAGACGCGCCGCGACATCCTTAGCAAGGAGCAGATCGAACACTTTCTCGGCGAATCGGGAGTCGGTCCCGATACCGGATTGATTCTTTACGGGGATAACAACAATTGGTTTGCAGCGTATGCATTCTGGCTGTTGAAATATTACGGGCATACGGACGTTCGGCTCATCAACGGGGGAAGGAAAAAGTGGGTGGCGGAGGGGAAACCTCTTGTTACCAGCGTTCCGCGCTACGAAACGAAGTCGTACAAGGTTACAAAGGTCGAAACCGACTTTCGAGCGCTGCGGGATTTTGTGGCCGGGCGTCTCAGCGAACCGTCGCACGGTCTGGTCGATGTCCGTTCGAACGACGAATACACCGGAAAGATCCTGGCGCCTCCGGGACTACAGGAATTGTCGATGCGGGGAGGACATATTCCCGGAGCGAAGAATATCCCCTGGTCGCAAGCGGTTAACGAGGATGGAACGTTCAAATCTGCGGCTGACTTAAAAGCTTTGTACGAAAGCAAAGGGATTGTTCCGGGCTTGAAAGAAATCACCGCATATTGCCGTATCGGTGAACGGTCTTCGCATTCATGGTTTGTGTTGAAGTATCTTCTCGGTTATCCGAAAGTTCGCAATTACGATGGGTCATGGACAGAGTGGGGGAATCTCATTAATGCACCTATAGAAAAATAGCATAGAGTGCGGAATTCGGCAGAGAATCGGGCAGTATAGGCTGCCCGATTCTTTTTTGTGGGGGAGCAGCTTACGTATGAGTTCGGGAGAACCATTCCATCATTCCCGGAATCCCTTCACGAATTGTAGGTTGCTTAAGATTGCCGATGATGCGTTTCATTTTTTCGTTCGAGTAGCCGCAGCCCTCGCTTAGCACCTGTGCCCAAAGGTATGCGCCGAAATGAAGGTTGACGAGAGAGGTGAGTGTGTCCGCTGCATAGGCAGCCGCATACACAATCGGTATTGGAATTCTGCCGATCTTCACCTTCCGGCCGCTAGCCTTGCAGATTGTTTCAAACCAATCCGCGTACGTTGTGCCTCCATTGTCAACTGCATGAATGATTTGATTTTCCGCATATTGACTCGAAATGGACATAGCAATCGTTGATGCTGCATCATCGACGTGAACGGTTCCAAGAGGAGCGGTCCCTCGGTTCGGCAGGGGAACAAAGTATGGTCCTATATTCTTGATCACACTCAGCATCGGCACGAGCCATTCGGCATTTGGTCCGTAAACCAGCGCCGGCCGAATGATTGAGTACGTAAAACGGGATTTGGCGGAGGATTTTATCAGCAAACGTTCGGCCATTCTTTTCCATTGAAAATAGGGGTCCGGAAACTCAACCCCTGTCATTTCCTCTGTTAAAATCTTGGGGAGCGGTTGAGGAAGTCCTCCCGCCATAAATGCTGAAACAAAAACAAACCGTTCTAAATTCGATGCTCCCGCCGCTGCTTCAAGAAGAAGCGCAAATGTTTTTATGTTCTTCGCGTCAAAATCCTTCTCTTTCGTTTTTGCTTCTGCAATATGGATGGCGGCATTCGCACCGTTCAAGCATTCCGAAAAGAGCTTCGACCGGTCCGTCGGAGAACCGGCGAACAAGTCTCCTTCGATGTATTCAAGGTTTCCTGGAGTCGACGGCTGCCAGGAGTCGAACATGCCTCTCGCTTTCGTTACATTGCGAACAAGCAGCCGCAACATCCAGCCTTCCTGATAGAGTATTTTGGCGACGTGCGAGCCGATGAAACCGGTAGAACCTGTCAGAAAGACAATTTTGTTTGACATGAACGCCTTTGACAAATTTGAAAGGAATGGTACGTAGAATATTACGATTTTCATATATGAAGTCAATTGAGGTTTCGGCCAATTTTATTAATTTTTTTGAGGAATAATGACATTTTCATCGTCTTGACATCCGAGAGTTTTTTCGCAATATTAGGCCGTGCAAGACACACTCTCGTCATGACCTCATTCATGCTGTAACATCGAAGTGCCAATCCCCCTGGAATCACTCTTGTGCAAGTTTGCTTATCGTTTATTACTTTCGATCTGGTATTTCCTGTTCTTTTAGCGTTGGGTTTTTCCCCACGCGGTACTGCACCATATGCAGTAACTTTGGGATTGGTGATTTAAAGAAGAACGGTCATGCCATTAATAGTGTGGAACAAAAGGCCACAGGAATGGCATTCAGTGGTTGTTGACGCTTCAAATTTTGGCTTGAATATTCTCATTACTCTAATCACAACGGCGCAGGGACTGTAATGAATAAACATCTACCTCGTGTTGGTATTTGGCGGTTGATATCGATGGTTTTATTGGTGTATTTCTCGGTACCGGATGCTTTCGGCCAGGCGACAAATCTACCGACAATTGGTATTCTCTACTTTGAAAACAATAGCGTTGTTGATAAAGACAAGCTCGATCCTTTAAAAAAAGGATTGGCGGACATGCTCATTACTGAGATGTCTAAAATCAAAAGTCTCAGGGTGGTCGAACGGCAGCGGATACAATCGGTGGTTGAAGAGTTGAACCTTGGCGAGATGGATTTAGTTGACAAAGATACGGTTCAGAAAATGGGAAAGCTGCTCGATGCGAAGGTTCTGCTGTTAGGCGGATTCTCAAATTTGTTCGGCGATAAGCTTCGCATCGACGCACGTATTGTTTCAACTGAAACCGGTCTGACGCTCAAGGAGGAGGAAGAAACCGGCGATCTCGACGAGTTTTTGACGATGGTGAAATCGCTCGTCAAGAAGGTTTCAAACGGCCTTGAAATCAAATTAAGTAAAGTGGAAGAAGATCAACTCGAGTCGACGAGGGACGGGAAATTCGACGGTTATGTTGCTTACGCTCAAGGGCTCAACCTGGAAGACAACGGGCACAAGTTTGAAAAAGAAGGAAAAAGTGCGGATGCGGCGGCGATGTATGATTCCGCGCGGTTGATTTTTCAAAAAGCGTGGGATGAATCAAACGACTATGAGCCGGCAAAACAAAAAGCAGAAGAGATGGCTGCGTTGGCAGGGAAAATCAAGAAGGAGAAAAAATGAGATGCGCCGGGAAAAGGGTCTTGCTTGAACTTGAATGACGTTGTAAGTTTTTGATTTCGTCCCGAGTATTGAAGAATCTTTTCGATTGAATATTCGAGCGATTATCGGAGTCTGTCTGACGTACTTGAAACAAACAAAGAGAAACCGGTGTTTGATTGCACATAACCCGAATCCGTTTTGAAACGGTAGCAGAGCTATAAAATACAAAGCCCCGGTAGAGCCGGGGCTTGCTGTTCATGATACGATTCATCTTCGCCGATGAAGAAGACTGACAACCACTATGACATCAGTTGAGCTTTGTCGGCGTCTGAGTCTGATTCGTTACCGTCATGTCATACGAACAGAATGATCCGTCGCTGAGTGAGGTTTTGCCAACGCCATGCAGAACGACCGTAGTGGCGGTTCCCGCTGTCTTTATAGTGTACGTCCCATTGGCATTGTTCGTAAATGCGGTAGAGGCTAAGTCTCCTAATCCTGTCGCATCTGCCGTAAGGCCAACAAATGAATTTCCACCTCCGCCGAGGGTTACTGGTTTTGCATAATATTGCTGCGCTTTGGCTGCCAATGTCGTCAAGTCTGCGATCACGGCGCTTCGATTTTGGTCGACTGCGTTATCTTGAAACATTGTGATACCGACGGCTACTGCGATACCGACGATAATAACGCCCAAGATGATCAGAAGAAGCTGCTGCTGTCCCATAATTTACTCCTTTTTTTATAGTTTGATGGTATTTGAGAATGTTAAGTTTTGTTATCTAATTTATATGGTTGGTTTATTTGCATTCATCGTGCCAAACTAATAACGTTGTTATTTCATCGCATTTTGCTCTCTTCTTCGACAGAAAGAAGATTATTACCGAATTCAGGTCATTATTACCGGTTCAATTCGCCCCTTTGCAACCTGGCAAAATGCTGATCAGAAGCATTGTCGAGAATTATTTGGCAATTTGGCATTGTTGGATGTAGGAAGGAACGTGGAAGCCCCATAATAAAATTCAAATGGACTTTCTAAAAACCGTCTCAACACAATGTCCCCATTGCGGGGAAATCATAGAAGTAGTGGTTGATTGTTCAGAGCCACGCCAAGATTACATCGAAGACTGCGAAGTTTGCTGCAGGCCGATTGCGATCTCTGTTCGCATGGAAGGAGACGGCTCACCACAAGTGATGGTGCGCCGCGAAGACGAATAGTGTTTTCGCATAAAAAGCTGGCCATAATTGCGGACCAGCTTTTTCGTTCTTTGATGGAGGTTAAAACAGGGATATCAGTATTGTGCTGTTACATCTCTCTGTTTACCAACGCCTTTTTCAACTGCGAAATATGCCACGTAATGTTGATTTCCTTCGGGCATGCCTCGATACAATTGAAAATCGTGTGGCAGCGCCACACGCCATCCTGAGTGTCGATGATGTCGAGACGCTCGTCTGCGGCTTCATCGCGCGTATCGAAAGTGAAACGGTATGCTTTCAACAGTGATGCGGGACCGAGATAATTTTCATTCGTCCATAGTGAAGGACACGAAGTCGAACAGCATGCGCACAGGATGCACTTCGCCGATTCGAAAAGTTTTTCAGCGTCTTCGTTGCTTTGCAGGCGTTCTGTCTCCGGAGGGTTTGTCTTGGTGATGAGATACGGTTTCACCAATTCGTATTTTTTATAGAAGTCCGTCAGATCGACTACAAGGTCTTTGATCACAGGCATCGAAGGAAGTGGTTCGAGCGTGATAACTTTGGTGCAGTCAAGGACTCCCAACAATATAGAGCATGCCAGCCGGTTTCGCCCGTTGATGCGCATTCCATCCGACCCGCAGACACCGTGGGCGCACGAGCGCCGGTACGTAAGCGATCCATCTGCCGACCCTTTGATCTTTTCGAGCACGTCCAGCACACGCCACGAATCATCGACATCGTCAACGACGTACTCTTTATAGTACGGCGTCGTGTCGGTCTCGGGATTATATTTTTGAATGCGAAAAGTTACCTGCATTGGACTATCCTTAGTGTAAGTGAAAAAGTGTCGGATGTCTGTTTTGGGTTCTAATACACTCGTTCTTTCGGTTGAAATTTCGTGATGACGACCGGCTTATATGTAATTTTCGGCTTGCCCCCGTTGTAATCGATGAATGTGTGCTTCAGCCATTTCTTGTCATCGCGCTTTGGAAAATCCTCGCGTGCATGTGCGCCGCGGCTCTCCTGCCTGTTCAGCGCGGAGACGGCTATCGTTTCTGCCGTACCGAGCAAGTGGCGGAGTTCGATTGCTTCCATCAACTCCGTATTGAATTTTTTGCCGTGGTCTGCGATTGAAATCTTCTTATAGCGGACTTTCAATTCGTGAATTTCGCCGACAAGCTGCTTCATCATCTTCGCATCGCGGTAGACTGAGCATTTGTCCATCATTTTTTCCTGCATCTCCGTCCGTATGGCTGCGGCGTTTTCGCTCCCTTTGCTCGAGAGAATCCCGTCGATCATCTCTCGTGTTTTTCCGTCCGGGTTTTTGGGGAGCGGAGTGAGGTCGGCTTCTTGCAGATACTGAGCGATTGCTTTGCCGCCCCGTCGGCCGAAGACGATAATATCGAGCAGGGAGTTTGTCCCCAAACGGTTTGCTCCATGCACCGAGACGCACGCGCATTCGCCGGCGGCATAGAATCCGGGGAGAATTTTTCCTTTCGCATCCAGGAAGACGCGCGCGTCGTTGTCCGTCGGAATTCCACCCATTGCATAGTGCGCCGTCGGTTGGATCGGAATCGGCTCTTTTAACGGCTCGACGCCAAGATATGTTCTTGCAAATCCCGTAATCTCCGGAATTTTATCGTGGATGACCTGTGCGCCGAGATGCGTGAGGTCGAGATTAACGTAA
Organism: uncultured Bacteroidota bacterium; assembly: GCA_963827085.1. Classification (GTDB taxonomy): domain Bacteria; phylum Bacteroidota; class Ignavibacteria; order UBA10030; family UBA8401; genus JAGVPT01. The sequence continues at coordinate 370,422 of CAWGZY010000001.1, forward strand.
TATGTGCCGTCGCTGCCTTTAATACCTCGGCCTTGTTTGATCTCGGTGTATATTGCGCGCGAAACCATGTCCCGCGGAGCGAGATCTTTTACCGTTGGGGCGTAGCGTTCCATAAATCGTTCACCGGCATTGTTCCGCAGAATGCCTCCCTCGCCGCGGGCAGCCTCAGAGATGAGGATTCCGAGTTTCCACAATCCTGTTGGATGGAATTGAAAGAATTCCATATCCTCCATCGGAATTCCGCTTTCGTATGCGATGTTGCAGCCGTCGCCGGTACCGATCAATGCGTTCGACGTAATCCGGAATGCCCGGCCATAGCCGCCGGTCGCAAACATCACTGCCTTGGCGTGAAATGTATGAATCTCGCCCGTCGCAATCTCCATCGCAACTACGCCGCAGCAAACGCCTTTGTTAATGATCAGATCGGTGACAAAAAATTCGCTGTAGAAATGTATTCCCTGCTTTATGCAGCTTTCAAATAACGTGTGAAGCATGACATGCCCGGTTCTGTCCGCGGAATAGCAGGCACGGCGCACAGCGACACGTTTCGAATTCGGGTCGTCAGGATTTTCCGGCCGGGTATGTCCGCCGAATTTTCGCTGTGCAATTTTTCCTTCCGGAGTGCGTGAAAAGGGGAGTCCCATGTGTTCAAGTTCAATGATCGCGCGGATGGCATCGCGGCACATGATTTCGATGGAATCCTGGTCGCCGAGATAGTCGCTCCCTTTGACCGTATCGAACATGTGCCATTCCCATGAATCTTCTTCTTCGTTCGCGAGCGCCGCGCAGACGCCCCCTTGCGCCGTTCCGGTGTGAGAACGGGAAGGGTAGACCTTCGATAACACGGCGCAACTGCGTCCCTGCGGGATTTCTAATGCTGCACGGAGCCCCGCTCCGCCTGCCCCGACGATAACGACATCAAACGTATGAATCATTGAAAACTCCGATAAAAAAACTCAGGTTCCAGAAATAAACCTCCGGCAGCTTTTTGTCAACAGCCAACGCTAATACTATACGCTGTGAACTCCCGAAGATCGGTCGAATGAATTAAAACGACAGGATCGTCGCGATGCCCAGGCTGCCGAATGTGATGCCGGCGAGATAAAGAAGCCCGAGAATGCTCCAACTCAACCAGGTCGGCATTCTGTAATCGCGAAAAATATTCCATGTACCCGACAGGCCATGATATAAACCAAGCGCAACAAAAGAAATTTGCAGGGCCTTATACAGAGGGTTCTGCATTCGAGCAAGCACGGCGTCATATGTGTGGCCAGAGTCGAGATGATAATGCATGAGTATGTAGTGCCCTATAGCGACGACAAAAAGCGCGACTCCTGAAACTCGCTGCAAGTACCATGCTGGCGCCCCCGAACCCCGCGACCCGTAATATTTTGAAGACATAGCGTAGATCCCTTTGGCTTAAAATGTTGTTACTTCACCGCCGCGACGGAGTGAAGCGTATCCTGGGTGAACATGATATAGCCCATGCCGAAAAATAGAATAAGGCCGATAATAATGACGGCATAGTACAATTTCTTGTGGTAGCGCGCCCCTTCCGCCAAATCCACTAAGACGATGCGGATGCCGTTGAGCGCATGGAAGAGAAGAAATGCAAAGAGGAACCATTCAAGAAAAAGAAACAATGGTGTCCGGAAAAGGAGCATCTCGGAATCGAAAGCTTCTTTCCCTTTTTGCAGCGACATCAGCGCGAAAATATGGAGCATAATGTAGCCGGTTAAGACAAGCCCGGTGATGCGGTGCAGTACCCATGCCCAGCTTCCGGAAAATTTGTGATACGCAAGGAGAACTTTTGGCCAACCGCCGGGAGGATAGTTGCTAGACATGAGAATTAAGCTCCTTTTTGAAGCTGCAAATGATTTGGTGTGATGGCAAATGCTTTCCTGCCATCCTCGCGGATGAAATATGACATGTAATTAAAACGCTGGTAATGTATGAAACAATAGTTAAAATCTCAACTCTGAACGTTGTCAGGTGCTTATAGCCTTGACAACGTTCTTCAGGCGGATAAAAAACTCTCGATCTTTGCTTTTTCTTCTTCAAAGTATTCTTCAGCAAATTTCTCGTAATCTGTAGGCGTTTTGAAAAGACTATCGCGTAGATCAGAGTCAATTAAGGATCCATGCCGCAATCCAATCCATTCTAGATAATTCGAGAATTGCCATTGCCTCAAAGAAGAGACAAGAAGCACTGCAACCGGGTTACGATGTATGTATCGAATGACTTGAAGACATTGCTCGTCGTTATTAAGATGTTTTGCCTTACATTGACCCTGGAAGAGTGTTCCGCTGTGATCATACCGTTTATTGATCGCCTGAGTATATGCATTGAATGTTGTTCTAAGAAAGTCGCCAATCTTGCCGTTATCTTTTTGTCTTAAAATCAAATGATAATGATTCGGCATGAGACAGTACGCAGCAACAATGACGTTATACTGAGCAGAATATTTTTTGAACAATGAGATAAGATGTAGATAGTTTGTGTTCTCAAAAAATATCTTTTCCTTATGCGCTCCGCGGTTGTAAATGTGGTAATAGTGGCCGTCAAGATACTTCATTTTGTTCCCCCGGTTTTTAGAGCCTTGTCAAGGTTTTAAACCTTGACAAGGCTAATGCTCTTTAATTCGTCAGCGTAACACTTTCGCTTATAAATTTTCTTACTGAGATGACGCTTCCGAGAAGCCCCAGCAGCGTTCCAGCAGTGAGAATGATGAGGTAAAAAGTCGGTTCAACGAAGACAATCGCCGCCATATCTCCTCCGAATATTTTTGATGCGTACTCGACGACGAAATAGATGACCCCTGAAGAAAATAGTCCGCCCAGGATACCCTGAATAATCCCTTCAACCACAAACGGGAGGCGAATGAACATGCGGGTGGCGCCGACAAGTTTCATCGTCGTAATGATCTTTCTCTTTGCATAAATAGCGAGTCGAATAGTGTTGGAGACGAGAAATATTGCCGTAATCAACAGCGCAACGCCGGCAGCAAGGCTTGCAGCGGCAAAGAGCTGCGCACGCCTGTCCAATAATTCGAGGAGGGTCTTGCGGTAAATGACATCGTCCACGCCCGGGACAAGCTTTAATTGTGCATAGACAACCTTTGCGCTGTCGGTATTCTTATAGTCCTTTTCAAGGTATATCTTGAAAGAAGGGGGGAGGGGATTGAAGTCCAGAATGTTATGGATGTCTTCCCCGTACTGCTCTTTAAATATTTTCGCCGCTTGTTCCTTTGAGATGTATTTTACCTGGTTGACCCCGGCGATGGCGAGAATTTTTCTCTCGATGATCGGAGAAGTTTCTTCGGCGACAGGTTCCTCGAGGAATGCTTCCATCTCCACCCGGTCGCGGAGCGATTCAACAATCTGGTTCGTGTTGCGGAAGACGATAGTGAAAAGGCCGAGGAGGATGAGCGAGATGGTGATCGTGAAGATCGAAATGACCATGGATAACCGCGCACGTTTGAAGCCCGAGATTCCTTCTTTCAGAATGTACAAGATGTTCATAGGACGGCGTTGTTCGACGATGTGATCAATGTGGTGCGACAATCTTTCCGGTTTCGTACGACCCGAGGTTTTTAAAGTACGATGTCAGCTCTTGCAAATGGTTCAAGGCGTTGACACACTCCTTCTCTCTTGCGTCTCCTTCGATATCGAGATAAAACAAGTATTCCCACGGTGAGCCGATGATTGGCCGCGACTCGATCTTGAGGAGATTAATGTTCCGCAGTGCGAAGACAGAGAGGCATTTGAACAATGCTCCTGGAATATTTTTTGTCGTGAAGATCAGCGAAGTTTTTGCATTTTTCTTCGGTCTGACGGTTTTTTTCCCTATGACCAAGAAGCGCGTAAAATTTCTGTGGTCGCTTTCAATTCCTGCGCGCAGAATATTCAACCCGTAATCTGCGGCTGCCTGCAGACTGGCGATGGCAGCGGCGTCATGGCGGCGCTCCTGAGCAATCATTTTTGCCGCCCCCGCGGTATCGTAGAACGGGTTCACCGATACGCGTTTCAACGACCGCAGAAATTTCTCGCACTGTCCGAGCGCCTGCGGATGGGAATAAATGGCGCGAAGGTCTTTTAAGCCTACGCCGGGGAAGGCAAGCAGATTCATTTTGATACGAAGCTTCACTTCCCCGACGATGTAGACGCGGTATTTCCAGAGCAGATCGAAATTCTGGTGTACGCTGCCATGCAATGAATTTTCAATCGGAACGATCGCGTACGGCGACCGCCTTCGGACAACATCGTCAAAAATCTCGTTGAATGATCTACGCGCGATTGTGTCGCAAGTCTTTCCGAAATACGCTTTCGCCGCTTGCTCGCTGAATGCGCCGGGTTCGCCCTGGTAGGATATTTTTAGTTGCGGAGTCAAACGCTGTTAATAATTATGAATGAAGAATTATGAATGAAAAACGAAAAGCCAAAGGCTAAGAGCTAATAGCATTCGTTAATAATTTGACTCGTCGTTCCAACGTGCGATGCGCCACTCATCGTTCACGGTCGCCCGCTCGAGTGTCAGGCTCGCATATCCGTCGATGGTCACGATGTCGGTAGGACTGAACGTGACGGTCAAATTAAAATTCCTTGTTACGTTGACGGACACATCGACCGTATCGCCTTCTACAGGAATCGAACCGTTCCAGACGAGGTCGAGACTCTGCGCGTTTTGGAACAATCCATTGGTCGTACGCATTTCGTCGTCGCGGCCCCAGGAAACATCAGCGCCGATGTCGTAATCAAGATAGACAAAAATAAAATCGGAACCGATCAACTGCCCGTAAATTGTTGTGTCTTTAAAGAGATACGCTTGCCTGAAATTTTGGAACACCCCGTCGATCGTTTTCTGGTCCCCGAGCACCGATCCGTTCGTTTGATTTGAATTGTCTAACGCGGGCGCGAATGGATTGAGACAGCCGCACTGCGACACCGCACACACAATGATTATCGCCGCCGCCTTCATTGACTGAATTGTCCTTTCAGATCGCTCCAACTCAACGCTGAAGCGTTTGCTGTTTGAACATCCTCCCAGCGGTAAATGACCCACGTGCCGGCGTTCTTGTCAGGGAGCATTGAGAATCGGGCATGCCCTGTGTACGTCGTGGGCGTAATAAAAACGGTATAATCAGTTTCATACAATGCCGAATCGGATTGGAACGGCGTAAAAACGACATTTGAAAACGATACGGCAGGCGTAAATGCAACGCTGACGCTTGCCATTGCTTTTTTGAAATAGTTCAACTCCGAATCTGTTGTCCAATGTGAAAAGATCACGGAGTAATTTCCGATGGCCTGTTGTGTCGGAACATATACATACGTTCTCCCCACAGACGCAGCGTCGGCAAAAACCTTCTCGTAATCGTTGACGTTTTTGTTCGCGAAACACGACTGCAAATTATCGATGAGTATTTGCGGCGTGGTTGCAGGCGGATTCGCCGTGTTTCCCTGGTCGGGAGGCTCGGGAGTGCCCGTTTTGAACAAATCGCACGACGCGGTCATCACAGCAAGAAAAAAACACGCCGCGTAAATATATTTAGAGCGCAATTCGTCCCTCCAATGCGCGCGATAATGTCGCCTCGTCTGCAAATTCCAGGTCGCCTCCGATGGGAAGGCCTCGCGCAATGCGCGTGACATTCACTTTCAGTGGCTTGAGCAGACGGGACAGATAGACTGTCGTTGTTTCGCCTTCGACATTCGGGTTCATCGCAAGAATAATTTCTTCAATATCATCGGTAATGCGCGATAGGAGTTCTTTTACTTTTAAATCCTCCGGCCCAATATTATCCAGCGGCGACAACGCGCCTCCAAGGACGTGATACAATCCGTGGAACTCATTCGTTTTTTCGAGCGCCATCACGTCGTTTGGTTCCTCAACAACGCAGATGATCCTGCGATTGCGTTTCGCACTCGAACAAATGTTGCACGGATCGCTCTCGGTGATGTTGCTGCAGACCGAACAATACCGCACCTTGTCTTTCATGTTGAGTAATGCCCGTGCAAACGCTGCCACTTTTTCGCGCGGCATTTTTAGAATGAACAATGCCAGCCGCAAAGCCGTTTTCTTCCCGATGCCCGGCAGCTGAGCGAATTCTTCGACAAGTTGTTCGACTGATTCCGACGTGTAGCGCATTACATTCCCGGAAGGTTAAGCCCCGGAATATTCGGCAGCATTCCCCCCGTGGCTTTAGCCATTTCGGATTGCGCAAGCTTGTTCGATTCTTCCAGTGCCTTATTCACGGCCGCAACAATCAAATCTTCAAGCATGTCGCTTTCCTGGGGGTTGATGACTTCTTTCTCAATGGTGATTTTGAGTATCTGTTGCTTCCCGTTGGCAGTCACCTTTACCATGCCCCCGCCCGATTCTGCGGTTACGGTTTTCTGTTCAAGATCTGCCTGCACCTGAGCCATTTTTTCCTGCATCTTCTGGACTTGCTTCAGCATCCCCTGCATATTGCCCCCCATTCCCGGAAAACCTTTCATCGCGGCCCTCCTTTTAAATTTTTATTATATGAAATAGAGAAAATTGTATCTCGCAAAGCCGCTATGTCGCGGAGATTTTTTAGAAATATTTTGCGCCTTTGCGCCTTGGCGTGAGCAATGCTTTTTGATGTATTGTAACTATCCAAACATCTCCTGTTCTACTTCCTGGAAAATAATATGCCCGATCGTGATGTGTCCTTCCTGGATTCTCTGCGTATCGTTCGACGGGACGATGATTGCGAGGTCGACAAGTGCTTTCGACGATCCTCCATCCTTGCCGAGGAAGCCGATTGTCGCTATTTTCATTTCCCGCGCTTTTTTGAATGCATTGTTCACGCTTGCCGAGTTGCCGCTTGTGCTGATGCCGATGAGAACGTCCCCTTCGATTCCAAGCGCTTCTACCGAACGCGCAAAGACCGCGTCGTAGCCAAGGTCATTTGCCCCGGCGGTAAGCGCCGATGAATCGGCGGTGAGGGCAATGGCTGGAAGCCCGGGCCGCGTAATGCCGGGTGAAAGGCGTATGACGAATTCCGTCGCAAGATGCTGGGCATCTGCTGCGCTGCCGCCGTTGCCGCAGAGGAGAATTTTCTTTTTGTTATTAAATGCAGCCACGATGATATCAATGGCTTTCGAAATATCGGCATTGCATTGCTCGGCAATTTTCAGCTTTGTTTCAGCGCTGGCTTTCAAAGAATCCTGTATAAAACTCTGACGATAGACGAGCGTGAGTGGAAGATGGGCCATAATCATTCTTTCTGCGTTTCTCAGCGTAGATGATCTCAGCGAACATGAATTGCTGAAGCAAACTCCTGGATGAGATTCTTTGAACCGTTTCGCTCCAGAACATTTCCTGTAACGACAAACTGTGCTCCGGCTTTTACCTTCTTGTGCGCATCTTCCGCTGTACAGATTCCGCCGCCGACGATAAGAGGGACGGAACAGTACTTCGAAACTGCGGCGATCATTTCATCGGGAACCGATTGCTCGGCGCCGCTGCCGGCTTCAAGGTAGAGGAGCTTAAAGCCGATATATTCCGCGGCAAGTGCGTGGGCAACGGCGATGTCCGGCTTGTTGCGCGGCAGGGGCTTGGTGTTGCTCATGAATTCCGCCGACGTCGTCCTCCCCGATTCCACGAGCATGTATGCCGTGGAAATTGCTTCAAGGTTCATTCTCTTGATGATCGGTGCCGCCGTTACCTGGCTTCCGATAATATGTTCGGCGTTGCGGCCGCTCAGCAGAGAAAGATACAGGATCGCATCGGCTTCTTTTGAAATCTGCTGGACGCTTCCGGGAAAAATCACAACCGGAACGCCGGTATTTTTTTTGATGGTCTTGATGCAATCTTCAAATGTATCGGCAAGGACCAAACTTCCGCCGACGAGAAAACCGTCTACGCCTGCATCTGTCGCTTGTTCAATAAATTTTGAAAAATTACTTCCGTCGATTTTATCGGGATCGACCAAAACGAGATACCCGGCGCCTTTGGCTTTGGCGGCTGTAACTAACGTTTGATAAACGGACATTTGATCAACCCTAAGTCATATAGAAAATAACAATTCCATCGTTAAAACTTTTCACTTTTAACTTTTCACTGTTTACATCATCCCCTCAACTACCGCTCCCGCACTCCTCAGCGCTTCGTCGAGCTTCGCGACATCTTTACCGCCTGCAGTTGCAAGATGCGGCTTTCCGCCTCCTCCTCCGCCGAGAATCTTTGCGACCGCGCCGACAATTTTTCCCGCTTGAATATTTTTTGTCTTTATCAGATCGTCGCTTACAACGCAGACCAGTGCCACTTTATCGTCAATGACCGATGCTAACAGGCCGACCCCGCTGCCGATCTTTGAGCGAAGAGTGTCGCCCATGGATTTCAGCATGTCCATGTCTGCAGCTGTTACCTTCGACGTAACGAGTTTGAATCCGTTGACCGATGATGCATTCAGAATAAGCATTTCGATATCGGACGAGGCCGATTTCAGATTATATTTTGCGAGCTCTTTCTCGAAAGTTTTTTTCTTTTCTGCAAGCATCAATACGTAATCTTCCAATTTCCGGGAGCGTTGATGAAGCTCGGAAAATTCCTGCGAGAGTGCCGCGGCAACGATTGTTTTTGGTGCGCCCGGGACTTGCTCCATCTTACGCAGTTCGATGTCAAGATTGAGGGTCTCTTCTTTAGACAAGGGGGAAGAGCCGTTGCTTAATTGAAGGATATCCTTCTGGAGCGATTGAATTTCGTCGATAAGCTGGTACCCACGTTCCAACAGTTCTTTGTAGGTCTTGTTTTCGTTCTTAAGAAATTCAACCGCATACTCGTGCGTGATCGCTTCGATGCGCCGCACACCGCTTGCACTGCTTGATTCTGCCCTGATCTTGAAAAAGCCGATGTCGCCGGTGTTCTTTACGTGCGTGCCGCCGCAGAATTCTTTGCTGAAATCGCCGAATTGAACCACATTCACTTTATCGCCGTATTTGTCGCCGAAAAACATCAACGCTCCCATTTTCTGGGCTTCCTCGAACGGAATATTCCGCCAATGTTGAAGCTGTATATTTTCTGCGATCTTCTCGTTGACAATATTCTCGATCTCTGCAAGTTCCTGCTCGCTTACTTTTGAAAAATGAGCAAAGTCGAAACGTAAATGTTCCTGTGCGACAAGCGATCCTGCTTGGTGCACATGTGTGCCGAGCACTTTCCGTAGCGCGGCATGAACCAGATGCGTTGCCGTGTGGTTACGTTGAATTGATTGTCGGACATCTTTGTTCAATATTGCCTTAACTTTTTTCCCTATTTCGAGTTTGTCATCGAATATGATCGAGAACGCAAATGGATATGTTGGATACTCTCGAAAGTATCATTTACAAGAACTAAATTTCTTTATCTTTAAAAAGATAGATTCATTCCTACATCGCCAACCTGTCCTCCAAGACTCAGCATAAAATGGGGTTTTGTCAAGCGCAAGATTCCAACTGTCGTATTATCTTTTGCCTTAACGAGGTGAAGTGATTTCAGTTTCCACTTCAAGCTCATCATATCCGACAAAGCCTAATGTCTTAAGATTGCGTCCTTCACCCTGAAGGTAAACATGTCGAGCCTGTTCTTTATCCCTTGAATCTCTTCCACGCATCCTTTGCTGTTCCATTAACTCTTCGAAAACACGGCAACATCAACATCTAAATCCTCGTTCCCTGCCAAAAGTTGTGTCAGATCAATGGAAATCCAAACGTATCGTAAAGTTTAAATGCAATTGGCCCAGGGAAGACATCGTTTTGTGTTTCCTTTATTGCCTGTTCGAAAATTTCTAATCCCTTGTCGAGCGTTTGGTTAAACCCCTCCTCCTCGCTTTTAATGACACGTTCAATATGCTGTTGTTGTTCTTTTATCTCAGGGAAGGCATGCGACATCGTCTGCACTAGCGTGTCGACTAACTTGAAAAGGAATGGTTCGTGCAAGCCGAGGTTTCGGCCAAAGCGCGCCGCGCGCCGGAGAATTCTGCGCAAAACATATCCGCGCCCTTCGTTGGAAGGAATAGCGCCGTCGGCGATTGCGAAAGTTAACGCACGGATATGGTCTGCAATGACCCGCATGGCAATATCGGTCTCGTCGTTCTGGCCGTACGGCTCTTTTGAAACTTCGGAGATTTTTTTGATAAGCGGAGTGAAAACATCCGAATCGTAATTCGATGCGGGACGCTTGAAATTACTTTTCATCGCCTCCATCACCGCGCAGACGCGCTCGAATCCCATGCCGGTGTCGACATGCTTCATTGGAAGGTTCTCGAGTTCCCCCTTCGCGGTGCGATTGTTCTGGATAAAAACGAGATTCCAGATTTCGATCACTTGCGGAGAGCCGGCATTGACAAGCGAAGCAGTTGCACTGCCGTCAGCGGTTAAGTCCATGTGGATTTCTGAACAAGGACCGCATGGACCGGTTTCTCCCATCTCCCAGAAATTATCTTTTTCTCCGAACTTTAGAATGTGCGACGGATTGATGTCGGTAACTTCTTTCCACAGTTCGAACGCTTCGTCGTCTGTTCTAAAGACCGTTGCCCACAGACGCTCTTTTGGAAGTTTCCATACTCCCGTCAGCAATTTCCACGCCCACGCGATCGCTTCTTTTTTGTAATAATCGCCGAACGACCAGTTGCCGAGCATCTCGAAAAATGTGTGGTGGTACGTGTCGCGGCCTACTTCTTCGAGGTCGTTGTGCTTCCCGCTCACACGGATGCATTTTTGCGTATCGGCGACGCGTGTGTAATCGCTTTTGCGGGTTCCGAGGAAAATTTCTTTGAATTGATTCATCCCTGCGTTCGTGAAAAGAAGCGTCGGGTCGCCGTGCGGTATCACCGGCGCACTCGGAATGATGCGGTGCTGTTTCGATGCAAAGAAATCGAGAAATGATTGTCGAATTTCAGGTGAAGTCATTGGCGGCTACGGCTTTTCTTCCAGTGATCCATTGATCTTTTTCAGGAGTTCTACAGTTTCCTGGACGTCTTCCTTGTTCTTCTTCCCGGTTTCAATTGCAGTCTCTGCATAGAGTTTTGCCTTTTTCATATCGCCGCTCTTGTAGAGGAGCGCCGCGTACGTATCGAGCAGCATATACTTTGGGCTTTTTTCTACGACATCGCTCATCCATTTCGTTGCACGGGCAACGACTTCTTTGTCGTCGCACTGTTGGTAAACCATCCAGCTGCAGTTGTTCATCACATTCTCATCAAGCCCGCTGCCAATTCTCTTTGCGCTGTCAAGAAGATCGGCGAATGATGTCCATCGCTTCGTTCCGCTATAGAATCCGAGTTTATAGGTGAACTGCAATTCATCGTTCGAGCTGAAGTATTTCTTCGAAGTGGCAAGTACCTTTTCCAATCCCGACTCATTGTTCGTATTTATTGCAACAGCGAGGTCAGACGAGAGAAAAGCGGTTACCGCGCTCCCGACGTCGTTTACGCCGTACATTTTTTTCAACCGGTCATAATTCTTGTAGACAAAATCTTTATATCTATCGGTTGCCAGGTTGCTGAATCGATACAACACCGACCATGCAACTTCGTCCGAAAGGTCTTGTGCCGAGGCCAGGTAGGAATTTACCGTCGCACTATCAGGCCGTCTTCGAAGGCTCCCTTTCAGGAATGAATCTTTGTAGAATTGCGGGAATCCCGGGTCGAGTGCGGCTGAGATTCCGGTAAGGTTCTCCTGCTTGGAGGGATCAAGCGAGGAGTTGAGCTTTTCTAGAAACTCCTTTGATTTGTGGTATCCGACGATTCGGTTGACGAGCTTTCCGTCGGGCGTAAAGATGAGAAATGTCGGAAATGCATTGACGCGGTATTTTGCCGACATGATCAACCCGAATCCGGTTTCCATCTCGTAGTGTACCGGAACAAACTTTTCGTTCATGAAATTTGCAACGGCGGTATCCGAAAAAGTCTCTCTATCCATCACTTTGCACCAACTGCACCAATCGGTATACGCGTCGATGAAAATCAATTTATTTTCTTGTGCTGCGATTGCTTTTATGTTGTTCCATGATGTTGTCGTGTCTTTGAAAGGGATCAGCTCGCTCGCAATCCCGCTCGCCGACAGTGAAAGCAGCATCACCATCATTTTCAGGCTCATTCGTCTCATTTGAGTTCCTTCGTCATACTTCAATTTGAGTCATCAATTCTATTTCTTCAAGGATGTGCGTGATTTCCAGACACCGGGTCAATTCACCGGTGTACACGCACGACTTGCCGGTGTTGTGAACTTCCCAAGTTAATGCCTCTGCCTTAGCATGGTCGCATCTCAATGCTTTGATGAGCTGGTTGATAACTTCATCGAATGTGTGAACTTCATCATTGAATAAGATAGCCCGAACCGGTTCCTTGAGTTTCGTCTCGTCGATGACATCGTCCAGCACATCAGAATCTGATTGAGGCTTCTCGCCCATCGTGCATCCTTTTTCTCTCACTAATCGATGAAAAATAACGAAAAATCGACTGCCGTGCAAGGTAATCTCTTGCAGAGAAGGCGGGGGATTCATATATTTATACCAGGAATTTGCCACGTAAACCCCACTGATAAGGAAGCTTTATTATGATTTTCGACTTCGAAATGATCGAAAGATTGTACGCCGGACTTCCGGCAAAGGTTCAACTCGCCAGAAAGCTCGTTGGGCGGCCGTTGACGTTAACTGAAAAAATACTCTACGCCCATTTTTTTGGGACGCCGTTAAAGGCGGCAGAACGGAGCGCGTCGTACATCGATTTTGCTCCTGACAGAGTTGCAATGCAGGACGCTACCGCACAGATGGCGCTTCTTCAATTTATGTCGGCAGGAAGAAAACGAGTTGCTGTCCCGTCGACCGTCCATTGCGATCATCTTATCCAAGCACAAGTAGGTGCGAAGGGGGATCTGTTGAGGGCAACTGAAGATAATAAGGAAGTGTACGATTTCCTCGCGAGCGTTTCGAATAAATACGGCATCGGATTTTGGAAACCGGGGGGTGGAATCATTCATCAGGTAGTGCTGGAGAACTATGCGTTCCCCGGCGGGATGATGATCGGAACGGATTCGCATACGCCCAACGCCGGAGGACTTGGCATGATCGCTATCGGCGTTGGAGGCGCCGATGCGGTGGATGTGATGGCGGGAATGCCGTGGGAATTAAAATTTCCAAAAGTGATCGGAGTGCGCCTGACCGGGAAGTTGAACGGCTGGACATCCGCAAAAGATGTCATCCTGAAAGTGGCCGGCATCCTCACGGTGAAAGGGGGAACGGGAGCGATTATCGAGTATTTTGGCGAAGGGACGAAATCCATTTCATGCACGGGGAAAGGAACCATCTGCAATATGGGGGCAGAGATCGGAGCGACGACCTCTGTTTTTCCGTTTGATTCCCGGATGGCAGATTATCTTCGTGCAACAGAGCGAGCCGATGTTGCATCGCTCGCGGAAGAGGCAGCGGAATTTTTGGTGCAGGACAAGGAAGTTGTTGCCGCACCGGAAAAATATTACGACCGGATTGTAGAAATTAATCTGAGCGAACTTGAGCCGCATGTGAACGGGCCTTTTACTCCGGATTTAGCATGGCCGATCTCGAAGTTCGCGGAGGCCGTGAGAAAAAATAACTATCCCGAAGACCTTAAGGTTGCATTGATCGGAAGCTGCACAAATTCTTCATACGAAGATATCGAACGGTCTGCGTCGGTCGCCAGGCAAGCGTTCGGAAAAGGATTGAAAGCTAAATCGGAGTTTACCATTACTCCCGGCAGCGAGCAGATTCGCGCGACAATCGAGCGCGACGGACAGTTGAAGACGCTGACCGATATCGGCGGGCTCGTTCTCGCTAACGCATGCGGTCCGTGCATCGGACAGTGGAAACGGCATGATGTCAAGATGGGAGAGAAGAACTCCATCATCACTTCGTACAATCGGAATTTTACCGGCCGCAACGACGCGAATCCGGCAACACATGCGTTTGTCGCAAGCCCCGAAATTGTCACAGCATTCGCGCTTGCTGGAAAACTCACTTTCAATCCATTGACAGATTCGGTCGTGAATGCTAAAGGGGAGATGGTGAAACTCGACCCTCCGCATGGTGATGAACTTCCGAAAAAAGGATATACCTCCGGAGAACGGGGATTCGTCGAACCGGTAAAAGACGGCGCTGCCGTACAAGTAAAAGTCGACCCTAAGAGCGATCGTTTGCAAATTCTTGAGCCGTTTACTCCATGGGAGAAGAAAGACTTGGAGATTCTCCGTGTGTTGGTAAAGGTGAAGGGGAAGTGTACGACCGACCACATTTCCCCTGCAGGAAAGTGGTTGAAATACCGGGGACACCTCGACAACATTTCGAACAATATGTTCATTGGGGCGATCAATGCTTTTACCGGCGATGCCGGGAAAGGGAAAAATATTTTGAGCGGTGAAATGAAAGATTTTTCAGCTGTGGCGCGCGACTACAAGGCAAAGGGAATCGGCTGGGTGGCAATCGGAGACGAGAACTACGGAGAGGGCTCGTCGCGCGAACACGCTGCAATGGAACCGCGCTTCCTCGGCGGACGCGCGATCATCGTGAAAAGCTTTGCGAGGATCCACGAAACGAATCTAAAGAAACAGGGAATGCTGGCGCTCACGTTTAAGAATCCAGCGGACTACGATTTGATCCGGGAAGACGACCTGCTCGCGATCCGAGGGTTGACAACCTTCGCGCCCGGGGTTCCCCTGAGCCTCGAAATAAAGCACAACGATGGATCTGTGCGCACTATTGCGTTGAACCACTCATTCAACGAGGGGCAGATTGCATGGTTCAAGGCGGGGAGCGCGCTGAATGCGATGAAAAATTAAGAATTAAGGATTAATAATTAAAAATTCGGGGGGAACGATGAAACAAGGGAATGTTGTTCAGATAAAAAGTTACGAGTTCGCTCTTGAGATTGTAAAAACGTGCCGATTGTTAGTCAATGCAAAGAAGGAGCGAATTATCTCTCAGCAGCTCATACGAAGTGGCACTTCGATCGGCGCCAATGTTGAAGAAGCCATCGGTGGTCAGTCAAAAAGAGATTTTCAGTCCAAATTGAGGATATCATATAAGGAAGCCCGGGAAACTCATTACTGGTTAAGATTGTTAAGGGATATAGGCTACATTGACCAGAGCCAATCAAAAAAGCTGATAGCAGACTGCGAAGAACTTCTCAAGATTCTAAGTTCGATTTTGAAAACTTTGCAGTCAAACAACTAATTATTCATTCTTAATTATTAAATCCTCATTCTTAAAGGGAGTCCCAATGTATGATCCGGTAGCAATCCAGCCATTCCGCGATGAACTAACAAAAATCGGGATCCGCGAGCTGCGGAGTGCTGCAGAGGTAGATGATGTGATGAACCAGAAGAAGGGAACGCTGCTCGTTGTCGTCAATTCCGTTTGCGGTTGTGCTGCGGGACGCGCGCGGCCGGCGATTACAAAGGCGTTGCAGCATCGGAACAGACCTGAAGTGCTGACGAGTGTTTTTGCAGGACAGGATATGGAAGCGACAGCGCGGGCGAGAGAATGGTTCGGACAGATACCGCCGTCGTCTCCGTCGGTGGCGTTGTTCAAAGACGGTGAGCTGGTGCATTTCATTCCCCGGTTCAGAATTGAGAACCGTGATGCGGAAGCAATTGCCGCTGATTTGACGGATGCGTTCGACGAGTTTTGTGCAGCGGAGAAAATAAGCGTGTAAATATAATAGCAATGTGCGGAACTAGCTAGTGCAGTTTCTAATATTAAATCTTGTATTCTAACCGCAAAGGGCGCTAAGGTCGCAAAGAGTTTTTTAGAAAAGTAAGAAATTTTTGCGTCCTTAGCGCCCTTTGCGGTGAATTAGTCATTGAAAAATACAATATTTGTTTTGAGAAATGGCACTATATTGGCCAAAGTATGTGACTGCGCAAATATTGAAGCAGAGGGAACGAAGCCACTCGATCCCTCTGCTTTTTTATTGCACAATTATTTCTTTTTGTACATGTCGATAAACGGCGTTAGCAATTCCATGGGGAAGGGGAAAATGGTCGTCGAATTATTTTCCGAGGCCACTTCCGTCAACGTCTGGAGATACCTTAATTGGAGTGCTATAGGATTCTTCTGAATGATTGCTGCCGCTTCTCCGAGTTTCACGCTAGCCTGTAGTTCTCCTTCTGCATGAACAACTTTGGCCCTGCGTTCGCGCTCCGCTTCCGCTTGTTTCGCCATTGCCCGTTGCATTTCCGGAGGCAGGTCGATCTGCTTCACTTCCACGGTTGAAATCTTTATTCCCCACGGCTCAGTGTGCTGGTCGATGATCATCTGCAGCTCATGATTGATCTTGTCGCGCTGTGCAAGCAGGTCGTCCAGTTCAAACTGTCCGAGGATGCTGCGGAGTGTCGTCTGCGCCAATTGCGATGTGGCATAAATATAATTCTCCACGCTCACGATTGCTTTGTCCGGCTGTACGACGCGGAAGTATACCACTGCGTTTACTTTGATCGAAACGTTGTCCTTTGTGATGACGTCCTGAGGCGGGACGTCTAAGACCACAGTCCGCAGACTGACGCGGATCATTTTGTCGACGATCGGGATAAGAAGAATCAGTCCCGGCCCTTTCACGCCTATCATCCTTCCAAGACGAAAGATGACGCCGCGTTCATACTCGGACAATATCCTTATCGCGTTGGAAATAATGATGATGCCGAAGAAAATGAGAATAATGAGAAGAACTCCAAATGGTTCCATAACACACTCCTTTTGATAATTGATGGTGAGAGAGAGATTTCTCCTCTCTTACGAGGGCAATTTGCCCTGAGCGTCCTTTTTTACCCGTAACGATAGGTCGCGCACTTCTGCAACGACGATGCCGGAGTCTTTTGGCAGCGGACCGTCGAGGCTTTCAGCATTCCAGATCTCGCCGTGGACTTTGACCTGCCCTGATGGATTCAGCTTTGTAAATGCAATGCCATGCTCGCCAACGATCCCTTCCGCACCTGTCGCCGGTTTGCGCCGCTGCGCCTTCAGTCCGGCGCCGATGGCAAAAACAAAAAACGCGGCAGTGAGAAGAACGGTGGGAAGAATAACGTTGAGTGAAATATCCTGAAATTCGAACCATGCGTCGGTGTTGATAAGCATAATAGAGCCGAGAAAAAGTGAAATTGAGCCGCCGATTGTGAGTAATCCGTAACTTGTAATTTTTATTTCGAGGAGAAAAAGGATGATGCCGAGAACGATGAGCGCCGCGCCGGAATAATTGATCGGAAGTGTGTGCATTGAATAGAGAGCGATGAGCAAGGAAATCGCCCCCGCAACTCCCGGGAAAACAGCCCCCGGGTTGTACAGTTCGAACAATAGTCCATAAAGACCGATCATCATAAAAATATAAGCGATGTTCGGGTCGCTTACGGTGTCGAGAATTTTGTATTGCCAGCCCATTTCCCACGATTCAATCGTCGTGTTCTTCGTTGCAAGCGTGATTGTTCTGTCGGTCGTGGAAATTATTCTTCCGTCCAAGGAATCCAGCAATGCGGACCGGTTCTTCGCAATGAAATCAATGACGTTTTTCTTCAATGCTTCCGTTTCGGTGATCGACAAGCTTTTTCGGACGGCTTCTTCAGCCCAGAGAATGTTGCGATGTCTTTTTTCCGAAATTGTTCTGATAAACGCGGCGGCATCGTTTGTGACCTTCTCCGTCATTGTTGAGTCCATCCCCCCCTGCATATTCACGGGGTGCGCCGCCCCGATATTCGTTCCGGGAGCCATGACAGCGACATGGGCAGCAAGCGTGATAAACACTCCTGCAGATGCCGATTGGGAACCGGAAGGGGAAACGTAAACGATAATGGGAACGGTCGATGTCAGAAAGTCTGTCACAATCATCCGGGTAGATTTCAACAAGCCCCCGGGTGTGTTTAGTTCGACGACGACGCACACCGCATTTTTCTCTTCCGCCCGCTTGATGCCTTCGTGGAGATAATCGGAGGAGGCGGGATTGATTGAGCCGTCAACTTTCAAAAAAAGAATAACGCCGTTTTCCGCAAACGAGTATTGGGAAAAAGTGAGAAGGAAAAGGACGGCAAGTTTTTTCATAGTGCATCGGTAAGGGTTGTTCGCACCGCGGTCTTCATTAATCAAAGTACGGAAATAGATGGGGTAAAGCAATTGATGGACCCGATAGTATGAGTGATGTGTAATAGCTTCGTGTTGCCATGGCTTTCTCAATTAAATTTGTGAGAATTTTTTCTCCTTCCTAATCTCTCAGACTGTGTGATTGGAACACAATGCATTGAAGCTCCGCTTCAGTATTAGTACGTTCCCAATCATCTTGTCCCGCCACAGCTGAAGAGTTTGGAACGAGGTGGAAATTGAGAGAATTTAATGATGAATCCGTCCCCCATTCAAAATAGTCAGGGCATCATTATTTCACTCATTTCTCATCGATAAAGAAAGTTTGACTATCAGGCCTATTTTCCCTATATTTTCAGGGATTTTTTCATCTATAAACCAATAAATAGAATTAGCTAAGGAACATCGTATGAAACTACTACTTCAGTTTGGCTTAATTGCCGTCGTTCTGGCCGCAATCAGTACTACGGGTTTTGAATGTGCATCATCGGAAATGACGAGCGCAAAGCTATACATACAGCGTAAAGAGTATGACAATGCAAAGGCGCAGCTTCTTAAAGAAATCGCAAAGAATCCGAAGAATGAGGAGGCGTATTACCTGCTCGGCAAGGAAATTCAGTACACGCAGGGAGATTACAGAGGCATGAAAGTATCTTTCGACAGTGCATTGGCGATTGCTCCAACGCATAAGAAAGAGATTCAGTTGATGACGGTGAGCGCATGGGGAAAACTATACAACCAGGGAGTCGACGAGATTAATAGGGCAATCGACACGGCTTCCTATCTGGAGAAGGCAATCGTCACATTCTCAACAGCGGTTGCGGTGCTCCCGGAAAGCCTAATGACGCGCCGCACTCTCGGGCTGGCGTATCTGCGTAACGATGATATGCCGAATGCAACAGCGCAATTCATCATTGCGTTTGAGCAGGGGAAAGACACCTTGTCCGCCAAACTTCTCGGACGAATTTATCTTGACAGCGGAAATGTTCTAAAAACGCAGTTCCTGGCGGCTCATCGCGAAGAATATGAGTCGATGAAGAATTTGGCCAGCATCCATGAAAAAATAAAAACCGTGGACGTCAGCTATTTGCTGGGAGATTCCCTCATAAAAATCTCGAAGCCCCAAAAGCCCAAAAGAGGCGACACAAAGGAGACATGGAGAATTGAAAAATATCATTTGACCCTGTCTGTGGAAGATGGGCTCGTGACAAAATTGAAGTACGACGACGACAAGCCGTACACTCCTCAGATTGATTCGACCGAGTTCAAAGCTGCGATCGAGCAGTTTAATAAGGCAGTGGCTGTAATGAAAAAAGCACAAGCGTTGTTCCCGGGAGACCCCGACATTTCCGATTTTTTGATGAAGGGGTACATCGGAGCGCAGCGAGAGGAAGAAGCCCGCACGCTTCTTATGGAACGGGTAAAGAAATATCCCGACAGCAAGATCGACCACTACAATCTTGGCGTCTTTTTGCTGAAAGACTCAGCATTCTCCGACGCGATAACAGAGTTCAAAACGGCGTTGATTCTTGATTCCACGTTTTCCGACGCTCTGTATAATATTGCCGCCACGTACGTCAACTGGGGCGTTGTGGAGCAGGCGAAGCTGAAAGCCGCAGGAAAGGACGATGATGTGTCCTACAAAGAGAGATACAGGATGGCTCTTCCCTATCTCGAGAATGTGGTTGTCATGAAGAAGAATGATGTGCTGATGTGGGAATTGTTGGGACAGGTGTACGCGAACTTGAACATGAAGGAAAAGGCCCTCCAGGCGTACGACAAGGCTGATGCAATCCGGCAAGGGAAAAATTGATTGAATAATGAGCAGAGGCTTCTGAAGAGCCCCAAATCATGAGTAGCGACGACTCCATCGTTCACGAGAGGAGATGTTGATGAGCAATCCACAGCCCCCGCAAGGGCAGCAGATTAATATCGAGTTGGGAGAAAAAGAAGCCGAAGGCATTTACTCAAATTTGGCAATCATTACTCATTCTCCCGCTGAATTTGTCATCGACTTCACGCGGATATTGCCCGGCGTCCCAAAAGCGAAAGTATTCGCCCGAATTGTCATGACTCCGCAGCACGGGCGGCTGCTTTTGAATGCCCTGAAGGACAATATTGAGAAGTACGAATCAAAATTTGGTGAGATTAAAATCTTAGGTGATGAACCGCCGACGCCCAACTTCGGCTTTCAACTTCCCACCAAAGAAGAGAAAATACACTGATCGTTGCATTTCAAGAAGTGCCGGACGCTGAATGCCGGTGGCCGGCACTTTACCTTTTCGTGGCCTACACGCCATATATGACGCACGTCAACATTTGCTGAGTGCGGGCAATTTACATTAAAGACAGATCAGGTATTTCAGTAAAAGGACTGTAGCCTTCCCACGCCGAAAATCGCTTGTGGTATCATTTTAGTCAGGAGGACTGTATGAGGTTTCTCTCCCGGATGAAAACAGAAAAGTCGAGAATCGTTTTGTTTTTGCTTCTTCTCCTCACCCTTCCGTTTTCGTATCAATGCGTGAAATCGCCGCTAGCCCCAAAAGCGCCGCAGTGGCAAATTCCTCTGAATATCGGGCTCATCGACCGCACCTACACGTTTGAGCAAATGATTCAGAAGGACCCAAAATTTATCGTAGATTCATCATCGGGAAGTATCGTTTACCGTCCATCATCGCTTGTGAATCAGCCTACGCCGATTACTCTTCCTGAATTGACTCCGACTCCGAGTTCCGTAGCAAATAAACTTGGGCTCGTACCCGCGAGCATTCCAGCGATTCCCGTTGTCAATGTGACATTCAAAGATATGTTCGGAATCGACCCGCCCACCGGTCCATATCCAGGTCCGGATGCATCGGCTCAGATAAACAACAACATTGCAAATCCGAACCAGCCGTACGATTATGTCGTTTTCGCGAACGGCCGGATGGTGCTGACCATTACAAACACATTTCCGTTTGCGATAATTTTCCAAAGTCCTGGCGTTGAATTGATTAACACCGATCAAGGGCAAAACGTCGTAGCGACCTTCGCTTTTTCTTCTCCCATTCCTGCGGGCCAAAGTGCTTCTAGCTCTTCTGTTGTTTCAGGGGAACTGATGAGCGCAAATTTGAAAATGAGCTTCACTGTTCAAACTTCGGGAATCACAGGGCAGACGATTACTTCGACCGAAGGTCTGAAGGCGCAATTGAGTATTGACGGCGGGACAGTAGGTTCGACGGCCACATTACAGAGCGCGCTGGTCCAGTTGAGTTCAGATTATCCTGTTGCGAGCATACCCGATTCGGCGGTTCAGCTTGTCGATGATTCTACAGGAATCAAACGAGCCGAATTCAGCGACGGAAAATTTCAGATCAAAATTACTAATGGTATAGCAACGAGTGTTGTCGTCGGTTTTAAGCTGAACGAATTTGTCAACAGGCTCACCGGTCAGCCTTTCATTTTAAAGAACGATGCCACCGGCGACGTCACCGGAATCGTACCGGCGAATGGTACGTTCATTCAAACTGTCAACATGAGCGATTATGCCATCCAATCCCAGCACGATACGGTGATTGGAGGGAGAGCCGATACACTCTCGACGACGAACGTTCACTTCTCTATCAACATCAAAACCTTGGGGGCAACCGGAGGCAACAAGGTTTTGATTTCAAAGGATGACTCGGTCCGTGTCGATGTGACGCCCCTCAATAATAACCAGAGTCCGCCCAGGAAGACGTACGTTCTGAGCAAAGTTGTCGGGAAACTAAAACCGACTGTGGTTCCTATCAACGAGACTGTCGACGCTTCGATCGGGGATATTGGGAAGTATTTTACGGCAGATAGCGTCAAGTTTGACTCCGTTTCCATAACGCTCAAGATCCTAAGCAAGGGATCGTTTCCGACTGACTTGTCGATGAAGGTCACAGGATTGGACAATAATGGTAATCCGGGTAGCGCGACGCTCACCGCGCAAGAAATTGCACCGGGCGGCGGGTTGACGAATGTACTGCGCATCAATCCGGGGCAGGAAAAGGACATTGTCTTTGACAAAGCTACAAGCGTTGCCGGTAATGGCATCGATCAGTTCCTCTCGAGCTTTTTCAACAACGGGAACAGCCTTCCCTCGAAGCTGATCGTTACAGGGCAAGCTGTCATTGACCCTGCATCGTATTATCAATATCCGGACAGCACGGGGACGGTGGAAGTGGGGGACAGCGTTTATACCTCGTTGGAATTTACATTCCCGGTTACCATCGGTATTATCAACGGAACTTTTCTCGACACCGTTGTCATTTCGGATACTTCGGGAAACAAAATCGACAAGAAAAGTCTTACGCAAATCGACAGCGGGAATGTCATTTTTACGATATTAAATGGATTTCCCCTCCAGGTTTCCGTCGGCTCGAAACTATTGCCGGGGCGTGCGTACAATCAATCGATTCCGGATACGATTGTGCTCCTTTCGTTGCCTAAAGTTGGAGTGATACAGGCGGACAGTGCTCGCTATGCTTCCAACCCCGGATCACCCATCGGATTAACGGGAACGGTCATCAGTCTGGACACAGCCGATGTTGATAAAATAAACCCCGCGAACTTCATCGCCCTGAAAATAAAACTGAACACTTCTGGAAGCAACCAGCCGGTTGAGTTTAAGCAAAGTTACTATGTGACGCTGAAGGCCTTTGTCAGCGTGGTCTATAACGTCAATTTTGACAAACTTAAATAATCACACTACTCATGAACAATGATTCAAAGGAGACAACAATGAACAGCGTTAATGAGCAACGACACTTTACCAGCGTGATGATCGCTGTGGTGTTGGGTGTGGTTATTGCAAACACATCGAACGCCGGCAATGACCTCTTCTCCGGGCGCACGATCGGAATGGCAAGAACTTTTACCGCTTCCTCGCGCGGGTTGGATGCGATCGGTCTTAACCCTGCGAACCTTGCGCTCGACGACCGCGGCAGCGACGCCACTTTTGAGATTGCCCCATTCAGCGGGATCGGCTTTTTTGCAGGGAGCGATTTTATCAATTACAAGATTTACCAGGATGACTTCACTGGAGTCGATAGCATCGGTGCGAACGGCCAACCGACCGGCGTCAGGGTCGGGAAATTTCTCTCCCAATCCGACAAGAATGAAATTCTGGGTTTGTTTCCCGGCGGGATTTCGCATACGCAGGCTAATTTTGGCGTCACGGAACTCGGATTTACCGCTCAAGGGGCAACGTTCGGAGGTATTGGCTTTTCGGTGAGTGACCAGGTTGCCATGAACCTTGACCTCCCCGAAGGATATTTGAAAATGGCTCTGGACGCTTTTCCCGCGACGGGGGGCGCGTACACCCTTGACAATACTTCTATAAAAGCGTCCTGGCTCCGGAACTACAATCTTTCGTATGCGCGCATGGTGCCCATAGATGTCAAGTGGATAAAGAATGTTGCGGTTGGTATCGGAATAAAATATGTCCAGGGCTTCGGTTACACTGGAACGGATCATTATACCGGAAATATTCAAATAGTTCCCACCTATAAGCCCACGACCTCTGGAAATGATAGTGTTTTATATTCCGAGCCAATTTCCGGAAATGCCAATTTTCTCCAGCGTGAGTCGAATGCCAACTTTGTTTCGATCGATACAGGGCATGTAAGCCTTAAGCATTCCAATTTTTCTGATTTCTTCAGCAAACCCGCCGGCACCGGACTCGGTCTTGATCTTGGCATATCCGGCGAAGTTTTTCAAGCCTTGCGTGTTGGTGTGAGTGTTACCGATATTGGAAAAATAACTTGGAATCAAAATACGAAAGTTATTACAGAGAACGGCAGTTTCTCAATTTCGGATTACCTACAAAAGGATTCTTTGAATAACGCGTTTAAAGGTCAAACGCGAGACACCACTTCGTTTAAGACGAGTCTTCCGACCGCTCTGCACATCGGCGGAGCGCTTCAGCTCGACAAAGCTCCTTTTATTTCGTATTTCCCCGGCCAGCTTCTTATTGCTGCGGACCTCAATGTCGGGTTCAACAATGAGCCGGGAAATACCACAATCCCCCGCTTTTCACTGGGCACGGAATACCGTCCTGTCGAAGCATTCCCGATTCGAACCGGGATTTCTTTCGGTGGCCGGGAAGGGTTTTACTGGTCGATTGGAATAGGGATTAACACACCGATGTGGGATTTAGACCTTGGGACAGAGAGCATCTCCCTTATTACAAATCCGAACAGTTTCCGCGACGCCTCGTTTACCTTGGGAATGCGATTTAGGATTTGACGCTTCAAGTTTCTCAAAACAGAAAGGCCCGTCCTGCATTGCCGGATGGGCCTTTTTATTAGTCGGAGATGTCGGACAGCTTTTGGCTTTAACTGAGGTAAAATTGAATCATGCAAGATACTATTAGTGAAAAAGATGTCCGACATCTGCGGAACAAATGGCGTCACAATATGAACCTGCTCAGGTCTTTATCCCTTACGATGGTATTAAGTTTCTCTTCGACCATTTCCTTCGTGATGGCCAATTTCGTCGCTGAAATTTTTTCCGGAGCTTCGAAGAGAATTTCTTCCAGGAGCGATGTCATAATTGTGTGAAGCCGCCGGGCGCCGATGTTTTCCACTTCTTCGTTCACCTGAGTTGCGATACGCGCAATCGCCCGGATCGCGTCGTCAGAAAATTCGATCTCGATCCCGTCAGTCCTCAGCAGGGCAGTGTATTGCTTGATGAGTGCGTTCTGCGGCAGTGTGAGTATTTTGACGAAATCTTCTTCCGTCAGGCTTTTTAATTCGACACGAATCGGGAACCGGCCTTGCAGTTCGGGAATCAGGTCGGACGGCTTGGAAACATGAAATGCGCCTGAAGCGATGAACAGCACGTGGTCTGTGCGGACCATGCCGTACTTGGTCGCGACCGTTGACCCTTCAACAATAGGAAGCAAATCGCGCTGGACGCCTTCACGTGAAACATCGGGGCCGTTCATCGCACCCCGATTCCCTGCGATCTTGTCCACCTCGTCTAAAAAGACGATGCCCGAGTTTTCGACCCTGTGGATTGCGTCCTTCACCGCGGCGTCCTGGTCGATGAGTTTTTGTGCCTCTTCCTGGACGAGTATTTTCTTCGCGTCCGCAATCGAGAGCTTCCTCTTTTTCATTTTCTTCGGCATCAGATTGCCGAATACGTCCTGCAGGTTTACGCCAATTTCTTCCAGATTCATCGGCCCGAGGATTTGCATGGCAGGGAACTGATCGCTCGGCACATCAAGCTCGATGATCCTGTCGTCGAGCTGTCCGGCCTTGATTTTCTCCCTGAATCGTTCGCGGGTTTTTTCGTTCAGTTCTTCGTCGGACGGCGCCTCGGCGGCAGTATTCGCATCGGTCTTTGATTTGCGGACAGAGGGAATGAGGATATCGAGAATTCGCTCTTCGGCAAGACGCTCTGCTTTTTCCTGCACTTCTCCGGTTCTCTCAGATTTCACCATCACGACGGCGAGCTCGGTTAAGTCCCGGATCATGGAATCGACGTCGCGTCCGACATACCCGACTTCAGTGAACTTTGACGCTTCGACTTTGATAAAAGGCGCATTCGATAGTTTCGCCAGCCTCCTCGCGATCTCTGTTTTCCCCACTCCCGTGGGCCCGATCAAAATAATATTGTTGGGCATAATCTCTTCGCGGAGATTTTCCGGCACCTGAAGGCGGCGCCAGCGATTCCGGAGAGCGATTGCTACCGATTTTTTCGCTTCGTGCTGGCCGATGACGTACTTGTCCAGCTCGCGAACGATCTGCGTGGGTGTCAGTTCGTCCGAGCCTTTTCGGCTGTCGGCGCGTCCTCCTGTGAAGGGTTGAGATTTTTCCGTTGTGCTGAGTGTTTTCATCGGTTTACAATTCTTCGATTGAGATATTCTGGTTTGTATAGATGCAAATTTCGGCGGCCGTTTTCAGCGATTGGACCACGATCTCTTTGGCTGAGAGTTTGGTATAGGCGACAAGCATCCTTGCGGCTGCAAGAGCATAGGGACCTCCCGATCCAATAGCCACGATGCCGTCGTCCGGTGTAATGACATCCCCCGTTCCTGAAATGATGAACGCATGTTCCTTGTCCAGCACTCCGATCATCGCCTCGAGGCGCCGCAGGTATTTGTCGGTCCGCCAGTCCTTTGCCAGTTCGACCGCAGAGCGTTCGAGGTGGCCTTGGTGCTTCTGGAGTTTTTCTTCGAACCGTTCCATCAAGGTGAATGCGTCTGCCGAAGCGCCGGCAAAGCCGACGAGGACTGAATTGTTGTACAAACGCTGAACTTTTTTGGCCGTATGTTTGACAACGGTCGCGCCGAGCGTCACTTGACCGTCGCTGCCGAGTGCGACTTTGCCGTCGCGTGCGAGGCCGATAATCGTCGTAGAATGAATGGTGTTGTCCATAGGATGTCCGAACGATAGGTGATTAGGAAATTTTTCTCCGCAGACGCGCCACCGGAATCATCATCGACTCCCGGTATTTGGCAACCGTCCGTCGTGCGATATTGAAGCCTCTCTCATTCAGGATCTCCGCGATGCGGTCGTCGCTCAGCGGTTTGTGCGGGTCTTCCATTTCGAGGATCTCTTTGATGCGAAGCTTCACTTCTTTGTTTGAAACGTCCTCGCCGCTTTGCGTGCTGATGCCTTCGCTGAAAAAGTAGCGCAGTTCGTGGACGCCGAAATCGGTTTGAACATATTTCCCGTTCACGACGCGGCTGATCGTCGAAATATCCATCTTGATGACTGCGGCGATGTCTTTGTAGATCATCGGCTTCAGTCCGTCGCCGAACTCGAAAAACTGGCGCTGCTTGTCGACGATGGTGCGCATCACGCGCAGCATCGTATCACGCCGCTGGTAGATCGATGCGATGAACCATTTCGCCGCTTCAAACTTTTGCCGGATGAAGGTCTTCGTTTCGGCATTGACTCCGTTCTTTTTCTTCCGCGACATCATCTCTTTATAATCTTTGTTGATGCGCAGCGGCGGAATGTTCTTGTCGTTCAACTGGATGATGAACTCACCGTCCTCGAAGTGGACGAGAAAGTCGACAGTGATGTAGTTTTCCTGAGTTGAAATTTCTCCCTCGCCGGGCTTCGGGTTGAGATGAGAAATCACATCGAGAACCTCTTTCACCTCCTGGAGCGGGATCCCCAGAAGTTTTGACAGCTGTTCGAAATGTTTCTTGGTGAACTCGTCAAAATATGTTTCGAGGATGACGCGGGCTAGTTTCTTCAGCCGCGGCTCAAATTCGCGTCCTTCGAGCTGCAACAGGAGGCATTCCTGAAGTGTTCTTGACCCGATTCCCACAGGCTCGAGTCGTTGAACTCGCTTCAGAACAAGCTCCGCTTGCGGAACCGTCAATTGGAGACCGTGAGAAAGGTTGATGTCCTGGACGATGAGGCTCAAATCGCGGCGCAAGTAGCCGTCTTCGTCGATGTTGCCGATGATTTCATCCGCAAGGAGCATGCCGGTTTCGGTCAGGTCGACAAGCTGGAGCTGCGCCCTCAGCTTTTGCAAAAGCGGTTCGGGCGCGGACATCGGGATCTCGTCGCGCTCTTCATCATCCTGCTGGTTGCTGGCTTTCGGCGTATATGCATTCTCATCGTTCACGAAATCTTCAAAAGTGAACTCTTCGTCCTTCTCTTTTTTTGCTTCGGCTTCACCGTCCGTTGTTTCTTCGACCTCCGGAGCTTCGTTTTCGGCATCTTCCTGGGCAACTTCAATCTCGTCTTCCACGCCTTCTTCAAGCAGCGGATTCTGTTCCAATTCCGTTTTGATTCGCTGTTCGAGTGCTATGGTGGGGAGTTGAAGGAGCTTGAGGTACTGGATCTGCTGCGGTGTGAGTTTTTGAAGCAGCCGTTGCTGCTGTGAGATTTGTAGCATAAATCCTAATCGCCTCTTTGAGAATTACATGAACGCTCTTCACATTCGATCTCGAACCGCTGATACCATGTCCGTCCGTACGCTCGTACCAGAACGTCTTTTAAGAATTTGTACAGGGGTATTTTCTCGGTACTTCCTTTTTTGAAAGCCGGTTCGCATTCGTGTAAATACTCAAACCTCAATTGTTCCGGGTTGCCGTAACTCGACCGTAAAGGGAACAAATGGCATGAGAGAGGTTTCCGCCACTGAATTTCTTTGTTGTGAAACCCTTTTTCGAAAGAACATTTTGCAACGCCGCGGTCGTAATAGACAAAAACGCACGCTTGCTCATCTTTGCACTGCGTCGCGTAGTATCCCGGTGCACCTTCGACCAGACCATGGAGTTCGATCCAGTCGGTGTGTCCTTTCGGAAGATACTTTTTCACGACAGGGTACGCATTGTAAATCTCATCCACTTCTTCGTCCGAAACCGGTGCGCCGCGGCCACCGTTCAGAGTGCAGCAAGCGCCTTTGCACTCACCAAGGTCGCACGCGAAGTGAACGTCGGCAATTCTGCCGTCAACTATGATTTCGTCGATTGTGAACATATCATTCACAATAAAGATATGTATTTTTGAGGAGAAACAAAAGGTTTTTTGGCGTGATTATTGTATTGCGAAGGCAATGTCATTTCGATAGTTGCCGGCTACAGCTTTTGAAACATTTTTCCCGCAAGCTGCCGAACCAGGCCTTTGAATTCCAGGCTCAGCAAGTTTACTAAGGTGTCCGGGATTGAAAGCCCAGACCGTTCCGCCACAACATCGATATGGGACGGCTCGGATGTGAGGAGGTCGAAGATCTTTTGTTCAAAGATTGAAAGAAGTACGGGTGTTTGCGGCTGTGCAAATTTCAAGATGGGGCGGAGCGAAGTCTTCAATTCTGCAATAATGTCGTCTACCGATTGAACGAGTTTTGCATGTCCATCGCGAATAAGCCTGTTGGTGCCGAAGCTGTATTTTTCCGTGATGTTGCCCGGGATGCAGAAAAGCTCTCGGTTTTGGTCCAGGGTGGTTGATGCGGTAATCATTGCCCCGCCGTTTTCCGCGGTTTCGATGATGAGGGTGCCGAGCGACATGCCGCTGATAATCCTGTTGCGCCGCGGGAAATTTCCCGGGTCGGGTTTTGTTCCCATAAAAAATTCGGAGACGACCGCGCCGCTCTCCGCAATTCGCTCGACGAGTTTTTTATTTTCAGACGGATAAATAATATCGATGCTTGAGCCGATGACCGCAATTGTTCTTCCTCCGGCTTTTAATGAAGAAGAGTGCGCGACGGTGTCAATACCCCGTGCGAGCCCGCTGACGATTGTAATTCCTTTTTCTGAAAGCTCTTTTGCAAATCTTTCGGTGATGAGTTTTCCGTACGCCGAAGGAAGCCGTGTGCCGACAATGGCAACGGCATACTTATCATTTTTCTCGATCGTGCCGAGAACAAAGAGCAACGGCGGAGGGTCGTAAATCTTCCGGAGATATTCGGGATATTCATCATGCCATAACGTTACAATTCGACCGTTGGCTTTGTTGACGAGAGAAAGCTGCTCTTCGGCAAAGGCCTCTCCGCCGGTGAAGTGAGCGATAGTGGAGGCAAGCTTCTTGTCGATTCCTTCCGCCCGGATCAGCTCGCGGGGTGCGGCTTCGAGTACGGAAGTTGGCGACCCGAAATGTGTGATGAGGGTACGCAGCCGATTTGCCCCGACTCCGGGAATGGCTGAAAGCCGCAACAGGTCGGAGATATTAATCCCGCTTTGTGTTGTCGAAGTTTGCATTGTTGAATATACGTGTATGGCGAGGTCCCCAAAGACCCTTATTGGCCCGCAACATCTATTCCGTCAACGACAGCAACGATGACGGTGTGAACCGGAATATCTTTTCGTTTCAAGGCCTGCTGTGCACCTGCCCCTTCTTGAATGATCAATACGTTGTCGCCCACGCCCGCATCGACCGTGTCGATGGCGAGAACATCTCTACCGATCAATGTACCACTCAGGTCGATCGGCTGAACGATCATCACTTTGTACCCTCTCAGGGTTTGACTCTTTTGTGTCGATACGATCGTACCTGTGACTTTGCAAAGCGTCAATTGGATTTTCTTCTA
Organism: uncultured Bacteroidota bacterium; assembly: GCA_963827085.1. Classification (GTDB taxonomy): domain Bacteria; phylum Bacteroidota; class Ignavibacteria; order UBA10030; family UBA8401; genus JAGVPT01. The sequence continues at coordinate 400,518 of CAWGZY010000001.1, forward strand.
ATGTGCAATTGTCCTTGAATTTTCGTTCAGCATTGAAGGATTAACTGCGAATTTCCTTTTTGAATTTTTCAACGAGAGCGGCGGCTTCTTCATGCGACTGTGCCTCGGCGATCACCCGGATGATCGGTTCCGTGTTTGATTTTCTCAGATGAACCCAGGAGGATACGAAGTCTATCTTAAGCCCGTCATCCATGTTTGTTTTTTCAGATTTCGAATATTTCTCATGCAGTGAATGAAGAATGACGTCCGGCTTCAACGAACCAAGTTCGATCTTATCTTTCACAATCGTGTATTGAGGGAGGCTGGATTTAAGGTCGGAAGTTTTTCCGCCAAAATCCACCAGCAGTTGAAGAAATAGTCCGATCCCGACAACTGCGTCGCGGCCGTAATGTACCTCCGGCAAAATCACCCCGCCGCTTCCTTCTCCGCCGATAACGGAATGAAGCTCTTTCATTTTTGATGCAACGTTGATCTCTCCGACCGGCGTGCGGACAACCGTTGCACCGTATTCTGCTGCGATGTCGTCGACGGCTCGTGTTGTGGAGAGATTAACGACAACAGTGTGGTTTGTTCTTCCTAGTTGTTTTTCCGCACCAAGAACAAATTTTACCACGGAAGCAATTGTATACTCCTCGACGAAGGGCTTTCCCTGTTCATCGATGAAGACAAGCCTGTCGACATCCGGGTCGACGGCGATGCCGACGTCCGCTTTTTCCGCGACGACCCGCTTCGCAAGGTCGCCGAGATTTTCGGGAATCGGCTCCGGTGGGTGCGAAAAAATCCCGCTGACGTCGCAGTTCATTTCGACGACATTGCAGCCGAATTCGCGTAAGAGTTTTGGAACGATGATGCCCCCTGCGGCATTGACGCAATCCACGACCACTTTGATCCCCCTCTTGCGGATTTGTTCCCGATGAATGTACGGGACGGAAATGACGGATTTGATATGGTTGTCGATGTGCGATGAGTCAACGGAATGTCTTCCCTGCTTATTCCATGGGGGGAAAACGAAATTTCCACTTTCGGCAATTTGCCAGAATTTCTTATTTTCATCGCTGTTGAGGAACATTCCCCCCGGCGCGAAGAATTTCATTCCATTCCATTGGATAGGGTTATGGCTCGCGGTAACGGCGATCCCCCCAGCGGCGTTCATCTTCTCAACTGCGAGAGCCACGGTCGGCGTGGGGCAAATGCCGATTGCCACAACATCGCATCCCATTTGGAGGAGAGTGGAACTGACGATATGTGCGATGCTCGCCCCTGTGACACGCCCGTCACGGCCGATAACAATTGTTTCCCGGTTGCAGTATTCTGCGAAGGCTGCTGCATATTTTACGACAACTTCTGGCGTCAAGTTATCGCCGACGACGCCACGGATCCCTGAAATACTGACCATTAACGACATGCTGAAGCTTCCTCTTAAAAAATTGTAAAAGAAAATAAGAAAGAGATTTAACGGAAGCAAGAAGAATGCGTTGGACAGATGTCGGACACCTTGTTAATTGGTCTAGATAAATATTCCAATCTATCACGATTTCCCGTATAAGATGTCCGACATCGAGTATGCAGGAGATACGGAAATTGTTTGTTTGATTGGTTTGTTGTACTTTCATGATGAGAAAGGATCTGTCTTTACCATCAATGGAACGACAGCAAGGAAAACTATGAAGACTCAAGAATTGAAAATTGAAGGAATGTCGTGCGGGCACTGTGTCATGAGCGTGAAGAAGGAGTTGAGCAAGCTCGCGGGCGTTGTGGTAAAGGACGTCCAAATTGGAAAAGCAAAAATTCAATACGACGAAACTAAAATATCGAACCAAATCATTGCGGAAACGATTGACAGAGCGGGATATAAACTTGTCAGTGTAAATTGAATTTGCTAGAGATCAATTGCGCTTGTCAAAGAACACCATGAGCATCTCCCATCCACAAACATTAAGCCTTCCTGTCGAAGGAATGACCTGCGCAAGCTGCGTTCTTCGCGTTGAAAAAGCGTTGAAAAAAGTTGATGGCGTGCTGGAAGCGAATGTCAATCTCGCGACGGAAAAAGTCTCTGTATCCTTCGATGAAGAGAAGACAGACCTGCACGCTCTCTCAAACGCTGTTACCGACGCAGGCTATACGCTCCTGCTGCCGCAAGAGGAGATTGCAACACCAGGGCTATTGACAAATCCTGAACTTAACGCTGATTCCCATCAACGCAAAGCCTATGAGCAATTAAAGAAAGAATTCGTTTTCAGCGTGGCGCTTGCAGTTCCGATTATGATCGTCAGCATGATGAGCATGACGCAGTGGTTTATGCGCTGGTCGCCGCTCTCAACGGAGGAGGTCAACAGATTGCTGCTTGTTGCAGCAACGCCGGTGATGTTTATTTCCGGGAGAAGATTTTTTGCAGCCTCATGGCAAGTCGGGAAACATTTTTCCGCCGATATGAACACGCTTGTTGCTGTCGGAACAGGAGTGGCATATCTCTATAGCGCTGCTGCAGTATTGTTTCCCCAATGGCTTGGCTTGCCCGAAGGAATGCGGACGGTGTATTTTGATACAGCGACGACGATCATCACGCTCATTCTTATGGGGAGACTTCTCGAAGCCCGCGCAAAATGGCGTGCCTCGGGCGCGATCAAAAAATTGATGGGACTTCAGCCTATGACCGCGTGCATGATTCGTAACGGAGTAGAATCTGAAACAGCTATTGCAGCACTCGTTGCCGGCGACATTCTTCGAGTCCGTCCCGGAGAAAGAATCCCCGTTGACGGAGTTATTACGAGCGGCTTTACGACGATTGACGAATCGATGGTAACGGGCGAAAGCCTTCCCGTCGAAAAGAGCATTGGAGATTCTGTAGTCGGAGGGACGATCAATAAAAATGGGAGCATCGAATTTCGTGCAACGGCGGTGGGAAAAGAGACGGTCATTGCCCGCATTATCAAACTTGTCGAAGATGCACAAGGATCGAAGGCGCCAATTCAAAAACTGGCGGACACAATTGCATCGGTATTTGTCCCGGTCGTTATCGGGATCGCTGCAGTTACGTTTGCTTTATGGTATTTTGTCGGCGGGATTGGATTTACTTCTTCCATGATTAATTTTATTGCCGTATTGATCATTGCATGTCCTTGTGCGTTGGGCCTTGCAACGCCGACGGCAATCATCGTCGGGACCGGACGGGGTGCGTCGATTGGCATCTTGATAAAAAATGCCGAAAGCCTCGAACGCGCATTGAAAGTCCAAACTATTATTCTGGATAAAACTGGGACAATTACCGAAGGGAAGCCGTCGGTCGCAGATGTCGTCGCACTGAATGGGTTTGAAAAAAGAGACATGATCCGGTTTGCAGCCACACTCGAAAAAAGATCCGAGCATCCTCTCGGCACGGCAATTGTCGACTATGCCGAATTTCAAAAAATATCATTGAGTGAAAACATTGACTCGTTCCGGAATTTCGAGGGACGGGGTGTTACGGCCGTCATCGATGGAAAGCCTGCAGCGGTAGGAAATCTTGCCTTTATGGAAAATATTTCGGTCGGAATTACTGATGGGCATTCAATAGTTCAGAAATTCTACGCCGAAGGAAAAACCGCAGTGTGCGTTGCATTCGATGGAAAACTGGCAGGTGTTGTTGCCGTTGCCGATACGATTAAAGCTAACTCCAAAGAGGCGATTTTACGGTTCAAACACATGGGGATCGAAACGATCATGATGACTGGCGACAACGAATATGTCGCGAAGGCAATTGCGTTGGAAGCGGGGATAGACCGCGTCATCGCTGAAGTTTTGCCGCAAGAGAAAGCCGCCCATGTGAAAGCTGCCCAGGCTGAAGGAAAAATTGTGGCAATGGTGGGCGACGGGGTAAACGATGCGCCGGCATTGGCTCAAGCTGATGTCGGCATTGCAATGGGAAACGGAGCAGATATCGCGATGGAGTCTGCCGATATTACATTGATGAGGTCCGATTTGAACGGAGTGGCTGAAGCGATTCAATTATCGCGTCGGACGGTCCGCATTATCAGGCAAAATCTATTTTGGGCATTCATCTATAATGTCATCGGGATTCCGCTTGCCGCGTTTGGAATGTTGAACCCTGCAATAGCCGCCGCTGCGATGGCGTTTAGTTCCGTGAGTGTCGTGAGCAATTCGCTGAGGCTGAAGAGCAATTAAAAATTTGGAATTAAGAATTAAGAATTATTGCTTAGACATTTTCAGCGATATGGCTTACCATTTTTAATTCTTAATTATTAATTCTTCATTCTACATCCGATGTTCTCCTCCCATCGTCATCCACGGCAGGGGGGAGGCCTAATCCTCTCATCAGCATCATTATTCCCATTCATGCTCTTGTTGCTGTAGCAAGTGCACCCACAAAAACGTAAGACAACACTCTTCCGAATTTATGCGCAAGATGTTTGAGGACGGGGTTCCATTTTTCCGCGGTGCTTCGGTTATGGAAATTGCCCTGCATGGGATATGCGGCGACGATGGCGCCGCACATGCCGACACAGTGCATGCCTCCGAAGAAGCCGGCAAGAAAGATAGGTGTGAAGTTCATAACATCCCTGATATTGTCCGGAACAAATTACACAATCCTGGTGCCCATTTCTATGCAAAAATATGTTGGAGGCATATTGAAAAAGTTAAAACAATGTGCTATCTTGCCCCCTAAGGTTTTTGATTCGCCGAGAAACAGATCTAAGCGGCTGGATCGTGAAACAAAAAATAAAATTATGAGCTTGCCGGTTGCAGTTATTATCATCATCTCCTTCGTTGTCATTGCGGGCGCTTTAACGCTGGCGGGATTCGTCTGGGCAGTCCAGTCGAAACAGTTTTCCATCAAGCAGTTAAATGAAGGGGCGAAACAAATTTTTGACGACGAAGAACCTATCGGCACGCCCCAGGATATGCTATTCAAAAAGCCCTCCAATGGCAGTACAAACCACCACTAAAGAGAAGTTCGTTTCGTTTGCCTCCGACTCTACCGAGGACGTCTCTGAAAAACAAGTCCGTGTTCAGATCGACGACTCTGTTACAAGCCCCGTTGTATTGTATTTCGCTACCGGCATTGCCTGGCTCCTGTTCGGTTCGTTTGCAGGGTTGACTGCCGCGATAAAATTTAATTTACCCGATTGGCTTGGCGGCACGCCGTTTCTCACGTTCGGGCGGGTCCGCATGGCTCATCTCAACACAGTGATGTACGGCTGGGCATCGCTCGCAGGGGCCGGAATGGTTGTCTGGCTTACCGGCAGACTCTGCCGGGCAGCCATACAAAAAACCTGGGCGTTGTATGTCTCTGTCATTCTCTGGAACATCGGCGTTGCATTCGGGGTCGTGTCTCTGCTCTTCGGTTACAACCAGGGCATGGAGTGGTTGGAGTTCCCGAGGCCGGCCGGCGGTTTGATCGCGCTTGGATTTTTATTTTTCGCGTACTCCATTATCTCGACCTTTCGCAAACGGCAGGTTGAGCATTTGTACGTCAGCTTATGGTACATCCTCGCTTCGATGTTGTGGTTTCCAATTTTATATACCGTCGCGAATCTCGGCATCTATGACGGCGTTACGGAAGCGGCTATGAATTGGTGGTTCGCGCACAATGCGCTTGCCGTCTGGTTTACTCCGGTTGGTCTTGCCGGGGCGTATTACTTCATCCCCAAAGTTATCGGACGCCCTATCTATAGTTATTATCTCGGCCTTCTCGGATTCTGGTCATTTGCACTTTTCTATAATTGGAACGGCATCCATCATCTTGTCGGCGGACCGCTGCCAACGTGGCTTGTGACAGTGTCGATCGTCGCCAGCGTCATGATGTTCGTCCCGGTCATGGCTGTTGCGGTGAATCATCATCTCACGACGCTGGGGCATTTCAGGATGCTGAAGTACAGTCCGACACTTCGTTTTGTCGTATTCGGTTCGATGAGTTACACGGCGGTAAGTTTGCAAGGGTCCATTGAATCGCTCAGATCGTTCAGCGAGGTTGCACATTTCACGCATTACACAATCGGCCATGCACATCTCGGTGTGTACGGTTTTCTCTCCATGATTTTGTTCGGAGCCGTCTACTATATTATGCCGCGCATTGCGAAATGGGAATGGCCCTATCCGAAACTCATTAAGCTGCATTTTTGGATGAGCGCAACAGGTATCGCACTCTACGTTATTGCGATGTGCATCGGCGGCTGGATACAGGGGACAATGATGAACGACCCGTCGCTTCCGTTCATCGCCTCCGTGAATGCAACCAAACCGTACCTCTTGGCGCGGTCCGTCGGCGGCACGATGATGCTCATCGGCCATCTTGTCTTTGCGTATCAATTCGTTCTCATCATCTATCGCTCGGGTCCGACGCGGTATGTACCGGCTTGGTTTGAATTGCGTCCGACGGCTGAATCGACCGGGGAGATAAAAACAGTATGATGTTCTTCCGCTCATTTATTTTCTTTCTCGGCGTTCTTGCCACGCTCCTGCTCGGCTGGGCAGGATTGGTCGGCATCCCCAATATGATGATTTCCGAAGTGCAGCCGCCGAAGGGATTGGAGCGCTACACATATGAGCAGGCGTACGGCCGCTCAATCTACATTCGAGAAGGATGTTTGTATTGCCACAGCCAGCAGGTTCGTCCGGCAGGGTTTGGCGCGGATCAGGAACGCTTCTGGGGACGGCCGTCGGTTCCGGCAGACTATGTCTACGACAAGCCTCATTTATTGGGAACGATGCGCACGGGCCCCGATTTGTTTAATATAGGGGCACGACAGCCGAGCGAGGAGTGGCATTTGCTTCATCTGTACAACCCGCGCATTGTTTCTCCCGGATCGGTGATGCCTCCGTTCCCGTGGTTATTTGAAGAAAAGATTACTGCCGGTCCCGAAGATAAAGTCGTTGCGCTTCCCGATTCCATTGTGCCGAAAGGGAAGGTTGTCGTTGCCACGCAAGAGGGGCGAGCGTTGATTGCTTACCTCATCGGCATGAATCACACATATCCCGTAAGCCAAGCATCGGCAAGTAATGATACAACGAAGAAAAAATAAACGATCTGTCTCAAAGAGACGGACCTCCAAAAAAGAGAAATTCCCCTCGCAGGACATTCGCGAAGAGAAGCCTGCCGGGCAAACGGGCGACATCCGTTTCTCAGCTGAAAGCGAAGCGTTCGCAGATTCCGATGCGTCCGATGTTAACAAGATTCATCTTCGCATAGTCTCACGCGAACAAGGTGAACCGGAGGAGGGATTTGAACCGACGCCCACGTGGGTCTGGGGGATTTCCGTACTTTTGCTGTTTGCGATGGGATTCTATCTTGGAAAATACAGTGGAACGTTCGGGACCATCGCGCATGAGGTCGAGCAGCCTCAAACAATTGCGGGGGGCGAAGTGAAACCGGAAGTCAAGGGGGATATGGTCTATGCCGGGGTCTGCCAGGCATGTCATCAGGCCGATGGTAAAGGGGTGGAAGGGAAATATCCGCCGCTGGCCGGATCGGAATGGCTGCTGCAGGACTCCTTCACTCCGGCGCGTATTGTGTTGTTCGGGTTGGAAGGAGAAATCCGTGTGAAGGGGAATGGTTTTAATAACAAAATGCCGCAATTTCAAGATAAACTCTCGAACGAAGAAATTGCGGCAGCAATATCGTTCGCACGATCGTCGTTTGGCAACAAAGGAGCGACGGTAAATCCTGCGCAAGTGGACAGCATGAGGAGAGCGTACGGCGGGAGAGGTCCATGGAGCGCAGCAGTCTTGGAAAGCTTCAGAAAGAAATAGTAATGAGTTTTTCATCTCTAAAATTTTCTCTTCGAATATTTTTTCTCCTTCCGGTGGGATTCATGTTCATTGCCGCATCCGGCTGCGGGAAGCAAGAACTGAAGCCGCGTCAGCCGATCGCGTTCAGCCATAAGATTCACGCGGGGGACTATCAAATGAGTTGTCAGTACTGCCACAGCGGTGCACGCAGAGGAAAAGCTGCGATGATACCGTCTGTGCAGACCTGCATCGGATGCCATCAACTTGTCGCTGCGACGAAACCCGAGATTCAGAAGATCCGCAAAGCCTGGGATGAGAAGGTGCCGATTAGGTGGACAAAGGTAAATGTGCTTCCGGACTTCGTCTATTTCAATCATCAGCCACATATTATGAAAAACATCCCCTGCCAGAAATGCCACGGCGAAATTCAGACGATGAGCGAAGTCGCACCGCCGTTCAAGCTCGCGGATATGTCGTATTGCGTCGGCTGCCACAGGGATAATAATGCGAGCATCGATTGCTGGACATGCCATAGGTAATTATGAATTAAGAATTATGAATTAAGAATTAATAATTATGAGGAAAATACTTGACGGCTAAAAGCCAATTCCCCAAAGCCAATAGCTTATTCACGAAGGAGAAGAATAAATGCAAGAAACGCCGCAGCAATATACAACGAGGATTCTTGGCTACCAGGAGGGGAAGGAAGCATTGAAGATTCTACAGGGGACACCAAAGAAGATAGACCGCCTCATTAGAGGCGTTTCTCGGAAAAAACTTATGACGAGGCCTGAGCCGGCAAAATGGTCTGTAGCGGAAATACTTGCACACCTTACGGACACCGAGCTTGTTTCCGGTTTTCGGATCCGGTTGACGCTTGGCCTGAACGGTACACCGATTCAGGGATTCGACCAAAATGTGTGGGTGGAGAAATTTAATTACGGAAAGCGTGACCCAAGAAAATCGCTGGAGGTTTTTCGAGTGCTTCGCGAGAACAATCTTGCTCTTCTGAGGTCGGTTCCGAAGGTGTTGTGGGAAAACTACGGTGTACATTCGGAACGGGGTATGGAGACCGTAACGCGGATTACGGAAATGGTTGCGGGGCATGATATCAACCATTTGACTCAGATTGAAAAAATTGTGAAGAGTGACAAGAAGAATGCTCGACAGTAATTGTCATCGTGGCTTTTGTTTTGCTCTTTTGGGGGCAGCGCATGTTTGTCGAATGTTCCACATAATACATTCATACTAAATGGGTTTGCAGCGTAGAGATTTTCTCAAACTAGTAGGAGCGACAACAGTTGCAACCGCGCTTCCAGGCTGCGGCATCAAGAAGCCGAAGTCGTTGATTCCGTACGTGATTCCGGAGGAAAATATCACTCCCGGAAAAGCGGTTTGGTATGCGAGTGTCTGCCAGGAATGTCCGGCTGGATGCGGGGTTTCAGTCCGTGTGCGCGAAGGCCGTGCTGTCAAGGTGGAAGGCAATCCTCTTCATCCCGTCAATAAGGGAGCGTTATGCGCCCGGGGCCAGGCGTCGTTGCATGGATTATACAATCCGGACCGCATTCAACAGCCGTTGAGGAAAAAGCCGAACGGAACCTGGGAAGCAATAAGCTGGGAAGAGGCAGAAAAGTATTTCGTCGAAGAATTGCAGAAAATTCAGAAAAGCGGACGTGGCGCTGATGTTGTTTTTATGACGCAGCATTTGAGCGGCGCGATCGATGAGTTGGTTGACCGATGGCTCGCAGCGGTGGGTTCAAAAAAACGCGTTCGTTATGAACCCTTCGCACACGAATCGATCAAGAAGGCAAGCGAGCTGATGTTTGGCGTGCCTCAGGTGCCGGTATACAATTTCGCAGACGCCGACACGGTGATCGCTTTCGGTGCCGATTTTTTAGAGACGTGGATTTCACCGGTCGAGTTCACAAAAGGTTTTACACGACATCGCGGTTTCAAAAATGGAAAACGGGGAATTCTTTATTTCGTCGGTCCCCGTTTGTCGATGACAGCGACGAATGCCGACGAATGGTTCTCCGTCAATCCCGGCACCGAGGGAATATTTGCTCTCGGCCTCGTCAAAGTTATTCTCGACAACAACGTGGCGAGCGGAATCTCTGCCGCAGACTCGGCTCGTATTGCAGCGATGGTGAGCGCGTTTTCACTCGGCGAGGTTGAGAAAGCAACGGGGATTACATCGGATAACATTCTGAAGGCAGGCCTCGCGTTCGCGAAAGCAAAATCCAGCCTTGCAGTTGCCGGGGGAACAACGGTTGAAGGTGACGACGGTGCAGCAATCGTTGTTGCCGTGAATTTGTTGAACTACGTCTGCGGCAACATCGGAAAAACGGTAACCTTCAATAATTCCAGCATCTCCACGCTGAATTCATACCAGGATGTTGCAACGCTTGTCGACGCGATAAACCTGGAAAAAGTATCAGCGTTTATCACAGCCGATGTTAACCCGGTGTTCAGCACTCCGCAGGGACTCGAATTCAATCAAGCATTGAAGAAAGTTCCATTTACGGTCAGCATTTCCAGCTTCATGACCGAGACTTCGGCATTGGCACATCTCATCCTTCCCACGCACACGCCGTTAGAAAGCTGGGGTGATGTGGAAACAACGCCGGGTGTCTACGGGTTAATGCAGCCTGCGATGCAGCCGGTGTTCAGAACGAAAATGTTTGGAGATATTCTGCTTGAGACGGGAAGAAAGCTGAGCAAATCGCCGGAATTCATTGCCGCTACAACGTACGATTATGTGCGAGAGAGGTGGAAAACAATCCAAAAGAAATCAGGTGAGAAATCTGATTTTGAGAGCTTCTGGATTGAAAGTTTGGCGCGCGGCGGATATTGGAATATTCTCAAGCCCAAAACACAAACGCCTAAATTAACGGGAAGCTTTAACGCAATGATTTTCTCCCGGATGAAAAGAACCGACTACGAGCCGGGAAAGAATTTTGCACTCGTTGTCTATCCTTCGCTCAGCCATTACGATGGACGCGGTGCAAACCGTCCATGGCTTCAGGAACTTCCGGACCCGATGATGATGAACGTTTGGGACTCATGGATTGAAATTCATCCGCAGGATGCCGCCGTTGCCGGTATCTCGACGGGGGATGCAGTTCAGGTTTCATCTCCGTATGCTCAGTTTGACCTCCCGGCCCAGGTCTCCACAGCGGTAAAGCCGGGGGTTGTCGCGATTCCAATCGGGCAAGGACATACATCCTACGGAAGGTATGCAAATAATGTCGGAAACAATCCGATTGATTTGCTGGACCCGAAGCCGTCCGAAAAAACCGGCGGACTTGAATGGGCGGGTATGAAAGTCGAATTGCTGAAAAAATCCGACCGGCTCGTTTTAGCTACTGTTTCTGGAAGCGATACTCAACATGACAGAGGAATAGTCCAGAGTGTTCCTCTCACCGCCTTGGTTGAGACTCGCACACCGGCGTCAGAAGGTCAACATAATGAAGAAACACTTTCGATGTATGCCGACCATGAACACCCGAATCATCGTTGGGGAATGACGATCGACATCGACAAATGTACGGGCTGCAGCGCGTGTGTCGCCGCCTGCTACGCTGAAAATAATATTCCGGTAGTCGGCAAAGAACAAGTTGCAGTCGGACGCGAGATGGCATGGATCCGGATTGAACGGTATTTCGACGAGCACAGCGAAACACCGCACGCTGATTTTGCGCCCATGCTCTGCCAGCAATGTGATAACGCTCCGTGTGAGACTGTGTGTCCTGTGTATGCGGCATACCATACCGAAGAGGGTCTCAATGGACAAGTTTATAACCGATGCATCGGTACTCGGTACTGTGCAAATAATTGCCCGTATAAAGTACGGCGGTTTAATTGGTTTGAAGCTCAATGGGTCGAGCCTCTTAATTGGCAGTTGAACCCGGATGTTACCGTGCGCTCAAAAGGCGTGATGGAAAAATGCACGTTTTGCGTCCAGCGCATCAGCGACGGGAAGAACACCGCGCGGAACGAACGGCGCCCGGTTCGCGACGGAGAAATTATTCCCGCATGTGCGCAAACCTGTCCTGCCGAGGCAATTACCTTCGGCGACCTGAAGGACGTCAACAGCTCAGTTTCCAGACTAATCGCTGAAGAAGACCAGAGAGATTACAAAGTGCTTGAAGAACTGAATACACGGCCTGCGGTGACGTATTTGAAAGCGATTAAAAGATAATTAAAAATTATGAATTAAGAATTGAGACTTCTGAATAATTCCAAAAATACGTCTCGCGCAAAGTCGCAAAGTCGCAAATTGGTCATATAACAAAACCTTCGCGCCTTGGCGCCTTGGCGACTTGGCGAGAGACGATTTTTCAGATGTCTCGAATTATGAATTAGGAATTATGAATTGTGAAGGAAGTTGAATAATAGAATTTTGAATCATTTGATTGTTGGAAATAGGATTGTATTGTCTTATTACTTATGACTGAAGACTATCAACTAAGCTACACCGAGACGGACATCGACCTGACGCAGTCGTTGAAAGCGCCGGGCAAAGGCTATTGGATTCTGCTGACGTTTCTTTTCCTGTTGATCTGTACTGGAGGGTATGCGTGGGGCGTGCAAATCGCAAACGGAATCGGAGAGGCTGGAAAAAATAACCCGGTTGGCTGGGCAATGTATATCGCGACGTTCGTCTTTTGGGTTGGTATTGCGCATTCCGGTACCCTCATCTCTGCTATTTTATTCTTGTTCCGCGTCAAATGGCGTGCTGCTGTTTACCGCAGCGCTGAAGCGGTTACGATTTTCGGACTGGCAACTGCAGGATTGTTTCCATTCATCCATCTCGGAAGAGTATGGGTAGCGCATTGGATTCTGCCGATTCCGAATTTCGGCGGATTGTGGCCCAACTTCCGCTCGCCGCTCGCATGGGACGTTTTGGCAATAACGACCTATCTCACCGCAAGCACATTATTTTTCACCCTGGGCATGATGCCGGACGTTGCCATTGTCCGCGACAAAGCGAGCGGCTGGAGAAAAAAAGTCTATGGCTTGCTCGCTATGGGCTGGCAGGGGAGCGACAATCAATGGCGGCATTACACTGCGGCGTACGTTTTTCTGGCAGCGCTTTCGACACCGCTCGTCATTTCCGTTCACAGCATCGTGTCGTGGGATTTTGCCATGAGCGTGATTCCTGGCTGGCACAGTACAATCTTTGCCCCGTATTTTGTGGCGGGGGCGATCCATTCCGGTTTGGCTATGGTCGTCCTGCTTCTTGTGCCGATGAGGAAGGCGTTCAAGATCGAAAAGTACATCACGATGCATCATCTCGAAAGCCTAGCGAAATTTATGATTTTTACCGCCCTCATTGTCGGTTTCGCGTATTCGATTGAATTGTTCATCGCTTGGTACAGCGGCAATCAATTCGAGCGGGCGATTTTTATTTACCGGATGACCGGCGATTACGCTTGGGCATTCTGGCTGCTGATCACAACGAACGTCGCCGTGCCGATGCTCCTCTGGTCGAAGAAAATTCGGACGAGCGTACCGTGGCTTGTGGGGATATGTATTTCTGTCGAAATCGGCATGTGGCTTGAGCGATTTATTATTATTGTCACGTCTCTCGCGCACGATTATCTTCCGTACGCTTGGGGCATCTACAAGCCGACGCTGGTCGACAGTTTCATCGTGATCGGAAGCTTTGCATGGTTTTTCTTCCTCTTCATGGTTTTTTTAAAAACGCTTCCCGTCGTTTCGTTGTGGGAAGTGAAAGAACAAATTGAACCGCCGATGAAAGAGCAATCGTAATGCCGATGCCGACCAGAACATATCGATTTGGGATTTTTGGGCATCTCGACACGTGCCTTGCCGTCATCAAACAATTGCCGGGCGAGGGGTTTACAGAGATCGAAGTCTACTCTCCAACGCCTCACCACGAAATTTCGCATGCGCTGGGGAGAAAACCAAGTCCGGTGCGTGTCTTTACACTCATCGGCGGATTGACCGGACTCATCATCGGCTGGGCGATGACGATCGGCTCGACGATACTCTATCCGATCATCGTCGGCGGGAAACCGATCATCTCGATTCCGCCGTTTGGCGTCGTTGCCTATATAACGACAATTCTCTTCGGAACAATTGCTACGTTTATCGGATTTCTGGTGAATGCCCGCATCCCTCAAATAAAAATTGTTGAAGGATATGATGAACGCCTGTCGTCCGATCATTATGGCGTGCTTGCATACTGTTTGCCCGAGGATGTCGTGAAACTTGAAAAATTGTTGAAACAATTAGGAGCAGAGGCCGTCGCCAGGTCGCAGGGTCTATAAATGAGTAGAATACAATCTAAATATTGGTATGTTCTTTTTTCCTCGACGCTCATTCTTTTCATGACGTTCTTTGCCGGATGCGAAAGCGAGCAGCCTGGCGAGCAAACGGAATATCGCACGGATATGTATTACCAGCCTTCGTTCAAACCTCAGAAAAACCCGCTCCCTCACGTTGCAGGGACCGTCCCGATGTCCGGTTATGAGCCCGCTATCAAAGATTCCCTTCAAGCCGTGCATTTGAAAAATCCTTTTGTGTTCACGCGGACATCGGAAGATACGGGAAAATTTTTGTTTAATACGTACTGTTCCGTCTGCCATGGTGTTGCCGCAAAAGGAGACGGACTCGTCGCCCCAAAATTTCAGACACCGCCGGATTTGACCACGCCGCTTTATAAGAAGGCGCCCGACGGTTACATCTATTTTGTTATCCGCAAAGGCCATAATATCATGCCTTCATACTACGAGCACACAACACAGCGGGAACGATGGCTTATCGTGGCGCACTTACGGAGGCTTCAGCAGCAATGAACGATTCACCGATGATATTCCCTTCTCAAGAACTTTCGCAGCGAGTCCGCAATACGCTTTGGGCGTTCGTTGTGCTTGGAGCCATCACGTTCGCGGCCTCCCTTGCCCTGGGGTACGCGCAGCGAGCCTGGCAAATCTATTATGTCAATTTTGTGCTGTGGACGGCGATCGCGCAGGGGGGTGTCGTTTTTTCCGCTGCCTACCGGATGACAAACGGAACGTGGGGTGAGCCGTTTCGCCGTACCGGTGAAGGAATGGTTAGTTTTCTTCCGGTCAGCTTTGTCCTTTTTATCGGCGTTTTCCTGGGACGGTCGGAAATCTATCCGTGGCTCCATGAAGCGACGGGAAAAGAATCGTGGTTAAACACACCGTTTTTCTTTGCGCGCGATGCAGCCGTATTCCTGTTCATGATGTGGCTGAGCTATAAATACGTCCGGACATCGCTTCGTCCGGAAGTTGGACGGTATCGGGCTTCTCTCCCTGAAAAATTCCAAGGTCTTGTCGGGCGGTTGACGCATGATTGGGAAGGAGATGAGCTGGAAATAGCCAAAAGTACATCGGCGATGGCGAAGCTTGTTCCCGCTATGCTGATTTTGTTCGCTGTTCTGTACACTCTTTTAGGATTCGACCTCTTGATGTCGCTTGCCCCTCAGTGGTACAGCACATTGTACGGCTGGCTCTTTTTTCTCCACGGATTTTACGGTGCGCTTGTCGTGATTACGATTCTCGCAATCGCCGCACGAAAAGCCTTTAGGCTCGAAACCGGATTCAGAACGAGTCAGTTTCACGATCTCGGGAGATTGGTGATGGGCTTCTGTATGTTGTCCGGCGGGTTTTATTGGTCTCAATATTTGGTGATATGGTATGGTAACCTTACGGAAGAGATTCCATATTTGCTCGTGCGTTTTCACAATCCGCTCTGGGTACCCCTTACATGGTATTACATCGTCTTCGCTTTCTTTTTTCCTCTCGCAATCTTCCTCAGTAAACGGGCCAAAGAAAAACCGGCCATCCTTGTTGTCGTTGCGTCGATCATTCTTTCGTCGTTGTTTGTGGAACGCTTTCTCGCAGTAGCTCCGTTCTTATGGCATGAGTCGACTTTTCCTTTCGGCATAATGGAGTTGCTCGTGTCGCTCGCCTTTGCAGCCGGGTTCGCGCTTGCATGGTTCAAATTTATCTCCATGGTCCCTCTCATTTCAAAGAAAGTCTGAACCGCGTTGGCACGGAAAGCACCAAGAAAAGATTAATGTGTTTAAGCCCTCTCGTTGCTTACTTTTCATATTTTACTATTCACGCTCCTGAAAAATGCCTTTGACGAACCCCACATCGGCGAACATCCTCTGCGATCAGTGCGGATTACCGTATAGCCGGTCCGAAAAAGGGCGGGGGGGAGTGACGCAAATGAAAAGCGGTATTGAATTTCATTTCTGTTGCTACGGGTGTTCGTTTACTCATTCGTTGACCGGGGAAAAAGGAGAAGGGGGAGTTGCGTCGATGTTTCTTCTTCGACTTGGGTTTTCCGCATTTCTGTCGATGAACATCATGATCCTGAGTTGGACGATCTATGCCGGAAAAGGAAACTGGCTTGGCATCGATCAGGATGTGATGCCGGCGATGAACATGCTCTTGTTCGTTCTTTCCACGCCAATCATGCTGCTCGTCGGTTATCCCTTTTTCAAAAATGCCGTTGCCGAAATTCGCAGACTGCGTCTTTCGATGGACAGCCTTATTGCCCTCGGATCTCTTGCCGCGTACGGGTTCTCCACGTACGAAGTGTTCACCGGCGGCACAGCGCTTTATTTCGACACCGGCACGATGGTGATCGTTCTTGTGACGGCAGGGCGGTATCTCGAAGCGACGGCAAAGGTCCGTACATCGATCGCGCTTCATTCGTTGCTCGACCTTCGTTCCAACATCGCACGCGGTATGCGAAACGGCATCGAGAGGGAACTCCCGACCTCTGAAATCGGTGTAGGGGAAATAATCAAAGTGCTCCCGGGCGAACGCATTCCTCTCGACGGAATCATGATTGAAGGATCAACATCCGTAAACGAATCATTCCTTACGGGCGAATCGCTTCCGGTGCCTAAGGAGCCTGGGTCGCAAGTCTTTGCCGCAACGGTCAACGGCGAAGGGTCAATTCTCGTGGAAACAACGTCAATTGAAAACAATACGCTCTATGCACAGTTCATTCGTTTGATGGAGGAGGCACAGCGCACTCGTTCTCCGATCCAGCAATTGGTCGACCGGATTTCGTATGTTTTTATTCCAACCGTGATCGGAATTGCAGCGGCAACATTTATCGGATGGATGATAACCGGGACAGTTGCTTCGGCCTTGCTTCATTCGTTAACCGTCCTAGTCGTCTCTTGCCCTTGTGCCCTGGGCATTGGAACACCCCTCGCGACAACCATTGCAATCGCTCGCGCTGCTGAAGAAGGCATCCTGATTCGCTCCACAACAATTCTCGAAAAACTCCACTCTATTACTGCAGTAATTTTTGATAAAACGGGGACGCTCACGGATGGCAACCTCAGCGTATCTGCAGTGATATCTCCCGATATGTTGCCGGATACATTAATGTCAATCGCTGCGTCGCTCGAAAAGAACTCGGAACATCTGATGGGGAAAGCAGTTGTTCGGTATGCTGAGGGAAAAAATGTTTCAATATATGAATGTCGAGGTGTTTCCGCGCTCCCCGGTTTGGGCGTCAAGGGGGAAGTAAACATTGATGGAAAGTGGACGGATGTAGTTGTTGGGCGGAGGATTTTGATGACGCAGATTGGAGCGGATTTTGACCCTGACCTAAAGAAGGGTTACGCAGAAATGCTGAAAGCAAGCTCGTTGTTTGTTGCGTGGGAGGGAACAGTACGGGGCTTCATACAACTATCTGACACTCTCAGAGATGGCGCGATTTCGACGGCAACATTGTTGGAAGAGAAAAACATTGAGGTCGGGATATTATCTGGAGATTCATGCGACGTTGTCGATGAAATCGGCATGCAGCTGCGGGTTCGCTTCGCATTCGGAGAGTTGATGCCGGCCGAAAAAGTTCAGAAGATATATGACATCCACGCGTCGGGCAAAAATGTATTAATGGTCGGCGATGGGATCAACGATGCCCCGGCGTTGGCTTCAGCCGACGTTGGCGTTGCCTTCGGTTCTGCCACCGACCTGACGAAAGAAAATGCCGACGTCACGATTATTGGAACCCGGCTTACGAAAATTCCGTGGCTGTTGCACCTGGGGAAGAAAACATACAGAATTATCCAATGGAATCTCTTCTGGGCATTCGTCTATAATATTGCCGGTATTGCTCTCGCCGCGTTTGGCTTGCTCGATCCGATCGTTGCAGCGTTTGCGATGATCGTCAGCAGCGTTTTTATTATATTTAATTCTCGACGCCTGAACAGCAATGAACTCTCAGTGAATAGTGGTTAAAGATACCCCTATCCATTTCATGAATGGTAATGTTTGATTGTACATAATTCTGAACAAATCGAAATACACAAAGCGCAATCACGAAAATAAGGGTTTTTCAAAGGAAACGATTGACGTTATTGTTTTGTTATTGCTGTGGATGTAGGTTTTTAAAATCCACCATAATAACAATAATTGGCTGCCGATGCGTATTGCCGTACGTTAGGCAGCAGAAAAAGAAGCGAGTAAGTAATGTCAATACGACCGGTCAAACAGATTATTCAGGCCCAGCCCACAATGGAAGGTGCAGGGGTGAAATTGCGCCGCGCATTTGGTTTTGGCAAAACGGGCGACTTCGACCCATTTCTTCTGCTCGATGATTTCCGGAACGAGCATCCGGAGGATTATCTCCCCGGGTTTCCGTGGCACCCGCATCGCGGCATCGAGACGATTACGTATGTTCTGGCTGGTACGGTTAATCACGGCGACAGCCTTGGCAACCGCGGTACGCTTGGAGCAGGCGACGTGCAATGGATGACTGCGGGAAGCGGCATTCTTCACCAGGAAATACCCAAGGGGGATGACCGTGGGAGAATGCACGGATTCCAATTATGGGCTAATCTTCCGGCCAATCTTAAAATGACATCGCCGCGTTACCAGGACGTCGCTTCCCGCGACATCCCTGAAGTGATTGACGACGACGGAACCAGCGTACGCGTCGTCTGCGGAGATTTCTGGGGGAAAAGCGGACCGGTCGATGGAATCGCAGCGAATCCCCGATACCTCGATGTCTGGGTTCCGCCGGGAAAACGAAAGACGCTGCCCATCGAGACAAACCGGCATGCTTTCGCGTATGTATTTGAAGGAACCGGCACGTTTCGCGACGCCTCCGCCCCCGTTTCAATTCAGACGGACATCGTGGAATCGGATGGCAAGTCGAACATGAGCGTAGCCGGTAATCGATCGCTTGTTCTTTTTGACAATGGTGATGAAGTGACGGTGAAAGCTGGTGATTCCGGCATCAGATTTCTGCTCGTATCCGGAAAGCCGCTCAAAGAGCCGGTTGCATGGAGCGGTCCTATCGTGATGAATACAGAAGAGGAACTGCGGCAGGCGTATGCCGAGCTTCATAACGGATCATTTATCAAGGAACGTTGAAAAAAAGATATCCACTTAATATCAGGTTCCGTTCATAACTCGGAAAAGAATGTCAAATGAGAAACAGCACCAATCCGGTTGAATCTGCGCTTGGTATTCTACGGCAGTATAAAACTCTGGCTGATAAAGGAATGGAGCAGGTAACTGATGAGGAATTTTTCCGGCCGCCGGAACCGGAATCTAACAGTATTGCCATCGTTGTCAAACACATAAACGGCAATTTGCTCAGCCGATGGACGGATTTTTTGACTACCGACGGAGAGAAAGAATGGCGGGACAGAGACAGCGAATTTGAAATGGATGCGACGGGGAGAATCCAATTGATGCAATTGTGGGAAAAAAGCTGGCACTGTTTGTTTTCATCTCTTGAAGCCTTAACACTTGGCGATCTGGGAAAAATCGTCGCCATCCGGAGTGAACCGCATTCAGTGCTCGAGGCTATTAACCGGACATTGGCACACATCAGTTACCATGTAGGGCAGATCGTTTTTATTGCGAAAATGTTCAAATCCGGCCAATGGCAGACACTCAGCATTGCAAGGAGAAAATCGAAAGAATTTAATGAAAAGATGAGTAGGGCATGAGGAAGTAAGCTTTATTTTGCCGTATTCGTTCCCTTAAAAAGCTGTTGCAAATAAGCTGGGATTTCAGTACTTTAGTTCAGTTCAAATTTTGATATACCGGAGGATGTAATGAAAAAAGGAATTCACCCCGAATACAAGCGTGCAATCGTTACGTGTATTTGTGGGAACACGTTTGAGACCCGTTCCACTGTTGGCAATATTCACCTTGAAATTTGCTCGAATTGCCATCCGTACTACACCGGCAAGCAGAAATTGGTTGATTCGGCGGGTCGTGTCGAACGGTACAACAGAAAGTATGCAAAGAAAACAGCGGTAGTAGCACCAGAACCGGCTGCATGAACCTGGCTGGACTCTCTATGTTGATGCAAAATCAAACGGAATGTATAAATTATACATTCCGTTTTTTATCTTTGAACAACCGGATTTTTCTCTAAGGACTTTTTCACTGCAG
Source organism: uncultured Bacteroidota bacterium (assembly GCA_963827085.1). Classification (GTDB taxonomy): domain Bacteria; phylum Bacteroidota; class Ignavibacteria; order UBA10030; family UBA8401; genus JAGVPT01. Next base: position 420,680 of record CAWGZY010000001.1, read on the forward strand.
CGACGGCAAATAATTCCGTAGCACCTCTACGAGGTCGTAGACCTTTTCTCACCAGATGGCTTTGTGTAAGCAGATGCCAACGCAGATTTGTATCTTCGAAGATAATTATTATTCCCGGCTTCTTCCCCTCGTATACTTCCGCCCGGTCTACAACCTGAAATGCGGCATCTTCTCTCTGCGGGAGAAAATTCAACGATCGTACCGCGACGTTCCAGTTACACTGCACTGTCGTCACTATCTCGCAGACTCATTGCGTCTGCAGAATCCAAAAATTACGGTGAATGAATTTTCCCCGAAGGAGTATCTGTTTCTTAACGGTCGGGTGATTGCCGATGAAAAATTCATCAAGACTATTCCTCTCAAAGGTGTTCCCAATACCGTCTTCACTAGCGGCCAGCATGTCGTTGCAGCTCGCGTTTCGGGTGAGATGGTGACCCGCTGGAATAGCAGCATGCCGGAATTTTTCTCAGCGAAGAACTTTGAAGGAATGACGAGAAAAGAAGTTGACGTGAAGATGATGAATTATCCGTGGGAGCTTGTGAACAACAACGGCACGCAATTGCGCGCCGATTGGACTGTTTTGTTGCAGGCCATAAAAGGGAAGAAGGCCAAGGTTTCTGCCGGTGTGTATCTTATTAATAAAAAGGACATTTTTATCGGCGACGGTTCAGTCGTTAAACCGGGAGTCGTCATTGATGCCGAAGACGGACCGGTTTACATCGGAAAGAATGTTACGGTGCTCCCGCAAAGCACAATCATCGGTCCAGTCTATATCGGCGACGGATCGATGATTAAGGCAGGGGCAAAAATTTACGAGAATACAACGATCGGCCCGATGTGCAAAATAGGAGGAGAGGTAGAGGCGTCGATTATTCACGGGTATTCCAACAAGCAGCACGACGGATTTTTAGGGCACTCGTATCTCGGCGAGTGGGTGAACCTTGGCGCCGGGACAACGAACAGTGATTTAAAAAACAATTATGGCTCCGTGAAAGTATTCATCAACGGGGAATTGATAGACAGCGGATCACAATTTGTCGGCGTAACTATCGGCGACCATACGAAGACCGCGATCAACTCTGTGCTCAACACGGGAACGGTCGTTGGAGTAGCCTGTAACGTATTTGGCCGGGGCGTTCCGCCAAGATTTGTTCCGTCGTTTTCCTGGGGCGCTTCAGGGGAAACGTTCACCACATACGACCTCGCTCGCGCCGTCGAGGCAGCCAGGCGCGTTATGTCCCGCCGGGCAATAACTTTGTCCGATACCGAAACCTCTCTCTTCAAGCAGGTTTTTGGTTTGACGGACGAAGAGCGCCGTCATCGGGGTGTGCAACATTCATAACTCTCACTCAGCATAACGACCGACCGATCATACAAACAATGGAAGTTGAAGAGAAAAAGTTGTTGTTTCATGGCGTTCGAGGGAGCGCCGTCAAAATCCTTAACAGGGTTGAGAGGGCGGATGCCTATCTCGACAAACTACTGGAAGCGGAACTGCGCTCCGAGGATATTAACGACCTCGATAAATCCCTGCTGACGGAGATTGTCAATGGCGTCCTCCGCTGGCAGATGAAGCTGGATTGGGTGCTTAACGGTTTTTTCCACGGCAACTTTACGAAAGCCGAAGTAACAGTCAAGAACGCGCTTCGGGCGGCATTATACCAGATCATGTTTTTGGATAAAGTTCCGCATCACGCCGCTGTGAACGAAGCAGTAGAGTTTGTAAAGCGCATTCGGGGGGAAAAAGCCGGAAACCTCGTCAATGCCGTTCTCCGCAATATCATCCGCAATATTGACGGCATCCATTATCCGGATGTTACCATCGACGCCGCGCAGTACTTAGCAGTGATGTATTCACATCCGGTGTGGGTCGTTCGCCGCTGGATGAACCGTTTCGGTTTTGCGGAGACGGAAAAGCTGCTGCATGCCAACAACGAACGTCCGAGTCTCTCACTCCGCATTAACATGTCGAAGACGACCGTTGAGAACTTTCTCGAACTCCTGAGGAGCCAAAATGTTGCTTTTGAAAAATCGAAATATCTCGGCAACTTCGTGAAAACTTCCAACCTTTCCAATATTTCGCAGACGGAACTTTTTCGTCAGGGATTTTTTTCCGTCCAGGATGAGAGCGCCGGTATTGCGTGCCAGTTGCTTGGCGTCCAGCAAGGCGACCGGGTGATCGACATGTGTGCTGCCCCAGGCGGTAAGACGAATTTTATCGGCGAGATGCTGCACGGCAAAGGGGAAGTGATCGCGGTCGATAAATACTCAACGAGGTTAAATTTGGTAAAAACGAGCTGCGAGCGTCTCGGCATTGCCAACGTTAAAATTGTAGCCGCCGACAGCAAGGAATTTTCGACCGAACCGGCGGACAAAGTGCTGCTCGATACGCCTTGCTCCGGCCTCGGCGTGCTCGCGAAAAAGCCTGACGTGAAGCTCAAACGCGATGCAGAAGATATTCGCGATCTTGTCAACCTTCAACGTCTCCTGATCAATAATGCCGCAACACTGGTGAAAAACGGAGGCGTGCTGGTTTACAGCACGTGCACGACCGAGCCGGAGGAGAATTTTTGCATCATCAGAGAGTTCCTGGAACAGCATCCGGATTTCGACATCGACTCCGCGGCGCAATTTGTTCCTCTCTCACTGGCCACTGCGGACGGCTATGTAGAAACGTTTCCGCATGTTCATGGAATGGATGGATCTTTCAGTATTCGCATGAAGAAATCTGCATAAACGGCCTTTGGAAAAACAAAAGAATCAATCATGAAATCGATTACAAAAAATAAGCCGGTTGAAGGAGAAAAATGGGCGACGGGGTTTCAGCTCATTGAAAAACCGATACCTGTGGTCGAATCTCCTAATGATGTGATAATTAAAGTGTTTGCGGGGGCTATTTGCGGCACCGATGTCGGCATTTACAACGCGAAGGAGTCTCTCCGCGTTGAAATGTCGCGAGCGCTGATTTCTCCCGTGACTGTCGGCCACGAATTTTCCGGGCGCATTGTCGATGCGGGCTCGAAAGCGCGGAGACATATTGCCGAAATCGTTTTTGCAAAAGCAAAGGCGAATACCGCAGTGAGAGAACTTCTTCGTGGTGCGACCGAAGCAACATTCCCAAAAAGCAAAAAATTTCTTTCGATTGTGGGAGAGCATTTTCACGCATCGGCGGAAATGCATGTGACCTGCGGAAAATGCTACCAATGCCGGCTCGGGGAAAAGCACGTTTGCCGCAACACGGTGATCAAAGGAGTCCATGACGACGGCGCGTTCGCTGAGTACGTTAAGGTGCCGGCCGGTAATCTTGTGATGTTTTACGAAAAAGAAATTCCATTGGAGATCGTTGCTTTTATGGACGCGATCGGCAATGCGACGCACACGGTGATGTCCGTAGATGTTAAAGGCCGGAATGTGGTTGTGCTCGGCTGTGGAGTGCAGGGATTGATGGCCACCGCTGTGGCAAAGTACGCCGGCGCGAAAAAGATATTTGTCACGGATTCTTCCCACGGCGAGTTCTCACATGAGAAGCTGGAAGAGCGTCGCTTCCGGATGGCACGCCTCTACGGAGCGGCCGATTGTTTCGATATGGCGCTTCCGAGTGAACGCGTTCGCTTTCACGCCGTGGTGATGAAAGAAACGAACCAATCCGGGGTCGACGCCGTGTTCGAGATGTCGGGGAGCTACAAGGCATACGAAGATGCGTTCAAGGCGATTCGGATGGGAGGGACATTTTCCCTCCTCGGACTTCCGGCAGGGACGATGCCGGTTGATTTTGCAGGAGACGTAATTTTCAAAGGCCTCACCATTAAGGGTATTATCGGCCGCCGGGTTTTCGAAACATGGGTTCAAATGGAGAAGATTCTCAAAGCTGGACTGGCGAAGAAATTCCTTGCAACAGGATTCATTACGCATCAGTTTCCCTTGGAAAAGTATGAAGAGGCATTCGAAGTGATCCGGCGGGGCGACGCCTTCAAAGTACTGCTGAAACCGTGATGATTCCGCCCGAGGGACATAAAGAAAATAAACCGCAAAGGCGCCAAGACGCAAAGAGAAATTAATATTTCCTTTCTTGGCGGCTTGGCGGTTCAAATCATTCTTTTCCAAGTACGAACAATCTAACTTGAAACTATGGACTACATCGAGCTTGTCACTTCCGAGCTGTCGCGCATTCGCGACGCCAATACCTTTAAATATGAAACGCCTCTGGAATCGGCGCAGGCGGGCGTCGTTATCGTCAAAGGGAAACCCGTCGTCATGATGGCGTCGAACAATTATCTCGGCATGTCGAATCATCCGGTCGTCCGCAAAGCAGCCATCGAAGGGATCAAAAACTACGGCTACGGTGTCGCATCGGTCAGGTTTATTTGCGGCACGCAAACGATTCATCTCGAACTCGAAAAGAAAATATCCAAATTTGTGGGGACGGAAGATACCATTCTGTTTTCATCATGCTTTGCCGCGAACGAAGGTTTTTTTGCAAGCATTGTGAATGAAAAACTTGGCGTAGAAAATTACCGGGATGTTATTTACACGGATAGACTTAATCATGCCAGCATCATCGACGGCATGCGTTTGTGCAAGCCCGAAACCACGGACAAGAAAATTTACAACCACGCGGATACCGCGCATCTTGACCAGCTGCTCGAAGAAGACAAGGACAAAGGGTACCGGCTTCGCATTGTGGCGACCGACGGCGTGTTCAGCATGGAAGGCGACCTGGCGCCGCTCGATGCACTCGTTGAAGTGGCGCACAAACACGACGCAATTGTTTTTGTCGACGATTCGCACGCTATCGGCGTGTGCGGAAAATCTGGGAGAGGAACGCCCGAGCATTTCAGCGTGCTTGGCAAAGTCGACGTTCTTTCGGGAACGCTCGGAAAAGCGATCGGCGGTGCGGCAGGCGGTTACGTGAGCGGAAAGAAAGAACTCATTGCGTATCTCCGACAAAAATCTCGCCCGTACACGTTTTCAAATTCCTTGCCTCCTGCCATTGTCTGTGCATGCCTCGCCTCATTCGATCTTCTCACAAAAGACAAATCGATCGTCCGACGGCTTCACGAGAACACCGCGTATTTCAGGAAGGAAATTAAGGCACTCGGATTCAAAATCATCGACGGAGAACATCCGATTGTGCCGGTCATGCTCGGTGAGGCATCGCTCGCGCAGGAAATGAGTGCCGCGATGCTCAAGGCGGGAGTTTACATCAAGGGGTTGTGGTTCCCGGTTGTCCCGAAAGGAGAGGCCCGGCTGCGGGCTCAGGTCTCCGCCGCGCTTTCAAAAAAGGATATTGACCGGGCACTCGATGCGTTTGAATCGGTCGGAAAAAAGATGAAAGTGATTTAGCGCTCGCGGTGCATGGTTGTTGTCGAAGATAAGAGGATAATGTCTTTTCCATTCCTTTTTTCACTCAAGCAATGATTCAAAAAGGTTCTCAGACACTTTCTCAACCGTTGCCGAAGGCGCGCTACGTTTACATCGACCTGCTCCGCGGCTGGGCCGTGCTGGTGATGATTGAAACACATGTCACGAACACGTTCCTTGTACCCGCGATCCGATTTCAACCATGGTTCGCAACGTTGAACTTCATCAACGGGATCGTCGCGCCCTCCTTCCTCTTTGTTGCGGGGTATTCGTTTGCGATTGTCGGACAGCGAAAATGGAACGACTATCTTTCGTTCAACGGTGTGTTCTGGAAACAGGTCGGTCGCATCCTTCAAATCTGGGCGGTCGGTTACGCACTGCATCTCCCTTTTTTTTCATTCCATAAGCTCGCTTTTCTTATCGGATGGGATGAATGGACATCGTTTTGGCCGGTCGATGTACTTCAGTGCATTGCGGTCTCGTTGTTGTTGATGCTTTTGTTAGTTCTGATAGCGAGAAATCACCGCGTTTTTCTTATTCTGCTTTGCGTTTCCGGTTGTGTCGTTGCATTTGCAAGCCCCTTTGTATCGACAATGAATGTCGATCGCGCGCTGTCGCTTCCTTTTTCCAATTACATCAATTCAGTGCACGGCTCTCTTTTCCCGGTTTTTCCCTGGATGAGTTTTGTATTGTTCGGCGGTGCAGCCGGAGAGTTGTTTGGGTTTCTCAAAACAAAGATGCCGGAAGGGAAGTTCTTTACGCGCGTGTTCGCCGTTGGGATTGTGCTCATTATTCTCTCGATTATTGCAAACCTTCAGCCGATGAAAGTTTTTCCGCCGCATGATTTCTGGACGGCAAGCCCTGAGTTTTTCTTTATTCGGATGGGAATTGTTTTGATCATTCTTTCGACGCTCTGGTTGTGGGAACGCGCAGCGCATTCGGGAAAATCGGTGGTCAGCCTTCTTGGATCAGAATCGTTGGTGACTTATACGGGACATTTACTCGTCATCTACGGATTGTTTATTAAGGGAGATAGTCTCGCCATCATCATCGGTGCAACGCGTTCTATTCCGGAAGTTGCCGGGATGACCATCCTCCTCATCGGGGCGATGGCGGGGATTGCATACGTCTGGAATTCATTGAAGAAAAAGAGTATGTTGTATGCGAGAGTGCTGCAGTATTCGATTCTTGCCGTAGTTCTGCTTGTCTTTTTTACGAAACCGTATTAATCAATGAACAATGATCAATGATCAATGAACAATGAACAATCAGCAATGGTAAGAGACTGAGACCTAAACTATGGAAATTGTAACACTTATTGTCGTCGCCGTTCTTGCGGGTCTGGTTGGACTATTACTTTTCAAGAAGCAGGGAGAACAGCCTGTTGCAAACGACCAGTCGGCGGTCTTGATGCAGCAGCAAATCGAATCGCTGAGAGGTGAGGTCTCCCAGAGCCTGAAAACTGCAACAGATACGATGTTCCAGAGTATGCGGGCGACGTCGGAGAATTTGAATCAACAGGTCGCTCTTGTGACGCAGTCGATCCAAAAAACGACGGAACAGGTGAACCAGCAGCTTTCGGCGCAGACCAATACCATCGGCACACGACTTGACACCGCCGCGAAAGTGATCGGGGATTTGCAGAAGAGCCAGGGACAATTGCTTCAGGCGACGGAAGAAATGAAGCAGCTCGGTGTAAGTGTCTCCCAGCTCGAAGGGCTGCTCAAGGCGCCAAAGTTGCGCGGCGGGCTAGGTGAATCGATGCTCGAAGACTTGCTGAAACAGGTCATTCCGGCCTCTTCGTACTCCACCCAATACCATTTTCGCAACGGCAATACCGTCGATGCAATCGTCAGGACCGCGAACGGCATTATACCGATTGACTCGAAGTTCCCATTGGAGAATTTCAGGAAGATGGTGGAGACGTCCAGCGAGGCCGAAAAAAAATCTTCATATAAATTGTTTGTCAGCGATGTGAAGAAACATATCGATGCCATCGCGCAAAAGTATATCGCGCCGGATGAAGGGACGTTCGATTTTGCGCTGATGTACATTCCCGCTGAGAATATCTATTACGAAACGATCATCAAGAACGATAACTACGAAGACGAGACGAATATCTACAATTACGGAGTTCAGCGCCGCGTCTTTTCCGTTTCACCGAACACATTTTATGCTCAGCTTCATGTGCTGGCGCTGGGGTTTAAGGGAATGGAAGTAGAGAAAAGCGCAAAAGAGATCATTCAAAACCTTGCCAGGCTTCAGGGGGATTTGCAGCGGTTTGCCGACGAGTTTGAAACGGTAGGAAAGCATCTCACCAACGCAAAGAACAAATACGACGAGGCTGCGCGCAAGCTCGATACGTTCGAAGAAAAGCTGAAGCACTCTTCTGCAGGGGCGCTTCCGGTGCCCCCTGTTCAGGGTGAACTGTTGTCATAGAATTTGTGCTGTGTCAGCTGCCGATGACCACCGACCACGGCCGGATTTCCCACCGAGTTACCAATCCATTCTCGACGAAGGGATCATTTCGGATGAATTCCTCGATAACCGTTTTGTTCTTTACGTGGAAAACAAGAAGCGCCCGGTCCGCAGGGTCGCTGAAAGCTCCCGCGAGGACGAGGTCTCCTCTCCCGTTTGCTTCCTTTACCAGGCGAAGGTGCTTTTCGCGAAATGCAGTCCTGCGGGATAGATAATCATCGACCAAGTAGTAGATGAGGGCAAAGTATTCCATTGCAATTCCTAACGCAGTAATAATAAAAAGTTCTTCATTTTCGACTGCTTACTTGGTTACATCGACGTCGACGATTGGGACATCCCAGTGTCCGAGTAGAATTTCAAATCGCCGCTGTTCCTCTTTTTTGTATGTCTCTTGATCTGGATACATTTCGCGGATCAGGCTTGCTTCATCAAACCCATCATCCGTTACCTGGATGTTTTTCCATACAAGGGTGACCCTGTAGTCCCACCGTCCATCCTCGGTGGTATGGTATCGCGGCTTTGCTATTGAAATCTGAAGAATCCTTCCCATTTCCATCTCTTTTTTCATGACTGGAAAATGATTCTTTTTGTAGAGCTGGATAAACTCATCGGCATATCCCCATTTCGCCTTGTAATAATACTCTACGACAAATGGCTTTTCTTTAACCGCTGTTTGCGCGGGAGCTACTCCGTAGATTGCCATCACGAAAATGAATCCAATGCAGAGTAAATGAAATCCAGAAGTACGGCCGGCAGTTTTGTTTTCAGCAAGTTCCATTGGGGTTCTCCTTTTCATGTTTTCATTGATCGTTTAATTGGGTGTGGCATGGTATATACTTTTTTTCTTATTTCCCCCTAGCAAATGTAATCGAGTCCTTGAAACAATGTAAAAAATTGTCGATTATTTAACTATCATTTTTATTCAAATATCGCAATGGTTATGGAAAAGAAGATTCTCTTCGTCTGTTTAGGTAATATCTGCCGCTCACCTGCGGCGGAGGGCATTATGGAAAAAAAGTCAGCTGGACTATCGATCAAGGTGGACTCCGCAGGAACGGCTGGCTACCACATCGGCGCGCTTCCCGACGCGCGAATGCGTTCCCACGCAAGTAAGCGGGGATACCCGCTCAACAGCCGGTCGAGGAAGTTCAACCCTGCCGTCGATTTTGAGAAATTCGATATGATCATTGCGATGGACAAGGAAAACCTTCGCGACCTGCAATCGATGGATAGAGAAAAACAATACAGTGGAAAGCTTTCGCTTATGACCGACTACTGTCAAAAGATAACGGCGAATGAAGTTCCCGACCCATACTACGAGGGCCCTGAAGGATTTGAATATGTCCTCGATATTCTTGAAGATGCATGCGACGGGCTTTTAAAAAAACTTGAACATGAACCCGGTTAGTTCGCTTATTGAACAAGCTTTGAAGAAAAATGTCTCTTCTGTGACACCTCTGAGGGGCGGGTCGATTTCGACAGCGATGAAAGCGGCGCTCAGCGACGGAGAAATTGTTTTCGTAAAGGTTTCGCCTCAACAGAAGGATATGTTTCCGAGGGAAGCGAACGGGCTCCGGGAATTGGCAAAAGCAGATGCTCTTAAAGTCCCTGCCGTCATATACGTGGATGAAAAGATACTTATTCTTGAATTTCTCCGCCCCTCATCTCCACCGAACCGAAAAACGTTTTTTGAAGAATTCGGCAGGCAGTTCGCAGCCCTTCATCGCTGCGTGTCGTCATCGTTCGGTTTTTTTGAAAATAACTATATCGGTTCCACGCCTCAGGAGAACCTTCCACGTTGTTCGTCGTGGAAAGAATTTTATTGTACCCGCCGTTTGCAGTACCAATTTCTTCTGGCGGAAAAAAACGGATATGCTAATGCCGAATTGAGCCGGTGCTTTGACTCGCTCTGTGGCCATGCAGACGAGTTACTTCCGGATGACGGAGAACCGCCGGCGCTGCTGCACGGAGACCTATGGGCGGGAAATTTTCTTTGTGTCGAAAGGGGACTGCCGGCAATCATCGACCCTGCTGTTTATTATGGGCATCGCGAAGCCGATCTTGCCATGACGCTCCTGTTCGGAGGGTTCGAGGATTCCTTTTATTCAGCATACAACGAAATCTATCCGCTTCGTTCTGGCTGGCAGCAGCGGATGGAACTGTACAAGCTATACCATCTTTTTAATCACTTGAATCTTTTTGGGGAAGGATATTATGGACAGGTTGTATGCACAATGAGGAAGTTGGTGGAATAAAGTTATTTCTTTAAGCTATTCCGCTGGATTAAATGTTTCAACCTTCCAGGCGGCAAGTCTGGACAATAGACTGTTCTCGGAGTTGAGTCCCGGACCAGAAATGGATTCAATATGATGATAGGATTGCGGGTTGTAAAACAAAGGGGAAGAGGCAGTTGATTTCTATGATTGGGTTAATTCTTATCGTGGCCAATCACATTGATCGCACCGTGAGCGGTGTTCATTGATCACGATTTGTTTTTAAGGGGAATACATCAGGGTATAATAATTTTGCGCAGTCGGGACAAATCCCGTGTGAGAATTTCGCTTCCGAGTGTTGTTGGATGTATCCTTCCAACAAATCCCAATATCCTTTGTCATCGCGGATTTTTTTGCAGTTAGAACAAATTGGGATGAGACCCCCTAATACTTTGATGTTGGCCATTGCTTCTTGTATACGTGTTTCGAGTTCTTTTTTTCTTTTCAAAAGCTGCATTAGGCGGATTTGGTAAACGCCAAATGCAATAGCGACAAGTGCTATCAACACAAATCCAATAAACCAATACGTTTGATAAAAGTAAGGTTGGATTTCGAATGCAAAGCTTGCTCCCGTCTCATTCCAAACACCGTCATTGTTGCATGCCAACACTCGAAATCGATAGTTGTTGGGCGGAAGGTCGGTATAGTAGGCCACTCTCCGTGTTGCTGCGTCAATCCACTCTTTGTCGTATCCCTCGAGTTTGTATTTAAAAAGAACTCGTTCGGGAACGAGATAACTCAGTGCCGTATAATGGAATTCCAACTTGTCTGCTCCGGGGGCTAGACTTGCAAATTGTTCTCTGGGTATTTTCTTTTGATCGACAACTACCTCTTCGATCAGCACAGGCGGCCGTTTTGGATTTTGTTCGAAGGCCTTCGGGTCGATCATAACAGCCCCCCTCTTTGTTGCAAACCAGAGATGTCCGTCGTGCGTTTTCCAACCGGCAGGCTGCCATGTGCCGAAGCACTCATCGGTTTTCATTCCGTCTGCGGTGACATAAACTTTTGAATGCAGTTTGTCTATTTTCCCATCGGCGAAATCATCGAGTTCTTGCCGTTGAACATATCCAATGCCGCTTGGGCTGCTCAACCAGAGTCCCCCTTGGTTGTCTCCTAGAACGCAATAGATCTCATCGGCAAATAACCCGACCTTTGTGTTATATGCCGTGAATTTTCCATTTCGGTAACGAGTCAGGCCCCCCTGGGGAGAACTGATCCATAAATTTCCCTGGCGATCGTCGTACATCGAACTAACCCAATTACCGGCCAAACCATCCGCAGTTGTATAGCTCCTGCTCTTCCCATTTTCTATATTCACTAACGAGTCTCCAGTTCCGATCCACAGTACACCTGTTCGTTCCGGGTAAAAACAAGAGATGAATCCTTTGAACGGATATTGCTTTCCACCAATGAAGTACGGTTTTAATTTCCCATGGACGAATCTAAAAATTCCAGTATGGTCTATATGGACGATCAAGCTGCTGTCGTCTTCCGTAATTGCGGAGATCCAATCTACGGGGATTCCGTCCTTCGCATCGTATCGAGTAAGCGTTTCATTGTTGATGTTGTACAGTCTGCCGGTTTGGCAAATCCACAAACTGCCGTTATGCGCAACGAATGCCGGCCCGACTAAAAGGTCGTATTTTGTAATTTTGCCGTCTTTTATTTGAGTAGCATTTGACCCCTGATCGCTAAGGAAGTAGAGGCTTCGATCCGGCGTTTCGACGATGCTTGAAACATAATCGTTCGCCAGTCCTTCATAGGTCGTGTATGTTGTGATGTTGACATTGGTAAACTGGTTCAGTCCGTCTGACGTGCAGACCCAAAGACTCTTTTCATTGTCTTCAGAGATTGAAAGGACTTGACTGTCCGTCAATCCGTCATTTTTTGTGAAGCTTGTCCATTTTCCGTTGGTAAGTCGGTTAATCCCACCTTTACTTGTTCCTACCCAAAGGTTTCCGTCTCGGTCTTCATGCAATGCCATAACGTGATTATCTGATAAACCATCGCGCGTGGTATACACCTTCATAACACCATCTTTCCATCGGGCTAACCCGTCGACCGTGCCAACCCAGATGTTAGCATGACGGTCGATATACGTGCATGTCGTTATGTCGTTGGGCAATCCTTCCGAATTCGTCAGGTTTATGAGGTGCGGTTGCGGGTTATCTTCGGCGATGCGAACGCCGCGGTGTGAGCCGATCCAGATTTTTCCCGTCCGATCTTCTGCGATACTGAGAATATAATTTGTATTGAGCACAACGGGGAGAAAATTTCCGTTGTTTAAGATGTAAGCTCCGTTTGATGTGCCTATCCACAGATGCCCCGACCGGCTTTCCAACAGGCTTAGTACTTGTGTATCTTGAAAGCCTTCCTTCGAGCCATAGCGAAATATTTTTCCATTCTTCATGCGGCGTAATCCGTTATACCCTGTACCGATCCAAAGACTGCTGTCTTGAGATTCGAGCAATGAAGAGATCGTTTCATTTGTTATCCCCACTTCAGCATCGAGATTCACTTTTGTGAAGTTCACTCCGTCAAATCGGAACAGCCCCGCCGATGTGCCAAGCCAAATGTAACCGTCGTGGGTCTGAAGAGCGACATTGACGGCATTTGCCGGCAGGCCATTTTTCCGAAGCCAGACATTCTGTCCATACTGAGCGATCGATTTCTGAGGGTCGAGGGCAAAGAGTGATGACGGCAGGCCCAGTGAAAATGCGAGGAGGAGCGCCGTCGGTATTAGGCGCTTGGCACAATTCATGAAAGTTTTTTTAACGGAAAAACATCAGGGTACAATAAATTTGCACAATCCGGACAAATACCGTGCGAGAATTTCGCCTCTGAGTGTTGTTGGATATACCCCTCCAACAAATCCCAATATCCTTTATCGTTGCGGATTTTTTTGCAATTAGAACAAATCGGAATAAGGCCGCCTAATACTTTAATGTTGGCCGTCGCTTCTTGTACGCGCTTTTCCAATTCTTTCTTTCTTTTGAGGAGTTGCATTAATCGCACCTGGTATCCTCCCATTACCGCTGCCCCAAGCGCAATCAACACAAATCCATAGAACCAATATGTTTCATAAAAGTGAGGTTGCAATTCAAAAGCGAAGCTGGCCCCCGTTTCGTTCCACACGCCATCATTGTTGCATGCCATCACCCGGAATCTGTAATGATTGGGGGGAAGACTTGTATAGTAAGCAACCCGCCTTGTTCCTGCGTCGATCCACTCCTTGTCGTATCCTTCGAGTTTATACTTGAAATGAACGCGTTCGGGGACGAGAAAGCTCAGTGCCGTATAATGGAATTCCAACTTGTCGGCACCTGGGGACAAACTCCCAAATTGGTCTATCGGAATTGTTTGTTGGTCGGCGACAACCTGCTCAATGAGTACAGGAGGCTTCAGCGGATTTTGTTTGAAGCTTTTGGGATTAATCAAGACGGCCCCTTTACTCGTTGCAAACCAGAGTCGTCCGTCATGCGTCTTCCAACCGCCGGGTTGCCAGTTACCGAAGCACTGATCTGTCTTCATTCCATCGACGGTGGTATATAACTTTGAGTTTATTTTGTCTATTCGTCCCTCGGCGAAATCGTTGAGTTCTTGTAGTTGAACAAGCTCGATACCGTTCGGGCCGCTTAACCACAATCCCCCTTGATCGTCCCCCAAGATGCAATAGACCTCATCATCTATCAGCCCCGTCTTTGTACTATACGCTGTGAATTTTCCGTCTCTGTAGCGTGTTAGACCTCCTTGAGGACAACCGATCCATATATTCCCATTATGGTCGCCGTAGATCGAGCTGACCCAATTACCGGCCAGACCATTCGCCACAGTATAGCTTGTGCTTTTCCCGTTCTCTATTTTTACTAATGAATCTGACATCCCGACCCACAACACACCTTTTCGTTCCGGATAAAAACAAAGGACATAATCCGTTGATGGATATTGTTTTCCATCAGCCATCAAGTACGGTTTCATTCGTCCGTCGACGAATCTGCGGATGCCGATATGGTCTTCAAAGATGATTAAGCTCTTGTCGTCTTCTGTAATTGCAGAAATCCAACGAGCGGGGAGACCCGCCGTCGTGTCGTACTGGGTAACTCTGTCATTTTTTATCCTATTCAGCATGCCGTTTTGACCAACCCACAGGTTGTCATCTCGATCGGCGAATGCCGGTCCCACCCAAAGGTGGAATTTTGAGATTTTGCCGTTTTTTATTTCAGTAATGTTTACCGCTTCGGAGCTAAGGAAATCCATGGCACCGTCGGTTGTTTCAATGACATTTGAGATGTAGTCGCTGGCCAGTCCGTCATAAGTGGTGAACGTTGTGAGGTTAACATCTTTGAATTGATTCAGTCCGTCAGATGTGCAAACCCAAAGGCTTTTTTCATAATCCTCCACCATTGAGAGGACTTGGTTGTTCGAGAGGCCATTGCTTTTTGTAAACGATGACCATCGACCGCCGCAAAAACGGTTAAGCCCCCCTTCGTTTGTTCCCACCCAAATGTTTCCGTCCTGATCTCCGTAGACCGTAATAATGTGATTATCTGACAACCCGTTGAGATACGTATAAACGGTAATCTTGCCGTTATTCCAGCGAGCTAAACCATCGGCTGTGCCAATCCAAACGTTGCCCAGATGATCCGCATAAACAGATGTCGTGATGTTGTTTGGCAATCCGTCTGCAGTTGTCAGGCTCATGATTTGCGATAAATGATTATCGTCAAAGATCCTGACACCCTGATATGTGCCGATCCAAATTCTCCCCTGCACGTCTTGCGCAATATCAGTAACAAAATTCGGGTTGAGCAGAACAGGAAGGAATTTGCCTCCATCGAACCTGTAGAGTCCAATCGACGTAGCTATCAACAAGTGTCCGTCCCGGCTTTCAAGCAAATGCTTAACTTGTGTATCGAAAAATCCTTCCTTCAAGCCGTAATGGAATATCTTTCCATTTTTAATGCGCCGCAGGCCGCGGAACTGTGTGCCGATCCAAAGACTGCTGTCTTTTGTCTCAAGCAATGCAGAAATCGATTCGAAGGATTGATCATTTGCCGGTTTGACGGCGATTTTGGTAAAACTCACGCCGTCGAAACGATAGAGGCCCGCCGATGTGCCGAACAAAATGTAACCGTCGTGGGTCTGAAGAGCGACATTCACGGCATTTGCAGGCAAACCATTTTGACGCAGCCAGATACTCTGCCCGTACTGTGCAATGGATTTTTGGGGATCAAGCGAAAAGAGAGATGACGGTGCACACAGTGTGATCAAGAGGAGAATTGCAGCAGGTAATATTCGTCTGCCGCTAATGTTTGATATTCTGCCAATCGGGTTCATTTGCGGATACCCCTCTGCCGAAGCGTGTGGGTGAGGGAAATATTTTGTGAACCGAGGGAAAAAAGCGTAGCTACAACTTTTTCACTTCCGGCTCAGACATCGGTGAAAGAGCGGACCGTAGAATTGCAGTCCACTTCTTTATCATTATCGGCAAAAACTTCTCAAAACTCAAGAGAACGCTTCTCGAATTGCGGTTTATTTGACGGAAAAAATCCCGCCGCATAATTCTGCGAATGAAATGACTATCGTTGCTCTTTGAATTACTCCTGTAAGTCATGTTCACTGACGGTGCAGTTCTATTGCATTGTAAGTGGAAGGTCAATAAAGTGCCTTACCCCGCGTCTGGTCACGGATTCATTAATCGATAACTCACGAAAGCAACCGTTTTGCTATCGGGCGACCATGAGGGGACATTGATTGTCCCTTGTCCTCCGAAGAGTTTAGCAAGAACTTGGATTTCGCCTCCGGTTGTTGGCATCATACGCAGCATCACATCCTTGTTCGCCGGATGCCCCTTTACATCTTTTTCGAACGAAACAAACACGATCCATTTGCCGTCGGGTGAAGGATGTGCAAACCAGTTGTTGTAATTGTCCGAAGTGACTTGCTCTTGGCCGCTTCCGTCAGCCTTCATTCGCCAAATTTGCATCATCCCGGTACGCTCCGAATTAAAATAAATGTACCGGCCATCGGGAGAATAATCGGGGCCGTCGTCCAAGCCTGGCGTATTCGTCAATCGTTTTTCTTCGCCTCCTGCTGCCGGGATCGTATAAATATCAAACTCGCCATTCCGTTCGCCGCAGAACGCCAATGTCTTTCCGTCCGGCGACCAGCCATGCCAGTAGGATGGACCGACGGAAGTGATTTGACGCGGAGTTCCTCCGTTGATCGGCAGAACGTAGATGAGCGATTTGCCGTCTTTCGATTGGTCACTGATCGCGAGTTGTGTTCCATCGGGTGATATGCCATGGTCATTGTTGCAGCGTGTTGCGAATCCTGTTTCAAGTAATTGAGGTTTTCCGCCGGTGGCCGGAAGCGTGTAAAGACGCCCGTCCTGGTTGAAGATGAAATATTTTCCGTCGCGCGACCAATTTGGCGCTTCGAAATGATCGCGGCTGGTGTAGACCACATGCCGGTCGGTTGAGGCGATCGTTACAGTTTCGAGAGTGCTTTCGAGCATCGGTTCACCTGTAGATTTTTGTTTTCCTGATGTGATTTCAACGTTGGAGAAGACTGCTTGTTCCGTCGCGTTGCTGTCGTGGGCGCAGACGCCCAGCCCGATGTAAAATGGGTCGCTCAATTTGAATTTGAATGAGCCGCCGGCTGACCGAAGCGTGTCTCCTTCGCGGGCAAGGGACATGAACACATAATCTCCCTCTTTTTCGATACGTACTCTTTGCGGTCCGGAAACGTTGGCTTGAATCTCGCGCGT
Source organism: uncultured Bacteroidota bacterium (assembly GCA_963827085.1). GTDB lineage: Bacteria > Bacteroidota > Ignavibacteria > UBA10030 > UBA8401 > JAGVPT01. The sequence goes on from CAWGZY010000001.1 coordinate 437,561, forward strand.
CGGTGCGCCCGCGGTTTCACGATATTGAAGAGACGTCAATCCTTCACCGTGAACGGCCACATCGGCATACGGGGAATTCGGTTCAAGACTTTGCCGGATAAGAAGACATGCTTTGCGATGCGGATTGCCCCCCGTTCCGATCCACCGGATGTCGGCAGTCAGTGATACGTCGCCCGACATTTTTTTCCAGACAAACTGAAATGCATCGCTGGTAAACCACATATTCTCGCCGCTTCCGCTGATACGATAGCTTTTCTTCACAGCGTCGTATTCAACCGAACCGCGGTTCAGCACATGCCCTATGTCGCCATGCCCCTCGAAAAATCCGACTGCGGAATCTGCGGGAACTGCAGAATCCGCCTGCGAATGAACGGCAAGGCTGAAAAGAATGAGAAATGTCGGGGGAAACAATCGCATGGAGCCTCCTTCATGGAATAATGGTTTATTAAGCGTCTTCTTTGATTCATGTGAAAGCCGGGAAAGGTTCAAATAAGAGGGTCAGCTTTCGCGGCTGCAAGGACATCAAAAAATATCGGCAATTGGAGAACGTGCGCATCGGGATGCGCGGCTAAGCTATCTGGGCAAGGCCATTCGAGCGCAAATTCATTTCAGCAAATATAGGTAAGTTTACTTAGAGTATCAATTTTTGGTTCTTCTCGACAATGCTGAAGTTGGGCAGATGTCGGACACCTTTTTGATTTGCCTTGCCAAAATTTTCACAATAGCAGAATTTCTCGGATTAGGTGTCCGACATCTCTATTAGAAAGGCTGGATGAGCAGGACCATTACTTGATGCTGATGGACTTCGAGTGGAATTATCAACCTCCCATCTTTTTGTCCAAATGAAATGTCTTGCTCAGAAAGTGCGTCTTTGATACTTTTTATTTTTCTCCCATTCACATCCATTTCTATCGTGCCGGCAGCTGATCGATTTTCGGAATTGATAATGTATAGAATGAAAGCGTTGTCAACAATGTGGACCTTGAGGTTCAGGAATGCATTGTCGTCGGATCGGAAGCTCGCATCGGGAGTAACACCTGATTCTTTTGCAAAATCTAAAAGGAGTTCATTGACAGCGTTGCCTGGTTCTCCGTAGTAACTGGCTCCTAAAGGTACTGCGCTCAAGATCGCCATTCCATTGCCGTAATGATTTTGAATGACAGCGGGTTCGCCGTTATCTGTGAATGTTCCCAACACTTTTGCCTTCCCTGTTAAGCGAAGTTGATCGCGGAAAAATTTTCCATCGAATTCAAAGGCCGGCTGGTCATCAGCGCCATTCATCCGAACTTTGAAAGATGTTTTTTGTCCGAGCCAATCGGGCCTGACCGCGCCGAAAAGTTCGTCGAGACCGGCACCCGGACTGGTTTGGTACGCGAAGTCGAGTTCATCGAGCGTTGCCGTTCGGGCATCGGCGACGACCCATCCGCCTTGACGAACGAAGGCTTTGAGCACCTCGGCGACCTCTCGCCGCATGACAATCTGAAATGGGAGGTAGATGATCTTATATTGCTTCAAAGTTTGTAAGTCAAGGCCGCGGTCCGTTCGCACCATATCGACAGTGATGTTGTCTTCATAGAACGCCTTAAACAATCCTGCGTTACTTTCAAACATAAATTTATTTGTGGATGGTTCGGTGGTTTGCTCCAACGTCTTAAGCAGCCCAACCATATCCACCAAGATTGCGACCTGAGCTTTTTTCAAATGCGCTTGATATAGAGTTTCTCCGTACTTCTTGATGACCAATCCCATGTTTTTCGCAGCTTCTCCTCGAGACGCCAGATCTCCATCCACTTGCGTCAGGCCTCGGCCGAGCGACTGGCGTCCGCGCATGAAGGGGAGCCACTTCCAATAAATCATTCCTTTACAATCGTTCGCCAGGGCTGTCCATGCTAAATCTTCGGTAAAACCCCTGTCGAGATAGCCGTTTAACGCCAGTCCGTTTTGTGCATTGGTATACAATTCGGTAAGGATGTAATTTTTCTTTCCGGAAGCGCTACGAATGGTATTGAAAGTAAGATTATGCAGCCAGAAAGGGCATGGTTCCAGATTATGTTCTCTTTCCCAGCCGTCGGGATAGTATGATATGCCGTCAATATCGTCGTTGTCGGCGATTGGCACATTGTCAATATTAAACCAGCCGTAGTTGTTGAAATTTGCCCAAGGCGTTCCGACCGGGTTGGCGTTGACAGGATGGACAGTGTCATATTTCCGCAGAGTCTGAACGAGTTGGTGTAACAACGCTCCGTTCAATTCATTCCTAAACATGATCCAATCGATCTGCGGCATGGAAGAATTCCAATTGTCAGTCAGGAATGGGGAAACCTGGTCCCAGTCCGAATACTCCTTTCCCCATGCGCGCCGCAATGACGACAACGTTCCGTATTTGGCTTGGAGCCATTTCTGAAATCGCTCGATCACATGCTTAGCAGCAGAACTGTAGTGAGGTTCATTCCAGATATTATAGAAGCTTAATGCCGGACTTTTGCCGTATCTCTCGATAACCGCTTTGAAGTACTCATCCACCAAAGGATATACTCGCGGGTCAGCGAAGTCAACGTTCTCCCGGTTGTTTTTATTTCCGTTGTTAAGGTTATATTCTTCCCACAAACCCGGAATCTCTCTGAATTTCCAGATCGGAAAATAGTGACTGCATTGTTCTTCCTTCAGCATGAGCGGAACAAATTTCATCTGCGCGTCTTCGATTTTCTTCACCAAATAATCGGTTCGTTTCCACAAAAGCTGTTTCGTGTCGGGATCCCACTGGCTCATTGGAAAAATCATCACGTGCGTGATGTTGGATTCTTTCATCAAGGCAATATCTCTATCGACTTGTTTGAAAAATTCTTCGTCCGTGGCAAATTCTTCATGGAAAATGCTGTAGACCGTCCCCACGAAAATAGTCGTAGGCATCTGCGCAAGAGAGATTGTTGCCGCGAAGAAGTACACTACGCTACGTATTGCCAATTTCATTCTGTTCACCTTATTGATTCTATCGGCTAGACCATCCAACAAACGTACAACTTACAACAGCTGGATTTCCTTCTTTAACTTGATATCTCGTGACGATGACCCGACATGTATGACATATGCACCATGCTCAGCGAACCAGCCTTTTGTTCCCGGATTCCAAAAAGAAAAATCTTGTTTGGCCAATCGCAGCACGACCGTTGCGCTTTCTCCGGGTTCCACCTCTACTTTCTTAAATCCCTTTAGCTCTTTTATTGGACGGGGGACAGAAGATTGTACGTCCTGAACATAGAGTTGAGCGATTTCTGCTCCTTTCGTTTTCCCGGTATTCTTGACGCTAAAACTAATCGAGATGGTATCATTTTCGCTGAACTGTTCTTTCGATACCGTAAGGTTGCTGTATTCGAACGAGGTGTATGACAGGCCGTATCCAAACGGATAGAGTGGCTCGATGTTTTTCTTTTCGTACCACCTATAGCCGATGAATATCCCTTCTGTGTAGTGTATGTCGAATAGCGGATGCTCTTTTTCCTTTCCATTGTCCCAACCGGTGTACAACGACTCGCCCGCCGGAATATATCCGTATCCCGGTGAATCTTTGAAATCCTTTTCGATGGTGATCGGGAGTTTGCCTGACGGGTTTGTTTTCCCCGCAATGATTTCAGCCAGGGCTTTGTTTCCGATCTGTCCGCCGTACCATGCATAAATGATAGCTCGTGCTTTATCGTTCCAGTCAGACATTTTGATTCCGCTTCCGGATGTCACAATGACCACGGTATTAGGATTATTCTCGACACATTGCCGAACTTTCAGTTCCTGATTTTCCGGAAGAGGAAATGGTCTGTCCCAGCCTTCGCTGTCCTCTGTTCCTACATTACATAAAACGATTTCGGCGGATTTGATTTGCGCAGAGGTAGGATCCTTGACGTAGCTAAGCCTGTCGCCGAATTCTTTTTGGAGTTCGTCGAGCATTAACCTGTTGTTATATCCCTTGACTTCTGCTGCGCCGCCACCAACAGCCAATTTATCGACATAATCGCCGGTCAGCAAAATCGTGCTGCTCATTTTTGTAATGGGAAGAATGTTCCCTTCATTTTTGAGGAGCACGATGCCCTCCCGTGCCGTTTGCAACGCGATGCTTTCATGATTCTCGAAATTGTCGTAATAGGAAGTGTCTCTTTTCATTTCATCGAACTTCATCGCAAAATATGTTCGTAAGATGCTCTTTGCCATCCTATCGATGTCGCTGACCTTGACTTTACCATCCCGGATAAGCGAGTCTGCATTCTTAAGAGCAACGGCATGGGGCATTTCCAAATCCTGGCCGGATTTTGCCAGCTTTTCTCCGTCGTACACCGACCACCAATCGGTCATTACCAGCCATTGAAAGCCGAGCTGTTTCCTTAAAATCTCATTGATGACAGTCTCGCTTTGCCCGCACCATTCGCCGTTCAAAAGATTGTATGACGTCATTACCGCTTTCGCGCCGGCATCGATGCCCGCCTTAAATGGAGGTAAATAAATTTCGTGAAGTGCCCGTTCGTCAACGACCGAATTGCTCTTTCTTCTGTAATAATCAGTATTGTTGGCGACAAAATGTTTAAGCGTTGCGATGGTTCCCGTGCTTTGAACTCCCTTGACATATTCTTCAATCATTCGAGATCTGAGAAACGGGTCTTCTCCAAAGTACTCGAAATTTCTGCCGCATTGCGACTGCCGGTACGCATTCATGCCTGGTCCGAGTAAAATGCCGATTCCGCCGGCCCGGCATTCCTCACCGATCGCTTCGGCGTATTGATAGGAGAGTTCGGGATTCCATGTCGACGCTAACATAATGGGGGAGGGGAAGGATGTCGATTTTTCAAGTTGATATTTTGAGAGATCAATACCGGTAAATTTGTCTCTGATATGGACGCCTTGTGTTGCATCGGACATGTACACTTCTTGTAGATTCAATCTGGGGAGAGGTCTGATAAAAAAAGATCGATCGCCGCCAACGAGAGCGATCTTTTCGTCGGTTGTCAGCAATGTTAAAACCGAATCGGCTTTTTTATCCGCCTCTTCAAAGGTCAGCGGTTGAAACTGATCGTGGTGAATCTTTGCTGATTGAGCGTTGACCCGTGTGTACGAAGTGAGAAAAACAACCGAAGCCGATATCAAAAGAAGTATTTCTTTGTCCATTTTATCTCCGATGGATATGGTTGCATTGAACGAGATTTTTTATAAGGATACCGGCATCCGTTAAACGTCGACCCATGAATCTGTATTTGAACTTTCTATAATCCTCTCGATCGCTCTCATATTTGCCACTCCATCGGCGATTGGCGTCGGCACTGAGGTATCATTCATTATGGCTTGGGAGAACAGATCTCCCTGCACGGTATATTGATCGCATGGGTCAAAAGCAATTTCTTGACTGTTTTGCTCAAGGTGTTGAACGATCTTCGATGGACGATCGGGAAAAGGGGTAAACGGCCTTTCGATTTCAATTCTTCCATGAGTGCCAAAAATTTTTGCATACTGGTGGTCGGCAAGCTGAGTCGAGCATGTAATAGTGGAGATTCCTTCCTCGAATTCCAAAATCGCTGATACAAATCGGTCGACTTTTAATTTGGGGTCGAATTCCATGAAACCGCAAACACGTTTGGGTTCGCCGTTGAAGAGGAATCGTGAAAGAGATATACAATAACATCCGACATCCAAGAGTCCGCCCCCGCCGATTTCAGGATGGTTACGAATGTCGTTTGGATTATCGTTGAAGTACGAAAACATCGTCTGAACGTTTTTCAGAGCGCCGATTGTTTTTTGAGCTATCAACTCTCTGGCTTTCAACATCTGAGGATGATGCCGATACATGAAGGCTTCCATGATTTTTAAGCGTGGAAATTTTTTCGCCTCTGTCTGCAAATATTCTGCTTCCTTCCAACTCATCGCAATCGGCTTTTCGCACAGGACATGTTTTCCGGCCTGCAACGATTTGAGAGTCCATTCGACATGGAGGTGATTCGGGAGGGGAATATACACGGCATCGATAGTTTTGTCGGCGAGTAATTCTTCGTATGTGCCGTACGCTTTTGGAATTTCCAGCGTGGCCGCAGCATGCCGCGCCTTATCAAGGCTTCGCGAGGCAACGGCATCGACCTTCGAATACGTTCCTTTTTGCATTGCCGGAATGACCTTTTTCAGGCCGATCTCTGCCGTACTTAAAATTCCCCAGGAAACTTTTGACATTTCTATTTTCTCCATCATGATAAAGACAGCAATCGTATAAGACGACACCAACAGAAAAAGATTGTTGTCCTAAATCTTTGGTTGATGATATGGTTCGCGACAACCGCTTCTATCCGGCATCAAAGACTTACGGTGCTTGTACAATCGCGATTTCAAATGGCTGAAGAGTTAGAGCAACGCTGCTGATAACAGGTCCATCGTAACGAACGTATGACGTATCCTCGCTTATGGTGAGCTGCTTGCCATGGACGAGTTCGTTCCAGCCGGAGGCTGGAATTTTATTTTCGAACCGAAGTGAGAGAGGAGCCGCTTGATCGCTCATATTATAGAGAACGTACTGTTTATCTCCGAACATGTACATGGCGACACCGCCGGGTCCGGTCAATTGCGCTTGCAAATCCTTCACGAATGGGCGGCGGATAGCGTCAAGAGCCTGGACCGGGAGCCGTAATAAATCGTAACTATTCTCGGGCATATTGAGAATGTACATTGTTCCTTTGAGGTACTGCGCGCTCAGCAAAACTCCGTAGTCGTAGTCATCCTGTTCCACTGCAACATCACGCACGTATGGCCAGGTAGTAGTTTCAATTCGAGGAAACACGAAGGGCTTGTCCGCCTTGATAAGTTTCTGGTTCCAGCCGAGCCGCACTCGAAAATCAGAAGACGAAACAGATTCCCCGACATCCACAAGACTCAATGTATTTTTGAATTCCGTATTCTGCAGTTTCAGCCATAATCCCCAGGTCATGAACACATCGTGGCCGTCCCGCAGCCGACCGAGCATCTCCTCGGCAAGTTTTGGATCCTGCAGCGAATGAAGGGTGAAAATTGCATTTTGACTTTCAGCCGGGAATTGAGCGACCGGAGTTAAGGGAATTCCCGCCATGCCGAGGTAGCCGAAAATATTGTATTCACCGGTCGAACCGTAGGGGAGATAGATTGGAACTCCGCGTGAATGGCCGTTCAGAAGCCCGGCGACCTTGTCGAACTGCGGCAGCATCTCAAGGAAATGAGGATAGACATCGCTTGATGGATTGTCTGGATACAGCTGTCCTGCGCACCAGAGGATGACTTCAGGCGTCTCGGCGAGAACGGCCTGCCATACCTGCGCAACATAATCGTTGTCGTCTCCCTTCATATCGTAATTGTCCAGCCACGACCCGACCCACTTTGCCGGATCGACGCTCGAGAACCATTTTTGGAAAATATAGCCGCTATAGATGGGTATATGCTGGTCATGTGTCATCCGATTGCGTGTTTCGATGCCGACAGCCATATTGTCGAACTGCAGAGTCTCATGATAAACATCATACCCATTCTCGCGATGCCCCTCGTACCAGTTGGGATACTTGATAATCACTTTAGCGTTTGGGTTAACTTCTTTCGCGGCGTCGATGATGTATTTTTTTGACTGCTCGAGAATCAGTTTCGTGCGGTAGTCTGCCCAGCTCTGATTGCCCCGTTCCTTGACGCTCTTTTCGTCTGTTGCCGTGGTGAAAAGCCAATCGTCGAGAATAATATTGTCGAAGACTTTCGCGAGCGCTTTCATCCGTTTTTCAAGGGAGGCCATGTCGTCTGCATTATTGTAGACCGATGGGCCGCGGCGACCGACGGCTACCATCGAACCCGAGGTTTTAATTCCCATGGAACGAAACCTGTCCGCTACTTTTTTCATCATTCCGACGTCTATTGCTCCTTCGCTGTTTCCTTCAAGGTAAACTTTGTAGGGTTTTACAGGAGCAAAATAAGCGATGGTCTTTTCAAATTGCGCAGAATCTACAAGAAGATGTTCAATGTCCTCGTACGTGAAATAGATTGCGTAATTTACGTGTGCCCACCCATTGCTTACCGCTGAGTTTTGGGCATAGGTTTGGGCAAAGGGAATCCCTGCATTCAAAAGGAGGAAGACTGTAAGCCATTTGAGGCGGAAGTTATTAAACTTCAGCATAACATTTTTCATTGAACGCTCCATGTTGATGATCGTTGAGTAACGGCAGCTGTACGGAATATAGCAGACTGGTGCCACAAATTCTCTTTGAATCGTTGAATTGAATGTTTTCCACCAATTTCTTGTAATTACACAGAGAGAAGGTGCAAAAAATTAACAATAATCTCAATCTTTTTTCTTGTTGGAGGGCGTTTCACGTCGATTAATGGTAGGCAGCACGATTCTTCTTTAAGGGAGCAGACAGATAGCAATCACATTTGGTATTGATTGATGCAGCGTTACTTCTCTTTCATCGTATGAAATAATCCGGCCTGGATTTTCCAACCGGTGTCCATTGCGAACTCAATCCACGTAAAATATTCCATAGGAAATGTATTCTTTTTCAGCGGCGTCGCTTTTCCCCCGGTACAAACTCAACGGTGTTTCAAGGTCGATGGCCGTTACGGTTACATTGTCATCCAATTTTTCAGCCGGACGATGAATCAGCAATGTCCCCGGAATGTTCAATCAGGTGGCGCCGCCAATAATTTTGTAGACAAGAATCGAACTTTTCACCCGCATCTCTAACAGCTCTCAATCCCTCAGCACTTCGATTCTTTTTCCGTTGTACGACACCGTAGCGTCAACCCGGGTCTCAGATTCCAATCCGGCGCCGTGATGGTCTCCAACCCAAATCACATGAAATGTTCTGTGTTTCAACATGCCTGGAAATTCTCCACGACGGTCGCCGATGATGAGCCTGTTTTTCTTTTCATCCCATCGGATTGGAATCGTCGCATAGGATCCTTTTTCATAATTGAAATTGTCGTTCTCATCTTCGTACAAAGAAAACGAGCCGTTGGCTCCGGGATACACCCGCAGTTCTATGACACCGTTTGTTTTTTCCTCGGCGTATTGGATGAAAGGCCCCATCGGAACGATCGATCCGGCTTTGACAAAGAGGGGAATCGTCTCAAGCGGCGCTGCCGCATCGATTGTTTGATTTGGTCCGTATTTTACCCCGGTCCAAAAATCGACCCAACCTCCTTCCGTTTTCGGCAAATACACCTTTCTTGAGTGCGCGTTTTGCTCGACAACGGGGGAGACGAGAAATTCATTTCCAAACATGAACTGATCTTTAATGTCGTACACATTTGTATCGTTCCTAAAATCCATCACAAGAGCGCGGTAGATCGTAAAATCATTCATCGTCACTTTTGCACCAAGAGAGTAAATATACGGCATCAACCGGTAACGCAGGTTTGTGTATTTCGTCAGGAGCGCTACCGTGCTGCTGTCATAATTCCAGAATTCGGTTTTCCTGCAGCCATGCACCCGAAGGATGGGGAGAAACGTTCCGTACTGGTACCATCGCACAAGCAATTCGGGATACTCGGGTGAATCGGCAAACTTATAAGGGACGAATCCGCCGATGTCAACTGTCCAGTATGGCAAACCTGTTATGCAATAATTTAATCCGGCAGGAATTTCCTTGCGGTAGGTGTCCCAATCCGGGCTGACATCTCCGTTCCATGTTGTTGCGGCATAGCGCTGCTGACCGACAAAGGAAGAGCGAGTTAAAATATACGGACGCTTCGCGCTTCCGGTCGAGAGTTGTCCCTCGTAAACACCTTTCTTCGACATAAACGGATACGCATTCAGATAGCGGTTGCCGGTTCCCATTGCAGTGTGTGCCCGTGAAAAATCATATCCCCACTCCGGCTCAGAAGCGTCCATCCACCAGCCGTCGAATCCAAGTTTGAAGAGTCGTTCGTTCATGAAGCTCCAGAAGAGTTTCCTGGCAGACGGATTGAACGGATCGTACGCGGCATTCGGCAGTTCATTTTGAAGAACGACTCCCTCATTCGTATTCGCAGCGGTATTTTGAAGTCCAAGCAAGAATCCCTTTGCATTCATGCTGTCGTACACATCGGTCCCCTTGTTAATTCGCGGCCATACGGAAATAATGGTGTGCGCGTGCTGATTGTGAATGTGATCCACCATCGCTTTCGGGTTTGCATAACGGGCAGAATCGAAAAGATGCGATCCCCATAAATTGTCGGGATACAGCGGCCAGTATTCGGCATCCTGCACGACGACGTCGAGCGGAATTTTCCGTTCCCGGTAACCGTCGATCACGCTTTGGATCTTTTCCTGCGTTTTCCAGCCGTACTGACTCATAAACAGGCCGTATGCCCATTTTGGATAAAGTGGAGCTTTGCCGGTAATCGTTCTTACTCCGGAAACGATCTCATCCGCCTCGGGCCCATAGATAAAATAATAATCGATTGCATCTGCAATTTGCGATTTGAACGACATCTCTCCGGCCATCTCTGGGGTTCGGCAGGAGAGCGCTATTTGATTGAGAAAATGATTATCAGTGTCCGTCAACCCCGCACTCCACGACAATCGCGCATAAGCGCCGCCGCCGTCTTGATAATACTCGATGTCAATGTCGTACACTTTTCCCGAATCAATATCCATGACGTAGCTGTCGGTTTCAGGCGAACGGTCTCTCCAGTCGTCGATGACTTTCTTCCCGTCGATGAATAGCCGCACGCCGTCGTCGGTCGTCGCATCGATCGAAACACCTTTGACCGTTGCGGGAGCGATCAGTTTGCCCGTCCATCGAACAGAGTATTCGACCGTTTTGAAATCCTTTTTCGGCGAGCCGTTCCCCCAATCGAAATCGATCACCGAGTCGACTCGTGTGAACGATGGCGGCCCCTCAAGTTTCATGTTCGGGAAATATTCCCCTTTCAATCCATGCTCGCCCGGTTTTCCTCCGGCCGGAAGTAAAAACTGAGAAGAAATTACAGGAGTAATTCTTGTCGCAAGGTTTTTTATGTTAAAGGTATACGGTTTTCCGGCTTGAAGGTCCGCTTTAATGATTGACGGAGAGTAGCCGACGCCTGCAACGAGGCTAAACACTTTTTTCCCATCCAGCGTCATCTCGATCGGCGAGGAACCCGGGCGGTCGAGGATAAAGGTATACGTTCCGGAGGTCGGAGGAACAAATCGAGCGCCGATATTATTATTGTCGATGCGTTTCAATTGAATGTTCTCCCTGCTGGAATTGAACTCCGTGTAAGAATAGTTATCCCAGAATAAACCGTATCCTTGATTGGAAACAATGACCGGGCTTGCGATGGCGGTGTTTTGCTGCTTCATTCGCATGTATCCGTTCTTCCAGTTCATCACATCGAATTGATATTGGCCGAGGCCGAAGATCGCTTCGTTTGCAGGCGATGAAAATTTTTGTTCTACGATCCATGCCGTATCGCCGGGGGAGTGCGATTCTGCAAATGTGCTTCCGTTCTTTTGTTCCCCCAAAAGAAGGCTGCCGTTCGTATCGAAAAATTTTATTCCTCCATCGGCTTTGTTGATCGTTATCGTCATTTTAGAAGTCTTCATCGTATATTCGTTTGCAGATTCCTTGAGAGAATATATGCCCGTCGGTTTTAGATTGTCGACTTCCGACAGGCTTTTTCTCTGCGGAAGTTGATCTGTTGGGGATTTGATGACCTGGACAATATCATCTTGAATCACACGAAGCTTCATGATGCCCTGGGGCGTGCGAAGGACAACTCCGTCTTTTGTTTTTTCGACAACAGTGCCCGCCAAGCCCGGCGTGCAGAGCATAAGAAAGAAGAATACTATTTTAATTCTCACAGGAGAGCCTTTTATTCAATTTGCAGAATTGTGGTTTATTCATTTTCGTGCCGCTCATAAAAAATTTTATGCCGTTTGCCAAAGTTCGATCGGATTACCTTCGGGGTCATTAAGACGGGTAAATTGGCCGTTGGGGTAATTCGTTGGGTCAATGTGAACGGCGATGCCGGCCTCCCGCAATTGTGAAACCATCGCGTTGAGATCCCGAACGCGAAATTTGACCATCCACTTTTGATTGGTGTCCCCAAAATAATTAGTCGTTTCCGGAAACGGCGCAAATACAGTCGGTCTGGCTTCCTGCTGCCAGGGCAATTCATTATAATCCGACGGGGTAAGCGCAATGCCCAGATGCTCCTTGTACCATAAGGGAAGTTTTTCGGGATCCCGAGCCCTGAAGAACAACCCTCCAAGGCCGATCACTTTTTCCATATCGATTTCTCCGATGATACCTTTGATTAACTATCCATCGGGTAAAAGAGATTTATCAAATACGTCCTGAGTTTTTTTCGACACATATCCGAGCTTTTTGTAGAACGCATGTGCTTCGGCACGCACAATATTTGTCCGAACACGAATTCGGCCGCATTTTTTTTTGTTTGCCCAATGTTCTGCCGCCGCGACGAGTTGTCTGCCGATTCCCGAGCCGCGATGTGACTCGGCTACAACAATGCCCCGAATTTCCGCAAACGATTCACTTTCCAAAGTCTCAATCGTGGAAACGTGAATCCAGCCGAGAAGACCATTATGTTCTGCAACAACGATCTTATGGCGTGGATCGGAAAGGAGCAATCCTAACCGGCGTTCCATCTGTGCAGAGGTTGTTGGATATCCAAGCTCTCCTGCAAGTGCCGCGAGCATCGGCGCATCGGATGCTTGTGCATCCCGAAATGCGACATTCTGTTTCTTTCCCATGCCTTTCCTTTCAGCGCTTAACGGACTAGGATTACGCCAGCGGCAGTATCAGTCAGGTTTGATCGATTTGTTTCTAGGATTTGTTTTAAGCTCTGCGAATGAGATTGCGGCACCGCAGATGATTCCGAGGATTATCGTTTTGATAATCTCTGCAACAATGAGAGAAAGAGAAAAAGCAAACGATCCGTACCAATCGAGAAACCGATACAGCCCCGTAAGAAGGCCGAGTATCGATCCGATAGTTATTCCGGATTTGAGGCTTCGCTTTTGATCTGGGACGTGGATGTAAAAGAATCCAACTATGAGCGCGAATGCAACTTCGCTGAGAAAATTAAATACCGGTTGTGATGATTCCCTTTGGGTCGGGCAAACATCTCCATGCGGATTTATGGACAAAAAGTCGCGCCATAATCTTTCAAAGAAAAGCTGCAGAACGGAAGCCGCAGCAACGCCGATATATAGCCATTTGCGTTTCATTGTATCTCAGTCCTGCAATAGTATCCTTTGTGTAATCCAGAAAGCACCCCGTGCAAAGACGCAAAGTCGCAAATTAATGCCAAAAGTCAATCCTCGTGCCTTTCCGACTTGGCGCGGAACAATTTATCACATCTCTCACGCCATATATTTTTGCCTTCGCCTATCGGACTTCGATATCATATTTGTCCAAAAGTCCAACAATTCCTGTCATCGAAAACTTCGCTTTTGTGATACGATTTTTTTCGGGGTCGATTGAATAATTATATGATGTCCGAAAGTCTGCTTTTTTCAAGTTTGTTCTGTCAAACTTGGCTCTTGCCAGGTCGCAATTGTCAAACATTGAGCCGCTCAGGTCGCATTCGGCAAAATCCACTTCCCGAAGAGTACAATTCTTAAATCGTGTCTTCTTTAAGCTCAGCTTGTAGAAGGAGGAGAGGTTGAGGATACAGCTTTCAAAGCCAACGGAAAATGATAAACCATGACAATATTCAAAATGCAATCCCAGGAGTTTGCATTCCTTGAACATAACGTTTCTCATGGTCGATTTTGTCATCACAGCCATGCTGAGATCGCAGCCGTTGAATTCACATCCCGAAAAACTGATGTTTGATAAATTAGTATTTGTGAAAATACAATTTACAAACGTGCAGTTCTCATAATCGTCATTGGTCAGGCCATTGTTGGAAAAATCAACCTTCGTGAAAAGCTTTTCCTCGATAATGGAATTGCTCATTCTCTTGTCAAAAGTTTATTGCGTCATACAGCCGGTTTCGAGGGCGATTGCCCAATCCGGGCGGTTATTCTTGCGTGCCCGATCCGCCGCTTCATGGAATTCATACATGACGGAAATCAATTCCACAGTCCACGTTTCGTCATACTGTAAGATTGCGTACCGTGCATGGGGTGAACCTGATTCGATGACGTGCGGTTCGGGCAATTCATCTTTATATGCCGGTAATCCGACACTGCCAGGATTTACGATGAGAATGTTTTCATCAACCTCGACAACTCTTTGGACATGCGTATGTCCGCACAGCATCACGGGAGATATCGTCTTGCCGAGCCTTTTTTTGATCTCGCTCCTGGATGCAAGCGCAGCTTTGCCGTGTTGAACGGTTTCCAATAAGTATTCTGTATCGTTTGACGGTGTGCCATGAAAAAGGAGGACGTTTTCATCTACTCGAACATTTGCCGGTAAATGACGCAGCCATTCTTTTTCCAAATCGTTGAGGACGTCGAATGCATATTTATCTGACAAACCGTGGGTGCGCGGATCTTGTGCGACGAGCTGCCTGTCGTGGTTTCCCGAAATCTGTATCCAATCTTGTCTCATTAAAAACTGAATTGTCTCTTTGGGCCAAAGGGGGCCGGAAATATGATCTCCGAGGTTGACGATTGTATCGACCTGCCTCCTTACAATATCTTGCACAACTGCTTCGAGGGCAAGAATATTTCCATGGATGTCTGAAATAGCTGCGATTGTTTTCATCGCTCCACGTATCGATAGATTTGTCGTGTTAACGGACCCAATTTCTTACCCTCCGGTTACTCTTTTATTCCTACAAGTATCCCAATCGGCTTGAGGAAATACTTTTTATCTTTTGCTATGTCATAACGAATGAGCATAGCCTTTCCCTTCTTAGAATGTGCGTAATCGGTATAACCGATATAAAGACTATCGCGAGAAAGAAGACATGCGTTGACATCTTCTCTCTTTTTGAAAAGCCGTGTCGTCTTCCGGCCGGAGCAAACAAACACATTGCTTGGTGGTCCTTCGAATTCCTTAAACATTGAGCGACTATCATCTCCACAAATAAATGCAAACGCGCTATCGCTCAGAAACAGCATTTGCGCTCCGGGGACAGTAAACTCCATGCTGCTGTCGGGCGGCAGGAAAAACCGATTGGAGTGCTCGTAGAGGTTGTATTCTATCACCTTATTAAGAGTCTGAAAAAGAAGGAGCGAATCTGAGCGCCAGCCAAAGGCACAGTAACTTTCGCCCGCCGCTGCGGGTGCAACATCATACTGTATAGTTTGCTTAATGCGATCATAGAGCGCGGTCTTCCATTCACCATGTTCAGGGAGATAACTGAAAGCGATAAGACTGTTGGACGGAGAAATCGAAGCTCCAAAGTTGAACTGTGTGTTGGACTTAATAATAGTGACCTTTCCGTCGAGCATTGAGAAATATCCTACCTCTCGTTCGGGGCGGGACTCGTCTGCAACGGCCGATTTTGTGAAACAAATGAAATTGCAGTCTCGACTCATGCTGACATCCTGGATCATAAAAGGCGCCCGCCAAATCGTATCCATCGTACTTTGATCTTCCGAGCATCGGATGATTGTAGAGTCTTTCTGGAAGTAGAGATCTCCCGCCTGTGTAAAGAGAGTGAGTGTTGAAGAAATGAGTATCAATATGAGCAAAGTCCGGATCATAGTTATTCTGCAGGGTTAAGTATGTCGCTGCATGAAAAGTCGTAAAATGGCTCTGTAAGTTTTCGAATCTTTGAACAGAGGAATGCGTTTTCCACGTGGTGAAATTGTCGAGGCCGATTTTTTCAGGTTTCGCGAATATCTTGTGCCCGCCGTTTCTTCGCGGGTGCGGCTTATTTCGCCGCTTTCATTAACTATGTCAACGCAACTCCTGAACTCGGAGCAGCGTGTTCTGCGATGAATTGTGCTAATTGCAGGCTCGTTCCGTTCCCAACCCACTTCGCATCGCCGATCTCGATGACCGGCAATGTACGTATCCCTTTGGAAATGAGCAATTCCGGTTTGAAGGTTATATCCACTTCGTGCAACTCAAATGACATTTTCGATTGGAGATCCGTTAGTCTCCGTTTGACAATGGGGCAGAAGGGGCATCCAAGTCCGGTGTAGAGTGTGACGCTGCCAGCGACAGGAGCAACCGATGTTGCCGGTCGATCCTCAACCGACCCATATCCCATATATTGAGAAAGAGAAGGGAAGTAACGGACGTACAGCGAAAGAAAGATCGGAATAAAGAGAAGCCACAGAACGGCCTGTATGTAGCTCCCGCGGAAGAGATAAAAAACTATTCCGCAGACAACGACAAGCCAACTGCCGTAAACGAGTGAAACATGACATTGCTGTTTCATGATGTTTCCTTTCGAGAAGATTATTCGATGTTGAAGAAGAGCCGTCATCGTGCACTTAAAAAGAAGGCGGCATGGTTGTTTTTACCCCGTCGTTTCTTTCAGGAGGGGCAAGGCAAACAAGCTATCATGGTTTTTTGTTCGGCACAGAGAAGCGTTCGTGAATATCAGAGCCAACTCGCACCGGCTTGCGCGAGTGTATGTTAATAGGGCACCAGAGAGAGCGTGCACGAGCCAAGACTTTCAGGTCGCTCGATCGAAGCAGTTCGGTGTGCCGTTCGAAGATATTTTTTTCGGCACTCCCCACCCAGGTGCGCGCAATAATCTCATCACCCAGACGTGCGGAACTCAAGTAATCAATTTCATGACGGACAACGACCCATCCGATTGCTTCTTTCTGGGCATCCGTCGCCGCTGAATTCCAATGCGACGTTGACACTTCCTGGACCCAGCGCATGTAGACGACATTATTCACATGGTCGAATTGATCAATGTCTTCTGGTAGGACTGAAATTATCTGTTCAAATCGTTCAGTCGCCGGGTCGATTGTCATAGGGTATATCTTTCTGTCGTGTATACACCATCAACGCAGCCTGCAGACCGGAGCTGCGTTGACGGCAAATCATTTATTTTTTCTGCCACTCATTGTTGTTTTCTTGACCCAGGACGAAAACTGTTTACGAATCGTTGCGGCTGGAAAGACAATCAAAATAAAAATGAGGACGATAGAGGTTCTTACTCTCCGAGGGTCGACAAAGCCCGCTTTGTAGATTATTCCATAAGTAAGAAATATAAGCGCGAGAAGGAATATCCGAACGATCAACTGTATGGATATAATTTTGAAAAATTTTCCTTCTGTTTCTTGCCGCCGCATTAGAATCTTCGTGAAAACGACATCGAGTAATATCCCGCTAAGATATTCAAAAATCGAGATAATCGCCAGAAGAGTAACAAGTATAAAAAATGTTATTTCCATTCAGTTCGGCTGGCTGACAGTTTCGAACGAAGTTGTGCTGCAGTCTTAGCTCAATTCCCGGCTATACAGCGTTTCCTTTATTTTCCTTTTGCGTTGGCTCGTTACCACGAAATCCGCGGCTTAATCCTCCGAATAATACCAACGCAATTGCGAAGATAAGTCCGCTGATTATCGAAGTAATGATTTTCGACATAAGAAGAATAGCGAGGATCATACAAACGCTAAAGAACGATGCAACAGCGGCTTTTCTTTTCATGGTTTTTTCCTGTAAACTTTAGAACACCGCATGGGGATTTGTTCTGCACGGCTCTCTGCGGAATGGTTCGTAAAACGCAGGACTAATTGCGTATTTTTATTCCAACCAGCGTAAGAACATGCTTGATGTCGGCCTTCTTTTTTATATCGAGCCGCAAACCTCTTCCTTCGACATAGCGTTTTGCCTTCTTCAATTCTTGGATCATCTTCACGGGGAGATCGCTCTCCTCAACGGCACTGACGGCTTTGTCGCCAAATATAAATGCTACTCTAAAATATTTTTCATAGGGAGCAAAGAAGAAGAGGTTCCGCTTTTTTAGCAATAATTTTAGTGTCCAGCCTGAGCTGCCGCCGTAATACTTCCATTCCTCGGTCAGCGGTCCGTATTGGCCTTGAAGCGTTTTTTTTAATTCGTCCCAATATAGGTATGACCGACCAAGTGCATCAGACAGCATTGTGTTATTTGGCTTCACTGATTTATTTATGAAAGTGCTGGGCATAAGTTTTGATTGAGTATGGTATTGTGAGCGCTAGAAAATTGACCGGAGTTAATTTTTGACGAGACCATTATTGGCCGTACTGCGTAGAATGGGCGATAATGGATAAAGTCATATTATGGATGGTGTGCTCCATGCCGGATGGCCGCTTAGGATGTCGGCTTTTGCTGAGCGGCCGGGTCCCTTAACGGAAGCACTCCCGCGAGGTCGCCGATGACATTGACTAACTCTGTATTTCCGGATATGACCACTTTTGAATTCTTCTCGAGCGAAGTCTGAACGGTATCGAGCCTTTTGAGAAGCTGGGCATTTCCTACAAAGTACTTATTGGCAGCGTCGTTGACGAGTCTGATAGCCTCGGCGTCTCCTTCGGCTTCTAGGATTTTGGCTTGGCGGACGCCCTCTGCCTTCTTTATGGATGCCCGCTTTTCACCGTCTGCGGTAGTCTCGGCCGCGGTTGCGAAGTCAATAGCGGCTATTTTTTCGTTTTCCGCTTTCACTATTTTGTTCATTGTGTCCTGCACATCTTTTGGCGGGTCAATTTCCTTTAGTTCTGCCCGAACGATGTCTATTCCCCACGATGAAGTCTCCTGGATAAGAATCCGGTGAAGTTCGTCATTGATTTTACCTCTTTCGCTGTTGGCCGACTTTAGAGTCAATGTCCCGATGATATTCCTCAAGGTTGTCCGGGCGAGGTTTACGATCTGGCTGTTGACGTTGTTCACGTTATACTGCGAACTCTTGACGCTCTCCTCGTCGGATTTCACCTTATAGTATATCTGTGCGTCGACCATCGCGTTGAGATTGTCGTTGGTAATGATTTCCTGCGGCTCAGCATCGATCATTTGCTCGGTCGTATTGATCTGGTACATGTGATCGATAATCGGGATCATCCAGTGGAAACCGGGGCCTGCGAATTTTTTGTATTTGCCGAGCCGTTCGACAAGACCTCTGTGTGTCGGGCGAATGATACGAATGCCCAGAATAAAAATTACTACCAAAACAATTCCGATTATTACTGGTGTTCCAAGAGAATGCACGTCGTCCATGGTTGTGTCCTCAATAATAGTTCATGATGGTTTCGATGAGTGCAACAGCCTAAGTCGGAGCTGCTCTGTTGGAGAATCCCTGAGTGCTTTGTCGCTGTCAGCGGCTATTTTTCTTTTCATGATCTTCTAAAAGTTGCAATGTGTGTTCGAGTCCTTTGTTATCGGCCCAACCGAAGTGCCCGGGAATAACAAACTGCGGATTGGGAAATCGCTTGATCACGTTAGCGACACTTGCTGCCCATTCTGATAGATTGGCATCTCCAAGATACCCGAGGTCGTTTGCTTCGGTACTTTTTACCAAACAGCCGCCATAAAGCACTTTTTCCCGGCCAAACCAGATCACAATGTTATCTTTCGTATGTCCCTCGCCCGGGTAGTAGGTTAAAAAGCGGTGGTTGCCGATTATGAACGTCGTGTCTTTGGTAAAAAAGTATTGCGCTTGTTTTTCATTATGTTCTTTGCACAAGTCAAAAGTCTGTTTTGATGAATAGGTTGTAATTCCTTTTTGTTTTAGAAAATCTAATCCGGCTGTTCTATCATCGTGGAAATGTGTCGCAATGCAGAGGGCGACATTTGTGTGATGTCGAAACTGTATACTGTCGAGCAACGGCTGAAATTGTGTCGTATCCCATGGTGTGTCGAACATAACAGCACCCTTGTCGGTAATCAAATACATGCTGTTTGAAGGGATCATTTTCCCGTTAAGCAGCCGGTGTGTTGTGTAGATGTAAAAGTCTCCGGTCAAATGCGAAATAGCGATGCTCGGTATACTCGCCTGTCCATACATGGAGGGTGAAATGTCGAGTGTAATTAAAATTATTATTGGGATGAAGATCGGTTTCATACAATGAGCGCTAGTCCGTAATATGACATTGGAAGAAGTTTACACGTATAATCGGATTGGAGCTATCCTGCAGAACGGATGAGCAATAAGAAAACGGCATAATGTCATTTGGAAATGTTTTGCATCGAGACTTCCAAGCGGAGAAGGAGAAGCTGCATGTCGGCTTACAATGTTGCTGATCAGTATCCGATCGTCATTAGCACCATTGCAGGAACGAGTACTTAGCCAAAAAAAAACAAAAGCCTCCATGATCGATTATCCAATCAGGAGGTAATGATTCGTTCGCTCCCGAATCGGTCGTGGCATGTGCAAGAATGTAGCGGTAATCGAGGGTACAATCAAGAACAAAAAGTTGACGCGTGAAAAAGAAAATTCTTAAATGCCGTAGATCTCTAATGGACTCTTTACATTCAGATTTGATTCCATGACATGAGTATATATCATGGTAGTTTCGGGAGTACTGTGGCCTAACAGCTCTTGTATGATGCGCAAGTTAACTCCGGATTCCAGCAAGTGCGTTGCAAAAGTATGGCGAAGTGTGTGAGGAGTTACTCTCTTTGGGATTTTTGATTTCAACGCGGCACTTCGTACTATTCTTGTTATCGTTGCAGTATCAAGATGCCATCTTCCCTTATTGCCCGTAACCGGGTCTTTAAAAAGTTTTGTTGAAGGGAAAAGGAACTGCCAAATCACTTCTTTCCCCATATTTTTGTATTTCCTTCCTAATCTATCCGGTAAAAAGGCGTTTCCATAGCCATGTTTTATGTCTTCAGAATGCAATTGGATAACCTTCGCAATATGCTCACGAAGTTTACCTACAATTGGCTCCGGTAATAATGTGATTCGATCCTTGCTCCCTTTTCCCGCAACGACGTTGATTCTTTTAAGGTCAAAATCTATGTCTTGTATTCGAAGATTTAAAAATTCATTTACTCTTAACCCCGTTCCGTACAACATTTCAATTATCAATTTTTTTGTTCCAACTTCACTTTTCAGCAATGTGTTCATCTCTTTCTTGCTTAAAACAACTGGTAATCGTTTTGACCTGAAAGCTCTTATTGCGTTGATATCTCCGTTTAAGGTGATTTTCAGAACCTCTTTGTATAAAAAGAGAATTGCGCTCAAGGCAATATTCTGCGTCGACGGAGCAACTCTTCGTTTCACCGCGAGATATGTCAAATATTTTTCAATATCTTTTTCAGTCAATTGTGAAGGATGTTGCAGCTTGTGAAATTTGATATACTGTACTATCCATCGTATGTATTGTTCTTCGGTTTTTTGAGAATATCGTTTTAGCCTAAATTTGTTCCGGAGTTGGTCAAGGAGTTTAGGGGAGGTTTCCATAGTTTAGCAATGATTAGGACATGAATCGGAACTTGGCAACAAGATCGCCGTATATAAAAAAGGCTGTCTCAGAACGAGAGAAAAATACACAAGTGAAAACCAAAGCATTGGCGTTTAAGTGACCGGCGGTACGGCGACAGCGATTATTGTGGGTATGGGTCGCATCCTGCACGCAGCAGCCATTGTTCTATAGTAAACCGAAATGGCGATTTCTTCCATGTGTTTTGCGCTGAACCAAATCGTTAGAGGTTAGTTTGGTCAGTCTGTCGAACGCGGTTTTCTTCTCCTGTACTGTAACCAACCCGGATATCAATGCGTATACATTAATATCAACGAAGGAGTATGCAATGAATACAATAATAAAATTTGGGGAAGATGTTGAAGGATATAATATCCCTGTTTTAAACGAACGAGAAATAAGAGCGTCTGCAGGAATACTATTCTTGTTTATGGTAATCTCTCTAATGTTAGTCATATTTAAAACGGAATTTTTACTGATAAAGTATGTGATAACAATGTTCCTCACGGATTTTATTATCCGTGTTTTTGTTAATCCTAAATTTTCTCCTTCATTAATCCTTGGGCGATTGATTGTCAGGAATCAAGTCCCCGAATATGTTGGGGCTCAACAAAAAAAAATTGCCTGGACAATTGGTTTAGTGTTGGCAACTATAATGTTTATTTTTCTCGTGGTAGTAAATGCATATAGCCCAATAACCGGTATTATCTGTCTCACCTGCCTAATATTCTTGTTTTTTGAAACAGCGTTTGGTATTTGTTTGGGATGTAAATTCTATTCAATGTTTCATAAAGAAAAGGCCCAATACTGCCCTGGTGAAGTTTGTGACGTAAAATCAAAACACGATATTCAAAAAACATCCGGGGTCCAGGTGCTAATTGTTTTCGGATTTATTGCCTACATTGTCGTCGCAGTCATGTTGTTTAATAGTAATTTTAGTAAAAAACCCTATGACTTGTTTGGAATTTATAGTACTTCGCAATCTAAATAATTAAGACTTATCGCTGCCGTTTCCATACTATTTTAAGAGCAGCAACTTCCTCGTCTGTACAAAACTTCCCGCCTGCAGTCGGTAGAAGTACACCCCGCTCGCGAAAGTAGATGCATTCCATTGTCGGGTGTAATTTCCCGCCTGCAATTCTCCCAATACAATTGTCGATACTTCTCTTCCTACGATGTCAAAGACCTTGAGCGATGCGAATGACCGGGTAGGGAGAGAGAACGAGATGGTTGTCGTCGGATTAAATGGATTAGGGTAATTCTGTGAAAGCGAGAATCTTGTGGGTGTCTCACCCATGTTTAATTTTACGGAAACCAACTCTGACAACGGCCGTCGCCAGACCCCACCATCTGCAGTCCCCGCGAAGAGATTCGCTCCACTGACAGCAAGAGAAATGACAAACGTGTTGGTTAGGCCTGAGTCGACTTCAGTCCAGCTTGTTCCATTGTTAGTGGAAAGAAAGACGCCGCCATCGGTTCCTGCAAAGAGATTCGTTCCGCTGACAGCAAAAGAAGAGACAGTCGTGTTAGTGAGTCCTGAGTCGACTTCAGTCCAGCTTGTTCCATTGTTAGTGGAAAGAAAGACGCCGCCATCGGTTCCTGCAAAGAGATTCGTTCCGCTGGCAGCAAAAGAATAGACATTCGTGTTAGTGAGGCCTGAGTCGACTGGAGTCCATAATGTTCCATTGTCAGTGGAAAGAAAGACGCCAGCGCCAGTCCCTGCAAAGAGATTCGTTTCACTGGCAGCAAGAGAAAGGATATTGGTGTTGGTGAGACCTGAGTCGACTGGTGTCCAGCTTGATCCATTATTAGTGGAAAGAAAGACGCCAGAGCCATAAAATGTCCCTGCGAAAAGGTTCGTTCCACTGACGGCAAAAGAAAGGACATACGTGTTGGTTAAACCTGAGTTGACTGGAGTCCAGCTTGTTCCGTTGTCAGTGGAAAGGAAGACCCCAGCACCATAAACAGTCCCTGCAAAGAGATCGGTTCCACTGACCGCAAGAGAAAGGACAAAGGCGTTGGCTAGACCTGAATTGACTGGAGTCCAGCTAGTTCCATTGTCAGTGGATCGATAGACTCCACCATAATCATTCACGGCAAAGAGATTTGTGCCGCTCACGGCAAAACAACCAACAACATCGCTATCAGGATTAGATAGACTCGTTTGCACCCATTGTGCCTGCAATGGATGTGCGGACGCTACAAGCATCCATAAGAAAAAAAAAGAAATATGTTTCACAACTTTTACTTTTCGCAACGAGCAACGAACTTCTATCTTTATTTCGTTTTTGCCTTCAACCATAAATGCAAAAACCTCTTTCACTCCACGAAATCGTCGACGGCTGGTTACGCCAGTCTGTCGAGCATTCTTTGCGGGATCCCGCGCATTCCACCGGGAACGACTGTTAGGTAGCGCACTCTCATTTTTGGGTTTTTCTTACTTCTTCTAGCTCCATCATCGTTCGCCAGACCGCAACCCACTTTCCAGCAACGCATTGGAAAACCCAAAGGTCTCGTCCTTTTGAGTGTTCTCGATACTTCGCTCGTTCATATAACATCTCGAATTGAAAACTCATTACGGCACAATCTCCAATCACGCTTATTTGTTCGTTGCTCTCTTGATATTCAAGAACCCGAGCATTTGTACAGAACTCGACAAAACTTGCAAGGAGTGCGTCCCGTCCTGCTACCTCACCGGAGAATCCAGGGAATTTCATGATAATATCCGGATGCAAATGCTGCGACATGGTAAGAGGCGAATTTGTCCGCCATGCTTGGTTTATTGCTGACAACACTTCATGGACTTGTAATTTGGAGTCTTTCATTTCAATTGTCCTCGATATACTCTATCGCGCGAACTGGATTGGCGATGACTGGCTCCGTTAATGTGTCGAGCGCTCTTTGCGGGCTGAGGCGCATTCCAGCGGGGGAGCGTCTGGTTAGGACTTAAATGGTGAAAAGTGTTAACTCACGTCTCGACAAACAAGGTAACATTTTCTCAAACACCCTGGTCTGATATCGAGTTCATCTTGTGTCATATTCGGCTAACTTCTTTCTGATGAACTGGTTGAGTTCCTGCTGCCGTACTCCAAGGACAGTTTGAATAGCGTTATAGAAATCATTGTCTTCCGTTCCAAAAGAAAAGAGTTGCTTAAGAGCTGGCAGGCCGCCTTTTTCAAGAGCCAATCTGCAAAGCAAACCGCCAAAAACGTACTTGGGATCAGTGTAAGAATCGAAATGCGAAAACATCAAGAGGCTGTCCAAATTGAGGTCCGTATGAACCTCGAGGTATTTCTGCATCCTTTTCATATGCCATGAAAGTTCATGACCTCTAGATCCGCCAAGCAAAGCAGCGTAGCCTTCGAGGAAATAATAATGTGCTTTAGGAAAAAGCGGATTGAGATAAACATGCACGAATTCGTGAGGATACCACTCGTCCTGGCCGGCACCATACACGATGCGATTGGCGATATCAGTCAGCCCTCCCGTGCCACGATTGTAGCCTTCACCAACATAGAAGTCGAACCCTAGCATTCTCATAATATCGCCCAAGTCGTCTGCAAGATAGAATTCAGTCGGAAAAGGCTTAATATTCCAAAGTGCAGTTAGTGAATCGACGAATGAGTTCATCCGCTGCGCCAACTCTCTGTTGAAACGGTGGCTAGACGGAAATATAAACGTTATGCTGCCGACAGTTTCCTTCTGCCAAGATTTTGTGTTGACAGATAGGATGTTGCCGAGTCGAAACTTGCCGTTCTCCTTAGCTGCCGTAATGCGAACAATACAGAAGGGGCGAGAAAAATGAGTATCGGTTTGAGCGGCAAACAACGTGCGAATCACAAATCCGCTGTCGACCTGCACAACACTCATGACAGTTGGTTTGTAATAAGCAAGGAAGTAGTACAGACTAGGACTGAAATAAACACTATTGAGGAAATCAAACTTTGCGTACCGTTGTTTTTCTGAAGTGAGCCAGTAAGGGTTATCGAATGTACTATCGGGATTTGCGTTTAGGTAATTATCCCAAAGATGAATGACTTGAGCGATCTCGACGTTGGAAGTGTCGATATCAGGATTCACGTAAAGGCCAATATGGGATGGCTGCGCAAAAATGCCGCTGCACCCAATTATCCACAGGTATAGGACTCTTTTCAATGGCATAAGTGCTCCTGATCAATTAATGATGCAGCGCGTTGCCATTTTTCTTTTTTTTGCGAGAACAAATCTCCGACGGTAATTTCTTTCAGCTTGTCGAGCGATCTTTGTGAGACCCGCGAATTTGAGCGGGGAGCGACTGCTTAGAGTGCCGCATAAGCAGAGGAGTTATTTATCAGGAGTCTTAAAAACATAGAATGAATTAGGAGTAGCCCATATGTTGCGATTATTGTCAGAATCACTTTTTGTCGCAGTAAAACTTTCGAGAGATATTTGTGTAATCCGATCGACATAGAATCGGTTGTCGATGAAGGTTTCAGAAATAAATTTGTCATTAGTCGAATATGTCAAGAATATGCGAAAAGTCAAAGGTGAGTTGTCCATGCTATACTGGACGAAAGTTAAATGCACCTTGAACGGGCCGGGTACAAGAGAGTCTTCTTGATAGGTCGTCCCTTCATATTTTACAAGGCGTGTGATATGGGCCTGCATATTTGTATTTTCAAACGTTGTATCCCGTGACAGGAGATGTTCTTGGTCGAGATGATCGATCGGATTTTCGGATATTGAATTAAAGGTACGAGAGATCGTTGTGCCGGGCGGAATGAATGTAATTCTCTCGGGTCTTGATATCGTGGTTACTGATGACCAGAATGTGTTTGAAAAGGCTGAGTTATAGCCGCTGCCCGTTCTATGGTTGCGATCGTAAAAGGTTTCCCAAAATGAAGCATTGGTTGCTGAGGATCCATTTGCCGTCATGGTAATGGTTTCGTCCCAATAATCGTGCTTTGTCGTCCCCGTAATATATGAGCATTTCTTCCAGTCGATGTACAACGGTTCATTTAATTTGTTATGGATGAATAACCCCACTAATCCATTTTCGGCCCAGAATACATACGCAACTTGAATTGAGTCGTTTTCATAAGTGGGAAAGCCTTCGACGGTGGAACAGTTTGGCGACTGTAAATCCAATAGCAGAGTTTGTGTGGCGGCCGGCGGCGGCGGTTGCGTACAAGAGATAGCTGTAAAGAGTAAAGCTGAGAAGATTGCGAAGGAAAAGTGTCTCATGATATATGCTCCTTTTTAATAGTGGTCTGAATCGACATCGGAAATGTGCGGCGCCCTAACGGAGCGCAGCGAGGGCGATGTGCAGGTGAGTTCCCTGTAGAATCTAGGGTTCCGTTAGATTGTCGAACGATCTTTATAAGACCCCGCGTATTCCAAACGGGAGCGACTGGTTGCGCTGGCGACGATTCGACGTTCAAATGTCAGTCAAAATTGACCATTTCGACAGGATCTGTTCCTTTCTCTGGGGGAGTTAAATTCAGTTCTGAATAAGCAAGCGAACCGTTGGAAAGTCTCACCCTTACCATCGTGAACGCGTGTGGGTGATACCCTGTCGGCAACTTATTAACGGGAAGCCACGTGTCCCACGTCTCATTGGGTTTAAGTTTCTTGGGCAATACTCTATCGTTTCGAATTACATGGATCTTGGGATGCGAATTGAACCAGATGTGGGTAACCTCAATCTCTCGGTCCAGGGTTAGATTTGTGATGGTAATGAAAAAGGCTTCCTTTTGGCTATCTTCGATGAATGCCCGATGGACGAGCACTCGAATTCGCCGCCTATTCAGGAGGGCATTGGGATATTCCCCTCCATAATTTTCAATTAATTTTTCTAGCATGTGTAACATCATAGCCTCCTTTTGACGCCAGTCTGACAAACCGGAACTAAGCTGTTTACGGCTCCCTACGATTGCAGACTCGTAGAGCGGCGACGTGCAGCCAGTACCATCTAGAATATGCGCGCGGCCAAATCGCTGGTTGTTGATTCCATCGGCTTGTCGAGCACTTTTTGCGAGACCTCACGTATTTCAGCGGGGGCCACTGGTCGGGCCTCCCACTTGTTTAAATTAAAAAGGGTATTACTCTTTTTGTTCGCGCTGCATAAGCAACATACTGTGGGTATTGTTGAACAATAAGATGTTCTTCGGAATAAATTCGAAAGGAAACACCGCCAGTCCCGGCGGCTCCAAGCATCAAATTAATAACTGAAAGATGTGAAAAGACTGCCGCCCAAAGGAAATACAAGATGGATGCATAGATAGGATGACGAATGTATGCGTACGGGCCTGTAGTGATCAATCCACCTTCTGTAGGATCCGCTGCGGCATGAAAACTTCTTTTTCCAAATGTTATTCGGGCCCAGGCCATTAACCCAACGGCCAAAAGCTGTATCGTGATTGCGATATATCCTGATGCCAGAAGAGAATTCTGGATGAACAAGCCAACCAGTGCAAGAACCAATATAAAATGACCAGTTACCGATGCAGACCTTAAGCTTAACATAATGACTCTTTCGTACTCAAGGGCAATGGGCTGCCTAATCGCATACTCATACAATACCCGGAATTAGAGATTTTGTTTTTGCCATATACTCTTTGTACTGGTTGCCGAATTTTTCAAGAAGAACGATTTCTTCACATCGAATCCGGTAGACAATTGCGCCCGTAATAGGAATCACAATTATTATCAAGCTCACCCAAGTGCCAAAATAGACTGCCAGTCCAATAAATTCAATGAGAAGGCCGCTGTACGATGGATGGCGAACGTATTTATACAGTCCTTTTAAAACCAGAATGTGTTCTTCTTGAATGGCAATGTCTACCGTAAAAAACTTGCCGAGTGATATGATTGAGAGCCAACGAATTATTAATCCTCCCATCAGAAAAAAGAAGGCGATCGCACCGGTAATCGATCTTGACAATTGGAATGCCGCCGAGGGATACCATTGAAGAACAACTGTGAGACTCGTCGAAGCAATGATTGTAAGCCACAAGAGTCGCAAGGAACCCCGATCTTTTATTGATGATAATTTTTTTTGAGATCTTTTGAACACCAAAAGA
Source organism: uncultured Bacteroidota bacterium (assembly GCA_963827085.1). Lineage (GTDB taxonomy): Bacteria > Bacteroidota > Ignavibacteria > UBA10030 > UBA8401 > JAGVPT01. The sequence continues at coordinate 465,908 of CAWGZY010000001.1, forward strand.
GTAATCTCTGAGAGTAGGAAGAGAATAACAGCATATTTGGGAAGTGATTCAACGGCCATAATTATACCAACCAAAGGAATAGGAATCAAGATGCTTCATCGCTACGGTCTGATGACTGGGCTAATCGTCAACGTCTGCTTTGCCAGCTTGTTTATTGCTCTTTGCGAAACCCCGCGTATTCAAACGGGGAGCGGCTGGTTAGGGCGCAAATATTACTTAACCATATCCAGAATTGTCTGTTCAAGCTTTCCATTCGATCTGTATTCAGCGCTATCAAGCGACGATTTAGCAGATTGACCCGACATAAAAGAAATAGTTTCGTGATAATCTTTATAGCCTGTTACTTTAAGATTGAGAATATAGTTTATATTAACCGTCAAACGAGAGCGGTTTGGAGAGATTTCGGAAACGACTATATTCATCTTCCCTTTAAGGTCAAGCTGCCGATGAATTTCGTAAAGAGCGTTGTCTATCACAGTTTCATATACCGTGTTAGCTCGTGATGCCGGGAATCGATAAGCACTGTCGGTGGTTGGACTGTAAGGGTGCGGTGTGTGGATCGTATAACTAAACTCCCCACCTTCAATATATTTTTCAGGATCCGCGGCATAATTTAAATTTATGAAGCCAGATTTATTGTCCATAGTGTTAATCGCGAAGAAACTAGACGACAAGCCAACTACTAATTGATTCCAGGTGGAATCTTTCGATCTATTCACGTCAATTGAAGTAGTAATGAGCGCTGTTTGATTTGATGGAACATACGTAGATGTACCCGCAGCGCATCCGCTTAGGAAAATTGAAGCTGTAATGCAAATAAATAAATTCTTCATAGATGAGTCTTTCTTTAAAGTACGTGCGTCCTAACGGACCCCGGATAAACTGCGTTGGCTCAGTAGCCATTTCGCGCATGCTAAATCGTCGACGGCTGTATCGCCAGACCCCGTGCATTCCAACGGGGAGCGACTGGCTAGGGCGTCCGATAGAGCTATTCCTTGCCTTGTTCTTTATTCAAAGGTTTCCAATACACTTTGTAATCCTCGTCAAGCATGAGTTTTGCAAGAAATGAGATTTGACCAGTATGGAGCTCCAAGTGTGTCAAAGCTGTGATTAATGCCGACAATACTGTTTCATCAAATCCTTGAATACGCTGCTGTGCAAGCAATGATTCCGGCGTAACCTGCAAAACCGTATCTCGGACTTCTTTATCCAATAAACCTATTTGTTGAAGAAGTTCTTTTTTGGAAACGGTATTTAGATCAGTAAATTCTTGGGCTCTGTTACGCTCAAATGCATGACCGCCGATTGCCGAATAAACCCATTGGTGAAGATTTCCCGATAGATGTTGGAGAATTATGCCGACGCTATTTGAATTACTTGATGGACGATGCCAAATTTGTTGATCGTCCAGTTGATTAACTGCATGGGTGATTCGTTCAAATGCCTTGGAAAAACGATTCGACATTATAGTCAATATTTGATTTTCGATTTGCATAATTGCCCTAGTACTTATTCTCGTGTGCTAATGGACCGGAGCTAACCGGCGATGGATAAGCGCCGCAGCGAGGGCAGCCGGCCCGCCCGTGGTATGTCAAGTCCGATAGTAGCTCTTTGTTCCGCGCCAGCAAAATCGTCGCTGGCTCCCTCCGTCAGCTTGTCGAGCGTTCTTTGCGAGACGCGCCGTTTTTTGGCGGGAGCCACTGGTTAGACAGCGGGCGCATGTGTTTAGTTTGAACGAGACAGGAAAGTTTCAATGAAATTGATTTTTACATTTTGAGAAACTCGAGCAATTTGTACATCAGGATGGCAGGCCACACAAGGGCCTTGAAAAATCCAAGTACACCTTCCCAAAAAGTTGCGGAGTGCTGAATGAAATACACCGCAGCACCGACGAACGCCAACCCATAGATACCGCCAAAAGCACCATTGTTGTGTTTCATTCCATTGTTCCTTTGATGTTCGTTCATGGAAGAGTCTCTGTCGTTTGTTATTGTTTTTTGACTTTGTAAGTGTTGGAGTTGCACCGCACTCGCTTCCTAACGGATTGAAGCTACTCTGATGCGGCTATATTCCATTGAGGCTCAAGACAAAATAAGCCATTCATTAATTCCTTTTGGAAGTGAAGGGAAGCGGATCGTACAAACCCCGGCAAAGTCCCTCCGTGTAATTACCTTGTGATGCCAGAAAAGCGGAAACATTTGTCAGTACGACCACCCCGACGCGTTCGTTTCGTTCAAAGATAACTCCGGATGTGTATCCGCCAGTTGCACCAAACGCGCCCACATGGTGTTTTCCCAGATCGCTATAGGTTGCCCATCCGAGCCCTCCTGTAAGATGCTCGTCAAACGTCTTCGTTGTTTTCTGGGCGAGAAAGAAATACGTTGTATCGATCATGTTTGCTTTGAGATACTTTACTAGGTCTTTAACTGAAGATTTTATGCCGCCTGCACCGGTTAGCGCACTACATTCGCCGTCCTCGTAGGGAAGCACTTGACCTTTGGGATCTCTACCTCGGACCATAGAACGCCGGCGTTCGTCATTGAGTGCAACAAATGTGTTTCTCATCCCTAGGGGAGCACAGACAGTTTTAAAGAGAAGCTTTTCGTACGGCATGGCCGAAATCAATGTCAGGATATAGCCCAACAAGCCTCCACCGAGGTTGGAGTATGTCCTTTTCTCACCAGGCGTTGATTGCAGAACCATTTGATGAGATAAATAGTCGTAGAGCCTAGTTGTGTCATAGTATCGGTAAGGGTTGTATGGATCGAAAGGGTGCTCTTTATTGTCCCTGACATTTGTCGGCTCGAAAGGGAGGCCGGAAGTATGGTTCGCAAGATGAACGAGGGTTATTTCTTTTCCGTCGAGAGAACTTTGATTTAAGTGAACGGGCAGGAGATTTTTGATCGGCTCATTGAGATCGACCTTCCCGTTATATACCAGCTCGGCGAGCATAGTGCCGGTGAATGTTTTTGTGATGGAACCTACACCAAAGACGCTATCGCTGTTGTTAATGTACACCAAGGAATCATTGCGTCGAAGGATTCCCACATATTTCTCTGAATCGCCGGTTATAATACAAATGGAAAGTTGCGTCTCATTCGGGAAATGCTGTGCATAGTTGAAAACGATCTGCGCCTGTGAAGAATCAAGCAAGTCAGGGTATTCTGATACAGGTAGCCTCCCAAGTTCTTTCGAATTAAACAGTGAGCAAGAGACAGCGCTTAACGACAAAAAAAGAGCAAAGAATACATTTTTTTGTGATGTCATTTTTAGATACTTGCGCTGTAAAGGTACTGCGGCGCATTACGCCCTAATGGACCGGTGCTAAGCTGTCTTCGACCCGAAGGGTTGTAGACTTGTAGAGCGGCAACGTGCAGTCACATCAATGTAGAATATACGCTCGTCAGGCATCGCCGTTTCCTTAAGAGATTTCTCCGGCCCACGGCGAAATCGTCCATGGCTGGTTCCCTCATCGTGAGCGACTGGTTATGCGGCATGGGTGTTTTTGGTGATTGGCCGCAATTTCCATCGTCCGTAGGCGACAAAAGCCGCCAGAATAAGAAGAGCTCCCGTCATTGGGAGAACGAAAAATTCTCCCTGGGCGATGTGATAGATATTAGCCAATAGCATAATCAATGTTAAACCTGCAGCAGCCAATGTTGTAAGTTGAGGTCGAATTTTGAATGCAGCCGGAAGAATGAGACCAAAAGCGCCCAGCAATTCGGAAACACCGATGAATCGGACGAGCAGCTCCGGGAGTCGTGGCGCCCAGAAGATTTGAGCGGCAATCTCCTGGATTGGCTTGAATGTTTTTAGGAACCCGGCATTCAAGTACAATATTGCCAAGAGTACTTGTAGAATCCAGAGGGCGATATTAAGCTTCGAGCTTTTTGCTTGGCTCTGTTCCATGTAATGTCGTATGATATTTGTCTTCATGTTAGTTGACACAAAAGCCGCTTAATGGTCACGAAATACCTGCGGCGGCATGTCGCGCCGGTTCGGTAGCCATTCCGCGGATGGTAAGCTGCGTCCGATTGTAACTCCTATGTTCGCGCGTGTGAAATCGTCGACAGTTTCTTCCGTCAGTGAGCGCTTATCGCCATCACGCTCCGCGTGACTTGATCGACTAGTTAGAGTGCAACATTACAGTGAGAGACGCCACACTGTGTTGCCCTCTGAAACATAGAGATACTTGCCAACGACGGCGATTGGACCTACCGCAGCATTTGGCAAATTGTCTGTGATATTAGTCCAGCTTGAACCATTGTTTGTGGAAGCAAACACACCGGCATCATAGCCCACAAAAATACTTGAATCGCTTGCGGCAAGATAAATCCAGGATTCTGGATAGCTTGGCAGCTTACCCGTTACATTGTTCCAACTAGTACCATAGTTTGTCGACAGAAATATTTGAGCGCCGCCCGTTCCCGCAAAAATATCCGTGCCTTTGGTTGCAAGAGAAACAACTAAGGGAAATTGTGAGGAATGGGAAATGTTAGGGACTAAACCGCTGTTAACAAGTACCCAATCTTCACCATCGTCGGTCGAAAGGTATGCTCCATAGACTGTGCCTGCAAATATATGAAATCCGTTAATGGCAAGAGTGAAGATATTTGATGAAGAATAGATACCATTATTTGTTGGCGTCCAGCTCGTACCGTTGTCCGTGGACCTAAGAACACCGCCCGTCTCCGTTCCGGCGAATAAGCTAGAATTACTTAAAGCAAAACAATTAACCGTTTGGTACACACCGACGGAGTTCGTAGCTAACCCGGAATCGCAATGAGTCCAACTTGAGCCGTCGTTTGTCGAAAAAAACACACCTCCAGAACCTTGCCCAGCTAAAATAGCTCCATCAACTGCCGCAACGCTCAATACACCAATTGGCGAGATGGAAGCAGCCTGTGTCCAGTTCGCCCCGTTATCTGTCGACCGAAAAACGCCACCGCTTCCCGCAGCAAATAATTCTCCACTGATTGTTGTAATATTATTGAAAGACGGCAATCCATTGACTTGTGTCCATTTCCCCGAGTTATTCGGCCCTACTGTATTCTTGGCGTTGTTACAACTAGCTAACAAAAGGGCAGAGATAAGTAATGACAGAAATATTGTTTGTTGTCTCATGTGTTCTCCTCTTATTTGATAGTGTCTATATGTAGACTCCGTATTAATGAAATACGTTGCGCCCTAACGGACCGGAGCTAAGATGCAGCGGCGAGCCGCGTAGCTGCACGGTAGCTCGTTGCGCGGACGTTCCAATCAGATGTTCCTAAGTTCTTTCAACAACGCGCGGCGAAATCGTCGACGGCTGGTTCCGTCAGCTTGTCGAGCGTTCTTTGCGAGACCCGCCGGTTTTTGGCGGGAGTAACTTTTTAGGCGGCAGGCAGGAGGGCTAAAGAGATTTGAGAATACGGATGATTTGTTTCTCGTAGACAGGGATGTCGTTTTGCACTGTAAGCCGGACCTTTTCGATATCGACACCGAAATAATCATGAATCAACTTGTCGCGCATCCCGGCGATATCATCCCAAGGGACTTCCTTACTGTCCTTACGAATTTCATCCGAAAGCCGCTTCGTTGCCTCCCCAATAATTTCAATTTGACGAATTACTACTCTTGAACCAAGATGTCCTTTTTAAAGGAAGTAATAGACACCTGTTTTATATAGCCTTCAATCTTCAGAATTGCATGGCGTATATGTTTTGAGAATGTGACAAGAAGATCAACATCGCTTTCGCCCTTTACTTCACCACGAGCAACTGAGCCAAAAACACGAAGCCTTTTAACATGATATCTGTTGCAGATGGTTAAGATGGCTTCGGTATTAAAATTGATCGTTTTCATGGTCTGCTTTTTCCAAGATACAATATTTCTGGGAAAAAAGCATGCACCCTAACGGACCGGAGCTAAGCTGTCTACAACTCTACGAGTCGTGGACTCGTTGAGCGGCGGCGTGTAGCCATTCCCCGGTAGAATATACGCTCGGCAGGCATCGCTATTTCCCTTGTTTTTTTAGCGCGCGGCCAAATCGTCGACGGCTGGTTCCCTCATCTTGTCGGGCGTTCTTTGCGAGACCCGCCGGTTTTTGGCCGAAGTGGCTGGTTAGGCGGCCGCACCGCAATATGGTAGCATTGTGCGACATATTTGAAAACATGGGTTCAGAGTGTGATGACGACTTTCCCTTTAGCATGTCCTTCTTCAAGATACTTTATAGCCTGGGCGACCTCACTTAGAGGGTAAAGCCTGTCTATGACAGGTTTTACTTTACCGGCTTCAATAAGTTCTTTCAAAAATATCAAATCCTTTTGTCTTGCCACCGTCATCATGCTGCCCATTCTTTTACTTCCGGTTATTGACATCAGCGGTCCCCAAAACAAAGCTTGGAACATCTGCGCTCCAGTACCTCCGGTCATGACATAAATTCCGTTGCGGCTTAATGAACGCCTATAATCTGAAATCGAATGATATCCGTTAGCAGCAATAATCAAGTCATAACGTTTCCCATTTCGAGTAAAATCTTCTTTAGTGTAGTCAATTACCTTGTCAGCACCAATCAAACGTACCATGTCCAATTTACTAGTGCTGCAAACGGCTGTAACTTCAGCTCCAAACAATTTGGCGATCTGCACCGCAAAAGTTCCAACACCACCGGACGCACCATTAATTAAAACTTTTTGCCCTGATTGAATCCTGCCCTTATCGCGAAGACCCTGCAATGCGGTGTATGCTGCCACAGGTACAGAAGCCGCTTGCTCGAACGTTACGTTGCCCGGCTTGATGACCAGTGCTGATTCGGAAGTACATGCGTACTCGGCAAATGCACCACGGCACGAGCCGAAGACTTCCTCGCCTGGTTTGAACTGGGTTACGTTTCTGCCAACCGATTCAACCCAGCCGGCTACATCAACACCTAATCGTGTGTCCTTTGGTTTGAGAAGCCCTCCCATGATGCGAACGATATACGGTGTGCCTCTCATAAAGTGCCAGTCAAGGGGATTGACAGAAGCCGCGCGCACTCTTATCAAGACTTCATTATCCTTGGGGGTAGGTTTTTCTACCTCCTTTAATTCAAGAATGTCAGGTGAACCATATTTGTGATAAATGATGGCTTTCATGTAATCACTCATTCTTATTTATTGACAATTGTTTTTAAAAATTTCCACAAGTGTAATTACCATATCGCAAAATGCAATTGGAAAAAGGCGCTATGGCCTAATGGGGCGGAGCTAAACTGTGGCGGCGAAGCGCCGTGAAATCGTCGACGGCTGGTTCCGTCAGTTTGTCGAGCGTTCTTTGCGAGACCCCGCGTATTCCAGCGGGGAGCGACTGGTTAGGTGACCAGCCACGAAACAACTATAGATTTAAATATGAAAGTAATTTAGCACGGTTGGACCCTATGCGATAGACGTTGTGTAAAAAGTAGGTATGCTATTACTGATGCTGCCATAAATGGAATTGCAAAGCTACCACCTACTATTATGCCTACTGCCAAAGCTGTAAGCAATCCCATCGTCGGTATAAGAAACTGCGTCCAGAAATTAGCACCAATTTGGCGAAGAATCGCGAAATACATGCCAAGGATGAGAAAATCGCCAACACCAACTATTGGACAGATCCGATCATTGATAACTACAGAAAATGCCATAATGTTGAGGAGGTCTGCTGTGTTATGATGATCTAAGGTTTTGAGAAGATAATGTGTAGGTCCCACAGTGAAAGAAAGAATATCAACAATAGACGCAGTGATTGAAAATGAAATGATTGCGGTGGAGTTTTTGATTCCCCGACTCACGAGCACAGCGAAGCCCGCTGCGGCAAACATCATAATCGTGTCAGACAGAATAACGCTAATTGGTCTTAGAAAGAAGAGACTGCCATATACGACAAGACTTAGCATGAATAGTATTGCTGAAAATCGAAGTGTCAACCGACGGAAGATTGAAACCAGTAGAAAGCAGAGCGCCGAGGTACCAATAGTAATGGCGAAGAGTAAAATGATTATTTGTGTGCGTGCCATCTGGCTCTCCTTTCAATAAGAGAACGATTTATATATTAGTGGATCCGCTACCATTCATGGATGGCCACTAGGCCGGACCGGAGTTAAGGTACGGAGGCGTGCAGCCAAATCAACGGTAGACTATGTGCGTGACGAAATCGTCGATGGCTGCTTCCGTCAGCTTGTCGCGCTTCCTTGCGAGACCCCCCGTTTTTTGGCGGAAGCGACTGGTTAGGCTCGCACTCATTTGTCCGAAGTGGGGATTGTTGTCAGTTGAACAATACGCCATCGATCTCCAACCTTTTCGAGTACAGCAGCCTCAAGTAATGATAATAAAATATTGCCTTGATTGCTTTCAAATTCTCCTGTGACCCTATAATTTGACCAAGCGACTGATCCTCGAATTTCAGTATGAAAGTGTGACGGTAACCGATTCATTTTGGCCCCCGTGGCAAAGACTTGTTGAATCGAGGAAATCATAGCATGGAAATCAAAGGTTCGACCTTCCTCAAGAAGAACAAAAGTCGGTCCAGTGAGTTGCTTGAGTGTTACGGTATCGTTTGTAGCAAGGGCGACACTAAAATCGGTTAATGCTTTTTCAATAGCAACTTCGTTTAGCTCATTATCAGATGTTGCTTTTTGAGTGCCAACGGGAGTAAATAGAAAATAGAGCAGACAAAAAAGAAATGTTTTCACAAAAAGGGTCCTCCAGAAATATTATTTGCGCCATCTAACGGACCCTCGCTAAGCTGCGGCTGTTCGCCGCAGGGACGGTAGCCGTTCCGCGTGGTATGTCCGGTCCGATAGTAGCTGTTTGTTTCGCGCGTGCAAAATCATCGACGGCTGGTTCCGTCAGCTTCTCGAGCGTTTTTTGCGAGACCCGCCGTTTTTTGGCGGGAGCGACTGGTTAGGGCGCAGTAGCTTGTTGATGCATTTACGATGAAAGCAGGCATTTGACTTCGACAGTATTCGGATTTATTCTATTCCTTTCACCGCTCGAAAATTTAAATAGTCAGCTTTTAATTTCTTCCATCGAGGCCAAACGCCACCATTGTAAACAATAATATATGCATTCGTCTGATTTGCTTCAGTTGAAGTCCACCAATAAATCGTTTTCAGGTGAATGTTCCAGAGAGGTGATTCTTTGTCCGGTTGAAATTCATATCTTGCTTTACCGGAATTACTATCCCACACACCGCCGGCATTGTTGCCATGGTAGACCATCGAACGGACGGCCTCATCCACTGTTGGCAGCCGCCATATATTAAGCTCTTCATTCTGTAACGCCGTACCTTTACTATTGAGATGGGCACAGATTTTCTTCGCATCATACCACGAGGTTCCATTGTCTGGCCAACCAGGTCCCTGGGGAGCCCATATCAACGCAACGCCATTGCCTTGTATCTGTCTAATATCAAAATTATTATCATTGTATCTGTTCGCAACACGGATGGCATGAAAGGTGCCAATACCGAATATTTGGATGAGCGGCAGCCCCATTACAAGAAAGTATGCAAGCCTTCGATGTTCCAACTTCCCGAACCAATAAAGAAGTGCCAGTCCGACCAACGGAACTCCAACAAGAAAGAATCCGGCTTTCATTTTGCCGAAGAGAAAATAGCTGCCGATAGCCAGAAGCATATGTAACCCTGAGCCAACCTTGCTCCACCTGATTGAAACCACAGACAGAAGCATGAAGCCTAACGGCACGAGCAAATACTGAACAAACATCAACAGTACGTTATCCCAAAAACTCACGAAGTACCAACCCTCGTGAAAATTCTCATTGATTCCCCAGTACGCCCAGAAGTTAGCGAAAACTGCCGACAGGCTGATCGCGATCCATATAATGAGTTTCTGGCGTTTTAACTTTTCCATAGATAACTTTCGTAGGAACGAAATATGCTGCGCTCTAACGAACCGGAGCTAAGCTGCGGCGTACAGCCAGTTGCATGCAGATCGCTGCGTGGATGTATCTGCTGATCATATCATTCTCGGCGAACTATCGAGCGGTAAAATCGTCGACGGCTGGTTCCGTCAGCTTGTCGAGCGTTCGTTGCGAGACCCCGCGTATTCCAGCGGGGAGCGACTGGTTATACCGCCAAACAAAGCATGTCAATTGAAAGTCCATCCCAAACTAAGGCTAGCCCAAGGCAAAACTCTGTCATTAACAATAAGTGGTGTGAATCCAATTCTGAAATTGAAACCTCCATCTATTGGTTGATAACGGTATCCAATAACTGAAGTGAAAAACATACCCGACCCTGATTGATGTGAAATGGATGGGTTTTGCCCAAATAAAACGGGTAGAAAGTTTGCTTGCGTTGTGGTGATAGATGGAACAAAGCTTATCCCTGCTCCCAATTCTAATCTGCTGCTTCCATCTCCATAAAGATAATTGGCCATGGCCGGAATAATAGTCACACTTATTTGATCCGATACAAGACCTACAGGAACGGTAGCTGAGAATGATGAGTAACCAATTCGAAGGCTGAACGATTTGGTAATTAAACGATCATAATTTATCGAATAGATAAGGCCATTGCCTCCGAGTTCAAAAAAGATTGTATTTTTTGCAATGCCTTGAGGTTGTGCGTGGACGTTTAAGGGTGGAAAGGACAGAAAAAGACCTAATAATATTGGCATGAGGAAGTAACAACGCGTATTAGCAAATGCGGTGGTCTTCATTTGGTACTCCTGATTCGTATTAGTTAGAATATCATCTTACACATTATTAACTTAGTTAGGGTGGAGGTGTCAGATGACTCAGACACCTGATTATCGTCGATAACCGCTCTCCTCCCGAGTTATTTAATTATCAACTTGACTCTCAGCCGCTTCCATACTATTTGAGCAACATCAACTTCTTCGTTTGAATAAAATTTCCAGCGGCGATTCTGTAGAAATACACTCCGCTCGACAAATTGCCGGCATTGAATTTGACTGAGTGAGTGCCTGCAGTTTGACGGTCGTTAACCAGAGTTCTCACCTCACTACCTAACACGTCGTAAACTTCCAAGGTAACGAAACCGTTGGTTGGAAGCTGATAGCTGATGAGTGTGCTTGGATTGAACGGATTTGGATAATTTTGTAACAAAGCAAATTCCTTTGGAATAGTGAGTTGTGTTTTTACATCAGTTGTCGAATTAATTGATCGAAAAACACCTCCCCCAGTTCCTGCAAAAATATACCCCGATGCATCGATCACTAATGAATACACAGCAGTGTTCGTCAAACCATTATTTTCCTCTGTCCAACTACCCCCATTATTCGTTGAATGATATACTCCTCCTCCATTAGCTACATTCCATCCTGCAGTAGTTCCTGCAAAAACTTCCCCCGATGAATTTATCGCTAATGCATACACCAACATGCTGTCCAAACTTGTTTGAGTCCAACTATTCCCATCATCTGTTGAAAGATAAACGCCTACTCTATACTCCCCTGCAAAGATGTTTCCCGGTGCATTGATTGCTACAGAAAGCACCAGCACGCCCGTCAGGGCTGTCCGTGTCCAGTTCCATCCACTATTTGTCGAGAGAAATACCCCTCCTTCAACCCCTGCAAAAATGTTCCCCGACGAATTTATCACTAATGAATACGAATTCCCTTCCACCCAGCCGCTATCTACCCGATTCCAGTTGCTGCCATTATTTGTTGAGAGATAGAGACCTCCATCATGAATGCCTGCAAGAAAGTCCCCCGATGAATTGAACCCTACTACCTGCACAGTCCTGTACCCCGGAGCAGGATAACTTACCTGTGTCCAACTGCTGCCATTATTTATTGAAAGGTAGATGCCTCCTGCCGAGGTTCCCGCTAAAATTTTCCCCGATGAGTTGACCGCCAACGTAAGTACCTCCGAGTTCCCCAAGCCGTTATTTTCCTGAGTCCAACGACTGCCATTATTTGTTGAAAGGTATATTCCTTCATCAGTTCCTGCAAAAATGTTCCCCGAGGGATTGATCGCGAAAGACAAGACAACCGCACACCTCAGACCATTATTTACGTCTGTCCAACTACTCCCAGTATTCGTAGAAAGACAAACGCCTCCGCCAATTCCAGCAAAAATGTTCCCCGATGCATTGATCGCTATTGAATACACATTCGTGCTCGTCAAACCACTATCTGCGTAAGCCCAATTGTTGCCGTCATTTGTCAAAAGATAAACGCCCCTGCCATACGTTCCTGCGAAAACATTTCCCGATGAATTGATTGCTAAAGAAAGCACCTCCGTGTTCGTCAAACCACTACTTATCTGAGTCCAACTACTCCCATTATTTGTTGAAAGGTATATTCCTCCATCAGTTCCTGCAAAAACATGCCCCGATGAATCGATCGCTAAGGAAAGCACCTCTGTGTTCGTCAAACCATTATTTATCTCCGTCCAACTACTCCCATTATTTGTTGAAAGGTATATTCCCCCATCGGTTCCTGCAAAAATATACCCTGATGAATTCATCGCTAAAGACGACACATCCGTGTTCGACAAATCATTATTTACCTCTGTCCAACCGCTCCCATTATTTGTTGAAAAATATACTCCTCCTCCAGTTCCAGCAAAAATGTCCCCCGATGCATTGATCGCTATTGAATTCACGTACACGAAAGCCAAACCACTATCTCCATAAGTCCAACTACTGCCGTTATCTGTTGAAAGGCAGACTGCTCCACGAACTCCTGCAAAAATATGTCCAGATGAATTGATCGCTAAAGATTTCACGCCCGGGTTAGTCAGGCCATTATTTTCCTCCGTCCAACTGCTCCCATTGTTAGTTGAAAGATATATTCCATGATCAGTTCCTGCAAAAATGTTTCCGGATGAATTGATCGCCATGGAAGTCACATCCAATCCATACGGTCCATTGGCTTGTTGCCAATACACCGAGCCAGTATCGGCTTCTGTTTTCAATCCTGTTGCAGCCCTGTTTCTAATGACTTTTGAAAGGGTCATTCGGTCTTTATGTCTATAATCTTGAAACACCTTTCTATCCGTGATGACGTTGGCGTCAATTGTATCTGATACCGACGAGAAGGAGGGAGGATCCGTATTATCTACGGGGTTCCATTGTCCTTTATTCTGAGTGAAGAGGCTTTTGTTCGCTGTGTCTGGAGTTTGCTGTGGATTGCTTAATTGTTGCGCGCTTGCTATTGCGCAAAATAACGTGAGTAGAAGTAGTGACTTTCCCATTGTGATTGTCTCCTTATCTATTATCAACAAAGTTTAAGGCATTCTTTATCCTCCGGGCAATTGCAATCAACGAATGTAAAAACGAAGTCAGCATTTTGTGCGCCCTAACGAATCTGAGCTAAGCTGCGGCGACGAAGCGTCGCAGCGACAGTAGCCAGTTCGTGCGTGGCAAGTCATATCCAATAGGAGCTGGTTGTTTCGCGCGCATTGAATCATCGACAGCTATTTCCGTCAGCTTGTCGGGCGTTCGTTGCGAGACCCGCCGTTTTTGGCGGGCGCGACTCGTTAGCCTGCGCCAATTGAACGTAAGAAGGATTTGACGACAACCGCAAATCGCTCGGGCTGGTCATAATGGAGCCCGTGGCCTACTTCCGGAATTTGTTCAACTTGAAGTCGCGGATTAAGACGATGCAGATCTGCGGCAACATCAGGTGAAACCACGCCAGCTGAACCACCAATCACAAGTAGGCTTGGAACTTCAATGGCACTGACTACCTGCATATAGTCAGGGTTCGGTGGCTTGAGTACGTCGAAAGCGCCCATGTTGGTTTGAAGTCGAGCCCGGGCGATCAGCTCGATTGTCTCCAATGGCCGATCAGGGTGTCTAACCCGCTCTTCTGCCACCACATCTTCCAATGACATAGTGAGATATCGTCGATGTTGATCTGCCACGTCACTGTCTCGAATTTCGCGCTGAACTTCTGGACTCAAGAACGTTGGATCAGCTAAGATTACACAACGAAGAAGCTTTGGGTTACGACTTGCCACTATGGCCGCAGTCATACCCCCCATGGAGTGTCCGATTAGGATCGGAGGCGGAAGTCGTAGAGCCTCTATAAGACCAACTACATCGTTTGCAAAATCTTCGTATCGGTACCCATAGTTAGGCACACTCGACGTACCATGGCCTCTGGCATCCGGCATGATTACGTCATAATCTCCACCTATAACATGGGCAACCGCCGTCCAGCATGCTCCATTAGCAGTTAATCCGTGCAGCAAAATTAAAGGGGGCTTGCTTCCTCCAGTTCTCATGTAGTGTATGTTAATTCCGTTCGTTTCGCAGTTTCCTGTGCTCCGGTCGGTCAATTGCTATCTCCTTCGAGCATAAGATTCATGGTTTTCTCCTATCGTCTGTTTGCGCCTGCTTTGCCGCCTAACGGACCGGAGCTAAGCTGCGTGTGGCGAGTCATGTCCAATAGTAGCTGGTTCTTTCGCGCGTAGTAAATCATCAACGGCTGGTTCCGTCAGCTTGTCGGGCGTTCTTTGCGAGACCCGCCGTTTTTGGCGGGAGCGACTGGTTATGCCGCAAGCTGGAAACTAATTATTTGGAGAAATATAAATTCTGAATCTCTGAGGCCGTAAGTGCCCGATCATAAATGCGAATATCATCAATATCGCCGTCGTAGAAACTGTGAAATGATTGCGGGTTATTTTCATGATGCGATGCCCCTATCGTGAGATGTTGCCGAGTGTTGACAGTTGTCGTGCCGAGAATCCCAACATGAGCCAAGACTGAAGTATTGGAAGATTGGCCGTCGATGTAGAGTTTAACTCGCTGCATCTCCGGAAGAGAGCCATCAAACACAAGTACAAAGTGAAACCATTGGTTGGTCGACATTGGACTTTTTAATAATACATAATTGCGGGGGAGCACATCAGCAAAGACACCGGCATTAACGAATCCATCTATATGTGAAACACTCCATTGATAAGGTCCAGAACTACCTCCTCCATTCTTACCAACGATAAAACCCCCGCCGTACTCCACAGTTCCACACGTTCTCGTTCTTGCCCATCCAGCGACACTGAAAGTTGCGAAAGGTGCGCAAAAGACGTCGTTCAGGATACTACCACAATCGATCACACTACTTTGCCCATCAAAACTATACGCGTTGTCTTCAATGCCCAGGCGTCCTGAAGTTGGAGTAGCCCGAACAAATATCGGGTGAAATCCATTGCAGCTTTCGTCATATGCATTGCCGTTGAAGGTGTAATGAGCCACTAATCCATCTGTTGGTATGCATAGCCATTTTAGCAGCGCATTTATACGATCTTCTGTCAAATTGGTAAGATAGATCGCCTGATTCATTGGTAGGAAATCGTTTTTGTCAACGGACGCATGATTAGGATATTTCAGGGTCAGTTCAGCGTTCCGAAACTGAATCCATAATCTTTGAGAAGCTCTTAAATTTTTCTTGAAAATTGGATCAGATCGTTTTGTCAGAAGAAGTCTTTGGTAAGTTTCATTCAGTTTATAGTCACTTTGTTCAAAAAATGTGCGCCCATCCTCCTGTGTCTGCGAGGGAGTGCTGACAATGATAAGAGTAATACTCAGTGACAGGAATAAGGTTTTCATTTGTATTTTGCCTGTATTATGGATGAACGTGTTTTCTTGCGCCCTAACGGACAGGAGCTAAGCTGCGGCACGAATTGCCGCAGCGACGGTTGCCATTCCGCGTGAGGCGATCTACGTCCAATAGTAGCTAATCGTTTCGCGCGTGCGAAATCATCGGTGGCTGGTTCCGTTAGCTTGAGCGAGTGGTTAGGCGGCATCAAGTTCATTCGGTTTGCAGCGATCCAACGTATCGATAAGTGTTCATGAGCACGCCTGTGGACGTGGCCTGCGTGCTGACGAGGGCGAGTTCGCGCGGGTCTGCGCTTTCTGAAAAGCATCGTTTGCCGCGGCCGAGCAAGACCGGGTAGACAAGCAGCACAACCTCATCGACTAATCCTTGCTCGAGCAGGACGGACGTCAGCGTTGCACTTCCCCACACTATGAGGTCGGGGCCGTCCTTTGACTTGAGGCCGCGAACAGCATCAATGACGTTTGCACTTAGATTCCCAACCGGACCCCATGTGAGGCTGTTCGGCCTGTGGGTCGCAACATATTTCGTTGCGGCGTTCAGACCGTCCGCAAACGGACCGCCAGTGACCTTGGGCCAGTGCCCCGCCCAGAGGTCGTAGGTGCGGCGGCCGAGCAGCAGATCGAAGCCCGTGCCCTGCGCCGCGGCGAGGGCTGCTGCCCCGGCCGGACTTCGATACGGCGCCGACCATCCACCACGCGCATAGTCGTCGTCGCCTTCGGGCTGGATCACGCCGTCGAGCGAGATATGTTCCATGATCCTGATCTTTCTCATTCTGTGTCTCCTTCTGTGAGATGTTTTGCCTGCCAAATTAGTGATGCGCGCGGCGAGTCATGTCCAACAGTAACTGGTTGTTCCGCGCGTGTTAAATCATCGGCGGCTGGTTAGGTGGCGACTGCAAAGTCATTTTTTGTTTGATCGCTTATTTTTGTTTTGGGAGTGCCACCACCGGCGAATGTGCGTTCGTGCCCACAAATAATGGGCAGCTGTGCTTGCACGTAAGTAATCGCTCAGTGTCCACGAAGGGCCAGTCCAGGAAAACCGATTCAATGTGACCAAATCGGAGTCTGGAAGAGCTCGGATAAGATCAACGACTCGATTGTGATACTCTTGGTAGTCTTGGATCACAGCGTGAAGCGATCGACGATGATGTTTGTGATAGATCATTTGATTCAGTCGAGGTAGTTCTCGAAGAGTGAATCCCGGTGCGGGCATTGCTGGTTTTTCTCCTCGCAATCCCGCGGCATACCAGTTGAGGTTCATTTGTTGCCACTCGACCAAATGTGCCAAGATATCTTTGACAGACCATCCTCCGTGGGTGACGCCTGCCTTAGTCATTTGACGAATCGAAACAAGTGCAAGTGTGTCGTCGAGGGCCTTTCGCTCATGCCGGATTTCGAGCAATAATTCTTTCTTACGTAATCGCTTTCCCATGAGTTTCCTGAATCCTGGATTTGCGCCCTAGCGGACCGGAGCTAAGCTGCGGCGGCGAAGCGCTGCAGCGACGGAATCCATTCCGCGTGTGGCAAGTCATCTCCAATAGTAGCTGGTTGTTTCGCGTGTGTTAAATCATCGACGGCTATTTCCGTCAGCTTGTCGAGCGTTCGTTGCGAGACCCGCCGTCTTTTGGCCGGAGCGACTGGTTTGGACGCATGCGGTAGTCAGTCAGCATCGTCGTCATTCTTTATGATTAGCTGGCGGTAGCTCTCCATGTTGCCTATCGTATTCCTTGAGGAGCGAACTCACAAGAGCGTTCGCATCATCTGGTGAAGGTTTGAGAACATACGATATCTTTAATCCAGGTCGTAAGTGAAGGATTCCGTTGATTCTTTTATTTGTGCTTTGCGTTGGTCCTGGATTGAAGTATTGCAAAATTGTTCCTCGCAAACCGTTTTCATTACTTGCTGACCCGATGTAAATAATGTCAGATTCTCCAACAAAGCGACCAAAAGAGGTATCAGTTTTTATGACGTACACTCCGTTAGACGTCGGCAAACCGTTAGACAATGTAGTTTCGGCCTTGAGACTGAAATCCTGCCATCGCTCGAATCCTTTTTGGCGAAGACTATTGCTGTCCATTAATTACCCTCCTTTACGATAGATTGCAAATTGCTAGTTTAGTTAGCAATGAAAAGTTCGTGCGCTCTAACGGACCGGAGCTTTCTAACACGGTTGTGGTTTAAAGAATAGCTAGCGGTTTGCTAGCTGTTAAACGCGGTGGCGAGTTTCCTTTTGCGTTTTGGTGGGTCGAACCGAGTATTTTCTCAAATATTCAACTATTTCTTTCGGTTTCATCCCCTCAAACTTCCGAGACAACTCGGCACGACGGTTCCTTTGAAACTTTACTGCGTCAAATATTTTCTTCATGTAGCAACTCGCTCGGGCTTCTTATTTCAACTAATAAATATCCTAATTTTATGTTTACTGAATGAAACGCTGCGATTTTGTTTACATTTATGATGTCACGAAAGTTCCAACTTGTAGGCAGCGAAATCCCATGGACAGTGGCGGTTGCTATATGAAGACAATCAGTTCTCATCCTTTTGGTTAAACCACCCTCAATCACATATCGATCGGCGAGTTTGAAAGCTCCTTCGCTTGGCGCGATGATTTCGGCGATCTCTTTCAGTTCAAGATGCTTTTCTTTAACCCTGGTTGGAGCGTTATTGATTTCAGCTTCTGTGAGTGTAGAAAGAACAGGTGTATAAAGATCTAAACGAAACTCGCGAAAGAAGGCCTGCGAGTATTTATCGAATTCGGGATCACAATATCCACCGATTACAGAATTATCAACGTAGACGGACTTTCCTATACGGTAATATATGTTTAAGATATTTCTTAGGCAACCACTACTTCGCCATGTTACCTGGTGTAGCAAACATCAAGTGATTCATGCGTTCTAACGGACCGCAGCTACCGTAGCCAGTCCGCGCGCGGCGAGTCACGTCCAATAGTAGCTGTTCGTTTCGCGCGTGTTAAATCATCGACGGCTGGTTCCGTCAGCTTGAGCGACTGGTTAGGGCGCAACAGGATTTGAATCTTATTGTTTCCGAGTTAAGAGTTTCACCAATTCGGTCATTCTAGCCAAATGATGATCATCGTGTTCTGCCACGAATAAGAATAAATCTATTGTCCTCATCGGGGTTTTCAACCTTGGATGTAATGCGGCCATAAAGACTTGTTTCTCATTAAGCGTTTCAAGGAGACTAAGTGTTTGCACCCTTATTTGTCTGAAGCGATTTAAGATTTCTTCAGTTGGTACTGCATCATGATTAGCTAAGCTCGTTTTAGTATTCTGCAAATCAGTTGGTCTTAGCTCACTTTTACCTCTTATGATATCATCAAAACGACCTTGCCAAAGCGGTTCAAGGTCAATCAAATGGCCTACATTTTCTTTTATAGTCCAAGTGTTATCTACTCTCACGGATAATATTTCGGGAGGCATAGATTTGAACTTTTCCTCCAGGCGCGCAGACGTTCCGGCGAGCCGCTCAATAATTGCAGGAAAGGTATTTTGATCGGACGTAAAATTAAAGTTCCGACTAAACCATTTAACTTGTTTCATCTTGTAGTCTCATGATTTTGCGCGCTAACGGACTGCAGCGACGGTAGCCAGTCCGCGCGTGGCGAGTCATGTCTGATAGTAGCTGCTTGTTTCGCGCGTATTAAATCACCAACGGCTGGTTCCGTCAGCTTGAGCGATTGGTCAGGCCGTGCACTGGAATTGTTGACTTTGTTCATATCTTCTGACACCCTGGACATACTAAATTCTGATTACAATGGGGGCAAACAAGCCTCTTTGTGACTACTTGTGTGCACCATAAAGCGAGCACTCCGAAGCCAATTGTCAATGCCATACGTTCCCAAGAAATATCGAGAGAGAAAAGGATTGCACCGGCAATGATTGGAGCTAGAAAGACCGGGGCTGCCATTTTCATGTATCTGAAATTCGAATTGAAGCGAGCCGTATCACCTTTAGAAAATAGAAAGGCAGCTAACCTTCCCTGACCGGAGTGACAGGTTTTACCGTAGTATGAACAGCTAGTGCACACAAATTTAGGGATCAAAAAGTACATGCAAAGAAGAGAGTAGCCAAGATATATTATTGCAGCCCAAACATTAAACAGTAAAAATATGATAGAGCCAAGAACAAAGACTGCTAGCCAAATAGTATTCTCTATGAGAGGTGTAATCCAGGGGTAATTTTCGTAAGCGATGGTTTGCTGATTCATTGTGTACCTTAAAAGGATATTTCTTGATCGTTGATACAGGTTGCACGGCCTAACGGACCGGAGCTAAGCTGCGCCGGCGAAGCGCCGCCGCAACGGAATCCAGTGCGCGCGAGCAAAATCGTCGACGGCTACTTCCGTCAGCTTGAGCGACTGGTTAGAACGCAAACGGTGAAAAGCTTAATTAACATTTCTTTAATAACGTATCGCAATTAACACAAGACTGATCTGCACCCTAAAAAATATACACGTAGTTAAGCCACAGTTTGCTTGAGCAGTTGTTGTTCAAATTGCTCGGTCGATAGGTATCCGAGCGCGGAATGTTTCCGCTGTGTATTGTAAAAACATTCGATGTAGTCAAAAATACTTCTCTCAAGTTCTTCTCTCGTATCAAATCTCTCACCGTGGATCGCTTCAACTTTCAGCGTATGAAAAAATGTTTCTGTAATCGCGTTATCGTAACAACTTCCGGTCGCTCCCATGCTCTGCCGCATGGTATTGGCTGCGATCATCTCTGTGACATCATCACTTCCGAACTGACTTCCGCGATCGGAGTGGAAGATCGTTTTGTCTGTTACCGTTCGATGGAACAGCGCCCGCTGTAAGGCTCGGGCAACTAGTTCACCAGTCATTCTTCTGCTCAGCGCATAACCGACGATCTTTCTTGAACAGACATCCAACACCACCGCAAGATACATCCAGCCCTCTCTGGTCCACAAATACGTGATGTCCGAAGTCCACACCTGGTTCATTTGTAGTGCCGTAAACTCACGTTTCACTAAATCCGTGATCCCGTCATGCCAACTCGTCTTTGGTCTTGTTCGTTTGAACCTTCTCGTGGCTTTAGCATATAAACCCAATGTTTTCAGCAGTTTGCCGATACGTTTCGTGTTGTATCGCCTGCCACGATCTCGCAATGCATCGGTGATCCTTCTGGAACCATACCTCTTGCGATTGTTGTAAAAAATCTCTCGCACTTCCACTTTCAACTGCTCATTTTCTTGCTGTCGCTTGCTCGGCTGCCGGTGCATCCACGCATAATATCCGCACCGGCTTACCTCCAAGACCCGGCACATCGTGATGATTTTCCATACTCGTTGATGTGTCTCGACAAACCCATATCTTATTTCTTTATCGCGCTGAAGTAGCCCATCGCTTTTTTTAAAATGGCCACTTCCTCTTCCAACTCTGCGTTGCGCTTCTTCAACGCTCGCAGTTCCTCGTCCTCCGGCTTGAGATTGCCTTTCCCAGGAAACGCCGCTTCAGCTTCGTTGCGATATTCTCGTTTCCAGTTATATAGTGTGTTCGGTTCTAAACCTAATTCACGAGCAACAGATGCTGTGCTCCGTCCAGCCTCCATCGACAGCTTCACTGCATTGATCTTGAACTCCTTGTCGTATTGCTTTCGTTCTTGCTTCTTTGTCTCCATTCTTGCCGACTCCTTTCGTCATGTCTCCGCAAGATATGGCTTTTCTGCCTGTCTACAAAATGGGGTACAATTCACATGGCATATAGTTAATTAGCGTAATAGTGGTTGGCGAAAGTTTTGTAATTTTATTCACCGCAATTAGTAACCTGATAAGATAGAGCTTTGAAATCGGCAACTAATCAAATACCAGGAACTTTTGTCAATGCTATAAGACTATTGGTCGCATCAAGTAATTCACTCTATTTCGCTCATAAGTGCTCTATCGATATCGGTGACCAGCACAGCTATTTGGCCAATTTGGTCCAATTCAAAACTTGATGAGACAGATTTAGCCATAAAAGACATTTCTTGTTTGAATATCGATTGCGTAAGAACGTAATGATGTTTTTGCGTTTTAACGGAGCTAAGCTGCGGCGGCGAAGCGCCGCAGCGATGGTAGCCAGTCCGCGCGTGTTAAATCATCAACGGCTGGTTCCGTCAGCTTGAGCGACTGGTTGGAACGCGAGGGGTAGTATATGATTTTCGTTACTTCTATTAAATAATTGGCTCTCGCAGCACTGCTGCTACTTTTGCTTCTTTATCATTCGCTCGTTGAAGAATAATCAGCATTGGGCCAATAATGATTGAAACGATACCAAAAATGAAAGAGCTACGAGTCAATTGAACTATCATGCCGGGGTCGATCTGAGCGAACTGTTGTCGAAACACTTCCACAGTAGAAAACTGATAAAATATCACAGACTCCATTAAGAGCCATCCACCCACTGAGCTCAAAAATACACCTATGAAGCCAGTCCATCGCTTTCTCCCCCAAAGAAAAATCGCTGGAACAGTGAAGATACAGGCCAAGATGCAAAAGATGGCGGAAATAAATATCACACCGAGAAGGCTATAATTTGACATCGGAACAATGACCATGAACCATGCATTGAGCATCATTCCGCCGGGGACGAGCAAAATGACACTCGCAATTTTTTTTCCAGTTCTATCCGGTTGGCCATTAGGTTCAATCAGTGAACGAGGGGATGTTGATGGAATAACGATTGAATTTGAGAAGAAGTCAGATACGGGGCGTCGCGTGAGTAAGACGAAGAACACCGCATACATTACAAACCCCATCAAAAATATCGCGAGGAGCTTGAAGTGATAGAGAACAATTGTTAGCAAGAGAAACAACGGTGTAACAATCAAGTAGAGCTGGCGCCCCCATCTCAATTTTTTCAACATCGCAACGCCGGCCGTCAAATTAACGAATCCTCCAAAGAAGCTTAGAAGAATGACGGTTAGGGGAGATACTTCCAATGCATGTATCATCCCTCGTGTAGCTTGATTATTGAAAGAGAATGGAGTATACAAAAGAGTGAATGCTGAAGTGACAATAAGAAGCCAACTGATTATTGTAACACTTATTGGCATTTGCGCAGTATCCATGAGTCGTTTCCTCCCAGTGTAACTGTCGGAATTCTTAAATTAGGTTAACAATATTTCGCGCGTGTTAAATCACCAACGGCTGGTTCCGTCAGCTTGTCGAGCGTTCGTTGCGAGACCCCGCGTATTCCAGCGGGGAGCGACTGGTTAGGCGGGCAAAAGGAATTAGGAAGTAATTATTTAGAGGTTTCGATAAACTCTTCTTCAGTTATACCCGCCTTTGCAATTAAACTGCGAAGCGTTCCTCGAGCTACTTGTGGATGATTAGGAATTGATAACGTTGCGATGTGTCCCTCTTTCGTCATAATGATATGGCTCCCTCTTTGACGAGCGACTTGCCAACCAGACTTTTCGAAGGTTTTGACAACTTCGCGTGGTCGGAGAAGGGGAATAGGAGGCATTACACCATGACCTCAACTTGTCGCGTTGTAACGGTAAGCGGCATGCCTTTTTCGGCACGAACTTCGAGAGTTTCTCTGATTGCATCTTCAACATTACGTTGGGCTTCTTCTTCGGTTGTTCCCTGACTTACACAACCAGGAATTGAAGGACATTCAGCGATAAACATGCCATCTTCGTCGCGCGTTATGGTGATAGTAAATTTCATAATATTAATCCTCCTATACTGTAAATATCCGAGAAGCGAGGGACAAAAGCAACTACTGGAGTCAAAAGGCACTTTTGCCACCTAACGAACCGCAGCGACGGTAGCCAGTCCGCGCGTGGCGAGTCATGTCCGATAGTAGCTGGTTGTTTCGCGCGCATTGAATCATCGACAGCTATTTCCGTCAGCTTGTCGGGCGTTCGTTGCGAGACCCGCCGTTTTTGGCGGGCGCGACTCGTTAGGCGCCAAACAAGGGTTCGAGATTGAGCGCATATTTACTTTCTTGTTAGCTTTACCCTTGCAAATGGTCGGAGTTTCCCATTCTCTTCGTTATCCATGCTCCACTGCCATGAGTCAGACCCTCTATCATATAAGAATGTAGTATGGAAAAGGGTGGTTTCACTAAACTTGAATAAGAATTCAATCTTATCTTTGTTCCGTTTTGCATAACCCATTACCGGGTTTGAGAGTCCATTGCCACTGGTTCCATCGAGCCACAAACATTCATACTGCCCCGAGGGTTGATCCCAACCAATGAAGACAGTCGCTTCATACATCGGGTTTCCACTACTATCCTTTTCGATAGATACTTCATGAAAATGAAAATACTGATGACCGAGCACCCATTGTGCAACGATATCGTGCGTTGTTTCTTTTCCTTGTATGGTACCATACAATACCCAACTCCCGATAAAGTGATCAAGCAAGGAATCCTGAAAAGTTGCCTGTTGTGCTGAGGCAGTGAAAGAGACCAAAATAACTAATACGAAGGTTTTCATATTCATTGAGTGATTATTAAAGTATTTTTTTGGCACCTAACGGATCGGAGCTAAGCTGCGGCGGCGAAGCGCCGCAGCGACGGAATCCAGTCCGCGCGTGGCGAGTCATGTCCGATAGTAGCTGTTTGTTTCGCGCGTGTTAAATCACCGACGGCTGGTTCCGTCAGCTTGAGCGACTGGTTAGGCGGGCTTCATTTGATTTCAAAAGTAACGTACACTTGACTTACTATTGAAATTGTCTGAGCAAAGAATCCATATCCGATGGTTGCGTCGACGACAACGGCCTCGTTGGCTGGTAGCATATTGTAAGACGAATTATTGAATGGGCTCGCTATTCCTCTTAATAGAATTTGTCCTTGACGTGATTGGTTTGGTTGGCCCTCGTCAATCGAAATGACTTTTCCGAGAGTGACGCCGAGAGTTTTTGCCAAGTCATCTGCCTTTTCTCTTGCCTTGAGAGCAGCTTCAACTCGTGCTTTCTTGCGCAAAGAAGGTTCATCTTTTAGAGAAAAAGTAACTTGTGATACACTCTGCACCTCACACTCACTAATTGCAAATAGGATAGGTTCAAGTAAAGGCAAACTGTCGATTGTCACCACAGTAGTGATTTGTGCTTGGAAATCCCTGCTGGAAGACAAGAAAGCTTTGTCACCACGGTTTTCTCCACTATAGAATGAAGAAGTTGAAAGATTCCTTTCTTTGACGCCAAGCGCGAGCAGTTTATTTGTGACGCTTTTGGTATTCCTATCAGCATTGTCAACAGCTTGGCGAAGAGTTGGTCCAACGCCTTTGACAGAAAAGTTAAGGCTTGCTTGATCAGCAAGTTGTTTTAATTCGACGGTACCTTCAACGGCAATTTGATTTATTCGTTGATCAGGTTGTTGAGCGAGCAATGCTTGAGTTATGGTAATAAGGGCAATGGTGAATAGTTTGTTCATTGGTAGTTTTCTCCTTGAAAAATAGGCCGCCTAACGGACCGGAGCTAAGCTGCGGCGGCGAAGCGCCTCAGCGACGGTAGCCAGCGTTTTTTGGATAATTAGAACTTTACCTCAACATCTTGTTTATCGATTTCAGTTGCTTTGAACAATTCTCCAGGCGTGTAATTCAATAGTTTTGCGATAAATACATCAGGGAGTTGCACGATGCGAGTATTAAAAGTGTAGACAGAGTCGTTATAGAATTCTCGTCTATCGGCAATTTCGCTTTCAATTTGAGTAATTCGACTTTGGAACTGAGCAAACATTTCATTGGCTTTCAGCTGTGGATAGCTTTCAGCGACAGCGAACAACGACTTCAAGGTCGACGACATCATATTATCTGCGTTTGCTTTCTCGGGGATAGATCGTGCACTGGCATAGGCCGATCGGGCTTCGGTGACCTTTATTTGCACCTCTTTCTCAAAGGTCATGTAACCTTTGAGAGACTCTAAGAGCTTTGTTAATTCGTCATGCCGTTGTTTTAATAGTACATCGATGTTACTCCAAGCTTTTGCGATGCTATTTTTTAGAGAGACAAGATTATTGTAGAGAGAAACAGCATATCCGATAATAATGATGGTGAACAACAATAAGACTGCCATGGGTAGAAAAAACATCGTAAGTCCTCCTATAATAAGTCAGACAATTGAAGTATTTCAAAAAGACCGATAATGAACAGGATTCCCCCATAAGAGAGGGCACCCAGCATTTGCCATTTTAGAGCTTCATTAAGCTGGCGTTTGCTGCTATCTGAAATAATGAATTTAGAATTGTCATTCGTCTTCTGAATGACCTTGTGAATTGAAGGGTCCTCACGGACGGCAAGCGTCCCTAATATGCAGATACTTTCACCAGGACTTAGGAAGGACTCCCTATATCGTCTATCGCCGACTACGGCCAAAAGCATCTGATTGTTATTATCTTCACCTTCTGTACCCAAGAAACCAGATTTCATTTGAGGGATCATGAATTCGGCATTACTAGGATCAATGAGAATCTGTCCGGTTTCATCCTTTGCCCAAAACGGCAATCTGTGACTATCCCTTGAAATTGTTACCCATTCATACTCGGGGTCGGAGCTTAAGCGTGAACGCACACGATATTCCTCCAATTCACTCCGATAGTAGACGCATTCGGATTTTGAATAAGGGGTCGTCAATACGTGTTCCGGAAGAACCTTGCCTTGAATTTCGACAAGACCAATTGCCGCTGATCGAATTTTAGAATGAGGGACATTTCGGGCGAGGAGGAATTCAGACATTTTAGCAAAGCCAAGCAGTAAAAGGATTAACCCTATGAAGACAAATGCGAACGAAAAGAAAGCTACCCTGATCTTTGGATCGACAAGAGTTGACCGATGACGTCGACCTGAAAGGAGGTCAATGACGCTGCCAAGGTAGCCGTTGTTATCATACAAAACAAGAAATAGGAGGAGCAGGAGAGCAACAAAGAAAATGGCGAACTTGGAAAGTGAATCAACTTGATCATCGAATTGATCTTGCCAGATGCTGTCCTTGAGCGAGTATCTGTACGCGACCCAGGAGCCGACTAAGGTTAGAAATAAACATATTAAATATCTGGTTGAAATATCCATACGAATACCGAATGTCATGTTTCTAAATTAGTAGAGTGTCTTTTCCAAAAACGCTGGCTAACGGACCGGAGCTAAGCTGCGGCGGCGAAGCGCCGCAGCGACGGTAGCCAGTCCGCGCGTGGCAAGTTATGTCCAATAGTAGCTGGCTGTTTCGCGCGTGTTAACTCATCGACTGCTATTTCCGTCAGCTTGAGCGACTGGTTAGGCAAACTTTTACTTTAATAAGGTTAATTTTATTGTCTGAGGAGAATAGTCTGATAATAAAGTGCAAAAGTAGATTCCACTTGCTTGGGAAGTTGCATTCCAATGAATGTAGTGATATCCGGCCTCCAAATACGAATCAACTAGTTTTACCACAAAGCGTCCAAGGATGTCAGAGATATTTAGTACAACATGAGATCTATAAGGCAACCGGAATGAAATGGTTGTCATAGGATTGAAAGGATTCGGGTAATTTTGCATGATAGCAAATGTGTTCGGTGTAGCACTAGGTCGATTGTTCACACCTGTTGTCATCGATAAGAGAGATGCTTTCCATTCGTAGTAGTAGAGCGTGTTCGGCCCTTTATCTATGATAGACTGAGCGTATGCCAGTCCGATATCTTTGCGAAAAACAAGCGAATCGCTATAAACGGCTACTAAGAAGATGTTATCCTTGATAACCATCAAGGAGCTATCTTGACCGAAACGAAGGATTGGAGTAGCAGATGTTACATTGCCAAAGCTCGTCCATCGTACAGGGAAAGTAAAAATTTCATAATAAGACTGACTTTGAATAGTATGGAATTGATCCAGAGACTCTTGAAGTTGAAAAGTTGGGTGAGCATTCAGCAAAAATGAAGTATCGGTATTTGGATTATAGTTCTGAATTCTTCTCATGATGCTATCAATCTCTTGCACGGTCCATGTTCGCGCTGATTGCTGTGATGATGAATCTATGATTTCGTATTGCACGATGCCCGAATCAGAAGTTGTTCGAATGGGGAAGAGACTATCGTATCGCTTCTCGATTGATTGGTATGCGTATTGCCAGTGATTCCCGATGTTGAGCGGGAAAAAGTCTTCAAGTGGTTGCGAAAAGGAGAGATGGGGAAGGATTCCCGTCAGAAGAATCATCGGTATTGTTTTCATAACATCTCGGCTGCTTGATTGGAGAAAAAGTTTGCTTAACGGACCGAAGCTAAGCTGCGGCGGCGAAGCGCCGCAGCGACGGTAGCCAGTCCGCGCGTGGCAAGTCATGTCCAATAGTAGCTGGCTGTTTCGCGCGTGTTAAATCATCGACTGCTATTTCCGTCAGCTTGAGCGACTGGTTAGGGCGCAGTTTTTGTAAAGTTTGTTGAGACATTAAGAATCAATTAAATTTTAATTATACGTTGCATTAAAAACGACAAAGAATTTGGTAGTAGATATTGTCGCCGAATAGCCGGGATAATTTGGATCACTTTGATCGTCCGCGGATAGATAGGCAAATCCGACCGCAACTCCAAGTCCCCAATCACTTGATACCCACCATTCCTTGCCTGCTTTTAGTTGTAGTCCCAATCCACTTTGTGAAGTTGACGACGTGTTATTAACTTGGAGAGCAAATTTTGCTATTCCAATCGTTGCATTGATAAACGTGTTCGATGGCATGAAATATTTTGTTATTCCGACACCGTACATCTCATCACTGGCCATGACGGTAGATGTTGTGTTGGCAGCATTTTCATCTATTGTGATAGTTGGACTGGAAATTGCTCTACTGATTAAATCAAAAGAAAGGATCAAATTTTGTTGCTCTGAAATAACGCCGCCAATTTTGAAATCAAATTGAAAACCACCGCCAGCAAATTCCATCGTGTTAAATGGAGCGTTGGTTGCGTTTAATGTGATAGAACCAACGGCTGGGCCACCACTTAACGATAAATAAAATCCATCATGCATATGGAATCCCGGTGGAACATTTTGCTCTGCCATCGTTTGTGCAAGTCCAAGTGACGATACGGCTAATAATAAGACTGCTATGATTTTCATTTTGATTTTCCTGTAGAATATTGAAGCTAAATATAAATGACTGCATGTTGTAGGTGTGCGCTGGAGCTTAAGATGATAGGATGCACCCCGCGTGATCTGATATGAGTGGAGGGATTGTCTGGTAGGCTTGAGACCACCCCTTCGTGGAATCTCTAACGCAAAGTTATCGCAATTCGGATACAATTGCAATAGCCCAGATGGTGAGTTTGGGGCTTTTGCGTTATAGCTGCCCTCCTTGAAAAGGGTAATTCAAGAATCAAAGTACACCTTGTTAATGATAAAGAATACGATTACAATAGTGATTGAGCGTATGTGATTCACACCACGCAAATTCTATATATCCTTCACTACCTTCTAAATATCCTGGAATAAATTATATTGCCTTACCGTCGCGAAGCGATAATAGTAAGATCAACGACAAACGAAGGACATTATGACAAACGTTCGCGAGCAGTACAAAATATTAATCGTTGATGATGACAAAACCTTTCTCAAACTCCTTTCTTCAGCCCTGAATTCAAAGGACGATAATTTCGTTGTTGAAGCTGCACGATCCGGTAAAGAATGTCTGCAAAAGGTAAAACGGTTTAAACCAAATCTGGTTCTTTTGGATATCGGGATGAACGGCATGAACGGACTCGTGACGCTCCGTTTTATCAAATCGATTGATGCGTCAACTCTTGTTTATATTCTCTCCGGCCTCTCAATTGAATACATCCAGGATGGCGTCGGGATGGTACCGGCAGATGGGTATTTTACGAAAACACAATTTGTCGCTCTCCTGTCAGGTGATCAGTCCTTTGATATAATTCTGAAAACAGGAAGGATATAAACTGTATTAGTTAGAATATCATCTGACACATTATTAAATTAACAGGACACAGGAGATGTCAGATGACCCAAGATCAGAAGATCATAAAGAACAAATTAGGGCTGTTGAACCTGGCCCAGGCCCTCGGAAGCGTCTCCGATGCGTGTAAAATATTCGGATATTCTCGGGACAGCTTTTATCGGTTCAAAGAACTGTATGAATCCGGAGGAGAACAAGCCCTCCAGGAGATCTCGCGGCGTAAGCCGAACCTGAAAAACCGGATAGAATCAGATATTGAGCCGGCTGTTCTGGAGTATGCCATCGAACAGCCGGCCCATGGTCAAGTTCGAGTATCAAACGAACTCAGGAAACGTGCAGTGAGCGTCTGTCCAGCGACGATCTGCAATATCTGGAAACGCAACAATCTTGAGACATTCAAGAAGCGTCTGGCTGCCTTAGAAGTCAAAATGGCTCAGGAAAACTTGATCCTGACCGAGGACCGACTCAAAGCTTTAGAGCGCAAGAAAGAAGAACAAGAAGCCCATGGTGAGATTGAAACTGAACACCCGGGCTATCTTGGCGCTCAAGACACCTATTACGTCGGCACAATCAAAGGCATAGGCCGGATCTATCAGCAAACGTTCATCGATACCTATTCCAAGGTGGCCTTCGCAAAGCTCTATGATCGGAAGAACGCTCTGGTCGCAGCAGAAATGCTCAACGATCGCGTCGTGCCGTTCTTTGAAGAACATCAGATCCCGTTGCTTCGCGTCTTAACAGACCGTGGCACAGAGTTCTGTGGAGCGCCGGAAACACACGAATACCAGCTCTATCTGGCCCTTGAGGATATTGATCACTCACGGACAAAAGTACGTCATCCTCAGAGCAACGGTATCTGTGAACGATTCCACAAGACAATCCAGCAGGAGTTTTATCAAACGGCATTCAGGAAGAAGATCTACTCGACCCTGGAGCAGCTTCAGAGTGATCTTGATACCTGGATAAATTATTACAACGCCGAAAGACCTCATTCTGGAAAAATGTGTTGTGGTCGAACTCCGTTGCAGACGTTTTATGAATCACTGGATATGGCAAAGAACAAAATGCTCGATAGCTTACACTCGGCTGACATCACCGCAGCCGCCTAAATAAAAAATGTCAGATGATGTCTTGACGTGTACATATTAAATCACCAACGGCTGGTTCCGTCAGCTTGAGCGACTGGTTAGGTGGCAAAGTCAGTTGGTTAACCTGCATGTAGCTTCGCACTAAGAATGCTTCGTTTTTGATTTTGCTTATAAACATAGCTCCCAACTATGATTGCCTGGTAAGTTTCCCGTACGAGATCTTACCATTTTCTTGCTACGATTGCAATTAGAATATCCAACTCCTGATAGACTCCATCTTTTAAAAACCAGATTGATAGACACAACTTGAAAGATCGAAACTATTTCTCTCTTTGCGAACCTAAGTTTTTTTTGCCACCTAACGAACCGGAGCTAAGCTGCGGCGGCGAAGCGCCGCAGCGACGGTAGCCAGTCCGCGCATGGCGAGTCATGTCCGATAGGATCTGGTTGTTTCGCGCGTGTTAAATCGCCGACGGCTATTTCCGTCAGCTTGAGCGACTGGTTAGGGTGCACACACGGGAATTTAGCTGATAATTTCAACACGGAGTTTTTTCCCCAAAGCCTTTGCATATTTTTCCAATGTCGAGAGGCGAATATCCTCGGCATGATTTTCAATTCGAGAAATTGCGGATTTTTTTGTACGAAGCTGTTTGGCAACTGCTTCTTGTGTAACTCCAGCCTGTTCACGTGCATGTCTTAGCATTACACTGAACTCAAAAGCCTCATAATCAGCTTCGTAGTTTTTTGCAAAGCGCGCACTTTTGCTCTTTCGTTTTGCTATATACTTCTCCAAATCGCTCATTTTATTGCTCTCCTTTGATAATAATCTTGCCTTCTTTGCTCTGCTAAAGCGATTTCTTGCTGTGGAGTCTTTTGAGATTTCTTTGCGAATCCGTTGGTAAGGACAACACGATTATCGGTATCCATGAAACCAAGAACCCGAAAAATATTCCCGCCAACTTGAACTCGTACTTCCCAAATGTGTTCTGTGCCAACAAGTTTCTTGAAATATTGTCCAGGGACAACCTGTAATTGCTCGACGAGTCGCATTACCCAAGTTACTTTTCTTGCCTGTTGGTCGGTAAGCGAGTCGAGGAACTCTTCAACTGGTGATTTGCCGAAAGAGTTTTCGTAAAAGGTGATTGTTTTCACTATACCAAGTTAACGTATATGTGAACAATATGCAAGTCTCTTATGGCAATAGGTTGTGCACCCTAACGGACCGGAGCTAAGCTGCGGCGGCGAAGCGCCGCAGCGACGGACTCCAGTCCGCGCGTGGCGAGTCATGTCCGATAGTAGCTGTTTGTTTCGCGCGTGTTAAATCACCAACGGCTGGTTCCGTCAGCTTGAGCGACTGGTTAGGGCGCGGAATGATTGTCTCATACTCAAATAACATGTGGCACCAATGCCGCCACACGTTTAGAATAAGACATATACGATTCGCCAAACTCTGCACGCATCCATTTCTCTTCGAGTCTTAGTTTATGCCACAACACTGCGAAAACAAGAACTACCGCGAGTAGACCGCGCCACTTGCCAAGAGCTACTGCCGAGCCGAGAAATGCCAACAGAAGGCCGGTATAAATGGGGTGTCGTACAAGAGCATAAGGGCCACTTGTAATGAGTTGGTGATCTTCCTTGACTGTCACGGCTTGACTCCAATTAGTTCCCAAGTGATGGCGTCCCCAGATAGAAAAGAGTAAACCACATAAGGTAATTGCACAGCCCATCCAAAAGCGCATGATTCCCAATGGAATAAAACGCTCATCGAGCAATGACAGTGGAATATTTGGAAACGCGAGAAGCACCACAGCAGAAACAATTGAAACAGATCGAATGAGTCTCGATAGTGCAGACTCGCTGCGTTCTGTTGTTTTAACGTTTGTAGATTTCGCCCACCAATAGATCAAATAGGCGAACCACATTGCAGGAAAGAGATAGTCGTAGATAATTGTCATATGTAATTTCCCGCGCCCTAACGGACCGGAGCTAAGCTGCGGCGGCGAAGCGCCGCAGCGACGGTAGCCAGTCCGCGCGTGGCGAGTCATGTCCAATAGTAGCTGGTTGTTTCGCGCGTGTTGAATCATCGACGGCTACTTCCGTCAGCTTGAGCGACTGGTTAGGTGCACAGCGGTCTTGCTTTATCATGTAAATGATATTATATTGATACAAAAAAAGGAGTTAAACAATGCCAACAATCAGACCCATTTCTGATTTGAGAAACAAATCGAACGAAATTTCAAATTTCGTTCATAGTTCTAGTGAACCTATTTTTATTACCAAGAATGGTGAAGGTGATATGGTTGTTATGTCTATTGCTCATTATAGCCAACTGCAGAAAAAACTTGAACTCTATTCTAAGCTGGCAGTGGCTGAATCTCAGCGAGTTGCCGGAGATAAAGGGCGGCCGCTTGGTAAAATTATGAAAGACATTAGAAAGCAAATTCGTGCCAAAGCCTAAATATCGTGTTCGCTTATTAACTGCTGCCGAGCAAGATTTCAAAGAGATCATAGATTACATTTTAGCAGACAACGCTACGGCCGCACTTTCTATCGCTGATAAAATAGAAACCAATTTAGAGTACCTCGAAAACAATCCGCAATTGGGTCGCATTCCTAATGATGACGAACTACTTCGATTGGGCTATCGTTATCTTGTTGTTTTAGATTATTTGATATTTTATAAAATCGAAGGTAGTACAATTTTTGTTTACCGCATCTTGCACGGTGCCCGCAATTACAAATCATTACTTTGACAATATTTCTTCTGTGCACCTAACGGACCGGAGCTAAGCTGCGGCGGCGAAGCGCCGCAGCGACGGTTGCCAGTCCGCGCGAGCTAAGTCATGTCCAACAAGTAACTGGTTGTTTCGCGCGAGCGAAATCGTCGACGGCTGGTTCCGTCAGCTTGAGCGACTGGTTAGGGCGCAACGGATTGTCTATACTGATCCGCAATGGTCAACTACCACTTGGTTGTGCCCCGAGCAAGCGTGCGAGCGTTAGGATCGTGGTCCAACTCCGTGTCGTAATTGGCCCACCAACAAGCTTCTCCAGTTGCCCAAGATGTTTGAGAACACTCATCTCACGACGGTGCATGCCTATAACAAAGCACTTGTAGTGATCAAGAACTTTTATAGACCATCGACCGGTCGTAGGGACAGTGAACGGAGGAGCACACAGCGGTTGTTGCCGTTTTGCCTGTACGCTGACGAACTGTACAATATCGCGTTTGGAGGAGCGGTGACCATCGAACGGATTTTGCGATACCAGCTCGAGGATGTCGCGACCCTCACAGATCATGATAGTGGCATCAAATGGCAGAAACCGTTGAATTGTCTTTCGAAGTGGCACCCGCCGGACTGACCCTTGAATGATAAACGTTCCCGCTGCTCCAATGTTGATGGCGCCGTAGCGCTTCAGTCGCTTTGCCAATGTGGTCGGACGAAACGTCCGGTGGCCACCAATATTGACGCCTTTGAGGAAGACTACTTGTGCCATTGATACCTTTTTTGCGGGC
The DNA here is from genome assembly GCA_963827085.1 of uncultured Bacteroidota bacterium. Lineage (GTDB taxonomy): Bacteria > Bacteroidota > Ignavibacteria > UBA10030 > UBA8401 > JAGVPT01. The sequence continues at coordinate 499,969 of CAWGZY010000001.1, forward strand.
TAACGAACCGGAGCTAAGCTGCGGCGGCGAAGCGCCGCAGCGACGGTAGCCAGTCCGCGCATGGCGAGTCATGTCCGATAGGATCTGGTTGTTTCGCGCGTGTTAAATCGCCGACGGCTGGTTCCGTCAGCTTGAGCGACTGGTTAGGTTGCCTGCGGGGATTTGTTAAGCGGATTTCGCAAGGCGGAATGACTGAGCATCCAAAGAACGAAGAGCCTTTTGGATTGAGTCTACCGCTTTGTCTTCAAAGTAAACTTCCCCGCATTGTGTGCACACCCATGCTGGAACAGCATCCATTACAAGATGATAACTTTTCCGATCTGCATGATATGGCGCCGTTCCCCGTTTAAGTTTTCCTTGGCATTGGATACATTTCATCTTTTTACCCTTTCCCGAAAATTCTCATTCCACTCATCAGCCGATGGTAAGTAGGCTGTGATAATTGCTAAGTAATCATTTTTTGGGGAACATACAATATGAATTGGTCTTCCTTCGGTCCCGAAGCCCAGAATCAGGCAACTATGCCCTCGCTGATCTTCGGGATAATCCTCGATAATCTCACCTTTTTCAATAATTGTACGAATTTCTGCGGAAGTAATCATTCTCTCGGGCCGTATCATCTGATTAACGGCATGAGGCAGAAAAAGTAATCTCTTTTTGCCGGCTTTTCGTACTATAGCAATAAAATTATCGGGACTGGCCATTTTATCCTATTCGTAATGTACAAAAAATATTTCAGGCAACCTAACGGACCGGAGCTAAGCTGCGGCGGCGAAGCGCCGCAGCGACGGAATCCAGTCCGCGCGTGGCGAGTCATGTCCAAAAGTAGCTGATTGTTTCGCGCGTGTTAAATCACCAACGGCTGGTTCCGTTAGCTTGAGCGACTGGTTAGGTGGCAAAGTCAGTTGGTTAACCTGCATACAGCTTCGCACTAAGAATGCTTCGTTTTTGATTTTGCTTATAAACATAGCTCCCAACTATGATTGCCTGGTAAGTTTCCCGTACGAGATGATACCATTCTCTTGCTATGATTGCAATTAGAATATCCAACTGCTCATAGACTCCATCTTTTAAAAGCCAGATTGATAGACACAACTTGAAAGATCGAAACTACTTCTCGCTTTGCGAAACTAAGTTTTTCTTTGCCACCTAACGAACCGGAGCTAAGCTGCGGCGGCGAAGCGCCGCAGCGACGGTAGCCAGTCCGCGCGTGGCGAGTCATGTCCGATAGTAACTTGTTGTTTCGCGCGTGTTAAATCATCGACGGCTGGTTCCGTCAGCTTGAGCGACTGGTTAGGCGGCTGCTTCATTAGATGAAGAATCCTGGGCGCTTGTTTTGTTGGATGTTAGGAATGCTAACAAGGTTATGAGTATACTAAGTATGACGCCAAAAATGGCAGGAGTTTCTATTCCCATTCTCCATTCGTAAAAGAACCAATTCGACGCTCCAACGAAATGAACGAACGTAAAAATGAAGATACAAATCAGCGCCAACCTTCTTGGAAGAATTGATACAAACCAAAATGCTGCCGCGAAATAAATTATATCCCAGGAGACATAGGCATACCAGCCACGGATCAAAAAGAAACGGGAAACTTCATTAGCCTCATGCGCGGTTTCACCATGAAGCCAATAGCTCGACGGCTGCCCGACGAGCGTGTTGATCATGTCCAGGAACATGGGAACCAGCATCACCCAGCGGAGCCTTTTGACGATCCGGCCAGCAGTTGAACTCATCGTTGGAAATATTGCAAAAACTATGATCGTCGCGAGCACGAAGCCGTACATGGGGGTGGCGTTGAGGCCAAGATGCCATCGGACAACCAGCCAGTTGTTTGCCTCGAAAAAATGTCCGAAGAGAAAAGAGAAAATTGCTGTCAGCGCCGCCTTTCTTGGAAGAAGAGATACAAACGAAAACGCGGCTGACAAGTAGATCAAACAGGCGAGGAGATACGGCAACCAACCCCGGCCTAAGAAAAAGTCAAACGAGTGATTTGTTTCATTGCCAATGGACAACCCATCGCCGCGAATGGCTGTTTCAGGATGATGCCAATAGCTTTCCGGCTGGCCCGAAAGCGTATTGACCATGCAGAAAAGGATTGCACCAGTCATTACCCAACGAAGCCTTTTGACGGTTTGATCGGAGGTGAATTTGAATAATGGCATAATGTCATTTGGTTTTGTGCAGCCGCCTAACGAACCGGAGCTAAGCTACGGCGGCGAAGGGCCGCAGCGACGGTAGCCAGTCCGCGCGTGGCGAGTCATGTCCGATAGTAGTTGTTTGTTTCGCGCGTGTTAAATCACCAACGGCTGGTTCCGTCAGCTTGAGCGACTGGTTAGGGCGCAACAAAATATTAATTTTTGTTTGAAAAAACGAATATGAATAAAAAATGAACTGAATATATTGGCTCGTTTTTAGACAAACCAATTGAAGGTTCAATGATAAATTGACTCTCCTCTGATTTTAATACTATAGGAACAGCGATTTCTGTCAGTGACATTGGTTGCTGTAAAACAATCGGGCTGCCATTCGCCAACTGTGAAGTCAGAGAAAAAATAACTGACGGTTGCAAAAAAGTGTTCGTGTCTACTTGAAATGCCCGATATAAAAATCCACCGTACGAATAAAAAATAAAATCAGCTGATTGAGCATTTAAGGTAGAGCTGAGTGTTTGCATTTCAAATTGACCTAGTGCAGAAATGCCTATTGGAAATGATTCGTTCGGTTTGATTATGTGCATATCGATAGAGAACGACAATGCTCTAGAAAAAGGTTTTATATCATCCGATTGCTGTCTTGCATGAAGTAAAGCAAAGGCAAAATCAAGATCAAACGTGCCGTTGCCTGATATTATGCCTGCTAGGGCATATCCAATGGATTTGGAATTTGAAAAAAGAGAAAACTCCCCGCCATAGGCGTTTTGACCCCGCTCTATAAATTCACCTTGGGAAAACGCACACTGATTTAGAAACAGCATAAACATTATAGAGAATCTTTTCATGCATGCCCTTTTGCGCCCTAACGAACCGGAGCTAAGCTGCGGCGGCGAAGCGCCGCAGCGACGGTAGCCAGTCCGCGCGTGGCAGGTCACGTCCGATAGTAGCTGGTTGTTTCGCGCGTGTTAAATCACCAACGGCTATTTCCGTCAGCTTGAGCGACTGGTTAGGCGGCAGAACAGGTTTTAAAGCATTTTCCGCGTTGCTCTGCTTTCTATTGCTTTGACCAGGAGGAATTATATCCATTAATATTTAACAATTGTTGTGTGGTGTCCTTAGCGACATCGTAAAGCCAGATGTTTGTACCCACCGCGTAACCGCCATAAAAAGTATCATACACAACACTTGACGAACACACAATGTATTTATCATCGGGAGACCACATAGGGAAGTCAAAATCGAGGTGATCACCGCTAATGATTTTGTGATCATTTGAACCATCAATATTGGTAAGCCATATTTCGGTCCAGCGATGTGCACTATTGAATGATTTTGAATATATCACCATACGTCCGTCTTGGGAAACGTCAGGATTGTTTGCTTGGGTTGCGGTATCACCAACGATAATTTGTGACGTTGAATCCATTAAATTGAACTTAATTAACTGATTGGCGACCCCAGACTGTGCTTCTGTAGAATAAACCAAGAACTCATCATTAGGACCAAAAGCAATGTTAGAATTCGGGTCAATCGGGATGTTTACTTTCACACCATTTATTCGCATTTCTCTGGTTGCGTTGGGATAAAAATAGTAAGAGACGAGCGTATTATGTCGAGTAAAGCCTGAGAAGACAGACCTTTGGTAAGTAGTAATATTTCCGTTGCTCAGGTTCAATAAGTTCAGATCGAAGTTCTCAACCTTCCCGTCGTATGCTATCTGATCTCCGCGTGGAGAGATAACTGGATCATAAAAATCATCGCTCGAAGATGTTTTGACTTCTGTGAGAGATTTGCTTTGGCCATCAATAACATAGAGATGCTTCGCGTCAGCATATTCTCCTTCATCTTGATTGACGAATACGATTTTGCCAGTAATTTTGCCCCAAGGGATTTGGGATGTGTTAGGTGTGGTTTGGGGGTTCGTCAGAAAATCGCATCCTGAAAGTAAAGCGAGGATCGTTGCTGGAAGTATTATAAAGAATGATTTATTCATACACTGAAATTCAATTTAATACGCATCTGTGTATTGGACTTGGCCGTTTTTGCCGCCTAACGGACCGGAGCTAAGCTGCGGCGGCGAAGCGCCGCAGCGACGGAATCCAGTCCGCGCGAGCTAAGTCCTGTCCGATAGTACCTGGTCATTTCGCGCGTGCAAAATCATCGACGGCCCCTTCCGTCAGCTTGAGCGACTGGTTAGAACGCACGCGGTTGCCTTTTATTCCGTCGCAATGTAAATGTCAACTTCTGGTATTTCTCGATGAAGAAATTGATCTCTATATACTTCATAGTCTGCCGTGTATGTTCGTTTTAGCTCTTTGTAGTTATCCCATATTTCTTGCCATGTCTTGATGACTGCGTCCGGAATTTGTCCTTTGCTAATATATCTCAAATAGTTCCCACCTTGAATTTGTCTTCCAATAAGTCCGTTCGGAATATGGTCAAGTGATTTTACTTTGCATCCAATGATCGCTGTATAATCCTCCGTATAGTCAGATTTATAGTCCGTGTAAATAGAATAAATGTCATCACTTAATCGATCTGGGATTGTGGAAAGGACGTTCTCAGAATAAAATCTGCTCCATAGCTGCCCCATATCGATCATCGATTGGCCGTTTTTGTTTGTTGTCTTAACAAAAATTCCGATGATTTCAAAAGGGTCTATTTGTATTACGTTTCTCATTTTGTTACTCCAAACTGTAATTTCAAGAAGAGCATTAATTGGATGACTATGCCAAAAGCGATTTCGTGCGTTCTAACGGACCGGAGCTAAGCTGCGGCGGCGAAGCGCCGCAGCGACGGTAGCCAGTCCGCGCGTGGCGAGTCATGTCCAATAGTAGCTGGCTGTTTCGCGCGTGTTAAATCACCAACGGCTGGTTCCGTCAGCTTGAGCGACTGGTTAGGTGGCAAAGTCAGTTGGTTAACCTCTATACCGCTTCGCACTAAGAATGCTTCGTTTTTGATTGTGCTTATAAACATAGCTCCCAACTATGATTGCCTGGTAAGTTTCCCGTACGAGATGATACCACTTTCTCAGAGATTTTGCAATTAGAAAATCTGACTGCTTGTAGACTCATCTTTTTTGGAGCTTAAATCAAGAAACGAAACTCGAATTATTGAAACTATTTCTTTCTTAGCCAAACCAAGTTTTTCTTTGCCACCTAACGGACCGGAGCTAAGCTGCGGCGGCGAAGCGCCGCAACGACGGAATCCATTCCGCGCGTGGCGAGTCATGTCCAATAGTAGCTGGTCGTTTCGCGCGTGTTAAATCACCAACGGCTGGTTCCGTCAGCTTGAGCGACTGGTTAGGCAGCGCGCGCCATGTTTTTTTATTTTCGATTTTCTATGTCAAATTTAAAAAAGGCCAATATCTTACCATTGGAATCCATGAAGACTATGTTCTTTGATGAATTTAGCAACTTAAGCTTGAAATAATTCAAATCTTCATTTTGCACTTTCTTTTTTAACAATGGCTCAAAATGATCGAAGCTCAATTTCGTTTTAGGATCGAGCTTCTTATAAAGTTCATCTTCATCACTAAATTCTAGTCTTATCTTGGATTTCGGTATAAACGAATCTGGCAACTCTTCCAACCTGGTTGTATCATAGTAGACGCTGTCGGTTTCAGTTAACCCCATTATTACATAGAAACTCATCCCTCCAGTTGAACACGGTGCAATGACTGACTTGATATTCCAGCGCGGCGCGAACTCAATATAATGTTCAGACAGCACTAATTTTACGATTGTGGTATTAGCGTGATTGAAAATGCTAAACCCTATTCTGTTAAATGTTTGGCTGCTAATGACCTTCAATAGATCCGTATTCTGTTCAAAATTAATTTCATCCATGCTATTGGCTTCTAACACAACGCTTCTTATTCCGTAGTCGAATATATGTTTACCCCTCAGAAAATTAAGGAGGTTTACTTGATTGTGGCCATATGCATCTATTAGCTGCGAAGGGTCCGTTGTATCAATCAGTTCAGACGCTTGACTTAGAACGCTATCGACAATCAGCCCATCCAGATTTAATTTGTCCCTTGTTGAATTAATCTTATTTATTATTGTGATGCTGTCAGCGGATGGATTAATTTCCGTGGTGCTTGCTATTGATTGATAGGAAGTATCCTGACAAAATAGAAGCAGTAAAAATAATGGTGTTGACATGTTGTCTTCTTTATTAGCGCGCTGCCTAACGGACCGGAGCTAAGCTGCGGCGGCGAAGTGCTGCAGCGACGGTAGCCTGTCCGCGCGAGCCAAGTCCCGTCCAACAAGTAACTGTTTGTTTTGCGCGTGTTAAATCATCGACGGCTGGTTCCGTCAGCTTGAGCGACTGGTTAGGTTGCGCGACCACATTATAAAAACTATTTGAGACTAAATATTCAGATGGAATCTGTTTTGTGATATCTCCCTCACGGATATCGAACTTTAGTCTGTATATGCCATATGGCATTATTGTGTCAGTCTCCATATGAATGGTCGCAATGAACGTATCTCGATCTGCCAGCGATGTTGGCGGAACATCGATGTCGGCACAAAGCGGCGAGGCAAATGTTTTCCACGCTCCGTTGGCCGATTGCTCTAAAATGAAGCTTGGAAAGCCACACCCAATATTGATGATTTCGACGTTTCTACCAAGATTGTTTTCAAATTTTACTGTTGCTGAGAGCTGGTTTTGGGTGGGAAATTCCATTTTTTGAGTTTCAATAACTAAACCAATACTGTCGTTCGTATTTGGCGAGTTAGTGTGATGACAACCAAAAGCTATTAACAATATGATTACTGCTACGATTGTTGTTTTCATGTTGTACCTCGGTTCTAATAGCTAATCGCGCAACCTAACGGACCGGAGCTAAGCTGCGGCGGCGAAGCGCCGCAGCGACAGAATCCAGTCCGCGCGTGGCGAGTCATGTCCAATAGTAGCTGGTTGTTTCGCGCGTGTTAAATCATCGACGGCTACTTCCGTCAGCTTGAGCGACTGGTTAGGCGGCGTGCAGCTATTATGTTATTCGATTGAGTATGATGTTAGATCATTCATTTGTATTTGGTTCCCATATATTGCCCATATTCTGATGACACCGACGTGGGGCAAAACATACGCCTCCGCAGCTAATGAATCACCTTCAAAGAAATCATAGACAACACAATTATCGAATCTTCCAGCAGGTACGGTCAATGATTGACCTATTGCCTTTGTTTTTGTCAAAAGCATCTTAAACCTTAAAGTGTCTCCTGGTTGAGTTGGAAATAGAATGGCTCTTTTCGCAATTGGAGGCGGTGATGGAGTAATTGGAATTGGAAGCTCACTAGGGTCGTCAATCGCATAAAGCCCGTCGGTTTCATTAGCTAATAGCGAAATCGAAAAAGGCCAAAAAAAATCTTTGATTCCATATCCCACGAAGGTTCCAACTGTATCCGGACCGTACATTGTCATTGATATATTAAAAGTATCGATTGCCGTTTTGTTTAGGTCAAGCCAAGTACGTCTATAGTTCCAATTATTTCCATTTCTCATAGGCAAGAGACCAGGTATCATCCCATTTGAATTTACAATCTTGTCGTCGTTGCATGATAATAGGAGGGAAACAAAGGCTAAGATGGAGAGAAGGTAGGATAGATTTTTCATAAGATTAATGATTTTACGTGATGCAACGATTTTTAGCCACTGCAACTTCACGCCGCCTAACGGACCGGAGCTAAGCTGCGGCGGCGAAGCGCCGCAGCGACGGCAGCCAGTCCGCGCGTGGCAAGTTATGTCCGATAGTAGCTGGCTGTTTCGCGCGCATTGAATCACCAACGGCTGGTTCCGTCAGCTTGAGCGACTGGTTAGGCGGCGAAGCGTGTCGGTTAAACCGCAGACCAGTTCGTATCAAGAATGTTTCGTATTTGATACTATTTATAAACATAGCTCCCAACTATGATTGCTAGGAAAGCTCTCCGTACCAGATAATATCGTTTTATTGCAGATATTGCAATTAGAAAATCAAGCTGCTTATAGATTCATATCTTTGGAGACTCAAATCAAGAGACGAAGCTTGGAAAACCGAAAACACTTTCTTCCTAGACATCTTATTTTTTTAGCCGCCTAACGGACCGGAGCTAAGCTGCGGCGGCGAAGCGCCGCAGCGACGGAATCCAGTCCGCGCGTGGCGAGCCACGTCCAATAGTAGCTGGTCGTTTCGCGCGTGTTAAATCATCGACGGCTATTTCCGTCAGCTTGAGCGACTGGTTAGGCGGCAGCAGATGTTTATTATGCCGAATGGTATTCATTAGCGTTTTTATGAAATTAACGCCTGAGAGGAGATAGTTGATTCGCCCTTAATGCCCCAAAGTTGCCGTATAAATCTCTAAAAATTACTGGGAATAATGAGAAGCATACCGATCAAGTAATTTTCTGATTACTTTTTGATATTGACTTCCGTGCTTTTGAGCTATTTCTTTAAAAAAATCAACACTTGACTTACTTAAATTAAGCGTGATCTTCATTGTATCTTCTTTAAAGGTCAAATCTTCTGGTTTAGGCAAGAAATCTCCTACGATTTCGACCTTACCAATCTTTTCGTTACTATATTTTACTTTGTTTTTCATATATCTGCTTCCCTTTCCTCCAATAGCCAGCACCTATGATTCTAATTTTGTTATTCCTATATGTAAAGCGAACAGTAACTATGCTCTCTTTGATTTTTCCGAAACAATAATATCTTTCTTCCTTTTCACTATGTTCTAAGTCTTTAGCAATAATTCTGTTTGCGTCAGAGAAAGCAAACTGAGCTTCTTCAAAAGAAATACTATGCTTCTTTTGGTTGAGTTCATTTTTCTCTTGATCCCATTCGAATGTTGTAGTGTCAGCCAAAATACTTACCTTTATGACTCTCTAAATATACATATTTTAATATGGTAAATCAACCATATCGGTTCTGCCGCCTAACGGACCGGAGCTAAGCTGCGGCGGCAAACAGCGAAATCAATGGTAGAATATACGCGCGGTAAGCATACCCCTTTCCCTGAAAATTTTTTGGCGCGCGGCGAAAAGCTGACGGCTGGTTCCGTCAGCTTGAGCGACTGGTTAGGCCTTGAGCGATATAAGGCGTCGCCTGTTTTTAGCCGACCCTTTTGCTTTCACTTGCTTGGTTTTAAATCTTTCAGTGCTTTTGGTAAAGAGCAAAGAAAAATCCCCCTTGTTTTCTTTCTCAATTATCAATCGATTTTTTCGCACTTCTTCAACTATTGGATCTTTCCACATATTAAACCTCCATCAATTCTTCTGGTGTACAGATAACAGGCGTAAAAAGCCTAAGTTGCTTATTGAGTAACTCTAATGATCTTCGTGTCTTCGCACTCGCAATATGAGCACAATTCCAAGTTACGAAATAATCCATCTTATAATAACAAGCAATCGCAATATGCGCGGCATCTAATCTTGCTTTTTCAGGGATTTCTAATTTTTCAAAGTAAATTTCTGCAATTTTTTGTATTCCGCTTTCTAATTCCAAAACCTTTATTCCTTTTAAGAAGTTTTTCCTACGTTGAGCTGCTTCTTTATCGCCTCTTTCGCATTCTTCGATAACAAATGGAGAGACAAATAATTCGACTTTTGGTGTTACCTGAGCCCACCATTCAGCTGTAATTCGTTGATGTGCAGCAACAACTAAATCCCGGCTAGGTTTTCCCGCTAAATAACTGATGATAGTCGTCTCAATGTAGACCGATTCTTTCAACTTTATTCCTCTATTTTTCAGATAGACCCTACCATAATGTAACAAATCCTATCGCAAGAATAAACCCCAGGCTAAAAGCACGCAATATTTGGTAGTACAGCATTTGAGCGAAAGGCCTAACGGACCGGAGCTAAGCTGCGGCGGCGAAGCGCCGCAGCGACGGTAGCCAGTCCGCGCGTGGCGATCCACGTCCGATAGTAGCTGGTTGTTTCGCGCGTGTTAAATCACCAACGGCTGGTTCCGTCAGCTTGAGCGACTGGTTAGGGCGCAGCTCTTTTATCACTTCAAGAGTAAAAGTTTTTTTGTTTCGCTATACGTTCCGGCTTGCAAACGGTAGAAGTAAACACCTGTTGACATGTTTGTCGCATTCCATTGTCGAGAGTAGCCACCAGGCGGTAATTCCTGAGAGACCACGGTTGATACTTCTCTCCCCATCACGTCGAACACTTTCAAGGTAACAAATGAACGATTAGGAATGCTAAATGAAATTGTCGTCGCTGGGTTGAATGGATTCGGATAGTTTTGGCTGAGGCTGAAACGTGTCGGTAAGTCTGTTGAAACTCTTTCAACCGACGTGATCATCTCCGAGAGCGGTCGCCTCCAAACGCCGCTGCCGTCAGTCCCTGCAAAGAGATTCGTCCCGCTCACAAGGAGAGACAGAACAGCAGAATTGTTCCAGCCGGAATCGACCGCCGTCCAGCTTGTCCCGTTGTTCGTTGAAAGAAAGACGCCGCCGCCGGCGCCGACGTCGCCGACGCCGACGTAAGTCCCTGCAAAGAGATTCGTCCCGCTCACAGCGAGAGAGAAAACATCAGAATTCGTTAAGCCGGAATTGATCGCCGTCCAGCTTGTCCCGTTGTTCGTTGAAAGAAAGACGCCGCCAGTCCCTGCAAAGAGATTTGTCCCGCTCACAGCGAGACAGAAAACATAAGGAATCGTCAAGCCGGAATCGACCGCCGTCCAGCTTGTCCCGTTGTTCGTTGAAAGAAAGACGGCGCCAGTCGATGCAAAGAGATTTGTCCCGCTCACAGCGAGACAGGAAACATAAGGAATCGTCAAGCCGGAATCGACCGCCGTCCAACTTGTCCCGTTGTTCGTGGAAAGAAAGATACCGCCCCAAGTCCCTGCAAAGAGATTCGTCCCACTCACAGCGAGACAGGAAACATCAGAATTCGTCAAGCCGGAATTGACCGCCGTCCAGCTTGTCCCGTTGTTCGTGGAAAGAAAGATACCGCCGCCGGTCCCTGCAAAGAGATTCGTCCCGCTCACAGCGAGAGAGAAAACATCAGAATTCGTCAAGCCGGAATCGACCGCCGTCCAGCTTGTCCCGTTGTTCGTGGAAAGAAAGACGCCGGCGTCAGTCCCTGCAAAGAGATTCGTCCCGCTCAGAGCGAGAGAATAAACATCAAAATTCGTAAAGCCGGAATTGACCGCCGTCCAGCTTGTCCCGTTGTTCGTGGAAAGAAAGACACTGCCGCCGTAGGTCCCTACAAAGAGATTCGTCCCACTCACAGCAAGAGAATAAGCATTAAACCTCGTCAAGCCAGAATTGACCACCGTCCAGCTTGTCCCGTTGTTCGTGGAAAGAGAGACGACGGCGTCGTAAGTCACTGCAAAGAGATTCGTCCCGCTCACTGCGAGAGATAGAACAGTATAATCCGTCAAGCCGGAATTAACCGCCGTCCAGCTTCTCCCGTTGTTTGTTGAAAGAAAGACGCCGTCGCCAGTCCCTGCAAAGAGATTTGTCCCGCTCACAGCGAGAGAGGAAACATAAGAAATCGTCAAGCCGGAATCGACCGCTGTCCAGCTTGTCCCGTTGTTCGTGGAAAGAAAGACGCCGCCGTCAGTCCCTGCAAAGAGATTCGTCCCGCTCACAGCGAGCGACTGAACATAAGAATTCGTCAAGCCGGAATTGACCGCTGTCCAGCTTGTCCCGTTGTTCGTGGAAAGAAAGACGCCGCCGCCGAAAGCCCCCGCAAAGAGCTTCGTCCCGCTCACAGCGAGAGAATAAACACCAAAATTCGTCAAGCTGGAATCGACCGCCGTCCAGCTTGTCCCGTTGTTCGTGGAAAGAAAGACGCCGGTGTAAGTCCCCGCAAAGAGATTCGTTCCGCTCACGGCCAGAGACAGAACATCAGAATTCGTCAAGCCGGAACTGACCGCCGTCCAGTTTGTGCCGTTGTTCGTGGACAGAAAGACGACGCCGACGTCAGTCCCTACAAAGAGATTCGTCCCGCTCATAGCGAAGCAACGGACAACACTACCACAAGGCCCATTGGATTGCACCCATTGAGCGTGCAATGGTATCGAGGCGGTGAATACGCAAAACGCTACAAAGAGGAGTCGGAAAATGATTTTCATCTGTTTCTTCCTTCGTGAAATAGTGGAGGGCAATTGCAGCTACCCCCCGTACTAGTGAAATGTGCTGCGCCCTAACGGACCGGAGCTAAGCTGCGGCGGCGAAGCGCCGCAGCGACGGTAGCCTGTCCGCGCGTGGCGAGTCATGTCCAATAGTAACTGTCTGTTTCGCGCGTGTTAAATCGTCGACGGCTGGTTCCGTCAGCTTGAGCGACTGGTTAGGCAGCAAATTATTCGAGATTATTAAAATCCACGTTATGAATTAGTATGCCAACCCAAGTTGTAGAAATAAATTACTATTAGGGTTGGATATGTTAAAAGTGTATTTATATCTCAAATCAATTAGGAAGAACCTATAGAAGAAGGTCGCTCCTAAATTTAGAGAAACTGGCGTACTTAAACTGCTACCGCCAGGATAACTGTACGGGTTGCTTTCGTCCATCCAATCGGTAGGTGAGATGGCTATCGAATCAACAAAAGTGCGAGATTTCTCTTTAACGTCCACGGTTTGAGTTCCAAGACCCAATGCAGGGCCTATATAAAAACCTAACTCGATGTTCTTGTTAAAGAGCGACGGATAAATTTCTATCGGAAAGCAAACTTCTACAAAGTTGTTACTGAATTGTTCACTGAATATCCCGTTATAGAAAAGATTGAATTTATTGTTAAGACTAAGGTTGCTATATAAAAATTGTTGATTATTTGTGTAGCAAAATAGTTTTACACGGCTAAACTCCAAGTCAAGAACCACTGTGGCATTCGCATTAGTGGTAGATGATAAACCTGTAAAGATGGTGAAAGCTGATCCCGGCAGTTTCTTGAAGCCGTCACTCTGAGATGTGAAGTAGTCTGCAAATTCATATCCAGCCTTTACTCCAAATTTCAGATCCATTTGATCTTGAGCAGTTCCGATCAATGGGAGAAATATATAAAGTGCAGCGAATACGACTGTTTTGTTTTGCATTTGTGATTGTTGTCTGCTAATTAATTTGCTGCCTAACGGACCGGAGCTAAGCTGCGGCGGCGAAGCGCCGCAGCGACGGAATCCATTCCGCGCGTGGCGAGTCATGTCCAATAGGAGCTAGCTGTTTCGCGCGTGTTAAATCATCGATGGCTGGTTCCGTCAGCTTGAGCGACTGGTTAGGGCGCACGCTTATTCAGATAGATACCAGACAATGGGCCTTCCGCGGTCGTCGAGATATTTAATCCAAACTCTCGGTGGCGGTGTCTTTGATTGATAAGCACGCTCTCTCACAGAGGGATCTTCAAGGAACATCGAAGGACTCTCCAAATGCACCTGCATCCAAGCTCCGGATGTCTTAATAACGCGCATGCAATAGTCAGGAAACCCTTGATCTGTAGAAAGCTCCGGGAAGATCTGATATCTATCCGAAGGCTGAGAGTAAAACTTTAATACCGAATCGCATTGAAAAGTCAATGCCCAATCTTTTTTGAAGAATTGATTCCAAAGTATAACGTCAAATCCCATCTTCTCTGCATCTGAAACATTGATCCATGCTGATGGCGGATTTTGCTTAGTTCCACAGTCAAGCGAGACCTTTACCCATGCGGAATCATAAGCAAAGGAGAGTATGGGAATTCCAGATTCATCAACTCCAGCCACATCCAAGATTCTATTTGACATATCTTGCATTGCATCACTTCTGAGTGTGGTAAGCGAATATCTTGAAACAAATGATCCTGGTTCGATTTCGAACATGCCCATGTCGAACCTTGCATAAGGAGGCTTTGTGTGCTCTGGTATTGGAAACAAGGTGAGAGACATTGTATGCAATGGCCTGACTGCGACAAAGCCTATACCATAATCATTGCGGCAGAAATCGATGCTTTGACCAATTGCGACGGCAGTTATCGAAATTAGCAGGAGAAATAATCGGATGAAACATTTTGTCATAGTGTGATTCTAATATTAGAATGTTCTTGTGCGCCCTAACGGACCGGAGCTAAGCTGCGGCGACGTGCAGCCAGTTCCATGTAGTTCGTTGCGCGGACGTTGATAGATGATTCTTTAGTCCCGCCGCGCATCGCGCGGCGCATTCGTCGACCGTACTTTTCCGTCAGCTTGAGCGACTGGTTAGGCGGCGACTGATACTATTTCAATTCTAATTTGTAGATAGGTTATGTTGCGTTGCGATTTGTAGTAACGGTTTACGCAAATGTTCTGACCACTGCGCGGAAAAGTCAAGTGTTAAAAGAAGAGCTGGACTGATTGCTGGGAAGATCTTATTTGCTTTGTGTCGCTTTGGCGGGCTGGACCCGCCAATTGTAGTCGCGAGCCAATTTTTATACCATTCTCCCTTGAAAACGCAATCATAATCGCCCTTAGCATACAGTTCATCAACCAGATGACAAATTTGATTTTGTCGAGTTTGAAAGTCTGTCTCCGATAAACCACTGACATTGCGTATCTCTTCTTCCTTTTGTGCTTGACGAGCCATGTCAACTTTATGGGAACAGCCATGATGTATTTTTGATGTCGAATGATAGTTTGCGCCACACGCGATGCCGTCTAATGAAGCATGGACGCAGAGATAAACCCAATGTTTCCACGCTGTAGCAACCTGTTGTCTCCAGTGCGATGTGTCTCCGATAATTTGTGAGACTGTGCTGACGTCCATTCCCACGACAGCCGAAGTAGCATGATGCAAATCTCCCCACATAAACAGATAATTCTCCATATGATACGGTGAAGTATACGCGATATGGAATGATTTTATTTTCGTCCCTTTCAGATCATCAAGATCTTTATCCAAAAAGAAGAAAACAGAAGCTCGGTTAGGCTTTTTGCCGCGTAGTTTCCTTTCCAGCTTTAGTAAGTTGAAGTGAGCAAGAAGGACTTGTTTGCCGCCGGTTGCCCCGGTTAGTTCTTCGCCACTTTTTATTCTGTATCGGATTCCTAGCGGATTACAAACAATCGATGCGATTTGGTCATAGAAGAAACGATCCGAAATGCCTTCGGTAAAAATGACGAGATCTGATTGGGTCATTTCTAATAAGCGTACTTGAGCTTCTGGGGAGTATGTTAGTCGATTCGTTGTCAAAGTCTAAAAATATGTGGGTCAGTTAATTCTGCCATTATCTCAGGTGAGTGAGTTGCCAGAATATATTGCGAGTTGGGATTGAGCAACCTTAGAGAACTTACGAGATCTCTTTGCCACTCGACGTGCAAAGATAATTCAGGTTCATCAATTAAAATGGTACTGTCATCGATCGTAATAGCTTCGGCAAATATCCTGAGTAAATGTTTTTCACCTGACGATAGTGTTGTTAGTTCTAACTCCTGTCCTTGTGAAGTAATGACTTTGATCGAGGACGGTGAGAACGTAATTGTTTTTGATCCTGAGAACAGTTTGCGAATCAAGTCTTCAAGTTTTCTCATCTTAGTTGAAGCGGCTTCAATGAGTTTCTCGGTTCGATCAATATCTTGAGCGACAACGGCCAAGCGCCAATCTGTTGAATACCGTTTGATAAATTGCTCCACTGTTCCTAAAGAGGATGATAGTTTTTGCCTTTCAAGAAAACTAGACAGGCGGTTATAAGCCATTTCAGCGGACAAGTGTCGAGGGCTCTTTGTTTTTCTCGTTGATGGCTTCAATACAGACTCAAGGATTCTTGCTAGGCCAGCTTCTTGAGCCTTTCCAATTTTATTTAGAACTTGAGCGGAATATCTTGACCATATATTGGAAAGTGCGGCGGCAAATTGATTATCTAATTCTTCCTCTGATAAGCCGGAGGGTGATTCTTTATGAAGAAGGAGGGAAGAACTATTTCGTCCAAAGAATAGACGCGATGTTGGCAACCATCCATGTCGCCATGATCCCGTGGAGTCAGATTTCTTCAAAGGTGGACTGATGCGCCAATTGAAATGTGGCTGGCCTTCGTACATACTCTCAGATAGTCTTGAAATTGAATCAGAATCAGCTATCGGGTCGTGTGACTGTCGCCTTGCTCTAGGAATCGTTTTAGCCCTGAGCAATTTGGCAGTTGTTTTTTCAATCGTATGTGTGAACGTTCGGCCATAGGCGATGGAGTAAATTTTAACCTGAGCAGATTGGAAAGGCACTTTTGATAAGCTTCTGGCATCCCGACTCAACGCAGATTCAAGTATGCGTAACATTGATGTCTTGCCGGTTCCATTCACTCCGAAAAACACATTGACGCCCCGATTAAGTTTGAACCGAATTGGTCCGATACGCCCTGCAAGGCCTTCAATCTCGAAATCGATGATGTGTGACATATGTTGTTCCTTGAAAGTATGAGCAAAAAGTGAATATACGAATTTGCTTTTCGCCGCCTAACGGACCGGAGCTAAGCTGCGGCGACGTGCAGCCAGTTCCATGTGGAATATACGCGCGGCAGGTATCGCCATTTCCCTAAAAAATTTTTCTGACGCGCGGCGAAATCATCGACGGCTGGTTCCGTCAGCTTGAGCGACTGGTTAGGCGGTGTTGTTTTGTATTTAGAATAGTTGACTGGTTTGTGAATACAACTCTTTCCAGAAACCCTGCTTTATACGAAACTTTGTACCGTGATTGTGGTGAGTGCGAGCATCGAAGTCGATTTGTATGATTCCCCGGTCGATGCATGAAAGGAAATTGTCGAAGGAAAAACCTGAAAGCATAAGTAAGCTTTGATAAGAAAAATATTCCTGTTTCTTCTCGATTTTAGAATCAGCGATGACGTAAAAACAATTACGGGCCTTTTCTCCCATCAAGTCTCTGAGGTCATCAAAGCCCCAATAGGGTTCTGGGTTGAAAGGCAGGAGACCGACCCGATTCTCGACTGACTTAAGCCAACTTCTAATTTCAGGATTGGTAACATCGGCTTTCGACGGATCAAAAACGAAACGGATTTTTCTTTCTTGACGATCAACTATAACGGTGAAACCGCGACTGGTAAATTGAGATGCGCTTGTTGTAGAACGGAAACTCATTTCGTTGCGTGGATATTTTTTGCCTGCTTCTTTGTGAGGCCATCCGTAAAGAGGGAGAAGTATTTTTGACACGATATCTGCGCCACGAGGGAAAGGCTCATAATGCTTCAAGGTTACAAGGGATGAGGTGTGGAGTCTCTGCCCTTTTAGTTCCCAACCGTTGGAATTTGCGATTGGGAGATTATTTTCCGGGATACCAAGTAATTTCTCAAGCGTGTTTCCAACTGCACCATCGTTTCTCACGTCCTTGGTTTTTTTTACGCTTTTAATCCAACCGCGCTTCGCAACACTTTTAATTTCATCAATCAGCTGATTCTTCGTGATTATTCGAACCATTTGGTGGTCTCCAGAAGTCCAATAGATATTCGAAGGTCACCCCCATTGTTATATAATTACTTGGCCAGCCAAATATGCCGATTTGATTGACAATATTTGTTCTATCCCAGATTATAATGTTCCGAAGCTCATAACCTCGTTTGCGCAATTCTTGAATAAGCGAGACGTGAATCGTGATCCGTTGGTTTTCCCACCACATATCAGGGACATTGATAAGACAATGACCTTTCGGTTGAAGGGTTGGAAGTAGAGACTCAAAGATATCGCCGATTGCAATTGTATAATCATCAATTGACATGGTGCCAAGATCTCGAGGGTCCTGAGAGTATTGTTCGACTTTCCCAAGCTGGCCGTTATCCCGGTCTCTACGCGATTTATTCTTTCTTTTACGATTAAGGAGATTGGCGTAGGGTGGAGAAGTCCAAATTAATTTGACGCTTTGCTCAGGCAAGTATTGGGCAACGTTTCTTGCGTCGTCTTGGATGGCAACTTGACGAGATGAACTAAATAGTTCGGACTGCTTTATGCGATCAGCGCAAAGTGAGATGTACTTACTTTGGAGGTCGAAACCAACAGCATTTCGGTTCGTATCATTAGCGGCCACCAGCGTTGTTCCGCTGCCAACAAAAGGATCAAGGACGAGTTCACCTTGATGTGTAAAGAGTTCGATGATCTTCTTTGAGAGTGAAATTGGAAATGTAGCAGGGTGGAGTTCTTTATCTCGAATGTCCCTACGTTCGTACGTAAATCGCCAAACGCCAATCTGGGATTTTAGCCATTCTTTAGCCGGCAAGCAATTGATGTGAGTCGGTGCACAAGAACAGATTTTAGTCTGCCCGATTTCAAGTTTTGTACGGTACTCAGGTAAGCCTTCTCTGATTGCTAATACTGGAGGGGCTTTCTTATACTCTTTTGACCGCTTTGATTTCAGCGCAGTTTGCATTAAGGGAATTCACCTTGTAATTGTTTAAGCTAATATAAGGAAATTTCTTCGCTTAATCTAATGCCTGAGTCTGAAAACGGATAAACAACACCGCCTAACGAACCGGAGCTAAGCTGCGGCGGCGAAGCGCCGCAGCGACGGTAGCCAGTCCGCGCGTGGCGAGTCATGTCCGATAGTAGCTGGTTGTTTCGCGCGTGTTAAATCATCGACGGCTGGTTCCGTCAGCTTGAGCGACTGGTTAGGCGGCGAAAAGCGTAATTTGATAAGAACACGTTTTCGTACTGACTCTATTATATTAGAAGCTATCTCCAAGGATGCAATACCAAGTTTTTAGTATTTGATAAAGTGACCGTATTTAGTAAGTGCGTTGTCTGAAAGAAGAGCCGTTTGTAGAAAAACCAGATGACTGCTTGTAGACCAATTCTTTTAACTCTTCCTTTTTTCTTTTGTTACAAATTGCTTTCGCCGCCTAACGGACCGGAGCTAAGCTGCGGCGGCGAAGCGCCGCAGCGACGGAATCCAGTCCGCGCGTGGCGAGTCATGTCCAATAGTAGCTGGTTGTTTCGCGCGTGTTAAATCATCAACGGCTGGTTCCGTCAGCTTGAGCGACTGGTTAGGCGGCGATAAGTGTATGTTGATAAGAACGCGCTTTCGTACTGACTCTATTATATTAGAAACTATCTCCAAGAATGTCATACCAAGCTTTTGGTATTTTATAAAGTGACCGTATTTAGTGAATGCGTTGTCTGAAAGAAGAGTCGTTTGTAGAAAAACCGGATGACTGCTTGTAGGCTAATTCTTTTAACTCCTCCTTTTTTTCTTTTGCTACAAATTGCTTTCGCCGCCTAACGGACCGGAGCTAAGCTGCGGCGGCGAAGCGCCGCAGCGACGGTAGCCAGTCCGCGCGTGGCGAGTCATGTCCAATAGTAGCTGGTTGTTTCGCGCGTGTTAAATCATCGACGGCTGGTTCCGTCAGCTTGAGCGACTGGTTAGGTGGCAAAGTCAGTTGGTTAACCTGCATACAGCTTCGCACTAAGAATGCTTCGTTTTTGATTTTGCTTATAAACATAGCTCCCAACTATGATTGCCCGGAAAGCTCTCCGTACCAGATAATATCGTTTTATTGCAGTTATTGCAATTAGAAAATCCAACTGCTCATAGACTCCATCTTTTAAAAGCCAGATTGATAGACACAACTTGAAAGATAGAAACTACTTCTCGCTTTGCGAACCTAAGTTTTCTTTGCCACCTAACGGACCGGAGCTAAGCTGCGGCGGCGAAGCGCCGCAGCAACGGAATCCATTCCGCGCGTGGCGAGTCATGTCCAATAGTAACTGATTGTTTCGCGCGTGTTAAATCATCGACGGCTGGTTCCGTCAGCTTGAGCGACTGGTTAGGTGGCACCTATGGAAACGCGGGAATGACAGTGCTCACGACGTTTGAGAGTTTGAACGTCTGGATTGTTGAATTCATATTGTTGAGTGTTTGGGTTAATTGTAGTTATCGAGCCATTTCCATAAAGCACTGAGATTGCCACGAAATAGATTTCATCACCCATCTTGATGCTGGGACAATCTTGAAGAACATAGCTTATGAAATCTTGAAACTTGAAACTATGCGAAAACGCCTGACCTTCGTATTGTTCGTACGGGTCGAAGTAATCTAGAAATGTGAAGGTCGAGTCAACATTAATCTTAGTATTTGAAACAAGAATTAGTACTCGGTGCCACGTTGAATCATCAGGAGAAAAGGTGCCACCGAACTGAATGCGTCCAGGAATGGTTGAATCCCATGTCGCAGAGAAATCTATTATCTTGGCTGGATCTACAGGACCCAAATACTGTTTACCCATATCAAGAGTCGATCCACTGACAATTTTTATATTATAGATAATGTTGCGAACATAACCAGGTTTGGCATACATTAAATTGTAGACACCGTTAGGAATATTTATAAGTTTCCAATACCCGTTCGAATCAGTAAGGGTAGAGTAAGAAGTGCCAGGCATGAAGATCGTCGCACCGGCGTAGGAATTTGGTAGATAGGGGGGATACATGTTGAGCCAAACCAATTGTCCAGAGATTTGTCCGGTCAAAGGTATTACTGCAGTGGGGCCGACATCACTTTTGCAACCCAACAAGAATAAAGAAAACAAGGCGACGGTAATTATGCTTTTCATTTCGTTGATGTTTCTTGTGCCACCTAACGGACCGGAGCTAAGCTGCGGCGGCGAAGCGCCGCAGCGACAGATTCCAGTCCGCGCGAGCTAAGTCCTGTCCGATAGTAACTGGTCGTTTCGCGCGTGTTAAATCACCAACGGCTGGTTCCGTCAGCTTGAGCGACTGGTTAGGCGGCGATAAGTGTATGTTGATAAGAACGCGCTTTCGTACTGACTCTATTATATTAGAAACTATCTCCAAGAATGTCATACCAAGCTTTTGGTATTTGATAAAGTGACCGTATTTAGTGAGTGCGTTGTCTGAAAGAGGAGTCGTTTGTAGAAAAACCAAATGACTGCTTGTAGGTTAATTCTTTTAACTCCTCCTTTTTTCTTTTGCCACAAATTGCTTTCGCCGCCTAACGGACCGGAGCTAAGCTGCGGCGGCGAAGCGCCGCAGCGACGGTAGCCAGTCCGCGCGTGGCGAGTCATGTCCAATAGTAGCTGGTCGTTTCGCGCGTGTTAAATCACCAACGGCTGGTTCCGTCAGCTTGAGCGACTGGTTAGGCGGCGATAAGTGCATGTTGATGAGAATACGCTTTCGTACTGACTGTGTTATATTAGAAACTATCTCCAAGGATGCAATACCAAGCTTTTGGTATTTGATAAAGTGACCGTATTTAGTGAGTGCGTTGTTTGAAAGAGGAGTCGTTTGTAGAAAAACCGGATGACTGCTTGTAGGTTAGTTCTTTTAACTCCTCCTTTTTTTCTTTGTTACAAATTGCTTTCGCCGCCTAACGGACCGGAGCTAAGCTGCGGCGGCGAAGCGCCGCAGCGACGGTAGCCAGTCCGCGCGTGGCGAGTCATGTCCAATAGTAACTGGTTGTTTCGCGCGTGTTAAATCATCGACAGCTGGTTCCGTCAGCTTGAGCGACTGGTTAGGTGGCAAAGTCAGTTGGTTAACCTGCATACAGCTTCGCACTAAGAATGCTTCGTTTTTGATTTTGCTTATAAACATAGCTCCCAGCTATGATTGCCTGGTAAGTTTCCCGTACGAGATGATACCACTTTCTTGTAGCTATTGCAATTAGAAAATCTGACTGCTTATAGATTCGTATCTTTGGAAACTTGAATCAAAACAACAAAACTTGAATTACTGAAACTGTTTCTTTCTTAGATAATCTAAGCTTTTCTTTGCCACCTAACGGACCGGAGCTAAGCTGCGGCGGCGAAGCGCCGCAGCGACGGTAGCCAGTCCGCGCGAGCTAAGTCATATCCAACAAGTAACTGTTTGTTTCGCGCGTGTTAAATCACCAACGGCTGGTTCCGTCAGCTTGAGCGACTGGTTAGGCAACCGCGATGTTTTAATGAATGATTTCGAGCCGGAACCTCAATGTGGTATCGTTGGCCCAGCTTATTAAATCTGTTTTGTATATCCAATCGTATTTGTTGCCTCAATGCGATGTTATCGCGTAATTGTTTTGATCAATGCTTGTAAGTATTGGAGCCTGGGCGAGGAATGACTTCGGCCTGACTGTGATTGATTTTGCTGTGAACTTGACATCTGAGTTTCTCGTTACGGTTATTTCGTCGATATATTCCATTGCTCCTTCATCTGCTAAAATGCTTCCTAGAGAATTGAAGATGACAGATGGTCTGATCTCAGTTCCCAACTTCTTCAGAAATGCTGGATCCTCGATTTGTTTTTGTATGCGGCTATCTATGTAGGCCTGCAATGCAATGAATGAGATGAAGAGTCCAACGATTGTAGCAATTGTAACTAATGTTGATTTTGTAGTAATGATTGGCTGTTTGTCAGTCATGGTATTTCCTTTGTTCGGCTGCCTAACGGACCGGAGCTAAGCTGCGGCAACGAAGTGCCGCAGCGACGGACTCCAGTCCGCGCGAGCTAAGTCATGTCCAACAAGTAGCTGGTTGTTTCGCGCGTGCAAAATCGTCGACGGCTGGTTCCGTCAGCTTGAGCGACTGGTTAGGCGGGCACAATTGTTTTAATTACGTGAACTTAATTTCCGACTACTCTCTCTTGCCTATAATAGCAACTGCATTCTGTCCGCTTAAACCAACTGTGACCATTAGATCTCCGTTTACTGCCAATCTACCAACAGCACCATCGGTAGACGGAATAACGTCTTTGTAATGGTGCCAGGTGCTCCCGTTGTAATGAACTATCTCGAAAAAACTCCCGGCAACAAACACATTGTTGAGACCGCTTCCTCGAACACCACCCGATGCATAGCTTGTTACGACACCTGATGGATAGACACTCCAGCTAGGAGCATTGAGCGAAGATTTTTGACCAACGCCGGAGCCGACAACATAATATTCCGTTTCAGGAACGAACCAGATGCCCGTGGCAAAAGGTAACAATCCATCTGTGCTAAGTTGGGAGACGGAATTGTCAGGATGGATTTGCAGGATCATATTGGCGGTGGAATCGGGATTTGAGGCTATGGCAAGAATTTCCCATTGGCCGGCAGAGTTTTGAGCGCCCCAGATGTCGTTGATTGGTAATGTAGTCCCGCTTTCGATTTTCGTCCAGATGCTGCCGTTGTAGTGAGCAATTGAACCTCCATTGCCGACTACATATAAGTTAGAACTGTTGACTCCCCATACCTTGTTGACTAGATTCTGACCCCAAAGCGAGAGTGGGAGATCGACTTCATTGAATTGCACCCCATCCCAATGTTGTACACCGTTACCAGCAAGCCAAATATCATTTGGGCCAAAGGCATAAATACATTCGATAGGATGATAATAAGGCTGGCCTTGATAGTTATATGCTACCTTCTGAATTTTCCAAGAATTTCCATTCCATACCGCGAGGTTGTAAGGAAAAGGATCATACTGTCCAGTTGAATCCGCGAGGTAAATTGCTCCCACTGCATATACAAGTGTGTCGTTGATAATCGCCACATCGTTTAATATACTGCCTCCACCACCGCCAAAAGAAAATATCTGCCATGAATAATTATGGCTCGTGGTATCCGATCGGTTTGGCGAAGGGGACGGTGGAGCCACAGGATTCTTTGTGCAGTCGATGGCAGAGACTATCAGCATTAGATTAATTGCGAAGAAAGCAGGCTTCATAGAGTTCGGTTTTGCTTTTTAGCATGGTGTGCATCAGATTGAGATTTGCTGTTGATGGAGCGCCCGCCTAACGGACCGCGGCTAAGCTGCGGCGACGTGCAGCCAAATCAATGGTAGACTATACGCGCGGCAGACATTGCCATTTCCCTAAAAATTTTTTTCTCGCGCGGCGACAAGCTGACGGCTTTTTCCGTCAGCTTGAGCCGCTGGTTAGGCGGCCGACAAAAAAGTTACGGTTCACTATAAACAAAAATGGAATATCGCCATTCCACATCTTGAGCATGAAAGTACTCGTGATAGATTGCTTTTACGTTTGGTATTTCAATGCCTGGCATAGCAATTTCAATTGATCGTGCTTTAGTTTCAAGCCAGCTTGTCCAGTCTTTTTTGAATAGATACAACGATGGCGGAGAATCGTCGAACTGACCTCGAAACTCCTCGAGAGTGTGCGGTACTATTATAATCGGATTCGTTGATGAACGAAGAGAAAATCCCAGAGCAACCACAAATGGTAACTTTTTGTTATCTCGGAATCTAATTGCTACGGCGATTGATTGGATGCCTCCAGTGATCCAAGTGTCAGGGCTGGAAAAAGATGGATTAATCTCATCGACGTGAAGATCATTGTCTTCTTGCCAACTCCCGTTTTGGATTATTGTCTCCATCCATTCGCCGATTATTTTCTGTTGGTCTATCATAGTACTTTCGATGAGGCCGCCTAACGGACCGGAGCTAAGCTGCGGCGGCGAAGTGCCGCAGCGATGGAATCCAGTCCGCGCGTGGCGAGTCATGTCCAATAGTAGCTGGTTGTTTCGCGCGCATTGAATCACCGACGGCTACTTCCGTCAGCTTGAGCGACTGGTTAGGCAGCGGCCCAGCTTTTTAAAAGAATCCAATGCGAAGATGTCGTTTGCGTGTCTTTCACTTTCCACAAAATATTTGAGGGACGTTGTCAAATGTTATGCTCCGAATTGTTTGGAGTGGAATTGCCTGCGTAGAGTTCTGAGGCGATTCGAGCAGGACGTAATCTTGTCCAACTTCCTTGAGCAAAACAGGATCAGTGGACTCCCCACCGTGAAAGGCGACCCTAATGTTTTTGTTCACATAAGGTCGGAGGAGTTCCAGAAAAATTCGATGAGAGTCTTGTGCTTTGGTTTCTCGCGTTGAATATAGGAAGAGTCCGCCGATAAATGTCAAAATGAGAAGCGGAGATAATATTTTCAAAGCAAATGATCGTTGCATGGTCAAATCTCCTAAAGTCCATTGTGATTGTTTTATTTGGAACAAAATGCATAACGACATTTTTTGCCGCTGCCTAACGGACCGGAGCTAAGCTGCGGCGGCGAAGCGCCGCAGCGACGGAATCCAGTCCGCGCGTGGCGAGTCATGTCCAACAAGTAACTG
The DNA here is from genome assembly GCA_963827085.1 of uncultured Bacteroidota bacterium. Lineage (GTDB taxonomy): Bacteria > Bacteroidota > Ignavibacteria > UBA10030 > UBA8401 > JAGVPT01. Next base: position 525,104 of record CAWGZY010000001.1, read on the forward strand.
TTTGTTTCGCGCGTGTTAAATCATTGACGGCTGGTTCCGTCAGCTTGAGCGACTGGTTAGGGTGCACACGCTAAAATAATAAATAAGTTTTCATTTCCACCAATCTGCTTTTCGTCTTTCTGACTCTTTGTTATAATCTTCCCAACCGTTTCTTACGTATTTACTATCAACGTTGAACTCACCTGCGCCAGAATCCAATTCTCTGCTATCTGGAATTCGGAAATCGCCCCAATTGCATTTCTTTATCAAATTAGAATCATAACTTTGCCATATCCCTTCGAACTGATTATTCTCAAAACCATCAGCTACCAACATTAAGGCGTCATACTGGATTTGATCATGCTTATCAATAAAAAAATTAATAGAGAAACTACCAATTAATTTACCACTATGTTTTTGTTTTCTGTTTTCATATAAATTGTATTTTCCTTTTACAAATCCTTGAGTGTATCCTGGAACATCTGATTCTTCAAACAGTTGTGCTTCGTTAATCACCAATGATCCTTGAAAAGAGCAAATAATATTTCTAGTCTTCGTTTTGCCATGAACAAAATATCGATGTTTATTATCTCGATCTTTGATGACAGAACTAAAATGAATGAAGAATCGATAATAATTGTCGCCGATATATCCTATTGGTTCAGGGCGTTTAATTTTTCTAGGCCCGGTGTCAGCAATGATACTATCGCAAGTCAGAATATGGCTCAAATCGTATTTTTGAACTCCATTAAAGAAGTCTTTTGTCTTGGCATCATTTGAACTAAATGAACAAAGCAGAATATATAACAACACTGAAGGCATTGTATTTATCAACGGCATCTTTATTCCGCTTTTCTAAGAATGAGAATGTTTGTTTGTGCACCCTAACGAACCGGAGCTAAGCTGCGGCGGCGAACAGCCGCCGCAACGAAATCCAGTCCGCGCGTGGTATGTCCAGTCCGATAGTAACTGGTTGTTTCGCGCGTGCAAAATCGTCGACGGCTACTTCCGTCAGCTTGAGCGACTGGTTAGAACGCACGCGCTAGAAATGCTAAATCGGCGAGCACTAAGATAATTGTAAGAACATCTCTTGGAATCACAGAGCATTTATCTGATTATAGTAATCCGCAGATAAAAGTGGCTCTAATCATCCAACCTATTCTTCTTGTTGACGTTGGGATTAACGTCCTCATTGAATTCTCTGAATTTTGGCGGCTTGATAGTTGTATCAGGCTTCTGTTCTTTAGATTTGTCCGGAGTCTTCTCTGGCTGTTTATCTTTTTTCCCCTTAGAAGAATCTTCTGTTGTCATAATGATTGCCTTTAAATTAGTTGTTTTATATGAATTTTGTTGAGAAAAGGATCTGAAAACCACAGATGATATGAAAATAGAGAGAAGAATGATGCAGGATAACATTAATCTGTAACTTTTGGTTAGTCTTGCAGTTTTATCGAGCAACACAGCTTCATTCTTTGCTACGGCTTCAGAAATACCTTGAGTCATTGCATAGATTGCATTGAGATGAGTTTGTTCTGAGTAAAGCTTGATAACCTCATCGTTCATTGGTATATGGGTTAGTCGCCGTGTGTCGAGAATTCTAAACAACACAAAAATAGTATAGATGATCAAGGCAAAGAATATCAAAAAAACAATCAAGGGAAACGTGTCTATCCAATCTCTTGGTGGAATGAGCTCTTCGAGAACAAATTTTCCACCTAGACCATAGGCAACAAGTAACAATCCTAAGACGGAAATATATCGGGACGCTTTCTCTTCCACTTGTCGAAGTGACTGAAGTCTTTCATCAAGAACCTGCTTCGACAGATCGTAAAGTTCTATATATTTGTCAATTTCATTTTTACCCATTTGAACTCAATCTTTTTGTGGTGAAATGTCAATCTAACCTGAGCGTCTCCAATATGAATATTTCGTGCGTTCTAACGGACCGGAGCTAAGCTGCGGCGGCGAAGCGCCGCAGCGACGGTAGCCATTCCGCGCGTGGCGAGTCATGTCCGATAGTAACTGGTCGTTTCGCGCGTATTAGATCATCGACGGCTGGTTCCGTCAGCTTGAGCGACTGGTTAGGCGGCGATAAGTGCATTTTGATGAGAATACGCTTTCGTACTGACTGTATTATATTAGAAACTATCTTTAAGAAAGCAATACCAAGCTTTTGGTATTTGATAAAGTGACCGTATTTAGTGAATGCGTTGTCTGAAAGAAGAGTCGTTTGTAGAAAAACCGGATGACTGCTTGTAGGTTAATTCTTTTAACTCCTCCTTTTTTCTTTTGCTACAAATTGCTTTCGCCGCCTAACGGACCGGAGCTAAGCTGCGGCGGCGAAGCGCCGCAGCGACGGAATCCAGTCCGCGCGTGGTAGGTCACGTCTGATTGTAACTCCTAATTTCGCGCGCGCAAAATCGTCGACGGCTGGTTCCGTCAGCTTGAGCGACTGGTTAGCCTGCAACCAGAATTTTTAATATCCGAATTATCTATTCCCTTCGACCCACCAATATGAATGCTTGACTTGGAAAAACTGTATAGTCCGATCCTACCGCTACAATCATATTAGTTGAGACTGCAACAGAATATAGAGGTTGGTCGAGATTCGTTTCATTCAGTAATTTCCAATCCGTTCCGTTATAGTGCCAAATCATCCCAAAGTCCCCTACCACCGCTACGTTATTCTCAGCGCTTCCACCTATGCAGTAGGGAAAATGGTCGATAGAAAGGCTCTGCCTCGCAGTATCGATACCGGTAATATCTTGTGTATACACTCCAAGGTTTGTTGCGGTAAAGAGATGCTTTATTCCCCATACGCTTGTGACAAGATCGCCATACGGAGGTGTTACTCCGCCTTGTCGTGTCCAAATAGTATTCCATTGTGTGCCGTTGTACATGAGCAATACACTCTGGCTGTTATCATTACTGTAACCACTTGCCCACACGACGCTCCCGTCCGGCGTTCCCCAAACGTCGCGAAGGTCTATTGTTGTTCCGCTCGATTGTGTCGTCCAGGTATTACCGTTGTAAAAATCAATTTGACCGATTGGCCCAACAGTATAAATAGCATTTCCATTAACCGCCCAGATTTTATATGCTGATGCCGGTAAGCACATTATGTTTTGTTGTACATTGTTTTTCCAGATTGTTATCTGAGAATTGGAGGCAAACCAAACCTCTGTCTCACTCATGGTTAAAATGGCATCTATAGGATAAGCGCCAGTATGTACTTGACCACAAAAAGTATAAAACTGGATTTGTAATAATTCCCACTTCTTCCCGTTCCAATGCGCGGCATTATACATTGTGTCGATATTCGGATAAATTGCGCCGACAACCCATATATCCGTATCATTTACAATGGTGGCATCCTTAAAGTAGCTCGACCCGCCCAGTCCGCTGAACGTATATGGTGTGAATGTAAAGTTGTGGTTCGTCGTATCTGATCCAGAACTTTGGGGAGCCACCGATGGTTCTTTTTTACACGTTAGCGCGTTGAGCAAAAAGCATGCAAGAAGAAAAAATGTAAAAAATCGTATGCAATTCACTTAAGCGCCGTAAAGGTTCTACTTTGAAAATGTTTCGTAAACACGTTCGAGGTTGCAGGCTAACGAACCGGAGCTAAGCTGCGGCGGCGAAGCGCCGCAGCGACGGTAGCCAGTCCGCGCGAGCTAAGTCCTGTCCGATTGTAACTCCTAATTTCGCGCGAGCAAAATCGTCGACGGCTGGTTCCGTCAGCTTGAGCGACTGGTTAGCTGGCACACGGAATTCAATTGTTTGCCCATCCGCCTTCATGATATAAGGATTGAACTTCTTCATCAGACAATGCTCGATCATAAACTCTAATATCATCAATAATTCCATTCCAATAATACGTGGTAGGAAATTGAGTATGTGTTCCTATTGCGGAATAAGAATGGGCAGGCCATTTAGCCAAAGGTAGATCTGGGACTGTTCTCGATCCAACCAGTTTCCCATTAATCAAAAATTCTGTTTTTTGCCCCTTAATATAACGTCCAACTAGAAAATAAAAAATCTTGGCTTGCAGAGTATCCAGTACATTAAGAGAATACCAATTTTGACTACCATAAAAGCCAGTTTCGAGATTAACACCAAAGCCCAGATTGCCATTTGTAATCGCTAAGGCTGCTTCGCCTTGATCTAGACCTTTATAAAGAATTATATGATTATCGTTATCAATGGTGTCTTTCATTACCCAAACTGCAAATGTGAAAGCTGGACAAGTATCTGGAAATAATTCAGGAATGAGAATGGATGCACCTCCTGTAAAATGATACGCGCTATTACTTTTACCAAATCGATCAGTGGTCAAAGTTGCTCTATCAACAGTTTCATTACTATCCCTTCCAATAACATTATAGGGATTTCCATTAAAGGGATAATAGGCCAATAGGTTGGCTGTTGGCGTGTTAACCGTTGAGGTATTCCTTGTTAGATTATTGTTGCATCCCATGAAAAGAAGGAAAGCAAGTATAAGTATAGAAAATGTTTTATTCATTGTAAAACTCCGAATGATGTTTTGTGCCAGCTAACGGACCGGAGCTAAGCTGCGGCGACGTGCAGCCAAATCAATGGTAGACTGTACGCGCGGCAGACATCGCCATTTCCTTAAAAAATTTTTTGCGCGCGGCGAAAAGCTGACGGCTGGTTCCGTCAGCTTGAGCGACTGGTTAGCCTGCAACCATTGTTCTTTACGTTTTATACCTGCGGTTTTCATTTTGATCAATTTCTCTTACCTAACGAGATTTCTCCCATCCAGTTTAAGCCTGTTGCATCAAAGCCAACTGCAACGATTGTATTTTCGGAAACAGCGATTGAATATAGCGGCTTGAGAAGTTCATCCGGAGTTTCCTCAAACCAAGTGGAACCATTGTAGTGCCAAATCGATTTATAGTCTGTTGCTACTGCGATGTTGTTATTCGCGCTTCCACGTATCAAGTGTGGAACCGAGGTCAAGATAACAACTCGCCGTGTAGAGTCATTTCCTGAAAGCGGTGTTAAATATATACCGGTTGCAGATCCTACGTACAGAAATTTGTCACTTGACCATTGAGTCAAAACTAGGTCTTCGTAAGGAGGGGTTGAAGTCCCTTGTTGTAACCAGGTTGTTTTCCAGAGTGCACCATTATATTGTAATAAGGTACTCTGGCTTAGATCGTTACTATACCCACACGCCCAAACCTCGCTTCCATCGGCAGTCCCCCACACATCATGAAGGTCTATCGTTGTTCCGCTCGAAAGTTTCGTCCATATGATTCCGTTGTATTGAGCTATCATTCCCTTCTGTCCCACGCCGATAATATTATTGGGACTCATTCCCCAAAGCTTGTCGACTGATTGACCATTTTCTGTGCCTCCGATTAGTGAAATTCGACTAAACGAAGCGCTTGTCTGTCGCGAACTTCCGTTCCAGTTATGTATACCTCCATCGGTGAGCCAAATATTATTTGTTCCGAAAATAAATATGGCTCTAATACTGTAAATAAATTGATTGTCCGTATCAAATACTGCTATTAGCTTCCATTGATTTCCATCCCAATGTGCTGCATTATATATCGAACTATCAGAGTAAATTATGCCAACCGCCCAAATGTCGCTGTCATTTACAATCGCGACATCTTTGAAATAGCTCGACCCGCCGTTGCCGCCAAATGTGTATTGTGTCCACGTAAAGTTGTGACTGGTTGTATCCGGGCCAGAAGTTAGAGGCGCTACCGGCGACTCCTTTTTGCAATTTAATGCTGTGAGTGTTATACAAATGAAAAGTAAAATTGTAGGAAGCTGTTTGAAACTCACTCATTCCTCGTATACGAACAAAATGTTGCAGGCTAACGGACCGGAGCTAAGCTGCGGCGGCGAAGCGCCGCAGCGACGGAATCCAGTCCGCGCGTGGCGAGTCATGTCCAATAGTAGCTATTTGTTTCGCGCGTGCTAAATCGCCGACGGCTGGTTCCGTCAGCTTGAGCGACTGGTTAGGTGGCAAAGTCAGTTGGTTAACCTGCATACAGCTTCGCACTAAGAATGCTTCGTTTTTGATTTTGCTTATAAACATAGCTCCCAACTATGATTGCCTGGTAAGCTCTCCGCACCAGATAATATCGTTTTATCGCAGTTATTGCAATTAGAAAATCTGACTGCTTGTAGACTCATCTTTTTGGAGCTCAATCAAAGAATAAAACTTGAATTACTGAAACTGTTTCTTTCTTAGATAATCTAAGCTTTTCTTTGCCACCTAACGGACCGGAGCTAAGCTGCGGCGGCGAAGCGCCGCAGCGACGGTAGCCAGTCCGCGCGTGGCAATTCATGTCCAATAGTAGCTGGCTGTTTCGCGCGTGTTAAATCATCGACGGCTGGTTCCGTCAGCTTGAGCGACTGGTTAGGTGGCAAAGTCAGCTGGTTAACCTGCATACAGCTTCGCACTAAGAATGCTTCGTTTTTGATTTTGCTTATAAACATAGCTCCCAACTATGATTGCCAGGAAAGCTCTCCATACCAGAAAATATCGTTTTATTGCAGTTATTGCAATTAGAAAATCTCACTGCTTATAGATTCGTATCTTTGGAAACTTGAATCAAAAAAACAAAACTTGAATTACTGAAACTGTTTCTTTCTTAGACAATCTAAGCTTTTCTTTGCCACCTAACGGACCGGAGCTAAGCTGCGGCGGCGAAGCGCCGCAGCGACGGTAGCCTGTCCGCGCGTGGCAAGTCATGTCCGATAGTAGCTGGTTGTTTCGCGCGTGTTAAATCACCAACGGCTGGTTCCGTCAGCTTGAGCGACTGGTTAGGCGGCGAAGAGTGTCGGTTAAACGGCATACCAGTTCGTATCAAGAATGTTTCGTATTTGATACTGTTTATAAACATAGCTCCCAACTATGATTGCCAGGAAAGCTCTCCGTACCAGATAATATCGTTTTATTGCAGTTATTGCAATTAGAAAATCTGACTGCTTATAGATTCATATCTTTGGAGACTCAAATCAAGAGACGAAGCTTGGAAAACCGAAAACACTTTTTTTCTAGATAACTTATTTTTTTCCGCCGCCTAACGAACCGGAGCTAAGCTGCGGCGGCGGAGCGCCGCAGCGACGGTAGCCTGTCCGCGCGTGGCGAGTCATGTCCAATAGTAGCTGGTTGTTTCGCGCGTGTTAAATCGTCGACGGCTGGTTCCGTCAGCTTGAGCGACTGGTTAGGCAGCAAACGGTTTGTTGTATCCTTCGGTACGTTGGTTGCAACACCATAACGGATTTTTTTGAGCATTGGCGAAACCTCCCCGCCGATAAAATTTACCGGCTCTCGATTACCACTAATCCCCTCTGAGCTATACCATTAGCGTTACCCACGATGACGAAAATATTGCCGTATGAAGCAAAGGCATTCACATTATATCCCACGATGGAAGGTCTAATTGCCATCCAGCTTTTTCCATTAAAATGTATTACCAATCCCTCTATTAAACTTACCAAAAATAAATCATTATCTGCGTTCCCTCTAACGCCCAACGCAGGGAAAAATTCTTGAATCCCGTAAACACTATTTGCCTTAAACGGAGCAAGGCTTTCGACCTCATATAATTCACCATTACCAGAACCCGCCAATAGCCATAATTTCGAATTTTTGTTTTTCCGGTATATCGATTGCATGGCACCAACAAATTGATTTGGTGCCGGCGGGCTACTGTTGTAGACATCATACTGATTTGCCGCGTTCCATGCTTTTCCATTGTAATAAAGGAATATGGTCGCTGTTCCGTCAACGCCCCCCGATCCAAATCCCGCAGCATATACTTCATCTTCATCGCCCCATACATCCCATAAGGGAGGATTAGTCACCCCAGTCATCATTTGGGTAAAGTTTGTGCCATCCCAGTGTGCAGCATTCCCTTGATATCCAACGAAGTAAATATCATTAGGAGACCGCGCCCACATATGTCTTATGCTTCCTGCACCTACGTAATATGATGTCCATGTTGTGCCGTTCCACCGTGCGTGAGAATTATATTGAGAGATGACAAAAATACATGAGTCATTAAAGGCCTTAATCCCGATTAAAGGTTGAATATCCGGCGCCATACCACCATATCCAACTATTGGCACTGCTATCATATTCCAGTTTAAACCATTCCAATGAGCTACGTTATACTTATTTACAAAATAATTATTGGCATCTTTCGCGGTAAATTGTCCCGTAACCCATATATCGTTCTCGTTTACAATATCGACTGCATTCGCTGTGGAGAAGCTATCGCCGAGCGTATCAATTCTTGTTATTAAAAAATTATGAGAGGTCGTATCCGTTATGTCGGTCGGCGGCACAAGAGGTGGATTTTTTTTACAGTTGACTGAGCAAAGAAATACAAGAAGTAAGAAAATCAATAGTCTAGTTTCCATTAAGCCTTTGGCTTGAAGCTATGACTTATAACCGAAAGTCGATCGTACTCGTTTTGTTTTTGCTGCCTAACGGACCGGAGCTAAGCTGCGGCGGCAAAAAGCCGCCGCAAGGTAGCTCAGTCCGCGCGTGCCAGTCAGTCCAACTCCTAATCCAGTCCAACTCCGCGCGGCGAAATCGTCGACGGCTGGTTCCGTCAGCTTGAGCGACTGGTTAGGGTGCACTTTTATCTGCCTCTTTCATTGCCGAGTCCATGATATAAGCAAGGTAAACTTTGATTTCATTTGGATTTCCGAACTTGAAATAATTCACTAGAAGTTGTACTGTTTTCGGCGCAGTAGTCAAGTGCAATACAAGTGTAAGAAGAAATTAGGATCGGGAATTGAGGCGCAAGAGTGATCGCGTTCCCATCTGATACAATATTTACTAGACTTGCAGATGCATGGGTTGAAATTGAAGTAGAGCCATAAACTTTTACATAATCGAATGAAAGCCCTAGGCTATCCGAGATGAATCGAAGGCTCGGGTTCTTGGGGCCACCGTAAATTTTCCATGCCCAATGGAATGGTTGCTTCGGATGATAATCATTCTTCACGGAGTTGAATTCGGATTTGATCTTATCGACTGTAGATGGGCCGATTGAACGCTCAAATTGAGCCAAAGTAAGATTACCATTTGTGAGCAACGTAAGGTTTGCTTCTAGGTTGTTGCGTCTTTCAACAAATTCAAAATTTTCATAAAGTCGAGATCGACTCTCGGTATCTTTTTCGACAATTAGCTTGAGGTTGACATAAACTTCAAATAAAGAGCGAAGACTAATAACTGCTTCAGTGACAACCCCATTCATGAGTAGATTATACATTCCAAAGACAGACATTGATGCTTTAGCCGTGAGCGTTCGAAACGCAACATGTTTGCTATCGTTAGGAATCAATCCATGATCAACGAGATAACACATGTAGAAATAGAAGTCTTTCAAGTATCGGAGCATAGATTGATATGGAGCCGCTTTGTCGCTCAAGAGCTTCTCTAGCCCAGGCTCAACGATCTTTACATATCGTTGGAACTCGGAGTTAAATTTTCTTACGATGTCTGCTTCTGTTTGCATGTGAAAAGTGCACCCTAACTGTACCGCGGCTAAGCTGCGGCGACGTGCAGCCAGTTCATTGTAGACTGTTGCGCGGACGTGACGGTTCTTCATTTCAGTTTCTTTGATCTTACGCGCGGCGAAAAGCTGACGGCTGGTTCCGTCAGCTTGAGCCGCTGGTTAGGCGCCAACATAAATTCTTTTAGGGTTATGGAAACCAGTCCTGAAAAATTGGTATTCTTCCACGACCTTGTGGATAGAGACCCATATGACCCTGAAGGTTGAGATTTGATCTGATGTGAATTCTTGCAAACTGCTCCACAATGGTTGTGCTTATAGCAAGCCGTAGGTTCTCCGAGACCAGATCAAATGAAAGTGAAGTCTTTCCAGTGAAACGTTTGATATGGGCTATCGCGTGTCGGCAGTCATCCAGAAGGTACTCGCCAAGTGATTTTGATCCGATTTGAAGTTGTCGAATATCCGACATGGGAAGGTCATAGCCTGATGGATGGGCTAACAATTTGTTAATCCATTCAACGGGTTTATTTCCTCCAATTTCCAAAATCTGCCAGTAGAGTAGAAAAGAAAATAACCTCCTATTGGAACTAAATGCTTCACGAAATAAAACGAGGGCTTTTCGTTGATCTTCGGTCTTGATTCTCGGAATGATGTTCAGGTCAGATCCTAAACTGTGTCCGTGAAATGGTGTTTGAGGAAAATCGAATACTCTACATTTAGCGTTGCGAAGATTGAAGCCGACAGGCACCCCCATGCCACCAAGGTATTGAACAGAAATTGGTGAATGGTTTCCCCAGCTTAATGCGGCTAGGAATTCGCCGGCATTAGTGAACGTTTTCTCTTTAACTGCTTCATTGTAAAAAGGGACGATCGTTATTAGAACATCTGACCATTTGCGCGGGTTGTTCTGGATCAGTTTATAATCAATTCCCTTATACTGAAAAAGATAGCTCTTCTTTTTAAAGCGATTGATGTTATCGAATCCTATGTGCAGGAGTTCTGGCATACTGTTGAATGTTGGCGCCTAACGGACCGGAGCTAAGCTGCGGCGGCGGAGCGCCGCAGCGACGGTAGCCTGTCCGCGCGTGGCAATTCATGTCCAATAGTAGCTGGTCGTTTCGCGCGTGTTAAATCATCGACGGCTGGTTCCGTCAGCTTGAGCGACTGGTTAGGTGGCAAAGTGCAGTTGTTAACTGAATACGCTTCGCACTAAGACTCGTTTTTGATTTCTTATAAACATATCTCCCAACAATGATTGCCTAAGCTTTCAGTACCGGATAAATCGTTTTATCGGTTATTCAGTGAAATTCGTTGCCTAAAGACGGAATCGTTTGTAGAAAAACCAAATGACGCTTGTAGGTTAATTACTTTTAACTCCTGTTTTTTTCTTTGCTACAAGTTTTCTTTCGCCACCTAACGAACCGGAGCTAAGCTGCGGCGACGTGCAGCCAAATCAATGGTAGACTATACGCGCGGCAGACATCGCCTTTCCCTTAAAAATTTTTTGGCGCGCGGCGAAAAGCTGACGGCTGGTTCCGTCAGCTTGAGCGACTGGTTAGGCTGCCGCCAGACCGTCAATGAGGGGCTCGTAGATAAATAACTTGATTTGCCATGATCTGCCGATATCGTTCCTGTCGAGTCAGTTGGGTAATTTCCGATGGTGTAGAAATACAAAATCCATACGAGCCGGTTTTCTCGACCACTAGCGGAAATGAGTAAGTAAAAGTACGATCAGAATTCAAAACAACGTCGAACAGTGGCACCAATACTTGATGCACATAAGTGTCAGCAAGGAAACACTCTACCACAAGATAAGAATCAGTGCTGTCAGTGTCGTTATTTTGAGTGACATCTATCGTCAAGGTGTACTCATATTCATCTATGTAAGATGTAATATGTTCAACCGTATTTCCAATGACAGTTTTTTGCACAAGTCGATAACCCGACTCGTTGACATTTGAAATTGAGTAAGCAGGATAGTCACCAGTTCCTAATGACAAGTTGAGGTAAAAAAGATACGCGAACACTGGAATTGAGGGGACCATTTTCGTGATAGATTATGATGAATAGGCAGCCTAACGGACCGGAGCTAAGCTGCGGCGGCGAAGCGCCGCAGCGACGGTAGCCAGTCCGCGCGTGGCGAGTCATGTCCAATAGTAGCTGTTTGTTTCGCGCGTGTTAAATCATCGACGGCTGGTTCCGTCAGCTTGAGCGACTGGTTAGGCGGCGATAAGTGCATGTTGATGAGAACACGCTTTCGTACTGACTGTATTATATTAGAAACTATCTCCAAGAATGTCAATACCAAGCTTTTGGTATTTGATAAAGTGACCGTATTTAGTGAGTGCGTTGTCTGAAAGAGGAGTCGTTTGTAGAAAAACCGGATGACTGCTTGTAGACCAATTCTTTTAACTCCTTCTTTTTTCTTTGTTACAAATTGCTTTAGCCGCCTAACGGACCGGAGCTAAGCTGCGGCGGCGAAGCGCCGCAGCGACGGTAGCCAGTCCGCGCGTGGCGAGTCATGTCCAACAGTAGCTATTTGTTTCGCGCGTGTTAAATCATCGACGGCTGGTTCCGTCAGCTTGAGCGACTGGTTAGGTGGCAAAGTCAGTTGGTTAACCTGCATACAGCTTCGCCCTAAGAATGTTTCGTTTTTGATTTTGCTTATAAACATAGCTCCCAACTATGATTGCCTGGTAAGCTTTCCGTACGAGATGATACCATTTTCTTGCAGTTATTGCAATTAGAAAATCTGACTGCTTGTAGACTCATCTTTTTTGGAGCTTAAATCAAGAAACGAAAATTGAGTTACTGAAACTATTTCTTTCTTAGCCAAACCTAAGTTTTTCTTTGCCACCTAACGGACCGGAGCTAAGCTGCGGCGACGTGCAGCCAAATCAATGGTAGACTATACGCGCGGCAGACATCGCCTTTCCCTTAAAAATTTTTTGGCGCGCGGCGAAAAGCTGACGGCTGGTTCCGTCAGCTTGAGCGACTGGTTAGGTTGCGCGACCACATTATAAAAACTATTTGCAGACTAAATATTCAGATGGAATCTGTTTTGTGATATCTCCCTCACGGATATCGAACTTGAATCTGCATATGCCATATGGCATTATTGTGTCAGTCTCCATAATCGAATGGTCGCAATGAACGTATCTTGATCTGCCAGCGATGTTGGCGGAACATCGATGTCGGCACAAAGCGGCGAGGCAAATGTTTTCCACGCTCCGTTGGCCGATTGCTCTAAAATGAAGCTTGGAAAGCCACACCCAACATTGATGATTTCGACGTTTCTACCAAGATTGTTTTCAAATTTTACTGTTGCTGAGAACTGGTTTTGGGTGGGAAATTCCATTTTTTGATTTTTTAAATAACTAAACCAATACTGCCGTTCGTATTTGGCGGGTTAGTGTGATTACAACCAAAAGCTATTAACAATATGATTACTGCTACGATTGTTGTTTTCATGTTGTACTTCGGTTCTAATAGCTAATCGCGCAACCTAACGGACCGGAGCTAAGCTGCGGCGGCGAAGCGCCGCAGCGACGGTACCAGTCCGCGCGTGGCGAGTCATGTCCAATAGTAATGGTTTTTCGCGCGTATTAAATCATCGACGGCTGGTTCCGTCAGCTTGAGCGACTGGTTAGGTGGCAAAGTCAGTTGGTTAACCTGCATACAGCCTCGCACTAAGAATGCTTC
>CAWGZY010000002.1:0-871951 GCA_963827085.1 uncultured Bacteroidota bacterium
TAATCCAACATATCTGGTGGCAATGAAAGCTGGTTGACAGACTCTTTCAGATGCGATTCTGTCAAATGAGTATAAATTAATGTAGTAGCGATCTGGGAATGACCCAAGATTTCCTTCACATCGTAGATTGAAACTCCCGCCTGCACAAGTAGGCTTGCTGTCGTGTGCCTCAACGAATGAAAATGGAGAGCATCATCTAATTTGGATGCTCGGACATACTGCTTGAACCGCTTCGTTACATTATCAACTGTATGCGGCTCATTGTCACGATGAAACACAAAAGGACATGATGCGTTTTGCTTTCTCCTCGTCAAGATGATCGCCAAGCCGTCGTTCATTGGAACTTTTCTGTTGCGCTTGGACTTAGTGGTAAAATTAGATGTGTTTTTGACAAGAATTATTTTTCTCTCCAGATCGACCTCTTCCCAGTGTAGGTTCAAAATCTCACTCATGCGCATCCCTGTCATCACTGCAAACAGAATAAGCTCCCGATAATTAGGATCCTCTATAGATTTCAGAAGTAGGCCAAGTTGTTCTTTGGAGAAATAGGCAGGTAGCTTTTCGGGCGGTTTCGGCTTCTTTACGCTTCGAAATGGGTTCTCATCGATCTTCTTCCATACCACAGCCCTTTGAAATGCGCTTGCCAGATGACCATAATATTTCTTGGCGTTCCAGGCTGATGTCTCTTTCTGTTTATAAGCAATGAAACGTTCCACTTCTCTTACACCAATATCCCGCAACATCATGTCTCCAGTGAATCTTAGAAATTGATCCAGAGATACTTCATCACAGAGATATGTTTTGCGCGTGTGAATGGAGGAAGCATAGACGAGATACTCATCTCGGAATTGTGAGAAGGAATACTTCAGCACACGTTTTCTTTTTTCCTTTTTAATAGTATCAAAGGAATGGATAAAACGCTTCGCATCTTCTTTGGTTCTGCATCGAGTGCTGACTTTGCTTTTCTTCCCTGTATCGGTATCTTTATACCACAGGTAATAAATGTCACCACGCTTGGATAAATACATCCTTGACCTCCGTTAAATGGAGGCAATGGGCAACCAAATTTGGAACCACTGGGGAAATATCGAGGAATACTGGAGGATTGAACCGCAAAACGTGATTATGATTCCGACGCTCTAACCAGCTGAGCTACCCCGCCGGGTTAAATTTAGAGAATGTTTTCAGCGAAGTCCCGTTACTTTTTAACGGGACCGAACTATGAATTAATTTAGGGAAAAAAAGTTTGGATTGCAATCGTCTACTGTCGATTCAGAGACAACCGAGTGAAACATCTTTTTCTGCAGGACAGTCGTGATCGGATTTACTCCGGCTACATTAAGGGCGTACGCACTCACCCTCTATATTGCAAACAGCTCCAGCAATTTGTTAATGAAGGTTACGTTGACGTGGAATGGAGTTCTCACGCATATTTCAGAACAATAGAGACCCCGAAGAGTATTGCATTGCGCAAATCTATCTTAATCCATTCAACTCCGCAACGGCGAGTATTTATCAGTTGCCAGTGAATAGTCTTGTCACTTTGAGAGTTTAGAATATTCTGGGATGGGAAGTTGCGACTCCGGTCAATGGAAAGCAAAACGCAGGGTATGGCAACGTGACGTTCAACGCTGCGAATCTGTCGAGTGGTATCTATTCTTACAGATTACACGCTGAAACGTACTCCAACACAAAGAAGCTTCTGCTGTAAAAATAGACTGCATACGTTTCTGACCATCACGTTCAGCCCAGACTCACCGATGGGCTGTTGGGTAGTGACTCAAGTTCAAAGTATCTGTAGGTCAGACATTTGGCGAAGCCATTCCTTCGGAACTTGTCTGACCTATATGACAGGCATGAATGCCAGTCCCACCCAGAAAATTTATCAAACTGAGTCATTACCGGCTGTTGCTTTTGTATTCGATTAGCAGTAATTTTGCGGCAGAGGGGCGCGCTTAAACCTACCGTCCATCTCTCATATTATATTATCCTGCGGGGAGCAACCTATGAAACGCTGCATTCTTTTTTCTCTCATTCTTACAACCAATGCAATGACAATTTCGGCGCGTCCGAATTCTAACTTTAATGACTGGGTTACGTCTTTGGCAATTGATTCTTCCGGTATTATTTATGCTGGCGCATATTCCAATGGCGATGGAATTTTCATTTCAAGCGATGGAGGGAACAATTGGCGACATACAAAGATGAGATACGGCGTCACTTCTATGACGCTTGCGAAGAACAACACGATCGTGGCATTCGCTTACGGTTCTTCGTTTGGCAATTATCTGTTTCGTTTGAGCGGCGGCGGAACAGTGCTGGACAGCGTTGTCTTAGGATTTACACCTGCTTCTATTACGGCATCCCGGGACGGATCTCTTTTTGCCACGACATATGATCACGGCATCTTTGAGTCCACAGACAATGGCCTTCACTGGACCGTAATGAGCAATGGACTTGATTCGACTGCAATTTTATCTCCTATCGCGATAACACAAAACGGTATCGTTGCCGTCGTGGTGGATAGATGGATCATGTGTTCCTCAGACTCTGGAAAAAGTTGGTATCGTGGGCTTGGAATTCACGACTCTGCTTCCGTGAAACAAATTATCGCTTCCGCCGACGGGACGATCTATGCGGCGGCTTATGAAGCAATGTGGATCAATGCCAACGAAATCTACGCTTCGTCGGATTCAGGAAAGACGTGGCCGTTATTGGCCGTAACAAGAGCCGACATCGCCGCGATGGCTCCGGATTCGGGAATAGGCCTTTATATAGGCGGGGCTCAAGGCGTCTACCGAATCGCAAATACCGGTGACACCACCTTTCTTGGATTGGGAGGAATTGCCGTGAACGGCCTTGGCGTGACGTCTCTTATGACGTACGGAAAAGAGACTATCTTCGCTGGTGCTATCGGCGGAGTGTACAAATCTACGAATGCGGGAGAAAGTTGGACGCTGCTCAACAACGGAATGGTTACGGATACGTCTGGGGGAAATTTCACGAATTCCTTACCGTTCGGATACCAAATATCATGCGGATTGGTGGATAATAACAAAGGGTACTTTGCCGGCACCGACAGCGCCGGTGTATTTCGTTCTATTGACGGCGGAAAAACTTGGGTACAAACGGGCCTCAACGTGCCCGGGGTGACCGCTATATGCCAATCAACATCAGGAGCCCTGGTCGCAGGAACACTCAACAGCGGTTTGCTTGTTTCGTCCGACGATGGCACGTCATGGTCTCCGATTACCATGTTGGTAACTGGAAGAAAATTTTACGCCCTCTGTCCACAAGCTATCAGGATCTCGGATAACGGTATCGATTCGGTTAAGATGGATACGTACCGCATCGTCCATCTTGGCACCGACGTGGGATTGTACGATTTGTGGGAAGATATGCCCAATCATGTGCTTCCCACCGGAGACTTGGCAAATGATCCCGTCAGCGCCATAACAGTATTGCCTACCCAGGAAGGCGTCGCGAGCACTCCCTCAGGACAAGTTTATCTTTCTCCGGGGGGGTGGACTGAATGGGTGCACAAAGGCAACGTGGGCGAGCAAGTGAGATCGATGTCCTCGAGCGACTCCGGAATAATCTTTGCGGCTGGACCGAACGGAGTCTACCGGTCGACGGACAAAGGGATGAGTTGGAAGCAAATGAATGCGGGCATAACGGACACCGATCTCGTGTCATCCACGGCAGTCAAAGGGGGAGGCATTTTTGTCGGTTCCTTCAATACGGGTGATATCTACGAATCCACAAACCAGGGAATGAGCTGGACGATATTTGCAACTCTCGGTTATCCTGTCAGGAGCCTCTTCATCGACCAGGACAATTATCTCTATGCATCCTCTGCGGCAAGGATTTTCAAGAGTTCTTCAGCGGTGACTTCCGTCAGTCAAAATGCTCAAACGATGCCAAGAAGTTTCTCACTTTACCAGAATTTTCCTAACCCTTTCAACCCATCGACAGTCATCAGTTATCAATTACCAGTCAACAGTGTAGTGACATTGAAAGTGTATGATATTCTTGGAAGACTGGTGAGCACATTAGTAGAAGATCGTCAGACTGCGGGCAATCACTCGGTGACTTTCAACGCGGGCAACTTATCGAGCGGAGTATATTTCTACAGGCTCAGTGCTGGAAGTTTTGTTCAGACGAAGAAATTGACGTTGCTTAAATAGTCAATGGCAATTAATCAGTTGCCGCCGTGTAATTCTTTATCTTCGGGACACAAGTAGCTACGTCGCTGCCGCTTCCTTGAATAGAGCAGACATTCTGAACTTTACGTCGAGCTCGATATTCTCATTGCAGTGCAAAGGAGGGATACTACCATGAAACGGTCAATCCTCATTCTTTCGATAATTCCTTTTCTTTTTTCTGTTTGCGCAGCTCAGTGGGTGATCCCCACCGAAAATCAAATGAATGTTTTCGATGAATGTGTCTTCATGCATGACGATTCAACCGGATGGATTGGCGGCACGGACGGCATCATTCTCAAAACTACGGACGCGGGAGAATCCTGGCAACTCCAACATAAGGGACAAGAAGGAGATATTGTCAGGGTCGTCAGATTTCTCAATGCTAAAACAGGGTTCGCGCTGGCAAGCACATATAACCAGGGTTTTCTCTATCGCACAAATGACGGTGGAACTACGTGGGTGGCCGATCCTGCCCTCCGCGACACGGCGTTGACGGACAGCGTGACGTTTTCTGATATCACCTTTACGCCATTTGGCGACAGCCTGTACATTTGGCTTACAGGAGGAGGCGATACGGGGACACCAATCGCGTACCATCAATATGTCTATGTATCGAAAGACACCGGCAGAACGTGGACATCCTTTTCTTCATTACCTTCGATCCCATACCTTACTGTATTCAAACTTTTATTTTTTACTCCGACATTCGGCGTCCTTTCTGGCGGGAATGTCTTGTGCAGAACAACGGATGGCGGCAAAACATGGGACCAATTTCGGATCGGGCCCGAGACCGACAGCGATTTTTACGTCTTTCAGTTCTTCAATCCGGATTCCGGGATTTTTATCGGAAAGAGGTTCATTGATGCTAGTTCATATTTTCTCATTGGCAAAACTCATGATGGCGCGAAAACATGGGCTATCGATTCTACATCGACTTTTACCCCTTTAAGTACTAATATCTATTTTATAAACGAAAACCTCGGATTTTCCGTATCCTTCAATGACGGCATTTCACAGACGACCGATAGTGGAATGAACTGGAATGTGGTTTACCAGGGAGCTAACGGCTTTCCATTGTTTGGCATACATTCAGCAGGCGGTAACACTGTGGTGGCTGCGGGTGGAACCGGGAAGATCGTGAGATCAACCGACAAAGGAGCCACGTGGAAGGACTTTACTCCTCCTGTGCTCGTGAATTTTAAGTATGTAAAGTATATCACGCCTAATCTCGCTCTGGCGCTCGGAGAAGGAGTTCAGCTGTGTCTATCGTACGACTCCTGTAAATCGTGGATGGAGTATGATATGCCGACATCACTCGACGTTCACATCGCGTTCGGCGATTCCCTGAACGCATGGATCTCCGACGATAGTTCGCGCATTTATCATTCTACCAACTCCGGAAGATCCTGGCAATCCCAGGGGGTGGAACCTCTCGGTCCGCCGAATCCACCTCTCTACGGGATCCATTTTTTGGATGATAGCATTGGATGCTCGGTCGGCCAGAGAGGCTTCGTTATGGCTACGACGGATGGTGGAAATACGTGGTTCCAGGCGACGGATAGGCAGACCAACGATCTTTATGGTACCTTCGTAGCGTCAAAGACGAGGGCGTGGGCAGTCGGAGCTGCCGGAACCATTTTGACCTCGGGCGACAAATTACACAATTGGACCGCTCAACCCTGCCCCGTCAGTACTCTCCTGCGGTCTGTGGCTTTCTCCGATACATTGAACGGACGAATACTTGGCGATGACGGAGTGATGTTGGCGACCACAAACGGAGGAGCGACCTGGGGCCTCATGGCAACGCCGAGCACAACATTAAACGCGATGTCCTTTCCTAACTCGAGTGATGGCTGGGTTGTTGGCCCCGGTGGTCTTATTTTCCGAACTGTCGATGGAGGGGGACATTGGTCGAGTCAGTCGAGCGGGGTAACGGCCAACCTCAATGGTGTGGACTTTATCGACCCTGGACACGGAGTTATTGTTGGCGATAGCGGCGTCGTTCTCACGACCTCGACCGGTGGAATCACTCAAGTGGCTCCCTCAAACGCCGCCGTTATTCCGCGCACAATGATCCTTGAGCAGAATTATCCAAACCCTTTTAATCCGTCTACCATGATCAGCTATCGGTTGGCAACAGGAAGCATGGTTACGCTCACGGTGTACGACTTGCTCGGCAGGCAGGTGGAGACGCTTGTTCACGAACGCCAGAATGCCGGGAACCATCATGTGCTCTTTAATGCTGGAAATCTTTCAACGGGTGTCTATTTCTACAGGCTTCAGGCCGGAAGTTTTGTCCAGACGAAGAAACTAATGTTGCTGAAGTAAATATCAAAAGTTTTTTTTAGTCACACTCAGCCCAGACTCATCATCTGGGCTGTTGCATTTGTATTTGATTAGCCGTAGTTTTGCGATAGAGACAACCGCAAGAAGGTGTTCTTACACCTGCCGGAAAATCTCTCCTGGATTGGGCGCAACCTTCTTACCAATTCATTATTTCGTTACCTGGCCTGCTCTGTTACAGAACAATGCGACCGAATTTTTTAGTGGAATGACCGATTCTCATTTTTTCACAATTTCAATTCCAGCATCGCAACACATTATACGCAGCGGCATCACCATCAGGATTTAGATATACAGTCAAACTCACGGTTGGAAGTGGATTTGAATTTGATCAGCCTGAACTCGTCCTTTCAAATATGGTGAAGTTTGAAGTGCCTTAATGGGGCAATCATGAATAATTGCTTTTGCAGCCTCATCGGTCGCCAAAACTGACTTCGTTGGTCGACGACGATTTGGCCCTACAGAGCATTCACATCCACGTCGCCGCTCTACGAGTCGTAGCCAGCGTAGTTCCGGTTCGTTATATTGCACGACAAAGGGATAACAATGATATATTCTGTACAACAATGGCAGCAGATTTGGTACTCGTTAGATATTTGGGCATTCACGATTGCTCTTGCGAGTATATTTCCGATTGCTGGATATTTGCTCTTTTGGAGTCTCAAAAACTCAGACAGTTTTCATCTCACATCAAGAAAGCTCCGTACCTATGCATTCATCATTCTATCGGAGTGGGCATTTGTTATCGTTCTGCTTTGGCTAACGCATCGACATGGTCTCTCGATAAGTGATCTCGGAGAGAGCATGGGGAATGCAAATCTCACGATTATCGCGACGCTCGTGCTCCTCACTATTTTTATGGTAATGGTGTACTTCAATGTCCGGCAGCTCCGTCAAATGAAGATTGAGAAACTCGAAGCGGAGCTTGGTCCTCTGAAAAGGTTTCTTCCAAATAATAAACCGGAGTTTATTGTTTTTCTCCTGATTGCATTTACGGCTGGTACTTGTGAAGAGTTGCTTTATCGAGGTTGGCTGCAGAACCTGCTTGCTTATGGGACAGGGTCCGTGTGGGTTGGCCTTGTATTGGGAGCAATAATCTTTGGGGTCGGGCATGCTTACCAGGGGAAGATGGGAATGATTCAAACAGGAATCATCGGGCTCATTTTTGGAGTCGTTTTTATTTTTACAAAGAGCCTCGTAGCCGGTCAGATATTGCACTTCACCATTGATGCTGCCAATGGCATTGTCGGCGGCCATGCTCTTTCACTATTGAGATCGAAGTCGCCGGAAATAGTCCCTCATGGCGCGGCCTAAGCATTTGTATCTCCTGCCCGATCGCTCGTCCTTTTATTCTTGCTCAGAGACTTTCTTAACTGCTTGACATTCAGCCTTTTTTCCGCTAACATTTCGCAACGTAACGACCGAGGCCGACCGCAAAAACGAATTCCAGGAGCCAGTCGTGCGGATCTCAGGACTTCACTCGGAAGAGTTTACGAAACGTTTACTCCGGCAGCCCTGTGGTGGTCAGAAAAATGTAAACCCGGCATAGCGCTTTAAACATAGGTCGATAACATTGACCGTAGTCATCAACCTTCCAATTCCCTTGGGGCACATTCCATGAAATCTTCTCTTCTCGTCCGTCAACTTTTCTACATACTACTCATCTCAATAGCTGCATTTGAAGCAAAAGCAGATGAGATCAAGACAGCGTCGACCATCAAAGCAGTGACGGTCTACAACGACCAGGCACTCATCACCCGCGCGGCAACGGTAAACATTCCCGCGGGAGTTCATACAATTATCTTCACCGGCCTTCCAGACATCATGATCGACCAATCCCTGAAGGTGTCCGGCATATCCGACGAGGAGGCGAAAATCTCCGATATCAAGATCGAGAAGCTGTTCCTCGATACTATTCCTGCGGCACATCTCGCCGATCTCAATCAGCGCCTCCACAACCTTATCGAAGAGAATAATACACTCGCACAGACAAAGCTTATTTACAAATCGCAGGGAGACGCTGTCGACGCTCTCCGAGACAACTACTCCAAAAGTCTCGCAAATACGAACCCTGGTCAAAAGCCGTCCCTCGACGAATGGGATAAGCTGCTCCAATATGTTGAGAAGAAAAAGATGGATTTTTGGACTAAGACAGAATCGCTGGAGACTGAAATTCAGTCAAATGCCAGCAAGATGAGGGCGCTCGAGGATGAAATAACAAATGTGGGAGGACCATCAAGGAAGCGTGTGAAGCAAGTCGTCGTTATCACCCATGCAGAAAAAGGAAGCTCGCTGAACCTCGAGGTCTCCTATCTCATCCCTGACGCAAGATGGTGGCCGACGTACGAAGCGCGCGTCACCTCTGCAGAAAAGAGCCTGCAGCTTGGATATTCTGGGTATGTGCGGCAATCATCAGGAGAAGATTGGAACAATGTCGACATGACGCTCTCGACTGCACGGCCAGCGATGAGCCAAGTGATTCCGTCCCTCGTTCGATGGACAGTCGAATCAAGGCACGCGCGACTTCTCCTGCCTCCAACACCAACGCTTATGGGAAATACGCTCTCCGGTCGTGTGGTCGATGCCGAATCCGACGAAGCCCTAGTTGGGGCAAACGTTATTATCGAAGGAACGACGTTTGGCGCGGCAACTGATATACATGGGGATTTTATCGTCTATAATATCCCAGACGGAACGTACAAAGTGAAGGTGTCGTACGTCGGATACCGGCCACAAGAACAGTCTGATGTTCATATCTCACAATCGAATGGCGCCAATCAACTTTTTTATCTCCAGGCAGGGGGTGTGCATGGGGAAGCGGTTATGATAACGGCTCAGGCACATGGCCAGATGCAGCCGCAAAGCCAGCTCTCCTCCACCAATGAGCAGTACGCTCCCCCGCCGATTGTCAATGTGGTATCATCGGAAGCCTCTATTGCGGCAACACAACTAACATCATCAAGTTTCTCGATCCAATCAAGACAATCGATACCGACCGATAATCAGGAGCACAAAGTTGGCATAGCAATCGAGAATTTTTCGATCGACTTTTCCTATGAAGCAGTCCCGAAAGCTATGCAGTCGGCATTTCTAAGAGGAAAAGGTAAGAACGTCGAGGACTATCCGCTGCTTGGCGGCAAAGCAAGTGTCTTCCTTGACAATTCCTTCGTGGCTTCTGTGCCGATCAAAACGATTATGCCGGCCGATTCGTTCTCCCTGAATCTCGGAATCGATGATGCGATCCGTGTCGAACGCAAGCTCATCAGCCGCTTTACGGAGAGCGTCGGCACTTTTTCGACCAAGACGCGGACGAGGTATGAGTTTGAAAACATCATCGAGAACCACAAAAAATATCCAGTGGAGGTCACACTTACTGATCAGGTGCCTGTTTCTGCTGACGAAAAGATCGTTGTCGAATTGCAGGAACCGAAACCTGATGTTCTGATCCCTGATGCCGACGGAATTTTGCGATGGAAATTGAAGCTCGCCCCGGGTGAGAAGCAGGTTATCAAGCTCAAGTTCACCGTGGAATATCCTCCAAGCGTCTTTCCGTATGGTCTGGAATAACCGGACGCAGTAATACTACGTGCCACAGAAAGTGGATGTCGCCTCGTTTGGACAAAAAGCGTCCTTTGCCACCATGAAATAGATCCGCGAAGGCAACCGCCGGAATAGCTACTGTTGAAAAATTAGAGAATTGATTTAAAAGAGAGGATTATGATTCGCTCGCTCTAAAGCCGAGCTATCTTGCCGCATTAAATTTAGATTTTTTTTCAGCGAAGTCCCGACGCTTTTTGGTCGGGACTGAGCTATCCCCACGAGATCATCATGCTTCCCAGAAAATGCAAAAGGAAAGCGAAGGAGTCATCAACGCATGATGAAAATTAATTGACCTGCGCCAGATACTCATGGCACGCTTCGGCAGCCTCACGACCGTGGCGCATCGCCCGTGCGACAAGGCTCGCCCCTGTCATGGCATCTCCGGCAACAAAGACTCCCCGAACGGATGTGGCATATTTTCCATCGGTCTTGATGTTTCCCCTTTCATCAAGAGCGACCTCGAGATCCTGAGTAAGCTTTCCATGTTCGACGTGGAGAAAGCCCATCGCTAAAAAGACGAGGTCGGCGTTGACGGTAAATTCGGATCCGGGTATTTCAACCATTCCCTGATTATTCCCGTTCGCGTCTTTGTTCCATTCAAGACGCACGAATGCCCCTTTTTCAAGTTTCGATCCGCTCCCCGAGAACTTCTTTGTCCCGACCGACCAATCTCGATGACAGCCTTCCTCATGAGACGAAGAACTCCGAAGAATCTTCGGCCAGTCGGGCCAGTCAGGATTAAACGGCTTGTCCCATTCACGGGGTTTGGGGAGAATTTCAAATTGATATACTTCTTTTGCTCCTTGTCGGATTGCTGTACCGACACAATCGTTGCCGGTATCGCCGCCGCCGATCACCACGACGGTTTTGTTGCCAGCCCATATAATCTCATCCTGTTTCTTCGTTCCGGCAACATACATGTTCGATTGCGCGAGATAGTCCATCGCCTGATGAACTCCTTCAAGCTCGCTGCCGGGAACATTCAAGCCGCGCGCATGGCCGGCTCCCGGGGTTAGCACGATTGCGTCGAATGATTCTCTCAATTCTTTTGAGGAAATATCTTCTCCGACATTGACGTTCGTTTCAAAGCGAACCCCTTCCGATTTCATCTGCTCCAATCGTCTGTCGATGACCCATTTCTCTAATTTGAAATCAGGAATTCCATAACGGAGAATCCCTCCCACCTTGTCCGACTTCTCAAAGACGGTCACGGAATCTCCGAGGTGCCGTAATCTCTGAGCCGCCGCCAAACCGGCGGGCCCGGATCCGACAACGGCGACGCGTCTCTTCGTTTCAACAACTGGAAGGGATGGAACAACCCATCCGTTTTCGAATGCCCGTTCCGCGACGAACAATTCGATCTGCCGTATCGACACCGGACTGATATTGACTGAAAGAGTGCAGGCTGCCTCGCACATCGCAGGGCATACCCTGGCCGTTATCTCCGGAAAACTATTGGTCCATTCAAGCTGTTGGTATGCTTCGCGCCATTGGCCGCGATAGACAAGATCGTTCCAATTGGGGATGTCATTATGAAGCGGACATCCTAACCAATGACAAAACGGAACGCCGCAACTCATGCATCGGGCTCCCTGCCGTTTGATCTCTTCTTCTGTGAGAGGATTTACGAATTCATGATAGTCTTGTATGCGGTCAGCGACGGGACGATACGTCGGATTAACGCGCGGATATTCGAGGAATCCACCTGCCTTGCCCATATGTGAAGCCCCTTTGAGTAGTATGTGAAATTTTTGTGTCTTTTGTCTTCCTGTTGTGCCGGTCCTACACAGACCATAATATTAAAATAACCAAGTCGCGAGGTAATATCAACAACCTTTTTTATGCGGAAATCGGAGTTCTTTCCTAAATCGAGACTTCTGAAAAATTCCAAAAGTATGGCTCGCGCAAATCCCGAGGGGATGGCTTCGCCAGCGGCTTGGCGAAAGGCAATTTTTCAGATGTCTCAAGTCATAAATCGAATCACAGGGAGAAAAGCGGAGCGTCTGCCAGGCACGGTTACTGCTGCGGCGGCTGGTCAGAAAATTTGAGATTAGAAGTGACTACAATCTGTTCCTGTTCCACCCTCAAATTCTGATTGAAAGGTGTAATATAGACCGTTTTGGATTGATCGCCCGGGAGCGAAACGAGAACGCTCGGCTGCACAGGCTGCGGCCCGGCAAACTCAAACTCCGGCCGGTAGAATTTTGAAATATCGACGTCGCCGAGGTGTATTTTCTTGCCAAAAAACTTGGTATACACTTCAAATGATGCCTTCAGCACTTTGACGGATATTCTGTTCGTTTCCTGGTGATATTTGATCTCAACTTCACCGTTGGCAACCGACCCGTACGAAAATACTCCCACATTAACGCTTGCATCGGCGAAAAAAGCAGCCGCATTCTGTTTGAGCTCGATCCGGGCATTCTTGACGGTCCAGGTGTATTCTCCTTTAATCCCCAGGACGTTATACGGCGCTTTTCCACTCACCGGGCCGACAGCAGTGAGAAAACCGTTGAGCGTAGACTGGCGAACAACCACCACGGCGTCAGGACCCTGGGCGTTCGAAGAATGAACGAACATGAAAAGAGTGAAGATGAACACGGCGATCGTCTTTGCGCGCATGGTTTTTTCCTCAGTGATCGGTAGAAACTCTTAAAGAGTCGATTGGATTAAATAGCTGCAATCCGACAGTTCCAGAAAAGTTTAAAAATTAATCTCGCCAATGTCAAAAAAATTCCATTTGCGGTTAGATGGCAAAGGGCTTAATGCCGTTCTCGTCGACCTGACTAATGACGAGTGGAACGGGATCAGGCTTCGAAGGTGCGATAGAAAAAGTGCTGGCGATTCGTTCGGGGGCAGGTTCAACAACGCTTTTATTGTCCGTATAAAAAATTGCCAGGGTTTCGCCGGCGCTGACTGCATCGCCGATTTTTTTTGTCAGCGTAATGCCTGCCTTCGGATCGATGACATCGTCGATTTTTGTCCTGCCGGCGCCGAGTTCGATGCCGGTTAAACCGAGTTCAAGAGAATCGATGCCGGTAACAAATCCGCTTTGCGAGGATTTGATTTCGCCGGAATATTTCGAACGCGGATATTTTTCAAGATGTTCGATGAATGAGACGTCGCCCCCCTGCCGCTTCACCAGTTGAATAAATTTTTCGTACGCTTTCCCATTTTTCACAACTTCTCTGCAGCGTTCCATCCCTTCCGGGAGCGACTGCGCCTTCTCACCTAACATCACCATCGCGCCGCCGAGAACGTACGTCAATTCCATTACATCGGGAACATTCTTGCCGCGCAAACATTCAACCGATTCAGCCACTTCCAGCCAGTTGCCGATCATAAATCCGAGCGGTTGGTTCATGCCGGTGATAAAACCTATCGTCTTCTTTCCGAAGCTGTTGCCAATCTCGACAAGCGCTTTCGCCAATTCTGCGGCTCTCTCGTATGTCGGCATGAACGAACCGCGTCCGGTCTTCACGTCTAACACAAGGGCATCAATCCCTTCTGCCAGTTTTTTGCTCATGATGCTTCCGGCGATCAGCGGAATAGACTCGACGGTTGCAGTCACGTCGCGCAGGGCGTACATTTTTTTATCGGCAGGGGCAATCTCTTCCGTTTGGCCGATCATGACTGCGCCGACTTCGGCAATCACTTTCTTGTACTCGCCGATCGACAATGAGGTGCTGAAACCGGGTATGGATTCGAGTTTGTCCAGCGTCCCCCCCGTGTGTCCAAGGCCGCGGCCGCTGATCATCGGTACGGAGACGCCGCACGCGGCAACAATCGGCGTCAGGGGAAGCGAAATTTTGTCCCCGACTCCGCCGGTCGAATGCTTGTCAACTTTCACTCCAGGGATCTTCGACAAATCAATAACCTGGCCGGAGTGGAGCATCAGCCGCGTGAACTCGCGCGTCTCTTCCGAAGTCATTCCGCGGAAATACGCGGCCATCAAAAAAGCCGACATTTGGTAGTCGGGAATTTTCCCTTTTACAAATCCATCGATTATGAACTGCAGTTCATCGGACGAGAGAGAGGCACCATCACGTTTTTTGTGGATCAGCTCATTGGCTGTCATAGGCTTATAGAAGTGTGAGGAGCTGGGGAAAGCTGTCGATGATCCACTGCGGTTGAGCGACCTTCATCTGATCGCGCGAGCATGTTCCGTAAGTAACTCCGCATGTGGCAACGCGGGCATTTTTTCCGGTGAGAATATCTCTTTCAGTATCCCCAACCATGAGCGTCTCTTCATTCACCCAACGTTGTTCTTTCATTATTTTGTTGAGAATAGACGGATTCGGTTTGTGCGGCATACCATCGGTCCCCTGCAGCTGGGAAAAATATTCGGCGATGCCAAAAAATGCCAATATCCTTTTTGTCGTCTCGCTCGATTTGATCGTCGCCGTTGCCATGCTGATTTTCTTGATGTGGAGAATCTCGATAGTCTCTTTTACACCGGGGAATAATTTTGTGTTCTCGAGGGCGCGCGGACGGTAATAGTCGCGGTACATTATAGCAGCTTCTGGAATTTTCGGATGCAATCGGTCCGGAAGCAGGAGCGTAAATGTCTCCTGCAGCGTTTTGCCGATGTGGGGGTATAAATCTTCTTCCGTGTAATTTTCAACGCCAAGCTGCTGGAGCACCCACAACTGCGCCCCCGCAATATCCCGTTTGGAATCGAGAAGCGTCCCGTCGACGTCGAAAATAATATTCCTAATCATTGATGCGTTGTCCGTAAGTTCACATTGAGAATACAGAATACAGCAGACAGGAGACAGAATACAGCAAACTTGGCATTCTTAAATTCTGTATTCTGTATTCTATTCTCTCTCATTTTCCGCCGTCATGGTCCTAAGCGAAGCCGCCGCTCGCCGATAAAAATCCCTGCAATCGACTTCCCGTCGGCAATTTCGCCCCGTTCGATCATTGCCACAGCTTCGACGAGCGGGACGCGAAGAAGTTTAATTGATTGTTCTCCTTCTTCCAACGACTGTCCTTGCGGCGACAGGGAAAGATCCTGCGCCATAAAGATGTGGAGCCGTTCATTGCAAAATCCCGGAGTCGTCATCATGGTCGTAAGTTTTGTCCACCGCCGAGCTACGTATCCCGTTTCCTCACGGAGTTCGCGTTCGGCGCAATGCTGCGGATCTTCCTTCGCGTCGAGTTTTCCCGCCGGCAATTCGATAACTTCCCCGCCGATTGGATACCGGAATTGTTGTACCAGGAGAATATCGTTGTTTTCGAACACAGCAAGCACGACGCCACCGCCCGGATGCTCGATAATTTCCCTTATCGACTGATTGCCTGAATAGTAGCGAACGTGGTCCACGACAAGGTTGACGATCTTTCCGGTGTATAATTTTTCACTCCGGAGAAGTTCAAAATTCATCAGCGTTTTCTTTCTCTGATATGAACAAGCTGCTGCGGGAAAGCGAATGCAATCTTCGCTTTGCTGAACGCATCATACGCCTGAACGCGAAGCTTTTCTCCCGTCGGAAATTGCTGTTTGAACGCTGCGACATGGCAGAAAAGTCTGAATTGAAGCCCGGTTTCTCCGAGCTTCATGAGATTGACTTCCGGCGCCGGAATCTTCAGGACGTCCGGATGTGCGCGAGCGAGGTCCAGCAGGATTTTTTTCACTGCAGCGACATCCGAACCATACGCAACATTGACTTCCACAACTACGCGCACCGCAGGAGCGGGAAAAGAATAATTCACGATGCGCGTCTTGATCAGATCACTGTTCGGAACGATGATCAGATTATTGTCCGAATCCACGATTCTTGTGCTGCGGAGCCCGATCCCAAAGATATCCCCCTCTTCTCCGGATGGAATTTTCACTCGGTCCCCGATGCGGAACGGACGGTCGAGCATGATGACGAACCCCGAGATCATGTTCGAGATCGTTTCCTGAGCCGCCAAGCCTATGGCAAGCGAACCGACGCTGAGAAGGGCCAGCAGACTCGAAATGTTCTGGCCGAAATGGTCGAGCACCACGATCACGACTATCACTGCAACAAGGATATTAACGAGCCGATTAACGAGCGGTACGAAAGCAAGGTCGAAATTCGACGATTCCTTTTCGGCGACGGAGTGGAGCGCATGCCGGATAAGTGCATCAACAATTTTGATGCCGAGTGCTGTCAGCACAAATGCCATCAGCACATAGAGGGTTTCGTTTGAATATTCCAGAAATTTAAAAAACGACGTGTTTGCCGGCGAAAGGCCTTCACTAAGTTCACGAAGGCCGAAATACATTCCTGAAATGGCGCTGATGGACATCAAGCGTTCAAGGATGATCTCTAATATCTCATCATCAAGGATGTTTTTTGTACGTGTAATGATCTTGCGCCCGACAACATCGAAGAGAAATTTTACCACTTTGCCGACGATGAGCACGAGAAGAAAAAGTACAAACCCCGCAACGGCGTGAAATAGCAGCCCCGTTCCGAACATTGCTTCGGCTTTCTGCAACAGCGTATCGCTGATGACGATGAGGAGTGATTTCATGGAAAAATCCTGCGAGTTACTTTCTGCTCCCCGGTTTCACCGCGGGGGTTCCCAGCTTGCACAGCGGACAGGATTCGGGGGTGTATGTTACGACGTCCATTTGAAGAACAGAGAATGTCTTAGCATTAAATGTCGTTGTACCGCTGCTGCGGTCGACAATGTAACCGACGCCGGCCAATGTCGCGCCTGCTTTCTCAACAAGCTGGATAATTTCTTTTACCGAGCCGCCGGTCGTTACAACGTCTTCGACAGCGAGAACCCGTTCCCCTTTCTTTATTCCAAATCCGCGGCGCAAGCTCATGACGCCGTTCTCCCGTTCAGCAAAAATTGTCCGCGCCTCCAACATTCTGCCGACTTCAGTCCCTACTACAATCCCGCCAATTGCCGGCGAGATCACCAATTCAATTTCGCTGTCCTCGAAATGTTTTGCGATCTCTCCGGAAAACAAATGGAGATATTGAGGATACTGCAGAACTTTCGCACACTGAAAGTAGTGCGGGCTGTGCAGTCCCGAGGTGAGCAAAAAATGCCCGTCGAGAAGGGCGTCCGTTTCTCTGAAAATCTGGAGTATTTCTTCTTTCGGAAGTTTCATATGTAAAGATAAATTACAATTGAATTTTTAAAAACTCGCTAACAATCTTTCACTTTTCACCTTTAACTTTTCACTCTACAAACTACCATTCATCCTCAATATCTTCCAGCTCTTCTTCCATTTCCGTTTTTGCATGAATGTCGTTCGTCTCGACCGCAAGTTCTATTCCTTGACGGTAGATTGTTTTTGCTTTGGCAGTGCTATTGACTTTGCAGTAGAGCCGCCCTAATTGGTGATATGCCGCGAGATACTTCGGGTCGCGTTGAATCAATTCTTGGAACTCTCGAATTGCACCCGCTGTCTCTCCAAGGCTGACGTATTCCAACGCCAGAGCATACCGGGAAAAAGAGTCATCAGGATTCTTCCTAAGAAGTTCGGTGAGAGCTTTGATGCGTTCCTGATTTGTCATCCGTTCAACGACGTTATTTATTTGAGTGCATTTATTTGTCCAGCGAGAGCAAAATCCTTCTCGGTAAGGCCCCCCGCGCTGTGTGTGGAAAGGCTCAGAATCACTTTATTCCACCGGATGTCAATATCTGGATGATGATTCATTTTTTCCGCGAGAAGTGCAACCGATTGCACAAATCCCATGGCGCGCGCAAAATCCTTATGGATAAATATTTTCTGTATTTCACTTCCCCTGCGCTTCCATCCCTTGGTCGAACGCAGCAAACCGGCAATTTGCTTTTCCGTCAACATTGCCATGCGATATCCTCCTTTATACTTCCACTTTAAACGGTTCCAGCCTGTCGCTGAAATCAGGCTTATAGTAATCCTGGCTCTCAAATTCCTGCGCCCACCCATTTTCAAAACCGAACGTATCCAACAGCCGCAATACTTTATCGTACTCGCTTTCGCGGATGCGGCGGTCGAGCAATTCTGTCGTCAACGCTTTGTGGGTAGGATAGTATTGAGACATCACGCTCAACGTCACGCGATTATCCAGTTCTTTCGCTATCCATCGAAGCGTCTCCTCCGACGATGCAATATCGTTCGGCAGAACGAGATGCCGGATGATCAATCCGCGTTTCACCAATCCGTCGCCGCCGTAGACGACGTCGCTGCCGACCTGCCGGTGCATTTCCTTGACGGCCGCGCGGGAAATCTTGGCGTATGATTTCACCCTAGAATATTTATAACCGAAATCGTCGTCGCTGTATTTTAAGTCCGGAAGATAAATATCGAAAATGCCGTCAAGGAGTTTCAGTACTTCGACAGAGTCGTAGGCATTGGTGTTGTAAATGAGCGGCAATTCCAATCCCTGAGGGATCGCAATCGAAAGAGCGCGAACGATCTGCGGAACGAAATGCGTCGGAGAAACGAAACCGATGGCATGGACGCCTTTGGCCTGAAGTTCAAGCATCATCCCTGCCATCCGCTCGAACGTCGTTTCATTCAACCGTTCCGTTTTCCAGTTCTGGCTGATTTGAAAATTCTGACAGTACACACAGCGCAGGTTGCAGTTGCCGAGGAAAATATTTCCGACCCCGTACGCTCCCCCTAGCGCGGGTTCCTCTCCGAAATGCTGGCAATACGATGAAACAATCGGAAGATAGCCGGAATAACACCGTGCAAGTTCGTTGTTGAGACGATTATTGCCGCAGTCATGCGGACAAATTGTGCATGACTGAAGCAGTGCCTCGAGCCGCTCCAATCGCCGTTGGAACTCGCCGGCCGCATACAGCGGAATGTACGATGGAATAAATTTCATTCGCCTACTCTAGTGGTGAAACAATATAAAAAAAAATGGGAAGGAATTCCAGAGGAGATTATGGAACCGCTAAGACTCCAAGAGTTAGGAGAGAATAATCCTCTTTATGCCACCCTTAAAAATCGGAGTACTGAAGTTTATCAGCAACCCCAGAAGACAACCAGTCGTCTTTAAGTAGGACAGTAATTGTGCGGAATGGATTGGAGCAAGCATTTCGACGGCTTTAAGTTCAACAATGAGCTGGCCGCCAATCAAAAAGTCCAATTTCCCATTGCCAACAATACTGTTTTTATAATTCACACCGACAATAACCTGGCGGGTAAACGGAATCTTGCGCATGTTCATTTCAATCGAAAGCGCCTCTTCATACATCGATTCCAGAAATCCCGGGCCGAGCAGACGATGCACTTCAATCGCGGCTCCGATCACCCGATGAGCAATATCATCAAGATCATTACTTGGTTCATTCGTACATCCTCCTTGGCGACCTTGGCGGTTCGCCTTTATATTTTCTTCAAAGCTTGTTCAAAATCCGAAATCAGATCGTCGATCCCTTCGACACCTACGGAAATGCGGATCATTCCGGGAGTAACACCATGCTGCCGCAACTCCTTGTCCGACATGTTGACATGCGATGAATAGACCGGAATGCTGACAAGCGTTTCTACGCCGCCGAGCGACATTGCATTCACAGCAACGTTGAGCGCATCGCACACTTTTACGGCAGCCTTCACGCCGCCGCGGACTTCGATCGTTACCACCCCGCCGAAGCCGGTCATTTGTTTTTTGGCAAGCGAATGGTGCGGATGAGATTCCAATCCGGGATAGATCGCGCGCAATATTTTCGGATGTCGTTCCAATCGTTGCGCAAGCTTGAGTGCATTTTCATTCTGCCGCTGGACACGAAGCTCGAACGTTTTCAAGCTTCTAAAAAGCAGGTATGCCATAAACGGGTCGGCGCAACCGCCGAGATATTTCGCCGTTATTTTTATTTTGTCGATGATCGCTTGCGTGCTTACGACAACGCCCGCGAGAATGTCGCTGTGTCCCCCCAAATATTTGGTGGCGCTTTCCATGACGATGTCGACGCCGCCATCGAACGGCTTTTGGTTCAAACATGATGCAAAAGTATTGTCGATCATCGTCAGGATTCGTGTGCCGTTTTTCTTTTCGGCATTTTTCACGTGTGCTACAATGCTCCCGATATCCACGATGTCGAGCGTGGGATTTGTCGGCGTCTCAAAGTAGACGAGCCTGGTCTTCTTTGTAATGCGTTTGTCAAGGCTTGAGAGATCCTTTGGGTCGACGTAATGTACGGCGATACCGCTGCCCGGCAGCGTATCGCGGAAGAATCGGTACGTGCCGCCGTACAATGCAGGCGTGCTGACTATTTCTTCACCGGCATGGACACATGCTAAAACGGTGGTGGAGATTGCTGCCATCCCCGATGCAAAGAGGGCCGCGGATTCCCCCTCCTCCATCAATGCGATTTTCTCCTCAACATCGTGTACGGTCGGATTGTGGTAGCGTGAATAGACATAGACCGACGTATCGCCGTTGGCGTACCGTATCGCATCGTCGGAACTGTCGAATCGGTATGTTGACGTTTGATAGATCGGGAGCGAAACAGGGCCTTTGTACGGATAAAGTTTTTTTCCGTGAATCGCTTTTGTCGCAAGCGAAAGTTTTTTACGGTTCATAGTTGGGACAATGTTTTGGTGAGAACTGGGATGAACGGCTTGAGATTAAAATTGAGTCTACCATGTTGCTGAAAAACACTTTTATGAGCCACTAAGTCGCGAAGGCACGAAATAATTTTAAACAAATCGCTATCTCAACCGTTGATGATATTGACGGCAATAGTCTTTTACTTTTATTTCTTGGTGTCGTTGTGTCTTCTGCCGAAGGCATCTCCCAACGAGATCGCTTCGCGAACTTCGTGAGTGGCAAGCTGTATAGACTTTTTCATCATCCTGCTAATGCTTTTATCCTCTGTGGAACTCTGTGAATCTCGGTGCCACTCTGTGCCACAAAATTTCAGTTTCACAGAATAAGTCCGCAGCCGGGCTTTTCAGTCGTATTGTTAGATCGAAAAATATTTTCCAAACTCGTCGACCGTATCGGAACGGTAATATTCGCCGCGCTCTTTATTCAACAGGTACCCGCTGCGGTAATTTCCTTTCGCGATTGAGGAGAGTGCCTCGCACAGCACATCGATTTCTTCTTTGATATTATAGATGCCGAAACTTGCACGAACAAAACCGGGAAGCGTTGATCGGTCCCGGGCGAGAATACGCTGCTCCATATCTTTCGATTCCTCATCATCAACATTGAGCAGACATTTCACATACGGATGGGCGCAGAAACAGCCGTTGCGCGTTCCGATACCCCATTCGTAACTTAAGATTGCCGCGACGAGCGCATGGCTAAGGCTGTTGACGTTGAATGTGATGACACCAAGCCGATCGTTAGAGTGCGCTACATCCTTGTCGCCATACAGCGAAACTCCCGGAATTTTCTTTAATTTTTCGAGCGCGTAGCGTGTCAACGACGCTTCATGTTCAATGATATCATTCCATCCGATCTTTTCAAGAATCCGGATTGCCTGCGCCAGGGCAACGGCACCGACGATATCCGGCGTACCGGCCTCTTCCTTGTCCGGCAAATCCGTCCAATACGCATTTTCCAGGTTCACAATATCCACTGTTCCGCCGCCGACGTACTCGGGGTCTCCTTCCTCGAACGTTTGGCGGCAGCCAACGAGCACGCCGACGCCGAACGGGGCGTACATTTTATGGGCCGAGAACGCAATATAGTCGAGATGTTCAGGATCGGCTTTCATCTTCATGTCAACACGGCGATGAGGTACGAGCTGGGCGGCATCGACCATGATCTTCGCTCCGATGTTGTGCGCCCATCGTGCGTACGTATGAACCGGGTTGATGAATCCAGTGACATTCGATGCACCGCTCACAGCGATCAATTTGATGTCCGACCCGTGGAGCGCGATTTTTTCTTTGAAATCTTTTTCGTCGATGCGGCCGTCAGGAGTAACGTCTACGTGAACAACATGGGCGACCTTCCGCCACGGCAGTTCGTTGGAATGATGCTCCATCACTGACGTCAGCACGACATCGCCGGGCTGGAAAGAAAACCGATGTGCAAGCTTGTTGATTGCTTCGGTGGTGTTCTTGCAGAACAGGACGACACTGTCGGAGAGGTCCGCGTTGACAAATTTGGCGATCGTATCGCGCGCTTCCTCAAAGACCCAGGAGGACAATTTAGACTTGAAACCCGTGCCGCGGTGAACGTTTGAATACCACTTCAGAAATTCGTTCACCTTATCCGTGATGATCGAGATTGTCGGCGTGCTGGCGGCGTTGTCGAGGTTGATGTACGGCCTGCGCACTCCGCCAAGGAGCGGAATTTCCTCATTTATTCCGACAATATATTTTCGGATCGTTTGGATAGTAATTTCATCACCGTCCACTTTCCGAAAAGGCTCCGGCATTCCAACGGCTATGGTCATAAGGCTGCTTCTCCTCGGTGTTTACTCTCTCAGCAAAGTACTTTTTTTGATGCGCAAGGTCAAGGGAATGGTGCTGATGGGATGTCGGACACCTTGCCAATTTATCGTATCAAATGTTTCGACATATACTGATTTACCGATAAGGTGTCCGACATCTACAAAACTTTTGCCATCCACTCCCCGCCAAAATGCAGAGTCCATGCAACAGGACCGTAGACCAAGAGTGCCGCGGCGAACAGCGACATGAATTCGCGCGGTGTGAGGTACTGTTCCCGGTACGCTCTTCGGAAGACATAGAGCGAAAAAGGAAGATTGAGGCAAACGGCGGTGATGACTCCGGGATTGTATTGTCTCATCCTGACCGAAGCGGCAATATGCGGGATAAAGACGTTCAGCAATACGATCGCTTGAAGGAGAAAGAGAAGATACAATTTTTTACTCCGCTTCTCTCCATCGACACAAACTATCGCCACGATGAACGGCACTACCGTAGCAAGCAAAAGTGAAAGAAGAAGCTGCGTTGGAGTAAAGTGAATGTCAATCGCGATCGGCAGACTCTCTTTGATGATGGGCAAGTTAGCCATCACCCACGTCGGCATCGTCAAGGCTTCTTCGATGTTGTGCAGTGTGAGAACGATCGGAATGAGCCAGAGCATCTGTTTGAACGTCAACGATCGGTCTATGGCGCGGACAAAATTATTCATCAGCTGAATGCCGAAATTCAATCATCGTCGTCGCGGTCTCCGGTTAGGATGAAGGTGCTGTGAACCGGTGCGGGCATTTCGGAGGCTGCGCCTTTCACCGATTTCCAGATGATCTCGTTGAATTCATTGTCGGGAACCCGGTCTTCCCTGGAAAGATTGAACGCTTCCATTCTCTCCTGCCCGAATGCTCCAAGCGCATTCTTCTCCTGAAGGTCGATAATGTTTTTCCGGGCAATGAACGGAGTTATATCGAGGGAAGGTGAGAATGAAGCAAACATCGGCGTCGCGCTTGCATCATACTGGCTCATCGGCGGAATGCCGAGAATCAATTCCATCGTGCGAAGCATGCCGGATGTGGAATACATCGTATGGTCGACGTAATGCCTTTTTGTGTACGGGCTCACGACGAGCGCAATCGAACGATGAGCGTCGACATGGTCGGGCCCGTTCTGCGCATCATCTTCGAGGACGAAGACGGCCGATTCTTTCCAGAACCTGCTGTGTGAAATTCGCTCAACGATTATTCCGAGAGCCCGGTCATTCTGTGCAACCATCGCACGCGGTGAGAGAGAACCCTTCCTCGTTCCCGCAGTATGGTCGTTCGGCAATTTGATAATCTGAAATTGGGGCAGCGAATCGCCCGTATCGTACGCATCGAATTCTTTTAACCACGCATCCGCGCGCTTCACGTCAGAGTAGTCTAAATCCCATCCCCGGTAGCTTGGCGACGTCTTCGTCAGCAACCCGGAGGCCTTCACGCGCGAAGATCCGTTTGCAGTATCCTCATCATCAACAAACTCGCCATAGTTTCTGAGCGAGACATTGTGCCTGACACAATCGTCCCAAATATATCCATTGCTCGGGCTTGTGATACCATCCTTTTCGTAAACATACTCCCCGCCGCGTCCTCCGTAGAATGTCGGCCATGTTTTCTCAACAAAATCTGTGGCGTACGCTGCCATCGACCAATTGTGTCCATCAGCGCTGACTTCGGCATCTTCATAATAATTGTCGAGCAGTGCAAACTCCTCAGCCAACGCGTGATGATTCGGTGTAACATCCCGCCCAAAAAGGCAAAGCGCCGAATCACCGTTCCCTTGCGGCAAATCGCCGAAGACCTGGTCGTACGTCCGATTTTCTTTGATGACGTAAAAGACATGTTTGATAGGAGACCGGGTTGTCCGCGATTTTGCAATAGGGTTCTCTTCGTCCCAGGTCTGAGCAGAATGCGTCCGTGTGAGCGGCGTGTTTTGGAAAACTTGAGCGGAGTATTTCGCCAAATCTTCTTTGCTTGGAGCAGGAATGAACGACAGTGTCCCTACCAGCAAGCTGGCAATGTACTCGTGGTGCGGGTTCGCCTTCGATATCATTCCTTTCCCGTTTGCGACAAGGAGGAGATTATCGACGCAGCGGACAACCGTCGGATACCATCCGGTGGGGATAAATCCTTTCGATCGGCTCTTGCCGAACTGTTCAACATCGATCACCGCCAGAAAATTATTGTCGGCATTAGCGACATATAATGTCGAGTTATCGGGGGAAAGCGCGAGTGAATTCGGCGTACTGCCGTTCAGCGCGCCGGGCGAAACCGATGTAGAAATCGTTTCAATAACCTTCATTGCATCAAGGCCGATGACTGATACCGAATTGAAGTTTGCATTTGCCACAAAGAGCCGCTTGCCGTCCTTTGTCTGAACCATTTCATTCGGATGGTCGCCAACAGAGATGAATTTCTTTGCGGTCATCGAATCGGCATCCACGACGGCGACCTCGGATCCCCCCCACATGCTGACAAACACGAGATGCCGCTTTTCATCGATCAAACAGGAATACAGTGGCTGCGAAAATGCAAGTACCCCCAAGATTTTGCCGCTGGTCAGATCGATTTTATAGAGCGAGTTATTCCCTTTTGTCACAACATAAAGGAGGGAATTGCCGTTGTCTATTATTATGTCAGTTGGCGAGATATCCTGCTGAGGAAATGGTTTGCCAAGTTCAATGGTGCGGAGATAAGAAGCGGAATCGTGTTCAAACGCATATTCATGTATCCCGTTGTCGTTTCCTGCCGAGACGAAAATCCTGTTTCCCTGGCCATTGAAACGGATTCCCATCCACGATTTTTTGATCGGCAATGTCTGGACGAGACGCTGCGCGTCGATATCGACAAGCGAGATGGTCTGCTTCCCTTCACCGCTGTTCACGATCGCAGCAAACTTCCCGTCGGGCGATACCTGCATTCCTAACGGAAGGTCGCCAAGATCGATTGACGATCCCGCGGGGGAAAGAATCCATCCGTTTGGCAAGAGCGTTCTGCCGTCGTCCATCTTTCCGGGGAGCTGCTGAACACTACTTGTCGGAATCGTTGAACAAGATGCGACAAGAAAAGCTACGAACAAAACGGCTGAAAGGTTTCTCATAGTCACTCGATGTAAGTTATTGAAGAACCCGAATTACAAACAGAAACGCCTGTATAATCCAAAAAGTACGGCTCGCACATCACGCAAATTGATTCTAAAACAGAGTCTTCGCGCCTTTTCCCGAAGATACTGTATTAAAAGTCAAGAGTTAAGGAGCAAATAATTAGGTTGAAAAGGTTTATCAGATTTACAGATGGCAAAGCACAAAATGAGAAGTTTTCGAGCAACAGCAACCAACGCAACTTTCTTAGTTTTGCCGTTGGCAACGAGACGATCAAAAAATCTTTTCATTATTGGATTGAACCGAAGAGCGCTGACGGCAGCCATATAAAATGCTTTCCGTATTCTTGGGTTACCAATTTTAGAGATCCGGGAGCGTTTATAGACGCTCTTTCCCGACGTATAGGGAGCGGGTGCAATTCCAGCAAAGGCTGTCAGTTGTCGAGATGAATGAAATGATTCTAATGCTTGTGTTTCGGTCAACAAGATACCCGCGGTAACAAAACCGATGCTGGGAATTGATTGTAAGAGTTCCAGCATGTGTTTCCAGCGTTCATCAGTATTGATCATGTTCTTAAAGTTTGTTTCAAGCTCTTTGATTTGTTGTTCCAGAAATGTAATTGTCTTTTTCGAAACAACGATAGCACGTTGCGGTGGGATACCGGAGCGCTCATAACTGTGCAAACGATTACGTTCCTGAGTAAGCATGCCAAGATACGCATCTCGTTGTCGCATCAATACTTGGAGTTCTTCACTGAAGGCTGATGGCGGCTCCCACGTGCGTGGATGCATCGTCGCTCCAAAACGAGCGATAAGATGTGCATCGAGTTCGTCGGTTTTACCTCGCTGCAACACTGATTGTGCATAGTATTTTACCTGTGCCGGGTTTGCGACACTCATGATGAAGTGATGATGGCGAAAGAACAATGCTAAGGCTTCCCAATACACACCGGTGGCTTCAACAACCACCATTGTTTCGGAAGGAACTACACCAAGTGAGTGTAGCCATTGAGCGCAGGCAGAAAATCCTGATGATGTATTGGCAAATGTCGTTGCTTCGCCCTTATGTTTTGGTGTCGGTTCGTTTGTAACAACGCTCCCGACAAATGTTTCACTGGCGATATCGATACCGAGAATGTGTTTCATAGCGTGAGTCCTTCTTAGTTGCAATGCAACCATTTTCGTTTACATTGACTCTTGTGAATGCAGACTTAACGTCTTATGATACTGTTCGATGTTGACGAAAAATTCTGAAACCGGCCTTATCTTCGGGACGACATTTATTTGTCTAGGGATGACTCAGGCTTCTTGGCTTCAGACGGTTGTTCTATAAACTAAATAACTATTTCGAATATACAAGGGATGGCTTCGCCAGCGGCTTGGCGAGAGATAATTATTCAGACATCTTAAACAATATATCGATTGACAAGTTGAATGTCATTCGGTTTTTTGTTAAGTTTTGTCTACTAAAAACGTCAATTTAACTGCGTGCGAAATTTGTCAAATCCGAAATTCGCCGCTGATTATCATTCGCGGTCTACACAGCCGCGACGGGACAATTGCATGTTTCCAATCTTTCTCACCGTTCTCGAACCTCCACGAGGCCTCCATAAAGAGTTTGAGAGAGAAGCGATACCTCATTCGGACATTCTCTATAATTATGCGCTTCGGATGACCGGCAACGCAGACGACGCGCGGGACCTTCTGCAGGAGACATTTCTGAAAGCATTCCGTTTCTGGGATAAGTATGAGAAAGGAACCAACGTCCGCGCATGGTTGTTCCGTATTATGAAAAACACATACATCAACGTCTACCGGAAAGCGGTCAAAGAGCCCGATACCGTTGATTACAACGACATCCAGAATTTTTACAATGTTATTCGTGAAAATTCTACCGATGCGAACGATTTGCAGGAAAAATTGTTCGGGCACTTGCTCGACGATGACGTCACGAAAGCCCTTGAGGCGCTCCCGGAAGAATTTAGAACCGTCGTCATACTGTGCGATATTGAGGGGTTGACGTATGAAGAAATTGCGGAATTTGTTGAATGCCCGGTCGGAACGGTGCGGTCGCGTCTGCACCGGGGCCGAAAGCTTCTTTATGCACAGTTATTCGAGTACGCAAAAAAGCGCGGGTTTGTCGGAAAAGATTGATCGATGAATAACATTATCCTGAAGGTGTAGTGGTGGATTGCCGAGAGTTCCAAGAGCTGATCAGCGAAGCAGTAGACAAACGGCTCAACACCACCATCGCACACCACTTCACCGCTCACGCCGGTGTTTGCCCTTCCTGCCGCAATGAATTCGAGATGGAGCGATTGACGAAATCGATCCTTCATGAAAAAATACAGCGGCAAAGCGTTCCAAGCATTGTGTCCGATTCCGTGCTTGCCGCGATGAAGCCGTTGCATCCCTCGTCGAGAAATTGGCTGACGGCAATATTCGGGGAAGCCTTCCTGAACCCTGCAGTTGCCATGGTGGCGCTCTTGCTCGTTGCAGTCGGAGCCGTATCCCTGCTCCAAAAAAACAACGCCATCCCGATATCAGGCAGCAAGAACATCATCACTCAATCGCTGAATAACTACAGCGCTGCAATGACCGGTGCGCTGAAGCCAACCTTGGTAAGCCACGACGCGGGCGACGTAAAAGACTACCTCGCTAAAGACACGCCGTTCGAAGTGAGCGTTGCAACGTTGGACGATTGCGATTGGTGCGGCGGCGTCCTTTCGGAGATTGACGGCGTGCGCCTCGTTCACGTTGTCTACCAGATAGGCGGAGAAGGATTGCTCTACGTTTATCAAGTGGACATGAACGAAGCGATGCGCGGGAATAAAATCGGATTGCCTGAAAACGCCAAAGCGTCTCTGGCAAAAACAGGATGGTATTTTGAACAAACACCCGACCTGTGCAATGTCGTGCTCTGGAGGCATAAGAATACGCTCTGCGCAGCAGTCAGCAAAATCGATAAGCATAAAATGATCGCTCTGTTGAGCGAGAAGGACCCATGGTAACGCCGATGACAAAGTTCGATCAATCGCATTTCCACTTTTCGAGAACGTTCTTCGCCGGGGTGCTCGTGATGTTCATATTGTTCTCCGGCTGTACTAAAAAAACCGATGAGAATTCATCCGCGCAATCCGCGTCCTCGTCGTCGGGCGAATTTATTGCTAACGTGTCAAAGGTGAATTCGGTTCAGAAAAATGAAGGAACGAAAGTGGCCGACTTCAGCTGGACGGACGAAACGGGAAAGAAAGTTTCATTTGCAGATTTCTCGAGAGACAACGTCGTGCTTATAAATTTTTGGGCGACGTGGTGCGGTCCGTGCAAGCGGGAATTACCGGATCTGGTAGCCCTTCGCGACGAATACAAAGACAAAAATATTAAGATTCTCGGTATCTCCGTCGACCGCGACGGCGATGTGCTCAACCTCGTTCACACATTTGCAGTGCAGGCAAATCTTGCATATCCAATTGTTATAGACAACGGAGATCTCGAGCAGGCGTTCGGCGGTATTCGAGGCATTCCGACGTCGTTCTTTGTGAACAAGAAAGGGGAGATTGTGAAGAAAATGATCGGCTTGCAGACGAAAGAAACCTTCCAGGCGGAATTGCTGGCAGTTTCACAACAATAATAAGATTCTTACACACCGGCGAGCAGCCGGTCACCCAAATACGCCGGCAGCCCAGCTTCAATAATTTTTTCCCGAGCTAAACCGGCGTCATACTCTGCAACGACGTGTTCGTACTCCCACACGGCATCGTCAAAAATTCCGAAACTCAAACGCTTGTCGCGGTTGCGCGGTTGACCGACGCTGCCGACGTTGATAATATACCGTTTGCCTCTTTTAACCTCGGACAAAGTCATGTCTTCGCAGTACACACCGCTTATATGAGAATGTCCGACCCAGCACAACGGTGTTGTAAAGAAATCGAAATACTCCTCAGCGTCATACCACGCGCTAATGTAGTTCCATTCTTCCGGTTTACCCGGCGAGGCGTGCACGAATGTGCTTTGATGGGCGAGCGCCGTGTACGGCAGATGCGAAAGGAATTCGATGTTCTCCGGAGTTAGTTGAAGGGCTGTCCATTCAATTGCCGCTCGAGCGTAGCGATTTAAATGTTCAGCCTGGCTTGTATCGAGCGCGGCCTGATCGTGATTGCCGAGAATGCAAAAGACGTTCCGAGTTCTAAGCAGTGAAATACATTCATTCGGATTTGCACCGTATCCGACG
Source organism: uncultured Bacteroidota bacterium (assembly GCA_963827085.1). GTDB lineage: Bacteria > Bacteroidota > Ignavibacteria > UBA10030 > UBA8401 > JAGVPT01. The sequence goes on from CAWGZY010000002.1 coordinate 29,843, forward strand.
ATATCGCCGAGGCAGTACACCTGATCGATTTCTTTCACATCGATGATTTCGAAAGCTCTCTGAATGGCCTGCAGGTTCGAGTGAATATCGGAGATAATCGCTATGCGCATGGAAAGCAATGTAATAGAACTGCAAACAAATGCAACTCGTGGGTAGTGTCGTACTTAGAACAAAGTCCAAGGGACTTTTTACGGAGAGCGGGAAATATCGCGCAAAGACGCAAAGCGCAAGGGAAACATATCCATTCTCTTTACGGCTTAGCGACTTTGCGTGAGCAAGCTTCACACCTATCCTAAATTAAGACATTACTAACTCGAGCAAAATGGGAACGTTCAGAGACCTTCCGAAGGCTTCCTCAGAAGAATTATCAATTCTATTCGGCTGCCCATTTTTCAAGGAAAGCCTTCGGCAGGTTTATGCAGCTATATTCTTGAAACTCATACGAAATTCTGCTACCTTGTATTCAGCGGAAGCTAAATTTGTCAAGCGCAGATTTAGCTTTTTAATTTTTCATTTTTCACTCTTCAACTTTATATGTGCGGTATCTGCGGTATACTCCACTTCGACGGAAGCACGCAGCCGGTGAACGAAGGCCTGCTCCACAGCATGACGGAAAAGATCAGACACCGCGGTCCCGATTCTGACGGAATGTACATCTCTCCGCAGAAAAATCTTGGATTCGGTTTTCGGCGGCTCGCGATCGTCGACCTTTCCCCTGCCGGCAATCAACCGATGTGCAACGAAGACGGCACCGTATGGATCGTGTTCAATGGCGAGATATACAACCATGCAAAACTCCGTCCAGCACTCGAAGCCGCAGGCCACCGCTATAAATCCCGCAGCGATACCGAGACGCTGATTCATGCGTACGAAGAATACGGCCCTCAATTTGTGCAAAAACTTGAAGGGATGTTTGCCATCGCCCTCTGGGACTCAAAAAAACAAAAGCTCTTCCTCTTTCGCGACCGGATCGGCATTAAACCGCTGTACTATATTCAAACAAACAACCGGCTCCTTTTTGCATCGGAAATAAAAGCGATTCTTGAGGATCCCTCGATACAGCGGGAAGTAGACGAAATTGCTCTCTCACATTATTTTACGTTCATTGCCACCCCTGCGCCGCAAACGCTCTTCAAAGGAATTAAGAAGCTTGAAGCGGGGCACTTTTTAGAAATAGCATTGAATGGTACGGTCAGCAAAGAGGAATACTGGAATGTCTTTCAGCCCGTGGATAGCGAGGACGTGAACAACGAGGAATACAGTGCACGGCGCATCATCGAACTGCTTCGGGAGTCGATTGAAAAAAGAATGATGAGCGATGTCCCGTTCGGCGTGTTTCTCAGCGGCGGCCTCGACTCGAGCACCAACGTGGCGTTGATGAGCCAGCTCATGACCCGCCCGGTTGACACGTTTTCGGTTGCTATCGACGGGCAAAAGAATTTCAACGAGTTTTCCTACGCGCGGCAGATCGCAAAAGAGTTCAAGACAAACCATCATGAAATTGTCATTAACGATAACGATTTCATCAACCTTTTCCCAAGCGTGATTTACCACCACGACGAGCCGCTCGCCGACCCCGTCTCATTTCCCCTTTATTATGTGTCGAAGCTGGCACGAGACAACGGCACTATTGTGGTGCAGGTCGGGGAAGGAAGCGACGAGCAATTTTGCGGCTACACACTCTATAAACGCATTATCCGCCTGCAGGAACAATTCCGGTTCATCCGCTCGATGCCCGAATCGATCCGATCGACAAGCTACACGATGCTTTCGACGCTGCTGAAATCGCTTCGGGTCGATTATCGCCAGAATTATATCAAGAATTTTCTCTCGGCCAACGAGCCCTTCCTCGGCGGAGCGACTGCGTTCGACGACAGCGAAAAGACTAAGCTGCTGAGCTCGTCCGCCGCACTATCCGGCGCATTAGTGGACAAATCATTCCGCGCAGTGCCGGGGGATGACTACTCGACAAAAATGATCTACTGGGAATTGAAGAACCGCCTTCCCGAATTATTACTGATGCGGGTAGACAAAATGACGATGGCAACATCGGTCGAAGCCCGCGTTCCATTCCTCGACCATAAGCTCGTCGAGTTTTCGATGAAGATTCCGTGGCAATTAAAAATCAAGAACGGCGAAACCAAATATATTCTCAAGAAAGCGGTGGAAGGATTGATCCCCCGGAATATCATCTACCGGAAAAAAATAGGCTTTGCGGGTTCGGGAAAAAATATGCTGACAAAGAAAATTCTCGACTATGCCAAACCGTTTTTGTTCGACTACGAGGATCCGTACACCGACAAGGCATATATCCGCAACCTTATCGACGAATATGAGCGGACGGGGATCAACTATTCAACACAGATTTGGAGCCTCATCAATTTTAAGATGTGGCATAAATCCTGGATCGCCGGGGAAAAAATTACCTGATCGGAGAATTTATACACGATGACAGCGGGAACACCATGATCGACATACAGGACGAGCAGCTCAAAAAGCAGGTCAGGGAATACTGGAATGCCCACCCGTGCGGTACCCAATTCACACATCTGGAATGGGGCTCGAAAGAGTTCTTTACCGAAGTCGAACGGTTCAGGTACGAGACTCAGCCGTTCATGAACACAATTATCGGGTTTGACCGGTATGCCGGAAAAAAACTGTTGGAAATCGGATGCGGCCTCGGCACGGACCTGCTCCAATTCGCAAAAGGGGGTGCACTTGTCACAGGCATCGATCTTACTCCTCAGAGTATCGAACTTGTCAGGAAGCGGTTCAGGCTTGAGGGATTGACCGTCGACGCGCGTGTGTCGGACGCAGAAAATCTTCCGTTTGAAGACGCTTCATTCGATGTCGTTTATTCATTCGGCGTACTTCACCATACTCCGAATACTCAAAAAGCGATCGACGAAGTCCACCGTGTTTTGAAACCCGGTGGGAAGATCATCATCATGCTGTACCACAAGAATTCGCTTCATGTGTGGCTCGGAATTCCGCTCTTCACTTTGTGGAAGTCTTTGCGGGAAAAGAATAATGCATTGTCCCGGCCAACGCTTCTGGAAGATTGGGTACGCGTGTACGACGGGGGAGAAAATCCTCTCGGCAAAGCCTATTCAAAATCTGATGCCGAACGGATGTTCGCCCGGTTTCGAAACCGCACCTACACGTATTGCGACTCGTACCGCCGGAGGTTTCCGAGCTTCGTCAACGCAGTAAATCAAAAACTCCTCGCCCCCTGGTGCGGGTTCTGGATGGTAATAAAAGGGGAAAAGTAGAACGCCCCTTTTTGATTATAAACGTTATCCAACAAGCAAAGAAAGCCACGATTACTGCCGTGGCTTTCTTGTTGATGGAACATTCTTTGCGCTGCGATTCGTAATAACTTCGTCAGCGTTTCAAGGCATCCTGATACTATTTCAATAGCAAAAGTTTCTTCGTGTCAACAAAACTTCCGGCCGTAAGTCTGTAGAAATATACGCCGCTCGGTAAATCTTCTGCATTAAAAGTCACCGAGTGGAGGCCTGCGGTCTGGCGTTCGTTGACCAATGTTTTCACTTCTCTGCCAAGCACATCGTAGACTTTCAATGTCGTTACGCTGCTCATTTGCAGACTATAATTTATTGTCGTCGTTGGATTGAACGGGTTCGGGTAGTTTTGCATGAGGTCATACTCGTTCGGCAATAGATTCGTACTTCCGATGACTTTCGTTACGAACTTTTCAACGGAAACTCCCGTTCTCTGGTTATTCCCGTGGAACGTTCCCCAGATAGGAGTGTTCACCGCAGCGGTTGATTTTGCAAGATGAGCCTTTTGTGAACCGGAGGCATAAATGCTCGAATCTGCATCATCATAGAAAGCAAGAAGCCTCCCTCCGGTTGTGCCAACGTACAACGTTCCCCGTTCGTAAAGAAGCGGTGCATCGACACTCGTGCTGTCCTGATAGTACCAATGCACAACCGAGCCGGAATCAAGCGCAACAACTTTCCCGCCATGGTTGCCAAAATAGATTATTCCTACATCGGACACAGCAGGGGTTGAGAAAATGGGTGAACCGCTCTGGTATGTCCATTTGATGTTCCCACTTTGAGCGTCAACTGCGTATAGTTTTGAATCGTTGCATCCGACGTACAGTACGCCATTGCCGTCAATAACCGGTGATCCGGTGATCGCTCCACCAGTCTGTGCTTGCCACACAATGGCTGCCTGCTGCGATGGAAGCATTGAGATTTTATAGATTTTCCCTTTCATCGTGCAGAAGTAAGTAAAACCCTGATTGTCCACAGCGGGAGAAGAATAAATGGAATCGTACAACGGTATCTCCCACGCAGGTGCCGGGGGATTCGCCGGATTTGCAAGATCGAAACCATAGACCGTGCCCTTGACAGTTGCAAAGACGAGTTTCCTGTCCGGTGTTATTGCTGCTGACGTCGCGATCGGTGCGTCGGCGAAATAATTCCAGGAAGCTAGACCCGTCGACTTATCCAAAGCAACAATACTGTTGTTCGAAACACCTATGTAGAGACGATTGGTCATCGAGTCTACTACGGGTGTTGAGCTGAGCCCTCCTCCCATGGCTTGCGACCAAAGTCCGGTTCCATATTTCGAGAAGGCGTAGATATTCTTATTTGAAGATCCGATATACACTGTCGTGTCGTAGGCTATAGTGCTCGAAGACTTGACATCGCCGTCTACTTGAAGCGAATACAAAACATTTCCTGCTGAGTCCAATTTGTATACCGCATCCCCCGTCCCTATTACGTATAACACACCGTTTCCCAATAAACTTGGGCCAGCGTACACGGGGCCGTTGAGAAAATCTTTAAACATCGATATGGTAACCGATGCAGAACTCGAGTCTTTCGCTCCTGTGCTGTCCTGCACAACAAGCTTGACCTGATTCGTCCCTTGAGCAAAGTTATAAGTCAAGTTTGGTTGACCACTAACAAGGCTGCCATTAACGAACCAGAATACGGAATCTATTGCTCCGTTAGTGGAATAACTTCCAGTACTCGAAAAAATCAACGACGTTAACGGAGTGATGCCCGCATTAGGTTCATACACGTTTTGTAGATTCGCGGCATGTGCAGGATTTTGACCTTCATTGTAAAGCGTGGTAATCTCGTCTGCACTCAGCGCTCGGTTGTAAATGCGAATGTCATCAATATTACCATCATAAAAATTCCCCGGCGAGTCGGGTTGGTTCGCAGCATGACTCGCACCAATCGTAAGATTCTGTGCGCTATTCGTCGTTGTCGTGCTCAATGTTCCTTGCTGTTGGTAGACATAAACGTTGAGGTTTGTCCATCCACATAAAGTTTCACCCGCTGCGTGTCCGGCAGACTGCCATCAAAGACAAGCACAAAATGAAACCATTGATTCGTCGTCATCGGGCATGCAAGCTCCACGTAGTTCTGTATTGCCGTGTCGCTAAAAACACTGCCTATGATGAGGCCGCCTACATGACTGACGCCCCACTGGTAGGGTCCATAGGTTCCTCCGGCCTCCTTTCCGATAATAAAGCCGCCGCCGGTTTGGAAGCTGCCGAATACCCTTGTTTCTGCCCATCCCGAAACACTAAATTTCGCAACCGAATCGGAGAAAACACTGTCCAATATATCCCCGCATCGAATTGTAGATGTGTATCCATCAAAGCTATAAGCACTGTTCGACGTGCCGAACCTGTCGGTTGTAAGCGTTGCTCCGACAACGGTACCATTAAATCCGTTTCCGCTCGCGTCATTGGCATTGCCGTTAAATGGAAAATACAACACCAGCCCTTGAGTAGGTACCGTAGTGTTATTCCTAGAAATAATTGGAAAGGTAAAAAGAAATGAGAGAATTGCGACAATAATAGTCTTCATGGTAAGACCCCTTTCATGTGTAGTGATCGTATAGTAAAGAACTCTTGCCCAGAAAGCAAGTCCTTTTTGACAGTTAATCTTTCATCATTTTGCACTTTTAGAGAATTTTGAATAGATTGATGCACATTGTTTTAATGGACTACTAACCTGCAGCCGACTGTGGATGGAGCAATCGATATCCTTTGTATCACCCAATCAAGGTGGGACGGCCCGAAACGGATTCGCCACAATTTGATGCGGGAATATGCAAAACGCGGACATCGGGTAGTATTTGTTGAAGCATGGTTAACATGGATTAAATTGTTCCGTGGAACGGGAAATTGGAAATTTGCCCTCAATTTTTTCCGCCAGCCCAGGAGAACAGAAGAGGGGATTTACGTGGTCACGGCGCCGCCGTTATTCCCCGGAGGCGAATGGGTAAAATTCATTAATGATGTGAACTGGGGTATCGTGAGGTGGTGGCTCAAGAGCCTTATCTTTCGAAGAATGCCCCTTAAGAAGCCTCGCCTCTTTATTTTTTCAAACACGGCCGGAAATCTTGTTGGAACTCTCGACGAGTCGCGGTCTATCTATTTCTGCAACGACCCCTTCAAACAAATATTCGAATATAAATCGGCATACGCCAACCTGGACAGATTGGAAAATGAACTGACGTCGCGCGTTGACGTCGTATTCGCGGTGTCGGAAAAATTGGTCGACGAGCGTATTCAGTTTAACCCCAGCACATTTCTTATTCCGCATGCCGCTAATATGAAACTCTTTCAGAAGGCAATGGATGATTCCGTCGTTGTTCCTGAAGACCTTCGACGATGCCCGAAGCCGGTCTTTGGACACATGGGAGTATTGAACGTCCGAATTGATGTCGAGCTGATGAAGGATTTAGCGCGCACCATGCCCGACGCTTCATTTGTGTTCATCGGACCGATCATCGAAGTGAATAACGAGTATCGCGCGCAGTTGGAGTCGTTGCAAAAATTCAAGAACGTCTTCTTTCTCGGCAATAAGACAGAAGAAGAACTCCCCGCATATTTGAAGGGAATCGACGTGTGCATCGTTCCGTATCTTCGGAACGATTTTAATAAATATATCAAGGCCAACGCAAAATTCTACCAATTTGTTGCCTCGGGACGCCCAGTTGTCTCAACAATCGGCCCGCCGGATTTTGACGATGACATTGTTATTACCGCCACCACCGCTCCTCAATTTGCCCATGCGCTGCGGAAAGCCCTGACATTGAAAACGGAACGGCATCTGGAAAAACGAAGGGCTCTCGCCGCACTCCAAACTTATAGCGTGCGAGTCGATGAAATCGAGAAAATATTGGACAGCGTGAATTGATGGGACTGATAGTACTTCACATCGTGGGGGCAAGACCGCAATTCGTAAAGTATTTTGCCGTCGCCAAAGCATTGGAGAACCTTAGCGGAGTGACCGATATCCTGGTGCATACCGGCCAACATTATGACTACTCGATGTCAAAGATTTTCTTTGACGAACTCCGCATCAAGGAGCCCGAGTTTCACCTGGAAGTCGGGTCGGGATACCACGGTGAACAAACGGCGAAGATTCTGCAGCGGGTCGAAAAGATATTGTTAGAAGTGAAACCCAGTATTGTCGTCGTGTACGGCGATACCAACTCAACGCTGGGAGGCGCATTGGCTGCTGCGAAATTGCAGATTCCCGTGGCTCATGTTGAAGCCGGGTTGCGCAGTAACAACAGAGTAATGCCTGAAGAAATTAATCGAATCGTCGCCGACCGTCTTTCAACGGTTTTGTTCTGCCCGAGTTCAACAGCGGTCGCCTCGCTGAAGAATGAAGGGTTTGAGAACATTATCAATAATGGAGCTCTTATCCCGGAACACCAAGGCATTATCGGCTCTTATAGGATGGACGTCAACAAACCTCTCGTTGTCAATGTTGGTGATGTGATGTACGATGTTCTGCTGCGAGTCTCGGCAATTGCCGAAAAACGGTCGACTATCCTTGAACGGTTGCAGATCGCACCGAAAAACTATTTCCTCTTCACTCTTCACCGGGCTGAGAATACCGACAACGAAGATCAATTCCGCGAAATCATCCAATTTGTCAACAGCGTCTCGGCGGGAACCACAGTCATCTTTCCGATGCACCCTCGCACAAAAAAAGCTTATGAGCAAAATAGAAAGCAATTTGCCAGCAATATTCGCATCATCGAGCCCGCAGGGTATTTCGACCTGTTGACCGTGTTGAAAAATAGCGCTCTCCTCTTCACAGATTCCGGCGGCATGCAGAAAGAAGCCTTCTGGCTTCGAACTCAGTGCATTACGTTGAGAAAGGAAACTGAATGGGTGGAGACCTTGCAAGGCGGCTGGAATACGCTCTACAAAAACTTCAACGGACGAATTCCACCGTCCAACCACCAATCGCCCTTCTATGGCGACGGCAAGGCGGCGGAAAAAATAACGACAGTTTTACATTCATTACTCTGAACAATCTCTATGAAAACTCAAACGCCAATCATCGGACTTATTGGACTCGGAAACTGGGGGAAGAACATCCTCCGTACTCTTCACGAACTGAACGCACTTCGCCTGGCATGCGACGCGGGTCAAGGAGTGGTTGAAAAACATCGGGAAAAATTTCCAGACGTTCAATTCACGACGTCGGCAGATGCCCTCATCAATAATCCGGACGTCCTTGCGGTAGCGATCGCGACGCCGGCTGCCACGCATTACGACCTTGCCCGCAAATCACTTCTTGCAGGAAAAGATGTCTTCGTCGAAAAACCGATCACGCTCTTTTCTCATCACGCGCGCGAGCTTACGAAGCTTGCGCATGATAAGAACAAGATCCTCATGGTCGGACACCTGCTCCTCTACCATCCGGCGATCCGAAAGATCAAGGAGCTTGTGGACAACGGAACAATCGGAAAACTGCAATATATCTACAGCAACCGCCTTAACTTGGGGGCGATCCGAAAAGAAGAAAATATTTTATGGTCATTCGCACCCCATGACATTTCAGTCCTTCAATACTTTATCGGCAGCGATCCACTCGAAGTGAACAGCACGGGGAGCATTTTTCTGCAACCCGGGATTCACGACGTGACATTGACAACGCTCCGCTATCCGCAAAACATTCACGCTCATATTCACGTCAGCTGGCTTCATCCCTTTAAAGAACATCGGCTCGTCGTCATCGGCGATAAGAGTATGATTGTGTTCGAAGATTCAAAAGCCGACCACAAACTGATCCTGTATCCGAAGGGCATCGATTGGGTGGACGGCGAGCCTCGAAAGCGCGAAGGAGCCTTTCAATCAGTCGATTACGGAACGAACGAACCGCTGAAGGAGGAGATGCTGCACTTCATCGATTGCATCGTCAATCGGAAACAGCCCCTCTCAGATGGGATCAATGGTATAAAAGTCCTTGAGATCCTGGAACGGGCACAATCCGATTTAGAAAGGAAAAGTCGCATGGAGATGGCTCAGAGTTCATCGCCCGAGAAGACCGTGCAGAACAACTACACGGTGCACGCAACCGCGATCGTCGACGACGGATGCGAGATCGGCGAAAAGACAAAAATCTGGCACTACAGTCATATCCAGGGCGGCGCTAAAATTGGAAGAGGATGTTCGCTTGGGCAGAATGTCAACGTCGGCAACAATGTTCGCATCGGGAATTTCGTGAAAATTCAAAACAACGTGTCAATCTATGAAGGCGTTGAGCTTGAAGACTTCGTGTTCGCCGGACCGTCGATGGTTTTTACCAATGTCTTGAACCCGCGCTCAGAATTTCCGCAGCGCGGAAGCGAGCATTATCACCGCACGCTTGTAAAATACGGGGCATCCATCGGAGCGAACGCAACGATCGTATGCGGGCATACCATAGGGCGGTTCGCGTTCATCGGGGCAGGAGCAGTGGTCACGCAAGATGTCCCTGAATATGCTTTAGTCGTTGGCACGCCTGCGCGTATCATCGGCTGGATGTGCCGATGTGGGGCGAAATTACAGTTCAAAGGGGTAAACGCCCGATGCCAAAAATGCGGACGTTCATACGAGAAGAAAAAAGGGCTGGTAAAATGTACAAAGGAAATCGAAGAAAAAAAATAATTCATTCTGGTCAAACGACAATCATCAAAGAAAAGAAAAATCCATGGCAGCAGCAGAAATAAAGAAAATCGATTTCATTGACTTGAAAGCGCAGCAGGGGCGCATCCGTGCTTCGCTTGAGCAGCGGATCAAGAAGGTGATGGACAACGGCGCATACATCATGGGGCCGGAGATCGCGGAGCTTGAAGGACAATTGAAGAAATATGTCGGCATGAAGCATTGCGTTGTCTGCGGAAGCGGAACCGATGCACTCCTTATGCCGCTCATGGCATACGGCATTAAGCCGGGCGATGTGGTGTTTACCTCACCCTTCACGTTCATCGCGACGGCTGAAGTTGTCGCCCTGCTTGGCGCTTCAACCGTTTTTGTCGATATCGACCCGCGAACGTACAATATCGACCCGATCAAACTGGAAGAAGAAATCCAGAAGTTCCTGAAAAGTAATTCGGGAAAGAAGGCGAGGGGGATCATCCCGGTCGACATTTTCGGTCAAACGGCGGATTACGATCCGATCGAAGCAGTGGCAAAAAAATACGACCTCTTTGTCCTTCAGGATGCCGCGCAATCGTTCGGCGCAACATACAAAGGAAGAAAGGCGGGCAGCATGGGTAATGTTGCCGCTACGTCGTTCTTCCCGGCCAAACCGCTCGGCTGTTACGGGGACGGCGGTGCCGTCTTCTGCAACGACGACGAGATGGCGCAAAAACTCCGCTCGATCCGGGTGCATGGACAAGGGAGCGATAAATACAACAACGTTCGCATCGGCATCAACGGACGGCTGGACACGATGCAGGCAGCAGTGCTGCTTGCCAAAATGGAAATTTTTGAAGAAGAAATAACCCTGCGCAACACCGTTGCCGCCCGCTACTCGGAAAAACTCAGCAACGCTGCTACGACTCCCTTTGTACCCAAAGACTATGTGAGCGTATGGGCGCAGTATTCAGTGCTCGTTCAGCGCCGCGACGAGATGCTTGGTAAATTAAAATCCCGCGGAGTGCCGACGGCTGTCTATTATCCGAAACCGCTCCACCTGCAGGAGGCATTCCGCAATCTCGGATACAAGCGCGGCGATTTCCCGGTGAGCGAACGCATCGCGGATTCCATTTTCAGCATACCAATGCATCCGTATTTGAGCGAGGATGTCCAGGACTATATCATACAATCAATCATCGAATAACGGGAATCAAACAACTCTGAACTCGCTATGAAAAAATCGCTTCTCCCGCGCCTTAAAAAAATTAAAATGCTCGCGACCGATGTTGACGGCGTGCTGACCGACTCGGGAATGTACTATTCAGAACTCGGGGATGAATTGAAAAAATTCAGTACGCGGGACGGCATGGGCTTGGTGCTCCTCCGAAACGCCGGGTATAAACTTGCGATCGTTACGAGCGAAGATACAAAGATTGTGGAGCGGCGCGCCGCAAAGCTGAAGATCACAGACCTTGTTCAAGGTGCGCGCGATAAGGTGAGTTCGATGGAAATGTTGATGAAACGCCATTCGCTGACATGGGAAGAAGTCGCGTTTATCGGCGACGACATCAACGACCTTGAAGTAATGAAGCGCGTCGGCTTTGCCGCGGCTCCTGCGGATGCAACCGATCAAAACAAGAAAATCGCTCATTACATCACGAAGAAAAAAGGGGGCGGAGGGTGCGTACGAGAAATTTGCGATTTGCTGCTGTCGGCAGGAAAAGCCTGACAAGGTGCTATCTCAAAATTGTTGGACTTCTTACCCTCCGACGCTCCAGGGTGTCCTTCGACTCGTCCCGATAAAAAACCTCGGGACTCGCTCAGGATGAACGGACTTTATTAAGCTTACAAAATAGCACGTTCATCCTGTCCCGAAGGGATCCCTTTGGGAAGTAAGCGATCCCGCTCGAAGAGCGGGAGAGCGCATCGAAGAATAAATTGTACTTTAAGTCACGCCGACGCTTTCACAACCACCAGCGTCAGGTCATCATTCGGTTCGGCGCCGGCACGGAATTTCTGAACGGACGAGAGGATAGAGTGCTGCAAATTCGCCGCGGTTAGGTTCCGGCCCGATTGCACGACCTTGTGGACGGTTTCCTCACCGAACTGGTTCTTCCCCTCATCCATCGCTTCGGTCAACCCGTCGGTATAGAAAATAAAGATTCCGTCCTTCGAGAGCGGCTTGCGGATTTCCTGAAGCTCTTCCTCGAAAATTTTCCCCCGTTCCAGCCCCAATCCGATTCCGTGTGCTTCGAGAAACTGCAGCTTGCCGTTGACGCCGATCAGTGCTTTGTTATGTCCGGCGCGGCAAATGCGTACTTCCTTCTTCTGCAGGTCGAACACAGCGAGAATCATCGTGATGAACGCTTTCCGTTCGATCCCTTCAAAGATGCGGCGATTGATGTGGGTGAGCATCTCCTTCGGCGTTTTGTACATGTGGGCTGCGAGCTGCACCATTCCCTGTATCTTCGACATATACAGTGCAGCCGACATCCCTTTGCCGGAAACATCGGCTACAACAACGAGAATTTTTTTCGGTCCGAGCTGGATGTAATCAAAATAATCTCCCCCGACCGACATTGCAGGAATCGATACTCCGGCAATATCCAGCCCTTTCATAGAGGGCGTTTTCTTCGGCAGCAGGCCTTCCTGGATGCGGCGGGCGATATCAAGTTCATGCTTGATCCGCTCCTGCTCGGCAAGCTCTTCATACAAAAATGCGTTCTCGATTGCCACCGACGCCTGCTTGCCTGTTGACGAGAGGAGCTGCAGGTCTTCCTGTCGAAAAGTGGATTCGGATAATTTCTCGCCGACAAAGAGTGCGCCGATCAGCTTCTCTTTCGAGCGAATGGGGATGACGTATTGAAGTTCATGCTGGCGAAAATTTTCTTTGATGTCCGCAGGGAGATAATCGACGCTGAATTCTCCCTTGAACTTCTGGATCGCTTCGACGAGCCGTTTATCCGAGAGGAGGCAAAACTTTTTCCATGCACTTCCATCAAACCCTTCCGTTTCCGTGCAGCAGCAGGTGCGTTCATCTCGGAAAAAAATAATGCCGGCACGTTTCAATTTCATCAACTCGCTCAGCTTCTCCACAATTCCGCGTGCAAGTTCAACCATGCTGAGTTTTGTCCCCATCACTTCCGCCAGATCATTTGCCGCACGCCGGTAATCGTACCGTGCCCTGTCGTACAACGTATCGATGAACTCCTGCCCTTTTCTTCCGACAAATCCTATACACAGCGTCAACACACCGGCAATCGCCATAAGCACTGCTTTCTCAAAGGGCTCCTGTTGCCCGGGAATGACCGGCGTGCTGAGAATTTCAATAGAAGTGCCGGTGATCCGGACGTTGGGCAAGTTCATTTTTGTTTGAGGAAGCGTAAGAAGGATTTCGAGCGCAGCAGCTGCCAGGAGAAATATCCATACCCATGAGATGATCGAGTATTGAATATTCCGCCGCACACGCAGATCCAAATCGAGCAATCGGTATCGACCGATAGAATAGAGGTACGACAACGGAATGGCTGCCAAACCCGCCCCTATGTAACCAAAATACGTTTGGCTGTTAGTCTGGTTCACAAGATATCCAAAGCCGACGACGGTAACCAATGAGATTATCGACGCCCAGTTAATGATCCGGGAAAGCTTTTTGTACTCATGACCGCACTGCTTCCAGAAAAAGATTGACACACCAGCCATGGCGAGAAACATCACCCCGATACAGAAGATTCCTGAAATCGATTTTACGGTGTACACAATAATGATGCTGAGCACGGCAAGCGCATAGATACTTATTCGTATCCAGGGACGCGTCAACAGTTCCGGCCTCTCTACAGGAAAATAATGTCTGCTGTGAAAGGTCGCCGCTATGCCCAGAAAAATTGCGCACGTCATTGTGAAAACCCGTACTCGGACAAACATGTCGACAGACGTATCCCGCTGGAGCAACGTTACAACCAGAAAGAAACCTAGAGCAAGAAATGAAAGTCCGGTAAGCCTTGCTGCTTTCAATGCCGGACGCTTGAGGGACAAAAATGTACCTGTTGCCATAAACAACATTCCCGACAGAAACACGATAAGCAGTGAAATCGGAAACCCGAACGATGCCAATGTTACGTTAAGATGGAGAGTTTGATTAGCACGGAGAATTTCATAAACGATTGATTTGCCGATTTGTCCCTGCCGCATAATTGAGTCCGCTTCGAGGACATTCTTGAAGCCTTTCCCGTTGATCTGTAAAATCAGATCGCCAACCTTCATCCCTGCCCGGTCTGATGCGCCCCCTTCGATCACGTCGAAGACGTATGCCGTTGGAGGAATCACACGGATCGTTCCGGAAGAAAAATCGGTCTTCTTCATTTTAAAGCTGACGAGAGCATTCTCCGTCGACCGGTCGACTGTGATGACGAGCGAATCGCCCGCATTTTTCTTCACGACGGCGTCAACTTCTGAAGGGCTCGCCGGGACCAGATCGTTCACGGAGACAAGAAGGTCTCCGATACAGATCGAATCAGGACCGTACGACGCATACGTTACAAACGGTTTGTATGAAGATTTTTTGATGACATTCCCGGAGAGGTTTTTCACAAAATAGAGCGTCGATGAAGAATTCCTGAACCAGTTTTCATCGGTAGGCGAGCTGGCGTAGCGATAGAACGTCATCGCGCCAAGCGAAAACAAGCAGATCGCCAAAAGGCCGATAAGGACCTGCACAACCTTAGGGTGTTCGTCAAAGTATTTCATAAGCTTAACAATTGTGATTTCATGAATATACGAAAAATTGAGCAAATCGTTGCAAAGGAATTTCCCCTTCGGTTTTCGCTCATTATTCCAAACGGAACAAATTACATGGTTTTTTCTCCCTTTTTTTAATATCTTGATTTCGCATTAAGCCTGGGAAGTCGATCTTATCATCGCTCCTTTAGATACGACATCTACAAAAACGCGGTTTTCGACAATGCAGCCCCGAATATGGGGTTTCGTTGAACTTCACAGAGCAATCTCACTCGGCGAATCATATATGAAAGGCAAATTCACAACAACTGTCCCGATGAACCTTCGCTCCAATTCTTGTATCACGCCAGAATGACGATCCCAATATCAAATCTCAAGAAACAATCAGGATTACTGATCGGCTCTCTGCTGTCCTTACTGTGCGTAGCCTATCAATCATTATATCGTGCGGTACCCTCGAACGTTGATCTGACGATCGGACTTCCAATTGCGAAAGAGTTCGCGCATCCGGGGCTTTTCTCGCCGTACGACTTAATTGTCTCTTCCGGTATTCATGAACCATACCATCTCTATAAATACTTGGGCGGCTTCCTGTACCGCTCAAACTTCAACATCGATATTATTTGGGAGACATTATTTCTTTGCTTTCTCTTTTTAACATTTTTGACGCTCTGGCTTCTCTCCATTGAATTAACCGAGGATAGAATTTCATCGTCATTAGTTTTGGCTTTTATCGCCGTCGCCCATCCGTTGAGAGGGTCCCTTCATGCTGCCGCTGTTCCTATTCCATCGTTCATAACGACGATCGTGGCAATGCCGCTTGGATTTGCTGCGATGACTTTGCTGCTTCGAAAACGCTACTTTCCTGCGATCGCCCTCAGCAGTTTTGTTTTCAATATCCATCCGTATGTCGGAGTGCTGGCTGCATCGGCAATCGCGACAGCTATTTTTTTCAATTCCGAAGAATCGCTTGGAAAACGTATTCTCGTTATTGCTGCCGGCGGATTGTTCGCTCTTCCGAACGTCATTTACATTTTGTCTCATTTTTCAGCACACTTTGTCCCCGTTGGATATGATTTCTTTGCACAATTCCGCCTGTATGCCATGCACGTGTTTGTCGAAGACCACTGGCGTGAAGGATACGGTTGGTTCTTCGTCAATCTGGCCGGCGCAGTGTGGTTTGGACGGTACATCGGCCAATGGAAAAGGCGGGTGGTTTGGTCGCTAGTCGCTTGTTGGTTTCTGCTGATGGCCGGCTATGCATTCAATTCGTACGTCACGAAAAATAGTGTTGTGTTGGTCATGTTCCTCTTTCGTGCAACCTATTTCATAAAACCGATTCTCTTTATTTTCGTTGTACATGGCATCAGGCAATGGCGTATCGAGTTGAGAGATGCTCAAGGGATTATTTCGTGGTGGAAGCCGTGGGAATTGTCAGCGGCAATTGCCCTTCTCTTCTTTTCCGCTATTCTCCCGATGCAGTTTGCCGTCGTGGCGGATGCTCTCGCACTCGTGAGCTTTGGGTTGATGGCAAAGCTGGCATCGAAGAATGCACCTTCGCACCGGCCATTTCTCAGGTCCATTGACGTGGCGGGAATTGTACTACTGGCCATTGCCGTGCTCGTTCAATTTCCCGGTCTGGCCGATTCTCAGGAACGGATAGAAAACATCATCGTTGGAATCATCGTCGTTCTTGCTCTGGCTCTGCTTGTTGTGTTCCGGAAACTCAATCAGACCATCCATGTTCCTCCGCGGAATGTCGGCCAAATAATTCCGGCTTCGCGATTAGTTGCTGCTGTGCTGACGGTGTTATTAGTTCATCATCTTGTCATCTCGTTGAAGGACAGACATATCCCCTTCATCCCAGATGTGGCTAAAATCAAAGAGCGCATAATGATGCATCAGGCGCCCCAGCAAACGGCCGCGCTGATGCAATGGGCTCGGACCGCAACTCCTGAAAGGTCCCTTTTTGTCATTCCACCGGACGACTTGGACAACTTTGGAACTTTCCGTATCATTGCTGAGCGTGGCGTCTATATCACATGCAATGAAGTCAATCAACTTGCCTTCGATGCCTCTATCTATCATGAAGGAAATCAGCGCATCGGTAATCTCGGCGTGAAAATTCCGGCGCATGGAACGTTTGATGCGCGCGGCTATTACAGTTTGACTGTACACGATTTGTTGAAGCTCTCCGAAAATGACCATGCCGATTATATCGTTTTTGAAAAAGCGCAGCTGAAAGGCGAATTGCCGTCGCTTTCAACGGTTTATCAAGATGAGAAGTACGTCGTTATCAATTTGCATGACATCAGAGAGAAGCAAGCGCAGCCGTAAGAAGATTTCTTGACAAGCAGAAGTTTAAGTACGTAAAGGATATTTACCATGATCGAAGGCGTCGCCATTAAGAAGCTGGTAACCCACACCGACGAGAGAGGTTTCTTTCGAGAGGTCATCAGGGTGAACGATGATTTTTTCAAAGAAGGATTCGGACAGTGCAGCCACGCAGTAGTCTATCCTGGCATCACAAAGGCGTGGCACGTTCACAGAATTCAAATTGATTGGTGGTATATCGTGACGGGCGTTCTCAAGGTTGCCTTGCACGATACGAGAAAAGATTCGCCGACTTTTCGTGAGACCATGGAAATGCTCATGGGCGATAATCAGCCGTCAACGGCACTGCGCATACCGCCAGGGGTTGCGCACGGCTACAAATGTATTAGCGGGCCGGCTCATATCCTGTACGTTATGTCTCATACTCATAACCCGCAGGATGAAGGGAGAATACCGCACGACGATCCAAGCATAGGGTATGATTGGGTCAGTGGGCCACAAATAAAGTAGAATCGACCAACATGAAAAAACGAACGCTGATTTCCATCATTTGCCCTGTTCATAATGAACAGGAGAGCATTCCTGTATTTTACTCACGATTGCAAAATGCCGTTGCACCGCTCCGAAAAGAGTATGATTTCGACCTCATGTTCATAAACGACAGATCCACAGACAAAACGCTGGATGTCATTCACAAGATCCGTGAAAAAGACTCTTCAATTCAGGTCCTCACACTTTCCCGCAATTTTGGGTATCAAGCAGCAGTGTTGGCGGGAATGAAATTTGCGCACGGCAAAGGCATTTTTACGATTGACGTCGATTGCGAGGATCCGCCTGAACTGATTCCTCAGTTTGTCGCAAAGTGGAAGGAAGGATACGATGTCGTGTATGGATTGAGAGAAGGGAGGCCAGAGTCACGAATTCTCATTGAGTTGCGCAAGCTCTTCTACCGTTCGCTGAAAATAATGGCTGATTCCGATATCGTGCTTGACATGGCGGAATTTGCTCTCATATCCTCTCACGTCCGCGACATTATCGTTGACAACCAAAACACATTTCCTTTCTTGAGGGCGGAAATTGGGTACGTAGGTTTTTCACGAATCGGGATTAAATACGACAGGCAATCGCGAGTCAGGGGGAAGTCTCATTACAACATTTGGAGAATGAGCGTCTTTGCAGGCGGAGGGATACTCACGTCTTCAACATTCCCGATGCGCTTTGCGTTTTATCTGATGCCGCTCTTCGTGGTTTTGAACATTTTCTTGCTCGCTCTAGATTTGATCTTGCACACGGCCTCTCTTTTTAAAGTGTTGGTCGTATTTGATCTTGTGTATGGAATTTCTCTTCTGACCGTATACGGATTATATATTGCGAGAATTTACAAGAACAGCATATCACGGCCGGTCTTTGTTA
This sequence comes from uncultured Bacteroidota bacterium, assembly GCA_963827085.1. Taxonomy (GTDB): domain Bacteria; phylum Bacteroidota; class Ignavibacteria; order UBA10030; family UBA8401; genus JAGVPT01. The sequence goes on from CAWGZY010000002.1 coordinate 48,249, forward strand.
TTGATTGGAAACTCAGTCACTACAATTTTTCAGTATCGACGGATAGCAATTCCGGCAAGAGAAAATCGGAATGGTGAAGCAAAAAAATTGCCCTGTATGCGGCTCGACGGATATTTCAGTCTTTCTCGGCGATGTGCGGGACTATATTACCGGTGAACGATTTGAAATACTGCGTTGCCAGGCCTGCGATGTCGGCTTTACGCTGCCCCAGCCTGAGAACATGGAGTTATACTACCCGCCAAAGTATAGAAGATACTCCCCGATCGTTTTAACGATTCTGAGAAAACTCTACCATTATCAAACGAGAAGGTGGAACAAGCTATTTTCAAAACCAGGCTCGGTCTTGGAGATGGGTTGCGGCGACGGCTTGATGCTGGACGCATTGCGAAACAGAGGATGGAACGTCGCGGGGACTGAACGAACAGAGAAAATGGCTGAGTTCGCCAGGAAGAATCTCGGCCTTCAGGTCTATGTCGGCGGTTTCGACGAAATACCCCGCGGGCAGAAGTTTGATTTAATTGTCTTATTTCAAGTGTTGGAACATTTGAATGATCCTGTGGCGACCTTACAGCAATGTGCAACTTTGCTAGAACCCGAGGGAAAATTAATTATCGCTGTCCCAAATTTGAAGAGCTGGCAGTCCGAATATGCATCCTCGTATTGGTTTCACCTTGACGTCCCGAGACACTTATTCCATTTTTCGCCGGAATCGCTCCGCAACGCTTTGAAAATTGCAGGCCTGTCAGTTTCCAGCATCAGTTACGTTTCATTTGAACATGATCCATACGGCTGGATTCAAAGCGTCCTCAACAAACAATTCGGCAACAAGAACAAATTAACCCGGCAATTGATGAATCTGGATCGCCTTACTATCGGAAGCGTGGCGGCCGTCGCAGCGGCGATCGTCCTGGCGATCCCGATTCTTCTTTTATCCGTCGTAAGCTGGATCGCACGGGGCGGAGCGATCATGCAAGTGGTAAGTTCGCACAGCCGGGAAACGGCTGAAGAAAACGTCCATAAGGAAGGCAACCATGCTTGAATCAAAATCGCAAACGCAATGCAGAATTTGCGGCTCCGCTCCGTTGTACACATACTTGAACCTCGGGAGTACACCGCTTGCAAATTCGTATCTCAAGAAAGAAGAATTATCCCTGGCGGAATTCCGTGAAGAACTTGCCATTCAGGTCTGCTCAACATGCGGACTATCTCAATTGACAAAAGTGGTGCATCCTGAATTGATGTTCAAGAATTATCTCTACGTAAGTTCAACGACTGAGACGTTCCGCAATCATTGCAAAGAAATGGCCGCCACACTGCGCAACCGAGCTCAATGCAAAGCTGGAGACATAGTTCTGGATGTTGCAAGCAACGACGGCTGCTTGTTGTCAAAATTCAAAGAGATCGGAATGAAGGTCGTTGGCGTCGACCCTGCCGAGAATTTAGCAGCCGAAGCAAATGCTTCCGGAATAAACACATTAAATGCATACTGGTCCGTGCCGGTTGCTGCTGAGATCGTCCAAAATCTCGGGAAACCCAAGGTAATAACCGCGACAAATGTCTTTGCTCATGTCGATGACGTACACGAATTTGTGAAAGCGGTCGATCTGTGCATGGAGAAAAATGGAATATTCGTCATCGAATACCCATACGTGCTTGATTTTATCGAAAAAAACGAATTTGATACTGCATATCATGAACATCTTTCATATTTTGGTATTACTCCCTCCGTGCATTTGATGAAGATGCACAACATGAATGTCTTTGATATTGAATATTTCAAAGACCTGCATGGGGGCACAACGCGCGTGTATGTCTGCCGAAAAGATGACTACGCAGTCAGCAAGAACGTTGACAAATATCTTCAACGAGAAGCGCAATTTCAAATTACCGTCAAAGCGCCGTATACGTCGTTCGCTCAACGCGTCATGCTCAACAAGGACCGGCTTCTTGCTTTGTTGAACACGGAGCGTAAAAAGGGAAAAACAATCTGGGCGTATGGGGCGAGTGCAAAGGGAAATACATTGGTTAACTTTTTTGGCATTTCCAGCGACATGGTCCCGGCCGTGATTGATGACAATCCCAAAAAATGGGAGTATTACACTCCGGGATCCCGAATGAGAATTACTAATATCCAGGAGCTTAAAACGGCGAAGGTTGATTACTTGCTTTTATTGGCGTGGAATTTTCAGGAAGAAATCATAAAAAGATGTAAGGCGGTAGGATACAGAGGCTCGTACATCCTCCCGTGCCCTGAGCCCAAAATCGTTTCTTAATTTTTTATTGGAAAGGAGATACCGCTTTGAAGGTCGTTTGCATAACCGGTTGTCTTGGATTTATGGCGTCCCACTTTACGAGGGCGTGTCTCAAAAGGGGGTGGCAAGTCTGGGGCATAGATAAAAAAACTTATGCGGCACGTCCGGAGTATCTTGATGAGTTCGGGAAATACGCTTCATTTCGGTTTCTCGAGGCCGACATTGCCCAGCAGGATCATTTGTATGAAGTTGATTTCGTGTTCAACTTTGCCGCAGAGACCCACGTGGATAACAGCGTTATAGACAGCACACGGTTTCTGCACTCAAATATTATGGGGGTAAAAAATCTGCTTGAACTGGTGCGTGCAAAGCGCAATTACGAAATGCCGGTTTTCTTTCAAATCGGAACCGATGAAGTATATGGGGACTTGGTGGCAGGAAAACACGCTGAGACAGACCCATTACGGCCGAGCAATCCATACTCTGCCAGCAAAGCCGCAGCCGATATGCTGGTCCTCGCATGGCATCGTTCCTATAACGTGCCATTCAATATCGTCAGGGCGACGAACAATTACGGAATCGGACAATACCCCGAAAAATTGATACCGAAAGCCGTAAAATATCTATCTCTCGGCAAGAGGATTCCTTTGCACGGAGACGGATCGTACATACGAAACTGGCTTCATGTAGAAGATATGGTAAGCGCTGTCCTTCATATCGCTGAACAAGGAGAGCGGAACAAGATCTATAACATTTCAGGGAACCATGAAGCATCGAACAAAGAAGTTATCACAGAAATATTGAAATGTTATTTTGGCAAACCGGTCCCTTTGCAAGATCACGTCCAATTTAATTATGTGAGAATGGGAGAAGATGTCCGCTATTCTCTGGATGATTCCGCTTTGCGGAGTTTAGGATGGAAGAACACAAAACAATTTGATGATGAACTTCCATTAATTGTTGATCATTATAAGAACAAGTTCACGTGGTAGACAATTTCGCAAAAAGCGGCATCGCGGTGCATTGTCGTGCTTCCTTCATTCTGCAATCCATTCCATAAGAACTATCGGCTGCCCAAATTGGGCGGCCCTGATAAGGTTTGAGTATCTTTTTTAGCCACGAGTTCACCGAGCATATTGTGCGTTCGTTGCAGGGGTGGAATTTCCAAGAAGATATCCCGGCGGTTGAAGTAATGTCTCATGAAAGCAGTATGACATCGTATTAAACTTTTATCGCACCGTATGTTGAAAGCTGTCAAATCACTCATCTCCGCTTCATTCGTCTACGGGCTTGGAACAGTCGCCAGCAAGTTTATCGGTGTTTTTTTGCTCCCTGTGTTTACCAGCTACCTTAAGCCGTCGGAATATGGGCTATTTGAGACTTTCAATGTCCTTTTCTTTTTGCTGAGCACAATCGGTACGCTCGGGATGGACTCCGCAATGATCAGATTTTATTACGACTCCAGTGAAGAGCGGCACAGAACGCTCGTCGTCTCTTCTTCGCTGTTCATTGCATTAGCTGCCGGGTCGATACTTGCGGGGTTTGGGTACATGCTGTCGCCGGTCATAAGTAGTATGCTCTTCGACAGCGTGAAGCAGGTGAACACGCTCCATGTAACAATGATGCTGGTGGTGGCTTCTATTATCAATACCGTTCAGCTTGCCCTGTTTCAGACAAAGCGCCAGCCTGGACGTTATTCCGTATTGACATTTCTCCGCTTCATCGCGATGTACGGCCTCAGCGTATTCTTCCTCATACAGGGCGACGGAGTCTACGGTCTGATGCTCTCTCAATTGATAGCGTACGGCATTTCTCTCGCAGTCGGATTTGTGTTTGCTCGAAATGATTTCCGCCTTGCAGTCTCCCCAAAAACCTCCAGAGAGATGCTGATATTCAGCACCCCTCTGGTGATAGGCAGTGTCAGTATTTGGCTGCTGAGCTCAAGCGACCGTTTCTTTCTTTTGCGCCTTTCCACGCTCAACGAACTCGGACTCTATTCCCTCGGCAGCCGTCTCGCTTCGATTGTTTTGTTCGCGGTAACGGCGTTTCAAATGGCGTGGCCGCAATTTGCATTTTCCCGCGCCGGCGGCGAGAACACGGCTTATACCAATGCACGCATTTTGACATATTATGTTTTTGTCGGGATTCTCCTCGTCTTGGCGATCACGCTATTCACGCCGGAGATTCTCTCTCTGCTGGCGACATCATCGTATGCTGGTGCCGGTTCGGTAGTGTTCTTGCTCTCATGCAGTTTTCTTTTTTACGGCTGCTATTTTGTCTTCGTCGTCATTCTGTCGTTGACAAAGAACACCGTTTCAATTTTGCCGGTAACCATTCCCCCCTTACTTGTAAGCGCTACCCTGAATTACTTCCTCGTCCCCTCAATGGGCGGGATGGGATCGGCCATCGCTTCCGTAAGCGCGTATTTCTTAATGGCAGCCCTGACTTTTGTATTCGCCAATCATTTATTCCCTATTCGGTATGAGTGGGAACGAATCGTAAAAATGGCAATTGCCGCTGCGTGCATTATTCTTGCGAGCAAGGCAATACCCGGAGGTTCGCTGCTTCTGCACATCGCGGCTAAATCGCTCCTCCTGGCAGTTTATCTCGTGCTGCTAACTATGATGAACTTCTTTCTTCCGATCGAAATACAGACAATCAAAAACTATATTCCATTTCGTTCAACAAAATAACCCGGACACAATAACTTTCCATGTGCGGCATTACAGGCATATTCTCCCGGCAAGGCATCCGCATTGACCCGGCGCTGCTCCAGAAAATGACGAACAGCATTCGTCATCGCGGGCCGGACGACGAAGGATATTTCTTCGCGGATACGGCAAGCAACCGCTGCGAGCAACGATCAGGGAATGACTCCATTCCCGCCGCGAAAGCAAATTATCCGCACCTCGCCGCGCCGTTTCAGGAAGGCTATAACCTGGGACTCGGCTATCGCCGCTTGAGCATTATCGACCTCTCCCCTGCCGGCCATCAGCCGATGTCGAACGCCGAGGGTACGGTGTGGCTTATTTTCAACGGAGAAATCTACAATTACATCGAATTGCGCGAGCAGCTCATCGCGAAGGGGTACTCGTTCAGAACGAAGACCGACTCCGAAGTCATCATTCACTCGTACGAAGAATGGGGAAAAGAATGCCTCTCGCATTTCAACGGCATGTGGGCATTTGCCTTATGGGATGCCCGGTCGAAGTCGCTCTTCTGCGCCCGAGACCGGTTCGGCGTCAAGCCTTTCTACTTCGTCAAGAACGAAAAGACGTTTGCTTTTGCATCGGAGATCAAAGCTCTTCTGCTGCATCCCGACGTTATCCGCAAGGCGAACCACCAAATCGTATACGATTACCTTGCCTACGCTGTGATCGACCACGGCAACGAAACATTTTTTTCAGACATCCAGCAATTGCCCCCCTCGCATTATCTGTTCGTTGACGCCGCCGGAGAGTTTACAACCCGGCGGTATTACACGTTGCACTGCAATTCGAATCTGGGGCATTACCGTGAGCCGGAAAGTAAGAAGCATGCCGAAAAATTCAGAGAACTTCTTTTCGATTCCATCAAATTGCGGCTTCGCGCGGACGTACCTCTCGGGAGCTGTCTGAGCGGCGGGCTCGATTCCTCCACGATCGTCTGTATGGCAAACTCATTGATGTTTAAAGACGGTGTTATCGATCGGACCCTGATCGGCGAACATCAGAAAACATTCACGGCTGTGTACGACTATGCAACGTACAGCGAGAGACCGTTCGTCGACAAAGTGATTGCCCTTACAAACGCCGAGCCTCATTTTGTCCGGCCCGACGGCAATACATTGTGGGATGAGCTCAGAAGAGTAGTCTATCACCAGGACGAACCGTTTAATTCGACATCCGTCTACGCACAGTGGAATGTCATGCGTCTCGCGTCCGAGCAGCATATAACGGTGATGTTGGACGGACAAGGCGGAGACGAACTGTTGGGAGGATATGCATGGCATGTGCCTATCTATCAAGCAGAATTGCTTCGCACTATGCGCTTCGGGACGTTGTTGAAAGAACTGGCCGCAACCTCATCCATAACGCAGCGCTCTGTCCCCCGGCAGCTGGTTGAACTCCTGGGCAAAGCAGGGCGAAGTATTCTGCCGCAATCAGCCTACGAATTCTTCGCCCCCGGTTTTGGGTTGATGAATCGCGAGTTCTCATCTGCATACAAACGCACGTCGGCGGTACTGTTAAAACGAAACGACAACCTTCAGGAACGCTTGCTCCAGGAAGAGACAGCGTTCAATCTGCAGCAGCTCCTTCACTATGAAGACCGCAATTCAATGGCGTTTGCCATTGAAGCGAGGGTCCCGTTTGTCGATTACCGAGTCGTGGAATATGCAATGAGCATCCCTGCATCGTTTAAGATTCACAACGGCTGGTCGAAATATCCGTTACGGTGCGCGGGAGAGGGAATCCTTCCGAAAGAAATTCAATGGCGCAAAGACAAAATGGGCTTCGTCACTCCGCAACATGATTGGATGCGGATGCTACTCCCGAAAATACGTTCACTCCTGCTGGATGAACCCCTTCGCTCGAGCCAATTCCTGAACCGAGCTTCTCTTGAAAAGGAGCTTAAGGCCGACCATCCAACAATCGCTAATAATGTCTTGTGGCAAATTATCAATCTCGAAATGTGGATGAGGGTGTTCGATGTTGAATAAGCCCCTTTTCGCCATGAAGACGAAAGTGTTCGAGCATAAATTCTTTTTCCTCCTCCTTGCGTTCTACGTTTTTCTTTCGACGTTCATGCTGGATAAATATCCGCGCGTCTGGGTCGATGAGCCGTGGGAATCGATCACCGCATCAACGCTTGCACATGAAGGGAAGATGTACAACCCCGTGCTCGAAAATTACGCCGGGTTCGACAAAGTTTTCCTTCAGCCGCGGATCGTCATGGATATCGCCCTCGCCCCCGCATTCGCACTCTTCGGCGTTGGACCAGTGCAAGGAAGGCTTGTTTCCGCCGCATGCGGAGCGCTGCTGATGATCGCGGTGTATCTTTTTACTTCAAAATTTTTTTCTAAGCGCGCCGCACTTTTTGCGGTCTGGTTTGTGATGATTGAAACAATGATGTTCATTTCCTACCGCACCATTCGCCCGGAAATCTACCTTGTAACACTGGAAAGTTATTCAATGCTCTTTCTGTTCCAGGGCATACGGGCAAATTCGAAAGCGTATTTTTTCTGGTCGGGATTGTTCGCCGGTGTCGCCTTGTGGACACATCCAAACGCCGTCCTTCATGTCGGGGCGGTTGCAGTGCTTTTGGTGCTGACGTATAAGGGCGGGGCTTTCACATCCCGGTATAGCTGGAGTTTTGCTGCCGCAATGCTTATCGCCCTGCTTCCGTACCTTATTTATGTAATCGCGAACGACGCACGCAATTCATTTTCGACATTTTATCTTCAGCTGGACAACAGAACGAGCTCGCTCGCCCAGCAGAATTGGCTCGCCACAAGCCTGCGGGGCGAATGGAACCGCATTGTGGAATATGCACAGTTTCCATACAGAGCGCCCATCGTTCTCGTGTTTGCCTCCGTTTGGGTTCGTTCCCTTGTCTCAAAAAAAATCGAAACCCGTAATGTGGCAATCGTAGTTGGAATGTATATCCTTCTTTCTATCCTGGTTATATCAAATAAGACGGTGCTGTATACCAGCTCCGTTCTCCCCATGCTCTGCGTCCTTGCGGCAGTAAACACAGACGAATTGCTTGGAGCGCCTCAGGAATTTGGAGAGCGCATACGACGAATATTTCATTCCGGTTATTTTCGCGAATCGCTGGGTGTCGGATTATTCGTTCTCCTCTCGCTGAATCAACTTGCGGGGGACACGAGGTTATTGTGGCGCAACAGGAATTGTTCGTATACCGAAACAATCAAACAACTTCAGACCGTGATTCCTCCGGATGCAAGGGTGTGGGGCTCGATAACATTTTGGTTCGGGTTTCAGCACCAGCCTCTCCGAACGCAATACACGCATCTGCGGGAAGTCGATACGTTCAAGCCGGAGTACATGATCACAGGGGACGCAGAAATTTGGGGGAAGGATTTTTGGAAATCCGTGCAGGATGACGCGGATGCGGTCATCAGAGAACGGGGGACGCTCGTTGCCGAGTTCCCGGAAAACTGCTACGGGACATTGCGGGTCTATCGATTGCGCTGGTAGCCCGCTGTTGAATCAAACGCGCCTGTTCGTTATCTTGGTACCGTACATGACTCTTTCGGCAGATTCTTTATGAAACTAATTTCCTTCGTTATTCCCGTTTACAACGGCTCCGCGATGGTCGAGCGTTTGCATCACCATTTACTCCCCATCGCAAAATCCTTCGGCAAATACGAAATGATCTTCGTGGATGATGGGAGTACTGACGGAAGTTACTCCATTCTGACCAAACTTCAATCAAAAGACCCGAATGTGTGCGCCGTCGAGCTCAGCAGGAACTTCGGACAGCATAATGCGACGCTCGCTGGACTCTCATGCGCGCACGGCGAAGTGATCGTGACGCTTGACCAGGATTTACAGAATCCGCCGGAAGAAATACCGCGGCTGATCCAGAAGCTCACGGAAGGGTTCGATGTTGTGTACGGTCTGCCGGAGGAACGGGCCCACAATTTTTTCCGGAATATCACATCCGATTTCAGCAAATGGATTTCCCGAAAGATTCTCTCAACCGCGTTGAACGGTAATTTCAGCAGTTTTCGCGCTATGAAAAAATGGGTCGTAGACGAAATTGTTAAATACAATTCTTCATACACGTACATCGACGGTCTTATCAGCTGGACAACGACAAATATCGGAGGCATCACCGTCAGAAACGATAAGTCGGACTTCGAGTCGCACTATACCCTCCTGCGTCTGATTAATCATGGATTAAATCTTCTGGTGAATTTTTCCATCAAGCCCCTTCAGATTGCATCGATGCTCGGATTGTTAAGCGCATTCGCAGGTTTGATAGGAGCTGCGGTTGTCATTATCCAAAAAATCATTTACGGTGTTCCCGTTCAGGGCTGGGCCTCGTTGATGGTCGTTGTATTGGTTATCGGCGGAATGCAAATAGTTTTTCTCGGCCTGATCGGCGAATACACAGGCAGGATTCTGATGAATTCAAACAGTTCACCGAAATTTATTATTCGCGAAATCAAAAGTGGACCTCAGCGCAGTGCCGCAAAGCAAAAATAGTTTTTGTCTCGTACTGGGCGGCTGCGGTTTCCTCGGCTCGGCGGTGGCAAAACACCTCGTTGCAGAAGGGATGAATGTCCGAGTCTTTGACAAGGAAGGACAGGACACCTACCGAATCAAATCCGTTCTCGAAAAGATTGACCTGCAGTTTGGCGATTTCTCAAATCTCGGCGACCTGACGCGGGCTCTCGACGGCGCTTCTACAGTACTTCACTTCATAGGAACGACGATTCCACAAACCTCGATGAACGACATCAAGTACGACGTTGAAACAAACGTTCTTCCGACCGTGCGCCTGCTCGAACTTTTGAAAGACAAGCGATCGACTCGTCTCATTTTCGCGTCATCGGGAGGAACAGTGTACGGCGCATCCGAACCGGGACGGCTGCTTTCAGAACAGGGACCGACAGAACCCATTTCGGCATACGGAATTTCAAAATTGACGGTAGAAAAATTTATCAAATTGTTCTCGTTCAACTACGGCCTTCCGTACGTGATTCTCAGATTCTCGAATCCGTACGGACCCAGTCAACACGCACTGAGGCCCCAGGGCGCAGTCGGTGTCTTTTTGAACAAAGCGTTAAAAGGAGAGGAGATCGCAATTTGGGGCGACGGAACAACCGTCAGGGACTATTTATTTGAAAGCGACCTTGCTGCTGCAGTAGCCGCGATCGTACAAAGAACGTCGCTGCAGGGTGTTTTCAACGTCGGGACCGGCAGCGGAACATCGTTGAATCAAATAGTCAAACTCATTCAAGCGACGTTTGAAGTAGAATGCCGCGTTGTATACCAAGCCGAGCGAAAATTTGACGTCCCGTACAATGTTCTGGATATCGGAAAAATCCGCAGGGAGACGGGTTGGAATCCTGTATTCGCTCTTGTTGACGGGCTAAAAGAAATGAAGAACATTATGGCGCGCCGTTCGTGATCTTCCGGCAATGGCTGCACAATCCAGATCCAACTATTTTTTCCCCATCTTCTTGAGCACTGCACCGTTGTGAACATTGTCCGCTATTGCATACTTGCGATTCAAAAAGCAGGACTCCGGCGATTTGTTTGGATCGCCGCCCTTAAATTATACCGAATGATTTTTGGGAAATACAACGATCTCGCAATGCGGCGGGCATCCATGCAGTCGTTCTCTTCGTTTTCCTTCAATCCTGTTCTCCCCCTTGAAAGCGAAACAGGAACTCGGTTCAAAACACTTTTCCCCGAAGGATTCTCATCCCTGCTCGCAAAAGCCCAGTCCATACGGTCCCACCGATTCGAGTTCCTTGGGCACACAATTCAATTCGGCCAAAAAATCAATTGGCATTTGGACCCGGCATCTTCGAAGGAATGGCAAAAAAGAATCTACAATGAAAACGCCTTGCAGTATGAAGGCTCGCCTGTTGATGTCAAGCTCGTGTGGGAAATGAACCGTCATCAGTATTTTGTCGCATTAGGCCAGGCGTTCTATGTTTCGGGAGATAGGGTGTACCTGGACGAGCTTGTCGCACAGTGGCTGCATTGGATTGACGAGAATCCGTACCGATCCGGCATTAACTGGGCAAGCCCGTTGGAAATCGGCATACGACTGATCTCGTGGACTCTGACGTTCCAATTTATTCAAGACCAGCTTTCAGAAAAGGTCCGAACGGCCATTTTGAAAAGTACATGGGAGCAAATGTCCTTCCTCTCGTCGCACTTGTCGTTGGATAAGATAGTTCGAACAAATCATTTGATCGGCGAAACTGCCGGATTGTTTGTCGCCGCATCCTCGTTTCTCTTTAATGAATCCAAACGATGGAAAAAAAGGGGACAAAAAATCCTCGAACGGGAAATCCTCACGCAAGTATTTGACGACGGTGTGTCAAGGGAGCAGTCAGCGTCATACCACCGATTCGACGTCGATTTTTTTCTTCTTTCTTGTTTGTGTGCCAGAAAATCCGCCTCGCCGTTTTCAGTCCCGTTCGTAGAAAAGCTTCAGAAAATGATGCGCTACCTCTTTATTCTGCAATCACCCGGATTCGGCATTCCTGCGTACGGCGACTCAGACGACGGCCGGGGTTTCACGTTAGCCCCTTCTGTAAATTTTTGGGATGTGCGGGGATTGATCGCCGCCGGGGGAGCTGTGTTCCAGAGCGAAGAGATACCCATTGCTTCGTTTCTCAATGAAGAATCATTCTGGCTGCTCAATGAAGCGGAGTGGAACTCTCCTAAAAGCAATCGAAATAATTCATCGGCTGAAATCTGCACAATTTTACCCGACAGCCGGCATGTCATTGTCGGGAACAAAGAGTCGGGCGACTATTGCTTCTTCCGGGCCGGGGAGTTCGGAATGGGGGGCAACGGATTCTCTTCGCACAGCCATAACGATCTCTTTTCCCCGATCATCCACGTGAACGGGAATTCGGTACTCGCCGATACAGGGACTTCAGTCTACGTTGGAAACGACGAGGAACGCAATTACCTTCGTTCAGCGGCAGCACATAACACGACATTCTCGCCAGCGTGGGATTTTTTTGAGCCTCAGCGCTGGTTTGGATGGAAGAAAAGCCTCGACGGAACGATTGTTGCGTCAATTCAGTCGGAAAAAGAAATTAGAATTGAATGCACCTTCGAAAAACCGTCTGCAAATTTTTATCGGCGAACTATCGCTTATCAACCCAATCACCATCTTTTCACGATAGAAGATCTGTTCACCAAAAACATTCCCGACATTCATTCGTATTTTCACCTTGACAGCGGGTTGAGAGCAACCGTAAACGAAAACTGCGTTCGTATCCACAAAAATAATACGACAATCGCACAATGTATTTTTCCGAGCTACCTGACTTTAAAGGTGGAAGAGGGCTGGATATCACAATCGTACGGCATGAAAGCAGAATCGGTGATACTCCATTTCAAGTGGAATGCCGCGGCACACGAGCCTGTTGTTTTTGCATTTAAAGCAGTGAATGAGTGACCCAGTGCCGTTTCCGATATTAAATCTTGTATTATAACCGCAAAGGACGCTAAGATCGCAAAGAAATTTTTGTAAAAAAACTAAGAAATCCTCGCGTCCTTAGCGACCTTTGCGGTGAATTAGTTATAGGAAAACACATTATTTGTTTTGAGAAACAGCACTAGGAAAGGTAGTTATCGATGGAAGAACAGCTGTACCGAAGATTTTTCGAAATTGAAACTACACATTGGCAGTTTACTGCGCGTCAAAGAATTGTTTCCGACGCGATCCAACAATACTATTTTTGATGGCTTCTATTGTCTTTTACTCCCGTCTGCGGACGCAGGAGCATATTCAATACCAACTGGTTGACTCTCATTTCATTGTTATTTATATTTCCCCCACTTCACTGGGCAATACACATTTCAACCACAAATGCAGGAGACACAATTGTCGGACAATTCACTCGATGCCCTCGGAATGGTTGAAACAAAGGGTCTTGTCGGTTCCATCGAGGCCGCAGACGCAATGGTGAAAACCGCTAAAGTCACGTTGATCGGCAAAGAGCAAATTGGCGGCGGATATGTCACGGTAATGGTCCGGGGCGATGTGGGAGCAGTGAAAGCGGCAACCGATGCAGGAGCAGCCGCAGCGAGTCGGTGAGTTGGTTTCCGTACATGTAATTCCAAGGCCGCATAGCGACGTTGAATTAATTCTTCCGAAACGCCCGGCCGTAAAGTAAAGGGCTTTATTTTTGGCTTACTAACAACAATATAAACAGGATAATGGATTTTGCTTTCGGCATGGTCGAAACAAGGGGTCTGGTCGCGGCAATCGAAGCTGCGGACGCAATGCTAAAGACAGCAAACGTCCGGCTGATCGGGAAGGAACGGACGGACCCCGCCATGATAACAATAAAGATTATCGGAGACACTTCGGCCGTCCTATCTGCTGTTGAGGCGGGAGCCGAAGCAGCAAAACGCGTCGGTCAACTGGTTTCACACCACGTTATTCCGCGCCCGGCAGAAGGCGTTGAGGATTTGATCTTCGCGAAATCCATTCTCACGGAACAGGAAATCGCACTCTTGCTGCATGGCGATGTGTTGGATGCAAACGCTGATGAAGTTACGGAAGATAGCAGCGAAGAAGACGTAGCCTTTGTGCCGCCGCAATCCAATGAGCGGGATTCATACCGTGCCGAACTTACAGCAATGACGGTTCACGAACTCCGGTCATATACCCGAAGCTTCAAAGGATTGGGGATTTACGGAAGAGCCATCTCAATGGCAAACAAGGAACAGCTTCTCGAAGAGCTCATGAAAGCGAAATTTCGTGATTAATAACGTCTAATAGGAATTTAATCCCGCTCCATCTTCGCGCCATGCTGAAACGAAGATGGATTTTTTATTTCTGCATTCATAATCGCTGGCATGAAGAACAAGAACCTTCACATCGCTATTTTTTCGACGCTTTTTGCTGCGGCGTTATGGCTCTCCATTAATATGGGGTACGAATATCAAACCGTCGTCTCTGTCCCCCTCGTCTTAGAGAATATCAAGCCCAACAGGGCGTTGGCAAAACCCGTCCCCCCCATCGTCAACGTGAAGGTCCACGCTTCCGGCTGGCAGCTCGTTGGATTGTATTTCGCCCCCAATGTCCGCTATGTACTCGATATTTCAGACATCTCCAATCGATTCAATTTTGTGACGAGCAAAGATATTGGGGAACGGTTGAAGCTGCCGCAGGGAATCCAAACGGTTGACATCAAGCCCGATACCATTATGGTGGTGCTGGACGATAAAGTAAAGAAAACTGTCCCCGTAGAGCCGGTTGTCGCGATGACGTTTCGTGAGGGATACGGCGTTGTCGGAGACATCGAGTCCATCCCCGACAGCATCACTCTTACGGGCGCCAAAGACCTGCTTGACAAAATCGACCGATGGCAGACCGACCCGCTCGTATTCTCGGGCTTAAAAAGCGACGTCAACGCTCGAGTCGGAGTTTCCGACACCATGTCCTTCAGCATCACCCCGTCCCCCGCAGCAGTCACTGTTCAAATCGACGTCCAGCCAATTGCGGAAAAAAGTTTTAAAGGAATTCCTGTTGAAGTAAATCAGGTGCCCGGAAACCGTCTCGTCGTACTTATCCCGCCGAAGATTGATATCATCGTCCGCGGAGGAATAGAACAAGTGGCAGCGGTCGAACAAAAGGATTTTTCGTCGTACATCGATTATAAATCCATCTTGCTCGACACCACCGGCTCCATACAGCCCGTAGTAACCACTCCTAAAGACATAAAGATCGTGCGGCAAGATCCGGAACGGCTGCAGTACGTCGTGAGGAAATAAAAAAACTCAACCCGCGGGTTGAGTTTTTTTTATTGATGCAATGACGTTGAAATTAGAATGGTCTATTCAGCCGCAGAAAGACACTGACGGGCGATTTTACGTCGGTGCGCCACGCGAACCCGAGCCGCCAGCTTTCATCGTGCCAGCCGAGTGCAAATCCCAGGTCGGACTTAATAGTATTTTCATCGATCGATGAAAACCCATCCGTGATTGCCCTCGTCGTTGGAACCAGCGACGCCGCGCCGGCGTCAGCAAATGCTATAAAATTCAGGCTGCTGGGCCAAAAAAATTCATCCTCCATCAACCGGCCGCTGAGCACATATTCAAAATTCCCTAAAAGCATTCTGTTGCCCGCGAACTCCTTGTAACTAAATGCGGGGAGGGTGGTGACTCCTCCGATCTCGAACGATTTTTGCGGGATGTAATCTCCCTCAAGCGACCCTGCGCGAACTCGAACATTGATCTTGTCGTAATCAGAGAGAGGCTGAAACCGCCGCACGTCGATAACGATCTCCGTGAAATCGAAATCGCCGCCGAATTGATCGCCGGCACGTTCCACGCTTGCAAAAATATTCCAGCCAACTGTCCTTCGCCCGCGCCCCTCGAGCGTGCTCAGGCCGGCAGTTCCCAAAATACTGTGCATCGTTCCTTCTGCTACTGCGGGGTTTTCACGAAAGCTATGGCTCGGCCGAAAAATTGACCAGTCTGTCTCCTTCGACAGCGAAGAGTAATCGTCGACAAGGTACTGGACCCGGAGTTGTGAAGCATAATCGCTTTCCTTTGTATATCGTGCAGCATTCAAAGAAAAGCCCTGGCGGTTAAAATAATCGCGGTAATCTTCGTGCCAAAGAATCGACGCAAGGTCGTTTTCACCCAACTTCATAATCCACTCATCTTTTGTGTCCGTGAGGCTGTGTCCCTCTGCACCAACTTCGTACAATGCATTCCCCGCGGCGAATTGCCTGTCCAGTCCCAAATTGAGCCGCCAGCGATGGAGGCTGAATGCGTAGCCCGCCGAGCCGAACCCAGAAACAATCTTACTTCCATCCCAGTAAAACTTCTTCTCACTCCCTAAGCCCAGGAATAACCCATCCACTCTGTCATAACGGAACAGTAAATGGTCCGGGAATTCGTTTTCATCGAGCCACAGCTGGTTGAATTTGTATGACCTGCTCGGTACGTACCCCGGGCTCATGTACACGGCATCGCGTGGCGATGAAGTTTCCTTGCTGTACCCTACTACCATTCCACTCCCCTCCTTGACGACCTTGCCGTTGATGGCCCGTGCGTTGCCCGTAATTTTGCCTCCATCCTTAACGATGATATCTCCGTTAATTGCCAGGGCGTCCCCATGCACAAGGCCGATAACGGTAAGAGTCCCTCCTTTCACAACCACGTTTCCGTCAATCGTGTCGCTCTGGTCGATACTCGTGTTTCCCGAAAACGTTACCGCACTTTCCGTCGAGCGGTACCGGCGATATATCGATGCCGAATCAGACCCCTCGTCATGTTCTCTATTTCGATCTTGAACCATTGTTTTCACGTCAGACTCTATTTTCTGGAGCAGGCCGTCCACAAAAGAACTAATCCTGTCACCATCTGTCACGCTGTCCGTCGAATCCGGCTCAAATATGTACGAGCTGTGGTCTGTTTGGGCAATCACTGAACCGGAGTTTAGGGTAATGAAGAAAAACGAAATGAAAACAAACGGTAATGATTTATTCATGCGTGGCACCTCAATGGAGATATTTCGGATCATTTTCCAGTCTCGAATACGGTTCGCGTTCGAAAAAGTTGCGGTTTGCAGAATTGGATTGTGTTACAGTTTGGGCAGCTATAGGGCACTTCCTTGATTAACATTACCAAATATTTCGATAAATCACGCTTTCTCGGATAAGTTGTCGGACAACAGCAACTATCAGCAAACTCTAACACATCCAGCATTGCTATTGTGATTCTTCATCGAATTTCGTTTATTTTGTAGTTAACTTCAATCGGAAGAAAAGGGACAATGAAGCTTTCGGTAAACATCGATCACATTGCCACGGTACGCCAGGCTCGCGGCGGTATGGAACCGGACCCGGCGGCGGCGGCGGTCATCTGTGAACAAGCAGGCGCAGACGGAATTGTGTGCCATTTGCGGGAAGACCGCCGCCACATCAATGACCGCGACGTTCTCGAACTGCGAAAATCGTTGAAAACAAAATTAGATTTGGAAATGGCGGCCACCGAAGAAATCGTCTCTATTGCTCTGAAAATTGTCCCTGACCTCGTAACACTTGTTCCGGAGAAACGCCTTGAGTTAACCACAGAAGGGGGACTCGATGTTGCGGGACACCGCGCGAGGATCGAGAAAACAATTCGCAGGATGCATGACAAGAACATCCTTGTCAGCCTTTTTGTCGACCCCGTAAAAAAACAGATCGATGCATCGAACGATATCGGTGCGGACATGATTGAAATTCATACCGGAGAGTATGCCGAATCCCGATCGCCCGCTGTTCAGCAAAAGCTCTTACAGAAGATCAGCATTGTGGCTGAGTACGGGAAGAAACTCGGTTTGGGTGTGAATGCGGGACATGGCTTGAATTACGTCAATGTAGCCGCGGTTGCTGATATTCCCTTTATTGATGAAATGAGCATCGGCCATGCCATTATTTCGCGATCGATGTTTGTCGGATTGGACCGTGCGGTAAGAGAAATGGTGGATCTCATAGCTCATCGCTGAGACGATGATTGCTCTGATCAATCCCCCATTGTCAGCTTGCGGATATCGTCGCGAAGTTTAGCAGCTTTTTCGTACTCTTCTTTTTCGATCGCCTCGTGAAGCGACGTTTGCAATTGTTCAAGTTTTGATGCGTGTTTCTTGATGACAGCGGGGGGATCGGTTTTCGGCTCGGTGCTTGCCTCTTCCTCTTCACCGTCGGCAACAATGCCGGCTTCATTCAACACGTCTTCCGCAACAAAGATGGGAACCCCGTACCGCACCGCGAGAGCGATGGCATCGCTTGGCCGTGAATCCACTTCTTGGCTGTCGCTCACTCCTTCGATCGTTATTTTCGCGTAGAAGGTGCCGTCGCGCAATTCATTGATGTACACGTCTTGCAGCGATACGCCGAATGTATCGATGATATTTTTCATCAGGTCGTGCGTAAGCGGACGCGGCGGCTTAATCCCTTCCATCTCCAATGCAATCGATTGAGCTTCAAATGCACCGATAATGATCGGCAATCTGCGTTTGCCGTTCATCTCTTTCAGGATCAGCGCATACGCTCCGCCGCTTGACGGACTTGTCGATAATCCTAAAATATCAACCTGAACTTTCTCCACGCCAAATCCTCTCGAAAAAAAATCTTTACACCTAAAGCGAGTATATAAAAAAGTACTCTGAATAGCAACTCAGCACGTCACAATTGCATTTTATTTTTCTTTAGCTCTTTTAAGTTCCGCAGTCAATGCCGGTACAACGTCGAAGGCATCACCGACAATCCCATAATCGGCAATAGAAAAAATCGGTGCGTCTTTATCTTTATTGATGGCAACGATATACTTTGAGGATGACATTCCAGCAAGATGCTGCACCGCACCGGAAATTGCAACGGCAATATAGAGGGACGGTGCTACCGTCTTTCCAGTCTGCCCAACCTGTTCGTCGTGCGGCCTCCATCCTGCATCAACAACGGCACGGGACGCGCCGACGGCGGCATTCAATATTGAAGCAAGGTCTTCAATGAACGAAAAATGTTCCGGGCCTTTCAGCCCGCGCCCGCCGGAAACAATAATGTCTGCCTCCGCTACATCTTTCTTTCCGCTCGACGTTTTTATCTCTGTAGCAACAGCCCCAAAATCATCATCCGTAAGAGGAATATTTCTTTTCTCAACAACAGCCGATACAGGTGACGCTGTGCCGGCAGAAAAAACGTTCGGCCGGAGAGAAAAAATCTTCACCGCCGATTTTACGCGGACATCAACCGTCCCTTTTCCTGCATAGACGGGACGCGCGGCAATAACATTGCCATTTTCAACGCGAAGAGCCGTGCATTCTGCCGCCAGCCCTGCATCGATTTTCACCGATACCCGCGGCGAAACGTCTTTTCCTAAAGAGCTCGCCGGAAAAAAAACAAGCTCAGCCGACTCCTGCCGTACAATTTCTGCCACAACTTTCGCATACGCGGTCGTGGAATAGTTCTCGAGGCGGGAGTCCTCGACAACAATCACTTTGGCCGCACCATACCCTCCGACCTCGCCGGCGATCGAGGAGACATTCCCGCCGACAACCAACGCAACAACTTCCGCCGAGAGTTGGTCTGCAACTGTCTTTGCTGCCCGAACAACTTCAAAGGCAGTCTTCCTAAATCGATTATTTCGCTGCTCAGCAAACGCGATAATTTTCATAACTTCTTTATCCTGAGTATAATCAGATGACTTTTGCCTCTTCGCGGAGCAATCGCACGAGTTCCGGAACCGCTGAAGCATCCGTTCCCACAATTTTGCCGGGAGCTTTCGCCGCCGGTTTCTTCAATGCTAGAACTTCGACTTTCGATTCGACTGGGCTGATCGGCCGTTCTTCAATGTGCTTCCGTTTTGCATCCATAATTCCTTTTAGCGACGGATAGCGGGGCTGGTTCAAACCTTTCTGGGCCATGATAACGACGGGCAATTTAGAATGAACGACTTCATTTCCCCCTTCAACCTCCCTTTCAGCCACAACAGCGCCCGCTGTAATTTCCAATTTCACGGCAACAGAAATGGACGGCATGCCGAGCATCTCCGCCACCAGACCGCCGACCTGGGCATCATCGTAATCGATAGATTGCTTTCCGCACAACACAACATCGGGGGAATATTCTTTAGCATAGTCAGCAAGGGCGCGCGCGACGGCATACGAGTCGCGCGTCGAAGGATCCTTCAGCAGCACAGCCCTATCGCAGCCCATCGCCAATGCTTTTCGAAGCGCTTCCTTGTGCGTCTCGCCGCCGACCGAAACGACGACGACCTCGCCGGTGAATTTTTCACGCAGTTTCAACCCCTCTTCGACGGCATATTCGTCATACGGGTTGAGCATGAAATTCACTCCCGTTGTATCGATGGTCTTCCCGTCGGCAGCGACATTCACTTTCGTCTCTGTGTCGGGAACGTGGTTAACGAAAGCTAAAATTTTCATAATGGTCTGGAAACCTTCACAGAAGTTCTTGGAGGACGGCAAGAAATGTCGTGTTTTCTTTTTCCGTACCGACATTGACGCGGAGCGTCCGTTCGAGCATAGGATATGAACTCACATCACGGACAAGAACGTTTCGCTGAAGGAGCCGGTGAAACAGCGAACCCGCATCGTGGCGCGTTTTAAAGATAAGGAAATTTGTGTCGGAAGAAAATACTTCGACGCCATTGAACGAACGGAGAGCGTTGAACAAAATCTTCTTTTGATTTTTGATGAATGCGATCCGCTCGTCGACGACCTCCTTCCGTTCCATAAGCTTCATAGCAACCGATGCCGAAAATGCGTTGACAGTGAACGGGATTTTTGGCTTCAACAGCTCAGCACATAACGCCGGCCTTGCAAGAAGATAGCCGATCCTGAGGCCGGCCAGGCTGAAGGCCTTCGAAAACGTCCGCAAAACAATGAGCCGATCGTGCTTTTCGAGGAGCCATTGAACGCTTCGCTTCTCAGAAAATTCTATATACGCTTCATCAACAAGAACAAGAGAAGAAGTGCCGGTTAGAATTGTTTCGACATCATCAACCGAGATCGACTGGCCCGTCGGGCTGTTGGGGGAAACAAGGACAATGAGCGCCGGTTTTTCTTTTCGGGCAGAATCCAGAATTTCTCCTGACGGGAAGGATAGGTCATCGTTCATCTTGACCGATACCACATTGCCGTCAAACACCGTGACCGCTTTTTCGTAGAGAAAGAATGACGGGGATGGAATCAACACCTTTGTTCCTCTGGAAACCGTTGCCATAAGGATCGTGTACATCAACTCGTTCGAACCATTCCCAGCGATAATCCCTTCCTCCGGATGGTGGACGAATGACGAAAGCGCGTGAAGCAGTTCCGTGGGAAATACATCGGGATAGCGGTTCCATGAACTCTTTAGAAACTCCTCGGTAAGCTCGCGCTTGATGTCGTCAGGTACGTCGAATGGATTTTCATTCTGATTGAGTTTGATCAACCCTGGCTGAAGCGCTTTCCCTTTAACGGTATACGCCTCCAACGACCGCACGCTTGGCTTTATGTTGTCGAGAAAATTCACCGTTGTTTTCTCCTTCCGCGCAAACGGGCAGAGAGAGCATGCGCCGTCAGCCCCTCATGCTCGGCAAACCGAGCGACTTTCTCGCTGACAGATTCCATTGCACGCTTGGAGTAATTGACGACGCTCGATTTTTTCATGAACGTATCGACTGAAAGGGGCGAAAAGAATCGGGCGGTCCCCTCCGTCGGAAGAACATGATTCGGTCCGGCAAAGTAATCGCCGACAGCTACCGGCGAGAAGTTTCCGAGGAAGATAGAGCCGGCATTTCTGATCTTTTTCAGCACAGCGTCGTCGTTTTTCGTAATAATTTCCAGATGCTCTGGCGCAAGTTGATTGACAATATCTTCTCCCTGCTGCAAATCCCTCACCAGAAAAATAGCCCCATGATTTTTCAGTGATGAAGCGATAATTCCACTTCGTGGAAGGATAGTTAGCAGCTTCTTCACTTCTCTCTTCACTTCTTCTGCAAGCCGCGGACTTGTGGTGACAAGAATTGAAGATGCTGACTGGTCGTGCTCAGACTGAGCCGCCATATCCGAAGCAATAAAATCAGGTCGTGCACTGTCATCGGCAAGAATAACAATTTCACTGGGACCTGCGATGCTGTCAATACCTACTTTGCCGAAAAGCATTTTTTTTGCTGTTGCCACGAAAACATTCCCGGGGCCGACAATGACGTCAACGGCTGGAATTATTCTTGTGCCGTACGCGAGGGCAGCAACAGCCTGTGCCCCGCCGACCCGAAACACTTTTTTAATTCCAAGGATTGCGGCAGCGGTCAGCACATCGCGATGGACGTTTCCATCTCTGTCCGGAGGCGAAACCAAAACGATATTTTTCACGCCGGCAACTTGTGCAGGAATGACGTTCATCAGCACGGTGGAGGGATATGCGGCTTTCCCTCCAGGAACATACACACCAACCCGCTCGACGGGAAGATACCGCTGCCGAAGATCGGAGCCAAACTTTTCCTTCATTCTCCATGACGCACGTCGCTGGCGGCTGTGAAATCTTCTAATCTTTTTTGCGGCTTCGACGAGAAGATGAACAAATCCAGGGTCGGCATTTGCCAGCGCTTTGCTAATTTCCCTTTCAGAAACAGCGAGAGATGTCAATACCGCACCGTCGAACTTCTTCGTGTAGAATCGAAGCGCATCGTCTCCGTGAAGTTGAATTCGGCGAATAATAGCGGCAACAACTCTCTCTATGCCTGGAGATGACGTGTTGGAGTTTCGCAAAATGACTTGGTGATAAAAGCGCGAAGAGCGAATGTCGAATTGCCGTACCATAATCCTCAGAAATAAATTTCTGGAAAAATATACTTATAAATCGTACGACAATCAACGGAATGAGAAAAAGAGGGGGATTTTCTAAATCTAGGCAAGAGGCATCCATCTCGTTCCCAAAATCTCTTTGGGAACGTATCACCACGAAGCGGTGCATCCGTTGCGTTCCCAATCAGAGATTGGGAACGAGAAAAAAGGGGGCTAGCGTTTAGTAGATGTCGGACACCTTTTTAAATGACCCTACTGATTACTTCAACATATCGGAATTACCTAGATAAGGTGTCCGACATCTCATAACACTATTTTTCGGCGATCAGCTGTTTAATTTTTTGAACAACTTCATCGTCCGTCGGAATCTTTTTCGGCGCATATCGGGCAACGACACGACCATTGCGGTCAACCAGAAATTTTGCAAAGTTCCATCCGATATCCCCTTTGAAATCGGTACCCGTAGTCAAATAACGATACAGTGGATGCTGGTCGTCTCCCTTGACGCTGATTTTTGAAAAGAGGTCGAACGTCACATGATAGGTGTTGTCGCAGAATGTTTTAATCTCTTCGTTCGTGCCGGGCTCTTGTGCGCCGAAGTTATTTGCCGGAAACGCGAGAATCTTGAACCCTTTGTCTTTATACGATTCGTAAAGATTTTCTAAGTCCTTATATTGCGGGGTATTTCCGCAGAAGGAGGCAACATTCACGATCAATAGAACATCGCCTTTATAATCCGCAAGCGGCTTGTCTTTGCCGTCGATGGTCTTCATCGTAAAGCCGTAGACTCCCGTATCATTGTTCATTTTCTTCTTCTCCAACGTAGTGTCCTGCGATTGGGCGAAATTTGCCGTACATAATGCCAACGCCACTGCCAAAACAAAATGTCTTTTCATCGACACAAGTTCCTTTCTTATATAGTGGGGATGTAATGATAACCAATAGCAGAACAGGTACGTTCCAATAAACAAACAGGGTTTCACCATCGCTGATGAAACCCTGTTATCGTTCCTGGACTCAGCGGTTTTCTACGTCCCGGCGCTGTAATCTTCCATATACAGTTTCTGCTCGGCAGTCAGGCTATCGATCTTAATACCTTGCGTTGACAGTTTCACGCCGGCGATTTCCTGATCCTGTTCAACCGAAATGTCGTACACCTTATTCTCGTATTTTTTCCCCTTCTTGAAAACCTCGGCAAGGCGCAGCTGCGACATGAATTGATTCGCAAACGACATGTCCATCACTTCGGACGGATGCCCTTCGGCGGCGGCTAAGTTGACAAGCCTCCCCTGCGCGAGAACATAAATGCGCCGGCCGTCCTTTGTCACGTACTCTTCATTATTCGGACGAATTTCTCGGATGCTTTTCGTCTGTTTCTTCAGATCGCCAAGATTGATTTCACAATCGTAGTGCCCCGTATTGCAGATGATTGCGCCGTCTTTCAACAGTTTGAAGTGACGGTCGACGATAATGTCCTTTACGCCGGTTGCCGTGATGAAGATATCGCCGATTTTTGCCGCTTGATCCATCGTCATCACCCGGTATCCTTCGAGAGTCGCTTTTAATGCGGCGGTCGCCTTTACTTCAGCGACGATCACATTCGCGCCAAGCCCTTTTGCGCGCATCGCAACGCCCCGGCCGCAATGTCCGTAGCCGGCAATGACCACGTTTTTCCCCGCTATCAGTACGCTGGTCGCGCGAATCACACCGTCAATTGTCGATTGTCCCGTCCCGTAGACGTTGTCAAAATCCCATTTCGTCTCGGCATCGTTCACGGCGATTACGGGATATTTGAGGGCGCCGTCTTTTGCCATCGCCCGAAGCCGGTGAACACCCGTCGTGGTCTCTTCTGTCCCTCCGATAATTTCCGGGATCAACTCCTGATGCTTGTTGTGAACGGTAAAGATCAAGTCCGCGCCGTCGTCGAGCGTCAGGTTTGGCTTGAATTTGAGCGTCTCGTCGATGCACCAATAAAATTCTTTTACGTTCATGCCGTGCCAGGCGAAGATCGAAACACCGTCGTCTGCTAGGGCCGCGGCGACAGCATCGTTGGTCGAAAGCGGGTTGCATCCGCTCCAGCTTACCTGTGCGCCCGCTTCAACAAAAGTCTTCACGAGCACCGCCGTTTCTTTGGTGACATGCAAACATCCCGCAATCCGGAAGCCTTTCAACGGCTTCGATGTCTTGTATTTTTCACGCAAAGCCATCAGCACCGGCATTCGTGATTCAGCCCACTCGATGAGCTTATGCCCTTCCGCGGCAAGTTTTAAATCCTTGACTTTAAAATGTCCTTTTTTCTCGTTCATGCGTTCTCCAAAATCCTATAATAATTTTTTGATGATGATAGGTGCCGCTGCCGACTATTTTATAGCACGCTTTAATATCGGTACAAGATCGAGCGCTTCCCATGTAAAATCTTTATCGTCCCGTCCGAAGTGGCCGTACGAAGCTGTCTTTCTGTAGATTGGCCGAAGCAGATTCAGCCTGTCGATGATGCCGCGGGGCGTCATATCGATTTCATTTTTCAAAATCCGTGAGATTTCAGAGTCAGGAATTTTTCCCGTCCCAAATGTATTAACATAAATCGACACCGGCTCGGCGACACCGATCGCATACGCAACCTGAATCTGGCATTCCGTCGCGAGTCCTGCCGCGACAATATTCTTCGCGAGATGCCGGGCCGCGTAGGCAGCGCTCCGGTCGACCTTTGACGGATCTTTTCCCGAAAATGCACCGCCGCCGTGGGGTGCGCGCCCGCCGTACGTATCGACGATTATTTTTCTCCCTGTCAAACCGCTGTCGCCGTGCGGTCCGCCGATTTCAAAACGGCCGGTCGGGTTGACGTAGTACTTCGTTTTCTTGTCGAGCAAATGTTCCGGGATCACCTTTCCGACAACGTGGTGAATGACGTCTTCGCGAATCCGTTTCTGAGAAGCGTCTGCGTCGTGCTGCGTGGAAATAACAACGGTGTCAACGCGGACCGGCGTTCCGCCGTTGTACTCGACCGTCACCTGCGATTTCGCATCGGGGCGAAGGTACGGCATCAGGCGGAGATTTTTCTTCCGGATTTCGGCAAGACGGCGGACAAGTTTATGCGCAAACATGATCGGCATCGGCATCAACTCGGGAGTTTCATTGTTCGCATAACCGAACATCATCCCCTGGTCTCCGGCACCGCCGGTGTTTACGCCACGGGCGATGTCCGCCGACTGCGAATGGATGCTCGAAATAACCGAGCACGAATCCGCATCGAATTTGTATTCCGCTTTTGTGTAGCCGATTTCCCGAACGGTTTCGCGCGCGAGTGTTTGGAAATCCACATACGCGTTCGTCGTAATCTCGCCTCCGATCATGACCAGACCGGTGGTGACAAAACATTCGCACGCAACGCGCGAATATTTGTCCTGCCTCAACAATGCATCCAACACGGCATCTGAAATTGCATCGCAGACCTTGTCGGGATGTCCTTCGGAAACGGATTCGGAGGTAAAAAGGTACCTCATTGAATTTTTGCTCCTTGTACTGTGTGGGTTGTTCATGATTAGGCTTTTAGTAAAACTCAAGTTCGGACGAATCGCCGATATTAATCCTTTTGTAGCCCCCCTTCACCAAAGCATTGCTTCCGATAATGGACCCTTCAAGAAGTGCACTCTGGACCGTGGCATCTTCGCTGACGATCGAATTTTTCACAACGGAGTTCTCAACTGTTGCCCCGGCTGCAATCGTTGTGTTCGGACCGATAACAGAATTTCTTACGGTAGAACTTGGGGATATAAAGACGGGCGGGATGACGACAACGCCCTCCGGGATAGAGTGGGTCGAATTCTGGCTTAACAAATGTTTGTTCGTTTCAAGCAGCGTTTCCGGTTTTCCGCAATCGAACCATCCGTCAATCATGAACGTCTTGATCTTCTCTCCATGTTCAATCATCAATTGAAGGCCGTCGGTGAGCTGAAACTCCCCTTTCGTCCGCATATCGCTCTTAATCATCTTCTTCAGACACTCAAGCAAAATATCCGGATGCTGGATGAAATAGAGGCCGACAATCGCGAGATTGCTCGTCGGGTTTTCCGGCTTTTCAGTCAACCGTGTGACAAAACCGTTCATTGTCTCGGCAACGCCGAAGCGCCGCGGGTCTGCAACTTCTTTCACTCCGATACTCGAATATTCCCCCTTGGTCATCGCTGAAAGATTTACATCGAATACGGTGTCGCCGAGAATAATCAGGATCGGGTCTTTTGAAATGGTATGCCGCGACAAATAAATGGCGTGGCCCAAGCCCAAACGTTCTTCCTGTTCGACAAAATCTACGCTGATGGAATAATTTTCCGTGATATATTCTTTGACCTTGTCGCCCAAATAGCCGACAACAACCGTGGCCGAGTCAAATCCTCCGGCAATAATTTTATCCATAATGTGCCCTATAATAGGCTTACCTGCCACATTAAGGAGGACTTTTGGTATCGTGTACGTGTGGGGCCGCAGTCTGCTTCCAACTCCGGCGACCGGTATAATAGCGCGCATGCTGTTTGATTTTTAGGAACGATAATATACCGAACTCCCTGCCGATAATCAACCGAAGGCATGAGAATTTATTTCCGGGCTTTTTTCATTGCACAAGTAGCCCGGCATAACTATATTTGTCCTGCGATTCTCTTGCCGTGAGGATGCACAGCACCGGCGAATCAGCTTTGCCGTGCATGATTCAGGGCGCCGAATTTCACCACATTCAATAGAAAATGGCCTGGAAATTATTCTATAATAGCCTCATCGTACCGGCAATGTGGTGCGCGTTTCAATGTGCCGGTTTCTTCAACAAAAAAATCCGCCGCGGAATTCGGGGGCGGCAGGATCTATTAGAAACTATCAGAAAAGAAGTCAACCGTTTGGGCGCGCATCAACGCGTATGGTTTCATTCCTCTTCATTAGGAGAGTTTGAACAAGCGAAACCGATCATCTCCTCTATAAAAAGGCTGCATCCCAACGTGAACATTATCGCCACATTCTTTTCGCCGTCGGGATATGAACACTCCACGTCCTATAAGCTGGCGGACATTATTTCATACCTCCCGTTTGATTCGTACCGGCAGGTGAATGACTTCGTCGACATCGTTCAGCCGACAGCGGTCATCATGGTTCGCTACGACGTCTGGCCGAACCTGATCTGGGCACTGCACAAACGAAACATCCCCGTCATGATCGCGAATGCGACAATGAAGAAGGACTCGATCCGTAAGGTCTTCCTTCTACGGCAATTTCATCGCGCGTTGTACAATTGCTTTTCGTTTATTCTTACGGTATCGGACAACGATAAAACCTCCTTCAGCGATTTTCTATTATCGCACCCTACCGTTGCAACGATCGGCGATACACGTTTCGACCAAGTGAAAATACGGAGCGATGAAGCGGCCAAGAAACACATTCTTCCGAACCGAATAATCAAAGGGAAAAAAATATTCGTCGTCGGTCAAAGCTGGGAAGCCGATGATAACGTCGTTCTTCCTGTCCTTTTTAAGATTCAGAAAAGGATGCCCGACTTGTTGACGATGATCGTACCCCATGAGCCGACGGTCGAGCATCTGGAGCAGGTTGAATATCGCCTCGAAGGACAAACGTCCTTCATCCGTTTTTCTGAAATGAATCAATACGCCGGCGAGAAAGTGATCCTGGTCGACAGCGTCGGCATTCTCGTGCCTCTCTATAAATATGCTCACGTCGCGTACGTCGGAGGAAGTTTCCGTCAAGGAGTGCACAACGTTCTGGAACCGGCTGCATTCTCGCTCCCCGTCCTCTATGGACCGAGGCACACCAATTCGCAGGAAGCCGTCGCGCTCGCGGAACAAGGAGGAGGATTTGTCGTTGAAGACGAGAAAGATTTATACCGGATTCTCCGCACGCTCCTCGAAAACGAATCGAAGAGAATAGAGGCCGGGAAAAAAGCCCGCTTACTGGTGGACAAAAATCTCGGCGCAACCGAGCGTTTTTTGAAATATCTTACTCCCTTGTTCGAACCGCGGTAGACGCGGTGCAGGGATTACGCCATTCTCCCAGAACCATTCGTCTTCTTCAAAAGAAATTGCTATATTTCAGCAAGAATCTCACAAACTTTTCGATGCATGCATGACGATCGCATATTTTGACACTATCAGCGGAATCAGCGGCGATATGACGCTCGGCGCGTTCATCCACGCAGGCGTACCGCTGGAATATCTCCGCAAGGAATTGCAAAAGCTTCCCGTGGAAGGATATTCTCTGGAGCAAAAAACCGTTCAGCAAAACGCTATTACTGCTGTAAAGCTGAACGTGATCGTTGAGGGAGAGAACGCCATTGTGGAATCGCATGCTCATGACGATCACCATCATCCTCACGGCGGCCAATCACATCACCACGGCAGCCTCGCTCATCCGCATCATTCGCGAAGCCTCAAAGACATTCTCGCACTCATCGAAAAGTCGGCTCTCGCTGCAAGAGTTCAGGAGCGGGCTTCAAAGATTTTTACCGTCATCGGCGCGGCGGAAGCGAAGGTCCACAACACAACGCTCGAGCAAATACATTTTCATGAAGTGGGCGCAGTGGATTCAATCGTGGATATCGTCGGCACGGCAATTTGTATGGAGTATTTTGGGGTCGATGCCGTCTACTCATCCCCCGTCAAGCTCGGAAGCGCCGGTTTTGTGAACACCCAACATGGAAAGATGCCCATCCCGACTCCGGCGACGGTTGAAATTCTGAAAGATTACCGGACTGTGCTGACCGACGTTCCGTTCGAGCTCACAACACCGACAGGGGCCGGCATTATCAAAGCGCTCTCGTCGGGCATGCTCTCGATGGAACAGCTACAAGTGAAATCCATCGGATACGGAACAGGAACTCAGGACATCCCGCAATTGCCAAACTTGCTACGCATCTTCATCGGTGATCTTATACAGGGACACGACCACGACGAACTTGTTACGGTTGAGACAAATATCGACAACATGAACCCTGAAGTCTTCCCTTTCGTCCTTGAGCGTCTTCTTTCGGTCGGTGCGCACGATGCCTTCATGATACCGATCATCATGAAGAAAGGAAGGCCGGGAATCCTTCTTTCAGCTCTCGTGAATAGAGGAAAACTCGATGCAGTGCTAAACGTCGTTTTTGCGGAAACGAGCACTCTTGGCGTCCGCATTCAACCTGTAGAACGTCGCAAGCTGATGCGTTCATCCAAAATTGTGAAAACTCTTTTTGGCGAGATGAAAGTGAAGGTCATTACCGTCGACGGCGCCGACCGGCTAGCACCAGAATTTGAAGAGTGCAAGCGTATCGCCTTGGAAAAAAATATTCCGCTGATCGACGTCTATAAACAAGTTGAGGCAGAACTTTCGTAAGCGTTCACCGTGCCCGCCACCCTCTTGCCATGAAACAAACTCTTGTCGACGTTGCGCTTCCCCTTCCGCTTCATCAATCATTCACGTACACTGTCCCTGCTGAACTTATTCAGCGCGTCAGCGTCGGAAGCCGCGTTCTCGTGCCGTTTGGAAGAAAGCAAATTTCCGGCGTCGTCGTCGGATTCCCCTCTGCGACATTGATCACAACACTTCGACCGATTCAGGATGTGCTCGATGCGGCTCCGGCTCTTTCTCAAGAACTGCTGAAGCTCGGCAATTGGATCTCCGAATATTATGCCGCGCCGCTGGGCGAGGTATTGAAAGCGTTTCTTCCCCAGGGAATTTCAATCGAAAACAAAAAATTGATCTCGCTGAAACGGCCGATCACGCCTGATGAACGTGCCCGCTTTGGAATCACGGCACCGCAGCGTACCAAGGTCATCAACACATTAGCGGCTGAAACACGTCTTTCCATCGCTCAGCTCCAGAAAAAATCTAAGATTAAGAGCATCTATTCTATCCTGTCGGGACTCGCCGAAGCCGGTATCATAGACATCAGCGATCATTTGCCGGCGGCAAAGACAAAGCCCAAACTCGAAAATTTTCTCATCAAGAATAACATTCCGGATAATTTTGCACCGCAAGGAAAATTACAGCATAAACTTCTCGTCCGCATCGCGCAGCTCACGAACGAACCGTATCCGCTCCGTTCGCTTCTCAAAGAAACCGGCGCCACGCTCTCCTCGCTGAAGGGGTTCATAAAGAAAAACATTGTGAAGGTCGTTCAACAGGAAGTTGAACGGTCGGTAGATTTTTCACCGGAAGAGGGCGTCTCACCCGTGTCCCAATTGCAATTAACCCGCCACCAGGTACATGCGCTTGAAGAAATCGGCACTTCAATCAAATCGGGTGTCTCAAAAACTTTCTTGTTATATGGAATTACGGGAAGCGGGAAAACGCAAGTGTATATCGAGGCGATACGCGAAGCGCTGGCAAAGGGAAAAACCGCCATCGTCCTTGTCCCGGAAATTTCGTTGACGCCGCAAATTGTGCGGCGATTCCGATTGCATTTCGGCAACTCCGTTGCCGTTATGCACAGCCGGATGTCGGACGGCGAGCGTTACGATGCCTGGAGATTCTGCAAAAGCGGCAAATATAAAATTGTCATCGGACCGAGGTCGGCCGTATTCGCACCGCTTGAAAACCTTGGCCTCATTGTCGTCGATGAAGAACACGAAGCATCGTACAAACAATTCGATGCTTCGCCCCGCTACAATGCGCGCGACGTGGCCATTATACGCGGGAATAACAACAATGCCGCCGTCGTTCTCGGCTCCGCGACACCTTCGATCGAATCTTTCTGCAATGCACAAACGGAAAAATACACCCTGCTGGAATTACCAGAGCGAATCGACGACGCCGTGCTCCCTTCGATCAGCCTCGTTAACATGGGAGATGACCATAAGCGGCGCTACGCAGCAATGAAAGAAGAGGCGGCAAAAATCGGGAAAAAAGCTTTTGAAAAAGGATTCCATTCCATCTCCTTCCTGCTCGAAGAAAAAATCCGCGACAGGCTGCGCAAAGGCGAGGGAATCATCCTTCTTCAGAATCGGCGGGGCTTCGCTCCGTTTATCGAATGCCTCGAATGCGGGCACGTCGAACGATGTGAGCAATGCGACGTCACGCTTACATATCATCTCGTCAAAAAACACCTTCGCTGTCACTACTGCGGTTCGGTGAAGCCGGTACCGAGCACGTGCACGCAGTGCAAGGGGACTCAACTGAAACTGCAGGGCTTCGGTACACAGCGAGTTGAACAAGACCTGGCAGAGTTGTTTCCCGCGGCAAAAGTGCTGCGGATGGACTTGGATACGACAACGGGGAAGGGGTCGCACGACAAGCTTCTGCAGCAATTTGGACGAGGCGAGGCAGATATTTTACTTGGAACGCAGATGGTTGCGAAGGGATTGGACTTTCCGCGCGTGTCACTTGTCGGAGTTATTTCCGCCGACACACAAATGCTCCTCCCCGATTTTCGTTCTGCAGAACGGACATTCCAATTATTGACGCAGGTTGCCGGCAGAGCTGGACGAAGCTCATTGAAAGGAGAAGTTGTCATCCAAAGTTACCAGACCGACCACTATAGTCTGAAATATGTCATCGACCACAATTATCGGGGGTTCTATGAGGAGGAGTCGCGGTACAGGCAATCGGCAGTGTACCCTCCGTTCGCGCGGCTGGTCTTGATTGAATGTAAAGGGGCCGATGAAAAGAATGTGCGCCATGTTGCGGAAAAATTTGCCGAGCGATTGAAGCGCCTTTCTCCGCAATCAATTATTTTGGGACCGGCAGCGGCGGTAATTTCAAAGATCAAAAACAATTACCGGTGGCAGGTCATCATCAAAGCCGTGAAAACAAACGACCCGAACTCGGCATCCGTTCGGAATGCCGTCGCTCGGGTCGTGCAGGAAGTTTCCTCCTCGGCTGACGTTCGGCGCGGTGTACAACTCACCGTCGACGTCGATCCTCAGGGAATTATGTAATTGCTATGCACCAAAACTGAGAAACACGGATGCAGCCGTAAACAACACCCACAAAACACCTACTCCCGCAAGTGCCTTTCCTGTTGAAACGGAAAATATCTTCCCCAGTCCGATCGAGATAACAATAAGATACCAAAAAGTGAATATGCTGATAGAACTGAGCAGCTTGTGGAGAGTGTTTGCCGGATCGTATTGAGAGACCAGAAGGGCAAGGCTGGGCGTCGCGTAAAGCGAACCCATTGCGATAACGAGGAGCAACGTGACAATCGATCCAAGCACCGATATATACATCGATAGCCCTACGACTTCGATAACTTTGCCGTATGTTGCAGTCGACTTGAACACCCATTTTCCCATGAGCCAAAATGCAAGAGCAAATCCAAACAGAATAACTGCCGTCACGATTACCGCGCCTACTGAACCGAAGATCATGAACAGCGGCGAACCAGGCTGTGCAGGGTTCTTCGTCAAAGCCATGTCTGCCTGTTCTTGCGTCATCTTGCCTTCAGCCACTTTTTTCTGAATCGTTTTTTCTGTTTGGTCGCGCATTTGGTCCTGAATCGGCGCCTGAGAGAATGCAGCGAGAACAAAAATGACGCTCACAATCATTGTGAGGATAAGCGGCACCGACCAGTTGGAAGCTTGCTTTTCGCTTTTTGCAACATATTCAAACAATTCGCCAGGTGCAGAAAATACATTCATCAATTTATCGGAGAGGGACATTTCTGAGCTTTCTTCTGAGACTGGCGGTGTTGTATTGACTTCATCCATAATTGGCTCCTTTTCGCAGGGAAACAAAAATGAGTTAATTTAGTGTTTTAGGGAATGCACCCGTCGGGTCAAGTATAATAAATATGAGATGCAGTGTCAACGTTTAAGTGAAGGATAATCAGTCATTCTTCCTTGCAAAATCATCGTAAATTAAGTACCATGATTCAACCAACACAGGGAAAGGCAGAATGTTCATCTCCTTCGAAGGATTAGACGGCTCCGGAAAGACCACGCAAGCGACGCTGCTTGCGGAAAAACTGCGAAGTCAAAATTATGTCGTTGAGTTTTTCAGGGAACCGGGGGGCACGGAAATTTCCGAACGCATCCGTGAAATTCTTCTGGACAAAAAGAATCTGGGCATGAGCCAGATAACCGAATTGTTCCTTTTCTCGGCAGCACGAGCTCAACTTGTCGGCGAAGTCATTAAACCGGCATTGCTCGATTCAAAAATTGTGATTTGCGACCGCTACGTGGATTCAACCACCGCGTACCAGGGATTCGGAAGAGGATTGAGGCTCGGTGCTGTGAAAACGATTAATGCGGTGGCAACGTTCGGATTGCTTCCGGAAATGACTTTTCTCATTGACGTCCCGATCGATGAAATAATCGAGCGTCGGCACAAGAGCGGAGTCGCAATCGACAGGATGGAAAGCGGAGGGGAAGAATTTTATGAGAAGGTCCGACAGGGATATCTCGAACTCGCAAAGGAAGAACCGAAACGCGTCCAGCTCATCGACGGCTCGCTGCCGATCGACGTCGTTCAGAACGAAATCTGGAAAACCCTTTCTGTACATTTGCCTCGAATGGCATCCTGAGCGGGATACTTTTCGACAGATTCGGTCAGCCCAGTATTTTGCCCTGCAAAGAAATCTTCAATCAAATACTCTTCAATGCTGAAACCAACTTCTTCAGGTCCACAAAGCGTTCTATTGTAATCTCACTGCTATCGGCCGACTTTCCTGTTGCGTCGACCGTTTGGAACGACGTGTGCATGCTGAGATCGCCGATATCGACGATCTTCTGCATTTGTTGGACAACACCCATTGCGTTAACCGATTCTTCCGTATTAATTCCGACGTCAACAACAACGGGAGAAACGCCGTTTGCAAAAGTCAGGGTAAGGCCGCTGATAATACTATCGTATAGGTTCTTCGTATTCTGAGGGAGCTGTTCGTAGCGGGAGACATCGGCGTGTTCGTAATCTCCGGCCGCGATGGAATAACAAATTCCGAGCAGCGCGACACAGTTCAATTTCCGGATCGACATTTTTTCGGGATCGCCTTTGGACCCGCCCGATTCAATCAACACCGTGCTGGTTCCCCATTTTTGAATGTTATCGCCGAAGGCGCGCGGTTCGAAGGAGTCGTCGTAGCGCGATATATGCCCATCGATGAATGGCGTAAAAATATCGACGAGCGCTGCCGCGACTTTCTTTGCGCGAACGCGAACTGCATTTTCGCTCTTTGCATAGTCGTAGGCCGGTGCGAGAAGCGCAATGGTCGCGACCTTGCCTGTTGACCCAACCGTATAGCGGGGTTCCTGATCGTGAAGGTTGAAACCAAACTCCGGCGAATATTTGTCGCGCGTTTGTTTCAGGATCCTCGCTTCGTTCGTCTGAAGCTGCAAGGCGTCGCGGTTAATATCGATCCCGTGGACGCTGCGCCGCTGAAATCGCTCTGCACCGTCCGGGTTCAGCATGGGAATAATGAGGAGGGTGGTCTCCGAAAGAATTTTTTTGACCTCCACCGCAGTTTGATTCTTGCCGATGTACGAAAGCATGTCGAGCACCCCCATCGTCGCTGTCGGCTCATCGCCATGCATCTGCGACCACATGAAGATTTTCTTTTTTCCCGAACCTAATGTCAGCAAATTGATTGAACGTCCCTCGGCAGAGACGCCGATTTGCTCGATGCTGAAAATGCTTTTCATCGACGCTTGCAGCGATACCAGGGTGTTCATCATTGCGCTGTGTTTTAGCCGCTTGGATGCTACTTCTTTTACTTTGTACGCTTCATACGAGTTGTAGAGATCTTGAGTGTACCTGCGCATCTCCGGCTTCAACGCTGGTGTTGCCATAGTCGATAGTATCGTGAGTGGAAAAATAGTTTTTTATTGCGCCGCCCGGGCGATACGCAGACAATCCTGAGACATCCAGACGGCGAAACAAACTCCTCTGCGAATAATGTACAAACATTTTCGCGAAAAACATAAGCCACCAATTAGATGTCGGACACCGTCTTGATTTGCATTACCAAAATCTTCGATATATCGGAATTTTCCGCAAAAAAGTGTCCGACATCCACATAAGACTTTATTGATTTTCGAGGCAATGTTTCGTATTTTAATTTACAATCAGTATTAAAAGTATCGAGAGAATGTTTCCCAGGGGGGGCGGGACATTCTTTTTCGCTAATAGCAAAGGAGTGTTTGAGTGGAAGTATCGTTCAAAACAGTGACAGAATGCGACCAGGAAATTGCGATCAGCCTATCACCGGAAGAGCTTGTCCCTCATTTTGAAGCCGCATATAAGAAAGCAGCGCCTTCCATTGAGATCAAAGGATTCCGTAAAGGAAAAGTGCCTATCGCCCTCATCAAGAAATATTACGGCGAAAGCGTCGAAGCCGATGCACTCGACGACATTGCCAACGAATCCTTTAAAAAGACCATCGAAGAGAAAAAGATCCAGCCGATCGGCACTCCTACCATGGTCGATATGAAATATAAACGGGGCGAACCTTTTTCGTTTACAATAAAGTACGAGGTCAAACCGTCTATTACGTTAAAGGAGTATAAAGGCATTCCCGTTGAAAAGTTCGTTCATCCGGTGAAAGAAGAGGAAATTGCATCCGAAATTCGACGGCTGCAGCACATTAACGCAACGTTTGAAGAAGCCAAAAAGGTCGACGGCGTCGAATACGTAGCGACTGTGGATATTCAGGACACGGACGAATCCGGAACTCCTCTCGTCGGGCAGAAACGGGAAGGAATGCGGATTTATCTTAATGAGCCGTCAACCGAACAGGAAATTAAGGACGCTTTGAAATCGGCGGAAACAGGCGGAGTATACAACGTAAGCTTTGAGCATAAGCATGAAGACCATGCGCACAAAGTTCACATGCAATTGACTGTCAAGAAAATCGAGAAGGTGATCCATCCTGAATTCAACGATGAACTTGTCAAAAAGATTACGAAGGAGAAATATTCAAACGTCGATGATTTTCGAAAAGAACTCACGGCGGATATCGAGCGATACTGGAATGACCGGACAGAAAAACGTCTGGTCGACGACATCACCAACGAGATCGTGCGCCGCCATGACTTTGCAGTCCCGGAAGCTCTGGTGAAAACGTTCACCGATTCGTACATCGAAGAATTGAAGAATCAGCAAAAAAACAAGCAGCTTCCCCGGGGATTCGAAGAACAAAAATACCGCGAAGCAGCACGCCCGACGGCGGTCTGGCAGGCGAAATGGGCATTGATCCGGGAACAAATTCTTGCGAAAGAGAATATCCAGATTGTGGACGCCGATGTTGAAGTGCTCGCAGAAGAAGAGTCGAAGAAGCTGAATATCGACAAAGAGAGGCTGATCAATTTCTACAAGTCCTCGGAAACTGCCGGCGAGAAAATATTGAACGATAAGTTGATCGCGTTCCTGAAGCAGAATTCAGCCGTGAAGGAAACCATCACCGACGATGCAAGTACGCTTTTGTCATAATTGTTTGCACCATTAATGAGAAAGGATTTTCCCGAAATGCTCCATTCCAACAAACCTTACGACCTGTACAACCAGCTCGTTCCGATGGTTGTCGAGCAAACAAGCCGCGGCGAACGCGCCTTCGATATTTTTTCCCGATTGCTCAAAGAGCGGATCATTTTTGTCGGCACGGCGATCGATGACGTGGTGGCGAGCCTGATCGTCGCCCAGATGATTTTTTTGGAAGCTGAGGACCCCGAGAAAGATATTCATTTGTACATCAACAGCCCGGGGGGAAGCGTCACCGCCGGCCTTGCAATTTACGACACGATGCAATACATTCGTCCCGATGTGTCGACGATGTGCGTGGGCATGGCTGCGAGCATGGGGGCTGTGCTCCTTCTCGCAGGAACAAAAGGAAAACGCAAAGCGCTCCCAAACTCGCGCATCATGATCCACCAGCCGTGGGGGGGCGTACAGGGAACGGCGTCGGATATCAGCATTCAGGTTGACGAAATCCTTAATACAAAAACGAGGCTGAACGAGATCATCGCTCATCACTCGGGGAAATCCATCGACGACGTCAAGCGCGACACCGACAGGGATAAATACCTCTCTGCCGAAGAGGCGAAAGCATACGGCATTATCGACTCCGTGCTGTCGAAACGGACGGCTGAACCGAAGAAAGAAAAATAATCTACAATCGTCAATCTCGGAATATTTCAATGAGTCAAAAACCAAAAGGCGACGACAAAATCCGCTGTTCGTTCTGCGGGCGTGGTCCCGAAGAAGTTTCCAGCATCATTGCAGGGCCGGACGTTTACATTTGCGACCATTGCGTTTCGAGTTCGGTGGACATTATCCGAAACAATATGGCCGCTTTCCCGAAAAAGAAGGGAAAGGGGAAAGCCGGTCTCACACCGGAGCAGCTGAAAGAAGCGCTCGACCAGTATGTGATCGGACAGGACCAGGCCAAGAAAACGCTGTCGGTCGCCGTGTACAACCACTACAAACGCATCGATTCAAAAGATCATCTTCAGGCGCTCGATGACGTCGAAATAGAAAAAAGCAATATTCTCCTCATCGGCCCGACAGGTACCGGAAAAACCCTTCTTGCTCAAACACTTGCAAGAATTTTAGACGTTCCGTTCGCGATCGCCGATGCAACAACGCTCACCGAGGCGGGATACGTCGGCGACGACGTCGAGACCATTCTTGTGTATCTCCTGCAGAACGCGGAATACAATGTAGAAAGAGCTGAGCGCGGAATCGTTTACATCGACGAGATCGATAAGATCTCGCGGAAAAGCGACAGCGCATCGATTACACGCGACGTTTCCGGCGAGGGTGTGCAGCAGGCGCTGTTGAAGATTCTGGAAGGAACGCTTGCCGGTGTTCCGCCGAAAGGGGGACGCAAGCACCCGGAACAAAGCCTTATCAACGTGAACACAAAAAATATTCTTTTTATCTGCGGCGGAGCGTTCGAGGGGCTGGATAAAATTATCGCAAAGCGTGTCAGCCAGAACCCGATGGGATTCGGCGCCGATCTTCGAGGAAAAAAAGATTACAACACCGACGAGTACTTGAAGCAAGTTGAACCGGATGATTTGCTGAAATACGGTCTTATTCCTGAGTTCATCGGCAGGCTTCCCGTTATCTCAACGCTCCATTCGCTTTCGGAGGATGCGTTGATGAACATCCTCGTCGAGCCGAAAAATGCGTTGGTGAAGCAATTTCAAAAGCTCTTCAAGTATGAGGGAGTGGAATTGGAATTCGAAGAAGGGGCGCTCAGGTCGATTGTCCAGAAGGCGATGGCGCGCGGAACGGGGGCACGGGCTCTACGGGCGGTTATTGAAGAGACGATGGTTGATATTATGTATTTTCTCCCATCGCGCCCGAATATTACAAAATGCATCATCACCAAAGATACGATCGCAAAGAAGAAAGAGCCGATGTATCTCTTTGAGGAACGTAAATCCGCATAACAGATTTAACCGACGTAAAAGAGAAGAGCCAGCCGTGAAATACGCAGCTGGCTCTTTTTCGTTTTTGAACTATCCACTAAGTTCACGAAGAACACAAAGAATGCGGTTTTCCACGGATTATTTTCTGACAAATTCTGTCTGAAAGAAATTATTTACGCTCATAGAACGGACTTAAACCTTCGTGTTTTTTCGTGTACTTAGTGGAAACGACTACAATGTGTAACGCGAGTTAGTAATTCCCGATCACCCACGACGCCGCAACAAGCGCGGCAGTCTCCGTACGCAGCCTTCGTTTCCCGAGCGAGACTTGGATGAATCCCGCCCGTTCGGCTGAATGAATTTCATCTTCCGTAAATCCTCCCTCTGGCCCGATAACAATCAATGCGGAGGTCGGCTTCTGTCTGTGCCGAAGAGCTTCCGCAATGAAGAGGACTTCGTCGGTCTGTTCATAGGGAATAATTTTTAGATCAAACACACTCGCGTGATGCATCACAGATTCCATGTCTGTCAGCGGATAGATTTGCGGGAGGTAGCTGCGTCCCGACTGTTTCATCGCCGACAACGCAATTTTTCTCCAGCGATTCTCTTTCGATGAATTCGCGACAGTGCGCGACGTGGAGACGGGAATGAACCGGCGAATTCCAAGCTCCGTCCCCTTTTCTATCAGCCATTCCATCCGCGAAGGATTCTTGAGAACGGCAACGGCGAGCGTTACTTCAATTTCGGCTTCGTTGAGCCGTTCATGGACGGAAAGTATTTCGCACTCGATGGCGTGCTGCCCGATGGAACGTATGACGACTTCGTACGCGCGGTCGACCCCATCCACAACCCACAATAACTCTCCTTCGGACTTTCGCAGTACGCGAACAATGTGCTTCGATTCATCGTCTTCGATCGTAAGAAACCGTTCCCCGATTTTTGCCGGGTCTGTGTAAAAAAAATCCTTAGACACGATACGTCTTCCTTGTCATAAATATGAAACTTCGTTAGCTGAAAATGATTCGTGTTGCCAAATCTTTACAGCGAAGCACCGAGATCAAGAATCAATTGTCCATTATGAAATCCCGGCCCGCCAAATGCGTATTCAACCCGTCCGACAAAACTGTACGAAAGGAGAAGATTCAACCCGGCGCCATAGCCTGAAAGGAAATTGTTCAACAGAACCGGCTGATTTCTGTACCACACGGTTCCCGCGTCTCCAAAGAATGTAAAATACAACGCGTAGCGAATATCCCTGAATTGCTCGATGGGAATTTCTTCGAGACGGATATATGCGGGAGAAATAATTGGGATACGAACTTCCGTTTTCGCTCCGATAATGTCGTCCCCTTCGACGATAGTTTGAAATCTGCCGCGAATTCTGTCGCCGTACCCGAAAAATACATGTCCGTAATTCGGGTCATCACCCCCCTCCATTGCGCTTCCGAAAACGCGAAAGACAAACGATGAATTAAAGTAGATTGGAATATATCTTCGAAAATCTATCGAATAACGCTGATAGTCGACGTACTTATTGTCAACGCCGTATTTCGAAACGTCAACTGTTGCCAGGGT
Source organism: uncultured Bacteroidota bacterium (assembly GCA_963827085.1). Taxonomy (GTDB): domain Bacteria; phylum Bacteroidota; class Ignavibacteria; order UBA10030; family UBA8401; genus JAGVPT01. Next base: position 88,432 of record CAWGZY010000002.1, read on the forward strand.
TCCGATCCGCGAATATTCGCTTAGGTCCCGTGTATCGTAAATGTAGTCGGCATGCAAAGAAAAAAAATTGTCCGTGCCGTCAGGATTCAACGTCCGTCCTGCGCGATTGTCGGAAACACCCAAATTGGTATATTCAATAGTCGCTGTTATTGTGGTGTACAGCGAAAATCTCTTCCCGAACGTAACTTGTCCGTCGACAAGTTTTTCGTCGAAATTCGGGCCAGAGGCCAGAGATACGAGGCTCAGGTTCTTTTGGATTGAGTATGATGCTTTTGTGGAAAAGTACAAATTATGTTCAGGGTCGAACGCCGGGTCGACATACTGCACCGAAACATACGGATCGTAACCGAGCGCGAATTGAGTATTCACGAGTTCATTCCGTCCCCGAAAATTTGTATGAACGATGCCTGCGCCGTAATAAAAGTGCGTCCATGTATGATCCTTAAAACCGGCGATAGGAAACGGATAGAAATACCAACGCTCACTGACAAAGACAATCAACGTTGCCGTTGTAGAATCCGGGACGACGTGAATCTCGACCTTGTTGAACAATTGAAGGCTGTAAATACGATTGATGTCGTATGCCACGGCTTCCCGTGTAAGCAATGACCCGACCTTCAGCGACATTTCTCGTTCAATGATGAAATCTTTCGTGAGTTCATTTCCCCCAATAATAATAGCAGAGACATGCAGCGTGGAATCCGGAAAATCGGGAAGCACTACCTGTACCGAGTCTTGCGCCAGGGTCATCATTGGAGATACGGCAGTCGCAATAAGGAGCACAATAGAAAATTTCATTTGAGTTTCGGCAATAAAAAAATAGACTTGAAAAAGAGGATGGCTCTCAAGTCTACTATACCATACGACAACACATCAGCGCATCAAGGCGCGGTGTTCGATTGCGATGCACCGGTCCATAATTACTTTCAGCCCTGCGGATTCTGCTCGCGCCGCAGCACGTTCGTTGACAACACCAAGCTGCATCCAAACGCATTGTGCTCTTATTGCAATGGCTTCATCGATGATAGGTTCAACCTCATTTGCATTCCGGAAGATATCGACGATATCAATCTTTACCGGGATGCTTGTAAGGTCTGCGTAGCATTTCATGCCGAGCACCTCGTCGTACTTCGGGTTCACCGGATACACCGCATATTTTTTCCCGGCGAGAAAAAGAGCGATCGAACCGCTGTCGCGCCACGGCTTGGGGGATGCGCCGACGACGGCAATCGTTTTCGACGAAGTCAGTATTGACCGAATCTCTGCATCGTCGGTTATCATTGGGCATGCTCTTCTGCATACGATTCGATCGGCGGGCAGCTGCACACGATGTTTTTGTCGCCGTAGGTGTTGTTGATTCGTCCAACGCTGGGCCAAAATTTATGCTGACGGACTTCAGGAAGAGGGTAGACTGCTTTTGTTCTTGAGTACGAATGGTCCCAATCGTTTTTTGCCGCCTCTGCAGCCGTGTGCGGAGCATTCTTAAGAACGTTATCTGTTTTGTCGGCAGTGCCGTTTGCGACTTCCGCAATTTCTTTTTTGATTGAAATGAGCGCGTCGGCAAATCTGTCAAGCTCCGCTTTCGACTCGCTTTCTGTGGGCTCAATCATCATGGTATCGTGGACGGGAAATGAAACTGTCGGAGAATGGAAGCCGTAATCCATCAGTCGCTTTGAGATATCTTCCACATCGATGCTGCATTTTTCCTTGAACTCTTTCATGTCAATAATGAACTCGTGTGCGACTCTGCCGTTCTTTCCCTCATAAAGAATATGAAAGTGGGGGGCGAGCTTTGCTTTCAAGTAATTTGCGTTGAGAATCGCGTACCGTGTCGCGTCCTTGACTCCTTCTCCGCCCAACATTTTAATGTAGGCATACGAAATGAGAACAATACTCGCACTGGACCACGGGGCAGAGGAGACTGCATGAAGTGCTTTTTCTCCGCCGGTTCTGACCACCGGATGACCCGGCAAGTACGGTGCAAGATGTTTGGCAACGCAAATCGGCCCCATGCCCGGGCCGCCGCCGCCGTGAGGGATGCTGAAAGTTTTATGCAGGTTGATATGGCAAACGTCCGCGCCGATGATCGCGGGACTTGTAACGCCGACCTGTGCATTCAAGTTTGCACCGTCCATATACACCAGCCCGCCGTTATCATGAACAATGCGGCAAATCTCTTTCACGCCTTCTTCAAACACACCATGCGTCGATGGATACGTCACCATCAAAGCCGCAAGGGTGGCCTTGTACTGTGCTGCTTTAGATCGCAGATCGCCAACATCGATGTTCCCGGTATCATCGCAAGCGACAACGACGACCTTTAATCCGGCCATCACGGCGCTGGCTGGGTTAGTGCCGTGCGCCGACGAAGGAATCAGTGCAACATTTCTATGGGCATCTCCCCTCTCGGCATGGTATGCGCGTATCACGAGCAGGCCGGTAAATTCTCCCTGCGCCCCCGAGTTCGGTTGGAGCGACGCTGCTGCCAATCCTGTAATTTGACACAATGCCGATTCCAGCTCTCTAAAAATCTGATGATAACCATCGGCCTGTTTAAGAGGAACAAATGGATGAAGGTCGGCAAACTCCGGCCAGCTCACGGGCATGAGCTCGGTTGCCGCGTTGAGCTTCATGGTGCACGATCCGAGCGGGATCATCGAGTGTGTCAACGAAAGATCTTTATTCTCCAGGCTTTTAATGTACCGCATCATTTCGGACTCAGAATGATACGTCGAAAAAATCGGATGCTGGAGATACAGGCTCGTGCGGCGAAATGGTTCAGGGTACTCGATTGATAGTGAAGAATATTTCTCGCCAAGGTCGCTGTGCGAATGCGAAGCATGAGCTGCGTGAGCAAAAACTTCTTTCACAGCGAAAACATCTTCGAGCCGCGTTGTTTCATCCAGCGATATCCCTACGTGCGTCGCATCGATGCGCCTGAAATTATACCCCGACGGTACACCGGCATCAATAATTGCGTCGGTGTGCGTTCCTGCATCGATCATCAGCGTGTCAAACCACACCCGGTTCGACTGTGTATACCCGAGTTCCGTCAGCTCCGAATTAAGAATTGAGGCAAGGGCATGAACCCGGGACGCGATCTTCTTGATTCCATGCGGTCCATGATACACGGCATACATCCCCGCCATGATCGCTAGAAGCGCTTCCGCGGTGCAAATGTTCGACGTTGCCTTCTCACGCCGAATATGCTGTTCCCGTGTTTGCAGTGTCATTCGATACGCCCTGTTGTTTTGGGCGTCGACGGAGACTCCGATGATTCTGCCCGGCATGTGCCGGATGAATTCATTTCTCGTCGCAAAAAAGGCCGCGTGCGGTCCGCCGTACCCCATCGAAATTCCGAACCGCTGCGATGATCCGACGACAACGTCTGCGCCGAATTCTCCCGGCGGTTTGAGGAGAGCGAGGCTCAGCAAATCGGCTGCGACAACAGCCAATCCTCCGCTGCCGTGCACCGCGGCGATGAATGCCCGATAATCCGTCACGGCACCCTGTTCATCCGGATACTGCATGATCGCGCCGAAATAGGAACTGTCAAAATTTATCTTTTCGTGATCGCCCACGACGACGTCAATACCGATAAATTGCGCGCGTGTTTTGACGACGTCAATGGTTTGAGCAAAACATTTTTCCGAGACGAAAAAACGATTCCTCGGCAAGCCGTCCGGATTTTTATGAACAATGTTGTAGACCATCGTCATTGCTTCGGCAGCAGCCGTCCCTTCATCCAACAGCGATGCGTTGGCAACCTGCATCCCCGTCATATCTATCACCATTGTCTGGTAATTGAGGAGGGCTTCCAGCCTCCCCTGAGATATTTCCGGCTGGTAGGGAGTATACTGAGTATACCATCCGGGATTTTCAAAAATATTCCGTTGAATGACGGCCGGTGTTATACAATGATAATAGCCCTGGCCAAGCATGGATGTAACGACTGTATTTTCCCCCGCGATTTTTCTCATCTCCTGAAGAAATCGGTATTCGCTGATAGGGGGAGGCAGATTCAACGGCGTGTTCATCCGTATGCTGGCAGGGATTGTCTCGTCAATCAGCGTATCGAGCGAATCGACGCCGACTGCGTGAAGCATTGTGTTCAGTTCTTCGCTGCCCGGACCGAGATGGCGGGATAAGAACTTCTCATCGTGAAAAATCGGGTTGGTCATTGTATTAATTATTGAGTCGGAAAATGAAAATGGATTGCTTAGGAGGCTGAATGTTCTTTTGCCTCGGATTGATGCTGTCTCAAAAGAGACAGCACATGTTGTGCAGCAGCTTGTTCAGCCTCTTTCTTGTTTTTTCCCATCCCTACACCCGACACCCCCTCGCCGATAGACGCCTCAACGGTAAATGTCCGGTCGTGGTCCGGCCCTTCTTCCTTCATGATTGTGTAGCGCGGAAGAGACTTGCCGTTGGCCTGGGCATATTCAAGCAGCGCGCTTTTGTAATTTTCATCGCCTTCATGGAGTACCCCTTCCTTCAGTACACTGGTCAACTGCCGCTCGACAAACCGTTTTGCCTCATCCAATCCGCCGTCGAGATACACAGCTCCTATGACCGCTTCGTATGCGTCTGCGAGAATCGTGTCCGCGCCTTTTTCTGCTGTCTGAGAAGCGCTGTTGCTGAGAAGAAGAAAGTCGCGCAGATGAATTTTTTTTGCGTAACAAACCAGTGCTTTTCGATTCACCAGCCGCGCCCTCATGATTGTCAGGTCGCCTTCTGCTGCATCAGGATACAGCATGTATAACCGCTCTGCGACGACCATGTTTAATATTGAATCGCCAAGAAACTCGAGGCGCTCGTTCGAATGGATTTCCGGATTTTCGGCGAACTGCAAGTACGACCTGTGGAGAACCGCTTGGAGGAAAAGGCTCTTCGTCCGGATGCGATACTGAAGTACGTTCTCAAAGCGTTTGAAGTCAATCTTGGAATAGAGTTCAGAAAGAGAGTGCGCGGGAAACGCTGGCGCGGTGCGGAAAAAATTTTTGACCCATTGACGTAAACTGCTCACACCGGTACTTGTCCTCTTAATTCTCCTGATATTTTCTGAAGAGCAGGGTGGCGTTATGGCCGCCGAACCCGAACGTGTTGCATAACGCGACATTGACTTCCTTTTCAATGGATGTATTCGGAACATAGAAAAGATCGCAGTCGGGGTCCGGATTCTCATAGTTGATGGTAGGATGAATCCTGCTTTCGACAATGCTCATCACGGTAGCAATCGACCCAACCGCTCCCGACGCACCGAGTAAATGTCCGACCATCGACTTTGTCGAGTTCACGGCAAGCTTCAGCGCATGTGCGCCGAAGACCGTCTTCATTGCTGCAGTTTCGTTCCGGTCGTTTGCCGGTGTCGACGTGCCGTGCGCGTTGACGTAGTCAACATCGTTCGGCGAAAGTCCAGCATCGCGGATGGCCGCCCTCATCGAACGGACCGCCCCCTCGCCGCCGGGAGCCGGGTCGGTGATATGGTGCGCATCGGCAGTGAAGCCGATACCGGCGATTTCGGCATAAATTTTTGCTCCGCGTTTGATCGCGTGGCCGAGTTCTTCAAGAACCACCACGCCGCTCCCTTCGCCCATCACGAATCCATCACGTTCTTTGTCGAACGGGCGGCTCGCTTTTTGCGGCGCATCGTTGCGTCGTGAGAGAGCCTTCATTGCGTTGAAGCCGCCGATCCCCATCGGACATATTGCGGCTTCAGACCCGCCGCTGAGCATCACGTCAGCATCGCCGCGTTGAATCAGGATGAATGCATCACCGATAGCGTGCGATGCGGTCGCACATGCCGACGTCGTCGCATAATTCGGCCCCTTCAGGCCGTACTTCATGGAAATTCTTCCGGCGGCAATATCCGGGATCATCATCGGGATAAAGAACGGGCTGATGCGGTGGGGGCCTTTTGTTACCACAAGCGTTTCATGTTGACGCATAAATGTCAGCATGCCGCCGATGCCGGAGCCGAAAATAATGCCGGCCCGATCGCCCGAAACCTTTGTGAAGTCAATGGCCGAATCCTTCACTGCTTCGTCGGCCGCTGCAAGAGCATACTGCGTAAACGGGTCAACCCGCTGAACCATTTTTCGGTCCATATAGTTAAGCGGATCAAAGTGTTTCAACTCTGCCGCAAATTTCGTGTCGTATTGCGTTGTATCAAAGTAGGTAATAGGGGCTGCACCGCTCATACCGGCAAGCGCATTCTTCCAGAAGTCTGCGACCGTCAAGCCAATCGGTGTCGCTGCACCCATTCCGGTAACTACAACGCGACGCGGTTTCCCGTTAAACGCCATACCCTTTTCCTCTGTTTCCTTTAGATCCGTTGTGCGAAAACATAATGCCGACCTATGCCGGCATTATGTTTTTTGTCCATCGAGCACTGCTCACTTCAGTGTTACGCAACTTTTGCCGATAAATACTTTACCGCGTCTCCTACCGTTGCAATCTTTTCGGCATCTTCATCCGGGATTTGAAGATTGAATGCTTTTTCAAATTCCATGACCAGTTCGACGGTATCTAATGAATCAGCGCCAAGATCATTCGTAAATGAAGCCTCCGGCGTAATCTGTGCTTCATCAACGCCAAGTTTATTGACAATGATCTCTTTTACTTTTGCGGATACATCAGCCATACGGGTATCTCCTATTGTTAAGTGATTATAGTGCTTTGAAACATTTACAATTTACATCACCATGCCGCCGTCGACACAGAACACTTGACCGGTAACATAATCCGCGTCGGATGATGCAAGAAAACGAACCACGCCGGCAACTTCTTCCGGTTTTGCGATTCGCTTCAACGGAATCATGGCTAAGATAGCTTCTTTTTGTTTCTCATTCAACTTCTCTGTCATATCAGTTTCGACAAATCCAGGAGCGACGACATTTGCCTGAATATTGCGCGAAGCGAGCTCTTTTGCCACTGATTTCGTGAAACCGATAACGCCCGCCTTCGATGCCACATAATTTGCCTGCCCCGCATTGCCGATAATGCCGACAACGGATGAGATGTTAATGATCTTACCCGCCTGCTGGCTCATCATCTGGCGGCATACGGCTTTAGTAAAACTAAACACGCTTTTTAAGTTCGTAGCAATAACCGCATCCCAATCGTTTTCAGACATTCGCATCAGCAAGCCGTCCTTTGTGATGCCGGCATTATTGACGAGGATGTCGATCCTGCCGAATTCCTGGATCACCTTTTGCACGATGTCGTTCGCTTGAGTAAAATCGGCGGCATCCGACTGGTATCCGGCTGTGCGCCTTCCCTTTGCTCGCAGGTCGGCGACGATCACATCGGCGGATTCTTTTGAGCTGCGGTACGTGAACGCAACGTCGGCTCCGGCTTCCGCAAGAGCAAGAACGATCGCTTTGCCGATGCCACGTGTACCCCCTGTGACGAGTGCGACTTTCTTTTGTAATTGCATAGTGGACATGAAATGCTATTCCAGTGATAACGGTAACCGATGAGACACAAATTCTTTCTGCAGAACCATCAATTTTTCATAGCCGTCTTTCCCGAGAACAAATTCCAATTCTTCTTTACACGCTTCCACCAGGGTCGTTTCCCTGTTGTCGATGAATGTACAGCACGTTGTCTCCTGCTGAAGGAAATCGTCGAAGGTAACAACGCCGTCGTCGACGGTGATGGGAAACGCCACGCAATAGAATGGTTTCAAAGCCCACCGTCCAAGCTTTTCTTCCGTTCCGGCAATCTGCAGGCTGCACATTCCGGATTTATTGAGAAAGACGCACTTATGATTAACCACTTCCGTTCCGATCGTCTTGCCGGAAGGATAATCTCCGTCGTCCAAAACTTCACCATCAAACCATCGTGTGTCGTCGGTGGTTTGTGTTTCATCCATGTATTTTTTGACAGTCTCTTTTCGGGAAAGGATGAGTTCCTTCTCTTTGAGGTCGACATAGACTCCGGATTCGCAACAGGTCGATTCACACGCAAACGGTCCGCATCCTTTTGAAAACCCTTTTTCAAACAGAATAGGGTCGATGTCATATTTTCCAACGCGCATCATTTCTCCGTTTATTCAACCGGTTAAATTCCCGCTGCCGAGATATTCGCCGCAGTATCGAATCCTGCGATCGAAGCTCCGGGCACAATTCTTTTCACCAGACCCTGCAGAACCTTTCCCGGACCAATCTCGATAAAGCTTGAAGCGCCATCTCCCGACATATTCACTATTGTTTCTTCCCACCGCACCGGGTTTATCACCTGCTCGAACAACATGGCCCGGATTTCATCCGCTTTCTGTACCGGCTTGGCAGTCACATTTGTGTACACCGGAATCTTTGCATCGCGAAATCCTGTATTGTCCAGTGCAGCTTTTAATCCGTCTTTTGCGGATTGCATCAGCGGCGAATGAAATGCACCGCTGACGACGAGTTCTTTCACTAATTTTGCTCCCCGTTGCTTTGCCAATTCCATCGCTGTGCGAACACCGGCGACGGAGCCGGAAATCACAATTTGTCCCGGTGAATTAAAGTTCGCCGCTTGCACAATTCCCTCGGTCCATGCCGTACAGCAAACCTCTCCCACAACTTTAGCATCGAGCCCGACCACCGCAGCCATCGTGCCGGGGTTTTCTTCCCCCGCTTTTTGCATCAACTCTCCGCGCAAACGAACGAGCCGCAGCCCCTCTTCAAACGCGAGTGCACCGGCAGCGACGAGTGCGGAATATTCTCCAAGCGAGTGCCCGGCTGTCATTGCGGCGTTTTGCGGTTTCAGAATGTTCCAAACCGCAAGGCTCTGAAGAAAAATAGCTGGCTGCGTATTTTTAGTTTGTTTCAGTTCCTCTTCCGGTCCTTCGAAACAAATCTTTGACAACGAAAAACCGAGGATTGCATCAGCACTCCGGAATAATTCTCTGGCGGCAGGAAAGTCAGCGTACAAATCCTTTCCCATCCCGACATACTGCGACCCTTGACCCGGAAAAATATATGCAACCTCGTTCATTTTTCTTCAAACACAGAATCTTCTAATTCCTAATTTTTAATTCCTAATTTCCCTTCGGTCCGTCTATTCCCCACTTCACCAGCACCGCACCCCACGTGTAGCCCGCCCCGAAACTCGAAAGAACAAGGTTTTGACCTTTCTTGATTTTTCCTGCCTGCCACCATTCAGACAAACACAACGGGATCGTTGCAGCAGTGGTATTTCCGTAGCGATCTATATTAATCATCACCTTCGATTTATCCAGTTCCATTCGCTCGGCACATGCGTCAATAATGCGAAGATTCGCCTGATGAGGAACAAGCCAATCAACGTCCTTGCCGGTAAGATTGTTGCGCTTCATAATTTCCGCCGAGACATCTGCCATCCCGACCACAGCAACCTTAAACACCGCTTTCCCGTCCTGATAGATGTAATGCATCTTTTTTTCGACTGTTTCATGCGTCGATGGATGTAAACTCCCCCCGGCAGACATATGCAGCGCGAATCCCCCCGAGCCATCGCAGTAGAGCTTATGGTCGATGATGCCGACCGAATCGTTGTTTGTCGGTTCGAGAAGAACCGCAGCCCCTGCATCACCAAAAAGAATGCAGGTGTTCCGGTCGGTGTAATCGGTAATCGAGCTCATCTTATCAGCGCCGACAACAACAACCTTCTTGTACGCTCCCGTTTCAACAAGTTGGGAACCGATTGTCAATGCAAAGACAAAGCCGGAACAAGCCGCGTTCAAGTCGAAACCCCAAGCCTTTTTCGCACCGATTTTCTCCTGGATGATGCATGCCGTCGCGGGAAAGAACATATCCGGAGTTACCGTCGCCACAATGATGACTTCGATCTCCGATGCATCCATCCCGCGCCGTTCCAGCATGTTTTTTACGGCGCCGGCTCCCAAATCCGATGATCCGCCGTTTGTGAGAATTCGGCGTTCGCGGATCCCCGTTCTCGTTCGGATCCATTCGTCGTTGGTCTTGACCATTTTTTCAAGATCGTGATTCGTGAGAATTTTCTCGGGAACGTAATGGCCGACGGCCGTAATCAGTGCTCGTGTTTTACCCATTCAATCCTTCGGAGCTGTTGTCGCGTAATGATTGTTCAATATGAAAATTGATTCTTTTGTTTACCATTTCTTCGGCACGCAAGATCATATTCCTAATCGCTTTCGGCGTCGAACTTCCGTGGCCGATGATCGTCACGCCGTTCACTCCGAGCAGCGGCACCCCGCCGAATTCCTGGTAATCAAAGTCTTTAAAAATCTTCTTCAGCGGATTTCTCAGCAAACCCATCAGGACTCTTTGGACCGGCCCTTCCGCCGCATAGTTTTTAAATTTTACTTTCAGGAACGAAGGGACGCTTTCAGCAAATTTCAGGAGGACGTTGCCCAAAAAACCATCACACACAACAACGTCGGCTTTGCCCTGCAGAATATCTCTCCCCTCGATATTACCGATGAAATTGATTCTATTTTTGCCGGCCATGAATTTCGCATACGCCTCTTTCGTTAGTTCGTCTCCCTTTGATTCCTCTTCGCCGACATTCAGCAATCCAACCCGTGGATTTTTCTTCATGAAAACGTATTCCGAATAAATGCTCCCCATCACTCCGAACTCAAAAAGGAAATGCGGTTTGCAGTCTGTGACAGCGCCCGCATCGACAATCAGCGTCGGTCCGGTTTCGGACGGAAATATCGCTGCGACTGTCGGGCGGCTCACCCCTCGAATTCTTCCAAGCAACAGGGTCGATGCCGCTGTTACCGCGCCGGTATTTCCCGCGCTGACGAATGCGTCTGCCCTTTTTTCCTTATGAAGCATCACACCGACGACCAGCGACGAATCGGGCTTTTGCTTTAACGCTACGACCGGCGAGTCATTCATGTCAATCACGTCATGTGCCGGAACAACGGAGAGTGAAAGCCCGCCAGTATTTGTCTTCGCGAGTTCGGACCTAATTGCTTCCTCTCTTCCGACAAGGACAACTTCAAATCTGTTGCCGGTCTGGCGCAACACTTCGACCGCACCTTGCACTTCATTGTGAGGCGCAAAATCCCCCCCCATCGCATCGATAGCAATCCGCAGTTTTCCATCTGCGTGGCTCAAAGCATTTCCACCGACATTATGGCTGAATGTTTCGACGACAATCGTTTGCGAGCAACCGGCAGCTCGATATGCTACGCTTCTTTCGGGATGATAATCGAACGGCCGTTGTAGTAGCCGCAGTTTGGACACGCCCGGTGCAGGAGTTTTGGCTCGCGGCAATTCGGGCATTCCGCTAACGACGGCACCGTAGCTTTATAGTGTGTGCGACGCTTTCGGCCGCGAGTTTTTGAATGGCGGCGTTTCGGGTTTGGCATTGCGGTGATTCCTTATAATAAATTAGTTCTTTTTCTTTAACATTGAAACTTCAACAAGCCCCGCAAGCTTGTTCCAACGCGAATCGACTTCGCGGGGACCACAATCACAAATGCCGTCGGCAGTGTGATTCAAATTTTTCCCGCATCGCTGGCACAACCCTGCACAATCTTCCCTGCAAAGCAATTTCAGCGGAACTGCAAGAAGCGCGCTATCGCGCACGGCGTCGGAAATATCAATAATATTGGTATCCGGCGTCAGCATCCGGACATCTTCATCTCGCTCTTTGGAGTGATCCGGAACGTCCCAAACATAGACCAACTGGAACGCTGGAGAAATTTCTTTTTTAAATTCATCCAAACATCTATCACACTGAAACGATGCATTCGACGTTACACGAGCCCGGAGAAAAATCTGGCGGGTCGATTTTTCAAGCGTCGCACGGACGGTAACGTCGCCGATGAAATTCTCTTGCAACTCGAGCTCGACAGCCTTTTTTGACAATTCATATTCGTGCGTTCCCTGTGAAAGATTCGATATGTTGATTTTCACTGTTCCCTCCTGCTATTGCAGCATCGTCGTTCGGCTCTGCAGCGGATTTCCCTTCAAAATAGACCAAAATTGCCAAAAAATGAGCGTTTGCATAAAAAAAACACGTTAAATATAGCCATATTGGAAGAGAGAGTCAAGAATTCTACTTGGACCCGTTTACCGTGATAAAGAGTTTATCGTATTACCTTGTAGAGAGTGTAGTACGTCGTATCACTAATTGTGATACCCAACCCCGGAAACGTATTTGTCATGATCGGTAAAAGCGAAGAAGAAGCAAGACGCATCGGAACGGGAGAACGATCAATGACATAATCCGGGTGAATAAGAGAATCATATTTTTTTTGCAGCATCGCGTTGTCGTAGTCGAGGCCATGGAACGCCCTCCCGACTTCGGGCGTGATGAGACCTATGTCGCAAATGATTCGGTCTGAGTAGTAGCCGATAACTCCTACATCGGGAACAAAAACAAGAGCATTTTCTTCCGTATTATCCCGCAGCCATCGTCCCATTGGTTTAAGGCAATTGTTCATCCCTATAACAAAGGAATCTACGTGAGGCTTCACCACTCCCCAATAGAGAACTTCGTTCTGAGCAAACGTTAGAATAACTATCGTGAAGGTCAAGAAAAAAATTTTCTTCGGCGAAAGATGCAACGACCGGCAAAGAATTTGCATCCCATTGACACCACCGATTATGAGGAATGGAAGGATGATGAGAAGATAGCGTGAGACAACTTCAACGCTGTCAACGACGTAAAAGATTGGAAGGAGAATAACCCATATCCAAAGAAAATGCTTACCCTGCCATCCCGAACGGGAGTTGCGGGAAAAGAAACTTGCGGCAAATGCAACAATAAGCGGAAACTGGGTCGCCGCCAACAATTTAACAACCGTTGATATGGAGGGAAAAATTTCTCTTACACTCGGAAGACCGGTTGATTTCCCAAAATACGTGTTCGGAATAATCTGACCAAAATGGAAATAAGAAAAAGTCAGCCAGGACAGAACGACGCTCCCATAGCAAAGAAGGGGAACGAGGCGATCAGCGATGGATCGTTTACCGCCTGATGATTCGAGAAGAAATTTTAAATATATGATGGCGAACAGGATTCCCCCTTCCGGTCTCGTCAATGTTAAACATCCAACCGCAAACGCGGACACAATCAAATAATTACGAAGGATAAGCCACACGGCGACAATCGAAAGCAAAACGGCTAAGGAACTCTCCATACCCGAGCTTGACCACCGAATAAACCATCCATCCAGCGAAAATAATGCCGCAGCGAGAAAAGCGTGCGTTTTGCTTTTCAGCACTTCAGTGGCGAGCAACTGTATCGCTGCTATTGAGAGGAAGGCAAATATGAAATCTGAGGATTTAGCCACGGCGTACGGAGTAAAGCCGATTTTCACTCCGCCTGCAATGAAAAGCGCCCAGAGAGGTCCAGTTGTCCCATAGCTTGGCGTACTACCGTTGAACGAAAACCCTTTACCCTGTGCGAGCTTCTTTGCATATTGAAGGTAGATGTATACATCGTCTGGAGTGTACTCGAAATGCAGTGCAACCAAACAGATAAACAGGGCAATACACACAAGCGCCGCATACGCAGAAAGCTTGTATAGATGGGGTCCCCACGTATTATCTCTTCCGGGAATATCCGCCATAATCTTTGATCAATATTTCGGCAGGAGTACTGCGATACGCGCTTGATGAAAATATGAAAGCTTCAATTCACTTACAAGCAGAAAAGGTTTGTGTCGGTAAAAAGTTTATTCTTGCCGGCCCCCCACTTGACAACGAATGCATAATTGTGTTTATTACACGAGTCTTAGAGGAGCGGTACGCATGAGTAGCTGAAGCGAGAGTGGAACAGCTCGACGACCTTCAACGAAAGGGCAAGTACATCGTGCCGCCGAAAGTTGTGCGTATTGTTTCTGCAAGCAACTTGGGTTGCAGTGCGAAAAGCCTGCAAACTGTCATCCCGTTCTAAGAGCGGGATGGAGCGCTAACGACGATCTGCGTTTACGTTCGGCGAACTGCTTCGGCAGGCGATACATTGTTTCATTCGATCGATCAGAAAAGTAGAGAGTCCAGCGCTCATCTACTTTTTTCATTTTAAGGCAAAGGGTTCACGAATGAAGATCGCATTGCTCGGATACGGACGGATGGGAAAGGACGTCGAACAGGCTGCTACAGAACGAGGGCACACCATTGCCGCTCGTTACATGATCGAAGACCCGCTTCCGGAGATCAATAAAATTCCCGACGAAGTCAAAAATGTCCAGTGTGCCATTGATTTCAGCGCGCCGGCCGCGACAGAATACCATATCCGTTCACTTGGACCGCTTCATATTCCGCTGGTCGTCGGCACGACGGGCTGGAATGACCGGCTCCCGACGCTGCTTGAATTCATGCGTCAATGCGGAGGCACGATTATCTACGCCTCGAATTTTTCGGTCGGGGCAAACATTTTGTTCCACGCCGTGGCCGAAGCGTCGAAACTCATCGACCGATTTCCGGAGTACGACACCGCCATTCATGAAATTCACCATCGGCTGAAAAAAGATGCACCGAGCGGAACAGCCCTCAAACTCGCCGATACGATTCTTCGCAACGTCAAACGCAAGACTGCAATCGTGTCATCGCTCAACAACCGCCAGATTCAGCCGAGCGAATTGCTCGTATCGAGCAGCCGTGTAGGCGAAGTAGCAGGCACGCACTCCGTCGCTTTTGAATCGCCAGTCGATTCGATCCAAATCACTCACACTGCACATAACCGCCGCGGCTTTGCTTTGGGGGCCGTGCTGGCTGCGGAATGGCTGCAAGGAAGAACCGGCGTCTTCACTATGGAAGAATTTTTGTTCGATAAATAATACTCTATCATCAAAGAAAGGTTCCTTATGTCATCACAATTTTCATTCAAAGGAGTCGCCACCGCACTTGTCACGCCGATGCACAACCCTGATGGTGGCGTCGATGAACGAGCGCTTCGTGCACTCGTCGATTTTCAAATTTCCAACGGTGTTAACGGATTGGTTCCATGCGGAACAACCGGCGAGAGCGCAACGCTAAACCATGCCGAGCATCATCATGTCATGGACGTGGTCGTCGAGCAGGCGGCGGGCCGGGTTCCCGTCATTGTGGGTGCGGGAAGCAATTCAACGCATGAAGCCGTCTCTCTTACACAGCATGCCAGGGCGATCGGTGCGAACGCGGTACTCTCGATCGCGCCGTACTACAATAAGCCCACGCAGGAAGGTTTTTATCAGCACTATAAAGCGATTGTTGAGGCAGTCGATATCCCAATTTTCGTATACAATGTACCTGGAAGAACGGGGAGCAATATCAATGCAGAAACAACATTGCGTATTGCAGAGCTTCCCGGAGTTGCAGGGATCAAAGAAGCATCGGGCAACATGGGACAGGTCATGGAAATTCTTCGCCATCGCCGGACAAATTTTACCGTCCTTTCGGGCGACGATGCGCTGACGCTTCCCATGATCGCACTGGGTGCTGACGGAGCGATCTCCGTCGTGGCAAACGAAACACCCCGCCTTTTCTCTTCGATGGTCCGGCTCTGCCTGGAGGGAAATTTCTCCGAAGCACGGACAATCCACGAAGAGCTGCTCCAGCTTATGAACCTTAACTTCATCGAATCCAACCCGATCCCGGTCAAGGGTGCACTTGCGATCATGGGAATGATTGAAGAAGCGTACCGGCTTCCTCTTACTCCGATGTCATCCGAGCACCGGTTTGCCGTGCGGCGTGCGCTGGAAGAGCTTCACTTAATGGAAACGCAACGATGAACATTTCGCCCGAAACGCTTCCATCGATTATTGAAAAACTTTCTTCGTCAGACAACGGCGAAGACCGCAGCTTTGAAGAGAACGTGTTCGCCGTTTTCATTTCCCTTCTTGACAACGGAAGTATTCGGGCAGCGGAAAAAATCGACGGAAACTGGCAGGTGCATGCGTGGGTAAAAAAAGGGATTCTGCTCGGATTCAAGCTTGGCGCACTCCGGAAGGTCCCGGCTTCGAGTCCGTTTTCATTTTTCGACAAACATACCTATCCAACAAAAGAATTGTCGGTGGAAAACAACGTGCGCATCGTCCCCGGCGGGACATCAGTCCGGCGCGGTGCGTACCTCGCCCCCGGCGTTATCATGATGCCGCCGTCGTACGTCAATGTCGGCGCATATATCGGCAAAGGAACGATGATCGACTCGCACGCTCTTGTCGGATCGTGCGCGCAAATCGGGGAAAGGATTCACATCAGCGCTGCTGCACAGATCGGCGGAGTGCTCGAACCGGTCAATGCGCTACCGGTGATCATTGAGGACGACGTCATGGTTGGAGGTAATTGCGGAATTTATGAAGGGGCTATCGTTAGAAAAAGGGCGGTCATAGGCGCTGGAGTTCTCCTCACAGGTTCTACACCCGTCTACGATTGTGTCAACGAAGTGATCATCCGCAAATCAGATTCCGGTTCATTGATTATCCCCGAGAATGCTGTTGTTGTCGCCGGCTCGCGCGGCATTGCAACCGACTTTGGACGCGCCAACGGTTTGAGTCTTTACACTCCGCTGATAGTGAAATACCGGGATTCCCGAACCGATGCTCGGACAGCACTCGAGGATGCTCTCCGCTAACAGCAACACGGAGAGACAGTGAAAGCTCGCGTCGCAGGAGCAGCCGGTGGATAATGTGCGGGTGAAAAAATTCTATACCTTCTCCTCAATTGCCGGCTGATCTGCTGGGGGCGCGATCAACAATTCATCCTGAACATAATCCACTGTTTCCATCAATGCATCCGCAAACTTGTCAAAATCCTCCTTATACAAAAAGATTTTGTGTTTCTCGTATTCCTCTTCGCCGACTCTCTTGCTTTCCGTAATTGTGATGTAAAAATCTTTTTCAGATTTCGTGGCTTTTACATCGAAAAAATACGTGCGTTTCCCTGCACGTACGCGTTTTGTAAAAATCTCATCTTTGTAAGTTGAATTTTCCAAATTAAGAACCTCCTTTGCGTGAGAATTATATATTGTTCGTTTTGCGCGGTTTATATTTTGACACGGTCATCGCGCTGCACACCCTGGCAGTTTGCCCGCATGGACGCAACGACAAAGACTACCGTTTTTTTATCTCCTCAGAAGCGCAACTTTCGCTGTTGAGACTTGATTCCCGTTATCGGCGTAGGCAACGATGATGTACACTCCGCTCCCCACATTATTGCCGCGGGAATCCGTGCCATCCCAGAAAGCCCTTCCGCCGCCCTGTGCAGCAAATTCTTTGACGAGCGCCCCGGTGACATTGAGAATCTTTATCATCGCGTTATCAGCAAGACCTTTAATTGTGACTAAAGAATGGTCGGGAAGGATAAAGGGATTCGGTCCGATTTCAAGAGTCGACATTTTTTCCACCGTGCCGATCGTTGGAATTTCAAGGCTTGACAATCCTTTTCCTGTCCCGAAATATGCTATCCCCTGTTTCTCGTCGAAGGCAATAGAAAAAACGTTGTTGTCGACAAGTTTGCCATTGGTGTTTGCAACATTGTATTGTGCAATCAGCGATGATCCGTCGGGAGATAGAACGACAACGCCCGTCTGCAAAGCGACCCATTTATTGTTCAGCGGGTCAACTGCTATTGTGTTGATGAATTGCCCCTCTATGGCACCCAATAGTACAATACTTATTTGAGAAGTCGGGGATGAGGGGTCTCCGATTATCGAGATGCCTTGATTTGATCCTAGCCATAAGCTGCCTGCATTGTCCTGCACAACACAGGTTACTTGTGTGCTTGCCAAGCCGTCAGATACTGCCAACTCACCCCAGTTGTCGCTGGCCAATCCGGAAACTGCACCTGCACCCATTTCATTATAGTAAACGCAGTGAAAGATGATGTTTGATTCAAATCCGGGCAGGACATTGACAAACCACTTCGTCCCATAGCGATCAATCGTGGTGCCTAGAATCCAGTTAAATGAACTCCTCTCCGGCGTACGGATGGGTTCCCACGATGAATCAGGCCTCATCTCCCATAAGATATTTCCGCCCAAAGAGGCAAAGTTCGGCACCCACTCATTTCCTGATTGATCATATGCACACTGGCCTATGACAACATAATTGGGCTTAACCGTACCGACAAGACCGGGATTCTTGTCATCAAAAACGTGTACAAGATTACCTGCTGCATTAACGACGGCAACGCCGCCGCCCCATGAACCAAACCATTTTGAATTATTCGGTCCAATGGCCGCGTTGAAATATTCGTTGGTTTTTAACTGCGGCATCGTGAGGGTATCATAATTCCTCCAACGGGTCCCATCGTAAGAACAAAAGCCTTTTCCATTCTGCCCCCCCGGCCCTGCAGATGCAGCCCAAACGATTCCGTTTTGATCGACCACAACGGAATTGAAGACATTGGATGCGGGACTATTGACAATGAGCTGAGCCCATTGAGATGTTCCGCTATTCAGAATACCGATGCCTGCTTCCTGAAATCCGACGAACACGCGATTGGATGAATCGCTGGCGGCACAGGTAATGGTCGCCGGAGCAGCTCCGCTGTACGGCAATAGAGTATTAGCGGAAGATAGTTCGACTATGCTGTTCGTACTAGCGATATAAAGCACCGATGCAATATTCATCAGTGCAATTGCTGTTTGCGGCGTCCCCGGGAGAATCTGCCACGTACCATTTTGATACACATAGACTCCAGAGTTGGTGCCGGCATACACGCTGCCGTAACAAACGGTAATGGCATTCACCGCCGCAGGAGTTGCGAATGAATTCCATGACACTGGGGCAGCCAGGTTCGACGCACCAGGATTCGAAACAGCCAGACCGCTTGAAGTCCCCACATAGATTCTTCCGTTAAAGACGGTTGCACATGTTACATTTGGTTGTGAGAACGTCCCAAAGTTTTCGTACGTGTCGCCAAATTCAAATCTTGAAATCGAAAAAACGCTGACGCCGAACGCTGTACCTATGTACATTGTATCGCCGTAAGCGGTAAACGAATTGATCATTTTTTGAGTTTGCTGGGAGAGAGCAATATCGCTGATATTTTTCCAGGAATTTGTCGCGGGGGAATAAATATCTATCTCGCCTGAAGATTCACCGACCCATACCGAACCATACTTGTCCAATCCAACGGCAGAAACATCATTACCAGTTAATCCTTCTGAATTTGTGAATTTCTCAAAAGCGGAGTCTGCCTGAGTGTATCGAAGAATACCGCCGCTTGTACCGATCCACACCGCATTTCGAGCGCAGACGAGTCCAACAACATTAGTCATATCGGTATAATTTTTCCAATCACCGATTCCGGCGCTCGCGATGTTAAAAATGCCCGCCATTCCAATCCACCACAATGGCAACCAAACAAAACAATTCTTTTTCATGCACAACTCCTGTTCCTGTTCATCATTGAGAAACGATCAAGCGGTAGCATTTTCCGTAGTAACATGTGCCTGCTTAGTTCCTCGTCGACTTGTTATTGAGCTGTGTGTACAAATTCGCCATTGTGATGGCACCGAGTGCCGCATCCCACCCTTTGTTTCCGACAGAACCTCCCGCCCGTTCCATCGCCTGGTCAAACGTATCCGTCGTCAGCACACCGAAGAGCAGCGGTATATTTCTTTCAAGCGCGACGGCACTCACGCCGCGGGCACATTCCCGGGCAATGTATTCGAAGTGCGGTGTTTCACCTCGGACGATCGCACCAAGACAGACGACGGCATCATAGTCGTTCGTGAGTGTAATCTTTGAAGCCACTTCAGGAATTTCAAATGCGCCGGGACAATAAAAAACGTCGATATCTTTTTCGATATTCGATCCGTGGCGTTGAAAACAATCAACTGCACCGTCGAGAAGCCGCTTCGTGATTGCCTGATTGAACCGGCTGACGACGATTGCGAATTTTTTCCCTTGTCCTGAGGCGCCGCCTTCAAACACACGGGGCATAATAATCACCTGCACTGTGAAACATAGTCACGACGACCGCTGCAAAAACAAACGGCGTTTCATCGTATCGACCTTGTCTTCGTCGATAAAAAAGGAGCCGAGAACCGCATCGTCATTCTTTTTGCCTCCATGGAAATCCGATCCGCCGCTTTCAAGCAGGTAATATTCGCTGGTCACACCGCGGTAATGCACGATGTGCTCTTGTGAATGCGACGGGTGAATGACCTCGATCCCGTCAATTCCCGCTTTGATGAGGTGCTGAAGCATAACGTCGGTAGTATAACGGCCCGGATGGGCAAGGAAGGATAGTCCGCCCGACGACGCAATGAGCTGAACCGCCTCCGAGGGAGAAAATTGAAATTTCCGTTCGTACGCCGGACCGCCATTGCCGATATATCGGTCGAACGATTCCTGGTACGATTTTGTCATTCCCTCGTCCACCAGTGCGGCGGCGATATGGGGCCGGCCGACTGAGCCCGTGCCGGCGTGTTCCATCACTGATTCAATCTTCAACGGAACTTGGAGACTGTTGAGCTTCGCGACAATCCGTTCTGCACGCTTGATTCTTTCGTGCCGAAAGAAGGTGAGATAATCGAGCAGGCGCTGGCTTTTGTAATCGACGAAATAGCCGAGGATGTGAACTTCTTTGTCTTCAAAGTTCGCGCTCAACTCTACGCCGGAAATGACCTCGACGCCAAATTCCTTTCCAAATTCAAGCGCGTCGGGGATGGCGGCAACACTGTCGTGGTCTGTGATGCTGACAATAGACAGCCCTTGTGCCTTAACTTTTTTGACGAGCTCGTAGGGAGAGAGTGCACCGTCAGAACAAATTGTGTGCATGTGAAGGTCGGCTTTAGCGCCCATATTCTCGTAGTCTGCTCTGCGTCGCAAGGCTTCAAAACCGAAGCCTTTCACAATTCAGGGGTGCCCGGTCCTCATTGAAGATGAATGAAGGTTTTGGCAGCGTTATACATGAAGGTTTTTGAAGCTCTCATAATCGTTAATAATGAGCCTGTTGCCCTGCATCTGCAAATATCCCTTTTGAATGAATTTGTGGATCATGCGCGAAATTGTCTCGCGCGATGTTCCTGCCATATTTGCCAAATCTTGCTGTAGGGGGAGCTCATCAATCTCCACCCGGCCTTTGCGGAACATTCCGATTTCATCAGCAAGCTGAAGGACAACATTAGCAACCCTTCCCGCAGCATCCTTGAGGGATAAGCTTTTTATTTGAGCATCGGCTTTACGCAGTCGGTTGGTTAATTCCCGCAACAAGGCGATGGCGACCATCGGAAAATCGTTCAGGAGCTTTAAAAAATCCCTGCGGTGAATCATGAACAATTCAGACTTCGATGTTGCCACGACACTTGCCGAGCGAGTCAAACCATCCAGAATTGCCATTTCTCCAAAGAAGTCGCTTCCACCCAAAATAGATAGAATCACCTCGCGGCCGTCGTCGTCCATCCGCACAATCTTCACTTTGCCCGAAACGATGACAAAGAGAGCCGCGCCTGTCTCTTCTTCCAAAAGGATGATGCTCCCTTTTTTGTATTTCTTCCGAACGCCGAGTGCCGCAATCTTTTCAAGTTCTTGATCGCTTAGTTCGTTGAAAATCGGAACATTCCGCAGGAAATTAACTTCTTCAAGCATTATTCCATCCTGACCTGGTGTGCCACATAGAGGAGTGCCAGAGGCTTCATGATGCCGTGAATATACATGGTGTTGTGATGAAAGTCAAGCCATGAAAAACCGAGGTTCTGCCACTCTATTCTCGAAATTCTTTCCGTTTCACACACGAAGCGTGCTTTCTCTTATTTTTTCCTTTGAAAAAATAATTTCCCCTTGTAGCTTTTAGTTACCAATACACCACCGTGCATTAGTGTATCGATTATCCACTGAGCCTGGAAACCCGAAGCGACATTGCACGAAATCTTATAAAAGCCATAATAATCAATTCCAAGCATAACCGTGTCCGGTTCAGAAAGAAATTGCTTTAGATTCTCCTGGCGAAGGTATTTTGCCGAATGCCCTGAATACCAATTTGAAAGCGGAACGTTTGTTGAATAATCAACAGGAGGAATCCCACGCCAGTCCGAGAATTCCACCTCGTGCGAATACCACTCGCGCGTGCTTAGTCTTGAGTCCGCAAAGAGGCAAAATGCGATCGCAGCGATGAAAAGTATTTTTCCCATTCTGTTAAGTAAAGAACCAATGTTAATGCCGGAAGATACCACCAACGGGTTGATATTTGAAGCAGTGAAATCGACCACCCTCTGAATGCGTCCGGTCGGATAAAGAAAAACACAATTCCAAGTGCTATCAGTCCAAGCGTCCACTTATTCAGCCTTACCCCGACTACGGCGATCGGCGTCGTCATGAGGGCTGGAACCATCATCCACCAATACCGCCATGAAAGAACGAGGAACAATCCTGCAACCGCGTACGGCCTCGCCAACCTGCTCCAGAATACGAACAACGGGAACACCGCAACGAACAGGGCTGATCCAAGTTTGTGTTTATCAACGGCGAAATAGATTGCCGGAACCGTAAGCGTCCCGCATAGTGCCGGGAGAAATCTAAGACCGAACTCGGTATGAAGTCCGAACAACTGCCCGAACCATTTCGGAATAAATTCCTGATTGCCGCCGTTCTGAACGAGGAACCCGAATCCAACCTCATCGACCCAGAGCGGATTGTCGCCTAATCCGCGAAAGCGCAAGTATCCGGCTAACAAAGTAATCACCGAAAGGAAAAAAATTCCATTCTTCACGAAGAACTCGCGAAGAATACGATCATACCGAGAAGTTATGTCTGAGATGCGAAACCCTTTTTGGGCCAATGGACTACCCTCAGTTTTTCACAGCCGCTTTGGCAAGTTCATTTTTCAGGAAATCGATCTTCTTCACAGGAGTTGGGTCAACGCCGTTCAACATGGCGAGATAAAAACTTACCCAATCGCCGAGATGTAAAAGTGAAAACATTCTGGCGAGCACGCTTTTCCCTTCACTGCGCACTTCCGTGATTCCGTCCGCAAAATCTTTAATAATTTCTTTCGTGATGTCCATCCGAAGCTGGATGCGTGGATTATCCTCGTTATCGCGCAGTATCACCACGTAAATTTTTTTCATCGCATCCTTCAATACTTCCCATCCAACAATTTCGTTGTGATTTAATTCCGGAAATACGTGTCCGTACGCCAGCGTCTTTGCATTTTCCGAAATTTGTCCGCGCCAACGAACATTCACGGTATCAAATCTGTCCACGGAAGAATACACAACCGGCAGCTTTCCCTGAAGGCTGTGAGCTATGCGCAGCGCCTGATTATTCGGCGACGCAAGATCACCATAGGCTTTTGCCTTTTCTTTCAACAGAACGATCGTCTCATCGATTTCTTTTTTCTTCGATTTGAAAAAGCCGAGTTTCGACAGAACAATGAGCGTCGGGAAAAAAGAGTACCCTAACGCGGCACGGGGCGGGAGTCCGCCGGGAATTTCAATAACGGGTTGTTTCCTTTTTGCCGCGAGCTGCTTCACCGACCCGCCTGAGGTGATGCAGAGAACCCTGGCCTTTCGCTTCACAGCGTCTTGATGCGATGAGATCGTCTCTTCCGTGTTTCCGGAATAGCTCGATACGATGACGAGCGATCGTTCATCGACATATTCGGGTAAAAAATAATTCCTGCTGACAGCGATCGGTACGGCTATTTCATCCGCAAGGTACGAACGAAGCAGATCTCCGCCGATGGCAGAGCCTCCGAGCCCGCTGACGACAATATTGTTGATTTTTGAAATCGGAAATTTTACTTTCGCCGCCCCGCCGATGGCAACGGCTTCTTCCACCTGCCGTGGAAAATTTAGAATCAGGGAACGCATACCGGACGGGTCATACTGTGCAATCTCTTCGGGTGTCATACGGTCTCTCTCTCTTTGATTGTGGCGTACCTTCGCCCCTTTTTTGTTGGAAATCTTATTCTGGCAATGGAATGTCGGGCGCCAGGCGTTTTACATGCCCGACAAGAAATTCTTTTACTTCTTCAACAGTGGAAAATTTCATTGCTCTCACGGCAATTTTCTGCGCTTCTCTCAGCGGCACCGAGCGAATGATTTTCTTAATTTCCGGCAAGACGTACGGGATGACGCTGAACTCATCCAGTCCGAGGCCGAGAAGCAGCAATGTCGCCACCGGGTCGCCCGCCATTTCACCGCACATGCTGACCGGAATTTTATTTTTGTGCGCCTCTTTAATGATGTGGCGAATTGTGAGGATGACCGCGGGTTCAAATTCCTGGTACAATTGCGACACAATATCGTTTCCACGGTCAACTGCGAGAAGGTATTGAATCAAATCGTTTGTGCCGATACTGAGGAAGTCGACCTCTCGTGCTATGTCGCCGGCGACCACCGCCGCCGACGGTACTTCAATCATAACGCCGATCTTCATCGCATCGTCGAACGCGCATTTTTCTGCACGCAATGACTCTTTTGCCTGTACAACCAGAGCTTTCGCCCGGCGAACTTCTTTCAAGCTGGAGACCATCGGGAACATCACCCAAATATTTTTCTTGGTGCTCGCACGGAGCATTGCGCGCATTTGGGCGAGAAATGTTTCAGGCCGGTCCAGCGCAACGCGTATGCCGCGCCAGCCGAGAAATGGATTTTCTTCCGCGTACGAATGCGCGATAACCTTATCGCCGCCGATGTCGAACGTTCTCATAATCACTTTATTGGGGAAGACCTTTTCGGCGATCGACTTGTAATCGCGGTATTGCTCCTCCTCGGAAGGAAAAGCATCTCTCCCCATCAACAATCCTTCTGTGCGGTAGAGTCCAATGCCGTGAGAACCCTGCGCCTTGGAAAAGCGGATTTCTTCCGCAAACTCAATGTTCGACACCAGCTCAACCTGTTTCCCGTCTGTCGTCTGAGCTGGTAATTCTCTCAGATCGTTCAGCCCGTGTTCAAACTTCGCCATCTCTTTGCTGCGCCGTTTGTACTGGGCGACCGTTTCTTCAGACGGGTTAATGATCACGACGCCGCTGTAGCCGTCAAGGATCATGGACGCGTCAGTCAGCACATGTGAAGTAACGTCCTTCAACCCAACGACGGCCGGAATCTTTAATGAACGGGAAAGAAGCGCCGCGTGGGACGTTACCCCTCCCATATCGGTTGCATAGCCGAGTATTTCGTTGCGGCTGAAAAGAATAGTGTCAGCCGGTGTCAACGATTGCGAAACGACGATCGAGCCTCCTTCAAAACGCGAGATGAGCTTCTGTTCCTGGATATTCCGGATGATGCGGTTTTTAACGTCTTCGACATCATGTGCCCGCTCGCGCATGTACTCATCCGAAGAATTCAACATGAGCTGCTGGTACTTCGTAATCTCGCCATGGACGACGAATTCGGCGTTCTTCCGTTCTTTCCGTATGCGTTTGTAGATCGAATCGAACAACACATTGTCGCTGAGAATCATGATCTGCGCTTCAAAAATCTTCGCCTTGCTGTTCCCGATTTTTTGTTCCGCAAACGAGAGAATTTTTTGCAGCTCTTTTTCCGAGCGGACAACTGCGCTCTGAAGGCGCTCAACTTCCTTTTCCAGGTCCTCCGGGGCAATCGTTTTCTCGTCGATATGGGGAACGTGCTTTGTGTACACAAACACCTTTCCCATCACGATACCGGGTGCGGCAGCAATGCCGTGAAGCGTTATTTCATTCGTTGTGGCCATCGTTATGCTTCGTCAAAACCTCGTTCAAACAGTCCAACAATAGCGGTGCAGGCTTCTCCCTCATCTTCACCGTCAAACCTCAGCATCAGTGTCGAGCCTTGCTCGGCTGCCAGCGTCATCACTCCGATGATGCTCTTGCCGTTAATCTCAACGCCGTCTTTCATAATAAAGAATTCCGACTTAAATTTTGCGGCCATTTTCACCAATGTCGCCGCCGGACGCGTATGCAACCCGGCCCTATTCTTGATAACGACGTCCTTCTCAATCATAGAAACGACCGCGTCATGTGGCTGCCGGAATATGCCGATCGATAAATGGGCACCTCAAAAATTTCTGTTCAACAGCATGTCTGAAAACCAGAAAAGCATGTCGCGAGCGCCGCTTTTTTTAAGGCGTGAAAGCTGTTCGTTCGCCGCGGTGATATTTTTCGCGATTGTCTGCTTTGCCAAAGCAACAACGCCGCAGTGTTCATAGATTTCACGAACCAGAGGAATATTCTTCCGCGATGTCCCGCCGCCGGCGATAACACTGAGGAGCAGCCGTCTATCAGCCCCGCGGGAGCGAGCATACGCCTCGATGAGAAGGAACGTCTTTTTTCCTTCCACGATATCACCGCCGATCGTTTTTCCGAATTCTTTTTCGTCCGCTACGACATCCAGAAGATCGTCCTGAATTTGGAATGCCCTGCCGATGGAAGTGCCGTACGATCTCAGTGCACGAATTTCTGATGCGGATCCGCCGCCGATGACCGCTCCCATTTCCGACGCCACAGAAACCATCTTGCCGGTTTTTTTGCCGATCATGAGCAGGTACTCGTCGAGGGAGACATGTTTCCGCGTCTCGAACTCCTTGTCGTACGCCTGGCCTTCACACACTTCAACAACGCCTTCCGTGAAAATATCGGCGACACGCGCAATGTACGGCGACCGCGTTTTCAACAATTCGCGGTACGCGAGCGCAACAAGCTCGTCGCCGACCAGAATAGCGATGTTGGTGTCCCATTTGGTGTGCACGGTCGGCCGGCCCCTGCGCGACGGTGCGTTGTCCATAATGTCGTCATGGACAAGCGTAAAATTGTGCAAGACCTCGATTGCAACAGCGGCATGCTGAGCCTGCCGCATTGACCCTCCGACCGCTTCGCAGGAGAGAAGGACAAGCAAAGGGCGGATTCTCTTCCCTCCTCCCGAAAGAACGTACCGTACGGGTTGATAGAGAGAACGGGGCTCGTTTTTCTTTATGCATGACCGCAGCTGCTGATCGACAATTTTCTTGTAGCGTTGATACTGCGAAATAAACTGTTTCATTGATGTGTTGAGACGAGAGAATGAGTACGATCACACATGAACGAGAGGCGCCTGACGCAAGTGTTCCAGCGACGGAGCACCGACGAGGAACATCGTTCCCTTAAATTCATTGATCCACCGGTCAAGACAGACGGACAAACCCTTCCTGCCTGATGCCATCAACACCTGCAACATCGGGCGAGCCGCTGCGATTACATCTGCGCCGAGCGCAAAAGCCTTAGCCGCTTCGAGGCCGTTCGTCATCCCGCCTGATGCAATCAGGCTGAGCCCCGGCGATGAAGCTTTGAGCGATGCAACCTGCCGTAACGCTTCAGAGGTCGGGATTCCCCAATCCCAAAAAAGATCGCCCGCTTGCCGATCTTTTTTCCTGAGGATTTCCACGCCGGCCCAGCTCGTACCGCCTGCTCCGGCGACATCGATAATAGAGACACCTATGCTGATCAATCGCTGCGCGACATTTTTTGAAATCCCGGCACCAATTTCTTTCACGATCACCGGAATTGACAATCCGCGGACTAATGTTTCAATTCCTCGGAGTACACCGCGAAAGTTCGCGTTTCCCTCCGGTTGAAGAAATTCCTGCAGCGGATTGAGATGAACTGCGAATGCGTCTGCGCGGACAAGATCCGCGAGGCGCTGCACCGGCGACGCATCGGTAAGTTTCGCAACTTCCGCCGCGCCGATGTTTCCGATGATCGGAATCGTCGGAGCCGCTTTACGCGCTACGCTAAACGATGAGTGGTATGTTGTATCTTCCAATGCCTGCCGCTGGCTGCCGACTCCCATAGCAACGCGATGTTCCTCGCACACTTCTGCGAGATTCTTGTTGATGCGCTTCGCGTCGGCATAGCCCCCCGTCATGCAAGAAATCATGAACGGAAAGGAAAGCCGCTTGGAAAGAAAAACCGTCTCAGTGGAAACGTTTGAAAAATTTATTTCCGGGAGCGCGTTATGAACAAATTCCCAATTCTCAAAACCCGTGCTTTTCCCGCGAAATGCGACATCGCGGTTCACGGTAAGAAGCACATGATCCTTTTTGCGCGACGAAGTTTTGGACTTGCCTTGAGATTGTTTCATGAACACAGGAATGAATGGACGGTGTGCTTATGCGCTCAACCGGCTTCGGACGCCGAATCACTGAGAAAATAATAGTGAAAATAGGCAAGAGAATCAAGGAAAGCCGGCAGGAGTGCAATCAAAAGGAGCGTGTGACATGAAAAGCGCTCAAAAAGCCGATGAGCGGATTTCCCCGATTCCAGCTCAAAAAGGTTGTTGGTTCAAAACGCGCATCATCAAACTGAGCGCTACAACTTTACTTGCATGAATAACGCTCCCGGAACCGGAAGGTCCCGGTAGGCAGGAATTTCTTCAAAACCGAGTGAGCGATAGAGCGAAATGGCCTCTTTCATCGTAGGAAGCGTATCCAATCGCAACCGCTCGTAGCCGATTTCTCGAGCTTCATCCGCGATACGCATCGCCAATATTTTTCCAATCCCTCGACCGCGAAATTCGGCACGGACGTAAAGCCTCTTCATTTCGCAGACGCGGTCATCGACTTTTTTCAAAGCAACGCACCCTGCGATCTTTTCCTCGTCCACCGCAAGAAGAAGGCTCCCAGGCGGAGGTGCGTAAACACCAGGAAGCTCGTTCACTTCTTTATCAAGGTTTTCGAAACAGAGGCTGACATTGAGTGAGTGTGCATACTCGACAAACAATTCACGAACATTGCCGATCTGTTCTTGTGATGCCGCGTGTACTATTTGTATCATAAGGATTTTGATTACTCTGAGTTCGCAGATTTAACTCAGATTTCAGATTACGCAGATTGCATTCATTGCCGGCAACGGGCAGCTATGATGATGCACATACCCCCTGACGAAAAAAGATCCCGCCAGGTAATTTGCCGGGCGGGATTTTTTGTCGGGGTGATAGGATTCGAACCTACGACTTCTTGCTCCCAAAGCAAGCGCTCTAGCCAGGCTGAGCTACACCCCGATGTTTTTTCATTTTTCTATCTCGAACCCGACTTTCCCGCTCGAAGAGCGGGACGCTCTAGCCAGGCTGAGCTACACCCCGATATTCTTTTCTCTTAACTTCTTCGAACCTGACTTTCCCGCCCGAAGAGCGGGACGCTCTAGCCAGGCTGAGCTACACCCCGATATTCTTTTCTCTTAACTTCTTCGAACCTGACTTTCCCGCCCGAAGAACGGGACGCTCTAGCCAGGCTGAGCTACACCCCGTTATCAATCATTGGTACTACTTCCGGCGAAGTCCGCCGCTTTCCGGCGGACTGAGCTACACGTGTACTGTCCCTTTTGGACAAAGAAATATAAGGATTGCCGCTCGGCAAAACAAGACAAGAATAGAATCATGCGGACGTGATTTCTATTGGCGTTTCCCTTCTATTGCAGAGATTTCTTGCAGTAAATCTTTTTTTGTAAACCCGGACTTTTTCATCAAGCTAACGACAAAACCCCGAAGCTGTTCTCTGGTTTCGTCATCAATCTCCATGCTCGTCATGACAATAACGGGGATCGTCTGTGTCTTCGGATTATGCTTCAATTGGTACGCAACGTTGAACCCGGAAATTTCCGGCATCACCAGGTCGAGTATGATAAGGTCGGGATGCTCTTCCTGTGCAAGGCGCAGACCTTCCCTTCCGTCCAATGCCTTCAGCACTGTGCATCCCTCGGCTTCCAGAATCACTTGCACGAGGTCGATCACGGAACGGTCGTCGTCGATCACCAAGATTTTTGCCGATCGTTTTTGTTTCAACCCCGAGGTCGCTTTCCGAAGTGATTCGAGGAGCGCATCTTTTTGAACGGGCTTCACAAAATAATCAACGGCGCCAAGTCCAAACCCGACGTTTCGTTCGTCAAGCATAGAGATGATGATAACCGGAATATCCTTGCACAGCGGATGCTGTTTGAGCTCGCGCAGCACCTGCCAGCCGTCTTTCACCGGAAGAAGAATGTCGAGCGTGATGACATCCGGTTTCCATAATTTCGCCTTCTCGAGCGCTTCGATGCCGTTCGCCGCTGTTTCGATGACGTAACCGGCCTCCGAAAGATACGACTGCAGGATCTGCCTCGCATGCGGCTTATCCTCCACGATCAGTACCCGCTGAGGCTCCAATGACGGTGAGAGAATTCCGGCGATGTTTCCCGCAATTTCATTGCTGTCGCTGCGGGAGTTGACCATCATCGGCATTCGAACGACAAACGTGCTTCCTTTTCCCCATTCACTCACCGCCGTAACCGAACCTCCGTGAAGCTCGACAAGTTTTTTTGTGATCGACAGACCCAATCCTGTCCCTTCCTGCTTCCTCTTTCCGGCAGACGTTTGCTGGAACGGAAGAAACAGGCGCGGCAGTTCTTCCGCCTGAATGCCAATACCCGAATCCTGCACGCTGAACTCAACTGCGTTCTCGACACGCAGGACATTGATCTTTATTGTGTTTTCCGGATGACTGAACTTGATCGCGTTCGAAACAAGGTTGAGCATAATTTGCTTGAGGCGAACATCATCGGCGACGATGTCGTCGAGTTCGTCCGCAATATGAACTGCGAAGGAAAGCTTTTTTTCTTCCATTTGCGGCTGGAGCGACTTTGTGAGCGCGTCGATGAATTGCCGGATTGGAATGCTCTTGTAATGGAGCTCCAATTTTCCCGCTTCAAGCTTCGAGAGGTCAAGAATATCGTTGATGAGCTGGAGAAGATGCTTTCCGCTTTGATTGATCGACGAAACATACGATGAGACCGTGGCTGCATCCAGTTTGGGTATATCGAGCTGAATCAATTCCGAAAATCCGATAATGGAATTCAGCGGTGAACGGAGCTCGTGGCTGAAAAAAGCGAGAAATTTTTTCAGCGTTTCATGTGCGTCCTGTGTTTGCGCCCGTTGAATTTCAAGGTCGACATTCTTTACGCGCAGCTCGTCGATCAACCCCCTGCGGCTTATTCCGACAGCCAGCTCGTTCGCAATGAGCGAGAGAAACGATTGCTCTCGTTCGGCGAACGAGCGGTCCGAATTCATCAATATTTCTATCACGCCGACAAGCTCCCCTTCAACCTTGAGCGGAATGGCGAGAACGGTTTTCGGGTCCGACGTCACCAGCATCTCCGGCGCCACGGCGTAGTACGAACTGCGCGAAACGTCTGACGTAATAATCGGCGCGCCGGTGATCACGGCATCGATGCACGCAACGGAATTTTGTTCGCTCACCGACCGCGCCGTGAGGTTCTTTTCCCATTCGAGAGACGGAAGCTCGGGCGCGACCAGAATAATTTTTTCGTCCTGCGGACGGAAAATGTACATCAGCACATGATGGAACGGAAGGTCGTAGCGGGCGGCAATCGTGTGCACAACCTGCGCGCACAAATCGTCGAGCTGGTTGCTCGTGTTGATCACATGCGAGATTTCGAGCAGCGTTTCACGCTGCCGTTCCTGGTGCTTTTGCTCGGTGATGTCCTGGAAGAAGACAGAGAGCCCGTTTTCATTCGGATAAACGCGGATGTTATACCATGCCTCAAAATTGTTGTCGCGGTAACTCGTTTCGAATGATTGAAAAGATTTTGTTGCCATCGCTGTACGGTAGCGGTCGCCATGCTCCGCCTTCTCAGCGTTCGGAAAAATCTCAAAGACGTGCTTTCCCAACACCTGGCTGCGAGGGAGACGCGTTCCCTCTTCAGCTGCCCGGTTCC
Source organism: uncultured Bacteroidota bacterium (assembly GCA_963827085.1). Lineage (GTDB taxonomy): Bacteria > Bacteroidota > Ignavibacteria > UBA10030 > UBA8401 > JAGVPT01. Next base: position 119,994 of record CAWGZY010000002.1, read on the forward strand.
AGTAGATAAACTTGAAATCCGCATCGAGAGCAAAAAATCCTCCGCTGATACTTTCTAATATTTCTTCAGGCTCCATTGAGTACCTTTCAAATGCTTCGTTCTTGCTTAAGGACAAACGGTTTTAATTAAGAATTAAGAATTTCGCAATAACAGAGTGGAAAGAGCATTCATAATTCATAATTATTAATTATTAATTCTTAATTATCTTTTAAGGTGCGGCGGTTTGAAACCTCTGTATGTATCGAACTGAGAATCGTAAAACACCAGGTTGAACGTGCTGTCGCGCAGCGTTCCCCCCGAAGGGTAAAGGTAGAATTCGGAAATTGTGTCTGTCGGATGCGCGGCGGGTTTCCCGTTCTCTGTGTAGAATCGAAGAGTATAAAATCCTTGTGTAAACGGGGCTGTTTGCAATTGTTCGTGAATGTTTGCTTCGCTGAAAATGAGGGGGTCATGCGTTGCGTTCATGGTCCGATCTCGGAATACGCGCTCCGCCGGATAAGCATCAAAAGAGATGATTGCTGAACGATGAGATATTGCTCCCCCTCATATTCTATTTCAATCGCCGCATCCCGAAGGAAAATTGCATAGTCCCCTTCTTCAACCTGAAGCGGGATGTATTTCACCGGATCTTTTGGAGTCGTCGACCATGGTTCCTGGTCGACGTAATTCGGATTGACGACGGGATATCCCGGTCCGACTTTGACGATATAGCCGCTCTGGACTTTTTCTTTTTCTTTCACACCGGGGGGCAAATACAATCCGTGGGACGTCTTCTCCTGGTCTTTTTCCGGCGAGACCAGCACTTTGTCGCCGACAAGAATGATTTTCTTTTTCAGTGATGTTTCCATACTCCCGATTCCTTCGTGCACAAATATACGAAGATTTTTCGGAATTGCACAACAGGAATAGCTGTAAATGGTTCGGGGGTCTTAGTCCGTAGTCCTGGGTTCGGGGTCTCGATGAAAATACTATCAGTCGAAGTCAGCTGCTAATTTCGAAGCACTTATCATCCATTCCATGCGCGATGCTGAGGAGACCGTCGCAGCTATTCCAATCTTAATATCCGCACCAAAAAGCTAGCGATGGCTTTTTGGGTTTGACTATTTTGTCCCAAATTCTAAATTCACTAGCAGAGGATGTCCACCACAACTTGAGCGGTGCCAGCAATCGGGTCTCGGTCGTCGCAACAGGAGTTGGAAGTCAGCGCAATCAGATTACCTTGAATTACGACCTTGAGCAGAATTATCCAAATCCCTTTATCCCAGCGGCAACAATACGGTATACTATCCCGATTCGTTCGCATGTTTCGCTTTCAGTCTATAGCGCACTCGGGCAGAAGGTCGCTGAACTCGTGAATGGCGAGAAGGATCCCGGCTCTTATGCTGTCACGTTCGATGCTTAAGCTCTTGCAACGGGTGTGTATCTCTACCGGATACAGGCCGGGAATTTCGACCAAACGAGAAAGCTGGTCTTGTTGAAGTAAATTCATACACGAAAAAAAAATCCCGGTGTCGATGTTGACGCCGGGATTTTTTTATTCTTATAGACCGGCTGCCTACTCTCTCCAGAGATATTGCAGCTTTATAAAGAATTGCCGTTCGGTTTGCTCGAAGCCGTACGGATTACCAAAGTCAGTTAGGTCGTGTGTTGAACCGGCGTAACAGATAGTAAAAGGATTTAACTTGTAACTCAGCAACGGGTCAATTTCAACTACTTTGCTGAATTGATCGTATTGCCCGATCAAACGAAGAAATACATCGGAACTGAATTGATAGATTCCCGTGAACCTTGAAATGTAACCATCATAAAAAAGCTGTTGCGTCGAAACGTCAGACAATCGCGAGCGGGAGTACGACAAATCAAGTTCAAGCTGCGATGTTGGTTTTAGCGTCATGGATGCCGAGATATTGTGTCCGTATCCAAGGAGAGCTAAATCACGATCAATAAACCTCCCGAGCGCGACATCCGCCGATACAGAAATATACGTTGCCGGGGCGGAATTGATTTGAAGTTCGCCACGGTTGATCTTGTTGAACCGCACGCTATGGTACAACTCTTCGTTATATGGTAAAAAAAACAAATTGATATTTGTTTGGCTCTTGAGTTGCAAATATATTCCAGCGGCGGTCCAGTCTTGCTTCCGCGCATTATCGTAATCGAACTGCAGGTTGTTTTCCATCCATAATTGGCCTAGATCAATCAGGGACTTCACCGGATAAAAATTGTAATAATTTTGCAAATCAGTCATGCGTAAATCATTTCCGGTGATGAATCCGTTCTCCGCCTGGAAGGCCGGCGAAATATCTTCGTATGTTAAAGAAAAGCTGTAATCCCGTGCATCACGCCGAAACTGCGTATAGAGAGCAGTGCCGTTGTATGTTTGTCCATCGAATCCCGGCGTATACTTCGTACTGCCGAAAAAACTATCGTCGGAGAAAATCGTCGTGTCGTTAATTTCTTTTGTATTCGAAGCCAGGACCTGCCCGCGGATCGAATAATTGGAGTTGAGATATACGTTCCAGTCAATGCCCCCCGTGTAATTGTGTGCGTCAGTAAAATTCCTTGTCGTTCCCAGCGCACCGAGAAATGATTGCATGCCAAAATCGTATTTTGCGCGTAGGATATTCGAATACGACTGCAAAGAACTTTCGACCGATGAACTTCCTTCTTCTCCGGCAATTATAAAGGGAGAATTTCTATCGCTCGCGGTAAGATATGCAATGGTAAGTCCGTCGGTTTTTTCTATAAGCTTTGCAGCTCCGATCGGGTTGTTGATCATGCGGGAATAGAAATCAGTCAGTTGAGTGCTAAAGATATCCGCACCGTCCAAAAAGAAAGGCCGTTTCTCGTTATAGTAAATCGCGTAGTTTGAATTCACGCTGATCTGCGTTGCGTCCGATTCGACCTGGCTGAAATCCGGATTGATGACAGCTTCCGCGAATAAACTCGGATTAGGCGAATACTTTATCCCGCCGCCGACTCTCCCGCTGACTTTTCCGTTGGAAAATTGTGATGTCGGGTCGTCTGTGTTCGTGAGATTTCCTGACTGAAACCCCATCACATACGGAAGCACCTCCAATGTGCCCGTCGCTTCAAGATCTTTCAATCCTCGTAAAGTCCCTCCCTGACAAATAGAACAGGGATCGTTCCTGTCAAAGGGCGTCCAGGAGAATTGCTGCCGGCTGGCTCTCGGAAAGTTTCGAAGGAGCGCAATAGTCCAATCCTGTAATTTTTTCGATGGAAAATGTATGCTTTTGAACGGTATGGCGATTTCGACGACATAGCCTGTGTCGTTGACTGTCCCTTTTGAATACCAAACGGCATCCCAGCTTGCATCTTCATTGTTTCCCGTCCTCATCAAATCTCCTTGTATCCCATACGGATTCGCGACGAATTCGTACGCACGCTGATTATCTTCATACGTATCGATCTCAACAAAGACAAAATCGTCGCTCCAAACATTATCCCTGTCCGAGATGTGCGTGCGGATCGCGGACGGCGCACTGTCGCGGCAAACAAAACCGAAATAGATGAACCGTGAATTGTACAGTATCTTTACAAAAGTCCGCTGATTTGCGGGAGTATTCTCACCCGGCTGGACTTCATAAGGACACTCAACCGTCGGTGCGGATTTCCATCGCGGGTCCGAAAGTTTTCCGGTAAGCTCGATATCGCCTTGAATTTTTACAGCAGCGACCGAAAATCTCTTTTGGTTCTTTGAAATTTCTGCAGCCGCAGATCCAGAAGTTCCAAGAATGATGAAGAGAATAGCCGGGAAGATTAAATGTTTTACAAGTCTCAAGTTTTTCACACTTATTATTTGCATAGCATACGGCAAACACGCTGCAAGGTTACGGAAAAGCATTTATAGAATTAGCCATATCTTTACTATGACTCTCGATAGGAACAAAAGGATGGGATGGATAAAATGAAATCGGATTAATGTATACGCCAGAGCGATTGGGTTATGGCTCTTCGCAACGCGCATGGAGGTTTACTTGCCAGCCAGGATACAAAAGCAAGAAAGCCCCCTTTTTTAGCTTGATTGTTCGATCGTTTACATCTACATTTTCAAACGCATGGAAAATTATGAGAGGGATCTAAACGCTCAAAATGATGAACGCGATGATAAGGGATTTTATGTTTCGCAAGAGAAAGCTATGATCAACCTAACGGCCTTTGGTCAAACTGGTTCCGAATATGAAGCTATTCGATTATCCGCAACAATTTCGATGGCAAAAGAAAATCCCATTATCAAAATTTACTCCAATAGCAAAGCGATTACGATGAAATCTATTTCGATAATAGCCACTTTGTTCCTTTTTATCTCCAACATTTGCCTCGGTCAGATTCATCGGGGAACAGCGGTGTTCGGATATTGCTTTCACGATGCAATTGTGATCGGAGTTGACAGCAAGTTTACCGAATTCGACAAGAAAAATTCGCTTACCGGCTTCGGATACGGGTGCAAAGTCTTCCGTGGAAATGACAGCGTGTATTTCGCCATCTCCGGGAATGTCATCCCCTTCATCGACGGACAGAATGCTATAGAACGGGATGCTCGCCAAGCGTGTAAGAACGGTGCGAACCTCTCCGCAATTGCTTCCCTTTTCAAAAAAGAGGCGCTCAATACTCTCGAACCATACTCGGGAACCATTCAGCGGCAAATTGCCGGCGGCGTAAGGGGGGATTATGTGTCTGTTGCGTTCTTCGGGTTCGAGGAAGGAGTCGCAAGCTCTTATATAGTGGAGTTCCATGATATTAACATCCTTAAAAATGGGGACACTTCCCTTATCAGCGGAAAAGAAATGAGGGTAGGTAAATATCCAATGAAGATTGAACTTGGGAACACTGTCGAAATTGACAGATTCCTCTCCGCGCATCCCGCCTACGTTGGACATGGCAGAGATTCTATCACCGTAGAAATCAATACTCTCCTCGGGCTTGAGATCCTGGCCCACCCCGAAGCAGTTGGCGGCGGCATCTCTATTCTATGCATCTACCCACATAAGTACGAGTGGTGGCAAAGCGGATGCGAGTGCAAGAACTTTTAACTTGAAATTTCTCTGACGCAATACACACGGAATTTTCAAGTTAATCAAGAAACCCTTTCAGCATTGGCAAAGCCTCATATCAATCCCTCGCCTACCCTCTTTGGCAAACATCTTCTTATGTGCCACAATTGTCATTGACCGTATCCATTCTTATTGATGACCATTACCGGTTAGACACCGTTGAAACTTTCCCCTTGCTCACTTCGTAAAGCTTGTGGTGCTTCATTTTCCGGTCAGGGGGAAAAAAGGAGGTTTCTCATGCAACATAAAATTCTCGTGCTTTCAAGCATCCTGCTTACCGTTGCTATGTTCAGTCAGGCTGAAGCACAAACAAAATGCATTTGGATTGTAGGGTCACAAGACGGCGTGCCAATTCAAAAGATCGGTGTTTCCCTCTCGCTTGTGAAGCTTCTCGGCAGTTCGGATGGAGAGTTCGACATGAACGGCGTGAAAATGTCGTACGAATCGCTTCTGCAAATATACCGGGACGGGTCTGTCAAGCGCATAAAAGACAGCGCCGGGAAAAGCGAGACGAAAATTTATGGCGGAAAGTTCGATCAGGAGATGAAAGAAAGTTCCGAAATGCAGGACCGCCTCATCATTGAAAGCTCCGACAGCGGATCCGCGACGAAAATCTCCAAAATACGCGTAAAATCAATTGAAGCAGTGGGCGTTGTGCTGGCGATGATCGGATCGAAAGACCTCGACAATGACATTGACAAAATCGGAGCCGCCCTTGAACAAGGGGGTGTTCTCTACATCCGGGATGAGCAAAAAGATTCTCGGCTCTGGATGTACGTGAATTGACGGCAGATCGGAGCGATGATAACTCCAGGCCATCCAACATTGGAAGCAATCGGAAATTACGGTGTAGATGGCCGACAAAAAGGGTTGATGGATCCATACTCGGAGAAGCAGTCGAAGAGGACCACGCTCGAAAACGGAAAATCTGAAAGACGTCGGTGAGATTCTCGCAGCCATACCTGAATTAGGATTTCTTCCAGAAGATGCCCGGGCAATTGAATCCAGGTTTTTTATAGCACGCAGAAGATTCAAACCCAGGAATGGCCTTTTTTGCCTTGACTCTCCTATTGAATAAGTGTACTTTTTCGCGTACAGCCTACCGGGGGAACTGGGAGCGCTTGATGAAAGAGGAAAAACCCTCGGATTCGCGAGTGCGAAGATGAGGGTTTTTGTGTTTAAGGAACAGTATAAGGAGCTCGGCAAGAAGCCATGCAAAAAAGAGGATGTGCAGTGTAACCCCGCTTGTGGTCGGTGCGACGGGCAAAGGCGACCCGCTTTCTTATTCGGCATGACAAATAATTCATCCACACATTGAAAGGTCCATCGATGAAACGTTTATCCATAATTCAGTTTGCAGCGCTCCTCCTTCTATATGGGGCGGTTGCCGGACAAACAACCGAGCGGAGAGACACGGCAGTTTTTGTCGTGCCGAAGAATGAATTTATGGATTCGGTGAGTAAATCGCTGGATCAATTCTATCAAAAAGATACGGCCAAAAAACCGATCCTTCGTGTCGATTTCAGCAAGATCGATGCTCCGCTTAAGGTCAGCGAATTCACACAATACTGGCACAACAAGCCCCTGTCACAGGCCAAGTCGGGCATGTGTTGGTGCTTCTCAACAACATCAATGCTGGAATCGGAGATCTATAGACAATCGAAACGACAGATCAAGCTGTCTGAGCTTTATACTGTCTACTGGGAGTACGTCGAGAAGACACGCGGATACGTTCGCGCCCGCGGGGAATCGGAATTCGGGGAAGGCTCACAGGCGAATGCTGTGTACAGGGATTGGAAAAAATACGGCATCGTGCCCGCGGAAGCTTATTCGGGCCTGCTAAACGGCCAGCCCTTCCATGACCATACAAAGATGTTCGAGGAGATCAGCGGCTATCTCAAATCCCTCAAATCATCTAACGCATGGAGCGAGAACCAGGCGGTAGAGACCGTAATGGCAATCATGAACCACTACATCGGTGAGCCCCCGAAAGAAATCATAGTCGAAGGGAAAAAAATGACACCGCTGGAGTACTATGAGAAAATCACAAAGCTCAACGTAGACGATTACGTCAGCATATGTTCTTTTATGAATAAGCCGTACTACACATATATCGAATATGAGGTCCCCGACAATTGGTGGCACAGCAGAGAATACTATAATGTTCCTCTCAACGAATTCATGGCAGCGTTCAAGCGAGCAGTCCAGGACGGATATACTGTCGAGCTCTGGGGAGATGTTTCTGAACCGGGGATTGATGGACATGCGGGCGTCGCGGTGGTGCCGACCTTCGACATCCCTTCCCAGTTCATCGACGAAAGCGCGCGACAGTTCCGGTTTAGCAACGGAACCACATCAGACGATCATGGGATCCACGTCGTCGGGTACTGTCAGAAAAATGGGAAAGACTGGTATCTGATCAAGGACTCAGGGTCAGGGTCGCGAAATAATTCACACCCCGGGTACTTCTTCTTCAGCGAGGACTATGTGAAACTGAAGATGCTCGGATTTGGCGTTCACAAAAGCGCTGTCACGTCGTTGCTGAAAAAAGCGAAGTAGACGGTCATTCACAAATCTGCATCGCAATCCCCAGAACGTCAGACTGCGGGCAATCAATCGGTTACTTTTAACGCGAGCAACTTATCGAGCGGAGTATATTTCTACAGGCTCAGTGCTGGAAGTTTTGTACAGACGAGGAAGTTGTTACTCTAAAAATAGTCGGCCGGCATTTTTTAACGAACATGCAATTTGATCAACTGGTTTGAAAAGGAGCCGTATGAACACAAGAAACGATCAGACAAGAGATTTGATTGAGCTTATTGTATGCATACTCATAATTTTGGGGGAAATCGCTCTTGTTAACCACTCGGATAATACGATTCTTGCAAAAAGGGAGGCGTTTCAAATTCTCAGCAATTCTCTTCTTCCTAAGGGGGAACCGTTCGATCAGGATGAAATGAGGATCTCACATCTTTTTGTTGAAGATACGTTGCCGCGTTTGATGCAATATGGACTCATTAAAAAATATGAATTAACTCAATTTCGAACTATCCTTTTTGTAAACGGACCACTGTGGAAACAGACGTCGCCATTTTTTAAGAATTGTCTGCTGAGAGAAATTCTTGCCCATAACAAGATCAACGGTTACGCCCCGGAAACTCAAATAGTCGACAATCAATCGAGACGGCTTTTTGCTAAAATATCTCCTTCCTTCGCGTTTACGTTTTTTGATTAATGATGCGGCGCGCGAACGAATCCTCTGAATGGATTTATTCGATTGCACATGCAAGGGTATCACTAATCATCGCGCCATCGGACAAAGTGCTCCGACTGCCATCGCCAACAATTTAATTTCGTCTTCCGATTTCTTGCATATTGTCTTTCATTTTTCATATCCACGAAATGGATAACGAATTATTTAATTACCCGCCAATCGGCACCAAAAGCAAACTCGCATTTCAACAAAAATTGACACTGTCATTCAGGAGAACCATGAACCTACGCCGTTTTTCCATCGTTGCCGCATGTGCTGCGATAATTTCGACCAGCGTTTTTTCTCAACAGCTTTTCGGGATCAAGGATACGCTTTGTCTTGATCCCAAAATTACGAAAGGTAAATTTGCCAACGGACTGACCTATTATATTAGAACAAATAAAAAGCCGGAAAAACGGGCCGAGCTGCGGCTTGTCGTCAGAGCGGGCTCGGTTCTTGAGGACGACGATCAACAAGGGCTTGCGCATTTGGTAGAACACATGGCGTTCGATGGAACGAAATCCTTTCCCAAAAATGAACTGGTGAGCTTCCTCGAGAAAGCGGGAATCAAGATGGGACCCGATATCAATGCATATACCAGCTTTGACGAGACGGTATACAAGCTGCAGATTCCGACAGACTCTGCTGCTCTGCTCACAAAAGCGTTTCAAATACTGAAGGAGTGGGCCAGCGCAGTTACTTTCGATGATGTCGAGATAGATAGGGAACGGCGTGTCGTAATTGAGGAGTGGCGGCTGGGACGCGGAGCAAACGAACGAGTCCAGAACAAACACAATCCAACCATTTTCTATAAATCGCGGTATGCGGAACGTCTTCCTATCGGAAAGAAAGAGGTTCTCGATACTTGTTCGCACGACGCGATAAAGAGATTTTATCGGGATTGGTATCGTCCAAATCTCATGGCAGTCGTAGCAGTTGGCGATTTCAATCCGGATACGATACAATTGCTTATTGAAAACAATTTTGAGCGGTTGAGAAATCCGAGCTCGCCTCGTACGCGGCCAGAATATAACCTTGCTAATCACCAGGAGACTCTTGTATCGGTTGCAACGGATGCTGAACTCCCGTACACTACTGCGAACGTATTCTTTAAGCGAGACCTTGAACAAGAACGGACGGCAGGCGACTACCGAAGAGATATTACCGGTGAACTATATGACGGCATGCTGAACGCGAGGATCCAGGAGCGCCTGCAGCAACCAAATCCCCCCTTCATATCCGGATCCACAGGTGATTCGCGGTTCGTCGGAGACAAACAAGCGTATTCTCTTTACGCGACAGTGAAAGAGGATCAGATTCTTTATGGCTTCGAGGCAATGCTCTCCGAAGTATTCCAAGCGAGAGATCACGGGTTTACACCTACAGAGTTCGATCGCATGAAGAAGATCATGATGCGGGGAATGGAGGAGGCATATCTGGAACGCGACAAAACTGAATCGGCAGCGTACGTGAACGAGATCATCCAAAATTTTCTCCAGGACGAGCCGATGCCGGGTATCGAAGCAGAGTACGCAATGGTTCAGCAGTTTATACCTACGATCACCCTCGAGGAAGTGAATAGCATGAGTTCGGTGCGCATCACGCCAACTAATCGTGTCGCGACACTCTCAGCCCCCAAGAAGGAAGGAATTGCTGTGCCCACCGAATCCGAAATTCTCGCCGCGTTGAATAAAGCGGAGACTCAAAAAACGGAAGCATACGTTGACAAAGTCAATTCCCAAAAACTTGTACCGACATTGCCAAAGCCAGGTACCATAGTCAGCGAACGAAAGATTGATTCGATTGGAGTGACAGAGTGGAGACTCTCCAACGGGTCTCTCGTCGTTTTGAAGCCGACCGACTTCAAGAATGATGAGATTCTCTTCTCAGCATTCTCGAACGGCGGCTTATCCCTCTCCTCAGATGAGGATTATCTTTCGTCGCGCTGGGCGGCGGCAGCTGCGAGCCTGAGCGGAGTAGGCAATTTCGACGCTGTGGCCTTGGAGAAAGCACTTGCCGGCAAGATCGCCAGAGTGTCTCCCACCTTGGGCGAACTGGCCGAGGGCTTCACTGGGAGTGCCTCGCCGCGAGACTTGGAGACTCTGTTTCAACTCACGTACCTTTACTGTACATCTCCGCGCGAAGATACTGCCGCATTCAATGCTTTTCTCTCCCGCCAGAGAGCAGCTCTGCAAAATAGAAGCGTGAGCCCTGAAGGGGCATTCTACGATACCATCCAAGTAACGATGGCTCAATATCATTATCGCGAGAGGCCGTTTACAGTACAAATGGTCGACTCCGTCAACCTCGACAAAGCAATGAAGTTTTATAGAGACCGATTCGCCGATGGCAGCGGGTTTACATTTTTCTTTGTCGGCAGCTTCGATCTCGCCACCATGAAACCTTTTGTTGAGCACTATCTCGCGGCACTCCCGCCGCTCGATCGGAAAGAGACCTGGCGCGATTTGGGCATCAAACCGCCCAAAGGAGTGATCAGCAAGAACGTCATGAGAGGAATCGAGCCAAAGAGCCTTGTCCGAATGATGTTCACCGGACCGTTCGAATGGTCGCGTCAAAACCGGTACGATTTTGAGTCGCTGCTGGAATATCTCAATATTAAACTTCGCGAAGTGATGCGCGAGGACAAAGGCGGAGTGTACGGAGTTAGTGCAAGCGGATCTCCATCTCTTCATCCTCGGAAGGAGTACAGGCTGACCATTTCATTCGGATGCTCGCCGGTTCGCGTCGATGAACTCGTTGCCGCCGCAATTCAACAGATAGACAGCCTCAAGAGCACGGTACCTGGCGACGACTATGTGGTGAAAGTGAAAGAAATTCAACGAAGGCAGCATGAGGTGAATCTAAAACAGAATGGATGGTGGCTCAACAGCCTCCGCTTTTCTTATGTCAATGGAGGAGACCCGCAAGGGATATTGAAGTATCCAGGGCTGGTAGACAGCCTCACCGGAGGAGCGATCCAGCAGGCGGCGAGAAAATACTTTGATATGAGCAATTATGTTAAAGTCGTGCTGCTCCCCGAAAAAAATTAGATTTTCGGTGCGATCCATCTATTATTACTTTGAAACATCTGAAAAATTGTTTCGCGCAAAGGCGCGAAGATTCTGTTTTAGAATCACTTTGCGACTTTGCGTGTGGCGAAACCATCCCCTTGGGATTTGCGCGAGCCGCACTTTCGGGATTATTCAGAAGGCTTACTCTATAAACGAATCGAGCTTCGGATGTTTCCCGATTGAAAATGGATATTTGAGAGATAACACAAACTATTTTGGTTTCGGAGAGAAGGTTCCCTGGAATAAATTCCAGGAAAGCATCAATCGTCAGATAACCGAGATCAAATCATGGTAGCTCCACCATGCAGCCGCACAGAATTCATTCCATTTAAAATGGCTAGGGGGCAGTTGCAGGTTTATTTGTGATTTCCATTCATCTCTGAAAGTGGCCGCCGCCACACGCCGCTGCCATCAGTCCCGGCAAAGAGACAAGAGTCGCTGATGGCAAGAGGAAAAACATTACTATTTGTCAAACCGGTACTGACCACCGTCCAGTTCGTACCGCTGTTCGTCGACAAAAGGACGCCGCGATTGGATGAGGCAAATAGACTTGCGCCGCCCGATCTGTTGCCGGATACTGCAAGTGAAAATATAATTTCATTTCTCTTGCCTGTATTAAGTGCTGTCCAGCGTGTCCTATTGTCGGCGGCAAGCAGAACACCGCAAAAACCTCCCACAAAGAGATCTGTGTCGCAGAGCGCAAGTGAGCGGCAAAAATCGCCCGAAGTATAACACACCGATTTGGTCGCCGTCCAGCTTGCACCACTATTGGTCGATAGAAAGGTTCCGGCATCGGTCCCGGCAACGATGTTCGGGCCCGAGGAAACAAGAAAAACGCCACGAATACTTCTCAAGCCTGTATTGACCTCTTTCCAACTTGTCCCGTCGTCGGTAGAAAGAAAGACGCCACGCCCGGTCCCAGCATAAATGTTCTTGCCCGAGACCGCAACGGAGGCTATACTGGTGCCGATCAAAGTAGTATCGACCGCTGCCCAGTTCGCGCCATTGTTTGTGGAGCGGAATATTCCTTTATTGGTCCAGGCAAAAATATTGGTATCAGAGACTGCAAGAGAACCGACGAACTTAGTTGTTAAGCCCGTATTAGACGCTGTCCAAGATTGCCCGTTGTCGATGGAAAGAAAGATACCGTTACTGTTGCATGCGGCGAAAAGGTTCATGCCTGAATGTACGAGAGCATAAACTTCGGTGGCGATCAATCCTGTATTGACCTCTTTCCAGCTTGTGCCATTGTCGATTGAAAGAAAGGCGCCTTCATTGGTGCCGGCGAAGATATTGGTGCCGCCCGGTCCATTGGGAGAGATCGTAACAGCGTAGATACGATTATCAGTTGAGCCTACTCTAACCGCAGCCCAGCTTGTTCCACAGTTGGAGGATTGAAAGAGGCCTGTGGGATAAGTCGCTGCAAATATATTCGTACCTCCCGCCCCATCGGGGAGCGCTTCAAGACTCAAGACATTAGGATTCGTCAAACCTGTATTGACTGCCGTCCAGCGAGTGCCGTTGTCGGTGGAGAGGAAGACACCGCTGCCTTGGATCGCAGCAAAGAGGTTGGAGCCATCTGCGCTGTTGGGGGCGATTGCGAGAGAATTTACAAGCAAGTTTGTCAAACCCGTATTGACTGCTGTCCAGGTTGTCCCGTTGTTCGTGGAAAGAAAGACACCGGAGCCAAAAATCCCTGCAAAGATATTCGTTGCATTTGTTCCATTGGGGGAAACAGCAAGAGAATTGACATAAAGAGTTGGCAAGCCTGTATTGACCGCTGTCCAACTTGTTCCGTTATTTGTGGATAGAAAGACACCACCACCCTGAATTGCGGCAAAGACGTTTTTTCCTTTCACCGCGAGAGATAAAACGTACTCTCTCGGCAAGCCTGAATCTATTGCCGTCCAGCTCGCGCCGTTGTTCGCGGATAGAAAAATGCCGTGATACATAGTTCCGGCAAAGATATTCTCGCCGCCTGCTCTATTGGAAGAAATCGCAAGAGAGATGACCGCAGGGTTTGGCAAGCCTGTATTTACCCCTGTCCAGTTTGCACCATTGTTGCTCGAAAGATAGACTCCGCTATTAGTCCCGGCAAAGACGTTCACGCCGCTCACGGCGAGGGATCTAACACTGCCACCGTAAGGCCCGTTGGTTTGCACCCACTGGGCGAGTGCTGGGTAATTTTGTGTAATCGAAATAGCGACTAATAATAGATGCAGGAAAAAGTGTTTCACCCGATTGTCCTTACAGTGCTTCGTGATGGGCAATTGCACCTAAACGAACCGTCAGCTTCAGCTGGTCGGCGGCACCCGCTAATATTTACCAACCTCCCAATGGGCCGCCGTACGCTCCCTGGTCATTCCTCGTCCCATCAACATTGTCATATAACGACGCTGGATTTCCTGCGTTAATGCACGGAGATGCAGGTGAGAGATGAAAATCCGTTTGTGAGTCAAAATCCGGGTTGTTCCCGGGTTGAAGAAAATTGTACGCAGCGGAAAAATGACTCGTATCAGTCTGGAGAATCGTTATTCCGGCATCGCCGGTTCTGCTGTTGTTTGCATAGAATATATTGTTTTGAATAATGTCCAAAACCGGACTCATGAGCAAAAGAGCGCTTCCGTAATTGTCTGTGGAATTCTGATAAAAAGTATTATTAATAATTCTGTTTGAAGAGGAAGAAGAGAGAACCCCACCGCCAAAAACAGCCGCATAATTGTTGTAAAATATATTGTTTGTTACTACGGATTGTGATTGATCGATAAAAAGGCCGCCGCCGTTGTTCGATCTATTATTTCTAAAGATCGAATTTTGGACGTCTGCGTCAGCCCCTTCAATTTCTACAGCTCCATTTCTTGTTGTATCGGAGGAGCTTGTTAGGTCGACGTTCTCGACAATAACGAAACTGAGAGTGGAAGTGAAGGATGATCCTACTATTTGGATCCCTTTCCAGGATACATTCTTGGATGTAAGAAGAACAGACTGGGAGGGACTCCCGTGACACAGGAGTTTTCCATACACTATAATTCCCGCCGAGTCTTCAAAATAGAGTTGAGTGCCTGCATCGACGATCAGCGTGGTGGATGAATCAACAATCAGGCTGCTCATCACCAAGTATGGAGATGCGACCGACGATAGCATAGTGCTCCCCAGATGTCCCCCAATCGTCGTATACTGGGGAGTAATTGTTCCAACCGGGGATCCCTTGTTCGTGCAGCCGGAGATCGCCAGGATGAGTGAAACAATGACCAACGAGTATTTTACATTGAGCATATTTGTTTACTCCTGAATGGACATTAACGAACCGTCGCCAACGGCGGCTCGGAGCTAAGTTGTCTACCAACCGCAGACCGGTAAAGCGGCGATATGCAATATGGCAATCTGCAGCAACAGAATCTATCGGTTTCGCCTACGAACCGGCAGGAGAATCTACTTTGCCAATAAACAGGATCGTTCCGGATTGATGTTCCCGAATGGCAAAAATAAACGGACGGTCCATGCGAATCACCGGATTTTGCATTACAACAGTAACAACGATAACAATCGATGTGACCGCCGCCGCCTCCGTCCCTTCTTCATTTACATCCACGTACGTTTTGTGCAATACCTCCGAAACGCATAATCCGCCCCCCTGACTTATACGGCTTAAGTCCGCTCTTGATCCGTCAAACACTATTCCCATGCCAAGCGCCGTCAGGTCGTCCTTCAACGATCTGGAATAATTCAGCGTGAATTTCGGCAGATATACATCGACCTTCGCTGAATCTAATTTGTTTATGATTGCATTCCATTGCGGTTGTGTTAATGCCGATGCAAATTGGTCGATGGAAGTTCCGGCAGCTGGCAATACGATCGTCATGCTAAAGGACTTATCGCCGTATGGTAAATCGATCGCTTGCAGAGAACTGTCGCCATAATATGCGAAGGTGTTTTGCTGGTACATAAAATTACATTGCGTCATGCTCCCATCAGCGCACGTGAAGGACGCTTCCCTGGTCTTCGATGTATCAAATGTGTACGTCCAAGCCCCTTTAAAATAGATGGCGTTGATGAGATACATTACCACACTGGAAGAAATACTGCCGTCGATGATAGTCGGGATCTTGCCGTTTGTTTTCGTGTCCACCCAATTGTTGATGGTCTGCGCCGCGCTGGGCTGAGTAAAATCCAAACCGTCGACGTCTGCATCGAAGTACGTTTTATTGACGCTCAAGAAAGCCGGCAGGACCGGAAATCCGTTTCTGTACCAGATAGAATTGGCATTTTGGAATACGACGTGAGCATCAAGAGCTGTTAAAAAGGCGGAGCTGTTTTCATACGCAGTGTTGATGTCGTTCAACGACATCCCCGCATCACCGAGCGCCTGTTCCAATGAATCAAGCGTCGGACCGTTGGCGCCGTTGAGCAGCATGCCAAACGCCATTGAAACGCTGAAGGGAGAAATGAACACATTCTTATTTTGTTCATTCCTGTTGATTTGCGCAAAGAGCTTGAAACCGAATGAATTATCCGATGCAGCAATAGCTTTTTCCAATGTGCTAAGCTGACCGGCAATCGGCTGACCGTCTGAAGGACCGGTCGCATTCGTTCGACATCCCGGTAAAAAAGTCGTGAGGATAAAGAATGCAAAAGTCAGAGACAATGTATTTTTCATACCATACTCCTTTCTCTTAAAGCTACAACAAATCCATTCCCTTCACTATCCAATACGCGGCAACGTGCACTATGGGATGGCAGGTTGGCCGTTCATTTCAATAGCAAAAGTTTCTTCGCGTCAACAAAACTTCCTGCAGTGATTCTGTAGAAATACACGCCGCTGGACAAATTGCTTGCGTTGAAAGTAACCGAGTGAGTGCCGGCGGTCTGACGTTCGTTGACCAATGTTTTGACTTCCCTCCCGAGTATATCGTAGACTTTCAACGTCGTGAGCGTGTTTGCCGCTAATTGATAGCTAATAACCGTCGTCGGATTAAAAGGGTTCGGATAATTTTGAGAAAGTGAGAACCTTGCTGGCATATTATCTACTGTCTGCCATACAGCTGTCATCTCCGACAACGGACGCTTCCAGGCACCATTCCCTGCGGTGCCGGCGATGAGGTTTGCACCAGCGACGACGAGAGTTTGTACATCGGTGTTCATCAGCCCTGTGTTAACGGAACTCCAGTTCACGCCGTTGTTCGTGGATAGAAGGACACCATTTATTACACTCGCCGCAAAAATGCTCGGGCCGAACGTGGCAAGACTGCGGATCCATGTATCCGGCAGGCCGTCGTTCACTGCAGTCCAATTTGTACCATTATCGGTGGAACGATATACCCCGCCTCCAAAGCTGCCTGCAAAAAGAGTTGTGCCAACGAAAGCAAATGAGCAGACGTCATGGAGGGACACTAATTGTGAGTCAACCGCGTCCCAACTGCTTCCATTGTCGGTAGAGCGGTAAATGCCAGTGAGCGTTCCTGCGAAGAGGTTCGTTCCGTAGCCAGCAACGGCCTCCACCGCGTTGTTTGTCAGACCGGTGTTGAATAGCGCCCAGCTTGTTCCGTTGTTTGTCGAAAGAAATACTCCGCCGCCCCCGAGACCGGCAGTTCCTGCCAAGAGACTTGTTCCGGATACGGCAAGAGCTTGAACAAACGGATTCGTTAAGCCGTTATTTGCAGTTTTCCAGCTCGTGCCGTTATCGGTGGAAAGAAAAACCCCACTGTCGGAGGCGGCAAAAGTATTCTTGCCGACGACGGCAATAGAAGAAACATTTGTGCTGGTCAATCCAGAATTGATAGGAGTCCAGTTTGCGCCGTCATCTGTGGAAAGAAAAATACCGCTTGCCGCGGCAAAGAGGTTTGTGCCGCCTGCCCCGTTGGGGGAGACGGCAAAAGTCCAAACGTTCGTGTTCGCCAATCCGTTATTGACTGCGTTCCATCGAGTGCCGTTGTCAGTGGTAAGAAAAACGCCGCCTCCCAATGTCCCGGCAAAGATGCTTCCAGACGAATCGGGAGCAGTGATCAAACTAAAAATCAAAGAATTTGTAAGGCCAATGCATGCTGGTTTCCAGCTTTCGCCGTTGTCGTTGGAAATGAGTACGCCGCTGCTCGTTCCTGCAAAGAGTGTAGTTCCAGAAATAGCAAACGCTCGCGCATTAAAGTTCGGCAGCCCTGAACCGATAGCTATCCAACTTGTACCGTTGTTCGTTGAAAGAAAAGGACCGCCATTTGTCCCAGCAAAAAGATTTGTACCGGAGGCAAATAACGCATTGACAAATGTGTTGGTCAATCCTGAGTCAACGGCGATCCAGCTCATGCCGCTGTCGGTGGAGCGGTAAACGCCTCCCCCGTCATTGCCTGTAAAGAGATTCGGGCCCGAGCTAGCGAGGCACAATATATCATCGTCTGTCAGACCGTTATTAACGGCATTCCAGGATATCCCGTTGTTCGTGGAGCGAAAAACACCGCTGGTGCCGGTTCCTGCAAAAATATTCGATCCATTGACAGCAAGAGCCCTGATGTAATTTTCTGTCAAGCCTGAACTGACTCTTGTCCACTTTGCTCCTTGGTTAGTTGAAAGAAAAACTCCGCTATCGGTTCCGGCATAGAGATTTGATCCAGAGGTGATGAGCGCGAGGATATTCATGGTCGTCAGGCCAGTATTTGATGCATTCCAATATGCTCCATTATCGGTAGAATGAAACACTCCGCCGTTGCCTATTCCGGCATAAAGATCGGTGCCCGCCATAGCAAGACAAGTGACCACCCCTCCATTGGGCCCGTTCGTTTGTACCCATTGAGCTTGCAATGAGTTTATGACTGTTAGCCCTACTAAAAATAATGCCAGAATCTGCAATGTTCGTGTCATGAGTTTTTCTCCGTCGTATCGTTCTTGGTTTTCGAACACATCATAACGGACCGGAGCTAAGCTGCGGCGGCGTGCAGCCGCCGCAAGGTAGTTTGTTCCGCGGACGTTCCAGTCAGATGCTCCAATGTTCGTCCAACAACGCGCGGCGAAATCGTCGACGGCTGGTTCCGTCAGCTTGAGCGACTGGTTAGGCGGCGCTGCCGAGTTCAGACCTATTCCTTGATGACGCTGCGCATCCATTTAGAATATAAATAGAATACACATAAGGATATCGCAAAGTAAAAAAATGAGACAGCTATCGTTGTGAACGTGAAATTGGGTTTATAAACAAGGATCGTTGTCGCCAGACCAGAAAAGATCATGCTGTTACTGAGATACATGAATTCTGCGGCACTACCTCGCACTGATCGACGATACAATCCTGAATTTCTTTTTTCTTCTTCGTCGATTTTCACGGTTTCTGCTCTAAAATTCTTAAAGGCAGGCCAAGATTCGATGAGAAATGTGTTTACGATTTCTTGCCTTTTTCGATGCTTGAGCATATTGATTTTGGCTGCGTTTATGCGGTTTAGTGTGCTGAAGCCGTACAGAAGTAAAACGAAAAGGACGAGGGTTGTAATATTTCTTGAATCACTTGCTCCGAGACTGACCAGGCTGTGTAGAGCAATCAATGCAGCCGTTGCACTTGTACTAACGGTTATAAAAAACTGTACGCGCTGTTCACATCGATCATCCTCTCTATCATTAACATCTCGCTCTTTGGAGAGGATTGCCATGAATTGTTGTTTGTCGAATGCGCTGAGTCTCATTGCCTTTTCCTAGAAAGTGCCGCCTAACTATTCGATGATTGATGCCAATATTGCAGTTGTGATTTCGCCACTTCATCTAAACACAAAAACCCTCATCTTCGCACTCGCGAATCCGAGGGTTCTCTCTCGTCATGTTTTCCCAGTTTCCCCCGGGTTCAATGAATACGAAAATGTAGCTTTAATCAATGGGAGAATCAAGAGCAAACAGCTTAGGATATAAGTCCGGCTGAGTGTGATGGTCCGAATTGGATTATGTCTTTTTCAACAGCATCTTTTCTGTAGACCCTTGCGCAATAGAAGACTTCTTTTTCTTAACTGTTCCTTTCTAAAATGGTGAGCCAGTGAATGCAATGGTTGCTTTATCGGAGATAAAGCAATTTAATTGTTTTTTGATAGGTTTCAGATAATTCCCAAGCTGTCATTCGACAAAAATATAACCCGCTCGATATTTGTTTAGGATCCCATTTCAGGCTGTAGCTTCCCTTCGGCACGATGCCGGAAACAAGTGTAGCAACCAATTGTCCTAGAATATTGTAAATCTTGACATCGACTTTGGCAAATCCGGGCACATCATATTGAATGATCGTTTGACTGTTGAAAGGATTAGGATAGTTTTGATAAATGTTGAAATC
The DNA here is from genome assembly GCA_963827085.1 of uncultured Bacteroidota bacterium. Lineage (GTDB taxonomy): Bacteria > Bacteroidota > Ignavibacteria > UBA10030 > UBA8401 > JAGVPT01. The sequence goes on from CAWGZY010000002.1 coordinate 139,683, forward strand.
GGAGATTTCAGCTATGGGGGTTGGGTGGCCTGTGGGCATAATCCGTTTGCCAACCGAAGCAACGCTCTTATATATGCCGTATGACTGAGTCCCCGCGAACAAAAAACCCTTAGGAGAAGTGGAAAGAATTGTGGTATATGTAGAAGGGTATCCGGTACCAAAGTCCTCCCACTCGTCTACTGAATCCGCAAGCCGGTAAATTCCATAAGCGGTTCCAAGGAAAACGTTGTTGCTGTCGTCTGCAACTGTGCTCATCACGTAGGTATCGTTAAGACCGTCATCCATCAAATTCCATGTTTTACCCTGGTCGGTCGAATGATTGACTCCATAGGTAGCTGTGCCGAGAAAAACATCTCCCCGCGTATCAATTGCGATTGATTCCCCAAAGGCATAGCCTTCCCTCATGGAGACTTCTTTCCACATGGTACCATCGTTTGAGACAAGCATCGAAGTATCCCCCGCGGCATAGGAATTACCTGCTTTGTCGGATGCTATGCAGAAGATCTCTGCTTCCGTTGAACTCGAAACTACTTTGCTCCAAGAATCTCCATTATTGGTAGATCGATAAATATCGCCAAAATAAGTCCCAGCTAATATTTCTCCCGGCACTCTTTCCGTAATGCAATAAATTGCGTAATAATTTGAAAGCACTGGGATCTTCTTCCAAGAAAGACCATCATCGTCAGACCGAAGCAGCCCTCCTCCGCTATCGAAATAGGCTTCGACGAAAATGCTTCCAGATGATGAGGAAATCATTGGGGCGTAGGCATTTACATCTACGGTAGAATCAAAGTTCATTTTTGACCAACTACTTCCACCATCACTGCTGCGAAAATAACGACCCAAACTGAGAACAAGTATAGAGCCTGCAGAGGTGAACTGAATAGTTTCAATTCGTTGAGCATGAATGCCATTGTCTAACTCTTCCCATTCACCACTGGCTTGGTCGAGGCGATACAGTCCATAGAAACTTCCAGCCAGAAGATCTCCGTGAGCGTCTTCACCCACAGTCAAAGCCTCACCATTAGGAAATGCCAACGCATTCCATGTTTCTCCAAGATCGGAGGACATTAATATTCTGGTGTCCGTCAGTACAAAAATACGGTTGTTTCTTTCGATATTGATCCGATAAACATCATCCTCTTCACCTGTACTTGGAAGAACGACGAGATTCCACGTATTACCAAAGTCGCTGCTTGTATAAACTTGAAAGTCTTGAATGATAAAAAGATGACCATTCCTATCACTTTGAATATTCCAATTAAATTCCCCTGCATAATTTCTGTATGTCCATGTTGTGCCATTATCGCCGGAATAATATAGACCTGAGTCGGAAGAGCAGACGAAATGTCCCCCTCCAGCCAAAACCACTACAAAAATTTTCTTCCCTTCTAGGGCAAATGGCATCCACGACTTTGCAGTGTCTGTTGATTTCTGGACTCCCGCAGAACTTGACCCTGCATAGATGGTTCCGTCCGTGTCAACTGCAAATCCTTGAAGATCTGTGAAATTCCATGAGTCGCCCCTGTCCGTCGATATGTAATTGCTGAAGTCTGTTACTGCAGCAACAACGTTTGGTCCAAGTATGGTTATGGGTTCAATATCATTATATAATTGTGAGGGAAAAAGGTGCAAATCCCAATGCAAACCATTATCGGTTGAACGGTACACCCCGCCGTCTGTAGCGGCAAAGAGCCAACCGCTACTATCAACAGCAATACTTCGAACAGTTCCACCATAGGGTCCTGTTACGGCTTCAAACATCGCAGTGCCGGATAATCCGGTTTGAGAGTCATTGTTAACGGTGGATTTTCTTAGCGAAAGTCGTGTCCTATCGATTTTGGCTTTAATGTTATTGTGCTGTAGAGACAAAAAAATCTGCTTCCGATCAGAAAAAAAACATTTTTTAGGTTTTGCCCGTCTCAACGCTTTTCCGTCGGTTTGGCTGATATGACAAAAAAGATATCCAGAGCAGATTATAATAAGAGGAAGGATAGGAATTAACCTTTTCAACAACCGCATAATATAGATTTGCATAGTCATCTCAAAACTTTTGAGCACCTTCAAATAATCATGGATTAAATAAGCGATCACAATTGGATTTATTCGATAGCTCGCCTCGAGATTTGACCTTTGGATTTGTTTTCTTCTGACTCTTTCTTTCCAATATCATGGCAGCTACCGAGTTCATATTTCAATGATAAGACCAATTCGAATGGCATAAAGAGATATATCCCAGCCCTCGAGATGAGAAATGCTGCCATTGTTATTTGTATTTGACGACTCTGAGGGATTAGTGTAGGTTTCTGTAACAGTACTAGAATTCGTTTGAGTGGTCCATTGATAAAGCGCGGAAAATCCAATTTCAGCACTGACCGAAACACGATTGATCAATAGGCTCCTGATTCCCAACATAACAAATGGACCGACGGCGGAGATTTTATTGGTATTTTCAGTAATATCCCCGTCAATAGAATAATATTGATTTGTAGCGTATGTAGTATTAATGTCATTTGTCGACCTGCTCCATGAATAGCTTACCAAGGGGCCGATGCCACAATAGGTGAAAGTTTGTTTGTATACTAGTAGTTTTTGAACGTGGAGCGCTGAAAGAGAGATTCGATATGCGTTTGACGTGTGCACGGGTTGACTGCTGTTGCCTGATGCACCCGTGTTGTATGGCGAAGTTGAGGAATAATTCGAAGACTCTAAACTATCGCCAGATCCGTTCAAATGGTTGAACGACAGATCAGCACCGATTCGAAAAAAGGAAGACGCGGTCCAATCGCCGATGTAATACACACCGATACCGCCGATGAGTTGAAACTGAATGGATCCCCCAGAAGTAGATGAATGCATCAATGTGTCGGCCGCTTGTGAATTTGTGGAATTGGCCGCCGGTACCTGACGAATGGAATCTCTCGGAATGCCGTGAACTGACAAAATATTTGCTTTTGTCACGGTAACGCTGCCCACGCTTGTTCCATACGTGATGGTTGAATCATTTGAGCTAAGGAGCTCTCCCTTGAATGACTCTCCGTTGACCATTGTGATCATAAAAGGATTCTTAAATACAAGGGATTCTCTTTCAAATCTTGGATCAACGATCGCATCCTTTGATATCGTAATTAATCCGTATTCCGTGGGAAATACGACATTGGTATCTTCATCCTGATATGTAATACTTCGGATGATTTCGCCATGCCGAGTTATAACAGTCCGAATAGTTGCGGCATCGGCAGTTGTTGGATGCTGTGCAAAGAAATCTTCATGCTGCCGCTTGTTGCCAACATATATTTTTGCAGGTTGCGCTGTGATGATGTCCTCGTGTTGGCGTGAAAGAATTTGCGACGGAAGGATACAAACCATGATATCTTGTCCTTTGAATCTCATCATGCCATTAAGTGTGTCAACAAAGCGGACATTTTCTATGACGTAGCCATTGTTGAGGCTTAAGTCATCAGAAAGGGATATTGAATAGGATAGAAAGAGCAGGAATGCTAACAGAAGTTTCTTCATGATATATCTCCGAGGTTAATGAAAGGCTACCTGAGTGACCCGATTGCTGGCATAATGGCCATACTTTGTAAACGTTGGCGCAATCGCGTTCCTCTTCCTAAACTCGTGGCATTAGGAAGTCCACGTGACATACTGGTGCGACTGTTTGAAAGTTCGATTCAATGCCCTTGATGCAACGTGTCTCCGGCGCTTTTGCTGTAATCGTAACGGCAGCCGAACGACAACAACTATCAAACAGCAGTAGAAAGGTTAATACTATTCCTGGAGTTTAGCTTTGAGATGATGCCTGAATGTGGGTTCCCATGTTTCCCGCCCATGAAGTTAATGCAAGATTAACGTTATTTCCCGACTATGTCAAGAGAAAAATTTCGATTACACGAGATAATATTTATTTTCTTTTAGACCTTCGCTGGTCCAAATGCTATCGTCAGTGGTGATGAGTTCACGCGCTGAATTTGATCACCAGAAGCATGTTGACGTTGTTTCAGCAACAACATCTTCTTCACTTGCATTTTGCCTTCTAACTCCAAGCGCGAAAAATATATCCCGCTTGCAAACCTTTTAAGATATGAGTAAATTGAAATACCGGATGCTGCTTTTTAATGGTTGTCAAACAGGCGACCAAAAAGCAAAAATCTCGATAATTCTTTTCATTGTCTCAGGAATCACCTTTCGAATGTAAATTGATTTCACAATTTTCCGTCGGCGCCATCGTCTAACGGTTCAGGACGGAGCCCTCTCAAGGCTTAAATACGGGTTCGATTCCCGTTGGCGCTACAAATCTCCTTCCTGTAAGGAAGAAATCCTAAGCTTAGCTTTTCATCATGACTAAAATTCTCGTCATCGACGACGAAGACGCTCTGCGTGAAACGATTGTCGCAATATTACGCGCCAGCGGATTTGAAGCAATCAGTGCAAAAAACGGCGCCGATGGCATTGAACTCGCCCGCACAACGCTGCCCGACCTTATTATCTGCGATATCAGGATGGAGTTGGTCAACGGGTATCAAATGCTCGCTGCCGTTCGAAACGATTCCGTGACGGCAACGACCCCTTTCATCCTGATCACAAGCAATCCTGACCTCGAGGGAATGCGGCAGGGGATGGAACTCGGTGCAGACGATTACCTCCCGAAACCGTTTTCGCCCGCCGAACTCGTCTCCGCCGTCAACACACGTCTGAAGAAACACCGCCTCATGGTGGAAAGAGCGGAAGTGAAACTGCAGGAACTTCGTTCGCGGATGAGCACCGCAATACCCCACGAACTACGCACGCCGCTCAACGGCATCCTCGGCTTCGCCGACATCATGCGCAAAGACTACATGAACCTGCAGCCTGCTGAGATTGCAAAAATGTCGGAGCGCATTTATAGAAACGGGAAACGGCTTCTCCGCCTCGTCGAAAACTATTTGATTTATGCGCAGGTCGGGACGCAGCACATTGACAAGCATCAACAAGAACTCCTCCTGCAGAGCAGTACTGACGCGTTGAACACTATCGAAGAACTTGCGCGCGAAAAGGCTCTTGAAAACAACAGAGTCGATGACCTCGACCTGCATCTTGTGCCGGGGTCGGTTGCGATTTCTGCACAATATTTCGTAAAAATAATTGAAGAAATAGGGGATAATGCATTCCGGTATTCGACGAAAGGAACGCCGGTCTATTTCGGAACGGTAACTGAAGGCGACACGCTCCTCATGATGGTCATCGACCGGGGACGGGGCATGACCGGCGAACAAATAGAGAACATGGGAGCGTATGTACAATTCAACAGGAAAGTGTATGAGCAGCAGGGTTCCGGCCTCGGGCTTACAGTCGCCAAACAGTTAATCGAGATGCATGGAGGCTCGCTCAGTATTCAAAGCGACATCGGCCGCGGAACGAGCGTTACCGTGCGTCTGCCGCTGGCAGCAGGTTCTGCCACCCCCGATTGATCTTATTTATCGTTGTCGGACACCTTTTCCAAGAAATCACGATATGTCGAAATATTTGGTAAGGTAAATCAGAAGGTGTCCGACAACTCCCAAACCGCAACATTGCCTTGCCCTTCGCATTGTCATTCCTTACTTTTACGGTATGAAAAATTCAGACGCTTTGTCGGCGTTTCACCCAGTTGTACGCTCATGGTTCGCAAAAACATTCGGTGAACCGAGCCCTCCCCAAACGCTTGGATGGCCTTCGATCGCAGCAGGGAAAAACACACTCATCGTCGCGCCGACCGGTTCCGGAAAAACTCTCTCCGCGTTTCTCTGGTGCATCAATCATTTGGTGGAAGAAAATATTTCGTCAGCAAGCAAAGAACAGACTGACAAAAGCGATTTCAACAATAGTGTTCGCGTTCTCTACGTCTCCCCTCTCAAAGCGCTCAACAACGACATCCATCGCAATCTTGAACTCCCGTTAAAAGGAATTCACGACGAAGCCGTTTCGCAATCGATCCGCCTCGCCAAACTTCGCAGCGCGGTCCGCACCGGCGATACGACACAGGCCGAGCGTGCGGCAATCCTAAAACATCCCCCTGACATTCTTATCACGACACCCGAATCGCTGTATCTGATGCTTTCATCGCAGAAGGCGCGAAAGATATTTGCCGCAGTTCGGTACGTCATCATCGATGAGATACATTCCATCAGCGGGAATAAGCGGGGCGTGCATTTGTCGCTTTCGCTCGAACGGCTCGAACAAGCGGCGGTACATTCCTTTGTGCGCATCGGCTTATCCGCAACGCAGCGGCCTTTGGAAACGATAGCGCGATTCCTCGGCGGGCAGGAATGGCACAACGGAAAACTCATTCCCCGCGAGGTCGCCATCATCGACGCCGGCTATAAAAAGAAAATGGATTTGCAGGTGGTCTGCGTCGCGCAGGATTTTTCAGACCTCCCGACCGACAGCATCTGGACGCTCATCTTCCCGCGATTAATTGAAGCGATCTACACGCACAGCACAACGCTTATTTTTGTCAACAACCGCCGCCTCGCTGAACGAGTCGCGGCACAATTGAACGAGATCCTTGCGCAACAGGAACATACGTTTAACAACTATGCCGTTCCGTTTTCTTCACCGAGATCGCCGGTGCCGGTCCATCCTTCAAACATCACCGTGCAGGCATACCACGGCAGCATGTCGCGCACAGCGCGCGAGCAGATGGAATCCGATTTGAAGCAAGGGAAGCTTCGGGTGCTTGTTGCCACATCGGCGCTGGAACTCGGCATCGACATCGGCAGCATCGACCTCGTCATCCAGCTTCAATCGCCGAAAGGGATCGCTCGGGGATTGCAGCGTGTCGGACGCTCCGGGCATTTAGTGAGCGCAACGAGCAAAGGCCGCATCTACGTAACGCATCGCGAGGACCTCATCGAGTCCACCGTCGTCGCGGGAGCGATGGAAGAACACGCCATTGAAGAGACCCGCGTCCCACACGACTGCCTTGACGTCCTGGCCCAGCACATTGTGTCGATGGTCAGCGTGGAAGATTGGAACACGGATAAATTATTCGAGCTGGTCCGCCAATCGTTCTGCTACCATTCCCTCTCAAAGAAAATATTTACCAGCGTCGTGCAGATGCTGGCGGGCCGATACACCAATGAAGCGTTTCGTGAATTGAGACCGCGTATTTCGTGGGACAGGGTTCGTAACTCGCTGTCGGCGCTTCCCGGGTCTTCACACCTTGCCATCACAAACGCAGGGACAATTCCCGACCGCGGATACTATGCTGTGTACCTCGAAGACATGAAGACGAAAATCGGCGAAGTGGACGAAGAGTTCATTTATGAAAGCCGGGCCGGCGACACTTTCATCCTCGGCTCGAATGTGTGGAAGATGCTCGACATCGACGCAAACAAAATCGTCGTTGCCCCGGCCCCGGGGCAGCCGGCACGCATGCCGTTCTGGCGGGGTGAAGGAATCGGCCGCACATTCGAGCTTGGCGAGCGCGTCGGAAAATTTCTGGAAAAATTATCCCCCGGCGAGTCGGACAATGCCGAATGGCTCCGCGATAATTTTCCAATCGACGCCCACTCGGTGCGGAACATTGTCGATTACATCCAGCAGCAAAAAACGGCAACGAAGTTCCTGCCGACGCATTGCTCCATCGTCGTAGAAGGGTTCCGCGACGAAATCGGCGACCCGCGGATCGTCGTCCACTCACGCTTCGGGCGCGGAGTGAACGGGCTCCTGGGACTTGTCCTCTCGCACCAACTCCGGGAGCGACTCGGCACTGAAATCCAGATGCTCTATAATGACGACGGAATTCTCTTCCGTTGTTCCGATGTCGAGCGTCTCCCGCTCGACCTTTTCGCCGGCCTGACGGCGGCACAAGCCCAAGACCTCATACTGGATGAACTCGTTCTCTCTCCTCTCTTCGGTGCATTATTCCGACAGAACGCCGCGCGCGCCCTTCTGCTGCCAAAAACGCGAATCGGAAAACGAACGCCTCTCTGGCTGCAGCGCCTGCGCGCCGGCGATTTGCTTCAGATTGTCCGCAAGGTGGACGACTTTCCGATCGTCATCGAAACCATCCGCGATTGTCTGAACGACGCTCTCGACTTTGAACACTTTAAAGAAGTGATGGGCAAGATTGAATCCGGTTCTATCAACGTTCACACCGTGCAAACAGATTTTCCGTCGCCGTTTGCTTCGAGCGTTTTGTTCGATTTCGTAGCGGTGTACATGTACGAATGGGACAAACCGAAAACCGGCGCGTCGAACACGTACCAATCCCTCAACAGGGAACTCCTTGCCGAAGTTGTCAATCTCGACGCCGTTAAAACAGTCGTCAAACCGGACGCCGTAGACCGCATTGAAGAGCAGCTGCAGTTCACTTCCGAAACCCGGAAGGCCCGTACTTCCGAAGAATTGCTCGAGATACTCGTTCGTATCGGCGAGTTGACCCAGGAAGAGATTCAGGAACGATCCGCAACGCGCGATGCACGATTCAAAGACCAACTGGAGAAACAAGGGACAATCGTTCGGGTTGGCATGAACAATAAAATATTTTTCATCGCATCCGAAGAGTTCCCGTTGTATAGAAGCGTCGCAGAAATTGACCGCGAAACGCTATCTTCTCTCCCTGAAGAGTTCCAGACATCTCTGTTGAAACGGGAGGAGTGTCTTCGTTTTCTGATAACAAGAATGCTCCGATCACACGTGCCGCTAACGGTGGATCAAATCGCGCAACGGTATGGCATCACACCGGACGAATGCGAAACAATTCTTCTTTCTCTTCACGAGGAAGAACAGGTCGTTCGCGGTTCATTTTCATCAGAAAACGAAAAGATGCAGTGGTGCTACAGGCCGAACCTTGAACGCATCCACCGAGCCTCGATCAATATCCTCCGAAAGGAAATCAAACCTGCTTCGATCGGCGGCTTCACGAATTTCTTATCACACTGGCAGCACCGCCATCCGTCGACACAGGAGTCGGGTGAATCGGGACTATTGAATGTTCTCGAATTGATGGAAGGATACGCACTAAATTCTGAATTATGGGAAAGCGAAATATTTCGTTATCGAATGAAGAACTATGAACCCGGCGCGCTGCGGGCATTGTCGACAAGGGGGGAAATTGTTTGTATCGGTTCCGCTCCCGGGAAATCTCAATGGATTTTCAGCGGCGACTGCACTTGCTTCATCGAGGAAAAGGAAAAATTATTAGAAGGAGTTTCAGGAACCGCGCGCGAACTGTACGATTTTCTGAAACACAACGGCGCATCATTTCTTTCAGATATACGCGAAGGAACCCCCTTTTCGCTGGCAGCGTTAAATAAAACTATTGCGGAATTGTTCTGGAGTGGACTCATCACAAACGACGTCGTCGACGAAGCGTTGAGCGTGAAGCGTTTCAAGACGAAAGACGATTCCCCTCTTCCCGCCGAAAGGGTTGTGTTGACGAACCCGAGGCGAAATCCTCTAAAATCGTTCGCGATGAATTCCGTGAGAAAGGCTCTGCGCGCGGCACCCGGGTGGAATGGACGCTGGTCGATCCTTCATACACGCAGGGTTCTCGGAGACAAGGCATCGCTGGAAGAAAAAGTTGCCCGCCAGGCACAGCAGTTGCTTCTCCGTTACGGCATTGTGGCCAGAGAAATCGCTAAACGGGAAGACAATCTTCTCCCGTGGGCGCTTCTCGCACTTGAATTCCAGAAAATGGAATTGCGCGGCGAGATCCGGCGAGGCTATTTCGTAGAAGGATTGTCGGGAATGCAATTTGCACTTCCGGCAGCAGTCGACATGATGAGGGCAATCAACAATGAACAATCAACAATGAACGGAAGCCTCCCTGTTGTTGTTAATGCCTGCGACCCGGCAAATCCGTACGGATTGGGAATTGAAATCGGCAGCTCAAAAGCCGGAGCCAATATCCGCATAGCTCGGCTTCCGCTGAATTATTTTGTTTTTGATAGAGGGTCGCCGGTGCTGTGGATTGAAGGATTCGGCGCGCGAATTACAACCGTCGCGGAATCTTCCCAGGAAATTGTCCGCGCGGGACTGGAGCAATTCGTTTCGAACCTCCGTTCTTCTTTCCGGAACGAACGCGAGGTCATCGTCGAATACTGCGACGGCGTTCGCCCGACAGAAAGTCCGCTGGCGGAAACCCTTCGCTCGATCGGGTTTTACAGAGACAGGGCGCAGACAATGCGGTATGAGTTACAATAATAGACTTCTGAATAATCCCAAAAGTGCGGCTCGCGCAAATCCCAAGAGGATGGTTTCCCCAGACGCCAAATGGTTATAAAACAAAATCTTGGCGTCTTTGCGGCTTGGCGAGAGATTTTTTTTAGATGTCTCAATAATAAAATTTCGTGTAATATCCACAATACAAAGGCACACCCTTGGCAAAGAGAAAAAGAACGACACCGGTTCAAACTCAAGATGACAATCGAGACCTTGGTTTAGGCTCAAAGATCGCGCAGCAATCACGGACTCGTTTCCTTAACCGGGACGGAAGCTTCAACGTCGAACGGACGGGTCAATCGTTCTTCCGCTCGCTCAATCCATACCACGCCCTGCTCACGATGTCGTGGGTGAAATTTCATACGATGGTCGTCCTGTCCTATTTTCTCGTCAACGTTCTCTTTGCGTTCGCATATTTGGCCTGCGGCTCCGAGGCCATTCAAGGATCGGAGGCAACATCGACGGGAGGACGATTCTTCGACGCATTCTTTTTCAGCGTGCAAACGCTGGCGACGATCGGCTACGGGAAAATAAGCCCGTCGGGCTTTGCGGCAAATATTGTCGTTGCCTTCGAAGCATTGACCGGACTCTTCGGGTTTGCACTGGCAACCGGGCTGTTGTTCGCTCGGTTCTCGCGGCCGAATGCAAAAATCCAGTACAGCGAAAAGGCGGTCATCGCCCCGTTTCACGACATCACCGGCTTCATGTTCAGGATTGTCAATGAACGGCAAAATCAGTTGATTGAAGTGAATGCGACACTCACGTTCAGCAGGATGGAATTGCACAATAACAAGCGGACGAGAAAATTCTATCCGCTGCCGTTGGAAAGAAACAAAGTCACGTTCTTTCCCCTTCACTGGACAATCGTCCATCCGATCGATGAAAAAAGTCCGCTCTTCGGTGTCTCACAAAAAGAGCTGGAGGAATCGGATGCTGAATTCGCTATCCTCCTGACAGGAATCGACGAGACATTCTCACAATCCGTGCACAGCCGTTCTTCATACAAGCACGATGAAGTGGTCGTTGGAGCGAAATTCCGGGATATGTTCCTTCCGACGGAGGACGGTGTCGTGCGAGTCGACCTTCGGCGCTTAAGCGATATCGAGCGAGTATAAATTTTCAAAGGCAACCATGCTCCCCCATTATATCGTCGACGGTTACAACATTATCCACGCGATCCCGACGTTGAAGAAATTATTGGCGCACGATGGATACCAGGCGAGAGAACAGCTTGTGTTTCTCGTCTCCCGTTTGACGTTCAAGAGAAAATTCCGCTGCACAATTGTCTTCGACGGCGCAAAACCCCATGAACCTCATCCCCCGCAGTCGCATTCCCCGCTCCACATCATCTTTTCGGCTCCTCTCTCTGCCGACGCGAAAATCAAATCGATGATCGAGCTCTCCAAGAATCGAACACTCCTCGTTATTATTTCTTCCGATAGGGAAATTCTGGATTATGCAAAGGTGTGCTCCTGCAGCACATACACGTCTAAATATTTCAGCAATCTTCTTTTCGAAGAGCCGGGTAAGGGGGAAGAAAAAGATTCCGCCGCGTTATCGAAAGGTCAGGTTGATGAGTGGCTGAAGATTTTTGGGGAAAAGAAGTGAGGGAATGATGTGCCGTATCCTGCTGTTTGAAATTTCATTTCTTTCTAAACAGCAGCTTTTTGCTTTTCGGCTTTTGTTTCCGTTTTCTCCATCAGTGCGATGAATTTTGCAAACAGGTAATCGCTGTCGTGCGGACCGGGGGATGCTTCGGGGTGATACTGAACGCAAAAAAGTGGCAATTGCTTATGTTGAAAACCCTCGACGGTGTTGTCGTTAAGGTTAATATGAGTCAGCTCGACCTTCGATTCATCCATTGTCTTCCAGTCGACAGCGAAGCCGTGGTTCTGTGAAGTAATCTCAATTTCGTTTGTTTGAAGGTTCTTCACAGGATGGTTGGCGCCGCGATGGCCGAATTTCAGCTTATATGTTTTTCCCCCCAGCGCCAGGGCGAGCAGCTGGTGCCCGAGACAAATCCCGAACATCGGCTTCGTGCCGATCAATTTTTTCAAATTCATGATTGCGTACTTCACCGCGTCTGGATCGCCGGGGCCGTTAGAAAGAAAGATACCGTCCGGATTCATAGCCAGCACCTGTTCGGCAGAATAGGAAGCCGGAACCACTGTCAGGCTGCAGCCGTACCGCGTCAGGCGGCGCAAAATATTCTGCTTCACGCCGTAATCGTAGACTACCACCTTGAAACGTTCTCCGTTACGATTTATCTCCGGCTTTTGCGGAGCGAGAGCGAAAATTGTTCGATCGATTTCCCCCCATGTGTAGGGTGAACTGCACGTAACCTTTTTCGCGAGGTCCCGCCCGTTCATATCGGGCGACGCTTTCGCTTTTTTCACAAGGCTCGCGTCGTCAATGTCCTTCGTAGAAAGAACGCCGCGCAATGCGCCGAGCGTGCGGATCATTTTCGTCAGCATCCGGGTATCGATGCCCTGAATGGCGATGATATTGTTTTTCTTCAGCCAATCGCCCAGACTCGAGGTCGCCCGCCAGTTGCTGTAGAAATCAAAATACTCCCGGACGATAAAGCCGGAAACCTGCGGCTTGACCGATTCAACGTCCGCAAGATTGACGCCGTAGTTTCCGATAAGCGGATACGTCATCGTGACGATCTGTCCGGCGTACGACGGGTCGGTGAGAATCTCCTGGTAACCCGTAATACTCGTATTAAAAACGACCTCGCCGGTAATTTCTCCCTCGGCGCCAAAATTTTCGCCGGTAAAAACTGTTCCGTTCTCGAGTGCAAGCTTAACGATCATTGATGGCACACTTCCCTTTTTTATTCTGGAATTAAAAATACGAAAATGGCGATGGAGAGTCAACGGACAATGATGGTTGGGAGAATTATTGCATAAGCCCACAATCTTTGCATGCTCTCTTGTAAACTTTCTTTACTCTAATTATCTTATTAATTCTGACCGGATGACAACTGATCTTGTCGAAAGCGATGCTTTCTGCAAATGAATTTCGTTCGAATCGTTTCAAGATAATTTGGGAATAAAGGAGTCGCGCATCGAAGGTCATGCTTTTATCTGGCTTCATTCATAATCGAGGAGTGCAATGAAAACCGTAGGCCTGCTTACCATATCGAATATATTTATGACATTCGCCTGGTACGGACATTTAAAATTCAGAGACGTTTCGCTGTGGAAGGTGGTTCTTGTTAGCTGGCTCATCGCGTTTTTCGAGTACTGTTTTCAGGTACCCGCGAACAGGATCGGGTCGTATCAGTTCTCCGGCGCACAACTAAAAACTATCCAGGAAGTCATTACTCTCGTCGTGTTCAGCGTCTTCTCGGTAGTGTATCTTAAGGAAGAATTGAGGTGGAATTACGTTGTCGGCTTTCTCTTGCTCATCGCCGCAGCATTTTTCGTTTTCAAAAAATGGTAAACTGCTCTTTTTCTCGTTCCCAAACTCTGTTTGGGAACGAACGTTGAGTGAAGTTCCACTTCGCGAAAGATAATGAAACGTGGCTTTCTTCGTTCCCAATCCCAAGGGATCACTTCGTGACGAGACGTTGGGAACGAGGTAAAAGCACCGCTTTCTGCAGATGAAGTTTCTCGTTCCCAAACTCTGTTTGGGAACGAGGTAAAATGGTAAACTGCTCTTATGTCTGAAAGAATTTTCATCATCGAAGGAGACATTACCAGGCAAAACGTCGACGCTATCGTCAACGCTGCGAATAGTTCGCTCCTCGGCGGGGGCGGCGTCGACGGCGCAATCCACCGGGCGGCCGGACCGGGGCTTCTCGAAGAGTGCCGGACATTGAACGGATGCAAAACGGGCGAAGCGAAAATCACGAAGGGATATAGTCTTCGCGCGCGATGGGTCATTCACACCGTCGGTCCCGTCTGGCACGGCGGAAACAACCGCGAGGACGAATTACTCGCCCAATGTTATACAAACAGCCTTGCCCTTGCGACAGAGCATCGATTAGAGACAGTCGCTTTTCCGTCGATCAGCACCGGCGCATACGGATTTCCCGTTGAACGGGCATCACGAATTGCTTTGAAAGCCGCAGCGTCGTATCTTTCTACAGTTGTTTTTCCGAAAAGAATTTTCATAGTCTGTTTTTCTCACGACGACTTCCAAATATACTCCGACTCGCTGAAGGAATTAACCGATGCCCGCAGATGACCGAAGACCTCTCCATGTTGAATTGCCGTTTCAACCGAAGACCTATGACATAGATTTTGCCGGACATGTCAGCAACATCGTCTATATCCGGTGGCTCGAAGACCTGCGAATGAAAGTGCTCGATACGTATCTTCCCCTCAACATCCTCATGGAACGAGGAATTGCACCGGTGGTCATGCGGACGGCTATCGACTACAAGAAACCCGTGAAATTGTTCGATGCCGTTATCGGCACGATGTGGGCAAGCGAGATGGGAAATGTGAAAGGGACTCTTTCAGCCGAATTTAGTGTTAATGGAAATGTCGTCGCAGCGTCAGAGCAGGTAGGACTTTTCGTGAAAATGGACAGCGGCAGGCCGGTCGCTTTTCCGGAAGAGTTTCGGCGGCAGTTTGAAGCATTCCAAAATAAACCCTTACGATAAACTGGACGGAGAAAGAACATTGAAAAAAATAGTTCGCTGGATTGGAATGATTGCGGCGGCGGTTCTCATTCTCATTCAATTCGGCCAACCCAACAGATCGAATCCCCCCGTAGACCAATCGATCTCGATCGCAGCGGACTCCGAGTTCACAGTGCCGGTCTCTGGGTTACTCACAACGGCGTGCTTTGACTGCCATTCAAACGAAACCCGCTGGCCATGGTACAGCTACGTCGCTCCCGTTTCGTGGCTTGTGAGCGACGATGTTGCAGAGGGGCGCCGTCATCTTAATTTTTCTGAATGGGGAAAATATCCGAAGAGTAAGCGCGTTCTGAAGCTTGGGCAGATTTACGAAGAAGTGTCAAAAGGCGATATGCCGATACAAAAGTATCTCTACATTCATGCCGACGCGAGGCTTACTGCCGCAGACAGGGATTCAATTACAAGCTGGACTGAACGGGTAAGGGACAAGTTGACCGGAGGGGAAGAATAATTAAGAATTATGAATTAAGAATTAAGAGTTAAAAGTGAAAAGAATTCAACCGTGTAACTTTTAACTTTCAATTTTTCACTTTTAACTCTTAATCTCCATCGCGTTGAGTACCTCTATAGCTTTCGCAATCGCCATTGCACGGTGGCTGATTTTATTTTTCTCATCCATCGTCATTTCTGCGTATGTCTTTTTTGAACCATTCGGGATGAAAAGCGGGTCATAGCCAAATCCGCCAGTCCCGCGGCTTGATTCCGCGATATCACCTTCAACCTTCCCTTCAACGACCTTTTGAATATTTTTGCCGACTATGGCAATAACGGTCCGAAAGCGAGCATTGCGCCGCCGCGGTGGAACTCCTTTCAAAGCGGTCAAAAGTTTCACATTATTCTCAGCATAAGTGGCATTCTCGCCGGAATAGCGGGCGGAAACAACGCCCGGCTTCAATTCAAGGTAATAACATTCAAGGCCGGTGTCGTCGGCAAGCGAGAGTAAGCCGGTGGCGTTAAACGCTTCTTGCGCTTTCTTCAGTGCATTTCCTTCCAGCGTCGGCTGGTCTTCAATTGTTTTCGGGACGCCGGGAAAATCGACGAGGCTTTTCACCGTGAATCCTTGAGACGCAACCAGGTTCGTTATTTCCTCGACTTTGTGCCGATTATTTGTAGCGATGAGAATATCCATGTCTTGAACCAGTGCCGTTAGTGTGAATTAGTATGTCATGTTACGCATTTGTAAAGTATCCACGAAGAACACGAAAAAAACAGAAATGTTTAGATTCGCTTTATGAAATGCATTGCTTTCTTTCATGAATTTTGAATTAGGAATTAAAAGCTATGGAATTGTAGTGAAGAAGTCATTCATAATTCGAGACTTCTGAATAATTCCAAAAATACGTCTCGCGCTAATCCCAACGGGATGGCTTCGCCAGCGGCTTGGCGAGAGGTAATTTTTCAGAAGTCTCAATTCCTAATTCAAAATTCCTAATTTACAAGCTCCTTTATCGCCTGGGTTATCGTTTCCACACCGACGATGGAAATTCCGGTTGCGTTCTTCAGATTCTTGAGGTTGTTTTTGGGGACGACGATTTTCTTAAACCCGAGTTTCGCTGCCTCTTGCACACGTTTCTCGCTGTGAGCGATCGTTCTGATTTCTCCTCCCAGTCCGATTTCACCGATTGCAACCGCTTGTGAGTCCACGGGAACATCGCGGAGCGAAGAAACGATCGACGATGCAATGCCAAGGTCAGCGGCGGGCTCGTCGATACGAATTCCTCCTGCAACGTTGACAAACACATCGTGCGTGCCGAGATTGAGGCCGACCCTCTTCTCAAGAACCGCTAACAGCATTTGCAGGCGGCGGAGGTCGAAGCCCGTCGCCGTCCGCTGGGGAAGGCCGTAGCTTGTCGAACTAACTAATGCCTGCACTTCTATCAGTATTGGTCTCGTTCCCTCCAACGTTGCAACAATCGTCGCGCCGGAAGCGCCGTACGTTCGTTCGGAAAGAAATACCTCGGAAGGATTTTTCACTTCGTGCATTCCGTCATCATGCATCTCGAAAATTCCGATCTCATTCGTCGAACCGAATCTGTTCTTTGTTGCGCGAAGGATGCGGTAGGAATAATGCCGCTCTCCTTCAAATTGCAGCACCGTGTCGACCATATGCTCGATAACACGCGGGCCGGCGAGGATCCCTTCTTTCGTCACGTGGCCGATAAGAATTAACGGGATGCTTTTCGACTTTGCAATGCGGGTGAGCAATGCGGTCGCTTCGCGCACCTGTCCGACGCTTCCCGGAGCGCTTTCCAAGTCCGGACGGAACATCGTTTGAATCGAATCGACGATCACGATATCCGGATTGCCCCGTTCGATGACGTCGGCGATCATTTCCAAATTTGTTTCGGGAAGAAGAAGAACGGAATTCGATTCCGTCCCCAGCCGTTCTGCCCGCAGCTTGATCTGTTTCAGCGATTCTTCCCCGGTGACATAGAGAATAACTTTATCGCGGAGCTTGAGTGCAACCTGCATCATCATCGTCGATTTGCCGATGCCGGGGTCGCCGCCGAGCAGGACGACGGAACCGCATACCAGTCCTCCTCCAAGAACCCGGTCAAACTCGACGATGCCGGTTTTAAAACGGACATCCTCAAAGCCGCTGACGTCGTTCAATGCAACCGGCTCGATCTTCGACGCAACACCCCCCGATTTGCGGGCAATCTTTGCGGGCGTCGGAGCTTCCTCGACGAAAGTATTCCATTCGTTGCAGTTCGGACATTTCCCGGTCCAGCGCGGAGACATATACCCGCACGATTGACAAACGTATTTTGTCATGATCTTAGACATAGTCAAATATAGAAGATTAGACGGGGAGATTCAATGAGAAGAAGTTCAGAAGCTAACGTAAAAACGCAAAGGCCGTCATTTCACTAGCCACAGACTCAGTGCCGGAACGTACGTGATGATCAGCAGCCCAACGATAAGCACGAGTATAAACGGCAGCGTCGCAGCCGTCACCTGGCCAATCGTTTTCTTGAAGCGGAAGCTCGACATGAAAAGATTCATCCCTACCGGCGGCATTAAATATGCGATCTCAAGGTTGGCGAGAAAAATAATTCCAAGATGGATCGGGTCTACGCCATATTGTTTCGCAATCGGGACGATGAGCGGGACAACGACGATCGCCGAAAAAATCTCCATCATCATACCAATCACCAGCAAGAAGACATTCAAGATCATCAGGAAAACGATCTTGCTCTCGACCACCTGCCGGATCAATTCAAAAAGCTTTTGCGGTATTTGTTGATCGATTAGGAAACTTGTCAGTCCCATCGCCATAGCAAGGATCATAAGAATTGCGCCGACGAGGACCATGCTCTCTTTCATGACTCTCGGAACATCGGTCGTCAACTTCAAGTCGCGGTATACAAACACTTCCACGATAAAAACGTAGAATGCGGTCACAGCAGCGGCTTCCGTCGCTGTAAAATAGCCGCCGTAGATCCCGCCGATAATGAAAAACGGGAGGGGGATTTCCCAGATAACATTCTTGAATGCAGCCCATAATTTCTTTGCATCGAACGGATGCCGTTCGATCTTCGACGCTATTCCCTGTCGAACGCTGTAAATCGCCAATACCGTTACAAGCAAAATACCGGGGACAATTCCGGCCCGAAACAATTGGTCGATGGATACTTCCGCAACCGTGCCATACAAAATGATCGGAAGACTTGGCGGAAAAAGCAGCCCGAGGCTCCCGGACGTCGTCACAAGGCCGAGCACGAACTTGTCGCTGTATTTTTCGGCAATCAATATCGGGAAGACAAGGCCGCCAAGCGCAACGATGGTGATTCCCGATCCCCCGGTGAACGCCGTGAACACTGCACAGCTTGCAAGAACGACAATCGCCAGTCCTCCCGGCATCCATCCGATGAGCGCTTGTGCCAGTGCAACAATGCGCTGCGGCGCTTTGCTCTCTGCGAGAAAATATCCTGAAACGGTAAACAGCGGAATGGCAAGCAACACGGGCTGGCTGGCAAGGCGGTACATTTCAACGATGATCGCCGCAGTATCGATACCTTGAGAGGAAAATCCGAGCAGCGATATCGTGCCGATGATCGAGAAGAGCGGCGCACCGAAGAGAACAAGAACCGCCAGAGCAAGGACGAAATAGATAACGGGCATCAGTGCTGCTCCTCAATATGCCAATCGCCCTTGATGATCTCCGCTGCCCACGCAACGGAGCGTACGAGAAACCGGAACGCTATAATAGCGTAACCGACCGGAATGATAATAATGAAGTATGTCGTGGAAAGATTGAGGATGAGCGTGTCCCCGGACTCCCCTTCCATCTGCACAAACGCTACCGCCGCTTTCATCAAAAAGAAGCAGACGATTGCAGCAAAAAGATTCGTAACGATATAAATAACTTTTCTGTACCGCTCAGGCGCCAGCTTGTTCATGAACTCAATTTTCAAATGACGGCCTTCACCCGTAGCGATGATCGCTCCGAGGAACCCGAGCCAGAGCACCAAATGGCGGAGAAAAACGTCCCCCCACTCGATGCTTGTATGAAAAAAATTTCTCAGCACAACCTGGCCGAACGCCATAACTATCATGACGCTGAGAAAAAAAATAATCAGCCATCCGGTGATGCGGGTCAGCCACCGGTCGACGAACAACAGCAGCTTCATTTTTTCTCCCTGGCGCGAAAGTCTGCTACCGATTTTTCTACGCGGTTAAGAAGGTCTTCAGAATAAAGTTTCCCGACCATCAACCGGCGTGCATTTTTCCCGATTTCTTCGTAGCGGCCTATTTCACTCGGATCGGGCTTTGTGAATATAATTTTGCTTTTCTTCAGCACATCGAGAGATTTCGTATTGTCTTTCCGGCTGAGTTCGGTGAGCTTTCGCATCAACTGTTTTCCGTTCCGGAGAAGAATCTCTTGAATGTCCGGAGGCATTTTGTCAAAATCTCTCTTCGCGATAACGACGGCTCCGGAAGCATTCGTGAGGGGATAGTCCAGCATATATTTTGTAGCGGTGTACCATTGAAGGGAGACGCCGGCAAGCGGCGATGTATACATACCGTTGATCAGGCCTGTCTGGAGCGACGTCAGCACGTCGGTGATCGAAAGCGGGATGGGATTAATGCCGAATGCCTTGAAGGTCGCCTCGGCGACAGGGTCGCCTTCCCACTGCCACATTTTCACATTGCGCATATCTTCCACCTTGGTCACAGGCGTGTTGGTAAACACATACACAAACCCCACCTCGGCCCATCCAAGAAGGACATATCCGCCGTTTTCAAATTCCTTGCGAAGCTCCGCATCGTATTGATCAACGACGTAATCAACTTCGTCATGATTTTTGAAAAGAAACGGAGCATCCAGAATTCGAGCAGACTTTGCGATTTCACCGATGCCGACGCCGGTGATACCCGCGCTCTGAAACTGTCCAAGGCGGATTTTCCGAAGGACGTCCTTTTCGTCGCCGGCAACTCCGCCGGCGTAAATCTTGAACCCAAGCCGTCCTCCGCTCTCCTTCCGAATTGCCTGGTCGTATTCCTTCATGACCGTAATCCACGTGCTTCCTTCCGGCGCGAGTGTCGCAAATTTAATCGTGAATTCTTGTGCGGACGCCTGAGTGACGAGAATAAGAAGTGTGACGATGAAATGCTTCATGTAGATTATCCTTTAGCAAAGACGCGTTGTGGCGGCGATGAAGTTTGTCTAAAAAAACAGGTCGCTTTCTTTAGCCAACAAAGCTCTTGCTTTTTGCTTCGCGATCGCGTTGACCAGACGCTGTTCCGGCAGGATATCGATGGAGGCGTCTTCAACCGTCTTCAGCGAGGATTCGAAGAGAGCCTTGTCCTGAATCTGGACGGCGTAACTCTGCGCCAGGAATACATACGGAAGAAGAAATTTCCGCTCTCCGATGTCAAGACACTTATCAAAATGAGTCTTGGCACTGTCGGGTTTTCCGCCGAGGTTTTTAGGCACTGTTGCCAGCATTGTTCCAAAATATAAATGAGCACTGCCGTAATAAAAGTTCTCGTCGTTCTTCAACACAAACTCCATCAGCGCATTGACCTTGTGGAGTTCAGAAATGACTGCCGGGTCGGCAAGACCCAGTTTGATGAGATTTCCCCATGCGTTTGCCGTCCAAAAGATGATCGGCACATCGTCTTTGCCAAACGATGCGACACCTGTTTTAAATTCCTCAGGGCTGCCGTCAAACGCCGCGTTGAATTGTTTATTCTTTCTCAACACCGACAATCCGTAATCGCGAGCCCGGATGTAGAGAGCTTTCGCGCGGTCCGGATCCTTGTCCTCGACAAAACCTAGAGCGTAGCCCGAGTACGCCTGAGTCAGCAGCAGCGCAAGATGGTCGTCATCCTTGTCTTTTGAACGATAGAGAGCTTCCAAAAGCGTTATGTTTGCGGGGATTGACTGCTCCGCCAGCGTAAGGTCGGATTCTTCAAAAATAGCGCCGAGGCCGTTGTCGACGATACCCGTCGTTGAATTCACAGCGACCGTTTGCAGAAGGCCGCACGACCAGCTGTAAAAACCGAGGAGGACAAAAATTGCGGGGGTGAATTTTCTCATAATTTCGTTGTTGAATATAGAGAAAACCGTTCACTTTTCCAAAAACAATATTTGCAAATCGACTCAAAGTGTTTTAATATGGTAGCGGACGATGGGGGCAAAAGGAAATTCTGATGAAGATATTGGTTGTTGAAGACGAAAAAAAAGTCGGCGCATTCATTAAAAAGGGATTGGAAGAAGACCGCTACAGTGTGGAAGTAGCCTTCGACGGCGACAAAGGAGAAGAGCTTGCATCACAGGGATCGTTTGACCTGATCATTCTCGACATCCTGATGCCCAAAAAGGACGGGCTGACCATGTTGAAAGAATTGCGCGCAAAACAAATTACTACGCCCGTGCTCGTGATTACGGCAAAGGGTTCGGTGGAAGATAAAGTGAAGGGGCTTGATACGGGAGCCGACGACTATCTGGTAAAGCCGTTTGCAATCGCCGAACTGCTCGCCCGCGTCCGTTCGCTGTTGCGGCGGGGGGGAACGGAAAAAACGACCTCGCTCACTGTTGCCGACCTGACACTCGACCTTGTCTCGCACAAAGCGACACGGGGGGAGAACCTTATCGAACTGACCGGGAAGGAATACACGCTGCTAGAATACTTTATGCGGAATACGAACAAAGTCCTGAGCCGCACGATCATTTCCGAGCACATTTGGAATTACAACTTCGATACCGGCACGAATATCATCGACGTTTATATCAACCATTTACGCAACAAAATAGACGGCGAATTCGAAAAGAAACTCATCCATACTGTCCGGGGCGTCGGGTACATGATGAAGGCATCCTGAGATGAAATTCCTCCATTCCATTCGGTTAAAACTCACGGCATGGTACACGCTCATTCTCGGCGTCACCCTGTTCGGCTTCGGCACCACCGCTTACCTTTATACGCAGGAAAATCTTCTGGCCAGCCTTGACTACTCGCTGCGCAATGAGGTCGTCTGGCTGAAGAACTTCATCGAACCGCAAGCACGGAAGGTAAAGCTTAAACAGCAGCGGGTGAAGCCGTTGGCACAGCCAAAAAAGCAGGAAAAGAAAGTCAAGCGTTCCCATGAAGTGGAAGTTACTGAAGACGATTCCACTTCGTTCGACCAAATTTGGAATCAGATTTACGAACACACGCTGCTGAGTCCGAAGAAGCAGATCATTCAAATCCGCGACCGCAACGGAGATATCCTCTACAAATCGTACAGCCTTGGCAAGGAAGATATTATTTTTGAGGACATCCCCTTCAACACAACAAAGCTTGTGACGATCTACGATGCACAGGGACAACCTCTTCGGCTTGCGGTGACGCAGAATGCTTTCGCGAAGATCTATGTCGCCTATCCGGAAGTTGAAATCGGCGAAGTGCTGGGAAACCTCTTTTCAATATTCATCATCCTCGTTCCGGCGGCGATCATCCTTTCCATCCTTGGGGGATGGTTTCTCGCGAACAAATCGCTCAAGCCGGTCGATAAGATCACGAAAACAGCGCGCGATATCACCGCGCAGAACCTTGACCAGCGCATCCTCTCGGTTGATGTGGATGACGAGATCGGGCGGCTTATCTCAACATTCAACGACATGATCGGCCGCCTTCAGAGCTCGTTCGACCAGACAAAACAATTCTCTGTGGACGCATCCCACGAACTTCGTACGCCGCTCACTATCATGCGGGGAGAGCTTGAACTCGCCCTCCGTTCGAAACAAACAAACCAAGGATACCGGCGGATTCTTTCAAGCACGCTTGACGAGATTCTCCGCATGTCCACAATAATCGAAAGTCTCTTGATGCTGGCGAAAGGCGATATCGGGAAATCGACCTTTACCTTCAAAGGGGTCGCGCTGGCGCCGATCATACGGGAATTGCATGAAGACAGTGAAATGCTCGCCGAAAAAAAACATATCCGTGTCAACCTCGAAGCAGTTGAAAATCTCACTGTCTCGGGAGACACCGTGCGCCTTCGCCAGCTTGTATTGAACCTCATAGACAACGCAATCAAGTACACTCCTAAAAACGGAACAATCGCCTTATCGCTCGTTCGAGAGAACGGTTCCGCGAAGATTATTGTCAGAGATAACGGCATCGGCATTCCCGCCGAAGAACAATCAAAGATCTTTGACCGGTTCTACCGAGTTGACAAGGGGCGTTCCCGCGAAATGGGGGGAACGGGACTCGGGCTCTCTATCGCGCGCTGGATTACCGAGATTCATGGAGGAAAAATATTCGTCCAGAGCGAAGTCAATAAAGGGAGCCAGTTTACGGTGCTGCTCCCTCTCATGCGTAATTGATTGCTTTTCACTTGACAATGAAATTACAATATCCTATGTTAAGCCTCAGTGAATTCTAGCCTAGGCACGTTAAACCCACTATACTTATCTTTTAACATTTTTTGAAAGGAGCGTTGTTGAATGAAACGTCTGTGTAGCTTGTTGATGGCTGTCGTCTTTGCCTTCTCGTTGTCGCTAGCGCAGGATGCAATGAAACCGCAGGATACTCAAACTCCGCCAGCAAAGAAAGAAATGAAGATGGATAAGAAGAAAGCCGCCAAAGCAAAGAAAAAAGTAGCAAAAGATAAGATGAAGACAACAAAGGATAAGAAGAAAGCCGTAAAAGCAAAGAAGAAAGTAGCAAAAGATAAGAAGATGAAGAAAAGCAGCATGATGAAAGCAGACTCCACCAAGTGATTGGTGCGTTATTTGATCGTTTTGTAAAAAACCCCGTTTCGGCAAGAGACGGGGTTTTTCGTTGGTAGGAGCGGTCTCCGAGAAATTGCGTCATGTCGAAATATTTGGCAAGATAAATAAAGAAGGTGTCCGACAGCTTCCCCGGCTCTGTGCTGCTTTTGGAAGTGACTTAATTTCAAAGTATCTGTAGGTCAGACATTTGGCGAAGCCATTCCTTCGGAACTTGTCTGACCTATCTGACAGGCATGAATGCCTGTCCCACCCAGAAAATTTCTCAAACCGAGTTATTACTCTGCTTTTCGTTGCTTGTCGCACTAGTTCTTTTTATATTTTTCAAACAAAATTTTCACACATGGCATTTATTCGGCATCTTCAATCCCTAAAGCTTCCGTCGTTTCTCGCACAGCTCCTTCGCTTTCGAAAGAAACCACCTGTAGGACTGTATAATCTTCATGTTATTTCATTGCAGGAAGAACTCGAATTTCTTCGTCTCCTCCCGAAGGAACTCCGCTATGCACTTCAAAAAGATCCATCATTAAAAAAGCGCATAACGAAGATTTTCACAAGTGGCAAAGCGATCGGCATTCGTACTATAGAAAAAACTCCGGAGCGCGTTTTGAGCGCCATCAACAACATTGCAGTACTTAGCCAGCACCGGACCATTATCACGTGGCTTCCCCGATTGCTGTTATCACAGACCAGGCCGCTGCTTCTGCCGTACGACCATGAACTTGCGGCAAAGAGCAACGTCGACCTTGACGAAGAAATCGCGGTCATTCTTGCGCACAGGCTGGACTTCAAAAAATTCATCCTGGTCGATGACGGAAATCTTGGCGCCACGGAAGCGGATAAGAAACTCATCGACGAGCTGAATGAAGCCATCTCGCCGATTATTATCGGCCATGTGACGAACCGCATGATTTTTGACAATGCCGATACGCGGACGGCGACGGGGCAAGCGATTATCAAAGCGCTGCTGTTTATTGGGCCGATTACGCACATTCTCGAACTCTACACGCACGGCTTTGGAAAACTTTTCGCGGCGTCGACGGACGACGTTCTCGCGGAAACGGCCGAATTGTTTGCACTGCGCGGTTCCGGCTTTACTTGGAAACAGCTCATTCTCCGTTCGCGAATTCTCATCCCCGTTTTTGCGCTTGCCGCATACGGCGCCTTTCAAGTGGACCATTTAATTGACAAGGGGGAACTTTCATGGGCGGGATTTGTCTTTGGAGTTACGTCCGTCGCTCTCTCGCTGACGACCGCTCTTCAGAGCATTCGCATGTACAAACGGTGTGTAGACGATTTGGTGAAAGAAGGAAAACTCTTGCTGACAAGCCGATTTGGCCATTGGATTGTCGCTGTCAATCAGGATTTCACAAACCCGGCACGCCTCGGTTTGTTTGTCGGCGGAATATTGTCTCCCGTCATTTCAATGGCCGCCTTTGTCTGGTTTCCGCAGTTCGTTCATAACGGGTGGGTTCTTGCAATGCTCGGCACGGCTGAGACAGTGACAGCAGGAACCGTTGTGATTCTCGCGCGGCGGTTGAACGAACTCAAATTCCAACTCGATTTAAACCGACTCCTCCGGGCGCAAGCACGTCAAGTGATGCCATAATTTTCTTCATGCTGTTTGGCAATTACCAATTATTTTTCATATTTCGCGAGAACTTATGACAACCTACGAATCACAGGACACCGAACCGACATTAGCTCGGCGCTTAGGGTTGACGTCGGCTGTGATGGTTGTTATCGGTTCCGTGGTCGGCTCCGGAATTTTTCTTACACCGCAGAGCATTGCGGCGACAGTCCAAATTCCTGGCATCATGATCTTTGTCTGGGTACTCACAGGATTATTGACGCTTGCCGGCGCGCTGACGAACGCCGAGATTGCCGGAATGATTCCAGAGGCGGGAGGCCAGTATGTATTCTTTCGCGTTACGTACGGCGACTTAACGGCTTTTCTCTACGGATGGACAACGTTCATCGTGTATCAGACGGGTTCCATCGCCGCCATCGCCGTTGCATTTGCCCGCTACTTCGGATACTTTGTCGACCTGCCACACTTAAGCCCGGCGCTTGAAGCGTGGAAATTACCGCTCATCGGCAATATCTATCCGTTAAGGGACATTGGCGTCAGCCTGGTCGCAATTTCTTCAATCTTGCTGCTGGCCGGCATAAATTATTTTGGCGTACACATCGGCGGATTTGTCCAGGACATTTTCACATTTCTGAAAATTCTCGCCATCGGCGCAATTATTGTGCTCGCGTTTACCGTCGGACATGGGAGTACTGCCCATTTCTTCCCGTTGTGGGGAGTGCCTGCATCCGGCGCCTTGTTGAGCGCCATCGGCGTAGCGATGATTGCAACACTCTGGTCGTACGACGGATGGAACAGCCTCACATACCTGGCGGGCGAGGTGAAAGAGCCGAAGCAGAATATTCCTCTGGCGCTCGTGCTCGGCACTGTGATCATTATTGCTATCTACGTCGCGACCAATCTCGCCTATCTGTTTATTCTCCCGATTGGAGAGATCGCAACGTCGAAGCTCGTTGCTGCGGATGTGATGGAAAGAATTTTTCACGGCTACGGCGGCGCGATAATTTCCGCCATGGTAATGATCTCAACGTTCGGAACCGTCAATGCCACCTCCATGACGACGGCGCGCGTTTATTTTGCCATGGCAAAAGACAAGCTGTTTTTCAGAAGCCTGGGAAAAATTCATCCAAAATACCGGACGCCGGGAACATCGCTTCTTGTTCAAGGCGTGTGGGCGTCTATTCTAACTCTTACCGGAACCTACGACCAGATTTTCACGTACGTTATTTTTGCAGGCTGGATCTTTTACGCGCTCGGAGCATCGGCAGTGTTTGTGCTGAGGAAGAAGATGCCGGATACCCCACGCCCGTACAAAGTACCGGGATACCCGTACATCCCGATAGCATTTATCATCGTTGCGACGTGGTTTGTCTACAATACGATAGTACAGCAAACGGCAGACTCTATGGTGGGGTTATTCCTGCTGCTCGCGGGACTCCCGTTCTATCTTTACTGGAGCAGTCAAATCAAAAAATCCGCAGTATAGCCTCGGGCCTTAAGAAATAAGAAGGGCGATGAAACCTCATCGCCTTTCTTATTTCTGTTACACCGCCCGAATTCTAGAAATCCTCCGCAAGCGAAACATAGAATATGGGAACAGAGAATGTTTGTCCGTTGAACGCCCATGCCACGTCAAACCTCAACGGTAATCCGAACAAAATCGTTCGGACACCATACCCCGTCCCCATCAGCAAATCCTGCGCGACATAATTTCCATCAGCGTCCTTCACAAAGAACCGATACGCCTTGTTATCGGTCCATGATGAGCCGACATCGATAAACAATGCGCCGGTAATATTTTGGAGAGCGAGAGGTAAACCGCCGGTAACAAGATAGCGAATCAGCGGAAAACGAAGTTCGTAATTCATCAGCGCGTACTTTGTGCCGCTTGCATCGTTGTAGTCAAAGCCGCGCAACGGGAGCGCCGGCGATAAAAATGCATAATCTTCAACGCTGTTAATCGGAATTCCGCCGTTCGCAAATTCACGGTTAATCCATCCGTCCGTCCCGCCGATAAAAAACCTCTGTGGATCCCTCCCCATGCTCAATCCACCCGCCCAACGAATGACGAACGAATAATCTCTCCAAAATTTTTCATACGTACGGTAATCGAGCGTGTATGTTTGAAAATCAACCGAATGGTCCCCCGCGGTAAGCGCCGGGCTGAGCATCACGGTAAAATTATAGCGTGTCCCGTTATCCGGAGCAGTAATACCCCACAACGATGTGTCGTGAATGTAGCTTATCTGGGGCATGACGAGGTTTTTCTCATCCGTAGGCTGGTCTAACGTGGGGTCGTCGAGATTTTGCCTGGAAATATTCAACCACGCCAGGCTGAAATCGATCCGATTAAATCTATCCAACGGATACGACGCCGACCCGCCGATACCCCATGTTTGAAAACGATACAAGTCGACGTTCCCCAGCTGGTCGTACAAATACAAAAAACGCGCGCTGTGGAAACCAATAATCCCGTAGTCGATCTTTCTCGCCAAATAATTGTATGCGAGTACGTAATCGCTGTTCTCCAAATCCAGCATAAGGTTCGTGAGGAAATACAATTGATGGTCTCCGAGCATGTCGCTGAAGGCAAATTCCGTCGTTCCCTGCACCCCATAGAATGTGCTGTAGCCGGCGTTGCCGTAAATGATGTCGGGCGAAAAATTGAGCTTGTATTTATTCACCTTATAGTTGCCCTGCTCGTCGACATTATCACTTGGTTCAATTTGTTTTCCTGCCGTTTCTGTCTCGGGAGATGGTGATTTTTCCTTGGGCTGTTCGTCGGAGAAAACGTAGTTCTGAAAATCGATGTGCACTCGGTCGCCGTAGACCCCGGCAGTGTCTTTTGGCGCAGCGTTAGCCGCCACGCTGGTGGAATCTTTCGCCGCCTGAACGCCGGGAGCGGTTGTTGCTTTCTGCGCTAACCGCATTTTCCGTTTGAAGTATTCCGTCGGCTCAAGCTCCGACACCGCCAATTTCTTGTCGAACGGCGCCTTCATGAGGTAAATGTCGAACCCCGCTTCGTTCAAAGCTGCAAACGAGAGCTTGTTTCCATCCGCAGACAGTGAGAGCTGGAAGACTCCCGTGATCGAATTGGTAATGGGGCGGTCCGCACCGGTAATAAGATTACGCTCGTAAATATTCCCGATGCCATTCCGGTCGGAGACATAGAGCATTTTCGTTCCGTCCGGAGATATGACTGGCGAGGTTGCATCGCTGCCGGCATAATTAACGACACGCTTCATCTCCAGCGTTTCGATGTTCAGCGAATAAATATCCGATTCGGAAAAATCGTACTTTGCCATTTTGAAATTTGGAGAGACAGCATTAGGGTCCAGATGATCTCTCCTGTCCGAAACAAAGTAGATGGTTTTCCCATCGGGTGCCCAGTGCGGGTCGGAATCTGAAAAAATATCGTCGGTGAGATTCGTCAGGTTTTTCGTCGCCAAATCATAGATATAGATATCAGACTGCTTCGTGTTGTTCCCGACAAACGCGAGTTTGTCCCCTTTCGGCGACCAATCGACGGAAAAGATTCCTTCCAGTTGAAATTGAATTTTTTCCTGGCTGCCGGTCGCGGCGTCGACAATGAATATTGCATCGCTCTCACCGCTCTTCACGGCGAGCGCAATCTTCTTCCCGTCGGGGGACCAGGTAATACCCGGCGTCAGCAAATGCAACTCCTCAAAATTTTTGGTCCGCTGGCCGTCAACGATTTTCGTTATTTTATTATCGATCGTGGACATGATATACACGTCGAAATAATCGTCGCGGTCGGAGATGAACGCGACTTTGTCCCCCTGCGGGGAAATCGACGGGCTTGTATTATAAAAATCGGACTCTTTCACATGGTTCGTGAGGCGTGTGGCAAAATCGGCCGGGTCTTCCCGTTTCGCAATGTCGGGCCAGTACAGCACTTTCTGTTCTTTCTGCCATCGCTCGTTTAATTCGGAGATACTCAACCCGAGCGCGCTTTTAAACCCAAGCTCGATACTCCGCGACCCTTTGATTCGATTCAAAATTTCGGCAATCTTTTGTTCGCCGTACTTATTTGCGATATAATACCAGACCGATTGACCGCCGCGATACGCGAAATAGCCTCCGAGATAGTCGATCGGCGGAAGGTAGGTATGAATCGTTGCATCGCGCATAAACATGTCGGAGTTCGTGTCCCAATGCAGTGATTGATACTCCGCCATCCCTTCGTTGAACCACATCGGCAGTTGTAGGCGGATGTTGTTTGAAATAATGGATTGTATTGAGCCCCCATAATACATGTCGTTGAAGACGGCATGGACGAGTTCATGGTGAATAACATGACGGAACATTTTGTAATTTCCTTCGAACGGAACCACCATCCTATTCTTAAAGAGTTCCGTTACACCGCCAATCCCTTCTTCCAAGTATTCCGACAGGACATTCGTCTGCTGAAAATCATTGTGCGAATTGTAGACCATAATCGGGATGCGATTATTGATCTCGTATCGAAAGCTTTTGCTGATGAGGGTGTAGGCCGATTCAGCGGCGGCCGCGGTAAAGTTCGCAAGGTATTCGCCATTATCGCTGAAATATATGTCGAAATGATTCGTTTGGATGTACCACCATTCGAACTTTTTGTACTTCACTTTGTTTTTGCCGAAGACAGCCTCCTGGGCCACCGAAGAGAACACTCCGGCAGTCAATAGGAATCCAATCATCAAAAGGCGCAATCTCATAGAATCCTCAATGAGTATGGGGACGGCTACTTTGCTCTACGGTTCAACGCTTGTATCACTTATTACAACGAATGGCGCCGGCAGAAAATTCCTACCTATGCTTCCGTCTCTTTTTCGGCTGCGAAGGCAGCTCCGGTTCAATGCAGGCGAAATCAATTTCCCTGTTTTCAACGTTCACTTTGATTACTTTAACGGCAATGCTGTCGCCAAGACGAAACGTCCGCCCGGTGCGTCTGCCGACGAGTGAATAGTGCTTTTCATCATGTTCATAATAATCATCCCCGATGTTGCGGACATGAATCATCCCCTCGACGAGCAAATCATTGATCTCAACATACATTCCGTAATTTGTAACGCCGGAAATCACCCCTTCGAATTCATCGCCGAGGTGCTGTTTCATGTACTCGGCCTGCATGACTTTCACCGAGGCGCGTTCGGCTTCCATCGCAACCCGTTCCCGGTCGGAAGACCATTTACAAACGTGCGGAAGCGCCTCGATGAAATGTTTCCGGCGCGCATGCGACATCCCTTTCGAATATTCATCCAGCATTCTGTGCACAACCAGGTCAGGGTAACGGCGGATGGGGGACGTAAAATGCGTATAATAGTCGAACGCCAGGCCGAAGTGTCCGATATTTCTCTCTGAGTAGACCGCTTTTGCCATTGCACGGAGCGAGACCTTGTTGATAACATTCTCTTCCGGAGTGCCTTTCACTTCGTTCAGCAGTTTCTGCAAATCTTTTGACGATACAGAAGCACTAACGTTTAATTTATGCCCGAATTTTTCAACAAAAACCGATAATTCCCTTATTTTTTCGGTGTCCGGTGAATCGTGAATGCGATAGACGAACGGCTGAACGTCGGCTTCCTTTTTTTGTTTGCCGATGTGCGAAGCGACCGTCTGATTGGCGAGCAGCATGCATTCTTCCACCAATTGATGGCTTTTCAATCGACTCTTGATCCGAACTTCTACCGGTTTGCCGTGCTCGTCATACCGGAACTTGGCTTCGGGTGAATCGAAATCGATGGCGCCGTTTTTCATCCGCTTTTCTTTTAATAGACTTGCAAGCGACCAGAGCTTCACCAATGATTCCGCGTGTTCCCCTTTTCCCGTGTTGAGAATATGCTCCACTTCCTCGTACGTAAATCGCCGTTTCGAGTTGATAACGCTCCGAACAATTTCATAATTTTTAATCTTCCCTTTTTCGGTGATGTCCATGATGCAGGAATACGCAAGCCGATCGACGTTGGGCTTAAGGCTGCAGAGGTCGTTGGAAAGTTTCTCCGGCAGCATCGGCACGACTTGATTGGCAAGATAGACACTGGTTCCCCTGTTGAACGCTTCGGCATCGAGTACTGTGCCTTCTTTTACGTATGCACTGACATCGGCAATATGTACTCCAAGACGGAAGGTGCCGTCGTCCAGCGTTTCAATGGAAACAGCATCGTCGAAGTCTTTCGCATCGTCGGGGTCGATGGTAAAGCAGGGAAGCGGACGAATATCGCGCCGGAGTTTAATTTCTTCCGGAGAAATCGTTTCGGGAATATTTCTGACGTATGCTTCAACATCGCGCGGGAATGATGTCGGCAGACGGAATGCTTTGATGACCGACGCGACCTCTGCGCTCGAATCGCCCGAGCGGCCGATGATTTCTGCAATTTTCCCTTCCGGGTTCAGCAGCTCATTGTCCCACGATTCAAACGCGACGACGACTTTGTCCCCGGGCTGCGCACCGTTCAGCGCTTCGCGCGGCACATAGATATCACGGGGAATTTTTCGGTCATCAACGACGACAAAAAAGAAATTCTTGCTTTGTTCAAGCGTTCCGACAAATTCATCATGCGCGCGCGACACGACGGCGACGATTTCTCCCTCGGTTCTTTCTTCACTCCCCTTTTTCTCGCGGTGGGACGCAAACGGTGTAACTTCAACCGTATCACCGTCAAGGGCTGTACCGAGTGATTTTGGCCCGATGTAGACCTCCCCAAATTCTGAGCCGGCAACGGTGACATAACCGTAGCCCTGCTTGCTCATCGAAAGCACTCCCTTGATGCCCTGTTCCAGAGACTTACGCGAGTAGCCTTTCCCCCGGGCATGAGATAAAACCTTTCGATCCACCATGCCGTGAAGCACTTCCCTCAGCGACTGGAATCCTTCTTCGTCCCGTATACTTAACCGCCGCGCCACTTGACGCGATTTGAACGGCTCGTGCGGGTGTGCGTCAAAAAAATCGACGACTCGCTGCTCCAAATTATTTTTCATTATTCTCTCTGTCCCCTCGGGTTAAAAAGCAAATTTATAGTATACGCGCGCTCCGTCTGTCGGGCGGCGAAAATCGATCGTTTCCAGCGGGTCGCTTTTCCGATCGACTTCGAACATGAAATTTCGCAGGTTATCATTTTGGATGATGGAACCAAGCGACCACTGAACGCTGACATTGGCGTTGTTGATATCGCTGAAGACTTTTCCTCCAAACGTCCAGTATGCATTGCCGACGACACCGCTCAGACGGAGGTCCGGCGATGTACCCGAATATAGAATCTCTACATTACTCAAGGCAGTAAAGTTGTTCGCACGGAGAAAATCCTGCATCATGCCTGAAAGAAGCGTGTTGGTGAAGCCGGAAATCAACGATCCTCCGATAGATCCCCCCAACGAATTGGCGATACCTTGCTTATCGTTTGATGTCAAATCGTCGCGGAATTTTCCCGGGCTCCCAGGCGTCGATGTCAGAAGAAACGAAATGGCGTCGGACTCGACGTCTCCGGTACGTTGCGTTTCATTGTTGTTGTCATCGAAGGTCGAGAGGCCGATTTTTATTTTTGGGTCGTACCGTGTCCCGCTGATCGCGAGCGAGACAACAACTTTTTCAGTTGCCGGAACTGTCGTTTCCTTTTGTGCTGCTGTTTCCGCCTTCACGTGGCTTCCGGTATAGGTGGCGGTGATATCCAATTCAGGATTATCGGGCTTCCCCGTGAACTTCAGCGTCCCGGAGGCATCGAATTGCTTGTAGAATTTGTAATTAGATTTGTCCGACACGGTGATCGTTCCTGTGAGCCGGACGTTGTTCTTTTCTTTGCTCAATTCCAGCTTTCCGTTCAAATCCGCAAAAAGCTCTTCATTCGTGGCCGCATTGAAGATCATCCGTATCTGCACAATACCCTGCGTCTGGATCGTCAGGTTGTATCCGAGTCCGTCCAGGAACGAAGGCTCGTTTGATGTTCGCGCATCTTTCTTCGAACCCAAGAAAGCGAAAAGGCGCGACCCGAGAAGAGTGTCCAGGGACGGTTTCGAAGTATCGTCAACACTGACAACATTGACGTACCGTGCGGAAACCAGGTTTGCCGATTCGCGTGTTGAAGGAAAAGTCAGCGAAGCCTGCTTTATATACATGGCTCCCGTAACGCGCGAGCTGGCAGATGTTCCTTCAAACGACAGCCCCTCGTCTCCCGTGGAAGCGATCAGATCGCCATAGACTCCCTGGTCGCTGTTCCGCGAGGCTTCCTGAAGCACTTTTAATTCGCCTTTTGCCCGTAAATGGTATTCATCCGGAACGAACCCGCGAAACGTGATGTAGCCGCCAAGATCTATTTTGCCGGAGGGATAGTTTTCACTCAAATTTTTCGCGGTGAAAGTAGTGAAGGACATTTTGTTCCCTTGAAAATCAATCTTTCCGGCGGCATGGTATTTCATATTGTTCATCGGAAACAAAAACTTTGCATTCCGTAGCTCCATACCCCCGTCGAACAGCGGGGATTCCAGCGACCCGGTACAGTGAATGGCACCCTCTAACGTCCCTTCCATCTCGTCAAGCTGTTCAATGAAAGGATCGGCGACGCTGATGTCGAAATTTTGCGCTTTCAAGTATATGTCCATACCGGCAAGAGAAAAACGGTCATCGACAGACACAAACGCAAGGTCCATCGGAATAGAGCCGGTGCAGAGGAGCTCAAATTTATCGTGCGCCTCCGGCGCTTTGGAAAGTTGGACGGTACAGTCAGCAATATTATTTTCATATTGCATCGAGCTGTTCACAAACCCGAACTCCGTCCCGCGGTAGGCAAAACCTGAAATTCCAAGTTCACAGGTAAGTATCGGATTCTGCATCGTACCTTTCACCAAACCGCTCGCGTTCACCGTCCCTCCAAATGCGATGGCGTTTGACTTGAAGTTTTGAGACTTTCCAAAGTGATAGATATTTGACAGTGCAAAATTCTGAAGCCGGACAAACGCAGCAATCTCGCCGGCGTAGCCGATAGAGCCGGCAAACATAAGCTGTTCGTCCTGATGGATAAATGCCGTTGAGTCAATGGAAATACCGGATCCGCTCATTCGAGCCGAGAATTGCCGGGCGTTATCGAGTTCGTACCCCTGATAGCTGAACGAAAACGTGTCAAAGGTCAGTTCGTATTCGTCGGGAGCCACACGTGCCCGCCCCTCGATCCCGAGTTTGATTGTGCTGTCCACCTCGCATTGCACCGAATATTCGGCGTGCCGATCATGGAGGCTGAAATCAACCGAGGCGTTTCTAAAATAGGATTCACCCGTAAAGACATTGGCTGCGCTCGCCTGGACATGCACTGCCGGACTGTTTGCAGCGGCAAGAAGATTGTCCCGCGCCATATTCTGAACGCTGTATTCCACGGACCCGTTTTCAACAATACAATAACTATTGCTCATGGAATATTTTGCCGACGTCAATGAGACCGAGCCTTCAGCGGAAAGCGTATCGGCGTTGCCGTGGAGCGACCCGCCGACATCGCCGATCGCGTTAAACATATTCATCCCGAAAAAAATTGCCACCGGTTCTAAATTTCTTACGTGTATTGAATATTGGATATTATTTTGCGGTGAAGGTGTCATGCCGGCTGTCGTATCTTCATCAGTGTTCACACTCTCCGCTGCCTCGACAAATGAAGAGTCAAAAATAGCGCGTTGTTTATAGTACGCCCGCCGAACCCCCGCAATATGCGATTTGACCATTTCGATAACTCCGGCATACGTGAAGTTGCCCGTCAGCGAAACATCGGCGATCGGTGAGATGAGACCGATTGTTTTATTCCCGAGGGAATCGATGTCAACATGGAGCTCGGCCCGCGCGCTGTCAAAAGTGTACGTTTCAAACCGAGAGCCTGAAAACCCGACACGCAGGCCTCCGTTCATGTCTTCACGAAGAAAGTCTTTTCCGCTTGCATGTAAAGAGAAGAAACAGTCCGACGTATAATGGTCATCATTAAAGATCGTCGCAAAATCGAAATGAGAAAATGTCCCGTCGAATGAGTATGAAGGAGCTCCCCCGGCATTGTAATCCAACGCCGACTGGAGGGCAACATCCCCCTTGGGAAACTGAAGCTTCGCGGAACACGAAATTTTTTTATTCGCAGCAATAATATCTGTTCGGAGATGGGATACGGAGATATCATTGAACGATGATGAGTCGACGGCAATCGAAGCTTTAGAATTTAGTTCGTCAATCGCAGTTCCTTCTCCTTCTATCATTCCGGAAAAATCCAGGTAGGAACGAAGAGACGGGGTTGAAAAAAATTTCCCCAGATTCACACCGGTGCCGCCGAACGCCGCCTTGTATTTCATCGTTTTACCGGTAAGGTCCAGACCGCCGTTCACCGAAACGTTTCCTGCCGTCATTGAAGCATTGGCCGTCACTTCGAAATCAAGCGGCTTGCCGACATAATGAAAGTCGAGGCCGATCTCCCCTGCACCTCCAAAGTCTGGAATGTGAAAAAACGGGAGAAGCTGAGGAACGTCGGACGGATGGATCGTTGTTCCTTTCGATTCAATGTTCAATGCCAGGTCGCCGGGATGATGAAGATTGGCGACACTCCCTTCGAGATTGATGGTTGAACGGTTGAAATTCGCATGGAGTTTTTTCACTTTGAGGCTGCCGAATTCGCCTTCTGTCCTGCATTCCAATTGAACCGATCCCCGAAGAAAATTGAGAGAAGGCAGGAATCGCTGCAGGTCTTCGGCGGCGACGGTGCTCGGAAACAAGGAACACTCTACCGGAACAAATTGGAGCGCCGCGATGTCATTAATTTTGAGCGCATCCACGGAAGAAATTTTCGCCGAAAATTCGACGCGGGAGCGGGGCGTTGCAATAAGAAGGTTCTTGACTTCAGACATCGTCGTCGAATGGCGGATATCTCCGGACAAATGTGTGAGGATAAAACCTTCGCGTGAAGCGGCAAAAGAAATGTTCTTAATCGAGGCGCTTTGCTCCCGGTCTGAAATTGTTGCCGACAATTCGACGTTAAGCTTGTCGATGTCGAGGTCGGAAAAATTGAACGTCCGCCCGGTGATTGAATCCGGGAGTTCCGGGCCGGATTGAGAGGTCGAGTCGATCAGCCGAAAATGTCCGTTGTTGATACGCAGACTTTTCACCGCGACAACCCAGGACGATGGAAGTGAATCCGGCTCTGATTTCTTTTTTGCAAGCCGGTCGACATTCCACGTACCGTCGGCAAAACGGATGAGCGAAACCGACGGATTTTCAATCTCCACACTTCCGAGTGCAATATGTTTATTCCAGAGCGGTAACGGGTCGTAACGAACGACGGTCTTGCTCGCTTCAAGAAACGGTGCGTTGTTGACATAAATCGCGATCGTGTCGATGGAAATACCGGTGAAAAGATTTCCTTTGATCTCACCGATAAACACCGATGCATTCAGGTTTGCGTCTACCATCTTATAGATCGTCGACCGAAGAGTCTGCCTAAAAAGAGTCGTCTGAGTAAAGCCCATCGACGCAAACAAAACGACCAATACGGAGAGACTGACGTACGTCAATGTTTTTCGAGAAAAGCCCATCGCTGCAAACAGAATGACGAATGCTGAAAGGCAGACGTATGTCAATATAGTCTGAGTAAAACCCATCGTCGCAAACAGAACGGCCAAAACGCAGAGGGAAACGTATGTCAATATTTTCGAGGCTTTGCGGAGCATCTATTCTTTTTCTTGTCCGACGTACAACTCCTTGATTCTTTCGATAACCAGAGTCGTCGAATGACGAGGAACAAACGGAATCGTGAGAACTTTTCCACCAGAACGCTCGACGACATCTTTTCCTACCACATCCTCCACTTTCCAGTCGGCACCTTTAACAAGAACGTCCGGTATCAGGGCGCTGATGGTATCATACGGCGTCTCCTGCTCGAAGATGCAAACAGCATCGACAGGAACCAGCTGCGATACGAGATACGCCCGGTCGTTTTGATCAACGACGGGGCGGCGGGGGCCTTTGATCTTTTTCACGGAAGCATCGCTGTTTATTCCCACGATCAACTCATCGCCCAGGGATTTTGCGGCAGCGAGGTACTCGACATGTCCGCGGTGCAAAATATCGAACACACCGTTCGTAAAGACAACCTTCTTTCGGTTTGCTTTCCAACGAAGGCGCACCTCAATTAATTCAGAAAGTGAGAATACTTTTCCCATGACGGTTCCGATGGTTTGTTTCGAGCGTTAGGACTGGTAGGAAAGAACCCTTGAGAGCAATGCGTCCGGCATAATGGGGACGATGCCAACTTCGCCGCACACCACGCCGCCGGCAAAATTGGCAAGACTCGCCGATTCGTGAATTGATGCGCCCGACGCCAATGCCATGGTGAGCGTGGCAATAACCGTGTCGCCGGCGCCGGAGACATCGGCAACATGTCGTGCCCTGGTCGGCAAATGCAGCAGCGAACCCCGGTTGTCCAGCAAACTCATCCCTTGTTCGCCGAGCGTAATGAGGACATTTTCCGCGTTCAGCTTTTTCTTCAATAATCCTATTGCATCGCGCACGCTCTCTTCGGAAGTCAGCTTCACTCCTAACGCCTCTTCAACTTCCTTTCTGTTCGGCTTGAATACCGTAGCCTTCTCATACTCGAAAAAATTTTGGAACTTGGGGTCGACGGTTACAATCTTTTCGTGCTCACGGGCCATCTGGATAATCTGATGAATCAACGATGCGCCGATAACCCCTTTGTTGTAGTCTTCCAGGATTATACCGTCAAGCGTATCGATCGCACTGCGGAGTACAGAGAGTATCTGATCTTGCACCGCGGTCGAAATATCACGTTTTTGCTCGTTATCTATCCGAACGACATGCTGGCTATGGGCGATAACGCGTGTTTTTGTAGTCGTAGGCCGCGATGCATCCTTAACGATCCCGCTTATTGGACATTCTTGCTCGGCAAGAAGTTTTGTCAGCAGGGCACCGTTCGAGTCGTCCCCGACCACGCCAACCAGCAACGGCCATCCTCCAAGGGATTTGACATTGTTTGCCACATTTGCCGCACCGCCAAGCCGCTCGGTTTCCTTCTCCACTTCGACAATAGGGACAGGGGCTTCGGGAGAAATACGGCCAACACTTCCCCAAAGATATTTATCCAACATAACATCGCCAACGACTGCGATGCGTTTATTTTTGAACTTTGTAAGGAGTTCCTTGAGTCTGTTCTCGGAAAACGTATTCACTCAGCTTTTTATGCAAGTATTTGAAACATTGAGAGACAAGAAAATATAGCTATTTGAAGGGCGACAATCAATAAAAAAGGCTGCTGTGGTTATCCACAGCAGCCTTTTTAGGCTTAATTTGCGTGAAACTGATCTACTTCATCAGCAACATTTTCTTTGTAACGACGTAATTCGCGGCTCCGTTAGACTGAGCAACAAGTCTGTAGAAGTAGATGCCGCTGGCAACCGATGAACCATAGTTGTTTGTTCCGTTCCAGGTTACTTTGTAGTTCCCCGAAACAATGTTACCGTTAGTAAGAGTCTTTACTAACTCGCCAAGAATATTGTAGACATTCAACTGAATCGTTGCCGAACGCGGAATTGAGAATTCAATATTCGTCGACGGGTTGAACGGGTTCGGATAGTTTTGGCTTAAGGTATATGTCGACGGTGTTTTCTGACTCACAACATTGACACCAGTCGGATAGAAGCCGAGTGCCTTCTGAAGAAGGGCCACAGTGTATTTGGCATTATGCATACCACCACTTCCATCACTCGTCACAAAAGCGTACGTATACAGGTTTTGGACAAGATCAGGCCTATTATAGACCGAGACGCTGTCTGCGTGGTTCGAATCCGTTATCGGCTGGCCAGTAGTAGGGTCAATCGGCAGTTTGGCTTTCAGTTGAGCCAATAACCCGGCGACTTCTGTCTGAACCCCTTCGATTACTCCATTGCGGTCATAATCGTAGCTCGCTTTGATGTCGTCGAATTTTTGAATCTGAGGACCATGGCAAGTCTGGCAGGCATCGACGCGGTCGTGTAAAACGCCTGTACCGGACGTGTCTTGCATGGCCAATTGATGGTCGTTACCCGGCATATGGCAAGTGACGCAAGCGTCAGGAACACCTGTATGAGTTGTTAATCCGGTAAGGCTGCTGTCTCCGTACTGGTACGCGTTCTGACCCAAAAGCATATCGGTCTGCGGGTTGCCATGCGGGCCGTAATGGCTTGAAAAACCGTAGTAAGGAGGAGTTGCCGTAACTTTTGTAGCAACATTATTTCGCGACCGATGACAATTCATGCAAAGCTGACCTAGTCCGCCTACGCTTGCCGGAACATGGTATCCGTTTCTCAGTGTATCAACGGTAATGGTCCTCAACTGATTTGGATTTGCTGTACCCATCGGATCATGACAGACCGCACAAGTAATTGGGTAGCTAGCATCGGTGGCCGCGTTCCAATTTGGATCCGTAGCAGGTTTGCCGTCGACAACCCATTTCTCAAATGCGGCGCCGCTATGGCAGGGGAAACAACTCGTCGACGTCGCCTCTGCACCTGCAAGGGGCATCGTTGCATGATCTGACAAAGCCCAAAGGGTTCCGGAGACATGGTGGGGAGGATCATCATGGCATGACTGGCAAACGCCCGCATCGAGCGAAAGACCGATTTTCGTTGGATCCCCTCTGTGATCATTCCCGGGACCATGGCAGCTTTCGCAGCC
This sequence comes from uncultured Bacteroidota bacterium, assembly GCA_963827085.1. Lineage (GTDB taxonomy): Bacteria > Bacteroidota > Ignavibacteria > UBA10030 > UBA8401 > JAGVPT01. The sequence goes on from CAWGZY010000002.1 coordinate 180,016, forward strand.
TATGCTTGCCAATGGAACAAGCGCCGAATAATTCGTCGCCATATTTTTATAGATTGCCGAGTCGCCGTTGGGGATGACAGAGAAAAATCCGGCTTTCGGAAATCCCTTGAATGCCGTGGTATCCCATCCGAGCGAATGCGAGATATATCCAAAATTTCCGTTGTTCGCCGAAATATCATACCCCGTCGTGTGACATTGCCAACAGACCGTAGAATATTCTCCCTGACCGTATGCATTGACTTCCAGTTCTCCCATAATCCCCTGCGTGTAAATCTTGGCATGGCCTGTGGATTGCCATCCCGTCACAACCGTAGGAGTCGTGCTAGCATGACAAAATGTGCATGCGGGAAATCCGCCTGTTGACCCTACATACGTGCTAACCCAGAACGTGTCTTGGTCCGTAGCGCCACCATTTATTGAGACGCTTACTATATATTGTCCAACAGAATCTGCTGTGAAGCTTTGAGATTGTTTGTTCGCCGCGCTGTCAAAAACTGCATTAGAAGCGGTCGGCCTTGCAACAAACGACCATGTGAACGAAGATACCACTGTTGCTCCTGAGCCGGTCGTGTCTGCCAGCAAATAACCTTTTGATCCTTTGCCGATCACCTTCAGACCCGTTGTTGCCATAAGGCTGCTCTTGCCTATTGCCGCCAATTTTCCAGGCGTCATCGCTACTACTCTTAGCTTCACTTTTTGCGCGAATGTTTCCGTGGAGACAAACGCGAGGAAACATCCAAGAAGCAGTGCTGTAGAAATGTTAACAAATTTTCTCATTGTGTTCTCCATGTTTCAATGTTGTAGAAAGACCATCACACTTAGAAGCCGCAAACCCAGCTTTGCTGTTATTCAAGGAGGATATTGTAATCTTTCATACCCGCAATATTTGTGCCATTACCAGTGGGAGGATTAGTGCCGGGTGGACAATCAAAACTGTGCAATTAACATAAAAATCAACGTTTAAATACTCAACACTCTACCTTTTCTTAGAAATAGAGTAGCGAGTTTCCAAAAATGTGGAAAAAGCTGCACCAGGTTAGCCGGGATTTCCAAAATCCTTCTTAATAACATTCCAATCACCAGCAACAAGCGTGCTCGAGAATAGCGATGAATGTGTGGTGGGAAAAGAAAAAAGGCGCGAAAATTGTAATTTCACGCCTTTTTATGTCTTCAAAAGAATCTATTTTTGTTGAACCATCCAGTCAAGATCCTTCAACTGGTGGGGATGAAGAACTAAAATCTATAAGAGATGGTGAAGTCAATGTTCGTAGTAGAAATGCTCTCATCCGTGCGCGACGGGTTACTAAGCACAGGATCGACATAGTTATTGCCGTATGTCTTGAATGTCCCGAACATCGCCGCCACATCGACCATAATATTATCATGCAACAACACACCTGCGCCCGCTGTAATAGTTGTTTGGCCGAAAGATGACGGGTCGCCCACATACGCGGAGGGTTTGAATGAATAGCCTGCCCTTATTGAAACAGCAGTTCGCGGAATCTCAAATTCGCCGCCGACAGCGTAATTGAATGTTGAACGAAATTCCTGCGCCAAAGATATATTCTCGCTTTCCAAGGTAGGATTGTCGGTCCATTGAATTTGCGTCCAATCGGTGTACTCAACCTGTCCGGACAACAAAAGCCCTTCGAACGGGGAGTACGATGCACCTGCACCAAACACCCACGGAGTTGTTAAGCCGTAGTCATTGTTTGCATTGTACGCATAATAATAGCCCGTCGTATCATCAAACGCACTTTGCCCGGCATTCGTATATGTCTCGTGAACGGTCATCGACGTCGGAGTTTTAATCGTGAGACCAAATCGAGCAATATCTTCGTACCTATACATAAACCCAAACATGACATTCACTCCGCTCAACTCGCTGGTGAGCGAATTATCATAAGAGAACGCATTGAATTGCCTGTACAAAGAATCGGCAAGAACGTTTCCGCTCGCATCATAAAATCTTGTAGGGTCGTTGTAAACATTATTGACATCCGTTTCGGCGTAATTCCGCACATAATTGTATGTACCGTTGAGGACGTTAATCGTCACGCCAAACGAAAAGTCTTTTTCGATATCGACCGCTGCTGAGAACGCCCACGTCCCAATACTTCCACTTTCCCGGACAGTCCCTTGCTGCTGTACATTCTTTTGAATCGGAGTGTAGCCGTTCGTATTCTCCAAATACGTTTGGAACGGGATATCAAAATTAGGATCGGGATCGTAGAGCGACGGTATGATTGAACTCTTCGGATTGAAGCCATTGAATGAGAGTGCGGTTGTATAATCGTTCACCCTGTTGTAGCCGGCGGCAAAAACTAAACTTCCGCGCGACGTCGGGACCGGAAACACAAACCCCAGGTTATCCAGGTCAGTGCTGCTGTTTGTCGCAGTGCTCGAGTTGCCGAAAAACGTTGCGTTGTTTGAATAATTCGTGTTGATAATGCCGCCGGTAAATTCAAGTCTCCGCATCTGCGCCAAGCCGGCCGGATTCCAGAACGTAGCGCTGTAGTCATCCGCCACGCCGATATACGCGCCGCCCATGGCCTGTGCCCGAGAACCAACTCCGAACCCTGCAGAAGAAAAGCGCAACGCGTCATCCGCAGACTGTGCACGGACAGCGGATACACCGAGCGTTGACAATCCAAGAATAAAAATGAGTGAATGTAAATAGCGATTTGTTTTCATAGATCTCCTCCGCTTCCTAATCCCTTCCGTCTCCGCGATTTGAACCGGTCTTTCGCATGGCTGGTACCAGTGCAATTGAGTTATTGCCCGTTGTCCTGCTGCGATCGATTATCGTTCCGCTTGCTGGGGCAGCCGGAGGGGGCGGTGCAGTTATTGTTGTTGTAATAGTTGTTGATGCATGGATATCAAAACTCGATTTCAATTAATATCGAATGTACAATGGGCTGTGAAGATCTTGAGACCGAATTTTCGCCTTCCGATGACGTCAACATCGACGCATCCCATCCGCCAAAGGAAAAAAGGATAATAACCTTTTCCGCAGGTGGATTTCATCGTCAACGGCCTTTTCCCCCTCCACTACTCCGACTTCCGCCGCCACTGCTGCCGCTTCTCCCGCTTGAACCCTGCGGAGAAGAATAATGCGAATAGCCTTGATGTGCCGTTTGTCTGGATTGAAAACCGCCGCTTCCGACCCGTGCCGGTTGCATGCGCCCTCTATGTTGATTTACCTGACGAGCGTTTGCTAAGTTCCTTGACGGATTGGATGTATTTCTCCTCTGGTAAACAATTGATGAACTCCCTCTCGCAGATTGTGAGCGCACCGTGGCACTGCTCCGCTCCGAAGAATTTTCTGTAGCCATTCTTCCCCGTTCCCACCAGGCAACTTCCTGGCGCGAGCGCGATTGCGACGTGGTGGCTGCGGCGACCTGCGGCGCATTCTGAGTTCGTGTTCGCGTTGACGCAGCGCCGCTCGCAAGCGGGATTCCCCTTGGAGAACCGGCCGGACTTCGACCTCCTAACAATCCATAGCCACCTCGCGTCGTGCCGATAGTTCGTGTCCTGCCGGCATAGTAATTTCCTCCGCGATAGCCGCGATATCCATATCCACCGCCGTAATATGACCCATAACCATAACCGTACCCAAAGCCCCAATACGGGTAGTATCCATACCAGTACGAACCCGGATACCAACAGTCGTCATACCATGGATCGTAGCAAATGTTCGATCCCCAGATGTAGGCGGGGGGAGCGTAATAATCAAACGATGCCCGGTAATTCGACTCACGGTAATCGTCGTCGGAAAAATAGTTAGCACCGGTCGTGTCGTTCGAAGCATTTGTTGAATCGGTGTAAGCGTAGTAGTCGCCGTCGCCACCTCCCGGACCTCCATCCCGCACCGTTTCCATATGAGTGTAACATCCGGCAAAGAAAAATCCCGCAGTCGGGAACAACATTACAATACTCCACAGGCTTCTAATTATTTTCATATTTTATTCCTTCCTTCTTCTGGGGTCATCATCAATAATAACACCCTCAAGGCATGCATCATTCCCAACATTCCATGATTACAATGCCCGCACATATTCTACTTTGATCGTTCTATTTCCGACCGTTACGTTGTTTTGATTCCTTACAAGATTCTTCAGGTCGCATCCGAGTGTGAATCCGTTTCCCCATGACCAGCGCAAGCCGGCGTTCAAATATCCCCTCCCTTTGCCAACAATGCCGGTGTTATCATTCAACCCGAAATCATATTCGGAGAGCAATGAAATGTCGGGACCCAGCGATTTTTCGGCACCGACAAAAAAATCCAAATTTTTGTTGCCATCGTTGTTCTCAAGGCTGTAATTCGTTCCGCCGTGAAAACTCAAATTTCCCATGAAAGAATAATTTTTGCTCGCAGCAGCATAAAATCCGCGCGACTTAATCGTGAACCGCTGCATGCTGTCAATGTACGGTTCCTTTCCCTGCGAGTCAAATCCAAGAGCGATGGCAGGCATCTCCATTGTTTCATCGAACAAGCGGAACTTGACATTGACGCCGGGGAGTTTCTGCATCGTAATATCACCGTCTCCGATAATTCCCGTGCCGCCGTATGAAATGCCAAAATTCAAACGATCAAGCGCACCGGCTGTAAGCCCGACTGTCATTCCACCCTCCTGAAAAAAATCGACATCCATCGCAAACGCTCCACGCTTTAAAAGTCCCGCCGTCGGCGCATCTATTATATACCGCGGTTCGATATTCGCCGCATCGCCGGCCGAATTTTGTGCTATCAATGAACAATAAACAAAAAACAATGAACAGGTGAATAACAGTCTCTTCACTGATGTTCCTTCCAATTGGTTAGACGAACCATTTTCGCAGAAGTTTACCCTTAACGCAGCTAAATTTAAGTGCAATATATACAGATTTCAGGCTTTTTTCCATGATGTACCGTCTTTAGAATCTTCAAGAATGATACCGAGGCCTTTGAGGGTATCTCGAATCTTATCCGATAAAGCCCACATCTTCTGCTTCCTAATCTCCTTCCGCACTTCGATGATTAAATCCATCAATCCCGCTTCGGCAGATCCGTTGCCCGAAACAACGGTGGATGATCCGCTTATAGGAAGTCCGAGAATCCCCGAACCAAATTCATCGAATAAATTATCAATCTCGCGAAGTGTAGCCTCTGTCGGCAGCATCCCCGGCATCAACCACTCATTGACTCTCGATACAAGATCGAACATAACAGCAACTGCTCTCGGCGTATTGAAGTCGTCATTCATCGCGTCGATAAATTCATTTCGGAATGGTTTCAAATCTCTTTCAAACGGCCCGAACGACGATGATCGTTTCGCAAAATCAATCGCTTCGCGTAATCTCCGTACTGTGTGCTGTAATTTTGTAAGGCCAGTTTTGGACGCTTCCAGCGCTTGTTCACTAAAATCCAGCGTACTTCGGTAATGACTTTGGAGGATGAAAAAGCGGATGACAGCAGGATCAAATTTTTTGAATATGTCTTTGAGCGTGACAAAATTGCCGAGGGACTTGGACATTTTCTGACCGTTGACTGTCACCAGGTTGTTGTGAATCCAGTATTTTACAAACGGTTTGCCGGTCGCGCTTTCGCTCTGCGCAATCTCGCACTCATGATGAGGAAACTGGTTATCCAATCCTCCGCCGTGAATATCGAACGTCTCGCCAAGGTACTTCATCGACATTGCCGAACATTCGATGTGCCAGCCGGGAAATCCTTCGCCCCACGGACTCTGCCATCGCATGATGTGCTCCGGTTCCGCTTTTTTCCAGAGCGCAAAATCCTCGGGATTTCGTTTTTCGCTTTTCAACTCAACACGAGTCCCCTCCTTCATGTCATCGATGGTTCTGCCGGAAAGCTTGCCGTAATTCTTGAATTTCCGCACGTCGAAATAGACTGAGCCGTTCACTTCATACGCATGGCCGTTCGCAAGCAGCTTCTTCACGATCTCAATCTGTTCGATGATGTGCCCCGAAGCCCTCGGCGAAATATCGGGGCGAAGAACATTGAGAGCGTCCATGTCATCAAAATAACTGCGCGTGATCGTTTCCGCGATCTGCATCGGATGGACTTTATTGATGCGTGATTGCTTCAGCATCCTATCCTCGCCGTCGTCGAGTAAATGTCCTACGTCGGTAATATTCTGGACATACAACACTCTATTCCCGAGGTGCCGAAGATAGCGGACGATCACATCGAACGAAACATAACTCTTTCCGTGGCCGATGTGTGAATCGCTGTACACGGTCGGCCCGCAGACGTACATTCCGACGAAGCCTTCATGAAGGGGTTTGAATTCTTCTTTTTGACGGGTGAGTGTATTGTAGATGTTGAGAGACATGGCTTTTATTAACCGCTATGGACGCAAAGGAACGCGAAGAAGTGGTCTTTCCATTTTTACTAAAGATGGAGGACGACTCTTTTAATGCCGTTTCTTAAATGCGTTACGTTGAAATTAATTAACAAACCGAGTTTACAGCCTGATAGTTTTAGGTACGTCAACAGTTGAGCGAGATGAACATCGTTTAGCGCTTCAACAGCTTTTAGCTCCAGGATGAGTTTCCCTTCCAGCAAAAGGTCAATTCTGTATCCACAATCTAGTTTCATGTTACTGTAAACAAGCGGCATCGGCTTTTGACGTTCAACAGCAACGCAGTTTTGTGAGAGTTCATAAAACAAGCACTCTTCATAAGCAGACTCTAATAATCCCGCTCCGAGTGCGGTATGAACTTTCATCGCACAATTTAGAGCTATTTTGGAAAGCTGATCCTCCGTCATCGAATTTCCCCCTGAATGATTTCTTACTTTTCCCCTTCGCGCCCCTCGCGTCCTTTGCGGTTTATTTCAGGCTCATCAATTCCTCCTAACAACCAACATCTAAGATATTATTTTTTCCCCTTCGTGTCCCTTGCGTCCTTTGTGGTTTTTATTTCAGAACCATCGATTCCCCCTAACAGCCAACTCCTAACACCTTATTTTCTCCTCATCAATTCCTTCGCGCTCTTCAACCCCGCTTCGGTTACCTTCTCTCCACTCATGAGTTTCGCAACCTCACGAACCCGTTCTTCGACGTCGAGCCTGCGCAAACGGGTAGTCGTACGTTTTCCATCTTCAACTTTTTCGACCGCAAAATGTGTATCCGCCAGTCCGGCAATTTGCGGAAGATGAGTGATCGTGATGATCTGGTGTAACGCAGCTAGTTTTTTTAAACTCATACCCACTGCCTGACCAATGCGTCCGCTGACGCCGACGTCAATCTCGTCGAAAATAAGAAGCGGAACTTTGTCCGATGCGGCGAGCGAAGATTTTAAAGCGAGCATCACGCGGGAAATTTCTCCTCCCGATGCCACCTTTGCCAAAGGTTTCACATCCTCGCCGACATTCGTCGAAATAAAAAATTCTACAACGTCGATTCCTTTTGATGTTGCCTCGTAGTATTCTTTTCCAATCTTCACATACGCATTGGCGGCAGCGGGGTTTCCGTTATTCGCGCCCGTTGGTATCGGCATATTTGCAATGCTGACCGAAAATTTCGCATTCGTGATTCCGAGGTCTGCAAGCGACGAGATAATAGACTTCTCAATTTTTTTTGCAGCCTCACGGCGTTTATTCGTCAATTGCTGTGCCAAATCGGAACAGACTTTGCGTTCTTCGACAACGGCGGATTCAATCGCGGCAAACTCTTTTTCAAAATTTTCGGCAAGCGAAAATTCATTGCCGATCTTCAGACGGTGCTCAAGAAGGGACTCAACCGTTCCGCCGTATTTCTTTTTCAGCAAAGAAAATTGGCCGAGACGTTCGCGAATCTGCTCGAGTTTTTCCGGGTTGAATTCAATTTTCGTATTGTACGATTTGATGAACTTCGAGAGTTCTTCGACGATAATTTCGGCGGATTTCGCTTCGCCTGCGGCATCCGCAAAAACCGAATCGATCTCCCGCAGGGTTTCAATCTGTTTCCATGCCAGAACAAGATTGTCGTGCACGGAAGACTCTCCTTCGTAAAGAAGCTGGCTCAACTGGGTAGTGAGTTCATGGAGTTTCTCTGCGTTTTCAAGCAATTTTAATTCTGACTCGAGCGTCTCCTCTTCTCCGACCTGAGGATTTACCGAGTCGATTTCCTTCATCTGAAATTCGTACAGATATTTCTTTTCTTTCAGGCGATGTTCTTGTTCCCGCAGATTGTGTCTTTTGGAAAAAAGTTCGGAGAGCTTTTTGTAGGATTGGCGATAGTCCGAGAGAACGCGTTCATCCCCTCCGAAGTCGTCGAGAAAATCGATATGAGTTTCCGGCCGGAGCAATGCCTGGTGGTCATGCTGGCCGTGAAGGTCAACAAGCACATCGCCCGCTTCCTTCAGAAGCGCGAGAGAAACGGGAGAATCATTAATGAAACAACGGCTTTGCCCTTTCGCCGAAATTTCTCGCCGGACGATCATTTCTTCCGATGGCTCGATGTCGTTGTTTTGCAGAAGCGATTGGATTTTCGGCGAGCCGGCAATGTCAAATGCCCCTTCAACAATAGCCTTCTCCGCACCTTTGCGAACAACGTCGGAGCTGGCGCGTTCACCGAGCAGCATGCTCAGGGCGTCGATGAGAATCGATTTTCCAGCGCCGGTTTCTCCCGTGATGATGTTGAGGCCGCGCTCAAATTCTACGGTGATTTCCTCAATGAGAGCATAATGTCTAACGTACAAGGAATGCAGCATGGAATGAAGTTACGCTGAATTTGGGAGAGTTTCAACCTGCGGCCAACGTGGAAATTAGATTTTGAGGTTTTGATTTGAAACCTCAATTTTTCGCAATTACCCGTGCATCTCCCCGCGGCTGATGATGGTTGATCAGAATCCAATCGGCCGTTTTGGTTTTTCGGGTATAGACATTAACTGGCGTATCGCCTCGAAGATCGTTTGCAGCTCTTCATCGTGTCTCTCAACCTTTGTCTCAAGTTGCTTCAGTTTGAATGCTAGCTCCTTGTGCGTGGAAAGAATTTCCCTCAGCTTCACAAATGCACGAATGATCTCGATATTCACGTGAATGGCACGCTGGCTACGCAACACGCTTGATAACATTGCCACGCCTTGTTCGGTGAATGCGTACGGAGAGTACCGTCTTCCACCCCAGCTTGAGGTACCAAACTGGCTCCTCAAGATATCATACTCTTCATCGGTCAACTCAAACATAAAATCGTGAGGAAATCGATCTACATTTCTCCGGGTGGCACGCTTGAGCGCCTTCGCCTCAACTCCATAAAGTTCGGCAAGATGAAAATCCAACATAACTTTGTGGCCGCGGATGACGAAGATCCCGTTTTCGATTATAGCACGAGAAATTATTTCTGATTTTGATTTCATGGATTCCCCCTTGCAGTTGATGATGTGTGAATCGATTGGCTTTGGTCTTCCCCTTAACGTAATGCCATAACAACATTGTCAAGGTTCAAAACCTTGACAATGTTCTCTTCAACCGTTTTCCACTTCCCCATCCCCAAACACCTCTATCTCCGGCACATCCGGGAGGATGCCGAGATAGAAAGCGTAACGAAAAAATTCGCCGAGGGATTCACGTGCTTCGTCGTCAAAACCGTACGCGTAATGCTCAAGCTGCCGCTCCAATGCATCAACGGGATACGACAATTCTTCTGCTTGTTGCGCGGCGACGATAGAGAGCGAGGCTCTCCCTAATTCTTGTGAGGAGAAAAGCAGCGATGCAGCTTCTTTTTTGTATCTCCCTTTTCGGGCGGCGCAAAGGAGATGGACAAACGGCAAGTCGGTCATGTCAGTCCATTCGTCGACGAGGTCGAGTGTCGGCCCTTCCCACTCGGATGTGAGGAGCGCGTTGCCGGTAAGGAGGGCAGCATCGGCCTTTACCAGCATTTGCTGGACCGAACCGATCACCGGTACGATGACAATGTCCTGTTCAAATTTTTCAGAAAGGATGATCTTGGCAAGGATAATATCGGATGAAGAAACCGCACCGACAGCGACAGATGCGATGGAGCGGATATTCCGGTTCATGCAGAGCACGCTCGTCCTGCTTTCCCCCTGCGAGGAGACGCCAATCGACGGATACAGCGAAAAGTCCGAACTGTTGCGCGCAAACTCAACGGGTCCGATCAGGGCCGCATCGCATTCGTCGTCGAGAATACGCTCGGTGTTCACTCCGGCACTCTCAAAGAAAAGTCCCGCCGCAGCAGGACTTTCTGGCAGCGATAATCCGAAGATAACCGGCCGGCAAAAAAAATCGGGGACTGCCCCTATTCGAAATTGATTTCCTGGCACTCGGGACTCAGTTACCGGTTTTCTGTCGGATCTGTTTCGCGGCAAGGTCGCGCAGATAGTACAGCTTCGCCCGGCGTACTCTGCTCGATTTCATCTTTTCGATTTTCGCGATGCGGGGAGAGTGCGTCGGAAAAATCCTCTCCACGCCAACGCCGTCCGATACTTTTCTGATGGTGAATGTCGCGCCCATTCCGCTTCCACGCTTGCCGATCACGACGCCCTGAAATTGCTGAATACGTTCCTTATCGCCTTCGACGACACGCAGGTGGACATTCAATGTATCGCCCGGGGCAAAATCCGGAAGGTTCGTTTTCAATTGAGTTGCTTCTACCAATTTGATCTTGCTCATTGTTGTACTCCGTTCGTTACCGTTTATTTTTTAGTAAAAATATCTCTCATGCCACAAAGGCTCTAAGGCACAAAGATCCTTTTGTGACTTTGCGGCAATGCTATGTGTGCATTATATAAGATAGGTTAATGAATCAAATCTTCGCGGCGCTCTTCGGTCCGTTTCTTTCTCTCTTCATCGCGCCATGCGGCAATTTCTTTGTGATTCCCCGACAGCAGCACGTCCGGCACTTTCATTCCGCGGTATTCCGGCGGCCGGGTGTAATGCGGGCTGTCCAAGAGTCCGTCCTGGAACGAATCCGTCAGCGCCGATTCCCCATCTCCGATCACTCCCGGTATCACTCTCACAACGGCGTCCGCGATCACCAGCGCCGCCAGCTCGCCGCCGGTCAGCACGTAGTCGCCGATTGAGATCTCGCGTGTGATGACGGTTTGCCTGACGCGTTCGTCGATACCTTTGTAATGCCCGCAAAGGATCATCACGTTCGATTTCAAAGATAAATCGTTGGCGATCTTTTGCGTGAACGGCTCTCCGTCCGCACTCACATAGATGATTTCATCGTATGTCCTCTGCGCCTGCAGCGACTCAATACACTCAACGATCGGCTCCGGTTTCAGGATCATGCCGGCCCCGCCGCCGTACGGCGATTCGTCGAGTGTATGATGTTTGTCGTGCGTAAATGTCCGCAAATCATGCACGACGATCTCCGCCAGTTTTTTCTCCTGTGCAATTTTCAGGATGCTCTCGCTGAGCGGGCTGGCGAGCAACTTCGGAACGGCAGAGAGAATATCTATTCGTATGCTCATAACGCTTCCCTCGATCACGCTTTTCAACGATCAGGAGAATCGTCGATGTGCCCGTCAAAAAGTCCTTCCGGGGGATCGATCGTGATCGTTCGATTTTTGCTATCGACATTACGAACAATATTCCTAACCGCAGGAACCATCACTTCGCCTCTGCCGGTCTTCACAATGTAAACATCCTGGGCAGGATACCTGACGACGTCTTGTACAACACCGAGCTTCTTTTTCTGCGAGTCGCAGACAGACATTCCGATAATATCGTCAACAAAAAACTCACCGGGCGCCAGTCGTTTCCGCGCCGCCTCTTCGACAAATAAAAAATGACCGACCAGGGCTTCCGATGCGTTTCGGTCATTGACATCTTGAAATTTTATGTAGATATCGTTTCCGCGGGGCGAGACTTTTTCAATGGTTCTCTCGACAACTTTGTCTTCGCTCTTTCCCGCCAGCACGGAACCGAGTTTTTCAAACTCATTATACGAGCGTGAATAGGAATGAATTTTCACTTCTCCTTTCACGCCGAAGACTTTTGCGATAACGCCGACTGCACATAGTTGAGAAGGTTCCGTTTGATGTGATTTCACAACTCTCCGTACAATCAGGTTTACTACAATACCGGCATCTAATCCAGCACTTCAAGCATCGCACGCTTGCCGTTCTTCGCCGCAACCGCACTCAAGAGCACCCTCATCGCCTGGGCTGTCCGGCCTTTGCGTCCGATGATTTTTCCTACATCGGCCTCTCCAACTTTCAGCTTGAAGATGATCTTCCCTTCTTTCTCTTCATCGATGAGAGAAACGTCATTGGGATTATCGACAAGTTGCTTCGCAATGTATTCGATGAAGTCCCGCATATGCACCTCCTAAAGCTGTTCGAAAAACTTCCGCCTGCGGCGGATCAGCCTTGGCTGAACTGCAAACAAATCGTTGTGGTCGGACTGCTTGAGTTGTCTTCCGTACTTCGTGGAGACAAATGCCTCAGCGAACGAAAGAACTTCGTTACGCCTGCGCAGGAACTGCCGGAGCGGCTGCTTCAGGCTGGGCCGGAGCCTCTTGCGCGACAGCCTTCTTTTTCTTCTTCGCGGCGTTGCGGCGGGCGTTGCGTTCATTCTCCTTCTGCAGCTTCAGCCCTTGCATCATCTGCCATTTTTCAAATTCGGCAGCGATCGTTGCTTCGTCGGCTTTTTTCTTTTTCAAACCCCATTTCAGCCATACACCTTTCCGGCTTAACAAATTCTTCACCGTATCGGTCGGCTGGGCGCCCCGTTCAAGCCAGTGGAAAATGCGGTCTTCTTTCAGAGTAATGGTCATCGGGTTGGTGCTCGGGTTATAGGCGCCCACGGCGTCGATAAACCGTCCGTCCCGCTTTCTGCGCGAATCCACCGCCACAATCTTGTAAATAGGCTGCTTCTTCTTGCCCATTCGTTGAAGTCGTAATTTGACTGCCAAAGATGTATCTCCTTTTTCTATAAATATGAGTAGATGCCGATTAATATGCAACTCAGTGAAACCGCTGCGCCATCATGCGCCCGACATTCTTTCCTTTAGTGAAATTTTTCATCATTTTCTGCATCTCGAAAAATTGCTTGAGAAGCTTATTCACTTCCTGCACGGATCTCCCGCTCCCCGTGGCGATGCGCTTGCGCCGCGAACCGTTGATAATAGCGGGATGCTGCCGTTCTTCAATCGTCATCGAGAGGATGATGGCTTCAACGTATTTCATCTCTTTTTCGTCAACATCGTTGATGTTGCCCAGCTTGTTTGCACCCGGAATCATCGACAGCACCTGGCTTAGCGGACCCATTTTCTTGATCTCCTGGAGCTGGCTGTAAAAATCTTCCAGCGTGAACTGCGATTTTCGGATTTTTTGCTCAAGCTGCTGGGCCTTGTCTTTGTCGAATGTCTGCTGCGCTTTTTCAACAAGCGTAACGATATCCCCCATACCGAGAATTCGCGACGCCATGCGGTCGGGATGGAACTGCTCAATCGCATCAAGTTTCTCGCCTGTGCCGACGAATTTGATCGGCTTCTCGACAACCGATCGGATAGAAAGAGCGGCGCCGCCGCGCGTGTCGCCGTCGAGTTTCGTAAGAACGACGCCGTCGAAATTGAGGCGGTCGTGGAACGCTTTTGCCGTGTTGACAGCGTCCTGTCCCGTCATCGCGTCCACAACGAACAAAATTTCATGAGGCTGAACGGACGATTTGATGCTTTCGACTTCGCGCATCATTTCTTCATCCACATGCAGCCGGCCGGCGGTGTCGATAATCACCGTATCGCGCGCGTTCTTCCGAGCATGGTCAATGCTCTTCTTTGCAATGTCGATTGCCGTGTCCGTGCGGCTCGAAAAAACCGGAACTTCAATCTGCCCGCCGAGCATGATCAATTGGTCGATAGCCGCAGGACGGTAGACATCCGCCGCAACAAGAAGCGGGCTGCGCCCTTTTGACTTCAACAAATTTGCCAGCTTTCCGGCGAACGTCGTTTTGCCCGATCCTTGCAGCCCTGCGATCAGGATAACCGACGGCGGCGTTTGCGAAATCGTGATGTCGGCCTTTTCCGTTCCCAACAACGCAACCAGTTCATCGTAGATTATCTTCACGATGAGCTGTCCTGGTGCGATGCTCGAGACAACCTCTTTGCCGAGCGACTTCTGCTGGACGTTGTCGATGAACTGCTTTACAACTTTATAGTTGACGTCCGCGTCGAGCAATACCTTGCGAACCTCACGCAGCATCTCGGCAATGTTCGCCTCCGAAATTCTTCCTTCTCCTCGGAGCCGCTTGAGAACAGAATCTAGTTTTTGAGTAAGAGTATCGAACAAGGCAATTAAGAATTATGAATTAATAATTAAGAATAAAAGATTCGGGATAGTGCGTTTCAATTATTAATTCTTAATTATTAATTTTTAATTAACCTCAGCTTGCTTTTTTCAGCGCTTCCGCACCGCTGACAATTTCCAGCAGCTCTTTTGTGATAGATGCCTGGCGTGCTTTATTGTAGGAAAGTTCAAGCGAACTGATCATTTCTTTCGCGTTTGTTGACGCATTCTCCATCGCGGTCATGCGGGCCCCCTGCTCGGCGGCGTTGGATTCCAGGAGTATCCGCCACATCTGAAAATTTAAATGCTTCGGAACGAGTGCAGAAACAATCTCCTCGCTCGACGGCTCATAAATGTAATCGACAAGCGAGCGGAGTTTCTTCTCTTCTCCCTTTTCCACGGTCTCGGGGGGAATAGGCAGAAAGAGTTCGATCGCTATGCGCTGCTGGGCAGCGTTCTTAAACTCGTTGTAGACAACGACGACTTTATCGAATTTTTTAGCAGCGTAGCCGTCCACAATTTCTTTTACGATGGTCCGGGCATTGCCGAAATTCAACGAGTTGAAAATTCCGATTTGCTTGGAGAGAATCTCGTAATTCCGTTTGCTGAAAAAGTCGAATCCCTTCCTGCCGATGCAAAAAAGCTTGACGTTCCCCGCCGCGAACAATTCCTTATAGTTGTTGTTGATATGGCTGACGGCAGCGCGCACGATGTTCGTATTAAATGCGCCGCATAAACCGCGGTCGGCGGTAACAACAACGATGGCAACTTTCTCAACGGGACGCTGGGTAAGCAGGGGATATTTTGCAGCATCAACTTTACCTGAAAGATGACGCAGCATTTCTGCCATCTTGCGTGCGTACGGCCGCGCTTGAAGAATTGCCTCCTGGGCACGGCGCAATTTTGCCGCGGCAACCATCTTCATCGCCTTGGTGATCTTCTGCGTGCTCTTGACGCCCGCAATCCGCCTTCGTATGTCGCGCAGCGTAGCCATCGTTACGCCGACACGCTAAATGTATCCATGAATTCCTTTGCAATCACCTGAATGCGTTTGGTAATATCGTCCGTCAATTCTTTCTTCTCCGCGATGACGTCGAGGAGATCCTTATGGCGGGTTTCAGCCATTTCAAGAAACTCTTTCTCGAACTGCAGCACCCGGTCAAGCGGCAGCTGATCCAGAAAGCCCGATGTGCCGAGATAGAGCATGATTACCTGTTTTTCGACGGGCATCGGCACGTACTGTCTCTGCTTCAGCACTTCGACAAGCCGCGAACCGCGTTGCAGCTGCTGCTTCGTGGCTTTATCGAGGTCCGAACCGAATTTGGCGAACGCTTCCAGTTCACGGTATTGAGCAAGATCAAGTCGGAGGCGCCCAGCAACTTTTTTCATTGCTTTGATCTGCGCATTTCCTCCGACGCGCGACACGGAGATGCCGACGTTGATTGCGGGACGGACGCCGGAATTAAACAAATTCGGCTCGAGGAAAATCTGTCCGTCGGTAATCGAGATGACGTTCGTAGGAATATAAGCGGCGACGTCGCCGGCCTGAGTCTCGATGATTGGAAGCGCCGTCAGGCTTCCTCCGCCGAGCTCGTCACTCAACTTTGAAGCACGCTCAAGAAGACGGGAATGAAGATAGAACACGTCGCCGGGATACGCTTCACGTCCGGGCGGACGGCGCAGCAGCAGCGATACTTCACGGTACGCCGCCGCATGCTTGGATAAATCATCGTACACCACAAGCACATCGCGCCCGCTGTCGCGGAAAAATTCGCCGAGCGTTGCGCCTGCGTATGGAGCAATAAATTGTAATGGGGCCGGGTCGCTGGCAGTCGCAGAAATAATTGCCGTATATTCCATCGCTCCCATTTCCTCAAGCTTTGTCATCACCTGCGCAACGGTCGATCCCTTCTGGCCGATTGCAACATAGATACAATAGACCGGCTTGACCCCTTGTTTCTTTGCCTTTTCGGAGTGGGTATATTTTTGATTGATAATCGTGTCGAGAGCAACGGCAGTCTTCCCGGTCTGGCGGTCGCCGATGATCAACTCGCGCTGTCCGCGGCCGATAGGAATCATACCGTCGACAGCTTTCAGCCCGGTCTGGAGCGGCTGCTTCACCGGCTGGCGTTGGATAACGCCGAGCGCTTTTCTTTCGAGAGGGGAAAACTTGTCTGTCTTGATCGCCCCGCGCCCGTCAATCGGCTGCCCCAGCGGATTGATAACGCGTCCGAGCATGGCCTCACCGACCGGCATTGAGGCAACACGTTTCGTCCGCTTTACCGTGTCGCCTTCCTTGATCTTTGTGTCGTCGCCGAAGAGAACACAACCGACGTTATCTTCTTCAAGATTCAACACCATGCCGAAAACATTGTTTGGAAATTCAATCAGCTCGCTCGCCATTACTTTGGAGAGGCCGTAGAGGCGCGCGATGCCGTCGCCGACTTGCAGCACCGTGCCGACGTCATAGATATCGATTTCTTTTTCAAAGCCGGAGAGCTGCTTTCGCAGCACGGCAGTTATCTCATCGGGTCGTACTTCCGCCATTGTCATATCCTTGTTTGATTCAACAAATTAATTCTTCGAAACAGAACCGTCTTTCAGCCGTGAACGTAAGAGTTCAAGCTGACGGCGGATGCTTCCGTCCAGTGTCGTGTCTCCGACTTTTGCAACGAAGCCTCCCTTTAATACTTTGTCGAGGCTGAATGAGACACGAACTTTTTTTTGTGTATACGATTCCAATTCCCGCACCAATGATTTTTCCTGCTCCGCGGAGAATTTCACGGCCGTCCGAACATCCACAGAAACAATGCCGAGCTGTTCGTCCCGAAGGAGAAAATATTGTTCGAGCACTTCGGGCAAAACATCCTCGCGTCTTTTTTCTATGATAGCTTCAAGATATTGATTCACTACCACACCGATTTTTTTACCGAAGATTTCCGCTATAACGGCTTTCTTCTTCTCTTTTGACACAACGGGGCTTGCCAAAAGCGAACGGAGTTCTCTGGATGCCTTGATCGTCGTTTGCACCGTCAGCAGGTCGTCTGCGATTGTCTCGGGCTTTTTCGCTTCTCCGGTCAACGCCATCAAAGCAGACGCGTATCGTTTTGCAACTCTAAGATTACTCATCAATTCTTCGGAAGCGATTGGAGAACTTTGTCAACGAGTTTCTTTTGTTTTGCTTCGTCGAGCGTTTCATCGATGATCTTTTCAGCGGCGTTCATCGCAAGGTCGACGACTTCGTTCTTCAATTGAATAAGCGCCGTTTCTTTTTCGCGTTGAATATCTTCCTTCGCCTGGCCCATCATCGTCTTTGCGCTTTCGTGGGCTTTGGCGACGATTTCATTCTTCATCTGTTCGGCCAAGTCGCGTCCTTCTTTCAGAATGCGGGACGTTTCTTCGTTCGCCCGCTTCATCGCCTGTGTGTTTTCCGCAAGCAACCGTTCCGATTCCTTTCTTGCCTCTTCAGCTTTGAGGAGCGCATCGCGGATACTTTGCTCCCGCGCCTGTAAAGCACTCATCAGCGGCTTCCAGGCAACTTTGCCGAGGATGAAGAGGAGGAGAACAAAGGTAATGATCGTCCAGAGGATGAGTCCCGGATTGATGTCTAACATATCGATCCCTGTTGAGTTTTACTTGGTTGCAAGAATAATGCAAATGGCCAGCGCGAAGAAGGTTGCGCCTTCGATAAGTGCTGCCGCAATCAACATTGAGGTGCGGACCTGGCCTGCAACTTCAGGCTGCCGGCCGCTGGCTTCCATCGCTGCCGCCGCGAGCTTGCCGATTCCTAGTCCCGCTCCGACAACGGTGATTGCTGCTCCGAACCCTGCTGCCAAATAGCCCCATTGTGTTGCAACGGCTTTCGCGACTTCAATTGGATTTGCTTCCATTATATTTCTCCTATGAGTATAGATGGTATATGTAGTGAACGATGTTTTCCAGAATTCTAATGCGCGTGTCCTTGATGGACGTCATGTTCTTCTTCCTGCATACCAAGCCCCATGAAAAGCGACGTCAGCATTGTAAAGATGTATGCCTGAAGAAAGGCCACAAAAAGTTCAAGACAGTCGATCCCGAGCGTGAAAAGAACGGACGGGACCGAGACTGCATATCCTAACGTGGTAGATATTCTTCCAAAAATAAATATCAAACCGAGCAGCGAAACAACGACGATATGTCCGCCGGTCATGTTCGCAAACAAACGGATGCAGAGAGCAAAAGCTTTTGTGAAGGTTCCTAAAATTTCAATCGGAATCATGATAGGCCACAACAACCAATGGACGCCTCCGGTAAAGTGGGCGAAATAATGGCCGATTCCCTGAGCGCGAATAGCTGAAGCTTGAATCATGATATAGGCGATGATCGCCAGACCCGCCGTCACGCTGACGTTACCGGTAGCCGAAGCGCCGTACGGTACAAGTCCCAGCAAGTTCATCAAAAGAATAAAAAAGAAAGTCGTCAACAGGTACGGAAGGTATTTGATCCCCGCCTGTCCCATGTTGGGGATCGCGATCTCATCGCGGACAAAAACGACGAAAATTTCGATGAGATTACCGAAGCCTGTCGGAACGGCAGCCCTCTTATTTTTCCGCGCAACGAGAGCCAGGATAATGACGAGCATAACCGCGGCGAGCCACAAAAAAACAACGTGTTTCGTTATCGACATGTCGAGGCCGAAGAGATGAAAATGCGGAAGCTCGATGCGTCCGAATGGGGTTTCAAGCTCGTGCGCGTCCTGAACGTGTTTGAGGAGATGCGTGAAAAGATTCTCGCTCTCCTCGTGCGCGACGGACATACGGGCAGTGTCGGCGATAACGGCGGCAGAATCGTGAGCCGCAGTTTGAGAGTCAAAAAGAAAAAACGACGCCACTGAGTTATCCTTCGGTTTTTTTACCCAATTTTTTCTGCATGAACATCACTTCGAGAACCAAAAACAGAACATAAAACCCCATCAGAGAAACGACGAGAGGCACGGCGTGAAAATGAAAAACCTCTATTAACATCAGCAGCGCTCCGAGCATCACCAACATACGAAGCCCCATTCCGCCGAGTACGGCTTTCAGGAATACCGCGTACGATTTATCGATGGAGTATTCAATCGCCGCATAACCGGCCAACACGTTCGCCAAACTTATCGTAACCCCCGCGATGCAGGCGCGAACAACTTCTGCTGAAGCAAAAGCAAAAAGCGGATATGCTGAGAGCAGAGCACTCAGGATAACAACAACGGCGATTTGACGCGGAAAAGAGACATCAAACTTTCTTGTGTTGTTTTCGTTCTGCATCCAATGCGTCTTGCTGTTGACCTAATTTCATTACCGAAGTTATGAATTTGACCATCCCGCCGACTCCGCCGATAACTAATCCGCCGAGCATCAGCCACGGCGACGTGTTGAACCGGCTGTCCATCCATTTTCCAAGAAAAAAAAAGACAACAATAGAAAGAGCGAGCTGAATTCCCAGCGTTAGAAACGGAGCAAAACCCCGCAGCGCGTTGCGATCTCTATCGAACAGCTTTTCGTCCCGCTGTTCCATTGCCTCACAGTCTTAATATTTTTGGATCTCATGATTTGCAGCGCGTGCATCAGTCATGGAAATTTTCCCGTCGAACACGGCTCCTTCGTCAATCACCAGCCGGGCGGCCCGAATATCGCCGCGCACAACCGCCTTTCCCTCGAACACGAGCTTATCGACCGCGATAATATTGCCCCGAATCTTTCCGCCGACGGTGACATTTTTTCCGTTGATGTTCCCCTCAATTTCCCCGGTTAATCCGACCGCAACATTTTCGGCGGCGTGGAGTTCACCCATCATCTTGCCGTCGATCCGAATATTCCCTTGCGTACGGATCTTGCCTTCGACGGTCGTTCCTGAACCGATGAGGTTCAATTCTTTTACAGCATTTTTTTCAGCCATGGCGGCATTCCTTGTTCACAGAGATTCGATTGCTATCATGTACTCATCCGGGTTCTGCGGCTGGCCGTCCTTCCACAGCTCAAAATGAAGATGCGGGCCATAGCTCGTATTTCCAGAATTCCCGAGAAGCGCTATTGGCTCTCCCCGTTTGACGAATTCGCTCGCCGATTTCAACAGCGACTGGTTATGTTTATAGATTGTAAAATATCCGCTGCCATGGGAAAGAATAATCATGTTGCCGTCGTCATACGTCCATCCCGAAAAGACGATATACCCGTCGGCAGCCGCGCTTATAATCGAGCCCCGCCGGCCTGCGTAATCAATCCCGTAATGTTTTCGCGAATCGTCAAAGCCCTGGGACACATACCCCACGACGGGGGGGTACAAAGGAAACGATGCCTGAAAAGGCTTGTTTGCCGACACATGCTGGGCTGTGAACCCAAACGCAGCAGTTTCGGTTCTCGGTCGAGGTTCGGACGAAGTTTGCTGCTGTATTTCCGGAGTCGCTCCTTGAGGCGGCGCAATAATTTCCTCATTCGAAGCAATTGAAGATGAAACAGTGTCTTTCTTTAAATCTTCACCAAGAGCGCCCCGCAGTTTGCGATTGTACTCCCGAAGCACAATAAATTCTTCAGAGACCTTGCTCAGCCGAGTCTGTAATTCATAAAGCTGGATCCCGTAGCGCTTCTGAATTTCAGTATTCGAGATCGGAATCAGCACTCCGAGCGGGGTGTAGCCGAGAAGCAAAACGACAGCAACCAAAATTACTGCAACAAACCCGCCGAGTATTATGATGATCCGCCCTATTGTAAGAGCGAACGATCGTTTTTCGCCTGCATTTCCCTGCGGAATGACAAGGATTTGAAACTTTCGCTCTTTTGTTACATGATGATCGCGATCAGCGGACATTCTTTTTCGGCTTTCCGCACAATTTCCAACCTTTTTTCGAGAAAATCAAAAGTCGAGTTACAAATATACTGAAGGTGTGCTACAATGTCAACGAGTATTTAACGCGCAGCGTTCGATGGTTGTACTCCGGGACCCGAAACCTTGCTCGCTTTTTGAAAAAATTCGTTCGGCTACCGGCTGGGGGGTAACTGCTTTGGACCGAAGGGTAAAAATCTCGCCACACCAACCGCCGATATAGATGATACAAAGACTTGCGAGAACGAGTAACCGAATTTTTGACCGCTGAAAAGTATTTTCGCGCAGGATACACCATCCGTATGCGGCAGCAAGAATAAATATCGGCACAATTGGAAACCGGTACCGAGCATCGGCATAAATAACCAAGTGGACGGCAAGCCAATAGAGAAGAAGCAAACGAAGGAAAAAGAGGTTTTTCTCGTCTTTGCCCGCCGGACAGACCATGCCAAATGTTCCGAGGAGAATAACGGCGATATATGGCACGTGAAGGATGATGATGTTCGTAATCGAAAGCCGGGTGAACACTGTGGCCGCATTTTGCGCCGCCGCCCATTCGGGTTTGTACTCCATCGTCGTGAGAAGCCAATAGTCGACGGCGAAAAAGTGAGCAAATTTTTTCCCCTCTATAATGACAAACTCCAGCGGATGTGTTCGGATGAACTCAACGCCGAGTTTGAACCCAAGGTCGGACCGGTCAAAATCATCGGCGACCGCAGTGAGCGGATTATTTTCTTGCGGAAATGAGTATGCGCCGCTTGCCCCTGAATGGTTTCCCATCCAAAAATTTACACCCGCATTGCTTGTGAACGACACTCTGTGAAACACGGCGTAATTTCGAATTAGCCATGGTGAGACCATGATGAATGCTGCTATGGCAACAATTGCCAGCGACCGCACATTTGTTTTAAAAGGAGCCCCATTCCTCCAGCGGTAAAAAAAAATCACCAACGGTATGAGAGCCACAGTCGTCCGGATGAGCATACCGAGGCCCGTCAACACTCCGAGAATAATGGATTCTGGCAATATGTGAGGTTCATTTTCTTTGACAACGACCACCCATACGATAAGCAACAGGATTGTCGTAAAGATTGTCTCTGTCATCAAATGAGAAACGTACAATACCTGTATTGGGAAGAGCGCAAGAATAGCAGCTGCCGCCAGTCCGACTTTTTCAGAAAACATTTTTTTCCCGATACTGAATAACAAGAGACAAGAAATGACATCGGCGATCACCTGGAGCATTCTTATCGGCGTCTTCGAATCCCCGAATACTGCGTACGTAGCGGCGAGAAGGAGAGGATACCCTGGGAGGCGAAACGCTGTTGTCTTCCCTTCAAGCCTGAACCCATCGCCATGTACAAGCGACCGGGCAATTGCATCATAGTCTTTGTCGTCCGACGTGAGCGGAGGATGGAACAGTGCCGCTGTGCCGACACGCAGAAGCGCTGCCATGGCAAGAATTCCAAAAAGAAATTTACGGTTTGCGGGAGAGGGGCTCATGCGCTCGCATTGTTCAATCTAGATCGACACATATTTCTTTGCCCGTTCGTGGGCATCTATTTTTTCTTCGATGAATTTCTTCATGGCGTCTTTGTAGATGTTGCGCGAAAATTGGAGCGCTCTTTTCCGAACTTTTTCCGGATCGAACCTCATTTGTCCCGCCTTCGAAACTGCGTTTTCAAGAGCTTCGACCGTCTGCTCGTAGAAAAAAACACCCGATAGTCCATCCTGCACAGTTTCCAACGCCCCGCCTTTCCCGTACGCGATGACCCCCTTGCCGCTCGCCATTGCTTCAAGAGGGACGATACCGAAATCCTCTTCACCGGGAAACACCAGCGCCATGCAGCCAGCATACAAAGAAGCGAGTTCATCGTCGTTCTTCCATCCGGCAAATTCGATGTTGGGTTTCGCAAACCGCCGAAGTTTCTCTTCATCAGGCCCTTTTCCCACAATAATCAGCCGCGCCCCGATCTTGTTGAACGCCTTGACTGCAAGATCAACTTTCTTGTAGGGAACGAGTGCACTTACTATTAAGTAGTAGCCTTCGTCTCTTCTTGATGCCTGAAACTTTGCCGTATCAACGGGGGGAAAAATTATCTCGGCATCGCGCCCGTAGTGGCGGCGGATCCGCTGACGAACATGTTCCGAGATGGCAACAAAATGATGCACCCGGCCGGCAGTCTTTTTATCCCACGCCCTGAGCAAAGGGGCGGCGATCTTCATTGCCATGCGGGTTGCTGTTCCGGCCTGGCCTTTTCCAAAATATTCATCATACATTTCATAGACATACCGCATCGGAGTGAAACAATAACAGAGGTGCAGCGCATCGCCTCGCGGCCTCGCTCCTTTTGCAACACAATGGCTCGTCGAGAGAAGGAGGTCGTAGCCGGAAAAGTCGAACGCTTCAATCGCAAGAGGGAACAGCGGAAGATACATTCTGTATTTCTGTTCTACAAACGGAAAGCGCTGAAGGAACGATGTATGAATTGTCTTTGATTCGATCAGCGGGGACATCGCGCCTTTCACGTGGAGCAATGTGTAAATCGGCGCGTCCGGGAAAAGTTCGCACATAACCTCAAGGCACTTTTCCCCTCCCCGCATGCCGGTGAGCCAATCGTGGACTAAAGCGATACGCAACGGTCGATCTGAGATGCTCATCAGAAATTTTTCAAAAAAGTTGACGAAAATATACAAAGATTGAAACGAGAATCAAAACCTGGGAGGCAAGCCGAAGTACCTCGCCTTCCGAAGGTTCCTATATACGCATTGTTGAGTCTCTGAATTTTAAAACTCTTTGTAAGGAAACCCTTCGGAAGGCTAATAGACAACCATCAAATCGACCCGTTCCAGAAACTTGCTAAAGGTTCCATCGCTCACTATATTAAAATCATCAACTTCGATGCTCAGTACCGGCTTTTGTAATGGAAAAATACGATCTCCCTTTATATCGCTCATGGTTTCCGTACCTTTCCACCGGAAAAATCTGGATGAACCATGCAGCAGTAAGTCCTCTTTCGCACCGTGTAAGCGAAGCCGTTTCCCAATATCTTCAGCGATGCGCTGTCGAGGAAATCGATACATACATCTCATCGCTCCCGATCGCTGCAAAAACAAAAGCGAATCTCGGTACGTTGATTGACGCCCCTGCCGATCGAATTGCCTTTGTCGGAAACACATCTGATGGACTGAACGTACTCGCTTCAGGGCTGGAGTGGCACGCCGGCGACCGGATAATTCTTAACGACAGCGAATTTCCATCGAACATTGTCCCCTTCATCAATCTAAAGCGTTACGGAGTCGAGATAGATTTTGTCGAAACCCGGCAAGGAGAAATTACCGCGGAAGGTATCGAGAAGCTCATTACTCCGCGAACTCGGCTTGTTTCTCTAAGTTTTGTCCAATTTCTCTCCGGTTTTCGTGCCGACCTTGATACCATCGGAGGAGTCTGCAAAAGGCACGGGATTGTTTTTTGCGTGGATGCGATTCAGGGGCTCGGTGTTTCGCCTCTCAGCGTGCGATCGGCGGGCATCGATTTTCTTTCGTGCGGAGGCCCGAAGTGGCTGATGGGCTTAATGGGAATTGGTTTCATTTACGTGTCTGAAGCATTGCAGCAGCAGATTCACCAGGCCTACGCAGGCTGGACGAGCAACAGAAATTTCTTTGGTAATTTTTTCGCGTACCGAATCGACTTTGACGAAACCGCCCGGCGTTACGAAAACGGCACTCAGAATTTCGCCGGCATCGTTGCGCTGAGCGAGTCGACCTCGACGCTGCTTAACGTCGGCGTCGAAAACATTCAGACGCATCTCCATCGCATGACCGATATTCTTATTGCAGGTATCGACGACGCCGGTTTCGATGTCGTAACGCCGCGTGATGGTTCGAAGCGCGCCGGTATTGTCTCATTCAAATGCCCCAATTCCGCAAAATTGTTCGACTCCCTTGCAAAAGAAAACATCATTGTCTCTCTTCGCGAGGGAATGATTCGCGTCTCTCCTCATTTCTATAACTCGCCCTATGAAGCGGCAGCGCTTCATTCCGTTCTTCTCCACTACAGAAAAACGGCAGCGGCATGACATTTATCGCAGGGCTTTTTCTCGCTCTTATTGTGTTCGCTTTTGCCGCAACGCTCGTGATCTTTGCCATCGGCCCAATTATGGTGTTGAACCCGCGCCGCCGCGGCGAAGCTTTCTACAAAGAGCGCGGCGAACCGCTTTCCCCCGCCGACCTTCGACTCCCCTTCGAAGAATTCTGGTTCACGAATCGTGACAGTCAACGGCTTCATGCCTGGTTTATCCCGGCTGAAGAACCGGTGCATGGAACGATCTTCTACCTGCACGGCGTCGGCGACAACAAGATCAGCGGACTGCGGCTGGCACAGGTATTTCACTTGCGGCATTTCAATGTGATGATGTATGATTCACGGGCGCATGGAAAGAGCGAGGGACGATTCTGCACGTACGGCTACTACGAAAAATTCGATGTGTCGACAGCCCTCGATGTATTGGCAGAACGGGAAAAATCTCCCCTGGGCAAAATCGGCCTCTTTGGAACGTCAATGGGTGCTGCGATTGCTGTGCAGGCAGCGAGCATAGAGCCGCGCATCAGCGCCGTTGTCGCGGAAGGATGTTTTACAAATTTGCGAACCATCACCGTCGACTACCAGAAACGTTTATTGTGGATGCCGTGGCATTTTCTCCGTAATGTAGCAATGAAACGTTCGGAACATATTGCCCATTTCAGCCATCACGATGTTTCACCGCTCCGCTCACTCGCGTCAGTGAATGTCCCCATTCTCTTTATTCACGGGAAAAAAGACGGACGCATTAAGTATCAATACAGCGAACAGCTTTACGCCAGCGCGCATACACCGAAAGAATTATATTTAATCGACGGCGCGAACCATACAGACATTCACAATATCGCTCAAAAAGAGTACGAAGAACGCGTCTCCGGATTTTTTGAACGATGGTTGAAATAATTTTTGCTTTTTTAATTTGACTTTATAATGTTTTCTTTCTAAGTTTTTCGAAAGACACTCCCTACTGATTTCGTACGCTCGGGAGGCGATATGAAAAGCAGACCGCGTTTTCACACATTTCTACGGAACTTGCCATTCCGGATTTTCCACATTTTAGTCAAGGGATGAGGCCGATCTGCATCCAGAATAGCCGAAAAGAAATATCATTGGAGCTCGTCCGGCCTAAACAAGATTGAGCCTTTTCCGAGAAACTTAAACATATTCGATTGAATGAACAGCTGAACTAAAACAAAATTGTCTCCCTGTAACAACATGTTTTCACACCAAACCGGGGTACGTATGAAACATCTCTCATTTTTCATCGCTTTCTTTTCGCTTTTGCTTTCCTCTTGCGCCGAGCAACAGATCGCCAACGCTCCCCCTGCGACATATGAGCTTAAACAGAATTATCCTAATCCGTTCACTGATTCAACGGTGATAGAATACGGAGTCCCTGACGTCAGACCTAGTGCGGCACCATGGATTCGCATTGTCGTTTTCAATCGCTTCAATCAAATACAAGCCACTCTTATCGATAACGGAGCGCAAGAGGCAGGCAACTTCAAGGTAACATGGTACGCCGGAGGCCCCAACGGTTTTCCGGTGCCCTCGGGCGTGTACTACGTTGAACTGGATCAAGTCAATTTCTCAGGTTCCTCACTGAACACGGATGTTACCACTCTTCTTCGAATCACTGCTCTCAAACAATAGGGGTCGTCATGAAACGTTTACTTCTTGTTCTTGTGAGTCTCTCTATCACGTATTGCGCACAGGCGCAGCACGCTGATTCTTCCGCGATGGTTTCGAAATTTCGCCTTTCATTGAGCTACGGCGTTGACGCTATGAATCCTGATCAGATCAACGACCATATTGCAACCTCGAACGAAGCGCTCGGCAGTTCGGCCCCCTCAATCAAATCAATGCCCGAGCTTTCGGCTGCTCTAACAATCCGGCCGAACCTGGACACGAAAATTCTGGTCCTCCGCGGCGGATACATGTCGACCGAGCGGGACTATTCATTCTCCGTACCGGAAACGGATACTTCTTCAACGCCATTTGGAAGAGCGAAAGGGTCAATCAC
The DNA here is from genome assembly GCA_963827085.1 of uncultured Bacteroidota bacterium. Classification (GTDB taxonomy): domain Bacteria; phylum Bacteroidota; class Ignavibacteria; order UBA10030; family UBA8401; genus JAGVPT01. The sequence goes on from CAWGZY010000002.1 coordinate 207,204, forward strand.
GGAAAAGTATTCCGCATATCCACTTTCGATTGGAGTCGGCTTGTCAACGCTGAGTTCAGATCTTCAAGTAGAGTTAGATTTTATTTATGCGTTGGGATATATCACCGAAAACGGCTCGTTCACGAGTACGGGGGGAACCACGACAACGTATTCGAACAGCTTCTTTAGTCCCGCGTACGGCTTCCGTATCGCCGCGCAGACAACCGTCCCGTTGTCGTCTAAAATAGGCATGCAGCTGGAAATTGCGTACCGCGGGTTGAAGTTCGAAGATTTTGAGAATAATGCAAACGCACAATCCACGAACATCGAGTTTTCAATGAGCGGGGTTTCAGGGAGTATCGGATTATCTATTTTGCTGTGAGGCGTTCGTGTAATGTCAGCTTGGCGACACTCTCGATGTGATACGTATGGGGAAACATATCTATCGGCTGGACCTTTTCGATTGAATAGCCAAACGGGGAAAGAAGCTGCAAATCGCGGGCGAGCGTCGCAGGATTACAGCTGACATAGACGATTTTAGGAATTTTCATTACGCCGATTTCCTCAACCGCCTTCGGATGCATCCCGCTTCTCGGCGGGTCGATGATCAACACGTCCGGCTTGGCATATTTTCCCTTCCACGCGACATCCTTCGTCAATAAATCTTTCAAATCGCCGGCAACGAACTCACAGTTGAGAATTCCGTTGACTTCGGCATTCATCCTCGCGTTGATGATCGAACTCTCGATGAGTTCGATGCCGACGACTTGTTTCACTGCGCCGGAAACGTACAATGAGATTGCACCGGTGCCGCAGTACAGGTCGTACACTACATCGCGCGGGTTCAGTTCCGCAAATTCTTTCGTTACGGCGTACAGCGTTTCGGCCTGGCGTGTATTTGTCTGAAAGAATGAATTTGCCGAAAGATGAAACAGGTAATCGCCGATCTTTTCGGTGAACACACCGCTGCCGTAATAAACCTTTTCCGTTTCTCCGACGGCAACGTTTGCAAGTTTAGCGGTAATATTGTTAACCACAGCGACGATTTCGGGAAAAGCTGTCGTCAACTCTGCCGTCAGTTCTTTCATGACATGAGGACGGTCGTCAAACGTTACAAGATTCACCATCACGTCGCCGGTATTCTTCCCTTCCCGGATAACGAGGTTGCGGAGATATCCGGACTGCGGCTCGGATGTGTACGCCGGGAGCGAACGCGCGATGGCAAAACTCTTTACCGCATTCAAAATGCCGTTGCTCAATTCTGATTGGAGATGGCATTCGTCAATGTCGAGAATTTTATCGTAGCGCTGAGGAATATGAAAACCGAGTGCCATGGCGCCGGTAATGTTTCCCCTCCCCTCAAAGGGAGATGCCGGGGGCGGGGTCTCCAGCCACGGCCGGTCCCCGAACGAGAACTCAAGTTTGTTTCGGTAAAAATATATTTCTTTTGACGGGATGATCGGAAGAACTTGTACTCCCTTGAACCCTCCGATGCGTTCAAGCGCATCGACAACATGCTGCCGCTTGAACGCAAGCTGTGATTCGTACTGCACATGCTGCCATCTGCAACCGCCGCATGTCCCGAAATATTTGCATCGCGGCGTGGTCCGGTTCGGCGACGGCTGAAGCACTTCAACAACCTTTGCTTCGAGATGTTTTTTCTTTGTCCGAAAAATCCGGGCGCGCACGACATCCCCGGCAACCCCCCCTTCGACAAACACAACCATGCCCTCATAACGCGCTATACTTGTCCCTTCAAATCCTGAAGAGTCAACCGTCAATTCGAGAATGTCGCCTTGTACAGGCATCAGTTCCCGCTTTCCATTTTAGCGATCTCTTGGGACACCTTGTCCCATTCATAATAATTGTCGTTCAGCTTGGCCTGAACGGTTTTGTATTCGGCAGCAATGCGCTTGGCTTCCTCGCCGTTTTTGTAAAACTCGGGTTGAGCCATTAATCCCTCGATCTCCGATTTGCGTTTCTCCAATTTTTCGATTTCCTTTTCGACTAACGAAAGTTTCTTCTTCAACGGCTGGAATTTTTTCGAATGTTCCTGCCTCCGCTCCGCCTCAATTCTCTTCTTCTCTTTTTCGGAATGATAAATAGCATCCTTCCCTCTGCTCCCGGCTTTTTGCTCTTGGCTCTTAGGGCTTGGGTCTTCATGAACCTTCTGTCTGCTGCCTCCTGTCTCCTGTCTCCTGCCTCCTGAATTCTTTTTCCCCGTCTCTTCCTTCTTTTTCACCAAGTAATCGCTCACGTTTCCCAAAAACGTCCGAATCCCGCCGTGGCTGAACTCCAGCACTTTATTCACGATCGGATCGAGAAATGCCCGGTCATGCGAGACAATAAGGTATGTCCCGTTAAATTCTGCCAGCGCTTCCTGGAGGACTTTCTTCGACCGCATGTCAAGATGATTTGTCGGTTCATCCATAATAAGAAAGTTTGAAGGAAGAAGTAACATTTTTGACAATGCGAGACGGCTTTTTTCTCCTCCCGAAAGAACTTTCACTTTCTTAAAAACGTCATCGCCGCGAAACAGGAACGATCCGAGAATAGTCCGCAGCTTCGTCCTGACTTCTCCCGTTGCAACTTCATCGACGATTTGGAGGACTTCTTTGGACATGTCAAGTTCTTCCGCCTGATGCTGCGCAAAATACGATACGATCGTATTATAGCCGGCCACCCGCTCGCCGCCGTTGAACGGTTCCACTCCTGCGACAATTCTTGAGAACGTCGATTTGCCCGCGCCGTTCACGCCGACGACGGCGATTCTGTCTCCCCGTTCGATGGTGTAGTTTAACCCGGTAAAAACTTTGTGCGTGCCATAACTCTTCTGAAGATTCTTCAGCTCCATCACAACACGCCCGCTCGGCTGCGGCGGCGGAAAATGGAAATGGATTTCCTGCTCTTCGTCTTCAATTTCGATCAGGTCCATTTTCTCCATCTGCTTGATGCGGCTCTGAACTTGTCGTGCTTTCGTTGCTTTGTAGCGGAAGCGGTCGACAAACTGCTGTGTCTGCTTCAACTGCTGCTGCTGATTTTTATAAGCGTTCATCACCAGCTCTTTGCGGATCACTCTCTCCTTTTCGTAGAAGGAGTAATTCCCCGCATATTCTTCCATCTTACCGAGGCTGAGGGCAAACGTGCGTGCGGTAATTGAATCGAGGAATGCGCGGTCGTGCGACACAAGGATGATCGCTCCGTTGTACTGGTGCAGATATTCTTCAAGCCATTGAAGCGATTCGATGTCGAGATGATTCGTCGGTTCATCGAGCAGAAGTACCGACGGCTCTTTGAGCAAGAGCTTCGCCAGTTCGATGCGCATCTGCCATCCGCCGCTGAACTCGTCCGTCTGCCGCTCCAAGTCCGGAACCGAAAATCCGAGCCCCATCAGCACCCGCTCAATCTTCGATTGCATCCGAAATGCATCAAGGTCTTCTAGTTTATGCTGGAGCTCGCCATAGATTTCCAGCGTTTCCATGTATTCCTGGCTCGCCGTATCCTGCGTACTCAGAAGGAGATGTGCTTCCTCGAGTTCCTGCTGGACCAGGAGTATGTTTTCAAACGCAGTCTCCACCTCTTTATAGAGTGTCTTCCCCACAGCGGTTACGCCGTCCTGCGGCAAATATCCGGCCGTGACATAATGCGCCTTGCTCACCGTGCCATCTTCCGCCTGAGAAAGACCGGCAATAATTTTCAGCAGCGTTGTTTTACCGGCGCCGTTCGAGCCGACAAGACCGATGCGGTCGTGCGGACCAACCATGAGCGAAAGGTCATCAAACAAATATCGTCCGCCAAATTGCACCGAAATGTGGTCGAGAGAAAGCATGAAACAGTAATCCGTATGTCAGAATTCAGTAATCAGAGAATTACAGAGTAAATATACGAAAATGAGGGGGGAGAAGGAAGAGGTAACTCGTGGATGCGGTATCGCGTCGCTTGACCGGCAGTCGAAGTTTTTCTCCCAGTGATGTGCTCTTGATGCTCACGCGCTTTATATTCTGCCGGTATCAAAGAGGGAACCGAGGTTGGAATTCAAAAAACGGCATCACGCCGAAAATGTCGTTTGCTTCACTTCCTTTCACTTCTTCGTTTTCACCGAGTGCTTTTGAAGAAACTCTTCGTTCATTTTATCCGCTCTGTCGCGAATTTGAAACAATGCGGTATACCGAACCATTTCCACATCAAGATGTGTCCGAGAGAAAATTGGCGTACATCTATATGCAGCCCACGACGAAGAGAAATGTTGCATGCAGCATAAATATTATTTTCTCTGACTTGACACTAAACACGCTGAATATTTCAAGCCGTAAGGTGACACAACATATTTTCAAGACAAAATTACCAGGAAGATCGCATTCGGCGTCCCCTCTTCCATTTCTAAATTGTTGGTAATCTCTCCACCCATAAATCTATTTTAAGCTAGTTTGCCTTGTTTTCCGCTGTCAAATCGCTTCCTTAAAAACTTCCCTTGACTTTTTGATATTTCTATGATATAATAATGATATCATAAAGGAGGAGAATTTTATGCAAACTGTTGCTGAATATAGTGTAAAACGAATAAATGGGTTTTTAGCGCTCGTCATTACTTTATTGCTGGCTCTCGCCGATTACCAGCTTTTTCAATCTATGATTGCTGTGCGTCCGCCAGAGACCGAGCTCGTTTGGGCTTTTATCATCTTCACTCTCTTGATCGGACTTGTGGTCAAAGGTTTCTTCGTCATCCAACCGAATCAGGCCGGGGTTCTTGTATTTGTAGGAAGATATATTGGGTCTGTCCGCGAAGCCGGATTTTGGTGGGCGAACCCTTTCGCAATCCGCAAATATGTTTCACTTCGCATTCACAATTTCAACAGCGATAAAATTAAAGTGAACGATCTGCACGGTAATCCAATCGAGATTGCCGCCGTGATTGTATGGGGAGTAGTGGATTCGGCGCGGGCATTGTTCGACGTGCAGGATTATGAGGCATTCGTCGGCGTTCAAAGTGAAACGGCTATCCGTTCACTGGCTTCAGAATATCCTTACGATGCGCAGGACGAAGAACGGCCATCGCTCCGGGGAAATCCGCGGGAGATCGCTGAGAATTTGCAGAAACAATTGCAGTCCCGGCTGGAAATTGCAGGCGTCAGCGTAATTGAATCCCGGATCAGCCATCTTGCCTATGCGCCGGAAATCGCGCAAGCTATGCTGCGCCGCCAACAAGCCCAGGCGATTGTCGCCGCGCGTCAAAAAATTGTTGATGGTGCTGTAGGCATGGTGGAAAGTGCGCTCCGCGCGCTGAGCGAACAACATATTGTTCAGCTTGATGAAGAGAAAAAGGCAACGATGGTCAATAATTTGTTGGTCGCGCTTGTCGCAGAACGGGAAGTACAGCCCGTTATCAATACCGGCACACTATATCAATGACCGAAAAGAAAAAATTCCTGCTGCGGGTAGATGGTGAGCTGTATGCTACATTGGAAAAGTGGGCAGCCGATGATCTTCGCAGTGTCAATGCTCAGATTGAGTATCTGTTGACCGACTTCGCGCGCAAAGCAGGACGATTGGCAAAGAAGGGGGAACCGATCGATGAGCAAACACACACACCACAATGAAAACTATTTTTTTTAAACGAGGAACTTCCATGAAAAAAAATTCTGTTTTGTCGCTATTAATTCTCGTCATGGTGATAACAATAGCCCAGCTTGCCGCCGCCCCGGACAAAAACATCGCCGGCATCTGGCAAGGAACATTGAAAGTCCAAACGATGGAACTGCGGGTGGTCTTTCACTTTCAGACTGATTCGACCGGTGCGATGAAGGCAACGCTGGACAGCCCCGACCAGGGGGCGAAAGGGATTCCTATCGACAATGTTTCGACACGCCTCGACAGTGTCTACCTTACAGTCAACGCCATCGGCGGATCGTATGAAGGAATTATGCAGCGGGGAGATTCTGTCATCACGGGAACATGGAAGCAGGGGGGATCGGCGCTCCCGCTCGACATCCATCGCACTCATGAAGTTGCCGAACTGCGGCGGCCGCAGGAACCGAAGCCGCCGTTTCCATACGATGCGGAAGAGGTTTCGTACGAAAACAGCGTTGCAGGGATCACGCTTGCGGGGACGTTTACAAAACCGAAAGCCGGCGGGCCATTCCCCGCTCTGCTTCTGATCACTGGCTCCGGTCCTCAAAACAGAGACGAGGAATTGTTCGGTCATAAGCCCTTTCTTGTTATCGCCGACTATCTCACACGAAGAGGAATCGCCGTCCTGCGCGTTGACGACCGGGGAACCGGAAAATCGACGGGTGTCTTCGGAGCCGCTACAACAAAAGATTTTGCCGGAGACGTGCGTGCCGGCATCAAGTATTTGAAATCGCGGAGCGACGTCAATGTGAAAAAGATCGGGCTTTTAGGCCACAGCGAAGGGGGAATTATCGCGCCGATGGTTGCAAGCGATTCGAAAGATGTCGCGTTCATCGTAATGATGGCCGGCCCTTCACTTACCGGCGAGGAAATTCTTTATTTACAGGATTCCCTTATTTCTACAGTGATGGGAATCCCGCCGGAAGAAATTGCAAAGGAACTTCGGCTAAATCGAAAACTCTATTCTCTGATTAGGACGGAATCTGATACGACAAAGCTTCAGCAGGATATCCGCTCCGCCGTCAAAGAATCGATGTCGGCCGATTCCGCGACAATCGGCAAGATCAATGAAGAAGCAGTGAATGCTGCGGTCAAACAATTGACATCGCCGTGGTTCCGATTTTTCGTGACGTATGACCCCATTCCCGCGTTGGAAAAAACGACATGCCCAATCCTGGCGCTCGATGGAAGCAAGGATTTGCAGGTCCCAGCGCCGCAGAACCTGGAAGGATTGGAACGTGCTTTTAAAGCGAGCGGAAACAAAAATGCCACGGCAAAAATCCTCCCGGGACTGAATCATCTCTTCCAGAAAGCGGAAACGGGTGCACCGCTTGAATATGCGCAGATAGAAGAAACGATAAATCCGGAGGCACTAAAGGTGATTGGTGATTGGATTGAAGAAGTGGCGAAGTAGGGCGAGGAGTGCTTTTCGTTAGGAGGATTCAAATCAAAAGAGTTTGGTGCTACAGAACAACTTCCATTCCCTCTTTTGCGCCAAAACATTCGATCGAACTTTTTTGTTCGGCAATGAGCTGTTGAGCATGCTTTACCATCTCATCGACGAATGCATCGTCATGGTACGGGTCGTGGTGAAACATGGCGAGCCGCTTTACGTTCGCTTTAACCGCAAACTCAACGATTGATTCGACAGGTGAGTGCCCCCAACCCAGCTTCGCTTTATATTCTTCAAGCGTGTACTGCGCTTCGCCGATGTACAAATCCGTCCCCTCTAAAAAGTCGATCAGCCTGTCGTCCAGGTATTCAGGAAATCCCGTAGGACGCGTTGCTCTTTGCTGCGCCGGCAGCGTGTACTGGTATGGCTCGTTGTCAGTCGCATAGACGACGCTGCGAGTTCCGTCGGAGACGCGATACGCCAGCGACATTGCGGGATGGTTCAAATAAAAATGCGTGATGGCGAGTCCGTCGATTGCGATCGGAGCATCCACTTCTACAATTTCGATGCTCGGGTTCATGTCGCCGATGGCAACAGGAAAATAATCGGAATCCATCTGCATCCGCATAATCTGGCGGAGCGTTTTGTCTCTCCCCGGCGGCCCGTAAATAATGATCCGGTTCTGCTGGCCGTACGCCGGGAGAAAAAATGGGAACCCTTGAATATGATCCCAATGCGTGTGGCTGATGAAAATATGGACAGTGATCGGTTGGGAGGGAAATTCTTTTTGAAGCTGAATCCCGAGGTTGTGAATTCCGGTCCCCGCATCAAAAACAAGGATGTGGCCGTTCGCCCGAACTTCAACACAGGAAGTATTGCCGCCGTACTTCAGCGTCGCCGGTCCGGGAGTGGCGATTGACCCGCGGGTCCCCCAAAATCGAACGTTCACTGTATTTCCCCCAGTCGTTGCGCCATTTTCTCACTTGAAATTTGGAATAGCTCATCAAACTCGACCGGTTTGATCACGTACGCATCGGCACCTAGCTCAAGCGCTTTGTCGATATCGGGTTTGTATGATTTTGAAGATGTAATAATGATAGTCGTCTTATCGAACACCGCATTTTCACGGAGCTGCTTACATACCGCGAAACCATGCATTCCGGGCATGATAAGGTCGAGAAGAATCAGCTCGGGCTTCTCGGCCTCGGCGAGCGCCAATCCGTCGAGCCCGTTGTCTGCCTCGAGCACGGTAAAGCCTTTCTTCACAAAGTAGTGTGAGTAAAAGCTTCGCAGAAAATCTTCGTCATCCACGATGAGTACTTTCTTGTTCAGAACATCTCCGCGAATATATTTGAAATCCAATCCACCGTATTCTCGGTGGCAAAAGTATCGATTAGTTTATCGAAATGCAATATCGGACCTGTGCCTCGTATGCTCATCGCAGGAAGAGAATGGCAACACCTCCGACCGCCACACACGCGCCAACGATCGCATGCCATGAAAGACGTTCCTTGTAGATAATCCGGACGAGCGGGAGCATAAGAATTGGAACGGTAGCAATAAGCGTCGCGGCTATGCCTACTTTAGTATACATGATCGCAATGAGGCTTAACGTAATTCCCAGATACGGACCAAATATCGCCCCTCCGATTGTAAGCATCAATGCCCGTTTGTCGTTCCAAAACACGCCGACAGGATCTTTGATGCGGCCTGTCATGAGCGTGAGAGGAAGAAGAACGACAAGTGATGCCGCGATCCTGACAAACGTAGCGACGAAACCGTTAATATCCCCTTCAACAAATGCGAGCCGTGCAAAAACCAAACCGGCCCCCTGGCCAAGCGCGCCGAGAAAACCGTAGAGCAGTCCAATCCGTGTCAGCTTCACTTTTGAGTAGCCGCTCTGCTGGTTCGATACAACAACAAGCACGATTCCTGCCGTCGTGACAATGATGCCGATGATTCCCCATGCGGAAAGCATTTCCCCCAGGATGATGTATGCCAGTATCGCGCTGATTGCCGGAGCGAGAGACATAATCAACATACTGATGCGCGCTCCGTTTACATGAAAGGATTTAAAGAGGAACGTGTCGCCAAAAACTAACCCGATGAGGCCGCTGATGGCGAGATATGCATATTGACCGAGCGAAAGGCGAATGCTGAGGTTTGCGGCAAGAATTGTCAGGATGAGCAGAACCGCCGCAATGACCAGCCGCACCACATTTACCTGGACTGAACCTATTCTGCGAATTGCCCCCGCAAACATGATTGAGCTGACAGACCAGACACATGCCGTCAATAAGGCGCTAAGCTCACCGATCAATTTTGATTTCCTCTAACTGGAATAAACATCATAAAAAGATGTGCCTCTCCTTTTTGCGATCGCGGCGTGCACAACAGACTTTATCAACTTGAAGGACGATCAACAGTGTATCTTCTCAATATCAATTTCTCGTGATGTTTTTCGCTGCGCTCAATGCAACGCGCGTCGTTCCGTCTTCACGTTCGCCGATTTGCTGCCTCCACATTGCATAGTACAATCCTTTTAATTCAAGGAGTTCATGGTGTCTCCCCGATTCGACGATGTGTCCTTTCTCAAGCACGAAAATCTTGTCGGCATGCATGATTGTGGAGAGCCGGTGTGCAATAAGAATAGTGACAAGATCCTTTCTCGTCGAAATCTCGCGAATCGTCGAAGTGATTTCTTCTTCAGTCAACGAATCGAGCGATGAGGTCGCTTCATCGAACACCAGCAAATCGGGGCGTCGCAGCAGCGCCCGCGCTATTGAAAGCCGCTGTTTTTCTCCGCCGGAAACTTTAACTCCTCCTTCGCCGATCATTGTGTCTAAACCCTTATCCGCTCTTGCCAATAAACTTTGACAAGCGGCCTGGTGAAGGACTTCCATACATTCAGCATCGCTGGCCCGCGGGTGCACAAAGAGGAGGTTTTCTCTGATAGTGCCTGAAAAGAGCTGCGTGTCTTGCGTAACGAAGCCGATTCTCTCTCTCAACTGGTTCAATTCAATGTCGGTGCTCTTATGGCCGTTATAAAGAATCTGTCCTGATTGAGGCGCGTACAAGCCCACCAATAATTTCACCAGCGTTGTTTTTCCCGAGCCGGATGGGCCCACAAACGCGACTGTCTCACCGAGCTTTGTGTTGAATGAAATTCCGTTCAACGCATTCGCCGTCGCGGTTTGATGTTTGAAACTGACAGTCTTGAATTCCAGCGTCGTGATGCCCGCAACGGAAACAGGGTTCGCCGGCGTCGGTTCCTTTGGCATATTCAAAATCGCTTCGAAATTATTGAGCGAAACTTCAGCCTCGCGGTAAATGTTGATGACATTCCCCAATTCCTGCAGCGGGCCGAAGATGAAAAACGAATATATCCAGAGTGAAAAGAACTGCCCAAACGTAATTTGCTGTGCATAGATGAGATACAGCATCAGGAAAAGAATTGATGTCCGTAAAAAATTCACCGAAGAGCCTTGAATGAAACTCAGGCTCCGAAGGTAGCGGACTTTCTTTAATTCAAGTTTCAGTATTTTTCCTGTTGTACTGTTCAGCCGCTCAATTTCCTGCTGCGCGAGCCCTAGGCTCTTGACCAGCTCGATGTTGCGGAGCGATTCCGTCGTGGATCCGGCAAGTCCCGTGGTTTCAGCCACGATTGTTTTCTGGATGGTTTTGATTTTTTTTCCGAGAACGGAACTTAGTATCCCGAGGATCGGAATGGTAGAAAAATAGACGGGAGCGATAAGCCAGTGAACACTAAATGCATAGATCGTAACGAAGATAACTCCGACCAGAGTTGTGAAAAGAATGTTGATGGCCGCCGCAATAAGTCTCTCGACGTCGCTTCGCACTTTCTGCAGTTTCCCCAGCGTCTCCCCGCTCCGCTGGTCTTCAAAAACGGAGTATGGAAGTTCAAGCGAATGCTTCAATCCGTCAGAATAAATTTGCGCGCCGAGTTTCTGAGTGATGACATTGATGTAGTAATCCTGAAAATTCTTCGCCACCCTCGAGACGAACGCAACCCCGACTGCTAGCGCCAGCAGCAAACCGACCCCCTTGAAGAATTGCTGCGCAGAGTATTCCTTGAACCGCGTCGCGTATTCGTCGATCACATGCCGGAAGATCAACGGGTCGAGAAGCGAAAAAGTCTGGTTGATTGCGGCAAGGAGCAGAGCGAATGCAACCAGCTTCCAGGACCGTTTGAGGTACGAAAGAAGAAGTTTCATGATTAAATGCGACTCATTCGGGATATTGGCTCGTCAAAGATATGGAAATTGGGAATGAAATGCCAAGAATTTACCGCTAAGTTCACGAAGAGAAGATGTTTCTGCAAATTGTTACTGAACATAACCGTACTCACTGTAAGCATAGACTCTCATTTGCAGACTTTAACCTTCGTGTTTTTTTGTGTTCTTTGTGGATCTCTTTGCAAGCCGTAATGTAAGCCGCTATTTATGAAAAATAGAAGAAACAAAATAACTGCTTTACCGTATGCTAAAAATAACCTATCCCTTTTATGCACTTGCTAATAGAATCAAGAGTCTTTTTTCGAAAGGAGCGCGTCCATGAACAGAATTTCCTTGCTGGTTCTACTTGCCGCATTTATCGGCTTTGCCGGACAGAGTTTGGCGCAGGATGACATTCTGGCCGATCTTCAGAATCTCCATAAACGGGATATAAAGGTTGAGGGATTTATTCTGAACGAAACGCAAAGCGTTTCAATAAAAGTCGTCGCTGCAAGCAGGAAGCACCCGCTATGGACCCGGGCCTGGATTCTGAACTCCGATACACGTGAACGGGTGTGGGACATGCGGCACGCCTCCTCAAACGATGAAGACCATTCAACTGCGACGTACACCGACAAGGTCTCCCTTCCGAAAGGAACCTACGAAGTCTACTATGCCTCTTTTCCCTATTCATTTTCCAATATCAACGGGCTTTCCGGACTCATTGATTTTCTCGGAGACGAAGTATTTCATTGGGTCGACGACGACAGTTTCTCGGGAGACTACAAAAATCTTTCGGTTATAGTTACCGGACAAGGAACCCGCTTGAATGAAGAGGCTGTAAAAAAGCTGCAAGACGAATACAAAAAGAATTCTTTCTTTTCTATGTCGGGGTTATGGGACAATCAGTATGAACATCAGGGCTTCATCCTCGACAAGCCGACTGACCTCTCAATTTATGCCCTCGGTGAATTGCGCTCGGACGGATCGTACGATTACGGATGGATCAAAAATGTAAGAACAAACGAAATCGTCTGGACGATGAAAGACAAAGACCTTGACTATGCCGGCGGCGACAGAAAAAACAGAATGGTGAAAGAAACGATCTCGCTTCCTGCGGGAAGCTATGCAGCTTTTTTTGTGACGGACGATTCCCATTCCGCCAGGGAATGGAACGCCCCGCCGCCGTACGATCCCGAGTTCTGGGGGATAACAGTGCGCGCCGCGCAGCCTGAAATGATGCATAATGTCCGGTTGTCCGACTACGACGATCTCCCCGCGAGAAATATAATGGTTGACCTCACGCGCGTGAGAGACAAAGAATATCGCTCAAAAGGATTCACGTTGAAACGAGGGATGGATGTCCGAGTCCTTGCAATCGGAGAAGGAAAAGATGGGGAAATGTTCGACTACGGATGGATCACGAACGCCACGACGAACGCAAAAGTGTGGGAGATGAAATACTCCGGCACGGAACATGCCGGCGGCGCAGAAAAGAACCGCATGGTCGATAAGATCATCCACCTCGACAAAGGAAGCTATATGGTCTATTTTGTCTCCGACGGGTCTCACAATTATCATGATTGGAATGCGCCGCCGCCGTACGACCAGGAACATTGGGGCATCACAGTTCTCGCTTCGGATGACAAGTATGCATCGACCGATGTCGCTCCGTATGACGACCAAAATAACAAATCGATCATCGCTCGTATCGTGAGAGTCGGCGACGATGAACGAAGGCAAAAAAATTTTATACTTGAAAAGGAGACCGAAGTCCGCATTTATGCGCTCGGTGAAGGACGCGATGGAGAGATGTACGACTACGGCTGGATCGAAGAGGGAAAATCGGGCAAGACAATTTGGGAGATGACGTATCGAATGACCGAGCACGCCGGCGGGGCAGAAAAAAATAGGCGATTCGACGGAACCATCACACTGCAACCCGGCGAGTACACAGTCCACTACAGAAGCGATGGTTCACATAGTTTTGATGGCTGGAATGATGATCCTCCATCGGACCCCTTTAATTGGGGAATCACTCTGTATAACGCGGAACAAAAAATCTCGGGGACTGAGCCGTAAGGGATTTTTAGAAGCATGAGGCACAGCCACAAGGGTTTTGAGAGAGGCGGCTGTGCCTCGATGTCGTTGATTTCACCTTCAGCTCCGGAAGAATGATATCGAAGCGCGATTTTTCAGAAGTCGTGCGCAGCAAGCCCACACTCGCAGAAAAGATTAGAGCAAATCGCCCGGCGTATGCGGTTGCGAAAGAAGTTCTTCAAATAGTTTCCATCGAAGATCGGTGTGAGCCGCATCCCCTCCATGATTCTCGATGTACGTTCGAACCATATCCTGTCCCAGATTGTAGTTGATAACATAGCTGCGATACCGCTCGATAAAACCGACACGTTGCATCGCACGCTCCGGCGAGAACAAGGCGTATGTCGCCAGCCACTCCACGGCGTCTTCCCTGCTCCACTTCCCATCAAGATAATTACGCGCGGATTCGTTCCCTGCATAATCGAGCTTTGCTTTCACCGCTTGGATCTTGTAGTACTCCTCCGCTTTTAATGGGTCGAGCCCGGCGATAGGAAAAAGAACGTCGCGTTCAAAACGGACTCGTTCTTCGCCGGGGAGCGCCACTTCGATGCCGAAGTTGGCACTTCCTTCTGCGATAAGCGATTGCGGGCTGAACAATGGGTAGACCGAAAATTCCATCCATCCCCGTTCGCGAAAGAGATTTTTTTCCATCAACATATTATAGACATGATGCCCGGGATATCCCTCGTGGCAGGCAAGGTCGACGGCCCGGTCGATGAAAATCGGTAAATCAGTGTTAACCTGGATAACGCTGAAACTCTTCCCTTTATACCAATTATAGCCGCTCCACGGTTTATTATTAACGTACTCAACAGTAAAGCTTTCGGTTGATGGAAGAGCGATGTGCTGCAACGTCCTTCTTCGTCCCTCGGCGATTGCGGCTTTGAACACCGCGTCCAGTTTTTCCTTCGGGATCACGAATAATTGTTTGTACCGTTCCAGCCGGTCGGAGACTTTTCCCGCCCCGGGAAGCAATCTACCAAGTTCATCAAGCAATTCTTTATAGTGACTTTCCGGGAACGCAGGAGCTACGGCATCGTAGGTCTGCTTCGATTCCTCGTCAAACAATAATTTCTTCCCCGAGAGAAGGATAATTCTGCACCCGACTGCAATAAGCTGTTTCACCATCGAGGCATGGCGAAGCTTTTCGATTGGAATCAGCCTTGACGTCTCGGTTGTATTCAAGGAATTTAATAAAGACTGAACCTCTTTGTCGAAATCGGCAAACGGAAACTTTTCCTGCTTAACAGCATCTCGGCCGGTTGGTTTCCATTCTTCGGGTCCGTAATACGCATCGACATAATCAGCATCGTACACTCCAATATTCAGAACTAGTTTGACATAACGTTCGGCAATTGTGTTCATAATGGGCTCCGGGAGAACAATGAATTATTGCTTCGTATCATCATGCGAAAAGGTAATCAACAAAAATCGGTCAAACAAGAGGATATCGCTTGTCGGATGCCGGACACCGCAGCCGAAAAATTAAATAACAAGGTATCCGACATCTTTCCAAAAAATAACAATGCAAAAATGTTCAGTAAGGCGACAAAAAAAATCAGTGGGAGTAGGCGTTATAAAGAAGCTTGAGTGTAGTAACGACAACAATCGTAATATAGATCGGGCGAATGAGCGAGGTTCCTTTCCTGATCACCATGTGCGAGCCAATCCTTGCGCCGATAATCTCCCCGGCGGCCATCGTCAGCCCAGCACCGAACCAGACATATCCCCCGGCAAGGAAAATGATGCACGAAACAATATTGCTCGTGAAATTCATCAGTTTTGTCGCACCCGTGGCTTTTGTGAGGTCCATGCCGCGCCAGAACACAAACGCTATTGCCCAAAAGGAACCGACGCCGGGGCCAAAGAACCCATCGTAAAACCCGAGAAACAGGCCCGCAACAACAAAAAAGAGAGAAGCGGAAATTCGGGGGCGCTTGTCGACATCGCCGAATTTCGGGCTGAGAAGTGTGTAGATGACGATGGCAAGGAGAAGGAATGGAATGACGCGGCTCAGAATATCGGAGTTAACTTGCTGCACGCCCCAGGCACCGGCCGCTGCGCCGAGAAGAGTGAAGAGAATTCCAAGCCTCGCTTGGCGAATGCCGACGATCCCATTTTTCACATAATAATACGTTGCCGTAAAACTGCCGAAGCTTGATTGAAACTTGTTTGTTCCCAGTGCAATCTTTGGCGGCATCCCGACTGCAAGGGCGACGGGAAGCGTGATGAGGCCGCCGCCGCCGGCGATTGAATCGACTACTCCAGCAACCAAACCCGCCAGAAATAAAACTGGATACAGCCAAAGGGAACCGAACATACAATTGTTTTGAATGACCTGTGATGAGCACGGAGAAAAAAACGGCGCTCGATTCTCGCAGACGAATCAGGCGCCGCATTCAAATAAAGGAAAAACCTTTATTGAAGCAACATTATTATTTTCAGCACACGTAGAAGCCGGCCTTTTGCCGATTGCACGAACGGACATTCTTCGATCTAAAACTCCACCGACACCCCGCCCACAGGAAAGAACGCGAATTGATGGAGCGTTTGGATCGTTCCGTCGCTTACATATTGGTACGAGGCAATGTTGTCTCTGTTGTAGACATTTTGAATCGCGATAAACGTGACGATGTTCCACCCGGTCATATGATACCGGCTGATCCACTGTATATCAAGCCGGTGATACGCAGGATATCGCGCCGTGTTAAGATCGGCGGACTCGTTCACCCACGCTCCTTTCGACCAGGTAACATTTCCGATCCATACTTGTTCATTGGTCACGAATGTTTGCGGCGTGTACGGTTTGCCGGATGAGTACCGAAAACGGAAACTAATTTCCATGTCGTCAGAAAACGGTAAAATCTTCGTCGGATACTTCAATATCGATTCATCCAGCCAGGTCCTCGTCCCTTTCACGATCTTACCGAATACGACCGTCAGAATATGAGGATAGTCGTAATCTGAAAGAAACGTTTTTCCTTCCATTCCTACCCTCGGATCGTCGGAGACCGTGGTTGAATAGGAGTAACTGACCGTCCCGAAATAGTCTTTCACCTGTTTTTGTTGAAGAAAAAATTCGATACCTCTCGACCGCCGGTCCATGACCGTGAGATACTTGTCGGATTGGAATGTCGGGTCGGCGAGTGATTCGATAAATTGCTCAGTCACCGCAAGGTTGGAATAATGTTTGTCGTAGACTTCAATGCTCCCTTTCAGTCCCTCATCCAGGACTTGTTCGACGCCAAGGACGAAATGGCGGGCGTGGGCATTATCCAAATTACGATTGTATCCGATGTTCCGGTTATCGGAGTAGTCCGGCAAAGGCTGTGTTTGATAATACTCGCCATAGGCAAAATTCAGCCGGGTAAGTTCGGGAACGAGTTCATACGAAATACTCGTCCGCGGAGCAAGGTTGCCGTGACCCGAATAGCTGAAATAATCATAACGAAGACCCGCCGTTAACGCCACTCGTGGAAAAAGAGAGACCTTGTCGCTCACATATCCGCTCAGTTTATACGAATCGCCCAGGCCGAGGTGGGTTTGAACGTCGCCCGAAGGGAAACGCGGCGGGTACGTTTCGAAAATCCCGTCGTGGTTCAGATCGTACCTCAGTGAATCCGATTGATATGTTGCAACTCCGTCGAATTTCCATGTCGTTTGATACTGCACTCCCGCGGAAAGCTCGTGGCTTTCGGATATCCGATATACGGCATCATAACGCGCGGCGAGAACAGATTCGTAATTGTCCTCGTTATAGGCGCTTTCCGAATTAAGAAGAGCACTGCTCGTCACTCTCCCCATGTCGTCGTAGGAGCGGCGCGTAAAATCGTTCGTGACATCGACATTGTATCTGTTGCCAAACGAATAGAGTGTCAACACCGAAAAGCCATCGTTGCCCCAGAGGCTTTTGAGGCTTGCACCGACAGCGTATTCGTTTGTGTGAACATCGACATTTTGGACGCTCGAAGAATCGGTAATGCCCGCTTTCTGGATGTTTGTCTCTTTCGGATCGCCGTCAATGAGAATTTTGTCGTCTCCGTAAATCCCGCTCGCCATGAATTTCTGCGTGGGAGAAAGGTCGTAGGCAACCTTGAACTGAGTGTCGTAGTATTTAGGAATTGCCGTCAGACCGAGCGCGGTGATTCCCGTAAGATTGTCGAGCGTTTCGAGAAGGCTCCGGCGTGCAGAAAAGATCCAGGAGCCTCTTCCATTATCGATTCCTCCTTCCATCACCGTGCTGAATCCGGCAAAGTTAAAACCGGTGTTCGTCGCAAATGACCGTTGACGATCTCCCTCGCGAAGCGTTACGTCCATCACCGACGAAAGCTTGTCGCCGTACTGAGCGGGAAAGCCGCCCGTGGAAAAACGAACGTCCTCGATGAGGTCAACGTTGACCATGTTGATCGGGCCGCCGGAGTTGAACTCGTTCGGATAGTGATTAGTGGACGGGATCTCAATGTAATCCATCACGGTGAGATTTTCATCGGGGGAGCCGCCTCGAACGATCATTTCGTTCGTCTCATCGCTCGAGTTGCCGACATTGGGGAGAGATTGCATCAACCGATCCATGTCTTGGATCGATCCGGGCGAGCGCGCGACTTCGGCACCGCTCAACCCAACCGTGCTGACCGGACTGATCGAACCGGCCCGGCCGAAGTAGTCTGCTTTCACCTCGACTTCACCGATTTCAACGAGAGTTTCCTGCATCTTAATCTTCACTTTTGCGCTGCGCCCTGTGGAGACAACGACATTCGTCAAAACTGAAGTCTGATAGCCGATCAGGCTCGTTCGAAGGCTATATTCCCCCACCTCTAAATTTTTAATAAAGAAATTACCGTTTTCGTCGGTCGCAGCGCCAACCGTAGGTTGCTCGACAACCGTAACGTTCGCACCAATAAGGGGCTGTTGTGTCGCGCCGTCTATCACCTGTCCGGAAATTTCTCCCCGCCGGTCCTGGGCGGCAAGTGAAGAAAAGAGTAAAGCGAACATCATGACGAAATAATAACGAGACATCACTTTTCCACGCATGGGTTATCCTCCAAAGGAGGTGCGGCTCTTATCGTGAGTACGGAGTTCAAGATAGAGGATACATTCAAAAATACCGATGAATTCCGACGAGCTGACAAAAGAAGAGGATGAAATGCAAGATGGAGAGCGCGGAAAATCAGCTCGGAACGGGGATTGGTTATGGTCTGTTGCGTTTTGCCTTTCATGAGTGACTGTCCAACACTTCACCGGGAAAATCGTGATTTGTCAAAATATTTTGTGAGTCAACCAACCTGTATGAGAGGACAGGATCGGTTTTCATTAAACGCAATTGCGTTTACGGGAATCCGGCTTTTGGGTTGCATCGTTATTATTGATGCATCGACAATCATGGAAAAGAATGGTGCGAGGAGGGCTGCGGTGTTGTAATCGAGAGCGGTGTGTGTTTCCCCCTTTGCACCTATTTCAAATAATAGAGCAGGGGATTTGGAGCTAACCGGCACTCTTCTGCAAGGCGAAGTCCGTTGATAACTCCCGTGTCCCGCAAATTGTACATGCGCGGTACTAACTTATCACGAAGGTTGATCGGCGTAAAAGGATTGATAAAAATACTTGTCCCTCCTTCAAACCCGGCAGGAACGTTGACGCGTAATTTAAGAAGCACATGCCACGGCATTTTGTAAACTGCATCGATAGGAGTGTAATACCATTCTTCGTTGCAGGAAATCTGGCTTCCGATCGCTGCATGGCATGCATGTACGAGATCGCTCACTCCTCGTAATTCCGCATCGTTGTGTTCAAATGGCCGGCTGGCCTGCGACTTCGAGTAAATCTCAACCGTCGGATAGCGGTGGCCGATCCCCACGCTGGCAACCGCATAATCATTTTCTGCAAACACCAAGTTATACTGCGCTGCGAAATTCACTCCGAGTTCGTTGAAGATATTCGGGTCGTCGCGAAGCATCTGGATCTGCTGCAGCATGGAATTTCCCCACTCATCCAGCCCGACAATTTGTTTGTGAAGGTGGTCGAAGGAAGCGCCCGCCGGTCGAAGCCAGTTCTGAAATACGCTGATGTACCGGATGTACCGATTGTAGGTCAGCATATCCCGCATCGCTTCGACCGCGAACCGGAAATACTGAAAGTGCTCCTCCTCCGTCATTTCGCCTGAAGAACGAAGCTGGGTGTCGACCGTTGCCCCGTCGGTGTAATGCTTGCGTGCAATGATGAGTTCGTGGCATCCGCCAAAGAATGCATCCATCATATTCTCTTTATTGAACAGGAGCTTCTGCCTGATCTCCTGTTCCGACCGGGAAGACATTTTCAACTTGTAATTCAAAATCGCGTCGATATGTTCGGCCCCCCTGGGGGTAGCAATATATGAATCGCGCCAGGCGGCGGCATCTTTCGTCAATCGATAATTGTAATTCTTTTTCCAGTAGTCGATGGTAACGATTTCGAACAAATTTCCGAGCCGGCGAAATTCTGCAACGGTATCGTTGTACTTGTCCGGCGGGATGCGCGTCAACATACGATACTGTCCATTCTCTTTGACAAGGCGGTTCTTTTCGGGGGGAACTTCGTAGTAGCGGGTCTCGCAGAAGCTGCAATACTTCCCGTCGCCGGTGCGGTCGATCTCTTTTGCCGCGGCAGGTACTTCATTCATTAACGGCTTGTCGCCGCGGCCGGGTACTGCCCACACTTCGGTGCCCGTGAACGGATTGATCTGCTTCACCGTCCCGTCGGGCATGATGTTGTAGAAAAAATTGTAACTGCGTGAAGGATTCATGTGTCCTGCAGAATCATACGGCCGTTGCGGCTTTCAGCATAGCCTTCATTCGCGCGGGGGAATTCGCTTCAGCATAGAAGCGAACGAGCGGCTCCGTACCCGAAAAACGGACAAGAATCCATCCCTTGTCGACGTAAAATTTGTAGCCGTCGGTTTCGTTGATGCGCTGAACGGTAAAGGGGCCGATCTTTTTCGGCCGGTGTGAATAGAACAACACAATTTTTTTCTTCTCTGCCTCTGTAACGCGCCGGTCAATCCTGCCGAAATGGTACTCGCCGTATTCATCGAACAGCTCCTGCACAAGCGCGCTCAATTTCTTCCGGCGCACGGCCATGATCTCCGCAAGCAGCAAGCCGACATAAATTCCATCGCGTTCCGGCAAATGCCCCATCACGCCGAGTCCGCCGCTCTCTTCTCCGGCGATGATGATTTTTTTCTCCGTCATCAGACGGCAAAGATACTTAAAACCGACAGGTGTCTCGTTCAAAACAAGTCCGTACTTCTCGCACATCCTGGAGATCAGCTCGCTAACCGACAGCGACTTCGCAACTTCCCCTTTCAGGTGTTTGCGTTCTACCAAATATTTCAGGAGGATCGCAAAGATGCGGTGGGAATCGACAAAGTTCCCCTTTTCATCTATCGCCCCAACGCGGTCGGCATCTCCGTCTGTTGCAATACCGATATTGTATCTGCCGTCTTTGACCTCGAAGCTCAGCTCTTCGAGATTCTGCGCAAGGGGTTCAGGGTGTCCACCGGCGAACGAAGGGTTAAAGATGTTGCGGATTGTTCCGACCTTCGGCAAAATCAGTTCCATCACACCCTGTCCGGCGCCATACATTGCATCGTACAGTATCTTAATGCGCGTCGCCTTGATAAGGTCTATCTCGATCTTTTTCTCAATATCGGCAACATACAGCGATGTCAGGTCGACGAATTGAATCAGCCTCTTCGCGACAAGTTCGTCGAACGGTTTTACTTTTAACGGAAGTTCCTTCGCTTTCAAAATCGGGGCAAGAAGCTTTTCCACTTTTGCAACCATCTCAGGATGGGCGGGTCCGCCGAAATCTCCTTTGATCTTGAACCCGTTATATTCTGCAGGATTGTGGCTTGCCGTAATAACAACTCCGCCGGCGGCTTTCATCTTCACAATGCCGAGAGATGTCATCGGCGTTGATGAAATCTTATCGGCCAATTTTACCTTTACGCCGGCGCTTGCGATGACTTGCGCAGCCTTATGTGCAAAATCCTTCGACATAAAACGCGAGTCATATCCGATCACCAAGCCGTTTTTGATTTTTTTATGGGATTTGAAATAGCGCGCCGTTGCCAACGCAACCTTTGCCACGTTTGCGAGCGTATAATCATCTGCGATAACACCGCGCCAGCCGTCTGTTCCGAATTTGATTGAAGGAGTCATGCGTTTTCTTCTTCCACAAGTTGAATGATTTCGTTATTCTCAAAGAGATTGTAAGAAGCTGCCGCCTCATGTATCGATGAAGGCTTCACCTTTTTATCGATTAAGTCTTCTATAGAAATAGTTGCATTCTTAAGTTTTTTATAATTGCCCCTCAGACTGTCAAAATACAAAATCTTCCACGTGTCGACCTCAAAGCGTTCGGCAAACATGGGCGATTTTAGTTTTCTGTTTAATTGTTCTGAACGTTCTTCCGGTATAACGAGATATTTTGGCACGTTACCGGTTACATTAGAACCGCGAACCAGGCCGCTTGTCATTGTTGTTGTAGACTCTATTTCGAACAATGAAACAATCTTCTCCTTATGAACCCATATTAGATCAATCTGTTCTGCTGTTTTTAGGTCCACAATATTTTTTACTTCCGATATATCCGCTGAAACATAGTCTTTCAGAAGCTTCTGCGATCCGATAATTCCATGAACGGAACTCGCTTGTTCTTTCTTTCCAACCCAAATTTTGAATCCAAGTGCAGCACCTGTTTCAGCAAGCACTGCAATAATTTCATTATGCTGGTTGATCCGTTCCGTAATCTGAGGCTTTAACAACCAATACCCTCCAGTCACCTGGCGAGCGTATTGTTCCAGCGCATCTTTGATACTCATGCTGTCCGAAGTGAGCGAATTCGGGAATTCGATACTCACAGATTCCCAGGCATCGGTGAACGTTATTTTCCCTTTGGATTTTAGGACTCGGAATACGGTTTGTTCCACTCTTTCTGAAAGCGGGATTTCCTTAAGACGACTAACAAGCTGTGGATTCTTGAACCACCAAAGCTTGCCCTGAACGCCCCCGATCTTTTCTGTCACAAGCTTAAATTCTTTGTCAAGATGATTCTTCAAAACTTTTATTACATCTAAGCCGCTCTGCAAGTTTGAAAAGAATCCATTTCTTGCAAGCACGGGATCAATGTAATTGATCACAATTGTATAGGGAGTCGGTTCTGCACGCTCAGCAAGAAGTTGGACTGTTGTATCCACGACAATTTTCTCAAAACGTTGTTCGCTGATCTCTTCCTGCGTAACAGGTTTCCCAATCGACGGCTTATGAAATCGCAAATAAAAATCACCCATTGCAGAGCCAAACGGCTGCAACAAAGATTTCCCTGAAGTTCGAGCAATCGGTTGATGATGAATTTTTTCAAACTCAAACCCTGCAAATGTGCCTGCGCGAATAGTCGCGTTGCGGACATGAAAAGTGGGATTATGAAAAGTAAGTGTGGCGTAACGGTTAAGTTTCAAAGCTTTATACATTCCGTCAAAGCTTCGCTTCAACAGAGCATGATAAACTTCAAAATCCTTGTGTTGCCTCTCGTTACGAATAATTTCATCTGCCGAGAGCCGTTCAAGATAATTCTCATCTTTTTTCAGCCAGGCCACCCAAAGAAATGAAAGCTCTCCGTATTGTATGGAGGCATCGTAAGGTGGATCGGTAAAGATATAATCAATTGACCGTGAAGGAATCTTGTCAAGCACATCCAAGCAAGAAGCATTGAGGATACAAATATCAGCTTTACCTTCTAAGACTTGTGAAGGCTTACTCCCAAACTTGACGTTTTTGAAAAACTGATTCGACTCAATTTTTGCTTTCAACAATCCTTGATGGCCCATTATGGAGCTGTCGAACTTATTCCAGACATTTTGCTCCATAAATTCAGGAGTAAACCAATAGCTATGTTGAGTCCAGGCGGAGCTGAACGGAGTCTGGTGATTTGTCGGTGCCGGCAGTCCAGCAGGAACCATCGTCGAACAGAGATGCACCATCGACGTAAAAGCAATTTTTAGAAAATCTTGCAGAAGCCTGTCGTCTTCTTTCTCAATAGCTTTGTAGACAATCGCGAGCGCATATAAGTTTCTCGTGGTGAACAATTCATCTAAAGATTCGTACTTTTCTTTTTTTATGAACGGCGTGCCGTCAGGGTAGTAAAATCGATTCTTTGGATGCCACAGTCGCGATTTTGCAAATTCATCATCTATTTCTTTGATTCGTTTGAGGTCTTTCGCGGTCGGCTTGCATCCTTTTTCTTGAACATCTCCACAGCCACATTTGTATCGGACTTCTTTAAGGGTCAGCTTTTTCTTTTCGTCTCTTTCCCAAATCGCACACTCCATAACAACTTCATTGCCGCACTTACGGCAATCGGTGGCATATAACCTGCCGACGTTGTCTTTTGCAGCGGCAGCAACACGTTGAAAAGCTTCTTCAAGTTTTACAAGATTAACGGGTTGAATGGTCAGACGAAGAATTTCCGTTGCAATTGGATTTAGGTCAATTGCAATTACTCTACGTCCAAGTTTCAGAGACTCTAGCGCAGTAACACCGCTGCCGGAAAATGGGTCAAGTACGACACCATTCTCCGGGCAATAATTTTGTACAAACTCGCTGACGACATTCCAGGTCTTTCTCCCCCAGAACTTATGCCAGTTGTACATCGGCGTATGTGCTTTCGGCGGTATTTGCCGATTTAAATGATTCATCTACAAATATAATCTCTTCCAGTCTTGGCTGTAAAATGAACCGTACATCTTACTCCGACTTTTTTCTTACCGCTTCGCATTAAAAGCGCCCAGCCCTGCGTATATCCCGTTCGAATCGAGTTCCTCCTCGATGCGGAGTAATTGATTGTATTTTGCGATACGGTCTGTCCGGCTTGTTGAACCTGTTTTAATCTGTCCAGCGTTTGTGGCTACCGCGATATCCGCAATTGTCGCGTCTTCTGTTTCACCCGATCGATGGCTAATAACAGCCGTATAGTGTGCGCGCTTCGCCATTTCGATGCAATCAAGGGTTTCGGTCAGCGTGCCGATCTGGTTTACCTTGATGAGAATCGAATTCGCAACACCCATCTCAATTCCCTTTTTGAGGAATTCCACGTTAGTTACGAAATTGTCATCACCGACTAGCTGAATCTTCTTTCCAAGTTCATCGGTCAACATCTTCCAGCCATCCCAATCGTTTTCCGCCATACCATCTTCGATAGAAATGATAGGATACTCTTTCACCCATTTTGTCCAGAGTTTTACCATCTCTTCTCTCGTCGCTTTCTTCTGCGTCGATTTGTAGAAAAGATATTTTCCATCCTCATACATTTCACTCGCCGCCGGGTCGATAGCGATGAAGACATCTTCGCCAGCTTTGTATTTCGCTTTCGTAATCGCTTCCATAATAACTTCGAGCGCTTCCTCGTTCGATTTCAAGCTCGGAGCGAAGCCGCCTTCGTCGCCGACTGCAGTATTGTATCCCTTCTTTTTCAGAACGTCCTTCAAGGCATGAAAAACTTCTGCCCCCATCCGAAGCGCTTCGGCAAAATTCGGCGCATTGGCCGGAACAATCATGAATTCCTGAAAATCGACGTTGCTGTCGGCATGCCGTCCGCCGTTGATAATGTTCATCATCGGCGTGGGAAGAATTTTTGCGTTCGAGCCGCCGATGTAGCGGTACAGAGGAACTTTCAACGACTTCGCCGAGGCTTTCGCAGCGGCAAGCGATACGGCAAGAATGGCGTTTGCGCCAAGTTTACTCTTCGTCGGTGTTCCGTCGAGCTCGATCATCATTTTATCGATGCCGACCTGGTCCTGCGCATCGAACCCGGTGACCTCATCCGCGATAACATTATTGACGTTCTCAACCGCTTTTAAAACGCCTTTGCCGTTGTAACGCATTTTGTCGCCGTCGCGCAGTTCAACCGCTTCGTGTTCGCCCGTCGACGCACCGCTCGGAACAGACGCCCGTCCGATTGTTCCATCCTCAAGCTCAAGATCTGCTTCAACAGTAGGATTGCCTCGTGAATCAAGAATTTCCCGTGCCCAAACATCTGTGATAATTGTCGATGACATATATTCTCCGTTGTAAAAAGTTTTAGTGTCAGATTAACCGTGAATTGAAACAGTTTAAATTAAGCTAAAAATTGGTTGAAAATCAATGAAGCGTTTTCTCGCACAATAGATGTTGGACACCTCCGGGAAAACACGATAGCTGAAATATTTGGCAAGGTAAATCAAGAAGTGTTCGACATGTGCACCTTCGCCTTGCTGAATCTTACTTCAAAAATCCATACCTTTCTAGCATGAATTTTTTGATCGCACCGAACGCGCTGAAAGGTTCTCTTTCGGCACCCAACGCTGCAAGCATAATTTCAAGAGCAATTCAGGATATTTTGCACGATGCACGTTGTGTCCTTTGCCCAATTTCAGACGGCGGCAACGGCACGCTCGAATGTCTCGTTCAAGCAACCGGCGGAAAGTTCTATTCGGTTTCCGTGTGCGGACCGCTTGCCTCCATGACTGTGAATGCCCGATGGGGAGTCCTTGGAGATGGAACAACTGCCGTTATCGAAATGGCGGAAGCCGCCGGCTTGCATTTATTGAAACCGTCTCAATACGACGCCGCACATGCGACTACTTTTGGCGTAGGTGAATTGATTCGCAAGGCCATGAATTCCGGGTGCAAAAAAATTATTGTTGGAATGGGTGGGAGTGCGACCAACGATGGGGGCGCCGGCTGTGCAAGAGCAGTGGGAATAAAATTTTTCGATGGAAGTAATATTGAATTGCCGGATGGCGGGATTCATCTGTCGCAGCTTCACCATATTATAATGAAGAATGAAGAATTAAGAATTAAGGAAACAGAGATTGTAGGGCTTTCGGACGTCACGAATATACTGTGCGGACCGGAAGGGGCATCGTTTACATTCGGGGCGCAAAAAGGAGCAACAGCAGAACAAATGCGTATGCTCGATGAAGCGTTGAAGCATTATGCATCTATTATAGAAACTGATGTGCATCGGAACGTTTCGCATCTTCCTGGAAGCGGAGCGGCGGGGGGACTCGGCGCGGGACTGCTCGCATTTTGCAATGCCAAAATACTTTCCGGGATCGATTTCGTGCTCGATGTGCTCCGTTTCGACGATTTGCTGCAACAATGTGATTGCGTTGTTGCCGCCGAAGGAACGCTGGACTCACAGACCCTGCACGGCAAAGGAATCGAAGGCGTCGTGCGGCACGCAAAGAAATTCAACAAACCTGTCTACGCATTCGCCGGAAAGATTCTCGGTGAGAAAGCCACTCTTCGGGAAAGACTTGGGCTTGCAGCACTTCACCAGATATCGCCCGACAACATGCCGATTGATGAGGCAATGCAAGAGGTAGAAACTCTTCTATTAAGAGGGGTAAAAGATTTTTTCTCCACAAAGAACACGAAGAAATAATATTTAAGGTCTATGGATGAGACTACTATCGCTCCTCGTCTTATTTATCGCATCGTACGGCGTGCTCCACGCCGGCACGCCGCTTGTCGACAGGATCGGGATTAGCGTTGCCGCGGCACCACGCCAATTTGCTTATACCAACAAGCAAGCAGGAACCTATTACGGAGAAGTAAACTCTCAAAACTCCGGCGGATGGCAGGGCTGGTTCGTCAATGCGCAAAAGATTCTCAGCGATTATTCTCTTGAGCTGAACGGCAAAGTTGCAGACAGGACGACGGCGTCAACGACCGTCTTCCCCTATCAACTTGTGCGGAAATATCCGGATGACACTGAAGAACGTTTCACTTTCCTGGACAGCATAAATGCTCTTATCGTGGAATATAAATTCAATGGAACAAAAAAGGTAAACCCCACGCTGGATCTTCAGGTCGCTCCAGAATTTGAGCAAGAGAAAAGCTCGACCCCGGCGTACTCACTTTGGCACATCAAGACTGCGCCCATAGGAGGATCCGTCCCCACGTGGATAGCGTTGAGTTCAAAACGCAGTTCCTCGCGAGTTCTCTATATCATTGCCGCAGCTTTTTCTGCGAACGACATTCAACGTCTGAGCCTGAACATTGCGAAAAATGCGGACAAGCTGATAGCAGCTCGCAAGAAACGAATGGAGAGGCTGCTCCGGAAGTCGTATCTCAAAACCAACGACGAAGAGCTCGACATCGCTCTCATGTGGGCGAAGTTGTCGCTCGACGCTCTTATCATGAATCAATCGCAGTCAGGAATTCCGGTGAAAGGCATTTTTGCCGGTTTGCCATGGTTCAACAATTATTGGGGACGCGATTCGTTTATCTCGCTCCCGGGGGCTACGTTTGTCGCGGGGAACTTCAAGGATGCGCGCGAGATTCTCCTTTCGTTCGCTCGTTTTCAGGAAAAAGATTCTTCCAGCACAAATTACGGACGTATTCCAAATTTCGTGACGCCGACGTCGATAGCATACAATACCGCGGACGGAACTCCCTGGTTCGTCAAGCAGATGTATGATTACATCAAGTATTCAAATGACACGGTGCTAATCCGTGAGCTTTTTCCCGTCATCAAGCGATCGATCGAAGGTACGATCAGATACCATACCGATTCTCTTGGTTTCCTTACTCACGGCGACGCGGAGTCGTGGATGGACGCGGTCGGGCCGAACGGACCCTGGTCTCCTCGCGGGAACCGTGCCTGCGACGTTCAGGCGCTCTGGTATTACCAGCTCTTGATCGGCTCTTTCGAGGCAGAATATCTTAACAAAAATTCTCTCGCAAGAAAGTGGAAGTCCCTGGCAGACGCTGTGGAAAAAAATTTCAACACGTATTTCGTCGACAGAGAAAATAAATTAGTGTACGACCATTTGAATGCCGATGGCTCTCCTTCGCACGAGATGCGGCCGAATCAGCTCTTCTGTCTCGATATTATAAATTCGGAAGACATCCGCGAGGCCATGGTGAAAACGGTAACGGCAAACCTCATCTATGAACATGGCGTTGGCACTCTGTCGCAGACGGATTCGAACTTCCATCCCTTCCATCATAACGAACCGTACTATGTGCAGGACGCAGCGTACCACAACGGCATCGTCTGGACCTGGCTGAACGGACATGCCATCTACGCGCTGACACGAAACGATGAAGAGGACCTCTCATTTACTATCACAAAGAATATGGTTCATCAGATCCTTCATCGGGGATGCGTAGGGACATTATCGGAGCTGCTCGATGCGCAAACGAGGAGCGGGGAAACAGAGCCGCGCCTCTCCGGCGCTTTTTCTCAAGCGTGGAGCCTGGCGGAATTCATCCGCAGCTTTTATCAGGATTATCTCGGCATCGGCATCGATGCAACTGCCCATACCATTCGCATCAATCCAAAACTTCCGACAGAGCTGCGGCACGTGGAATGCACTTTCCGCGCCGGTGATTCCCATATTCATGCACAGTATGAGATAATCGGAGACTCGATCCGCGTCGCGTTGAAAGCCGACACTCTCACAAAAGATTATGCTGTGAATTACTTATGGGTCTACCACAGCGGGGATGCCGCTTTTATTAATTCAACCCTCACGCCGAACGAAACGCTGACCATTGCGCATTCTCTCGACACGTATTCCGTTTATCACAACAGCAAGGAAATAGCCTCTTCGCGTGACGGTGCGGTGTGGTATTTGCAGGATTTTTCACCGAAGGCGGAGTTTGCCGATCTCAATCTTGCACAGCCGATATTCAACGCTCAGTCGCCGGTGCTTCAGGGCCCGTCGTACGCTGTCCTGTCATTAGACGACGTGCGTAAAACAAATACCGCAGCGAAAATATTATTCGACAAAGAAGACTCTGCCGGAGACGATCGCGGCAATTCGGGAACGTACATCTATCCTTCGAGCGTGAACTTCAAGCCGGGAATTCTGGACATTGTTCATGCAACAGTCGCATACGATTCGTCGAACGCGTACTTCACGCTCGTTTTCCGCGACCTTGTGAACCCCGGCTGGCATCCCGAGTACGGATTTCAACTCACGTTTGCCGCGATTGCAATTCATCGGGGGGATGAAGGCTCAACGTCGGTCGGCGCAAATTCTCAATTCACCGTCCACCATGGATACCAATTCGACCGATTGATCACCGTCGGCGGCGGCATTCGTATCGCCGATGAAAAAGGGAAAGTATTATGCGCGTATATCCCTCGTTCGGGGGATGAAAAAAATCCTATCGGCAGCGTCGCACGAAAATCGATTGAGTTTAGTCTTCCCCTTAAGTATCTTGGAAAACCAACACCGGAGTGGAAAATGACGATACTTATTGGCGCGCAGGACGACCATGGCGGTGCCGGCATCGGTGAATTTCGTGCTGTTGAACGAAACGGGGGCGAGTGGATCGGCGGCGGCAAAATTCATTCATCGGATTCCAATGTGTTCGATGTCCTTATATTGGAATAATATTTTTCTCATCCGTTCAGGAGGCTGATTATGACATGTATCATTACTCTCGCTATCACAATCGGCGCGTGTAAGGATGGGCTCTCCCTGATTTTGGATACGAAGTAAGATTTCATACTCACGCGGGCATGCACGTTTTCAACTTCATACAATTTCTTCTTTTGCTGTTTGCAGCAGTCGGATTCTTTCTGGTGCTTCGTACTCTTGTCATCAAGCACACATTGAAAGGATTCCGCCTTATCGCAGTCGGTTTTGCTCTCGTCTACCTGAACATCATCCTCGACTCGCTGTACCATAGCGGCATCCTTCCGCAGGAGTGGAACGAAGTACTATTCCCCGGAATAAGGACCGTAACCGGCTATTTCGGTTTAACGCTCGGCATGCTCCTCCTCTTGCTCGGGAATTATCTGCTCGTCCGTTCGCTCGTTCCGCAATTGTCGGAGCGGTATTCCAGTCTTGTAGAAAAAGCATTAGTCGGGGTGTATCTAATACAGGATGGAGTGTTCAAATTCGTGAACGAACGCCATGCAGAAATCTTCGGATACAACCGAGACGAGTTGTCCGGAAAATCGGTCCTGGAGCTTGTCTCTCCGGAGTCGCATGCTGCGGTCATGGAAAATATCCGGAAGCGAGTTGACGAAGTTGGTGATGCACTGAATTATACTTTCGTCGGCCGGAAAAAGGATGGGACTAAAATACATGTGGAAGTGTACGGCTCCCGCACCGTCTACAACGGGAAACCGGCCATCCATGGTACACTTCTGGATATTACCGACAGGAAGCGTGCTGAGGAAACATTGCGCGAATCGGAAACGCGGTTCCGCACTGTCGTCGAGAGCCTTGGAGAGGGAGTGGTCATCACGGACGTCGATGACACGGTCATTTATATCAACTCGCGTATGGCAGACCTGTGCGGGTATACTGCAAAAGAA
Organism: uncultured Bacteroidota bacterium; assembly: GCA_963827085.1. Taxonomy (GTDB): domain Bacteria; phylum Bacteroidota; class Ignavibacteria; order UBA10030; family UBA8401; genus JAGVPT01. Next base: position 237,894 of record CAWGZY010000002.1, read on the forward strand.
ATGATCGGCAAACCGGCATACACCCTGCTGATTCCGCAAGACAAATGGGAAGCCATGAAGGAACGGAACAAAGAGAGGCTCCTTGGCAAACTCGAACGGTACGAAGTCTTCATGACTCGGAAAGATGGGACACAATTCTGGGCGGAGATAAACGCGTCGCCGTACCGGGATACTGACGGAAAAATAATCGGAACCCTCGGAGCCGTGACCGACGTCCAGGAACGTAAACGGGCGGAAACATTGCAATCCGCGCTCTATCGCATTGCGGAAAAAACCCATTCGACGGTCGATTTGCAGGAGTTCTACTCTTCTGTCCACTCGATCGTCAACACGCTGATGCCGGCCAAGAACTTTTACATTGCCTTGTACGATGCTTCGACCCAGATACTGAGCTTTCCGTATTTTGTCGATGAAGTTGATCTTCAACCTGCTCCGAAAAAGCTGGGGAAGGGACTGACAGAGTAACGTACTGCGAACGGGGCGGCCCCTGCTGGCCTCACCGGATGTATTTGAAGTGTTGTCCCGGGAAGAAGAAGTGGAATCAATCGGAACGCCTTCCATCGATTGGCTTGGCGTGCCGCTCAAATCCGGCGAGACAACATTCGGGGCAATCGTCGTGCAAAGCTACACGGAATCGGTTCGCTATGCCGAACAGGAGCAGGAAATTCTCACTTTCGTCTCGCAGCATATCGCAACGGCCATCCAGCGAAAGGCCGACGAAGAACGCTTCCGGGCGATGTGGGAGCACTCGGCGGACGGCATGAGGCTGACGGATAAAGAAGGCAGAATCGTCATGGTCAATTCTGCGTATAGTAATATGGTGAAGCTGCCGCAGGAAAAGCTCCTGGGGGAATTCCTCTCTGTAACACACCAGCACGATGAAGGGGAAACTGCTCTCGAAGAATACCGGCGGGAATTTGAATCCGAAACTTTACTGCCGCGCTTCATCGGCGACATTGCGCTGTGGAACGAAGAAGAAATTCCTGTCGAGATTTCAAATTCGTTCATCGTCTTCGGTGCAAATAATAAGATGCTCCTGAGCGTTTTCCGGGATATCAGCGAAAGAAAATTGCTGGAGAACCAGCTTCTTCACGCGCAAAAGATGGAATCGATCGGCGTCCTTGCCGGCGGCATCGCACACGATTTTAATAATGTTCTTTCAATGATTCTCACGTCCGCTGAAATACTGAAAGAGAAAACCCGCAGCGACAAAGGGCTGCAGCATTACGCCGATTTGGTCGCAACGGCCGCGGAACGAGGCGCAGCGATTGCGAAACAACTGTTACTCTTCGCCCGTTCAGAAAAAGGAAAACTTAAACCGATGTCCGTTGCAACGGTGGTGCTCGAAGTGCAAAAATTGCTCGAACACACGCTGCCGAAATCCATTTCGATAAGGTCTGAAATTGAGACGAGCAACGCGGCGATCATGGGAGACCCGGATCAGCTGCATCAGGCGATTCTCAACCTTGCGCTGAATTCACGCGACGCGATTGAAGAGAAATCGGCCAACGGCACAATCATTTTCCGCGTCGGCGCGATAACCCATGGAGAGCTGCAGAAAAAATTCCCGCAAATTCAAGAAGGGAAATACGTGGTTCTCAGCGTTTCGGACAACGGCACAGGGATGAGCGGGGAAACAACATCGCGCATATTTGAGCCGTTTTTTTCAACGAAGAGAAGGGGCAAAGGAACAGGCCTGGGCCTTTCGATCGTTCATGGAATCGTGCAAAATCATCATGGGCTGATCGACGTTGTGAGCAGCCTTGGAGAAGGAACAACCATCGCATTTTATTTTCCTCTTCTTACCGCCGAGCTGAAAGATCCCTCGAAAGGCAAAAAACACGAATCCATTCCTGAAAAGAGCCGCGATGGACAACCCTCGACTATCCTCATCGTGGACGATGAGCAAGGATTGCGGGAAATGCTTGAAGAGATATTGCAAGGCAAAGGTTATAGCGTGATGACAGCGTCGAACGGAATCGATGCTGTAAAAATATATCAATCGCACTGCGAGCAGATCGATATAGTGATATCGGACTTAGGGATGCCTCTCATGGGGGGCGAAGAAGTGTTCAAGAAGCTCGCCGAAATAAATCCCGAAGTAAAAATGGTCTTTATGACCGGTTATTTAGACGAAAGTTCGAGGAGCGGCATGCTTCGCCATGGCGTCAAAAATATTATCCATAAACCATTCCGGATCGAAGAAATTCTCGAATGTGTGTCGCACGTTCTCGAAGAGTGACGAATGCAGAGTCGTCATCGCCGTTTGCGTGAAACAAAAATCCGTCCGGCTCCCCATATTCCTACCGATATGCACAACCCGGGATACATCGGTTCGATGGAGAAAAGATATTCTCCTCCGGAAAGCTGGCCGCATACCAGCCACACCGTGGAGACACTCCATCCAAAAAACATCGATGCAAAGCCAAACGAGGCAGGAATCTTCAGCCGCTCAAAATAGCTTGCCATTAATGGAACTAAAAGTCCCGGAATGATTGCAGTTCCGATGACGAACCAGAGTTTGACTGCGGACGGAATCCATAATGCAAGCGCGACGGCGAACGCAGCCGTAACAACAAGGCCGATCTTCGTCCAGAGCGTGATTGCAGCCATCCTGACTTCCTTTTTTTCATTTACCAAAAGCCTTCCGACAATATCGTTGCCGATCGTCGACGCACCGATAAATGTGAGGCTGCTCAGCGTTGACATGATGGTCGCGAGCATGCCGATATAGAATAATCCCTTCGCCGCCGACGGCAAGGTTATTTCGGCCAGCATCGGGTACGAGAACATCGGCTGCTGAAGATGGGGCATCGCTGCCCGTGCATACAACCCGGCCGTGCTCGTAAAAAAGTCGAATACAAACCAACAGAGCGTTGAGAGAATGATCCCCTTCTGAGCGGTCGCCCCGTCCTTCGCTGCATAGCACCGCTGATGGAATGCCGGGTCCACCAGCGTCCAGAGAGCGATGAAGAACCAGACGATGATGAATTGAAGCGAATTCCCTCCGTGCCATGTCAGATGCAACGGCGGCAAGTTGCGCTGAAGAAACTCAAACCCGCCGAATTTTGCATACGCAAACGGAAGGATGATAGCAAAGCCCGCAAACATCAAAATGAATTCAGCAATGTTCGTGTTCACGTCCGACCTGAATCCCCCGGCGTATAAATAACACACCGTCAGAAAAGTGCTGATAAGAACACTGGCGGCAAGGCTGATCCCAAAAATCAATTGCACAAGAATTCCAAGCATAAGCACGTACGGAGCCGGCGATATGAGAACGAACGTGAGGAGCGCGCCGAGAAGCGATGTCTTCGTGTCATACGCATCAAATAGTTTGTCGGGTATTGTGACAAGGTTGGTTGCCCGCGCTTTTTTTGCCAGAACAAATGCGAAGACAAGAGCGAAAAAATAATACGGTACTCCGAAAACCACCCAGTTTGAAATTCCGTATTGATACGAATATTCTCCGACTCCCAAAATTCCTCCGTACCACGTGGAAACGAGTGTTGCAACGAATACCGGCAGGGTAAGCGACCGGCTGGCAAGCAAATATTCGTCCGCCTCCGTTTTTTCTTTGCGGGCGGAACGAAAGCCGATATACACAACCGCAGAGAAGTAGAGAACAATAAGCAGGATATCGACGAACGAAAAAGTTACCATGGACAATGAGCAATCAACAATGAACAATTATCAAATTTTCGAGGACGATTGACACGCAGATAATAATTAATAAGGCAATCGTAAATTGCAAATCGAAAATTGAAAATGATTTATTTCGGCTTTACAGTAAATAACAAAAGACTCCCCTTTCTCACGGAAATCTTGACGGGAGCCGAAACTACTCTGTTGCTTGTTCCTTCCCGGACGCCCAGCTCGAGCGATTCATTATGCAGGGGAAATTCGAGCCCGGCCGTCGTAATTCCATCGCAACGGCCGATGGGAAGCAACGATACAACCGACCCGATGCCGGATTCGAAAGCAATCCTCCGATCAATGATCTGGATATCGCACGACGAATCCGAGAACACCAGGCGAATTCGCTTATGGTATTTTTTTAGAATGCTGAGGTTCGAGAGCGAATGGTCCGGCCTTCCCCCCATCGTACCAATGACAACCGCACTCCGATACCGGTATTTCACGAGATAGTCGAGCGCCTTTTCTAAATCCGTGCTGAACTGGCTTTCAACTTTGATTGTCTGGACGCTGGAATAGAACTTTCTCGTCGCAGGTGCAATAGAATCCAAATCACCGATGATGACATCCGGCCGGATGCCGAGTTTCCGAGCTTTGTTCGCTCCTCCATCGGCGCAAACAATGAACGGCTTCTTTCTCAGCATCGATGCTATTGCTTCCTTCGGAAGGACATCACCGTTGCAAATCACTAATGCCTTATACCTTCTTTTTCTTGACGCTGGAAATGTCTTCATGAATACAGGCTATAATTGCACGGTAATGCCGACAACAAAATTTCTTTCGGCTGCCGGAAAAAATAAATTCCCGTCTCCCGTCTGCGTATACAATGTGTTCAAGAGATTGCGAATCTCCCCTCGAACAGTCGCGTTGGCGCTTGCAATGGGGGGAAGTTTGTATATTGCTTCGACATTGAATACCGTATACGCATCGTTTTTATCCGCCTCGATTTTGAAATCATCCGTGTAGAACGAACCTACATATTTTGCTGAAACTGAAACCGTCAGCTTATCCGTTTGGTAATTTACAAAGAGATTTCCCATTAGGCTTGGAAATCCTCCGATCGGATTGCCGTTCAGGTTTGTAGCAAAGACGGCTCCGGTTGAATCGACGTTCAGGACTGTTTCTTTGATGATTTTATTGGATGAAATTGACGCATTGCCGTTCACTGAAAATGAATACGGCAACCGCGCCGAACCGTCCACCTCGAAACCGATATGGCGCGTGCGGTCGGCGTTGCCGACAATCGGAATGCCGAACCGGTTTAGCTTTCCGTTCGGGATCAATTCATTCGTGAACTCCATCCAATACACATTGACAGTACCGGTGAGCCCATCCGATTTGTACCCTGCGCCAAGCTCGAAATCGAGAAGCTGTTCCGGTTTCACCAGAGGTTTAGTATAATCGTACACAGTATCGTTGTTGACAATTTTTGTCTCGAACTGCGGAACAATCGTCGGGTCATAAGCGGCGTTCTCAGCATCGTACAAATTGCTCAACGGCGGCTCATGGGAAGTGTACGCGACGGAAACATACGTGTTCCACTCATCGGTAATATTATAATTGACGCCAAATCGAGGATTCAGAAAATAGTATGGGTAACTAAATGAATTATCCAGAAACTTCTCATCCGCAATCCTATACTGGTCGTAGGCAAACTGCACGTTTGCCATCAATGAAATATTTTCTTGAAGACGGTACACTTCAGCCGTGTACAGAGAGGCCATGGTTTTTTCACCATTATATTGATAGAACCGGTAGCTGATGTCGTAGTTTGCCGGCAGGCTGTCGGCGCTCAGAATTTGTCCCCAATGTGTTCCTTTATGGTAGCGGAGTTCCGCACCGATGGTCAGCTCGCCGTTGCCGTGCGTCCATTCGTAACGGGGAAGCCAGCCCCATTGTGCAAGATCAATGCCGGCGCGGATAAGCGCGGTCGAGATATCCTGCGTCGGATGGAATCCGTGTGCCTGGTCGATACGGAATGTCGTTGTATCGCCGTACTCGTTGAAATCGAACCAGCCGTGTCCTTCGTAATAGAAGAAGGTGTTGCTCAATTTTTGCGTTTCAGAGATTTTCCATTCATTAAGAATCTCATAATGCGGCTGCGTAAACTGTTCGTTTTCTTCGGGCTGACGGACCAATCCTTCGTCGTTGATATTCATCCTTCGCAGTGCGTAATCGTCGTTGTATGATTTCGGCAGGCCGTTGTAGACTAATTGATCCTGCAAAGGCCCTCCGAAAAAATGAATACGCGTCGTTGTATTTGTTCCCAGCAGCATCGCCCCGAAAAAGTACGAATCCAATGTAGCACCCGAGTGAATCCTGTACCCGTCGGAATTGATTTCCCCGAGTTTGCCGTAGAACATGTATTTGTTGTCGACCAAACCCGAGTTGAATGCCGCAGAAAGTTTTTTCATGGTCATCGGCAGCGATTCGCTGCTGTCGCTGTACTGCTGAAAGCCGAACATACTTTCAAACTTCACATACGGCTTCGGCTCAAACGGATTTGTGACGACGTTAATCGAGCCGCCGATCGCGGCAGGGCCGTAGAACGAGCTTCCTGCGCCGCGCTGCACTTGAACGTTCGATGCGCTTGCAAGAATGTCTGAAAAGTCGAGCCAGTACACACCTTGATCTTCGGGATCGTTTTGAGGAATGCCGTTCACCATAATGGACAGCCGCGACTGATCGAACCCGCGCAGGGTGACATAATTGTAACCGATGCCGTTTCCGCCGTCTGAAAAAGAAATCATTGAAGGAAGCTGTGCAAGCAGCACCGGAACATCCTGCATCGAGTACCGCTGATCGATGAGGCCTTTGCTGAGATTGGTGAATGTCACCGGTGTTTCCCGCTCCTTTGCCTCGTTCGCCGTAATAAGCACCGGAGCAAGCGTGTACTTCACAGTATCCTTTTCATCTTGAGAAAAAAGCAGCGGAGACAGCATAAAAAGGAGGACGGTGATGATGAAATTCCTTCTCATCGCAAACTTCTCAATTTTTCCATCCATCATGAAAGAACTCCCGTTCGAAACTTTAGAAACAAAAAAGCCGTTGCTGAAATGGAATGCATCAGCAACGGCTTCATAAAAAAACTATGTCATCGTGTTTCCTACGCTGGCATTATCCAGATCAGGTAAATCCATCCCGCGAGAACAGCGGGATCGTTGTAGGGTATATTCTCAGATTCGCCCAAGGCGAAACACCCCTAACGATTTTCACTTCAAAGAACAGATTCTGGTTTTAATATACATTGCCGAGGAAGAAAAGTCAAATATCTTCATGGCGTTGTCTTTCAACCATCATCTTTTTATATTCTTCCATGATAAAAGTCGCAGTCGGAATCATTACGCTCGGTTCACAGATTCTCGTTTGCCAGCGAAAGAAAAGCTCCCGGTATCCATTGAAATGGGAATTTCCCGGGGGGAAATTTGAGAACGGCGAATCGGCTGAACAATGCCTCCGCAGAGAACTCCGCGAGGAACTCTCCATCGAAGCAGGGGTTGGAAAAGAATTTTTTCACCAGGAATGGCTTTACCCCGATTCCGGTTCGTTTGAAGTATTCTATCACGTTGTTCCGTCGTTTTCAGGAACTCTCCGCAATAACGTATTTGCGCAAATCCGCTGGGTTCATAGCGACGAATTAACAGGCGTCGATATGCTGGACGGGAACAAAGATGTTGTGGAGAAATTAAAAAATGGAATCACATTTCGTTGACCCATTGTAAATTTTAAACTCCCTTTGAATTCTCATTTATTTCATTCGAACATTTTACATTGGTACAAAAAAAATGGCCGCGATCTCCCTTGGCGGACAACAAAGAATCCGTATCGGATCCTTCTTTCGGAAATTATGGCCCAACAGACGCAGGTGAACCGAGTCGCTCAGTTTTACTTAACGTGGCTGAAAGAATTTCCGACCCTTTCACTATTGGCAAGGGCGACAAAAGCAGATGTTTTGCGCCGGTGGTCGGGTCTCGGCTACAACAGCCGCGCCCTTCGATTGCATGAACTTGCAAAACGGCTGTCGGAAAATTCCGGCGGCAGGCTTCCGCGCACAATTGAAGAACTACGGGCTCTGCCAGGTGTCGGGAAATATACCGCACACGCCATCGCATGCTTTGCATTCGGCGCCTCTGTTCCGGTCGTTGACGTGAATGTTCGCCGCATCTTCAGCAGAGTCTTCTGGAACGCACGTTCAGCAGCCGACGTGAAGCCGGAAAAAGAAATCTGGACGCTTGCTGAAAAATTTTTACCCCGGAAAAACGCAGCGGAATGGAACCAGGCTCTGATGGATATGGGGGCGCTCGTGTGTACGGCCAGAAATCCGCGCTGCGGATTGTGTCCGGTCAACTCGTTGTGCTCGTCAGCCTTTTCAAATGCCTTCACCATAAAATATTCGTTGAAAAAGAAAGCCGAGCCGGCATTCAAAGGAATTCCACGACGGATATACCGGGGGAGAATATTGAAAGCCCTTCATGATAAACCGTTGACGTCGCGGCAGCTCGGCGAACGGATTGTCGACCGCTTTCATCCGCGCGACCTACATTGGATTATGCGAGTACTGGAAACAATGGAAAAGGAGGCATTGATTGCAATCCGGGGAAACGGAGAAAAAAAGCTTATATGCATCGCGCAGTAAATCCTCGTTACAAAAATATTGATATTCTGCTGGAAGACCACAAAAAGAAGCGAGGGGCAATTCAGCAGCGATTGAATGATTTTCGTACCGTCGCTCGCAAAGACTACTTCTACGAGCTTGTGTATTGTTTTATGACGCCGCAATCGAGTGCAATTAATTCGGCGAAGGCTCAAAATACACTGATGGCCAACAATTTTCAAAATGCCGGAATCGACCCGGAACCCCTGCTCCATCAGAAAGAATACTACATCCGCTTTCATAAAACAAAAGCAAAATTGCTGATTGCCATGAAGCAGCGCTACAATGAGATTCTCCAAAAAATTTCGAACGGAAACTCTGCGTTTGAAAAAAGAGAGTGGCTCGCGGAGAACGTCAGTGGGATAGGCTATAAAGAGGCAACTCATTTTTTACGCAATATAGGGTTGAACGACGGTTTAGCAATCCTCGATCGGCACATTCTTAAGAATTTGAAGAAGCACGGAGCCATCCGGTCGATCCCAAAAACTTTAACCAAGAAAAAATATCTAGCCTTCGAACGGCGATTTCAACAATTCGCAGAGGACATCGGCATACCGATCGACGAGCTTGACCTGCTTTTCTGGAGCAACGAGACAGGCGAAATTCTAAAATGAGACTAGAAGCTATCTCAAAAACGAGCTTATGCTGACCCTTCTGCCGAAGGCATGGCTTCGCCAGACGCTCCCGTTCCGCTGCAGCGGAACGGGATTGCTCAGGGTGAACAAATGGTCCGTTCATCCTGAGTAAGCGATCCCGCTCGAAGAGCGGGAGAGCGCATCGAAGGATGAAGTGACATGTTTTTGAGATAGCTTCTAATGAACAATCGCGCGTGCGCGGTTCGCGCAAAGACACAAAGTCGCCAAGGTTTCTTTTTAAAATTAACTTGCGGTTTCGTGACTTAGCGTGAGAAAGTTTTTCGGATGTTTTAGAATAGTGCCACCTCCTTCGTAACGGGATACTACACAACACGACAAGAAAAGTTATGGCAACACGAAAACCATTTCTGGTGCTTGGTGCCGGCTTGATGGGAAAAGCCATCGCATTCGACCTCGTCCATTCTTCTCCGCACTACACGATAACACTCGCCGACATCGACAAAGAACGGGCCCGGCAAACTGCCGACGCTCTCGGCATGCAGAGGGTTTACCCGCGTGGAATTGATGTACGCAATCACAGGGAAATCGTGCGGTTAATGTCGGAGCATACCGTTGTTATCAGCGCGGTAACGTTCCATCTCAATTATCTTCTTACCAAAGCCGCTATTGAGGCCGGCTCCCATTTCTGCGACCTCGGACACGACGACGGCATCGTTGAGCAGCAGTTGGCCGAAGCTTCTTTCGCGGCACAAGCGAACGTTACAGCAATCGTCAATTGCGGCCTCGCTCCCGGACTTGCGGATATTTTGGCGATGCATGCTTTCCGGCAATTTGAAAGTGTCGATTCTTTGCAGCTGAGGGTCGGTGGATTACCGCAGCATCCACATCCCCCTTTTAACTATCAACTCGTGTTCTCGGCGGAAGGCCTTATCGAAGAGTATTCACTTAAAACGACGATTCTTCGAGAGGGGAAAATTCGAACGGTTGAACCGCTCACCGAAGTGGAAAGTCTTTCGTTTCCCCCTCCGTTTGAAAAATTGGAGGCATTTCATACGGGAGGGGGTGCTTCGCGGCTCCCGCAATTGCTTGAAGGAAGAGTGCAATCGCTCGAATACAAGACAATTCGCTATACGGGGCATTGTGAAAAAATTAAACCGCTGTTTGACGCTGGTTTTGCCGATAATGAGCCCCTGGCGCTGGGAAGCAATCTCATCACAACGCGCGAATTATTTTTGGAATTGCTTAAAAAACGTCTTACATTTAACGAACCGGATGCAGTGCTGCTTCTTGTTACTGCCCGGGGACGACAAAACGGAGCGGATAAGCGGCTTTCGTACAGGCTTATCGATCTGTTCGATGAAAAAAATGCAATGACCGCAATGATGCGCGCAACATCATATCCAACCTCCATCATTGCGCAAATGATGTTCGACGGAACAATTTCGGAGAGGGGAGTTTTCACGGCGGAAGAAATTGTTCCCGCGGAACGCGTAATCGCCGAACTGAAAAAAAGAGATGTAAACGTCGAGACACTCTACGACTGACAGCCTATGGCACAACAGAATTCGTTTGATATCGTTTCCGAAGTGAACATGCAGGAAGTCGACAACGCACTCAATCAGGCGCAGAAAGAAGTCGCTCAGCGCTACGACCTGAAAGATTCCAAGTCGACGATCAATTTTGACCAGAAAGAAAAAATAGTGACTGTCAGTTCGCTCAACGAGTTTACGCTTAAGAGTGTCGTTGATGTCCTCCAGAACAAATTCATCAAACGGGGCATCCATCTCAAGTCGCTGGAATACAGCCCTGTAGAGCAGGCTGCCGGCGGGACGGCGCGGCAAAAAATCACACTGCGGGTCGGAATCGACAAAGAGAATGCGAAGACTCTCGTCAAAATCATCAAAGACTCAAAGCTCAAAGTGCAGGCGCAGATCATGGAAGAGCAGGTACGCGTTTCCGGCAAAGACCGCGACGAGCTTCAGGCCGTCATCGCAAAATTAAAGGCCCTTGACTTTCCACTTCCACTTCAATTCACCAATTACCGGTCATGAACAGAAATACTTTTCGGCATGTGCTGCTTTGTGTTGTGGGATTGTTCCCTGTGCTGGACGGTTCTCTCGTGTTCGCTCAGCAGCAAGACAGCTCGGAAATTTTTGTCATCAAAAATCCCGCCGCGTCGAAATATGTCAACGCGGTAACGATAGACAGAGTGCGGTATATTTCACTCCCCGACCTCGTTCACATGTTCGGGTTGAATTATTTCTACAACTCTGCGACAAAGAAGATGGAAATCAAACTCAGCAGCGCTGAGATAAAACTCACTGCCGAGAACGCATTTGTCGTCGTGACAGATTACGCAACGCGAAAGCAAACGCCGCTGCAGCTTCCAGTGCCGACACACAGCATCGGCGATACGCTGTACGCCCCGCTCATCTACTTTCTTCCGATCTTCAATTCGATTTCCCGGACAGAACTCGCTCTCGACACGGTGCGGGAGATGAGCCTGCCAGGATTTGATTCAACCGGGAATCTGAGGCCTGTCGACATTTCCAGTATTACGATGGAAAGCCGGAAGAACGGCTATCTTATCCGCATCCATTCGAGGGTGAAAATAAATGATGCAGACCGGTTTGTGAGCGATAGCAATTGGTTGTACGTCACACTGCCAAATGTCAAAGCCGATACTGCGGCGCTCAACTCCACGACGTTGAATCCTATCGTCGAACAAATGCTCGCTGTCCAATCGCCGACTTCCGTGCAGATATCGTTCAAGCTTCGAAAGAAAATATCCACATCGGAAATTGTCCAGGATGAAACAACCAACGATCTGCTTGTTTCCATTCAGACGGCAACGCCGCCATCGAAAAAAGAATTAACTGCCGAGCGAAAGCGGCAGAAAGAGGAAGCGGCGCAAGAAGTGAAGCGGCAGGATAACCTTCAAACACAGCTGGATACGCTGCGTAAAAAATGGAAGCTCGATGTCATCGTGCTCGATGCGGGGCACGGCGGTAACGATCCCGGAACGCTGGGAACCATCGGTACACGCGAAAAGGATATCACACTCGGCATCGTGTTAAAGCTCGGCAAATTGATCGAAGAACGCCTTCCCGATGTGAAGGTGGTGTATACGCGCAAGACCGACCGATTTATAGAGCTGTACCGGCGAGGCCAAATCGCGAACGAAAACCAGGGAAAATTATTCATCAGCATTCACTGCAATGCAATGGAGCGCAAACCGTCGGCGACAAACGGCTTTGAAATTTATTTGCTGCGCCCCGGCAAAACAGAAGACGCCATCAAAATAGCTCAAAAAGAAAACGCTGTCGTGCAATTGGAGAAGGATTACCAGGACAGGTACCAGGACATCACAGAAGAGAATTTTATCATTCTAACGATGGCCCAGAGCGCGTATGTCCGTCAAAGCGAACAATTCGCTTCGTTCCTTGAGCAGGAGATGGACAAGAAATTGTCGCCCGCCGGCCACGGAGTAAAACAGGCGGGCTTTTACGTGCTTGTCGGCGCGTCGATGCCAAATGTCCTCATTGAAACCGGCTATCTCTCTAACCGGAAAGATGAAATGTTCCTGCGCAGTCCCAGCGGGCAGCAAGTAGTGGCAGAATCGATCCTCGATGCGCTGCAGATTTACAAGACGGAGTACGAGAAGACATTGAAGGAAGGAAGCTGACAATAGCCGTTGGATTGCTTATAGCAACCCGATAACTCCGTATATTCATCCCAAAACTTTCCTTCGCGGCGATCTCTTTCAGCAGCGGACAAATGCGGTATCGTTCCTCCCCCAGATCGGCATGCAACGCCTCGAGCACTGCATACACCTGCTTAAAACCAATCCTCTCTCTCGCTCAATCGGACCCAAAGGATAATTCACCCCGTGCCTCATCGCTGTGTCAATGTCTTAAAGCGAGGTATCACTTCTTAAATCATCCCGTTATTGCTTCATAGAAAAGTCAGGGTGACGCTTGCTGAGTATTTTGTTGAGAGGATTTCGTTCCATTTGACTTGGGTGAGTTACTGTTGAATAAAGGCGTTTTTTTTCTTAGTATTCTCACGTGAGCCAACGGCGGCTTTGATCTCCTGTTGCTTTATGCAACGGGACAACTAACTTTGAGGAGGAGGATGGTATGAAAAATTTCTTTGTTTTTGCCCGGAAAGCATTGACTTCAGGCCTGTTGTTCATTTTTGTCTGTTGTCGGGCGCAAGAATTGCCGGCGACGGTACACATGACGCCGGTGAAGGAGGCAAAACTTGTTCCTGTAAAGCTTATTGTGCCGGAGAAATTCAAGAGAATGATCAAAGATGACCTTGTTCTCAATGTCCCCGAAGGATATACGGCAAAAGTATTTTACACGGGAGGATTAAGCAAGGCGCGCTTTTTCGCCTGGGGTCCCGACAGTGTGTTGTACGTCGCAAACAAAAACAGCGGAGAAATCTTTGCAATGCCGGATCGGGACCACGATGGTGTTGCGGACACAGCGATCGTCGCCGCTTCAGGATTTCATCTTTCGCACGACCTGCAATTCTATCAAGGGGCAATGTACGTAGCCGAAGAGCGGCGGATAATACAATGCACTGACGAAAACGGCGACGGCATTTACGAAACCAAAAAAGTCTTTATCGATGAAATCGGGAAGGGGGCACGCCAGCCCACAGGCGGGCATGACACACGCACAATCGTTTTTGATCCCGATCGTAAAAAAATGTATCTCTCCATCGGCTCGTCCTGCAACGTCTGCCGCGAAGATTTCCGGGCGATCATCGAAGAATACAACGATGACGGCACAGGCCGCCGCACGTTCGCTACCGGCATCCGCAATGCCGTAGGCATGACGCTGCACAATGGCCGCTTGTGGGCGACGAACAATGGAAGCGACTGGGAAGGAAATGATATTCCTCCAGAGTGGATCGGTGTTGTACGCGACGGGGGATTCTACGGCCACCCGTTCGCCTACGCAGACGGCATTTATTTCGATTTCAACGCACACGATGAATACCGCGCACTGCTTCCGCTGACAGAAAAAGACAGTGCACTCGTACGCTCGATGAAACCACCGGCAGCTCTTGTTCAGGCACACTCGGCACCGATGGCGATTCAGTTTTCAAATCCTTCTTTCCCGCCGCAATTTCAGAACGGAGCGTTTGTAGTATTCCGCGGCTCCTGGAACCGCACAATCCCGACAGGATATAAACTCGTCTTTTTGAAATTCAAAAACGATGAGGACACAACGGCGGAATATGTTACCGACGTGGTGACGGGGTTTCAACCGACGGGATCGGTCTCCCAGAAAACCGTTTGGGGACGCCCTGTTGGAGTGGCAACCGACTTGCGTGGAAATATCTACCTGAGTTCAGACGACATAACGCAGTTCATTGCAATTATTTCGCCTCCCCGGTGAACAGAAAAGCGCTTCTCCTCTCCAATCGCCGTCTATTTCGAGAAATTCCCTTCAACAAAAAAGGCTCCGGTTCAAACAACCGGAGCCTTTTTTTATTTCATGATCAGAAATTAGAACGTCTTGCTGTTCGCCGTTTGATCAATGCTATTTCCGGCGAGGTCTGTCACATTGCTGCTTACAAAAACTACATAACCAACCGGCAACGCCGCGCTCGTTGTCACTCCCAATTGAACGACATAGGCGCCGGCAACGTTTCCAAGATAGTTCGCACTGTTAACGGCGAACACAACGCCGCTTGTGTTTCCAAACGAGTAATTCCCTATGGTTTCAGCCGTGGAGATAGTGAGGGGTTCCGTAAAATTCAGGGTGTATGTCCATGAATTTGTTCCACCCGCTGCGGCAACGCTGGAACTGAGCAAAAGTCGCGGTTTCACAGCGTCTGTTACCGTGATGATGTTGCTCGATGCGCCTTCGACGAGATCCATGCTCACTCCACGAACGAGGTACTGGACCGATACCGATCTCAATGGGTTGGCAGCACCCGAGGGATAAACAAGCGACCCGGTGTTGGCGCTAAACTGAACTCCATCGAAATCTGCTTGAAGGAGCTGGAACGATCCCCCATCAACGCTCCAGTAAATATTATAGCTGCGTGCGGTAGCGTCGTAATTCCACTCAAGCCCAACGGTGCCGCCGCCGAAATCGAGGTTGGTGAAAAGCCCGGCGATGAGTCTTCGTGTCATTACGGGCGCTGCGGGCACCGGCGATCCACCGTTCGTTGAAAATTGCAAAATCTCGAAATCTCCGGTGATATTTGGATTGTTGACAACTACCAAGTTTGCGTTGTCGGTTAGATTACCGGAATTGAACGCTGCTGTCAGATCCACGGAATATCTCGCCGACCCTACAATCCCTTGAGGTGTAATGATCAACTGCGTGAAACCGGCATTCCACTGCGCTGAAAATGTAATCGCTGTCGCAGATTTCTTTAATCCCAGATAGGTGACCTTGATATCGTCAATGATTGTTTTGCTGCCGGGAGGTAAATCAGTCCGCGTGTAGGCTTTTTGTTTGATCGGTTCAGAGAACGTGTAGACCACCTGGAGATTTGCAGGAGAAACATCGGAATTATTCTCCGGAGTAAGAGCGATAACAAACGGATTGACGTTAGCGACCGGTGTTATCATAAGCCTTTCCGCGGTAACAGTGGAACGGAGTGAATCGCTGGTAACGTTTGCCGGGAGGGTAAAAGCAGCCAATGTACCCGCGAGCGAGCCATCGCTGCTTCGCGATTGGAGGCTGACCGTTAATCCATTGTCAACGGCTGAAAAAAGATATCCGCCTGAAGCGGAGGTCGTCGTCTGCCCGATCAAAACATTCGGAAATACGGTAGCATCGTACAGCATCACTGTTGCGTTAGCGACCGGCTGCTGATTTTGGTCGACGACCTGTCCGGCCACTGTTGTATTGAGATAGGAAATCCGAAGAAGAGCGCTTCCTACCATGTCGCTCACGGGGAGTGTGCCCCCAAGCAGGGCGAGTGAATCGTTCGAAGCAAGCGAGGTGAACGTAATAGTGACATTATCATAGTAATAGTTTCTGTATTTCTTACTGGGGTCCGTTTGTCCGGTGTTATACGCCACAAGCGACACAGTGAGCGTGTATGTGCCTGAAAAAACGGCTGTCCCGTTGACAATCTGATATTGTCCGACCGGAACATTAGCAAATGAATACGCTCCTGCTGCGTCGGAGGTAGCCGATTGCACGCCGCCGTCGTATCCAACAGAAATAACGGCACCCTGAACCGGCATATTGGTAATTCTATTCACGATTAAACCGGTGATGGTTCCCTTAGGCTGGTACGTCGATAGTGCTTGCGGCTCAATCGGCGTAGAAGAATTTTGTTTGCACCCGGCTATTAATACTACGATACACGCAATGCAAATTCTGAGCAATACGGATTGTCGGATCATAATACTCTCCCTTCGAAAACATGTAGTGGAAAAAATTGAATCAATAAAACAAATTTAAAAAACGATCGGAATACCGATCTGAATACCTCCTGTGATTCCCTTCATAGTAAAATCGAGGTCTGCCCGCGTCGGTGAGACCGTCGCAGCATATATGTACCTTCCCTCCAAAGCAAGCGAGACGCCCGAAGACGTAAAGAATTCTATTCCAATCATCCCGTGGAGCTGCGCCAATTGTGCATTAACCTGCGCGACACCTGGAAGTGCAATGTAGGTACGCTGAGTATTCAACCAGAGATACCCCAATCCTCCGCCTCCATAAATGGAAAGCATCTGCATCGGTATCCTCAGGATATACGATCCACCGCTGTAATACAATTGCATAAAATTGGTGGAGTTCCCTTTGGCGGCTTTCCAAACGCTTCCGCCGAATTCACCCTGGATGGATTGTCCGATCGTAGGGGTATACCGCACGCCGGCCATAACAAAATAATAATTTTTGAAATCACTCCCAGCCGGCAACGAATAATTCTTTTCGATTGACTGATAGATCGTGTTAACGTCTGCAAAGTTTTGTCCAAAATAGTCTCCAGCGATAAACACCGTTACCGGAGCATCCCCGGGCTTTGGCTGGATGATGGGGGTTTGTTTTTGTTGAACTTGCGCAAACAAGGCTGGGACAAAGAGAAAAAGAACCAAAAGCAAAACTGTCAGTGAAATGAATTTCTTCATGGACGGGTCCCTCCTAAGCATTGGTCGGTCGAGTTTGTATCGTGGCGTAAACTTTACGAAAAAAAATCAATACTATCAACAAGATGCTATTCTTCAGGCTTTAGAGTTGATCTAAGTCACACTATTATTTCCGCGGAATTTAGCAGAAACGAGAGGAATCCAGCTGTACTACCGTCGGTTAGTGAAAAACACTTTTATGAGCCACTACGTCACGAAGGCACGAAATAATTTTATGCAAATCGCTTTCTCAAACGTCGATAATATTGACGACAATAGTTTTTTACTTTAATTTCTTAATGTCGTAGAGGCAAGCTGTATGGACTTTTTCATCATGCTGCTATTTCCCTTTCCATTCCGCCTTTCTTTTCTCTACAAATGCTTTCATTCCCTCTTTCTGGTCGTCGCTCGCAAAAAGCATGTAGAAATTTTTCCGTTCGAATTCGAGTCCTCCTTCAATTGTCGTATCGAAGGATTTCAAAACCGCTTCCTTTGCCAAGCGAACAGCGACAGGCGGTTTCGCGGCAATGGCTTTAGCAAGATTCTTTGCTTCGTCCATAAGATATTCATTCGGGACCACTTTGACAACAAGCCCCCATTGCTTCGCTTCTTCGGCAGTAATCATCGAACCGGTGAGCACCATTTCCATCGCTTTGTATTTGCCGACCGCGCGGGTGAGGCGCTGCGTGCCTCCCGCTCCGGGAATAACGCCGAGGTTGATTTCCGGCTGGCCGAATTTCGCCGATTCGGATGCAATAATGATGTCGCATGTCATCGCAAGCTCGCAGCCGCCGCCGAGTGCAAATCCGCTGACGGCAGCGATGATCGGCTTTTTTATTTTGCGAATGCGGTCCCATCGCGCAAACTGGTCGCGCTGCAGCATTTCCATCGCCGACGCATCCGCCATTTCCTTGATGTCGGCACCCGCAGCAAACGCCTTCTCGCTGCCGGTAATGATGATGCAAAGGATGCCGCTCTCCTTGTCCAGCTCTTCAAGTGTTGAAACCAACTCCTCCATTAGTTTCATATTGATTGCATTCAGCACATCGGGCCGGTTTAACCGTATCAAGGCATAGCCCGGTTCCTTTGTCAGAATGATCGTGGTGAGATTCATAAAAGTCTCGCAGGTTATTTTGAGTATGAGGTGAACGTGCTCTGGACTGGCATCGCCTGAAAGCCGCTTTCAGCGGACGAACCTTTCCTATTTGCATCATTCCTTTTTCACTGAATGGAGTTTTCTAGAGTCAATCCTCAAACGATTTGATATTTTCCCGCGACGCCACATCGGCGTACATCAACGTCGCATACTTTGCGGCGAAACCCATGAGATCTTTCCCGGCAGCCCGGCCTGCGGGCGATGCAAGAGCTGCATCGAGAGCATCTTTCGTATCGAAATACATTTCACACATTAAATGTTCGGGCGTCTCGCCGATCGCCGAGCCCGTAATCTTCGAGAGTTCCAGCTGCCGCAGACCTGGAAGTTTTTTCACTAAAGGAATATGAACCTCGTTATAATGCTTGTCAAAGGCGGAAACGTCGTCCGGCTTCTTGTAGAGGGCAATAAGTTTTACCATGAAGTTCCTTATTCTCAATTGATATGCGGCGACGGCGTAATATAGGCGAAGCAGGCGGGAAAATCAATTACCATACCGCAGATTGAATTTTCCCGCCATTTTTTCTATACTATGGCCACGGTACGCATATTCATTCAGCAATCTTCAATGACTCCGTCCACGCCCTCTTCATCACACAAATTATCGAGCGAATCACTCCGTCGCATCAAGACGATCGAGAAGATTTTTTTCGATGCGGGGCTGGGTGAGCATGCGCCGCGGTTCTTCAGGCCGCTGGAGGCGCAGCTTTCACGATCCGCCGATGAAACTATGGCATCGACAAACCTCCTTCGTTTTATAGAATCAAGTTTTAATCAAACAACGATCCTGCATGACCTCAGTGAACATCCGGTTCTGCTTGAAACGCTGGTGTTAATCTTCGGCGTGTCGCAGTATTTTTCGGACATTCTTATTCGGGACCCCGAGCTGTTCCGATGGCTGACCGCCACAAACATTCTCGATCAATCCAGGACAAAAGAAGAATTCTTTGCTGCGTCGCGTCAGAGCATCGAGCCATTCCAATCGCATTCCCGGAAGCTCAACGTGCTGAAACGGTTTCAGCGGCGCGAAATGCTGCGTATCGGCGTGAGGGACATCCTCCGTCTGGCCGACCTCGAGACGACAACACGCGAGCTTTCACATCTTGCCGATGCGATCACTGCATGCGTCGCAGAACTTTCCTGGATTGATTTGAAACATCAATGCGGCGGCGAACCGACAACTCCATGGGCAATCATCGGGCTCGGTAAACTCGGCGGAGAAGAGCTAAACTACAGTTCAGATATCGACCTCATTGCAGTCTTTGACACGGACGGGGAAATGGAATCGTCGTCATCCTTCACCATGACCCACGGTGAATTCTTTGTCCGCTTCATCGAACACGTCGTGCACAGCCTTTCTCATCCGAGCGAAGAGGGGTATTTCTACAGAGTCGACATGCGCCTCAGGCCGGATGGAAAAGCGGGAACGCTTATTCGTTCGTATGACTCGGCGATCATGTACTACGAATCTCGCGGCGAATTGTGGGAACGCCAAATGCTGATCAAAGCGCGATATGTTGCCGGGGATAAAATCTTCGCTGAAAAATTTCTCGCCGCACTTTCACCGTTCATCTATCCCCGGACCTTTTTCCAAAATCCCATCGAAGAAATTTCCCGGATCAAAACCCGCATAGAATCGAATGCCGACAGCCGGAATATTAAACTCCGGGCCGGGGGAATCCGCGACATTGAATTTACCGTCCAGGCGCTGCAGCTATTGAACGGAGGGAAAAACGGCTCTCTCCGGAACTCGAACACGCTTGCCGCGATCGCTCTTCTTTACTCCGCGCTGCTCCTTACAACCCGCGAAGCAGCCCAGCTCCGCGAAGCGTACGTTTTCTTCAGGGTACTCGAGCATCGGCTGCAAATGCTCGAGTATACGCAGACACATTCCCTTCCGGAAACAAAGCGCGACCGTAAAAAGATCGCGGTGCGAATGGCCATGGCGCCGGATCGGTTCGAAAAACTTCTTGCCGACCACCTGCTCAACGTTCGCCGTGTGTTCAACACAGTCTTCACGAAAAAGAGCCTCGAGCATCATTCCGACATTGAACACTTTTTGACCGAAAAGCCGGGTTCTGAATTTTCACAAACGTTTGCCGGCCGTTACCGTTTAGGGAATAACGAAAAAACCGCCCGCACACTCCGCAGAATGCTGTACGGAACGAACCTTCTGGGGAAAAAAGAATATCCTGAACGGACAAGAACGCTCTTTAAAACCATTGCCGAACCGCTGCTGGAAGAAATCAGCGACTCGATCTCACCCGACCAGGCACTCGTCCATTGTGAAAAAATTTTTACGTCGTTCCCTTCACCCGACACCATGTATTCCCTGTGTTCTGAAAAAAAATTTCGCAAAGCGCTGGTAGGCATTTGTGCGCGGAGCGGAATGCTCACAAAACAGTTCGCGCTTTCTCCCGGCCTCGCAGAAACAATTCTTACCGGTATCGATTCAGTACTACGGGAAGATCCTGCCATCCTTCCGCCGGAGGAAAATCTACACGAATGGAAGGTTCGTGAGGAATGCAAATCGGCGGTGAGGTATAGTCTCGGTGTCATAGATGAGTATCAGCTGTTTCGCTCTCTTTCAAAAATCGCTTCATTGACCCTGTCGCTGCTGTACGAGGGAGAACGGAAAAAATTGAAGATCCCGAATGCAGTGCGGTTTTGTATCGTCGGGCTGGGAAAACTCGGCGGGTATGAGATGAATTTTGGGTCTGATCTGGACGTTGTCTTTCTCTACCAAGCAAATCGGAAACTCGATGCGGAGAAGTGCGAGCAGCTTGCGGCAAATATCATAACGGCATGTTCACATCCGGCATCCGCCGCAAAGTTGTATGACGTTGATGCGCGTTTGCGGCCCGAAGGAAGAAATGCACCGCTCGCCGTTGCGGGGAAGCAGTATCTTGAGTATCTTCAGCAGCGTGCATCGTTGTGGGAGCGTCAATCGCTGACGCGAGCGAGAGTGATATCGGGGGATGAAGATTTTTCCGCGGAAATTATGGAATCGATACATACATCAATCTATCAATCCCCTTTGCCGGAGGGCTGGACGGAAAAAATTCTTTCGATGCGCCGGAAGACGGAGTCGAGAAGCCGTACCTCGTTGTCGGAATTCATCAACATTAAGCTCGGTGCAGGGGGATTGATGGATGCAGAGTTTGCAGTCCAGGCGCTTCAACTCTCCAGAGGGAAAAAGGCATTTCCATCGACAAATATGTATAGCCTGCTGGAGTTGTATTCACACAACGCCTCAGGGTCAGAAAGGATGACGACAGTCGACAAGCACTACAGGCTGCTTCGCCGTGTTGAGACGGCTCTCCGGCTCGGGCTTGATACGAAAACGCACCTTCTGCCGGATGACGATGAATCTCTCGAATACCTCGCGCGGTTGGTGAACTATCCGTCAGGGACAGAGCTTCTGTTGTCGCTCCGCACATGCATGAGAGAAACGCGAACTCTGTTTGAATCGATTCTCCGTTCACTCAAATGAAATCATTTCTGGAAAGCAAATATCGGGACCATGTTGTCGCCGCAGCACTCTGGTTGACGGTGTTTTTTGTCTATATCCAGACCATCGCCAAAACGGTAGGATTTATCGACAGCGGGGAACTCGCGACGGTGCCGTATGTGCTCGGCATTGCCCATCCAACCGGTTATCCCCTTTGGACGCTCATCACGCACATTTTTTCTCATCTCCCGATCGCAAATGAAGAAATCGTACGACTGAATATTTTTTCCTCGCTCGCGACTTCATTCGCCGCAGTTCTATTCTTCTATGCGATGCTCCTGCTGTTTCGATCCGGGATAAAAACAAAGGAACCGTTCCATTCGATCGTTCCCGCTGCCTTCTCTGCGCTTGTGCTCGCATTTTCGCAAACATTCTGGGACCAGGCGACATCGATCGAAGTGTACGCTTTTCACCTTTTCTTAATGAGCGCAACGCTGCTAATTTTTCTCCGTGCCATCTTCAGTTTCTTAGAAGAGCAGGTGATCGATCAACGCAAATGGCTGCTCTTTGCCTATGTTCTCGGATTAAGTTTCACGAACCATCTTACGACAATCCTGCTGGCACCGGGATTTCTTTTTCTCTATTTCTCGGTATTCAAGCTTTCCAAAGAAGGAATCCGGCAGCTGTTTATCCTTGCCGTTCCTTTCATTATTGGCCTTTCGGTTTATGTTTATTTTCCGATCAGAACGGTACAGCAGCCGGTCTTAAACTGGGGATATCCCGCGACTCTCGAAAGAATTTTTTGGCATATTTCCGGCAAGCAGTACCGCGTTTGGATGTTTTCATCTTCGGCGGTAGCAGCGAAACAGTGGAACCATTTTTTGAATGCCGTGCCGTTAGAATTTTACTACGTGCCGCTCCTTTTTTCACTCCTCGGAGCATGGAGGCTGCTCATGCAGGAAAGGCGGATCTTTGCCTTCATCTTCTTGCTGCTGGCCGGGTGCATAACGTATACGATCAATTATAGCATCAACGACATCGATTCCTATTTTCTCCTTGCTTATGTATCGCTAGCAATGTTCGCGGGATTCGGAGCGCTTGAAGGGGGGATGATCTTTAAGCAATTTGCTGGAAAGATAGCCTATGGCACAATTCTTCTGGCGGTTGTCATTGCTGAACTCTCGGCAAACTGGCCCGAAGTTGATGCAAGCAGCAATTTTCTTGTGCAAGACTACACTGAAACAATCTTGAACAATCTAAAACCGAACGCGATCATTATTTCGTACCAGTGGGACTATTTTGTTGCGGCCTCGTATTATTTCCAATACATCAAGCACGTCCGGGATGATGTGACGGTCATCGACAAAGAACTGCTCCGGCGATCATGGTACTATCTGCAAATGAAAAAAAATCATCCGGCGTTGTATGAAAAATCGAAGACCGAAATTGAATCTTTTCTGGAAGAATTGTACAAATTCGAGCATGAGACGCCGTACGATCCTGCGGTGATCGAGGCACGGTACAACCGCATGATCGACAGCTTCATCGATCATAACATCGACAGCGTGGCGGTGTACGTGACGAGCGAAATTGAATCTCACCTCGCCTCCCACTATCGCCGTGTGCCTGAAGGATTAGCATTCAGGCTTTATAAGGACTCGCTGTATCACCAGATAGATTTTCCCACACTGGCATACCGTCCCTATCGCAAAAAGGATATGTACACCCGGCAAATTCAGTCGATGTACTCCACGATGTTGATGCAGCGCGCCATGGTCGAAAAATCATTCGGCAAGATCGACCTTGCCCAGCGATATGCCAGGAAGGCTTATGAGATTCAGACCGGTGCCCTCACAGGCCAGCTGCCATAGGACATACCGCGCTACGCTCGTACCATCAGAAAGAATATCCGGTTTCGCCGTGTTGACTCAAGTCCAGACCTTCCATTTCTTCGATATCCTTCACACGCACACCCATCGTCGCATCGAGGACTTTCAGAATGATCCACGTTACTGCGAACGAATAAAGGATAGCGGCTGCAATACTTACAGCCTGCGTCCCGAGCAGTGAAGCGTCGCCGAAAAATAGACCGTTGCTCCCTCCTGCATTGATCGCTTTCGAGGCGAACAATCCAGTAGCGAGCGCTCCAAGAGTTCCTCCAACGCCGTGGACGCCCACCGCATCGAGTGAATCATCGTATCCGAGTTTCGTTTTCATGCCGACCGCAAAATAGCAGACCATTCCAGCAAGGAGCCCGATGGCGACGGCGGACATCGGTCCGACGAACCCCGAAGCGGGTGTAATGGCGACAAGTCCTGCAACGGCCCCCGATGCAGCACCGAGGACCGTGGGTTTGCCGCGGTGCCACCACTCGACAAAGAGCCACGAAAGTGTTGCGGCAGCGGCGGCAAGATGCGTGGCAACAAAAGCGGAAGTTGCGAGTGCGCCGGAGCCGAGGGCGCTCCCCGCGTTAAATCCAAACCACCCGAACCAGAGGAGTGCCGCACCAAGAAGCGTCAGAGTCAGGTTATGCGGAGGCATCAATTCTCCGCTGTGTCCTCTCCTCTTGCCGATGATAATCGCCGCGACAAGAGCGGAGACTCCCGAGCTGATGTGAACAACAAGCCCTCCTGCGAAATCGAGAGCGCCCAAATTATGAATCCATCCGCCGACTCCCCAAACCCAGTGTGCGATTGGTGCGTACACGAACGTAGACCAAAGGACAATAAACACGAGGTACGTCTTAAATTTAAACCGTTCGGCGAATGCGCCCGTGATGAGTGCGGGAGTTATAACCGCAAACATCATCTGAAAAATCATAAACAATTGATGAGGGATTGTGGCCGCATAGTCGGGGTTCGGTTCCAGCCCGACGCCGCGCAACCCCGCCCACTGCAATCCGCCGATAACGTGTCCGATATCCGGCCCGAACGCAAGGCTGTAGCCGAACAGGATCCACTGGACGGAGATAACGCCGAGAGCGACAAAGCTTTGCATAACTGTCCCCAGAACATTCTTTTTCCGCACCATGCCTCCGTAAAAAAGAGCGAGACCGGGTGTCATGAGCATAACAAGTGCGGTGGAGACCAACATCCACGCCGTATCGCCGGCGTCAATTTTTTGAACAGGTACCGCGGATTGATTTTGTGCCGGCACCATAGCCGGCGTTAAGAAAAGCAGTAAGAATAGAATTGAAGCAGGAAATCGTCTCATTGCAGACCTCATCTTGTTCGTTGGAATAGTGCAGCATCATTTTCCACTTCCTTAGTTTGAGCTCTATATTTGCGTGAACATCCGGAAGTGAACATCCTTTTGAACCGCCAATTAACTAGTTAGGAAATTTTCCGAACCAAGATAAGTATTTTAGGAATTATTTCAAATAGGCTTAATTAAATTACTTGCTTCTTTCGCTTGTCTTTCGGAAAGTGATTCCTTATTTTCAATCCCGGGCTAACGATGCAAATCTCATAAACGTCTATTTCAACGTATAATGCGTTTTTTGAAATGGATATTCGCCCCTTTTTTATCTCTTTATATAGATAGAGACATCTGAAAAATTGCCTCTCGCCAAGCCGCTGGCGAAGCCATCCCCCTCGGGATTTGCGCGAGACGTATTTTTGGAATTATTCAGAAGTCTCAGATAATGAATAAGGAAGATTTGTTATATTAGAAACGGTTGAAATCCTTAAACGGAGATATATCACACAGCAATGGAACCGATTGAATGGGAAATACATTCTATAATGACTTCGATACGCAGTGTTTGACCAAAAAACGGGCTGCAGACTATCGTTCGCCTTTCGAAATCGATCGCGACCGGATCATTCATACATCTGCATTCAGAAGATTACAGGCGAAGACCCAGGTTTTTCTTTCGGGGGAATACGACTTCTACAGAACTCGGCTGACTCATTCGCTGGAAGTCGCCCAAATTGGCCGGTCGATCTGCAAGTTCCTCCAGCACGAAAGCCCCCTGCTTTCGAAAGAATTCACTGTTGACTCGAACCTCGTCGAAGCAATCTGCCTCTCGCACGACCTCGGCCATCCTCCGTTCGGGCATTCCGGAGAACGGACGCTTAATGAATTGATGAAACCATACGGCGGCTTCGAGGGGAACGCCCAGACCATGCGCCTGATCACGGAGACCATCTATTCTTCCGGCGGAGAACGGCAAGGGATGAATCCAACGCGCGCATTTCTCGACGGCATTTTGAAATACAAGACACCACACGGAGAATTGGAAAATCCGGAGAACCACTTTATCTACGATGAACAGCGGAGCTATGTGGAATTCGCTTTCGGCGGTGCTTCGCTCCCGAAAGAACTAAGCGCCGGGAAAAGACTCAATTCGTTCCGCAGCATCGAATGCCAAATCATGGACTGGTCGGATGACGCGGCGTATTCACTCAACGACCTCGCAGACGGCATTCACTCCGGCATCATCAATAAAGAGAAGATTGAACGATGGGCCGGCGAACAGCCGCTATCCGGCGATGAGAACCGCTCGCTCGAAGATATTCTTGATGCGATGACGGCGGGACAATTGGAAAAAATCATTGCAGGGAAGATCGGACATTTCATCCAGGCGTGCAGCATCAGCGAATGGAAAAACTTTATGAGCGGGACGACGAATCGTTATCGTTTTCGATTGGGAATTGATCAATCGATTGAGCGGGAAGCGGAATTGTATAAAAAAATATCCATCGATCTGGTCTTTCATTCGCCCCAACTTCACCAGCTTGAGCACAAGGGGGGATATATTCTGAAAAAAATTTTCAACGCTTTCGAAGAAAACTATCTCGGAAAAGAAAATTCAAAAACAAATCTGCTGCCCCGGGATGCCGAGGAGAGCGTGCGGACCACGGCAAACCCCCGCCAGCGCATGCGGTTGCTGTGCGACCATATTGCCGGCATGACCGACGGCTTTGCCGTCCGCACCTATAAACGGCTCTTCGATGCTGAGTTCGGCTCGCTGGCAGATCTGATTTGATTTTTCAATGCGCCGCTTTCAACATCTCCGGCGTAAACTTATTCAGCTTTACGACCCTCGCTTCTTTCCGGCTCATTGACGGAACAACCATCCTCGCCTGCATCTCGTTCTCCGCTTCGATGATGACGAAACCTGTGTGGTCGCCGGAGGCGCATCCCCATTCAAAATGTGTCAGGTATCCCGGCGCTTCAACTTGCTTGAGGACATGGGCACAATCATCTTTTGTATGGGGCGATTCTATTAAGTATCTATCCATGCTAACTCCCTTCTTCCTATAGAACCAACTGGCTTCTTTCAACCATTGAAAAAAATTCTCTCTCAAATCCCAAGGGGGATGGCCTCGCCAGACGCAAAGTCGCTAAGATTTCTTGATGAAATCCATTTTGCGTCTTAGCGACTTTGCGCAAGGTGTTGAATCCCAGATTTTTCATACGTCTTACTTCTTCGCGTGTTCGGCGTAATCGTAGGGGTAAAAAAGATACAGTGCGTCCGAACTTTCCGGAGACCACTCCGGCACCTTATGTTTCACCGGCTTGATATGGCGAAGATAAACAACGAGTGCGTGGCGGTCTTCCTCGGTCATGTTGGAAAATCCCGGCCATGGCATGGTCGTCGGCGCGAAAAATCTCCCATCATGCGAAATACCGCTGCGCAACACCAGCTTCACCTCGTCATCCGTACGCCGGGCAAGACCTGTTTCGGCGTCAGGAGTCAGATTTCGTGAAAAAGAAGTTCCGGCTTGTTTAAGTTCAAACTTGGCTCCGCCCGCGAGGAATTCATTCCAGTTCGGCCCCTGGTCTCCCTGCGGCGTGTGGCAATCGCTGCAATCCGAGTATGACATGATATATTGTCCCCGCTGGGCAAGAAGTCGTTCAACGGGATCGTCGATTTTCTCCAGCGACGATGCGACCGCTTCTGCGTGAGGGTTGCTAAATGCCTCACGGGGAAGCAAATCAAAGGGCGGAATAAGATACAGGAACGCAAGAAATCCTATCACTATCAAACATGCCGCTACGATACCGACCCATTTCAATATCTTCTTCATGGCCGCACCTCCTTTGCTCGGTCAACACGCATCGCAAAATTTTTCTCTGCACCGGAAGAATTCTGTGATACGGGTTTTTGCTGATCATCCGCTTCTTTCATGGGATAGACCGGCGTCGGAATCTGTTCTTTCAGGATTAGCATTCTAAATTTACCCCACAAATACGAGAAGATGTTCGGCTTATCAGGATCGGGGATTTTGTGACTCACGGCAGGAACCGTCCGCAGGTAGGCGACAATGGCGTTTTGATCATCTTCTTTTAATGCAGCAAGCGCCGCCCACGGCATCGGGAAGGGGAGAAACTTCCTTCCATCGCGCGAGATTCCCTGAGTAAATGCTCTTTTGATTTCCTGATCGGTCCAGTCCCCCAATCCGGTTTCCTTGTCCGAAGTGAGGTTCCGCGCAACGTACTTTCCGAACGGATAGAGGTCAAACGTCAATCCTCCCGATAACTGCGACCCCTCGACAATATGGAGATCTTCGGTATATCTGGAATGACATCCCCCGCATCCGATGGTCCGGACGAGGTATTTTCCCCGCTGGACAGGGTCAGCCTTTGCTTGAGCATCGAGCTTGCTATAAAATTCCTTGACTTCATTTTCATTCATCTTCCACACGGGTTTGCGTGCGATTGAAACGATGTAGTTTGCAAGGTTCCACATCTCTTTGTCGCTCGCTGTGCCGGCGTACGACGGCATCGGTGTTCCGTCAATGCCTGTGCTGAACCGCAGATAAATATCTCGCGCGGTCGCCCCTCCGCGGAAGGTCCATGGCTCCGTCAGGTTCACCGCATTGGTTTCAAAATTCCATTCATCCTGAAAATCTGTTGCCGCCGCGCCCGTTCCGGCGCCGTCGGTTCCATGACAATCAGCGCACTGCAATTTTGCGTAGACTTTTTTCCCGGCTGCAATGCTTGCGGGCGAATACGGAACTGGAGTTCCTACACGAATGGGACGGGGTTTATCTTTTTGAAAGCGGGGCGAGAATGTCTTCACATAATCGACCACTTCTTTTAATGAATCGCCTTTGATGAACGGCGACCAATCCGGCATTGAGGTCCCATGCAAGCCGTTTTTTATCGTTGTTGTCAGGTCTTCATCCGTCGGAAGGCTTCCGGATTCCGTCGAGCGAAACTTGAACATGCCAGAAGTAAAATTCCGGGGTCGGGGATTGAGCAGCGCCGAAGCGACGCCATCCCCTTTTCCCGTTGTCCCATGACATTGAACGCAATGCATAGTATAGATGGATTTTCCCACGGCGGACCGGGAAACCGCTTGCGGAAAGGCGGTCGACGCGCTCCACATCAATACCGCAAAAACCATACACGTGGTTTTGGAAAACGGTTTCATTATTCCTCCGTGAAATGAAAAAATTAAGACATCTGAAAAAATCCTGCACGCCAAGTCGCTGGCGAAGCCATCCCCGGGATTTGCGCGAGACGTACTTTCAGGAACATTCAGAAGTCTCAGATTATTAACTTATGTTACGCAAAAGCTCAATGTTATCGCCACGAAGTCACAAAGTCATTAAGAAAAATAACCTTTTTTATTAATGGACTTAACAGAATTGAGCTTTCCCTAAAAAGTTTTTGTGGCTTCGTGCCATCGTGGCAAAGCTTTTAAACTCTGCGTAACATCAGTTATTAATTCAATTCATTCAACCACTGTGTAAATTTCGCGCCTGCCTGAATCGACCAACGGCGTAAACTTAGCATGATACCACTCGCCGAACTCTTTCATTCCAAGCTCGCTCTTCAACGACTGCTCAAAGGCTGTCAGATTTTCGAACGTATTCTCCAGGATGAATATGTAGAACGGACCGGTGCAATCAGTGAGAACACGGCTTTCCGGAAGATTGTATTTCTTGCGAAGCGCTGCGAATTCTTTCCACGCAGCCTTCGCTTCTTTGGCTTTTCCAAATTTCAATTGAAATACCTCGCGGACGACTATCATAGAAATCTCCTTTTGTTTGTTTAATTGGAATAAAAAGCACGAGAGCATTGTTGCTGAAAAAAAACAGCAATACCTTGTGCTTAATGAATTTCGCGTTGGAAGTGATTTATACTAGCACGACCGGCTTACGATATGAATTCAAGCCCTACATGCATTGAATCTCCCCGGTCTTTTGCCTACATTTGTGCGGTAATGTATGTTTTCGTAAAGATTAAGTCAAGAATAATTTCTTGCCACCCCCTTGAATTTCGACAATCCATGACAATGCAGCCGCTCGTAGATTTTTTTGCAGAAAACCAGCTTCTTCTTTTCTTTACCGTCATCGGGCTCGGCTACCTTGCCGGCCAGATCAAAGTGTTCGGGTTCAGCCTTGGCGTCTCGGCTGTGCTCTTTGTCGGGATAGCGTTCGGC
This sequence comes from uncultured Bacteroidota bacterium, assembly GCA_963827085.1. Classification (GTDB taxonomy): domain Bacteria; phylum Bacteroidota; class Ignavibacteria; order UBA10030; family UBA8401; genus JAGVPT01. Next base: position 267,952 of record CAWGZY010000002.1, read on the forward strand.
GCGCTTGATAAAAGGCTCAGTCTCCCCGAATACATCTACATCATCGGGCTTGTTCTTTTCGTGTATGCCGTCGGGCTGCAATCGGGTCCGAGCTTCTTTGCTTCATTCCAGAAACGCGGATTGCACACAAACGGACTCGCTGCACTTCTGCTCATCGCCGGAGCGTTGATGACGGTTGTCATTTGGAAAGTTCTTGGCATCTCTCCGTCGAGTGCGGCCGGACTTTTTTGCGGCGCGTTGACGAGCACTCCGGCACTCGCCGCAACTGTTGAGACTGCAAAATCTCTTTCTATAAACCTTCCGCGCGATGTTGCCGACCTCAACGCCAATAGTCCGGTAGTAACATACGGCCTTGCGTATCCGTTCGGCGTGCTTGGAGTCCTCTTATGGTCCTTTGTTTTCATAAAGATTTTTAAAATAGACTTTGCAAAGGAAGAAGCAACGCGCATGAGGGAATCCGGTTCGGACATCATCGTCAGCCGGACGTTTCATATAACGAATCCTGCAATCAATGGAAAAAGCGCCGAGGAATCCCTACAGCTTCTCGGCCAACCGGCATTCACACTCAGCCGGATCAAAAAGGGAGCGAGCATCGAAATCGTCAGACCGGACACGATACTCTCCACGGGCGATCGGATAGTAGCGGTTGGAACGCAGGATGCACTTGAGCGGGCACGAATATTGTTCGGCGAAGAGGCGGCGGATCATCTCCCTCTCGACAACACCGGAATCGATTTTCGGCGCATCTTCGTTTCCAACACATCTGTTGTCGGCAAACGTATTCACGAGCTTAATCTAGAAAAAGAATTCGGTGCCACAATCACCCGCTTGCGCCGCGGCGATGTCGATTTTGTTCCATCGCCGGATACCATTCTTGAAATGGGGGACAGAATCCGCGTTGTCACTCGTCTCGAAAATCTGGACCGCATCACAAAATATTTCGGCGACTCGATGAAAGCGATCTCCGAAACGGATTTTCTTTCCATTTCGTTCGGCATCGTACTGGGAGTGATGGTTGGCATGATCCCTCTTCCGCTTCCGCACGGAATGGTGTTTAAACTCGGATTTGCCGGCGGACCGCTCGTCGTTGCCCTCATCCTCGGCCGGCTCGAACGCACCGGGCCTATCCTCTGGGCGCTTCCATTCAACGCAAATCTTGTACTGAGGCAAACAGGGCTTGTCTTTTTCCTCGCGGGAATCGGTACAAAAGCCGGTTTCGGCTTTGGGACAATATTTCAATCGGGAGGATGGGAATTGATCGCGGCGGGTGCGCTCATAACCACATGCGTTGTCGTGTTAACAATACTTGTCTCCTATAAATACCTGAAGCTACCGATGTCCGCAGTCGTAGGAATCGTGGCCGGCATGTCTACACAATCGGCTTGCCTTGCCTATGCGAACCAACAGACGCAAAACGAACAGCCGAACATCTGGTACGCCACCGTATATCCGGCCTCGATGATCGCTAAAATCATCCTTGCACAAATCATCGTTTCTGTGCTGTGGATGCTATAAGCAGATGTCGGACATCTGTTGAAATTGCGAGCATGTGACCTTCATCTCGTTCCCAATCTCTGATTGGGAACGGAGTAAAGCTGAAGCTCCGCTTCACGGGTGGGTCGAAGGGACATCATTGGCTGCAACATTCGTTCCCAAACGGAGTTTGGGAACGAGATAAACTAGATAAAATCTGCATTTTAATTATATACCGAACATGAATTTTTATCATAACTTTCCGTTGACTTTCATCTCGTTCCCAATCTCTGATTGGGAACGGAGTATGGCAGAAGCTCGGCTTCACAAATGGAACGAAGGGACGACATTGGCGGCACAATTCGTTCCCAAACGGAGTTTGGGAACGAGACAATAACAGCCGATCCGTAGCAGCGGGAGAGTTTAGGAACCAGATAAAAACAAGATAAAAGCGGCCGGGCTCACCCAAATTGCGGCATACACTACTCACTTTTCGCTTCAAATCTTTCTCGCAACTTTCCGTTGACTTTTTTCCATTTTTTTGCTATAATAGTAGTCCAATTTGAAAGACCATTATTTTGAGGAAGGATGTATCCGATGTATGCAGTCGTTGAGATCGCCGGGCAGCAATACAAAGTGAACCCCGAAGAAAAGCTTTACGTGCCGAGGCTGGAAAATGAAGTCGGCAGCAGCGTGAAATTCGAAAAAGTGCTCCTGCTTTCCAACGACAAAGAAGTCAAAGTCGGCGCGCCCGTCGTTTCAGGCGCTTCGGTGAATGCAAAAGTACTTGCGCATGTGAAGGACGAAAAGGTTATTGTCTTCAAAAAGAAGAAGCGTAAAGGCTACCGCGTGAAACGCGGCCATCGGCAGCAATACACCCACATAGAAATTACATCGATAGCGTAAGGGAGATTTGAAGTATGGCTCATAAAAAAGGGGGCGGAAGCTCCCGTAACGGACGAGACAGCAATGCCCAGCGGCTTGGCGTAAAGCGCTTCAGCGGCCAAAAAGTTCTCGCTGGAACAATCTTAGTGCGCCAGCGGGGAACAAAATTTCATCCCGGCTCTAATGTGGCAAAGGGGGGGACGATACGTTGTTCGCCCTGACTGACGGCATAGTGAAGTTTCAACGGGTCGGAAAAACACGACAGGCAATTTCAATCGTCACGGCATAAACGGAGACAACTTCTTCGTCTTCAAAAAATACCTCATGCGTAAGAGTTTCGCTCTTACGCATTTTTTTTAGCGGCGCAATGTTCGATTTTCATCTTGCGCAAACCGCAGGCAAATTTGCCACGAAGGCACAAAAGCACTAAGAAAAATAAAATTTCTTAGTTTACATATCCAGAGCCTTGGTGCCTTCGTGGCAATGTTCATTCCCTGCGTAACATTAGTTCTTAACTTACTCTTGGAGACCACAGTGAAAATTACAGTGATCGGTGCAGGCAATGTGGGCGCGACGTCCGCACAGCGCATCGCAGAAAAAGAATTGGCAAACGAAGTTGTCCTAGTCGATGTTGTCGACGGACTTCCCCAGGGCAAAGGGCTTGATATGTACGAGTCGGCGCCGGTGGAGGGGTTCGATTCGAAAATCATCGGAACGAATACCTACGATGCAACGGCGAACTCCGACATCATTGTTATCACTGCCGGCATTGCACGCAAACCGGGCATGAGCCGCGACGACCTTCTTAACACCAACGCCGGAATTCTCAAAACAGTAACCGAACAGGCGGTCGCAAAATCCCCGAAATCAATCTTGATCGTTGTATCCAACCCGCTCGACGTTATGGTCTACGTCGCTCTCAAAGTCAGCGGCTTCGACAGGCATCGTGTGATCGGGATGGCGGGCGTCCTGGACACGGCTCGCTTTCGGTCGTTCATTGCAATGGAGTTGAATGTTTCCGTCGAAGATGTCACCGCTTTCGTTCTCGGAGGGCATGGTGATTCGATGGTGCCGCTTCCCCGCTACACTTCGGTAGCAGGAATTCCCCTGGCCGACTTACTGCCGCAAGAAAAAATTGAAGCGCTTGTTACCCGTGCGCGCAACGGCGGAATTGAGATCGTTAATTATCTCAAAACAGGAAGCGCTTATTACGCACCTTCCTCTGCCGCCGTTCAAATGGTGGAAGCAATCGTAAAAGATAAAAAACGGATTCTCCCCTGCGCAGCCTATCTGCAAGGCGAGTATGGATTGCGGGATACTGTTGTCGGCGTGCCTATGAAGCTTGGGAAGAACGGCATCGAGCAGATTATCGAAATTAAGCTGACACAGGAAGAATCGGCAGCGTTGAAAAAATCGGCCGACGATGTAAAATTAAACATGGAAAAGGTGAAGCTGTAAAAACGGGAGCTGACCCCACCCTGCCCTCCCCTGTTAGGGGAGGGTTTATTAGAGTACCTCACATTTTCATCGTCATCGTTACTTCATTGCCGTTCGTGTTAAAACCGACTTTATCCATCAGTTGATGCATCAAAAAAACACCCCTGCCGCTTTCGCGCAATAAGTTATCCTCGTGGATCGGGTTCGGGATGACGCTGGGATTGAACCCTTTTCCCTCGTCTTTAACTTTGATCACCAGAACATTCCCCCGGCGTGTGCATGACACAACGACTTTCTTCGCCGGATTCCGTTTGTTCCCGTGGATGATCGCATTATTCACCGCTTCAGTGACGACGACGAGCAATGAGCCGAACTTCTCGTCATCGATCTTGAATGCCGAGTTCATTTTCAGCAAAAATTCTTCCACGCGATGAATGTTCTTCGGGTCGCTTCCCATTGTGATCCGAAAAGTCTTCTGCGCCGTCCGCCGCCGAGAGTGTGCTGCCACTGCAGTCCTTTTCAAAAATTCGCTTTTGCCGACATCATGATATTCGACACATCGCGTGTCGGCTGGTTTATCTCTTTTTGAAATTCCTTCCACCCCTGAATTTCGAGCCGCCACCCCGAGCGCAACGTAAGCAAAATCGACGTTGTCGGCCCATAGCTGAAATAATTCCCGTTCGGTACGCGCGTCGTGCCGCTATACAGATAGCTGTTCTGCACAAATGAACGGAACCCCGCGCTGCAGACGAGCCTTTCCTGAATGGTGTACCGAAGCGCCGGAGAAAAAGTTACTTCCTGAAAATACTGTTGAGGCCGCTCCGAAAATTGCTGCCAGTCCAACTGAGCGCGTTCATACAACCGAACATGTAAAAGAAAATCAAGCCCTATGCTTGAAGACATATCATACGACGTCGAATCGAGAAATGCAAATTGCCTGTATGAATAGCTCTCAACCGTAGGCACAAGTGTCTCAAAATCGAACACCGTGTAATTGGCAAGTACCTCGAACGTATTAACCATCCTCATGGCTGGGGAGGGTGTATAGGTCAATTCCGGGGCTAATCGAAATATACGGTTCCAGTTGTTGTTCGCGCTCCGGGCCGCAAGCAGGTAGACCATGTGGTTCAGCGTTGCCTCGGCGGTAACGCTGATCTCAAAATAGTCATTCCAACGATGGGATTCCCGGCCGGAGAACGTAATGTAAAGTTCGTCGTGGTCGTCGGTGTTCGTCGAATCGGGGGTAACATAGTGAAGAATGCTGGCCGAGCTTTCAAAAGAAACGAAGTCGCTTGCAGACACCGGCATAGAAAAAATGCCGCGCAATGATGTTTTGCGCGCATCATTGTCTAACTGCGATTCCTGTTCCGAGGCGCTTTGTTGGATATCCGGGTCCACCCCATCGATTTTCTGCAGAATATGCGTTTCATCCCGGTCGCTGGTATGGATACCGACCGAAACAAAGATGTTATTGATGTCGCGGTAGTTGAGGTCGATTCCCCCCTCGAGCCGTTGTTCCACCACGGTAACGTCGTACGGAATCAATGTCGGCTCCGACAACGCTTTGTAGCGAAATGCGTTGCTGATCGTCCGTGTTTCGACGAGAGTCTGGACAACTGCCGAAAGTTCCTTTCCGACCGCGTAGTGAAGCGTGTTCGATACATTATAGATCTCGTCCACCCTGCTTCGAATGTTGTACTTCACTCCAAACTCCTTTTGCATGACGCTATCGGCAGGTACATAAAAGTCCCAACGATTGTTCGACCATTGGAATCGAAGGCTGTCAAACGACCCTTCGAGAAAATCCTTCCCCAAAAACAATTGCGAGCCGTTGCTGCGGAAATACCGGGGCGACAAATTGCTCACGTTCAACCGCAATGATGCAAGCGTTTCGTACCCGTCGATATCGACCGAATCCAGCTGAGAAGACAACTTGTAATTCCATCCCTGATCTGTTTGATCCTGCTGGCGGTCGACACGAAAACCGACAAGCGGGGAGACGGAGATATACGGCAAAGGCCGTATCGAGACGCCGACAAGGCCGGTTTGAAGCGCGGCGTTGCTAACGTCGAGCGATTGGTTGTCCGAAAGGGTAAATGTTGACGCTTCAAGGTCCATGTCCAGCATTGAAGACACCCTTCGCGACGCATTCAGCCACAGCGTATGCTCATCGCGAAGGGAGTTTTGATTCTGCTCGATAAATGATGAGCTGTAGCGGTCATGAACGTCCATGGAGAAACCGCTGTCGCGTCCGCTGTAATCGGCTTTGAAATTCCACAGGTACGTGTTCAGATTTCGTTCGAAGCTGATGCCTGCGTCATTGGAATCCCGCGCAGCAACAGCATTGTATCGCAGTGTGTCGGCCTGAGCATGAGCAATTGCCGGGAGAACGACAAGCAAGAAAATGCCGGCTCCAAAAAACAAATGTGAAATTGTATTCTTCATCCAAACGTTTCACGAGGACAAAAAAATTTTATTACCGGCAGAGTGATATGCGGTGCAGGGAGTTCAATAGCCGGCAGGTTATCGACGCCGGCTTCGATGTCAACAAGATTCGGCGTTGGCTTCATCAGAAAAGGATATCCCGCACGGTATGCCGCGGTTCGTAACCGAGCATTTCGTGTGCCTTACGGTACGACAGCAAGGAGGCTGCGCCGGTGAAATCCTGTACGAAGTTTTTGACTTCGGGAAAATAATTTTTCAGCAAACTTTTAGAATCAATGCCCGTCCAATTATCTTTCGCGGAGATAAAGAATACCTCGTGGAGAGAATCCAGGTCTTTTTCCACCGCCAGCCTGTGCGCCTGCGCTGCATCATACACATGCACAAACGACCAAAGGTTGTTGCACCATTTATGATGTTCCGAAACGAGCGCTTTATACTTTTCCCGTTCACTCCCTTCGGGGACCCAAATCCACGGCTGGCGGAGGCAGACTGTGCGAATGCCGTACCGAGCAGAATACGTCCGGCAAATTTGTTCACCGATCACTTTGCTCAATCCGTACGGGTCTTGCGGCCGCAGCGGATGCTTCTCATCAATCGGTATATATTCCGGAGCCATGTACTTCGTCATAAACGCAAAGCCGAGCGTTGACTCGCTCGACGTAAACACAACTTTCTTGACATTGCTCCGCGCCGCCGCCTCAAGCACGTTAAACGTGCCGCTGACATTGGCCGTAAACACCTTGTCTGCCGGATGGTTTAACGGATGGGAAATGCCGGCCATGTGGACGACAACATCGTAGCCTTTAAGCGCTTTCACCATATTCTCAAGGTTCAGGATATTAATATCATGAAACCAGATACCGGCCCTTGGAGGAACGACGTCGAGGACGCCGACAGTATGTTTGTGCTGCAGCAGTTCGTCGACAACATATTTACCGACTAAGCCGCTCCCGCCTGTAACGAGGATTTTCATGCTTGGCTCCTCAATAAAAACGCAAACGATAAAAAATAGTTAGATGCAGTTGGGAAAAAACAGCTGTACTTCGAACTTTTGCAGATGGACAGGAATCTGAATATTCCTGAATCCTTGCTTTGTCAACCCGCCCGAAAATTTTTCTGCCTGGTCGGGGTCTCCGTGAACAAGAAAGATATTTTTCAATTTGTGTTTCTTGACGACAAATTCACCATCGCCTCCTGGATGTATGCACTGTCCTTCAGCATTATGCCGCAAAGGTCGCGCGTTGCGGGAGTGCAGTAAATCGGTCCGTCGTAGCCGTTCTTGACAAGATTAGGAAGATTGCCTGCGTGGTCGATATGTGCGTGCGACAAAACCGGCGCATCGATCGATGAGGGGTCGAACGGAAAATTCTTGTTCCGTTCAAACGTATCCGCTCGTTTGCCCTGGAACAAGCCGCAATTAAGAAGAATATTCTTTCCGTTGATATGAAGAAGGTGCATCGAACCGGTAACCGTCCGCGTCGCACCGATAAATTCAACTATCATAAGATGTACACCGGAATAAGATCGTTATGCCACGGTACGATACGAAAAGACGGGGCGGTTTTCAAGGACAGAGTCGCAATGAAAATTCTAATCGCCTACTTTCTCTTCAGCTTATCCTCCTGGTATTTCACGGCCGCCTTTACAAAATCCCTGAAAAGAGGATGCGGGCTGAGAAGGCGTGATTTTAGTTCTGGATGGAATTGTCCGGCAACAAACCAGGGATGCGACGGCAATTCGATGATCTCGACAAGGGAATTGTCCGGAGAAAGCCCGCTGAAGATCATACCGCTTTCGCTTAATTTTTTGCGGAACTTGTTGTTGACTTCATACCGGTGGCGATGGCGTTCGTAAATCAATTCCTTTTTGTACGCCTGATGCGCTTTTGTTTTTTTCTGAACGATGCAGGGGTACGCACCGAGCCGCATCGTACCCCCGAGGTTTTTCACTCCGCGCTGGTCAATCATCAAATCAATCACGTTGTACTTCGTTTTCCGGAATTCTGTGCTGTTCGCCCCTTTCATGCCGCACACGTTGCGTGCAAACTCGATGATCGCACACTGGAGCCCAAGACAGATTCCGAAAAACGGAATGTTACGCTCCCGGACATAGCCGATCGCCTTAATTTTTCCTTCAACTCCCCGTTCGCCGAACCCGCCGGGGATAAGTAATCCCGATATATCTCCGAGGTATTCGTCGAGATTCGTGACATCGAGGTCTTCGGCCCGGATCCATTTCAACTCAACCGCCACGTCGTTATCGGCGCCGGCATGAATAAACGATTCGTTGATGCTCTTGTAGGCATCTTTCAAATCCGTATACTTGCCGACGACGCCGATCGTCACATGGTCGCTCGGGTTCTTGATGCGATTTACCGTACGGGACCATTGGCGCAAATCGCTTTTGCCGCACTTCAAATTCAATTTTTCAATGACAATCTTGTCCAAACCTTCTTTTTCAAACAACAATGGAATTTCATAAATCGAATCGACATCTCTCCCTTCGACAACCGACTGCGATTCGACGTTACAGAAAAGGGCTATTTTCTCTTTCATCTCTTTTGAAAGCCGCCGTTCTGTCCGGCAGATAAGAATGTCGGGCTGTACGCCGATCTCGAGCAGTGTTTTCACGCTATGCTGGGTCGGTTTTGTTTTCAGTTCTCCTGCAGATTTGATGTATGGGACAAGCGTGACATGAATGTTTAACGCGTTACGGCGGCCGATGTGCAGCGTAAACTGACGAATCGCTTCCAGAAAAGGAAGGCTTTCGATGTCGCCCACGGTGCCGCCGACTTCCGTGATAATAACGTCGTACTTTCCGGATAGGCCGAGCTGGCCGATCCGCTTCTTGATTTCATCGGTGATATGGGGAATAACCTGCACCGTAGCACCGAGATAATCACCGCGGCGCTCTTTTGAAATCACTTCGTAATAGATTTGCCCGGTGGTGGAATTATTCTGCCGCGACGTGCTGGTGTCGAGGAAGCGTTCATAATGGCCGAGGTCGAGGTCGCTCTCGGCCCCGTCGTCGGTAACGTAGACTTCGCCGTGCTGGAACGGGTTCATCGTTCCCGGGTCGACGTTTATGTATGGGTCGAATTTTTGCACAGCCACACGCAAGCCCCTGGATTTGAGCAGCAATCCAAGCGATGCCGATGCAATGCCTTTGCCCAGCGACGATACTACTCCGCCGGTAATAAAAATATATTTTACATGATTGGTAGCCAAGGAGACACCCTTAGGGAAAATTAGGAATTAAAAATTGAGACTTCTGAAAAATGCTGGAGTAATGTCATTCTGAGGAGCACAGCGACTTCCGAAGGAATGCCTTCGGCATTCTCCCGCCGCTTTTCGGCGTGATCAGAATGACATTCCATTACCAATTATTCAGAAGTTTCAAATTAAGAGTTAGGAATTTACAATAGACTTTCACTGATCTCGGTAAATTTATTTTGGGTTTTGAATTTTTATTTTTGCCCTTACCCGGTCGAGGTCTTCCTGTGTGTCGACCGGGATTGAATCGAATTCGGTGACGGCTACTTTAATGCGAAAACCGTGTTCAAGAATGCGTAGCTGCTCAAGCTTTTCAGCGCGTTCGAGCGGCGTTGATGCCAATGACGTGTAGTGCTGCAAGAAAGAACTTCGATAAACATAAATTCCAAAGTGCTTGTAGAACACTGCGCGTTTCAGCCAGTCTGTCGCTTCCTTTGAATCGCGGACAAACGGAACAAGTGAGCGGGTAAAATAAAGAGCATAGTTGTGTTTGTCGATCACGACTTTTACGATGTTTGGGGTCAACAGCTCGTCGAGTGATGTAATCTTTTTCACTGCCGTGCCAACGACAGCCGCGGCATCGTCAATCAACAATTGAATCGTCTGATCGATCATCTCGGGCTCGATCAACGGCTCGTCTCCCTGCACATTGACAATGATATCCGCCTCGAGGCTGCGGGCGACGAACGCGACCCTGTCGCTCCCGCTTTGAATCGTTGACGGTGTCATCACTGACTTCCCGCCGAATTTCTTCACAGCCGATTCTATTCGCTCGTCGTCCGTTGCAATAATAACATCGGTGAGCAATCGAGATTGTTTCGCCCTCTCGTAGACGCGCTGCACCATCGGCTTTCCGTGAATATCAGCCAGCGACTTTGCCGGAAGCCGCTGCGATGCATAACGGGACGGTATGATGCCTAGTATTTTCAATTGCCGATTGCCGATTTTCGATTGAAAGAAGTACTCTGCGACGAACAGGTTCGGATTTCCAATCGGCAATCGGAATTCGCCATTCGTAAATTCCAAATCATCCGATCACCTTCGGCACTTTGAAAAGCGTGTCTTTCTTCGCGGGTGCATTCTTCAACGCCTCCTCGGGTGAAATTGACGGCTTCACAACATCGTCGCGAAAGACATTGCTCAATTCGATCACATGGGACAACGGTTCCACGTTCGACGTATCGAGTTCGTTTAATTTTTCGATGTATTTCAGGATATCGTTGAGCTCGTGGGTCAGTTTTTCTTTTTCTTTCTCGTCGAATTCCAGCCGCGCAAGCTCGGCAATGTGCTCGACATCTTTTATGGTTACAGACATTGTGGTTTCTCCGGATTAACAATGAATTCAGAATACAGGAGACGGGAGGCAGGAGACAGAATGAAGATCATTCTGCATCCTTTATCCCTTTCCATTTAAGAAATATCTTCCCTGTAGCTCCGTTCTATGATGTTCCTCACTCTATTCATCAATGCAATTTCCTCTTCCCGATTTGCGATGTGCGAGGTGTCGATCGGTTTATCCATCAACAATTCAATCGGGCTCGGCCGGATATCCAATGAAGACTTCGGCAATATTTTATAGCTCCCGTTAATTGTGATCGGGACAATCGGAACGCCCGATTTTGCCGCGAGCGCAAAGGCGCCCCGTTTAAACGGAAGCAATTTTCCGTCGCGCGTCCGTGTCCCCTCTGCAAAAAGAATCACGGAACCGCCTGTTTTGATCGCTTCCGCCGCACGGTTGAGACTTTTCATCGCTTCACTTCCTTTCGCGCGATCGACCATAATGTGATGCCCCCACTTCAGCGCCCATCCCCAGAGCGGCACATAGGATAATTCCTTTTTGAACATGATGCGCACACGAGGCAGCACCGACATAATCGCAGGGATATCGAACATACTTGCATGGTTCGTTACAAAAATGTATGCCCCATCGGGCGAAATATTTTCCATGCCGCGCACGTACACTTTGATACCCCAGATGTTCAAGACGAATTTCGACCAAGAACTTCCCGCCCAAAAATACGTGCGTCCGTCTTTTTCGACGAGAAGACTGATAAGCGCGATGATCGACAAGCAGGCATTCGCCGCAACAACGATAACGATCCGGCCGATTGTCAGCAACGTACGCATTACGCTTTCTCCGCAGCGCGAATTCTCTTTTCGATCGACGGGTGGCTGTAAAAAAGAAATTCTACCACCGGATGGGGGGCCGTATCGGCAAGGTTCATGTCGGCCAGTTTCCTCATCGTTGACATGAACGCCGGGGCATTTCCCGTTCTCTCAAGCGCATAACGGTCGGCTTCGAACTCATATTTCCTCGACAAAACATTCGACAAGGGCGACGTCAACAGCGAATAGACTCCAAGCCAGAGAGCCAACAGCGGCAGTGCCGCAAGCTGATCGACAGAAGAGAAACCAAACCATCCGAGCGAGAAAAAATAAAGTTTCGAAGTAATAAAAAGCCCGGCATAGATGCTCAGCGTCCCCACCAGGATGTTTTTCCAAATGTGCCCGTGGACGTAATGGCCGAGCTCATGCGCAAAAACAGTTTCGACCTCGTCATCCGAAAAGTGCTGCATCAGCGTATCGCCTAAAATGATCCTCTTCGATTTTCCGATGCCCGTAAATCCTGCATTCGCTTTCTTCGTTGTCTTGCTAAGGTTGAAGGTGAATATTCCCGTTACGTTCATGCGGGTGTTCTTGCACAGGGAGAGAATTCGTTCTTTCAGAGCGTCGTTCTCCAGAGGAGTGAATTTGTAGAAGAGCGGCATGATGAACACCGGAGCAATCTTAGAAAGAAGCATCGACACAACAAACATCGCCGTCGCGACCGGCAGCCACCATAATGCCTGGTACGTTCTCAAGAAAAAATAAAACAGAAGCACCAACGGCACCGCGATAGGAATGCTGACGAGAAATGCTTTGACCTGTTCCCACAGCCATTGAAAGAAACTCTGGTTCGACAAATTATACCGATGTTCGAGAACGAAGCCAGAGTAAAAACTCAGCGGGAAAGAAATGACGCCGCTCAGCACGCCGAGCAACGCTCCAAAAAGAAGCAGGGCAACATACGGCGACTGGGTGTATAAATGGACAAAATTCTCCATGCGGAGAGAAAAGCCTGTCATGACAATAGCCAATGTAACAATAAACGAAAACGTTGTCCCGATAAGAGACAACGTCAGCTTGATGCGGCTATATTTTTTTGCTTGAGATGATGGTGCCGGCGTGTTTGTGGGGTCTGCTTCAACGGCACGAAAGATTTTCATGGACGAAACAACGCGAGGGTTGGTCTTCTGTGGTTTTTCAATAATACAAAAAGTGGAGAAGAAAAACAAGGAGAAGATTGAGGGGGACGTGAAACATGTTTCACGGAACACGGTGAAGAATCGTCTGGCTCGTCTTTATGTCAGGAGATTGCTTTTACCGCCACCACCAGCAATCCTGTTCCCCGCGTGTTGGTAAATTTGTAGTCGGCGTACATTAGAAGGAGTGTAAGCCACAGTGTGAGAATGTAATAGAACGGAAGAAGGATGAAATACAGCTTACTTTTGTTCAGCATCTGCATTGGGTACTTGATGCCAAGCCGCCATGCGGCACTCCCAATGGGTCCGTAGGTATACGTAACTTTTTCCATCTGAAAACCGGCGCTTTTCAGCTTTCGTGTGATGTCGTCGACGGAGTATCCGTTGCGGGCGTGCTCTTCGATAAAACTCGGATCGTTCTCGTCGTGAGCGTCCGAGCCGCCGAGGTTGGATGGAGTGTTAATAAGAACCTTACCGCCGGGCTTCAAGGCTCCGTAAAAATTCTTGAAGACCTGAACATCCTCCTGAATATGTTCCATAACGTCGACGGACAAAATAAAATCAAATCGCCCGCTGTGCTTGGGAATTGTCAGGTCTTCGACTTCGAACGAAACATTCCGGAGTTTCTCCTTCGCGAAGAAGGAGCGGCAATCCGCAATCTGTTCTTCCTTCACATCTACTGCGTGGATGGCCGCAGAACGAAAATGCTTCGCACAGTAGTAGGAATACTGTCCAAAGCCGCTTCCGGCGTCGAACATTGTGAACGGCTCTTTCTTCCTGCCCAGCAATTCCCGGAGCGCGCGTTTGACATACCATTCACGCAAAAACATGATGCCGAGAATCGCGTAGAAGAACCTCCGCACGAGCGGGCTCGTCCGCGCAACATTGCCGATAACATTTTTTATAGGGTCGTACTGCATCTTCAATTATCAATGATCAATAAACAATTATCATTATATCCTTTTCATTGATCATTGATAATTGTTCATTGTTAATTGTTCAATTGCGTTCACCATGTTCTCCCACGAATACTTTTTCTTTTCCCGCGCTGCGCCGGCAGAAAGCGTCTCTTCAAGATTTGCGGAATAAAACCGCAGTACCGCGTCTGCGAGTTTCGACGGGTTATTCGGCGGCACGATCAATCCCGATACCCCGTCAACGACAACTTCGGCAAGTCCGCCGACGTCGGTCGCGATGACCGGTTTATCGAAGTTGCAGGCTATCTGAGCAATTCCGCTCTGAGTCGCGGAGAGGTACGGCAGGACAACGGCGTCCGCAGCAGAAAAATATTCTCCCACTTTTTCGTTCGGGACATAGTCGGAAACGACATCGACAACGTCGCGGACCTGCGCGTCCGAGATGTGCCATCGGTACTGCTCTTCGTCATCGTAGAATTCGCCGACGACGAGCAGTTTGACGCGGAGAGATTTCTTAAGCTCTTTCATCGCGTCGATCATCACATGCAGTCCTTTGTACGGGCGGATGTAACCGAAAAAGAGAATCACTTTTTCATCACGGATGCCCAGCGCTGCACGCGCTTCTTTTTTATTTCTGCGCGGTCCAAAAATTTCATAGACCGGATGCGGGACTTTCCGGTAGCGGGGGTTCTCCACCGTTGCCAGCAAATCCTTTTCGACGGTATCCGATTGAACAATATATGCATCCACAAATTTGAATGCGTACCACGTAAACAGTCCGTCGCCGGGACGGTGCTCGTGGGGAATCACGTTATCGCAGATGGCAACAACTTTCGTCTTCCTCCGATATTTCAACAGCGCGCAGATCGTTCCAAAACATGGTCCGAAGAACGGGAGCCAGTACTTAAAAATCACGGCATCGGGATTTCGTTTGCGAAGCGCTATTCCGACCCGAATCCAATTCAACGGGTTCACCGAGTCGATCAACGGCTCGCTTGTTACCGGCAGGCCGGGGTCTCCTTCTTCCTTCTGCGTCTTCCCCGGAAAAAACATTTTGGGATACTGTCTCTTGAAGGAAATTATCTCTACGTGGTGATTTTTCTTCAGATGGGTATACAGAAGAGCGTTGTAGTGTGCTATGCCGCCGCGAAGAGGATACGCCGTGCCGAGAATAAGGATGTTCATTGCCTGCGCATCAACCGGATGCTCCCAGAAGTTGCTTGACTGATGTTATCACGCGTTCGGGGTAGAGATATTGCATACAATTATTGGGGCATGTCGGAGAATAATAGCATGTACACTCGAACTCGGGTTCCAGGATTTCCCCGAGCCCGTACAACTCAAATTCATTTTTGTTAAAAATATTATTGAACAATACAATCTTCTTTTCCCGCCCGATCGTGATGTGCATCGCCATCGTTACTGCGGTCACGACGAGGTCGCACTGGTCGATGAGATTGATAAATTGCTTCAATGGATAGTGGCCGAAATATTTTGCCTTCGTCGCCTTCGCAATCTTCATGTTTTTCTTATGCTCTTGTTCCCCTCCGAGAAGGAATACTTCGTAGCCGGCTTTCCTGAGCCCAATTGCCGCTGCGATCCAATATTTTTCAGGCCAGAGGCGCGACGTCCAGCGTCCGCCGCAGCCGGTATTAAGGCCGACGACTTTTTTCTTTCCGCTGACCTCCCATCGTTTGTCTTTCCACGGCTCGAACGGAAGGATATATTTCTCTCCGTTGAATTTGAACCCGCACACTTCAAAAATTTCCTGCGGATAGCTTTTGGTGTTTGCCTTGTTCGTGTCGTCGAACACACCGGTGAGAAATTTCGCTTCGGCATCTTTGTCCACGGGAGCGCACGCCCCGTTTTTCAAAACGAATCCTTTTTTAACATCCGCGGCAATCTGGAGGGCAAGCGCGCACGCCTCGCTGTCTTTGTCCAGGTTGTAAAGGATGTCGAATTTCATGGAACGCAGCGCGACAACATTTTCCAGCGTAAATTTCATCCGGACATCGACGGACTCCGGCAGCATTTCCGGAGTCAGCGTAAGCCACCAGATTTTTGCGTGCGGAAATTCTTTTTGCAGGCGGTGAAGAAGCGGGGTCGTTCGGATAATGTCGCCGATAGCGCCGAGTTTGATGATCAGGATATTCTTGTCGATGCTGTCGTAATACGTACAGCTCTCGCAGTGAACGCCGTGCAGCTTATGGGGTTTGCAAGGAACATCGCCGCGGAAGGAACGGCAGTCGGTCTTCAGAATCATGAGTTTAGATAATACCGTTAGCTATGGTTGGCTGTATTCCAGAAAAGAGACACTTGATTCCTGCGAAGTGCGCGTGTTCCATCTCTCTTCGCACATCACTTTATGATTTCCCTGATCGAGTATTCCTTTTCAACGTGTTGTCCTTTCGTGATCATCTCACCGAGCAAACCGATCGACACGAACTGGATTCCGACGATAATAAGGATCAACCCGACAAGGAACAGCGGACGATTGCTCAGCGCCGTCCTGCCGGCAATCCACTCTGCGGCAAGGTACCCATCAATGCACAGGCCGGCAAAAGCAGATACCATTCCCCACACGCCGAACAAATGGAGCGGCCGCGCAATATAGCGGGTGGTAAAGAGGACGGTGAGCAAATCGAGAAATCCTTTAAGAAATCTCCCCGTACCAAATTTCGTCTTCCCGTATTTTCTGGCGCGATGCTGGACGACGACCTCGCCGATCCGGAATCCCTGCCAGTGTGCAAGCGCCGGAATGTAGCGGTGCAATTCGCCGTAGACGTTGACGCTTTTTACCACGTCGCGGCGGTAAGCTTTCAAACCGCAGTTTGAATCGTGAATTTTTACACCCGTCATCACGCTCGTGACAAAATTGAAAAACTTTGACGGAAGTGTTTTTGTGATGGGGTCGTGGCGTTTTTTCTTCCATCCTGAGACAACATCGTAGCCGGCTTTTATTTGTCTGATCAGGTTTGGAATTTCTGCCGGGTCATCCTGCAAATCGGCATCCATCGTGACGACATAATCGCCCTGCGCCCGCTGGAAACCGACCATCAGAGCAGCGCTCTTGCCATAGTTCCTGCGGAAGCGGATGACTTTAATGCGGTTGTTTCGAAAGTGAAGGTCGCGCAGTACCCGGAACGAATTATCGGTACTGCCGTCGTCGACAAAAATCAGCTCGTAGCGTCCGCCGAAGCGAACGAGAGTATTTTTCAATTGGTCGGCGAGTTCTTTCAGCGATTGTTCTTCATTATAGAGAGGGATGACGACGGAAATTTCGATGTTCTGCTGACGATGTTGGTTTGCCTGTTGCGGTGCTTTGTTCTCCTGCGGGGCTGCCACGGCACCCGTTGCTTCGCTCAGCGGAACGGATGAGGCAGGCGATTCAACGGCCGGCATTCCCTCCGTTGAAGCAGGTTCCGGCGGTTTCCTGTTCGGCCGGCGGTAACGAGGGTACCGGGAACGCCGAAATGATTCATCGCGCGGCTTCTGTTCGTTCGTTTCTTCTGCCATACATCGCCATTTTTAGTAAACGTTCAGTGACTGAACAAAAGTAACACAATTCGCTTAGAAATGCAACGTTCGCAGTAGTTGTCGGTCACCTGTAACGTTCAACCGGAATCGACGGCGGTAAAATACTTCTTGCCATTCACGTGAAACTCCAGTAAATTTTTCCATTGCTTCCTACCGAGCGACAACGCCGAACAGCCAGTTCTTTATACCGGTATCGAACACGCGCGGCTTGTATTACCTAAAGCTTCGCGAAGCAAAGCTCTGAACAATCAGCGACTATCGAAAGAGAGCCAGATGCTCCTTCACCACCAATTTGTCCGGATTGCCAAACAATTCGAAAACAAAATTGCCATCGTCGACCGCACGACAAACAGGCGAATGACGTACGGGAAGGCGCTTATCGCTGCGTTGATTCTTTCGGAGAAACTCAAGAAGTACGATGAGGGGTTTATCGGGATCATGATCCCGACCTCCGCCGGATGTGCATTAGCCGTTCTCGGAGCGTTGATGAACGGACGGATACCGGTGATGATCAACTATTCAACCGGGGCGGCCGCCAATGCGGAATACGCACAAAAAAAATGCGGGTTTAAAACAATTATCACATCGAAAGCGCTGCTGGATAAAATCAACTGCCGCAAAGTCGACGGAATGGTATTTATCGAAGACATCATGGAAAGCGTATCGATGTTCGATAAAATCAAGACCGCCTTGAAATCGAAGCTCCCCGCGCAAAACATCCTAAAAAAAATTTACGGCGGCGATGAGAATGATACACTCTTCATTCTTTTCACCAGCGGCAGCGAGAAGGAGCCAAAAGCGGTCCAGCTCACACACCGCAATATCGCCTCCAATATCGATAGCCTTGAAAAAGTGTACGGCCTCGCATCGACCGATACGTTTCTTGCCAACCTTCCGTATTTTCACATCTTCGGCCAAACCGCCAACCTTTGGGCGCCTCTCTATTTCGGCATGACGATTGTGACGTATGCAAACCCTTTGGATTCCAAAGCAATTTGTACAATTGCACGCGAGGAAAAAGTCACGTTGATGGTCGGAACGCCGACATTCTTCTGGGGTTATTTGAATAAATCGGAAAAGGGGGATTTTGCATCTGTGCGAATCATGATTACCGGTGCGGATAAATGCCCGGAAGGGCTGCGACAAGGGTTCCTCGAGAAGCACGGGATTGCGCTCCTTGAGGCATACGGTGCAACGGAAACGAGTCCTGCGATTACGGTCAACACCCACAGCAACAACAGGCCGGGGAGCGTCGGCAAGGTGATCCCAAACGTCCAGGTAAGGATGGAGAATTACGAAACGGGTGAACAATGCGCAGTGAACGAGATCGGAAAAATTCTCGTGAGGGGGGACAATATTATGAAGGGATATTTCGACGATTTCGAGCAGACGTCGTTAAGCATTCGCCACGGCTGGTATGACACCGGCGACATGGGGTATATGGATGAAGACGGGTATCTCTGGCATGTGGGAAGGTTGAAACGTTTTATGAAAATCGGCGGCGAGATGGTCTCGCTCGTCAAAGTTGAGGATATCCTGGAAAGGTTTCTCGCGCGCGATGTCCAATGCTGCGTAGTGGAAGTTCCCGACCATTTACGGGGAGCAAAGATTGTTGCCGTCGTAACGCAAAAGCTCGATGAAAAAGCAATCCTAAAAAAAATGTCCGAACATCTTCCGAACATCGCTCTCCCAAAACAATTCGTCGTCCTTGACGATCTTCCGAAAATGGGAAGCGGCAAGGTCGATTTCAGAAAAATTACGGACATGGTCCGTGATATGGTTCAATCACGATAAGATTTGTTCTCCCTTCGTTGAGGGGGGACTGCAAAAAGCCCGGCGTTAAGCTCCTTCTTTGTTGACAATGAACCCGTAATCCTTGGCGAACTGAACAAGGTTTACGATATCATAAATATCAAGTTTCTTTTTCAAAGCGGTAAAATGTTTGTCGACGGATGATTTGCTCATCGAGAGCCGTTCGCCGATTTTTTCGGTTTTAAGCCCTTGCGTCAGAAATGAAAGAATTTCCATCTCGAGGTCTGTTAAGGGCTCACGAATATGCGATAGCTTTTCCAGCTCGGCAGAATGTTTCTTGAGCAATCCCTCAACCATAATACGCGAGACGCTCGGGCTGAAGAATCGCTTCCCTTCCGCGACGATCCGAATAGCGTCCGCCAACTCATCCTTCCCGACGTTCTTCACAACATAGCCGCCTGCGCCTGACCTAAGAATTTGCGTAACGTACTTTTCATTCTCAAAGCCGCTCAGAATGAGTATTTTCGTTTTGGGATATTTGAGTTTAATGATCTTGGCGGCCTCAACCCCCGACATTTTCGGCATTTCAAGGTCGAGAATGACGACATCGGGAGTGTGTTTCTTCACTGCGGCAACCGCTGCTTCTCCGTCGGAAGCCTGGCCGACGACCTCAAAACCGTCGACGGTTGAAAGTAATGCTGATATTCCAAGGCGAACAACATCGTGATCGTCCGCCATAACGATGCGAATCTTTTTCATAATTCTTCCTTTTGTTTCATATGATAACTCTTTTCTATTAAAAAGTATTTAATAGAGAAGCCAATGTCAAGGTCGGAATCATTCAAAGTATGCCGCGTCGGATATAGCTGTCAGACACCTTAACTTATGTTACGCAAAAGCCCAATGTTATCGCCACGAAGTCACAAAGTTACTAAGAAAAACAACCTTTTTTATTAATGCACTTAACAGAATTACGATTTCCTTAAAAGTCTTTGAACTTGGTGCCTTCTGCCAGCGGCATCTCCCAACGGGATCGCTTCGCGAACGTTGGGAGTGGCAAAGCTTTTAAACTCTGGCAACATCAGTGATTAAATAATCGTCGACGTTAATCGAGAAGGTGTCCAACAGCTCTCGAAACAGTGCCGCTGTCCCATCCTTTTCGTTGACAAACCAGAAACTGTTTGCTATATTTTTCCACAAATAAACGCCGATAAAACAGATCCAACCAGTTGGCATTGAGTGAACCGGCCAAAAAAATCTCTCGGACAGAACTTTCTTATCGACCCGAACGTGGCGCGGAAAATTGTCCGGTCGCTGGAACTCCGGAGATCTGACCGTGTCCTCGAAATCGGCCCCGGAAAAGGCGCATTGACGGCACTTCTGCTGGCTGAATTACCCGCAATCACTGCCGTCGAAATCGACGATCAGCTCGCCGCGGAATTACGGGCAACGCACGGAAACGCATTGACTCTTTATCACGACGATGTGCTGAATCTTGACCCGCGCTCCATCGCAAAAGGACAGAACGGAAAGCTACGCATCGTCGGGAATATCCCTTACAACATTACCAGCCCAATCCTTTTCTGGGCCATCGATTCTTCCGATGTCATCATGGACTGCACGTTGATGATTCAGCACGAGGTAGCACGGCGGCTGGTGGCAAAGCCGCGTTCAAAGGAGTACGGAATTCTGTCGGTTTTTGCACAGTATTACTCTGCACCGGAATTGAAATTCACCGTTGCTCCCGGCTCATTTTATCCTGTACCTGAGGTAACGTCCGCAGTGGTATTGCTGGATTTCCAACGGCCGCATCTTTCACGTGCTGCTGATGATGCGATGTTCCGCGCGGTAGTGCGGGGAACGTTCGGCCAGCGGCGCAAAATGCTGCGCAACGGTTTGCGGACGCTTAATGTGCCGTCAGATTTTTTTCAGAAATCCGCCGTGAATTTCAGCCGACGCCCCGAGGAGTTATCCGTCGAAGATTTTGTCAACCTTTCAAACGAACTATCGTTATTCACCGGCGAGCGACCGCCAAAAACATTCCGCACTGCGCCATGACTTTCTCCTCCCGCCTTCGCATCACGTTGTTAACCACGGGCGATATAGCGACAATACTATTTCTCTCCGTTCTTTCGTTGTTAAATATATTTTTTTTTAGTGTAATCCCGTATTGGTTTGTTCTTGTCGGATGCAACGTTCTTTTCATTTGCCTCATCCTCTTTTTCGCTCAGAAAGCAAAGGAGACCCGCTTCCGTCTCGTCGGGCATATCCGCGACTGGTATCCGGTCCCGATGATTTTTTTCGTTTTTAAAGAAACATATCTCATGGTCCATCCGATTCATCCTCAGGACTATGACTGGCTGCTCATCAACATCGACAGATGGATCTTCGGCGGCGACCCAACACGCTGGCTCTCAACCTTTGCGCATCCATTCGTGACTGAAATCCTTCAGATCAGTTATGCAAGCTATTACCTCATTTTGTTGAGCGTGTTCTTCGAGTTGAGCATCGAGAGGCGCCACACGGAATATTTTTTGGGATCGTTTCTGGTTATTTATGGATTCTATCTGTCGTATATCGGCTATTTTTTGCTGCCGGCCGTCGGTCCTCGATTTACGCTGTACGATTTTAATTCTTTGGACAGTTCATTGCCAGGAATCTGGGCGACGAATGCACTGCGCGATTTTGTGAACGCGGGTGAATCGATACCGAGAAACGTACCGAACGCGATCGACTTCGCACAGCGTGATGCATTCCCGAGCGGACACACGCAGCTCACTCTCACCATTCTTTACATTGCATTTACGAATAACATTAAAAGCCGCTGGGTGTTGCTGGTCGCCGGTTCGCTGCTCATTATTTCAACCGTCTACCTTCGTTACCATTACGCCATAGATGTGATTGCAGGAGTTATCTTTTTCCTTTTTACAGTTTGGAGCGGGAAAAAAATCGATATGGGTTGGAGAAAGTTCAAAAAAAAATTGCGGACTGCCGAGGATGGAATTATACAGACGAAGTAAATACGCCTTGCCTTCCAGGGAGAATTTTCGTACTTTTGTGATGCTAAAAAGCCTGTCGTAACACGACGGGCTTTTTGAATCTATGGTGGCCATAGTTCAGTTGGTTAGAACGCTAGGTTGTGGCCCTAGAGGTCGTGGGTTCAAGTCCCACTGGCCACCCGAGAGTAATTAAAAATTAATAATTAGGAATTATGAATTGAAAGTTAAAAGTAGTTGAATTGAGCAGGATCCAATGACCGCGAGGTGTCGGTCCAATTTTTGATTTTTAATTCATAACTACTAATTGCTTTATCGTCCCCATCGTCTAGAGGCCTAGGACCGGAGCTTTTCAAGCTTCTAACACGAGTTCGAATCTCGTTGGGGACACACAATCGCCACTTAATTCGAAAGTTTTAAGTGGTTTTGTTTTTTCATCCCACACCACATTTTGTATAAAAATTAGCAACACTTTATACAAAAGTGATCTGCACCCCAAAAAGTATACACGTAGTTAAGCCACAGTTTGCTTGAGCAGTTGATGTTCAAATTGCTCGGACGATAGGTATCCGAGCGCGGAATGCTTGGCATGTGCAAACGGATGGTTTCTATATTATTCCTGATTATGCACCTTGGCCGAAGCCAGCCGGACAAACACTGGCACTATCATCCTATGGAGGAGAAATGCTATCGGGGGGCCGATGAGAGCCCATGCAACGATCGCGTGCAGTGTTGCCCACCACAACGAACGGATTGCGCCAAGAGTATCTGTGTGCACCATCGCTAGTATTTGAAAAGCAGAGAGAGAGATGGGCGAGGCACCGGAAAGAACCTCACCGAGTCGTATAAGCACCGGAAGAAGAAGCAACTGGAGCGGAAACGCAAAATAATTCACGAGTTGGACGGCGGGGAGGTTCAGGTCGAAGGCAATGCTCGCGGCTGTGCACAGGATGGTCGTTGATCCAATCACGGGAAATGTGCTGATCGTAGCCCCGGACACAACACTCAACGCCAGCTTCTCCGGAGAAAGTCCCTGAGTCAGAAGGGAGAGAAGCGGGCGGAGAAGCGTTCGCTGAAGGAAAAGTTTTATCTGCTGTATGACGAGCATTAGTTCATCGGAAAGGGGATGTTTGAAATTATGGACGAAGCTCACAATCTACGTGATTGAACATCAAGTTCTTTCCGCTGGTTCCGCAATGGTGGTCGAAGAGGCAGCGACCGTTCTCACCTGTCCGGCGGGAATCTGAGGGGGGTATGCAAAAAAAACTTGACAAATCGAAATTTCTACATTATCTTAAACCGTGCATATCGTGCATATCATCTAAAACAGGTATTTGCGGTGAAAGCGACCTACTCAACGGCGGATCTCGCCAAGCTCTTCGACGTCAACGAATCGACCGTTAAACGGTGGTCGGACGCTGGTGATTTGCAGTGTGTTAAGACTCGGGGGGGACACCGGCGGTTTTCCGTGGGATCGGTCATGCAGTTCGTGCATCAACACAAACTCTCTGCACCCCTTCTTTCCGCTGAGGGCATCAAGGACGAAAATCTCCGAGTCCATGTAATCGCAGGCAATATTCAGAAGCTAGTACCGGAATTCAAAAAGGAAATACTCGCAGGAAATGTGAATGGGGCACTAAATGTTGTCCGAACTGCCTTCGCCGCGAAGCCAAGTTTTCTTGAAATCTGTTCAACGGTTGTCTTCCCTGCCCTCAGGGAAATCGGCGAAGAATGGCATGCGAAAACAATTTCCATCGACCGGGAACACGTCGCCACCAACACCGTAAAGGAAGCGTTGACCCTCTTCCAGTCGGATATCCACCACAAAGAACCGAACGGATTGAAAGCCCTGTGTGCCTGTATTGAAGGAGATTTGCACGATGTTGCAATCCGTTGCGTAGGATATTACCTCGAGACTGAAGGCTGGCACGTTACGTTTCTCGGGCAATCGTCTCCGTCGAAGTCGGTCGTCAATGCGATCAATGCAAACAAGCTGGACCTTATTGCACTCAGCGCAACGATCGTAGAGAATGAACGAAAATTTCTTCATGCGATGAATAACGACATCCAACCTGCAGCCCGTCGCACGCGAGCAATGCTGGCTGTCGGCGGACATAATATCAGGGCACGATTTGGCAAACGGATTAAGGCCGATCATCTTTGCGATTCAATCGCTGAGTTTGAATTAATCGCCCGCCCGGACAACTACAACCATCGAAAGAATGGCCGATGAAACAATCGGGCAGTCTCTATGAGGATTAGGTGATTACAGCTTTGCTCGAACATAATGTCCTCCCCGATTGGCTGATCCGGATCGGTATTCGGAGGCTGCTGCATCGGCGGCTAAAGGAAGAGGCCAAAGCCGACTGCGAACTGCAGCAACAGCACTTCATGAATCTCGTCGAGGAATTGAGAAAGAGTCCGATCGCGATCCACACTGACGATGCGAACGAACAGCATTATGAGCTTCCCACAGAATTTTTCAAACTCATCCTCGGGAAGCACATGAAGTACAGTTCGGGGTACTGGAACGACGGCGTTAACAATTTGGACCGATCAGAAGCTGACATGCTTGCGCTCACCTGCCAACGAGCGCAGATCACCGACGGGATGAGCATTCTTGAATTAGGGTGCGGATGGGGATCCTTGTCGTTGTTTATGGCGGAGCAATTTCCAAAGGCGCATATTACGGCCGTCTCAAACTCGCGCACGCAGAAATCTTTTATCGACGGCGAATCTGCCCGGCGCGGCCTGAAGAACGTCGCTGTTATCACTGCGGACATCAACAACTTCCAACCGATGAACAATTCGACCGGGTCATATCGGTGGAAATGTTCGAGCACATGAGAAATTATGAAAGGTTGATGGCAAAGGTGGCCGGATTCTTACATCCCGCGGGGAAACTCTTCGTCCACATTTTCACTCATAAAGATTTTGCCTATACATTTGAGGTCAGGGATAACTCCGACTGGATGTCACAATATTTCTTCACCGGCGGAATCATGCCCAGTGATCATTTGCTCCTCTATTTCTCGAAAAACCTGGCGGTCGAAGAACATTGGAGAGTCTCGGGCATCCACTACCACAAAACGAGTGAAGCCTGGCTTGCCAACATGGATGCCCACAAAGAAAAGATCTTCCCGATTCTTGCTCAAACCTATGGCAACGGCCAGGCTACAAAATGGTGGGTATCCTGGAGAGTATTTTTTATGTCATGTGCTGAATTGTGGGGTTTCAACGGCGGCGAAGAATGGTTTGTGAGTCACTACTTTTTCACGAAAAGGTAACCTGCATGAGTAAGAAACATTCAGCGAGGACAAGCATCGGAATTGTCGGCACCGGCATCGCGGGGATGGGTTGCGCATACTTTTTGCATACGACCCACGACATCACAATCTACGAGCAAAATAATTACATCGGGGGGCACACAAATACGGTGACGGTGGACGAGGACGGCACGGAGATACCTATCGATACCGGCTTCATGGTCTACAATGAGGTTACCTATCCGAACCTTGTAAGACTGTTTCATGAGTTGAATGTTGAAACAAAGAACACTTCCATGTCGTTCAGCGTTCAGCATCTGCCATCGGGTCTTGAGTATTCCGGATCAAGTCTGAACCATTTATTCGCGCAACGCAAGAATATCCTCAGTCCGCGTTTTATCCGGATGATATGGCAGATCAACCGTTTCAATAACGAGTGTCCTGAAGTTCTGGCAGATAAGAAATTCGCATCCTATACACTGAAGAGTATGTGCGGGAACGAAGATTCGGCGACGATGTTTTGAAAAAATACCTTGTACCCATGAGCTCTGCGGTCTGGTCAACACCTCCGGACCAGATGCTCCGGTTTCCGGCTGTCACGCTCGTGCGGTTCTTTAAGAATCACGGGTTTCTTGGCCTGGACACGCAACACCAATGGCGCACCGTTGTTAACGGCACAAGAAGTTACCGGGATAAGCTCATCGCTCCGTTTGCAAAAAGAATCCTTACCGGCAACCCGGTCGTGAATGTCATGCGCAAGAAAAGGAAGGTCGAACTGCGGCTCAAAGATGGCGGGAGAGCGCTGCACGATCGCGTAATCCTTGCTTGCCATGCGGACGAGGCTCTGAACATGCTGGACAAGCCCACGACGCTCGAAAAGCGATTGCTCGGAGAATTCAAATACCAGCACAACAGGGCCACACTTCACACTGATGCGAGTCTTATGCCGAAGACAAAGCTCGCGTGGTCATCATGGAATTACCGCCTCGACACCAATGCCGACGGAACCTCAAAATCTTCCACGATCTACTACATGAACAGTCTTCAGAACGTGTCGAAAAAGAGGGATTATTTTATTTCCATCGATGATCCCGGGACTGTTAATCCCGGTTCGATATTAAAAGAAATTGATTACACGCATCCGGTCTTTTCCCTGGGAGCGATCACGGCGCAGAGAGAGCTGTCCCTTATCAATAAGGAAGGTCCGTTATATTTCTGCGGCAGTTATTTCAAATATGGGTTTCATGAAGATGCGTTCACTTCAGCCCTCGAACTTTGCAGGTCATTGATGGACGTGCCGATTTGGCCACCCCGGGAGGAGTTGCGTCAGCCATGAATTCACGCATGTTCGACTGCACTGTGATGCATCACCGTCTTGAACCTCTCAGGCACAGATTTGTGTACAAAGTTTTTATGTTCTATCTCGATCTCGATGAGTTGGACGCCATCGATGCCGGCCTTACGTTCTTCAGCAGGAATCGGTTTAATCTCTTTACCCTCCGCGACCGGGACCATTTGACCTTTCATAAGTCGTCCATCAAGGAGAATATCAGGGAATACTTGAAATCCGCGGGGATCGATATCGGCAGCGGCAAGATCTATCTACTGACCAATCTCCGCACGGCGGGATACGTTTTCAATCCCGTATCGTTCTACTTTTGCTTCGATGAAAAGGGCGATCCTGTGTGTGCCATTCCCGAAGTTGGAAACACATTCAGCGAGCTAAAACCATATCTGCTCACCCGCGATAGCTTTCGGAAGGGTACGTTCCGGGAGCGGATAGTGAAATACTTTTACGTGTCGCCATTTTTTGATCTCGACACAACATTCGATTTTCAGCTCCGGGTACCCGGCGAGACACTCCGTATCCAGATCGATGATTACAAGGAAGGGAGAAAAGCATTTCTCAGCTCTCTTGTCGGAAGAGAAAAGCCCCTGACCGATTTCAATCTTCTCCGTTCCTTTTTCCGCATTCCCTTTGTTACGCTGAAGGTGATTGCGCTCATCCACATTCAAGCAGGATTGCTCTATCTGAAGAAGCTCCCTTATCACAAAAAATCTGAAAACCCGGACCTACAAAAGGAAGTTTACATATGGAACAAGTGACACGACAGCCAATGGCGCTCCCCCGCTTGCTCGGCAGGCTTACCTCTCTCTACCAACGGATTGTTTTGGGCCTTCTGTCAGAAATGACGCAGGGCTTCATGAGGATTGTGCTGCCGGACGGCAAGGTTTTCGAGTTTGGCGACAAGAATTCTCCGGACAAAGCAACGATCCGCATCATTTGCGAATCCTTTTTCCGGAAGTGTGTTCTCTACGGCGATGTCGGATTCGGAGAAGCATATGTGGACGGAGACTGGGACACTGACAGCGTCGCAGCCGTTATCAAGTGGTTTTTGCTCAATGTCGAAAATGCTCCCACCGTATCGGGTTCCAGGAAAAAATTCATTCCGGGGAATTTCCTCAAGGTGCTTAACAGGATCTATCACAAACTCCGGGCAAACAGCATCCGGGGAAGCCAGAAGAACATTGCCGAGCACTACAACCTGAGCAACGATTTCTTCAAACTATTTCTGGATAAAACGATGACGTACTCCAGCGCGTTCTTTTCGAGAGGTGACGAGACGCTGGAAAGTGCCCAGGAAGAAAAATATGACCGGCTTTGCCGCAAATTAAGGCTTCAGCCTTCCGACCGTCTCCTCGAGATTGGCAGCGGATGGGGTGCTTTCGCACTCTATGCAGCCAGGAATTATGGCTGCAGAATTACGACAACGACAATTTCGGAAGAGCAGTACACGTATGCTAAGGAGCTGTTTCAGCGCGAGCATCTCGACAAGCGGATCGAAATCAAGCTTGCTGATTATCGGACGCTCAATGGATCTTACGACAAGATCGTCTCTATCGAGATGCTCGAAGCAGTGGGACACGAGTACCTCGAAACGTATTTTGCGAAATGCCACGAGCTTCTGAAGAAGAACGGTATTCTTGCGTTTCAGGTCATTACCTGCGCTGATTCACGATACGAGTCGTTGCGAAAGAGCATCGATTGGATTCAAAAACACATTTTCCCCGGCTCTCTGCTTCCGTCGATCGGTGTTCTGAACAAGGCCATCAACAGAACTGGGGACCTGGTGATGCAGCATATGGAGGAGTTCGGCCTTAGCTACGCACGAACACTGGCACAATGGAGAGAAAATTTCAATAGCCGGGTCGGTCAGGTTCGCCTGCTGGGGTTTGATGAGAGATTCATTCGTACGTGGAACTATTATCTCTCCTATTGCGAAAGTGCGTTTGCGATGCGCAACATCAGCGTTGTGCAGATGGTCTATACAAGACCAAATAACCTTTCGCTCTAAGACTGATCACCTACAACTTAGAACACCATCATACAATGAAATATTTTGTCTCTTCATTATTTACGTTACTTTTTGCAGGAGCAACATGCATGGCCACCAAAGAACCAGCATACAAGGTGATCAAGGCGGATGGAGATTTCGAAATCCGGGAATACGTATCGTACTGTGTCGCAGAAACCTTTACAGACACCTCCGACTTCGATGAAGCATCGAACCAAGCATTCAGAAAGCTGTTCCGGTATATCTCGGGAGACAACCGTTCAAAGACAGAAATTGAGATGACGGCCCCCGTAACGACATCGAAGTCTGAGAAGATAGAAATGACAGCGCCGGTGACATCGACAAAAACGGCCGGCGGGTATCTAACTGCCTTTGTTATGCCGGCGCAATTATCCCTCGGTACGACGCCTATACCCAATGATTCATCCATACAGATCCGAGAAATTCCTTCGCGCAGAGTTGCAGTAATAAAGTTTTCAGGCCGTTGGACTTCTTCGTCGATGGACGAACATGGAGGGCGACTGATGGAGTGGATCTCAAAAAACGGACTCGTCCCGACGGGTGAACCTGTTATTGCCCGATATGATCCTCCGTTTATGCCATGGTTTCTACGGAGAAATGAGATACAGATTCAGATAAGACCGTCGCAAGAACCGTAGTTGTTACCCGGAAACGATCTCATGGCGGCGCTCGTTGAGCAACGAGCCGTATTGCATTCAACTTACACTTAACCACACGGTGACTTATGTTCATAAAACTCTATCTCATCACGCTCCCTGTGTTTTTTGCAATTGATATGATTTGGCTTGGGGTTGTCGCCAAGAACTTCTATCGCGAACAAATTGGCTTCTTGATGACACCGGATATTAACTGGCCCGCAGCCATCATCTTCTATCTGCTTTTCATTGCCGGATTAATTCTCTTTGTTATTTCTCCGGCCGTGGAAAAACGGATGTGGCTTGATGCGCTGCTGATGGGTGCGCTGTTTGGTCTCATAACATACGCCACTTACGACCTCACAAACCTCGCAACAGTGAAGAACTGGCCGGTACTGGTCACAATAGTGGATTTAGCGTGGGGAGCAACATTGTCAGCGTCGGTCTCACTGATAAGCTATCTCATCGTCACAAAATTTGTATTATGAACTACTACCTTA
This sequence comes from uncultured Bacteroidota bacterium, assembly GCA_963827085.1. Lineage (GTDB taxonomy): Bacteria > Bacteroidota > Ignavibacteria > UBA10030 > UBA8401 > JAGVPT01. Next base: position 297,746 of record CAWGZY010000002.1, read on the forward strand.
TCCTAGCTTCAGCGCTCTTTTCGTACATGACATTGTGCTTCATTGTTTCTCTCATAAAAAAAAGAAATGATGTCGCCGACATCGCATGGGGGCTTGGCTTTGTTCTGCTTGCTTGGCTGGCTGAGTATTTTTCCAGATTTGCGGTTCGATCGTTGCTTGCCAATCTGCTGGTTACTCTTTGGGGATGCCGGCTGGCGTGGCATATATACCGTCGCAATCGGAATAAGGCTGAAGATTATCGTTATCAGGCATGGCGAAAGGAATGGAAAAACTTTGCGCTTCGAAGCTTTCTCCAAGTCTATATGTTGCAGGGCATTCTCCTGTACGTCACCGCCCTTCCTGTGCTTTTCATCAATCACGCTCCGGCATCGCCGTTGGGATGGACGGATCTTGTCGGAATGGTGATTTGGTTGATCGGCTTTTCTTTTGAAAGCATCGGCGACCGTCAACTGCGAGAATTCATCCGGCATCCGGCTAACAAAGGAAGAATCATGGATAAAGGCCTTTGGCGGTACAGCCGTCATCCCAACTATTTTGGTGAGGTCACTCAATGGTGGGGAATATTCATCGTTGCCCGATCACTGCCCGAGAGCTGGTGGACTGTCATTGGCCCGCTGACCATAACCGTCCTCATACTTTTTGTTTCTGGGGTCCCGCTTCTCGAGAAAAAGTACGTGGGGAGAGATGATTTTGAGGAGTATAAGAACCGTACGAGTATCTTCTTTCCACTGCCGCCAAAAGCGTCATGAAACCGCTTGAGGACCACGTCTTTTATTAATGGTTCAAAATCGTCTACATAGAGATTCTAGGATTTTTTCGAGTCAGAGTTAATAAGGAGTTCTTCAAAACAAATTAGCTTCGCTCACTTGATGTTTCCATCTTTAATTACTACGTTTTCCCGTGTTAGTTTTTGGAACGGAATTGCTAACAGACTGCTAACACGGTTCCCGAAAATCACCACGATTTTTGGCGAATCCAGACGAAATTCGATACCGAACCAGCTTTTCAAGCTTCTAACACGAGTTTGAATCTCGTTGGGGACACACGATAACCACTTAGTTCGAGAGTTCTAAGTGGTTTTGTTTTTCTATCCCACGCCACATTTTGTATAAAATTGGGGACAATTTATACAAAAATTATACTCCTCGTTATACACTCTCCTCAATGAACTTTTCTCAGCAACATATTCACTTACTGTAGGGGTGAATTGTATTTTGCCGGGAGGAGCGTTGAATGTAAAGGCAATAATGACTACTTTTGATTTACGATCAAAAACTGCAGTGCACTTGCATGAAAGACCTCACCTTTACACCTATTTATCAACCCGTCGGAGAATATTGATATGAATCTTCAGAACAAGACCGCCGTTGTCACCGGCGGAGCAATGGGAATCGGACTGGCGACTGCCCGCCGTCTTGTGGCAGAGGGATGCATTGTGACGCTCTGGGATCTAAACGAAAAAGCGCTTAACGAAGCGCAGAACGAACTCGCTTCCCAAGGGACCGCGTATGCCCATCGGTGCGATGTCACCGATAAGAACCTCGTCTATCAGCTCGCGAAGAAAGCCGAAGAGGAAATGGGAAGGGTCGACATCCTTATCAACAATGCCGGGTACGTCTCCGGCGGGGATCTCCTCGACCGCCCGGATGATGAATGGGAGCGTACGATCGACGTGAACCTGACCGCTCTCATCTATACGACGCGTGCGTTTCTGCCGGGAATGTACAAACGAGACTGCGGTCATGTCGTCAACATCTCTTCTGCCGCCGGCACCATCGGGGTACCCGGACTTGCCGTCTACGCTGCGACAAAATGGGGCGTATGGGGATTGACCGAGTCGCTCCGGATGGAGGCCTACAACAACAAGAAATACGGAGTGAAGTTTTCGACAATCCATCCGAGCTACATCGCGAGGGGAATGTTCGAAGGGGCGCGGCTCGGTTTTCCGGGGCGGCTGATTGTTCCGTTGGTGAAAAGCCACGACGTGATTGCCGGTGCGATTGTCGACTCTGCTTTGAAGAAAGGGCGTTATTCCCCCAAGCGGCCGAGGACAGTCAACATGAACATCCGATTTCGTGCGCTCATGCCGGACAGCTGGTTTCAGCACTTCCTCATACTGATGGGCGTCGGCGGAAGCATGAAGTCGTGGTATGGACGAACCAAAGAAGAAACCGCGGTGAAGCCATGACGACAACATCGACATCGATCAGGGAAAGTGTTCCGTCCGTGAATCCCGCGACAGGGGAAACCATCGGGATGACGGAAGTGAATACCGTTGCCGATCTCAACGATGCAGTCGCTGGGGCCCGGAAGGTCCAGCCTGCCTGGGAGGCGGCCGGTTATAGAGAACGTCGACGGCATCTCCTCCTCGTTCGCGACTATATCGTGACGAACGCGGAATTGCTCGCAGACATTATCTCCCGCGACACCGGAAAGACGAAAATCGATGCGCTCAGTACCGAAGTGATGTCGGCAGCGATGGCGGTCAGCTACTATGCCGCGCACGCAGAAAAGATACTAAGGCGTAAGCGACTGAGCGGCGGGAGCCTTCTCACCTTCAACAAGCGCTCGTACGTCGACCGGGTGCCAATGGGTGTCGTGGGCATTATCAGTCCGTGGAATTATCCGTTCGCGATTCCAATCCACGAAGTTGCGATGGCGCTCATTACAGGAAACGCGGTCATTCTGAAGGTTGCCTCTCAGACACTCCTAGTCGGAAAGGCAATCCAGGATGCCGTGGCGGCGGGGAATTTTCCCCCCGGCATTTTCACGCTCATAAATTTGCCCGGGACGGTCGCGGGGAAAGGATTCCTCGAGTCGGACATCAACAAACTTTTCTTCACCGGCTCCGTTGCCGTCGGCAAGCAGCTGATGGCGAAAGCGGCCGAGCGGCTGATTCCCGTCTCGCTCGAGCTTGGCGGAAACGATGCAATGATCGTCTGCCGGGATGCGAACGTGCACCGCGCTGTGAACGGAGCGCTTTGGGCAGGAATATCGAACGCCGGACAATCGTGCGCCGCAGTGGAGAGAATTTATGTCGAAGATCCTCTCTATGAAGCGTTCGTCGCTCTTCTCAAGGAAAAGATGCATGGGCTGAAACAAGGACCGGATCAGAACTGTGACTTCGATGTGGGGGCGATGACAACGAAAGAACAGATGAAGAAAGTGCAGGATCAGCTCCGCGACGCCAGATCGAAGGGGGGAAAAATATTTGAGAACCCTCCCTCCAACGGTGCGAATCTTACGGGCATGTTCATCTCGCCGACAATAGTCGAAGACGCCACCGACGACATGATGCTGATGAAAGAGGAAATCTTCGGTCCGGTCCTTGGTGTCGCCAGGGTGAAGGACGTGGATGAAGCAGTACCAAAGGCAAATGCCTCAAGACTGGGGCTGACGGCTTCTGTCTGGTCCCGCAACAAGAAAAAGGCCCGCAGCATCGCCGCCCGGCTCGAAGTAGGATCGGTGATGATCAACGACCACCTCATGAGCCACGGACTTGCCGAGACACCGTGGGGCGGCTTCAAGGAATCCGGGATCGGCCGCACGCACGGTTATCTCGGACTGGAAGAGATGACGCAGCCCCGTGTCGTCATCGATGACATCCTGCCGGGCATGCAGAAAAATATGTGGTGGTATCCGCACAACAGAAGGGTCTTCGATGGACTCCTTGGCGGACTACACGTCCTCTATTCAAAGAGTCTGACGAAGCGTCTGGCCGGCGTCTTTAAGCTTGTTCCGGTCTTCTTACGGAGTTTTCAAAAATAGAGGGAACTTCAGCCAGCGCATAATGCCCAATAATTTATTGGGCATTTTTTTATAAGGGATTTTTCCTCCTCACAATAGGATGGAAATGACTGATTGCGCATACTTTACACGCGGACTCTCCTGCCCCGCAGCTCTCCTCTCGACAAGTTGCATGATATCGGCATTACGTCTTTCACGAATCCCGGGGACACAATATATGACAGCTGTTTAGGTCCTTGCTCATCCAGACGACCTCTGCGCGTCATTATTCTTAATGACCGCGTATTTCTCAAGTACTGTGATCAAATCATGAACAGGTTTGCTGCCGCTTCCTACGATAATGCCGCTCAATAAAACACTAAGGTACGGATGTCGAACCGAAGCCGTTAGCATTTGGACAAAATTTACAGAAAATACAGAACATACGGCGATACCGAACGCTGATGCAAGAATCCAGAGCCAAATGGTGCGATGCCGTTTTATTGAAGGGTCAGTTGAATCTGGGTCCCCCAAAATTTTGAATTCGCTTAGCAATTCCACAATTCGCTCAACTGCTTGCGCTAAGACGTAAAGTAATGCCAACACCGGGCTGTTAAGCATACTACCTCCTTATGGACTTATTACATCATGTTCATGTGTTGTTGTATCTATGAGTGTTTTCGTTCTCAATGTTCGTCGAGCTAGTGCTGTTTCCGATATTAAATCTTGTATTAGAACCGCAAAGGACGCTAAGATCGCAAAGAAGTTTTTGTAGAAAAAACTACAAAAATCCTCGCGTCCTTAGCGACCTTTGCGGTGAATTAGTAATAGGAAAACACAATATTTGTTTTGAGAAACAGCATTAGTATCTGATTTCGTTCAATTCTCTTTGCGAGACTTTTCTTAAAAATTCAACCAGCTCGTTGTCTCCTATTATTTTCCCATCGTACATTCTCTTTCCATCTTCCAATAACGCTTTAATTTGAAAATTCAAATTTGATCTCTCCCTAAATTTATATATTGAGTTTATTACCGTAAGAACCATTGAAAGAAGCGAAGACCATATAATCAATGAGTCAAACGTATTTTGAATGTCAAGAGCGTAGTGTTGTTTGAGGAGCAACATAGATGGTATCGCCAGAACTATCATGATGCTAATAGCTCCGCACCAATTCCCGACTAGTCTGTTCATTGTGCCCCGTTTGTGTTGAAAATCTATTTTTCTTAATAAGTCTTCATACGTTGGATTAATTTCCATAATAGCCCGTTAGCTTGATTTATTGTATCCTTGACGGCAATTCGTATTAAAACTCTTTCACACTGATTTCTTCAATTGCCTTCACAGTGGTTTCCCCCGCCGATGATAACTGCGCGCTCAACCGACTTTTTTTCCGTCATACGTTTCATGTCATACCTTCAAACGAAGCCCCCTATTATATGTATCCTCCAAATAGGGCTGAATGAAGTTTCCTGTGCTATTTGCCGTGAACAAATTCTCCTTAAAATCGGGTGGTTTTCTGCATTCCCGTGCATTTTTCGCGAGAAGTTGATTGTCAATGATTCATGTTGCATATTCCGATACAAAAAATGCCGCACGGAACGCGCTTGGTTGAGCTATGCTCGCGTGCGGCATTTTTTAAGGACATGCGGCGACTCCCGCAGTTTAGCAGGCCCTCGGAGGTGGAGGGGAAGGGAGTGGAGGCTGCACCCCTCCATCTTCAACAAGTAGTCTCTGTGAGCTTGTTGCTGCGGTACTAGAAGTAACGGGAAATTTGTGGTTTGAGGCTGTCAATAAGATCAGTGCCACAACGGTTGTGATGATAAAACGATCCAAGTTTCTCATGGCTAAATCTCCTTTTCTTGATGAGTTGAATTGTAGATGGTTAGTCCACCTACTTCATTGCTTATATACTCTTGCGGACCCAACCGTTGAAGTTTTAGCCGCACTGCACAACGCTTTTTCTAACTCATGGAACCTACTGTGATTGGGTCCTCACATAGCAGCGTTATGCCTTCCTCCTACAGATATACACGACCAAGACCAACCAAGAATCTTCTTATCTCCTTTCTTTGTTCTCTCGTGTTCACAATCGGTGCGAGCGCCCAATCGGTCGGATCGAAACTCACAGATGCTGATCAACTCGAAATACGCGCTTACGAATTCTTTGTATCCGCCTGTTATGACAGCTCCCTTGCTTGTTACGAGAAGGCAGAGAACCTGTATGCCAATGTTGGCAACTGGGCAGAAGTTCTTGAGTGCCTCAACCGGGAAGCAGACGTGCTTGCAAGATTAGCGCAGTATGAAAAAGCAGTGATGTGTTTGGAAAAGGCAAGAGAGATCGCTGCTGACAAGCTCCCACCGGACGACCCAATACTAGGAACAACATATAGCCTTCTGGGGTATATCTACCACCACGAGCAGGCATACAGCGAGGCTGTTCGCTATCTCCAAGAAGGATTGAGAATCAGATTAAAGGCATATGGTCCGATGAATATTGAGGTCGGCCGCTCTTACTACTTGCTTGCGACGACTTACAGAACAATGGGAAAATATGATGAAGCTCAATTAGCTATTACACAAGCCTTGGACTTAAGCGGAAAAGTGGGAAATCAAGAAGACATGGCAATGAATATGCTCGCATTGGCAAACATACTATCTGACAAAGGTGAGTACGCAGGTTCGATAAATATTGAGAGGATCATAGAAGACACTCTCGTCAAGGCTGGGAAAAAGTCGAGTGCTCTGCTCGCAACGTGCTATTTCTATCATGGGAGAGACCTCCTCCATGAGAACCAATACAAAAGCGCAGTTTCCTATCTATCAAGATCACTTTCTCTTTTTACCGGACTCTATGGGGAGAATCATCCTGATGTTTCAGGGTGCTTAATGAAACTAGGCGAGGCCTATTCACTTCAGGGAGATTTTACGCAGGCACAGTCATATTTCACTAAAAGCCAAGAAGTCCTGCTCAAAATAAACGGCCCAAATCATTCCAGCATGGCAGAATTATACGCTTATCTCAGCGACTTGTATTTGAGAAAACACGATTTGGATAGTGCGCTTTCCTTTGGACAGAAGTCAACGCAAATACAACGGATCTACTACGGGGGATCACATATCTCTACAGCAAATAGTCTCGAGAAGCTTTCTCGTGTATTTGAACGAAAGGGTGATTATAACGCTGCACTCGCCACCCTGGACAGTTCTCTTGTGATAAAGCTGGCAATCAACCCCAGCTCCGTGGAGGTGGCCAGGCTATATTTGTCAATCGGGGTTGTTCATTCGAAATCAGACCGCGCAGACAAGGCGGATTTCTATTTTCGGCTAGCTCGAGAGGTTTTTGATAGTTCGCATTCTACCGACACTACTTTTCTAGTATTACTGCAAAATTCTTACGGCGATATGTTTCTTAGAAAGAAAAACTTTCACTCGGCCCTCGATCACTATAAGGAAGCTGCATTACTCTTGCAGGGAGGATCGGGCGAAAGAATGTTCACCTCCTCCGTACGCAACGAGCTTTCAAGCTCGGACGAGCTCAGACTCCACTACTTGTTGTCGGCTTCAAGGGCGTACGAATCGCTTGACTCAGTTTCCGGCAACTTTCATTATCTCGATAGTGCCTATTGCGACCTTGAGAATGCGATGTCCATTCAAACAATGATTCGAAGGGGATACAAGGCAGAGGGATCGAAGATCTATTTTGACGAAGAATCCTATGATGTCAACAAAAATGCTGTGGAGGACGCGTTGGCACTGTATTCCAAAACAAAGGATAAGAAGTATCTCCAGAAGGCATTCCAGTGTTCCGAAAAATCGAAAGCGAATCTCTTGTTTGATAAGATGATTCAGTCTGAAGCACTGCATTCTTCCGGAGCGCCCGATAGTATGCTGCAAAGAGAAGAACTTCTGAGGACCAACATTGCAAGTTCAAATTATAAAGTGGGAGAGACAAATCTACAGAGCGACCCCAAAGGACAACATTCCGACTACTTTGCTAATCTTGTTGCCTATGACAGGTTAATGGATTCCCTCGAGAACTATTTTCCTAATTACTATGATCTGAAGTACCGGGTGGAAGAAATCGCGCTCCCTCCGATCCAAAAACGTCTTCCTTCCACCTCTGTGATTCTTGAATACTTCTTTGCAAAAGACAGGCTTTGTATTTTCACCATATCGAAAGACAAATTTGATCTCACGGTCGTACGGAGAACGTCGGAGATCAAAGAAGCCGCGTTGGCCATGAGGAAATCTTTGAGGACCGTCGACAGGCGTGAATACTTAAAACAAGCTTCCGATCTCTACAGAATGATCGTGCAGCCGGTGGAGAAATTTTTAAAAGGAAAACAACTGATCGTAATCCCTGACGGAGAATTGTACTACATACCGTTTGAATCTCTTCTCACCGCGCCGCAGTCAAACGAGACTTTTTCTAATTATTCAAGTCTTCCGTTTCTTATTAAGACACACACAGTATCGTACGCTTATTCCACCTCCTTGTTCATGGAACGGCGGCTGAGTCCGCCGCACACCGAGAAGAGCTTTGTCGGTTTCGCTCCAGTGTTCGACGATTCCACAAACAAGAATCTTGGGGAAACATCAAAAAAGGATTTCGCGGAGCTTCGCTCATTTTCTTTAGATGGAAAAAAATACGGCGACTTGGAATATAGTCAGGAGGAGGTGGAGGATATTGCCGCGCTCTTTGAAAACAAGAATTTGAAATCGAAAATATTCTTACATGATGAGGCCAGTGAAAGCAACTTCAAACAGGCTGTTCATGATTACAGCTTCGTGCATATTGCCAGCCATGGATTTGCCGACGAAATTCATCCGGATTTATCGGCGCTCTTATTTTCAGAAGCCGGCGGACATCAAACGAGAGAAGATGGAATTTTGAACGCAAGTGAGACGTATGACCTTAAATTGAACGCAGACCTTGTTGTTCTGAGCAGCTGTGAGAGCGGGATTGGAAGGCTCGTGAAGGGTGAAGGCCTGATGGCGATTACCAGAGGATTCTTTTATTCAGGCGCCAGAAATGTGCTTTTCTCGTTGTGGAAAATTTCAGATAAGAGTACCAGCAAACTCATGGTCGATTTTTATCGGTCTATTCTCGCCGGTGATAGTTTCCCCCGAGCACTGCAGGAGACAAAGTTGAATGTGATCCGTAATAATCCGTACGACTTCCCCAGCGAATGGGCGGGATTTCTTCTCATTGCCTCGAATTAATCGGCTGCTATTCGACAAAAAACTTCCCGACATACAGAAGCTCGTCTGCCGTTTCCAGCCTCCAATAGTAAAGCCCCCGCTCCAAAGTTCCGGAGAACTGGTATCCATTTTCATTTGTCCGTGCAACAACGACTTCTTTCCCCTTGTTGTTGACTATTTTAAGAATAACTTTCTCCTCCTCACCACGGGCCCATTTGAAAGTAACCTTGCCATGAATTCTCTCACCGAGAGTTGGGGACTCTACTTCAATGTCGTTTGATCGATAATGAACGCCGATCAGTCCCTCAAGCTCGGGCGATACGGCATAATTATCGGATAGGAGACCCTTGCCTGTCCCCTTTGACGAGCTATCAATCCCCGCGGTTAACGGAGGAATACTCTGTGTTGAACCTTCTATCTTGCTCCGGCCATGTCCCGGTAAACCTAGCCTAGTGATTCCGTAAAGTCCAAAACCGATGAGTACAACGGCCGCAATTCTATAGAAAATAGTACGATTCAAATTTTCCAGCTTCTGCCTTGGCCCGAAAAAGAAAAGTCGTTTCTCAGGCTTCCCAACCTCTTCTTCAAGCAGCTGAAATAGCTCTTCTATATTGAGCTTGCACGCGGCACATTCTGAAACATGTTCCAGAACCGGTTCCGGGAGTTGTTCAAGTGTATTAAGCTTCAATGCATCAACATAGAGGGCTATGCCTTCCTCGTTCAGATGCAAGTTTTCGTCGAAAAGCTTCATTAGCTCACCTAAGTCATATTATATGTACTTATATATCTTCAAACTATGCTTAAATGGAGAAATATTTTTCAGCCAATATTTTCAGGGTTTCTTTATCATAGGATGATTCGCTCTTGCTGCCATTCAGAAGCTGGATTATTTCGCGAACCCTCACCTCCGACCAATTTCTTACTGCATCGACGGTGTTGCTTTTGCCTTCGTATTTATTCAGGAGAGGGGTAACAATCCGATAGACATCTTTTGACTCAATTTCATCATAGTGAGTCCCAAAATTACTTAAGAAAACGAGAATGTCCTCTTCAGAGCAAGTCGGAAAACAGGCTATTACATCTTCCTTGTTTATCCTCAGGCGAAAATAAAGCTTGACACACAGGATGACCTTTTCCCTTTTTTTGTGAAAATATTTGAATATCCTCTTTAGCCGCTCCAGGTCGATTTCTATCGCAAGGTTCCTGGTGGCGGTTTCTTCGATGATCGGATCCTCGACATTCAGGGGAATTACCCTGATTTCCCTCTTTTTTTTATCATAAATCTTTAAACAGGAGTTCCTAACGATGGCCGAAAAGTACGTTTTGAGCAGTGCCATGCCATTATATTGGTCGCGGATCCTTTCCGATTTGCCGAGCAAGTCCTCGTTAACAGCCTGGACGACATCCTCAAAATCGGAGGGCGAGAACATTCTGCCGGCAATATATTTTTTAACGATTATTTGTATGATCTCTTGATACTTAATAATGAGCTCGCGAGGCTGCTCTCTAAGCAACTTCACATCCTGCTGATTCCTATTACGAAACATAGCTCTCCGGCGAAATACAAAACCAAGTTACTTCTTATTATGGAGTGTATCAAGTTTGCCGAAGTATGTCCCGGTCTTTGAAACGGGAATCAATTCATCTTTTTCGATCGTTGGTGGAGCCCTTCCTGATGAAGGATCAATTAGTAGATAATGTTCCCATCACTGTGACTCGTCAGCTAAGCGAAAACACCGACTCTTTTTTCTGCAACTTGATGGAGCAAGCAAAAGAAGACTGGTGTCTCCTCATCCTCGCGGCAATTCATTACAATTTATGCCATTACTTCATGAGCAGCCGTGCATCATAAGATAAAAGAAGTGCCAGCGATGATCTGTTAAGGATTGGGTCGGAAACGCCGCACTCCTTTTCGTGCAGAAAATGCCCGAGCCTTCGGTCGCCTGAAAAAAGGCCGGCAATGCCTTTTTTTAGCCTGATTTCCTATTGTTCAATGCCGAATCACATCCTGTCGTTGAAACAGGATTAATCCTTTTTTCATCCTTTCGGGCTATTACTTTTCAATGCCATCATTAGTACAATTTTTCATGATTCCGGTGAAAAATTGCTGCGTCCTTTTTGGTCGCATCAAAACTGCGGCACTATTGTAATAATGGCTCATCAATGGAAAAAACGATTTCATTTTTCTCTTTTCATTATCCGAACTTTGTTCATGGCTGATCTTCAAAGTTAAAAAAAAGTGCGAGGAAATAACCTAATTGAGATTGTGTATTAATTCTTCTTTGATTCAAAACTGACTTTTAAAAAAGCGTTTGCGAGGTTTTGCCCTTGAATATATTAATGGTGTATCCGATGTACCCCGATACATTTTGGAGTTTCAAACATGCGTTAAAATTTGTATCGAAAAAAGCAAGCTTCCCTCCTTTGGGACTATTAACTGTTGCTGCATTGCTGCCGAGAGAATGGAACAAAAAACTTATCGATACGAACGTCAGGGATCTCGCCGATGAAGACATCCTGTGGGCGGATTATGTTTTTATCAGCGCCATGTCCATTCAGAGTGAATCGGCACATCAAATAATCGATCAATGTAAAAAACTGCATGCAAAAATCGTAGCCGGCGGACCGCTTTTTACGAGCAGCTCTGAATACTACGAACACATCGATTATCTCGTGCTTGATGAAGCCGAAATCACTCTCCCGCAATTTTTACACGACCTGAGCGAGGGAAAAGCGAAACATCTATACACGACGGACGAATGGGCGAATATTACCACCACTCCGCTCCCTCTTTGGGATCTTATATCGAGTAATGATTATACTTCAATGAATGTGCAGTACTCACGCGGCTGTCCCTTCGATTGCGATTTCTGCGATATTACCGTTCTCTACGGAAGAATACCCAGAACCAAAACCCAACCGCAGGTGATGGCCGAATTGGACGCATTGTCCCGCAGCGGCTGGAGAGGTCCGGTTTTTTTTGTCGATGATAATTTTATCGGGAACAAAGGGAAATTGAAAAAAGATATTCTCCCTGCAATTATTGAGTGGAACGAGAGAAACAATACTCCATTTTACTTTAGCACGGAAGTCTCAATCAATCTTGCCGACGATGATACCCTGATGCAGCTTATGGTGAAAGCAGAATTTGAAGCCGTGTTCATCGGCATCGAGTCTCCGAACGAAGAGAGTCTGATCGAATGCAATAAGATCCAGAACAGAAACCGCGATCTGATTGCAAGTGTGAAAAAGATTCAACGCGCGGGTCTGGAAGTTCAAGGAGGGTTCATCGTCGGGTTTGATAACGATCCTCATACAATCTTCGATACGCTGACAAACTTCATCCAGGAAAGCGGTATTGTAACGGCGATGGTCGGATTATTAAACGCACCGAGAGGAACGAAACTCCACAAAAGACTTCTTAACGAAGGAAGATTGTTAAACGATTTTACCGGAAACAATACCGATTTTTCTATGAACTTCGTTCCGCAGATGAATTCCCAGAAACTCATCGATGGATATAAGACGATCCTGGACACTATCTATTCTCCCAAATACTATTATCAACGCGTCACTCTTTTTTTGAAAGATTTCAAACCGAAGAAGAAGGTGTTTCATCTTAATCCAAATTACATCCTCGCGCTGCTGCGATCGATGTTTAAACTAGGCGTAATAGGCGAAGAAAGAATTTATTACTGGAAGTTATTCCTGTGGTCGTTGTTTTGTAAACCCCAGCTTTTCTCGTTGGCAATATTGTATACGATTTACGGATTCCATTTCAGAAGGATCTCCACGAGTATTTAACAATACGGTTAAACGTCATGGATCCATCTTCTCAGCGCTACTCGGCTCTTATAATCGATGACTCCCCGCACATGCGAATCCTCATGTCAAAGCTGCTGCTCCGCAGCGGGTTCACGCTCGTCGACGTTGCCGTCAACGGTGCCGACGGACTGCAGCACTTCACCGCATCCAATCCCGATATTGTTTTTCTTGATGCAGTGATGCCCGAGATCGACGGACTGGATGTATTGCGAAAAATTAAGTCCCTCAAACCCGACACCATCGTCGCCATGACGACCTCGCTGTCGGAAAAGGAAAAAGTATTGAGGTTCAAGGAAGCGGGAGCCGATTACTACCTGCTTAAACCATTTGAAGAGGGAAAATTCATGGAGACCCTGCAAAAAATGGTCGCGATTCTCGACCGACGTTCGAAAAAGGAATAAGGCGATGGAATGCCCGAAATGCAATCTGGTCAATGACGATACCCAGCGCTTTTGCTCATCATGCGGCACTGCGCTCGGCAATGTGTGCAAACGGTGCGGAACCGCCGGCAAGCACGAAGCCAAATTTTGCGGTATGTGCGGAGCTGCGTTTCCTGTTTCAGGCGAGCAGCAGCGACTCTTTACACACGCGGCCATCACTCCGTCGCACACACCTCGACAATACACGGCTGAAGAAATTGAGGACCTTCTTTCTCTGCAAAAGCTCGCCCGCCAAGAAGCGCTGAATTCGGAGCAGTTGTCGCAAAAAGACCTCGACACTCTCTTCCAAAAATCAGAATAGACCATGACAACCGAAGACCAGAAATTTCTCACGGCACTTGTAGAACAGGGAACGCTTGATCGTGATTTGCTGAAAGCAAGGGGAGGTGTTCTTGAAACTTCCATGCGAGAAAAAGGAATGGCTCGCGCCCTTCTGTCGACTTTCAATCTCACCGAGGAAATTATTGCCGATACCCTGAGCAGAACATTTGCTCTGGGAAAGATGACCATTGCCGCCGAGATCGAGACGGCTCCGGAACAGCTCTTCACGGAGGATGAGATACGGTCATTCAGGACAATACCGGTGTTCCGGATTGGATTGGAATTGACCATGGCGTTTATCGATCCACCGGTCAAACAATTGCTCCTCCGATTGCAGCAATTGACCGGGTATAGAGTTCTTCCTGTCTTCACGACGGCTTCCGATTTTGACGCAGCGTTGAAAAAATACCGAGGGTCAATCGACCGCATTCAATCTCTGAAGTCATCTATCGTCCTGGAGAAGTACGATATCCGTAACGTGAAGGGGAAAGAGGGCCCGTTCCCTGCCGACGGCAAGATCGAAGCAACAATGGCACAGGTGATGGACGAGATCATGCTGCGGGCAGCTAAGGCGGGTGCGAGCGACATCCATATTGAGCCTTCAGACACGGAGTTGATGATACGCTTCCGCGTCGACGGCGTGCTTCAACGAGTCGTCTCCTTCCCCCTTTCATATCACCCCGGAATGATTTCTGTGATCAAGTCCAAGGCGAAAATGGACATTTTCGAACACGCCATCCCGCAAGACGGAAGAATGGAGTTGACGTTTGCCGACCGCGTCTTCGACGTTCGGGTCAGCAGCCTCCCTCTCCTGAAAGGTGAAAAGGTCGTGATGCGCCTCCTCGGGAAATCGGCGATGATGATTGATCTCGCAAATCTCGGCTTTTCACCGCGGAATCTCAGCCTCTTTCGTATGCTCTTGAAACTCCCGAATGGGGTTGTCCTCGTCACGGGCCCAACGGGAAGCGGAAAAACAACGACTCTCTATTCGGCGTTGAACGAGAAGAAAAATATTACAACAAATATAACGACCGTAGAGAATCCGGTAGAGTACACGCTACCGCTCATCAATCAAGTTCAAGTAGCTTCAGAACGCGGGTTGACGTTTGCAACTTCTCTGCGCGCCATTCTCCGCCAGGACCCCGATGTAATTCTGATTGGAGAAATCCGCGACGCCGAAACGGGTATGATTGCAACGGAAGCTGCATTGACCGGACATCTCGTACTGAGCACACTCCATACCAATGACGCCATCGGCGCAATTTCCCGGATGGTAAACCTCGGTATTGCCTCCTTTTGGGTGAGCGCTTCGGTTATTGGAGTAGTCTCGCAGCGCCTCGTCAGAAAAATTTGTGTGCGGTGCAAACAAGAGTACACGCCCGACGACGAATCCCTATCGTTGCTCGGCCTTTCAGGTGTGCCCCGCGGTACCACGCTTTTCAGGGGAAAGGGGTGCGCTTTCTGCAGCGGCACAGGATACAAAGGGAGAATCGCAATCCACGAGGTCTTTATCATCACCGAAGAAATGCGGGATATCATCGTTGGCGAAGTAACAACGAGCAAACTCCGACAGCTTGCCATCGAAAACAATTTCCGCGACATGTTTTATGACGGAATACAGAAAGCCCTTGCGGGTATTACATCCGTCGAAGAGGTGCAACGGGTCACTCGTCGTCTTTCCTGATGTATCTGAGGCGTGGAATTCGCCGAAAGCCCGCCGACTCCCCCCCTTCCGCGGCACAGGAAGTTTTTCTTCAAGTCGGCTTAGACGCGATCTCAAATGCAGCATGACAATATTCATTGTCAGAGGCATCTGAAAAATCATCTCTCGCCAAGCCGCACTTTTGGGATTATCCTGAAGTCTCTGTTAAGATTTCTCCTTGTCCGTTTTTGCATCCTCAATAAGAAAAGGTTCCATTATTGAGGATTCTCGCTTCGTACATTAATCGCCTAATGTGCATTTATGGATGACACAAGACCACAATCGCACCGTCAGTATTTACCATTGTGGAATTTCTGGCTTGCAGCGGCAGTCTGGACAGCCCTCATCGGTTTCTCCTTTGTGTACAATGTACATTCGACACGCTCCATGATGTCGCAAATGGCTCTCTTCGAAGCACGCAGGATTTTTGAGAGAAACATCGCAAGCAGTCATTGGGAGGCTGGTTCGCTCGGCCTTCAGCTCAACTTCGGATCGAACGCACTCACGCAAGGCCGCATCACGAGTTTAAAACTCGTCGACGAGAAAAACGCCCCCGATGTCTGGGAACGCACTTCCGTCGAGCGGCTTTCGCACGGAGAAGTTGAAATAGCCGATGTCATGACGGTCGATGGGTTTCCGTATCTTCGCGTGATGAAACCGCTCGTCGTTACCAGGCGCTGCCTGGATTGCCACTCGGCGCAAGGCTACTCCGAGGGAGAAATAAGGGGCGGGATAAGCGTTGCCGTACCGCTCAAATCTTCGCAGGAAATCGAAGCAAGAGATCAGAAGGCTTCCCTTCTGTGGCATTTCATTATCTATCTTGTCGGGCTCGGCGGAATCATAGGGGGAACGATAAGCGTTCAGAAGAAAAGGCGGGCTCACGAATTTGCCCGTGAGGCTCAAGTCTCCGCAGAAAGGAAGCTGGCATCTCAGGAGCAATATCTTAAAGCGATCGTTCAGGGCTCGCCGATTGCTGTGGTCGTTTTGGATTTACATCAGATCATCGAGTCATGCAACGAAGCATTCGAGAACATTTTCGGATACTCCATAACGGAAGCGGTCGGCAAGAACCTGGATGATTTGATCGTTCCGGCTGACCGCAGAACTGAAGCGGAACAATTGACGCGATCGTCCAACAGCGACGGAAGGGTTCACAAGGAATTGACGTGCCGCCGGAAGGACGGATCACTTGTCGCTGTCAAGGTTTTCGCCAAGTCGATTTCCATTAATGGACTCGAAGTGGGAGTCGTAGCGCAGTACGTCGATATCAGCGAGCAGAAGCAATCTAAGGAGAACCTGCAGAGAGAGAGAACGCTCCTTCGGACACTCATCGACAACCTGCCAGACGCAATCTACGCCAAAGACACTTCCTGCCGTAAGACCATTGCCAATCCTGCAGACGTGCATAATATGGGGTTGCAGTCAGAAGCTGACGTCTTAGGCAAAGACGACTTTGACCTTTTCCCAAAAGATGTCGCGGAGGGATTCTTTGCTGACGACCAATCGGTTATTCAAACCGGCATACCCGTGCTCAATAGAGAAGAATATTTCATTGACGCAGAAGGCCGAAAGCGCTGGCTGGAAACTTCTAAACTTCCTTTGAAGGATGAGCGGGACAAAATTATTGGCATCATCGGCATCGGTCGCGAAATTACGAAAAGAAAAAATGCCGAAGAAGCACTCAAGCATGAAAAAAGTGTTATGGAAGCCCTGATGGACAACGTCCCGGACAGCATCTACTTTAAAGACCGCCAATGCCGGCTGACGAAAATCAGCCGAAAGATGTTGAATGATTTGAAAATGAATGATATGAGCCAGGTCATCGGAAAAACGGACGTGGATTTGTTCGGCGAGGAATTTGGCCGGAAAACACTGGAGAACGACGAGCGCCTGATGGCAATAGGTAAACCAATCGTGGGGTTAACCGAGAGCAGGAAGTTGGAGGACGGGAGTTTCTATTGGACGTCAACCACGAAGGTACCGCTTCGGGACAACAGCGGCCAAATCGTCGGGCTGGTCGGCATCACACGCGAAATCAATGAGTTCATGAAGGCGCAGGAGGAGCGCGAACGTGAACGTAACCTCCTCCGCACGCTTATTGATAACATACCTGACTACATCTATGTGAAAGACCGGGACGGCCGTTTTATTGTATCCAATACAGCCGTCGTGCATCAAATGGGGCTTGCTTCCGAGAACGAGCTTTTAGGAAAAACTGATTTCGACTTTTTCCCCCACGATCTGGCTGCAAAATACTACGCAGAAGAACAAGCGATTATCCAGGCTGATAAGGGAATCTACAATCATGAAGGTCCCTCCGTCGATGCCAGCAAAGAAGAGAAAGATCGATGGGTTACGACGAACAAAGTCATTCTTCGGGATGGTCAAGGCAGCATCACCGGGTTCGTCGGTATCGGCCGCGACATCACTGAGCGAAAACGGGCGGAAGAACAAATTCGTTCCCAATTATCGATTATCGAGGAACAGAATCTCGCGCTCACAACTGCAAATGAGAAAGCACTGGAAGCCACTAAAGCAAAAAGTGCATTTCTCGCCAGCATGTCGCATGAGCTGCGAACTCCTCTGAATGCCATCATCGGCTACAGCGAAATGCTGGACGAAGAAATGGGCGACAATGGCGACGACCGGTATCGCGCAGATGTTGAGAAGGTACGTTCGGCCGGCAAACATCTTTTAGGATTGATCAACGATATTCTCGATCTCTCGAAGATCGAATCCGGCAAGATGGAGTTGTATCTCGAAGAGTTCGACCTGAAAAACGTGATCGGGGAAGTGGCTTCGATGGTTCAGCCCCTGATCGCTCAGAATGAGAATACTTTTGTGTTGACGGGGAACGAGGAGTCTCGGCTTGTGCGGCTCGATCTCACGAAGGTCCGACAGATCCTCTTTAATCTTATCAGTAATGCGTCGAAGTTTACGCAGAATGGCACCGTGTCGCTCGAGGTCGCTTCCGTTCCCGGCGACGCCGCTCCACGGCCGGCAATTCGCTTCAGGGTTTCCGATACCGGAATAGGAATTACGAAAGAACAAGAAGAACGGCTTTTTAAAGAGTTTGCTCAAGCGGACGGCTCCACGACTCGCAGGTACGGCGGCACCGGCCTTGGCCTTGCGATCTCGAAACGATTTTGTGAAATGATGGGAGGTTCGATAGGCATAGAAAGTTCCTCAAGTAAAGGAACTACATTTGTCGCTACTTTACCGCAGCGAATTGAGGAACCCCACGAAGGGACGATCCCTATAACAGTACCGTCGATTATCGCAGACAGAGTCTTCCCGAAAAAATCGTGTATCCTTATTATCGATGACGATCCCGGTGTGCTGGATTTGTTGACCCGTTATCTTACGAAAGAGGGCTATCTCACTGTAGCCGTCTCGAGCGGCGACGAAGGCCTGCAGCGCGCAAGAGAAATCATACCTCTCGCAATTATTCTCGATGTTGTGATGCCGTCAAAAGATGGGTGGGCTGTCTTGCAGGAAATAAAGAGCGATCCGGCCTTGGAAGACGTCCCCGTCGTCATGCATACGATGGTGGACGACAAGAATTTCGGGCTTGCGGTCGGGGCTTCGGAATACCTGACCAAGCCGGTCGATAAAGAAAAGATCCTGCACGTCATCCAACGGCTCACACCCAAGGTCAAACGCAGCTACGTCCTTGTTGTCGATGACGATTCGGACGCTCGCACTACCATCTGCCGTCCAATCGAGAAAGCAGGGTGGGAAGTGCGGACTGCCGACAACGGAAAATCAGCCATCGCAATTCTCGAGAAAGAAATCCCCGGCATCATCTTCCTGGATCTCATGATGCCCGTCATGGATGGATTTGAGTTTCTTGCCATTCTCCAAAACAAAAAAGAGTGGACTCAAATTCCCGTGGTCATCGTCACATCGAAGGACCTCACGATCGACGAACGTCAACGATTGAATCGATCCGTCATGAACGTCATCCAGAAGGGGGACCTGACGCCGGACAAACTCCTCAAACAGTTGACGATGCTTGTTCCCCGCATGTCGCAGAAACCATAACATTGAGAATCGGCAGCCAATGGCCCAAATACTTCTCGTCGAAGACAATGATGCAAACCGTGAAATGCTCTCCCGCCGCCTCAAAAGACGCGGGTTTACAATCATCGAGGCCGTGGATGGCCAGCGTGCAATCGAGACTGCACAATCTGCAAGACCTGACCTCATCCTCATGGACATGAGTCTCCCCGTGATTGACGGATGGGAAGCGACAAAGCGGATCAAGGGAGATCCGGAGCTCAAGCACATACCCATTGTCGGATTGACGGCGCACGCTATGGTTGGAGATCGTGAAATGGCATTACAGGCTGGATGTGACGAGTATGCAACGAAACCGGTGGACTTTGAACGGTTGGTAGAGACGATCAATCGGCTTCTTGCAAATCCCTAACGGCACTATGAGTTGTCGACCGGATTCCTTACCGTAAACTCCAACCCTTTTCCTTTCTTAGCCTCACCGAAGCACCACGCCCGATTCCCCGGATGTTGCGAGAACTGCGCCCGTATTCGAACCTTTGACTCTAATCCCCGAATGTCCCGCAGCTTGAACATTCGCATAATACGAATCCAACAGAAGAGCGACAGCTTTCTTGTCATCTTCGCTGTAACTGTTCCATCGCTCTTCGTTAAATACGCATGTCGATGACGGTGTATGGTACTCGATCACGAATCCTACTTGGATCCAGCTTTCAACGATGTGGCGCCTCACTTCCGGATCGTTGGTATAGATATCGTCGGCGTTCCGGCTTCCAAGATAACCTTTGATCACGAAAACGGCGCCACCAAGGACAAACAACAAGAGAACAAATACGATTTTTCTGTTCTTCCGATTGCGCTTCAAAATAAGTTCGGAGTTGGCCTTCATACCCTCCGTAAACATCTTTTCTTCATCTTCTGCAAATCCCATGAGAGCATCTCCTTTTTAGGGTGCAACAGAAACTATTCCGTTGAATGGTCGACTGATGTTACGCAAAAATCCTTTTTGACACACCCCCAACCCCTCTCTCTTTCGCCGCACGCTCACACACAGAGGGGAGCGGCGGGGTGTGTCCTTTGTTTAGTGGAGCACTTCCTTCATAAATTTTTCAGAATGCGTAACATCAATAATTAGAGACTTCTGAATAATTCCAAAAGTCTGCTCACGCAAAGGTATAGCTTCGCCAGACGCAAAGTCGCAAAATGATTTAAAAATAGGCTCCTTGCGCCTTGGCGGCTTGGCGCGAGACGATTTTTCAGATGTCTCAATTAACTCTGAATTCCGCGTCAAGCGCGGAATGACATGCTTTTTCTCTTCATCGACCTCGATCTTTGATGATGGACTTTCACTCTACCTTCCTTTTTGCACCGCAAACATCATTCTATAGATAAATCCCGTACCAAATGACGGAGGGGCTGAGTCTAACTGCCGGCATCGGCAGGTGTATATAGTTAAGAAACTTCCACACTTTTCGGAGTAACGGCGAATCGCCGGGAAGCTTCCGCAAATCGAGGTCGAGCGCCAGATACAGCCCGGCGGATGGGTTGCCGCTCTGCAGTCCTTGTACCGTTCGCCCGACAGCAAGTCCGATAATCGGAGGCCAATAACCCCGGAGATTTTCCGGCAGCAGATCGTGGACGGTGATTCCGATCCAGAATTTTTGCCCTTCATTGTCTTCAAGAAAACCTGGCTGCATCTGGCCTGGTGCAAGAACGTTATTCTTGGACGCAACGTACGAAAATTTTGGCGTGAAACTGTTCAGCAATGGGACATAATACTGCGCGACCGGGTACCCGGCCCCCAATACATTGGCCAACTCTTTGACAGGGTCGAATCCAATGTAATTAACATGCCCGTCTTCTATCTTCATGAAAGTGAAAAAAGCGAGGGAAGTTGCCGCTCCGTAAAGAACCGCATCCCGGTCATCATAGCCTGCCCATGAAAATCCCATTGTGGAAATTACGTTTCCCATTGCGCTTCCGTAAAAATGAAGAAGCTTATCCTGATTTCGAGCAGCAAAATCTTGGCGAAAAAAAAACGACGTGTAATGCTCCTTCCACAGCGGCTCGTACCGGGCGAAGTAGACTGCAGCCCCGCTCGCTAAAACAGTGCTGCCAAAAACGGAAAGCCGTGTTATGCTGATTTGAGATGAATCTGCAGGCATTGTATTTATTCTTTGGGGTTGTGGTACGACAAGACCGGTGGGCAGAAAGCAGCAGATTATCAAAAAAAAATGCTGAAACAATGCATCTCCTCGCCGCCTTTTAGAGAGAAACCTTCTTGTCAGGATTGTCATTTCTTTGCCTTATTGTCCACATTCGCAATAAGGAATCCTCGCTGCAAGCAGCGATGTATTTTTGTCATGCCCACCTAGGCGGACATCCAGATTCCGGATTCTCGGCAAATCTTAGATTCGTGGAACGACCCTGCGGTCTTTTTAGGTCAATTCAACTTTTTCAGGAACGGCCATCGCACCGATCGTATTGCATACCTGCTCGACTTCATACTTCCGTGTTTCACTGAAACTTTTCAACACTTGTGCAATTCGTTTCGATTCTTTTTCTATCGAATTGATATCCATCGTCAGTTCCTGCGACAGCTGAACCGACCGTCTGACTTTGCCGAGTGTAAGGGCTATAACGGCAAGCGGATTATTGACTTGATGCTGTAAACCTAATACCACTTCCCGCATTGTGGAAAGTTGGGTTTCTTTTGTCTGCAATTCCTGCTCTTTTATTAATCTTTGAGTTTCACTTTCGTGAAGTCTTGCGCGGATGTTCAATACTTTTACCCACGTCATTGCCAACAGCCACATGAAAGGAAGGGCGTTGAACAATTCCAGAACATCATAAACAGTTACTGCCGCGTGCCTTGCAATGATAAAAAGCCTGATCATCACCATGAATAAATACAAATAGATAATATAACCGGAAATGACAGCCGGATATTTTGTCGGCAATTCTCTGATCGAGCGGAAAAGATTGACAAGTGTTTTCATAACAAGTGAAGGCTCCTTTTGGTGTCTCAGTTTGTCGGAGAAACGATTTCGTGCCTTAGTAACTCAGTGGCTCATGAAAGTTTTTTCCAGCAACCTGCTGGAAATGCGGCCGATAAGTTCGACTCTGGGTTTTTCTCCGTGGTTCCCTGAGCCGCTTTTGTGTTTCTCTATGAAACAGTCTTTTGCGACACTGAGTGGCACCGAGATTCACAGAGCTCCACAGAGAAAATGGGTTTCCGACCCGATCTTTAGTGCTGTTTCTCAAAAATAATCTTGTATTTTTTTAACCGCGAAGACGCCAAGCACGCCAAGAAGCGATGAGTATAAAGAATTACAATACTCTTGGCGTTCTCCGCGCCTTGTGCCGACCCGAAGGTCCAAAGGACTCCATTGGAGGTTCCCTTGGAAAGGCATCTCCCAACGGGATCGCTTCGCGAACTTCGTGAGCGGTAAAACACAAGATTATGTATTGGAAATGTCACTTATTTCTTTCAACAACCTTATCCTTACGGTTGTACCTATCTTCTCTGCATTTTCAATCGTGAGGCTCCCGCCGTAGAGTTCTGCAAGGGTTTTTGCGATAACCAGACCAAGACCTGCCCCTTGCTGCTCATAATGACGGCGTTCAAATTGCTGGAATGCGGCGACGTTACGTATTTGCTCCTTAGACATACCGCGGCCTTCATCCCGCACTGTGATCGTTACCTCGTCGTTAATTTCCTCGCTCGAAATATATATCTTTGTTCCGGGTTCCGAGAATTTTAACGCGTTGTTAATAACCTCCTCAACGATTTTTGTCAGATGCTCCGACGTTATTTTTACTGAAAGTTCATTGACTGCAATGAGAATTGAATCCGGGCGCTTCTGGGCCACTGCTTCCTGCTCCGCGGCCGACCGGACGACCTCACGCAATAATGCCGCTGATTCCCGGCGCATTGTCGCGATGCTGTTTTGATCGTTCATCCAAAACTGTAATTCTCCGAAAAGAATCATGTTTTCCAACAAATGATGGAGCCGCCGTCCCGATTTGTGAATGAATGCACCGATCTCTTTTATTTCCTCAGCGGGCAGATCGCTTTCTTCTTGCAGAATCTGAGCATACCCGAGTATGGCATGCAGGGGAGTGCGAAATTCATGCGGCAGAGACTGTACAATACTTGTTTTAATGTCGTCAAAGTGTGATTCGTAATATTTCTGCAATCCTTTTTTTTGAATGAGCCGCGCCTTTATTGCACTGATAAGGTCACCGGAGGTAAATGGTTTTGTGAGATAGTCATCTGCACCAAGCTGCATCCCTTGCCGCAAATCGCTCTTTTCCGCATTGCCTGTCAAAAAAATAAACGGGATGGCGGCACATTCGGGATCCTCTTTCAACATGCCGAGCAATGTGTGGCCATCCATCTTCGGCATCTTAATGTCGCAAAGGACAAGGTCCGGGTGGTGTATTTTTACAGCCGTCAAACCATCCAGGCCGTTGATTGCCTCGATAGTGTCATAGCCTATCGTGTTGAGTGTCGCCGATATCATCGCACGGTAGTCGTCATCATCGTCAATGACAAGGATCTTCTGCTGCGGAACGTGAGACAGTGTATTCGTCGCTGCATGTTTCATGTCGATGGATTCCTCTCCATCCCCTCATTGTACGTCAATCGCTTTACGGATCTTCTGTAAAACTTCATCCTGCATATACGGCTTCTGAATAAAATCCTTCAGCCCGGCCTTGAACATCTCGGACTTCGTTTCCGGATCGAAAAATCCGCTTGCGAAGATTACTTTTGCTTCCGGGTTGATTGCTCGAATTTTCCTGAATACGTCATGACCGCCAAGGGCAGGAAGCCCGATGTCGGAGAGAATAACGGCTATTTCTTTTTGATGGCTCCGGTACATTTCCACTCCTTGCAGGCCGTCTTCTGCGGTCAATACCGCGTAACCCTTCAAAACAAGAATGCTCTTTGCAAGAGTCCTCAGGACCTCTTCGTCCTCGATCAACAAAATTGTCTCCGTCCCGCCCGGTATTCCCTCAAGGTTTTTTTTTGCTGCTGCCATTTCTACGCCTGCTCGCTCCGGTATCGGAAGATACACGGTGAAACTCGTTCCTTCGCCGAGTACGCTCCGAACATCAATAAAGCCGTGGTGGTGTTCCACGATGCCAAACACCACAGCAAGACCTAAGCCGGTTCCTTTTCCGGGACCTTTTGTTGTAAAGAAGGGTTCAAAGATTCTCTGACGCGTTGATTCGTCCATTCCAATTCCCGTATCGGCGACTTCAACCTTGACATACTGCCTGGCAGTTGCGTTTGTGAATCGCGAGCTAATAGTTTCACCTTTGACGGCCCTGGTTGTAATTGAAAGCATTCCGCTGCTTGGCATTGCGTCCCGTGCATTCACGAGGAGGTTCAACAACAGTTGATGAATCTGG
Source organism: uncultured Bacteroidota bacterium (assembly GCA_963827085.1). Classification (GTDB taxonomy): domain Bacteria; phylum Bacteroidota; class Ignavibacteria; order UBA10030; family UBA8401; genus JAGVPT01. Next base: position 322,398 of record CAWGZY010000002.1, read on the forward strand.
CTCGAATCGGCAACGATCGCGGGTAAATCTTGCTGGAGAGATGTAGAGATGGTGATGGTCTTGGAAAATGTCTCTTGCAGAAGTTTGGTGATTTCCCTTATGGTGTCGTTGATTTTAACCGATTCTAAAACTGGTTCAGTTTTCCGTGCAAAGAGCATGAGCTGTTTGACCAACGAAGCGCCGCGCTGCGATGCCTTCATAATTGCAGCGACGCTCTCTGCATACATTTTCGAATCTTCCCGCAGGCGTTCCAGGAGGCTTGTATGGCCCATAATGATGCCGAGAATGTTATTGAAATCGTGGGCGATCCCACTGGCGAGTGTTCCGATGCTTTCAAGTTTTTGAGCTTGAATTAGCTGTGATTCTAAGGAAAGCTCTGAGGTAATGTCGCGTTTCACTCCGACATAATTGATGATTTTTCCCTTCTCGTTGAAAACGGGTGAGATGGACGTCTCATCGGTGAACAATGTTCCATCCTTCTTTTTGTTGATGAATCTGCCGCTCCATTTTCCCCCCGTGGAGATCGTTTCCCAAAGGTTCTCATAAAACTCGGTGTTTTGCCGTCCGCTTTTCAAGATGCGTGGATTCTGACCAATCACCTCCGAACGCCGATGGCCGGTGATTCGTTCAAATGCCGGGTTGACATATTGAACGATGCCTTGGGGATCAGTGACAAGAATGGCTTCTGCAGTCTGCTCAAAAGCAGTTATCAAGCGCTGCCGTTCTTCTTCAGCTCGCTTGCGCTCGGTGATGTCGCGATCGATGCTGATGGAGTGCAGCTTTCCTCTCCAAATGATCGGCATGCCCGTGTACTCAATAATATTATCTTTTCCATCAGGCCGAATCCACGAGAAGGAACCCACATATCCCGATCCCGGGGTACGGGATTCCGAACTCTTGTCTTTTGCTGTGTCTGTAAGGGGTATCTGGAGTCCCAGCGTATTTCCCAGCGTGAGCAGTTCTTCGCGAGTCCGGCCTGCCATGCCGGCATATTGATTATTACACTCGACCAGTCTTCGTTTGGCAGGGTTAGGGTCTTCAATGTAAATACTGATGCCGTCAAAGATATTCTCGAACACCATCCGAAACCTTTCTTCAGACTCCCGAACTGCATCGTCCACCCGTTTCCGCTCGGTGATATCGGTGATCATCGCAAAGCTGCCGATGAACACTTCTTGACTGTCCATAATTACTTTGGCGGAAAACAAGAACCATTTTTCGCTGCCATCTTTGCACCGGAGTCTTCGGTCATACTGTCCGCTTATTCCGCGTTTACGCCGCTGGAATTCTTCTGCCTGCATGGAACGCTCATCGTCGACCACGAGGTCGATGAACGGTTTGCCGATCAACTCCTCGGGAGCATACCCCAGCATACGCACAACCGCATCGTTCACCTCGGTTGTTCTAAATTCGCTGTCGAGAAACCATACTCCTTCGAGCGCCGTTTCAATAACGCGCCGGAATTTTTCCTCACTTTTCTGCAGCGCCTGTTCCGCTTGCTTGCGCTCGCTAACATCGGAGGCAACGCCGACGAGCGCGACGGCACATCCCTTATCATCACGCACAATGGATGTGGAAAGAGACGCGAAAAATTCGCGACCGTCTTTTGCCCGGTTCAAAAGTTCTCCGTGCCAGCCATCATCCCGCGCCGCGTTGTAAATTGCGGCGGCAAGATTTGGAGGATTGTTCGGCGAGTGAAGGATGTTGACATTCTTTCCCAGTATTTCATGCTCGGCGTACCCGTATGTGGTCAGAAACGCATCGTTGACAAAGAGGATGGTGTCATCCATGTCAGTGATGCTCACACATTCGCCGATGCATTTTACCGTGTGGGCAAGCAAGTTGATCTGTTTCTCTGCCCGCTTGCGCTCGGTGATATCCTCCATGATGATATGCACCAGGGTCACCTGATTGTGATCGTCAAGTATAGGGACATACCGCAAATAGGTATAAATGGTTTTTTCCCATTTGGAGGTATACGGATACTCGCCGAAGCTGGCCCGACCCTTTTCAATACAGGATTTGAGCGCAGCCGAGATGCCGGACTTGATGAGCGGTTGAAATGTCAACAGGTTTATTTTCTTTGTCTCCTCGACAGATGGGGACCCTAGAATTTGGAGTGCTGCGGGGTTCACCTCAAGGATTTGTCCTGATCCATTCGCAAGCAGGATCCCAAGCGGCGCATGTTCGTACAGCAATTTGAAGCGTTCCTCGCTTTGGCTCAGTGCCTTTTCCGCCTGCTTGCGTTCGGTAATCTCAATATGATTGGCCTGATGATACAGTATCTTGTCCGATGTATCTCTAATTTCCTTTACAGACACGAGAACGAAGATTCGACTCCCATCACGTCGTAGCACTTCGATCTCTCTCGGTTCCATAACACCATTTTTGGCAAGTATCCGCAGTACTTCCTTTCTATCGTCTGGGTTCGCGTACAGTTGACCAACGTTAGCCACTTCAGCCATCATCTCGCCCGGGTTACCGTAGCCGTACATCTGCGCATAGGCCATGTTGCAATGAAGCAGATGCCCGTCGGTTGCGGCCGTTGAAATTCCCATGATGGAATTCTCGAACAGAGATCGGTATTGCGATTCAGAATCCCGTAACGCTTCTTCCGCGCGCTTGCGCTCGGTGATGTCCTGATATATTCCCGTCCACTTGACCACTTTACCCTTGGCATCCAACACTGCTTCGCCGCGGCCATGCACGTAGCTGACGCTGCCATCGGGCTTGAGTATCCGGCCTTCAATAGGCTGTGGCTTGAGGTTGTTCAACGTCTTGCGGGCGGCTTCCACAACCATGGCGCGGTCTTCGGGATGGAACGCCTGTATAGTCATCTCCGCGGTGAGGGGGACAGTCCCCGGCGCGATGCCAAAAATGGCGTACATTTCGGGAGACCAGATTACCTTGTCTTCAGCGGGTATCCATTCCCAGCTGCCAATCCTGCCGATGCGCTGAGCTTCGGTCAAGCGGCGCTCGCTCACCTTCAGCGTATCCTCGGCCTGCTTGCGCTTTGTGATATCTGTCGCGATTCCTAATCTGCCGACTGCTCTCCCGGACGCATCCCGCAAAATAGAACCTGAAAGGAGCATAGGGAGGGTGCTCCCGTCTTTCCGTTGGAACTCTATTTCGGCCTCCGCTGAACCTACCCGATCTACGCGATTCCTTAACTCATCCAACAATGCCACAGAGTGTTTGGGAATAATAATGTCCAACGTTTTCTTTCCCAATACTTCTTCGGATTTCCAGCCATAGACCGTTTCTGCAAATTTGTTCCAATAGAAGATGACATCGGCGAGGTCGGTCGCAACCGCCGCGCTGGTAAACTGGTCCAGAAGCGTAGCCTGGAATTTAATCTTATCCTCTGCCCGTACGTGCTCTTTCCGAATTTTTGCTTCACGCAGCTCACGTCGAATGGCGGGAGTCAACCGCTCAAGGTTCCCTTTCATCACATAATCATGGGCGCCGGCTTTCATCGCTTCGACTGCTGTTTCTTCACCCATCGTTCCTGAGACAAAAATAAAAGGAGTATCAGTACCTCGTTCCTTCACGATGCTCAGTGCTTTCAGCCCGTTGAAATTCGGCATCCTGTAGTCACACAAAATGACGTCCCATTCCTCAGATGTGAGTGCCGAGGCAAATGAGTCCGCCGTTTCAACTCGTTCAGACCGGACTTCGAAGCCCCCGTGCTCAAGGTGGCGCGTTACTAGCAATGCGTCGTCTTCTGAATCTTCGACCAGTAGAACATGGAGTTGCTGTTTCATTCACACCTCATTGAATGGGGGGCGGTTCATTTACCAGCAGCCAATAGAGTCCAAAATACTGTATGGCATCGGCAAATTGGTTAAAATCTACGGGTTTACGCACGTAGCTGTTGGCACCATTGCGGTACCCCTCGACTAAGTCTTGCTCTTCTTTCGACGAGGTGAGAATAACGACAGGGAGGAGCTTCGTTATTTCGTTCGCACGAATGCGCCGCAGCACCTCCAGGCCGCTTATCTTTGGGAGTTTCAAGTCCAGCAGAACAACCGCCGGCAATACGCGGCCTTCACGTCTGGCGTATGTACCCGTCCCAAAAAGATAATCGAGCGCTTCTGCCCCGTCGTGCGCAACAACTACTTCGTTGAGAATATTTCTCTTACTTAAGGCGCGAATGGTCAAATCCACATCGTCAGGATTGTCTTCTACCAGAAGAATAACTTTACGGGTCATGCTTTTTCTCCTTATGTAAGAAAGATGCGTGCATCGGATTGATGCAACGGACCAGCCACGAAGGCACCAGAGCACAAAGAACGCTCTCTTCTATTTTTGCTCGACCATTGGACCTTTGTAGCAGCCACTTTTTTCACAATGATTAACTGATGTTGCAAAAAAAACTTTTTAACAGACCCCTACCCCCTCTCGCTTCCGCCACACGCTCACACAGAGAGGGGAGCGGCGGGACAAGTCCCCCTCTGTGCATTGCTCGCGCGATGACGAGAGGGGATGTAGGGATGTGTCTGTTGTTGAGTGGAGCGCTTCCTTTATGTATTCTTCAGAATGCGTAACATCAATGATTAGAAACATCTGAAAAATTGTTTCGCGCTAAGCAGCTGGCAAAGCCATCCCTTTGCGCGAGCAGCACTTTCAGGATTATTCAGAAGCCTCGATTACGCAATTAGGGCTCCAGTGTAAAATAAAACGTCGCTCCTTTCTCTACTTCGCTCTCAGCCCACACTGCGCCGCCATGGCGATTGATGATGCGCTGAACAATTGCAAGCCCAATCCCTGTTCCCGGAAACTCAACCGACGAATGCATCCGTTGAAAAGCGCTGAACATCTTATCGGCATACTGCATATCGAATCCGGCCCCGTCGTCGCGGACATAGCACACGCTGGTTCCATCACGGTCGGCCGTACCAAATTCAATCCGGGCTTTCGCATGCTTTGATGTGAACTTGAATGCATTTTGCATGAGGTTGTCCAGGACGATGTGGAGGAGTTGCGCGTCCCCTACCGCTCTCACTTCCGGAGAGATTACGAATTCCACATCTCGATCGGGATCAGTTCTCCGGAGTTCGGTCGCAATTTCATCGGCAATAACACTCAAGTGTACGCCTTCCCGGCACAACTCGGATCGGCTCACACGCGACAGGCCGAGAATATCGTCTATGAGCTGCGCCATGCGCTGGGTGGCCGCCCGGATTCTTTGTAACGAATCCTTTCCTTTTTCATCAAGCTTATTTGCATAATCGTCGAGGAGAACGAGGCTGAAACCGTCGATCGATCTCAGCGGGGCCCGCAGATCGTGCGAAACGGAGTATGCAAAAGCGTCGAGTTCTTTGTTGGCAATTTCCAATTGTGCGGTGCGCTCAATAACGCGAGTTTCCAGTTCGGCATTGAGCTTTTGAATTTCTTCTTCCGCCTGCCTTCGCTCGGTGATATCCATGATGTTTCCAAATATCCGGACGATCTTGCCGTCGCTTCTTTCAGCTTTACCGATTGTCCTCACCCACAGGTTCTTCCCGTGTGCATTAATAAGTTGGAGTTCGAGGTCGTACGGTTCTCCCTTCTCAACCGCCCGATTGAAAGCGTTATCCATTTTTTTCTGTGCCTCAGGAGCATAAAATCTGATGTCTTTGTCAGGATTCCCCGGATCATACCCTTTCGGCACGCCATGGATACGGTACACTTCGTCTGTCCATGTAACGCGGGCTTTGGCCACGTTGTATTCCCATCCCCCGACTTTTGAAATTTCCTGCGTTTCATTGAGAAGGCGTTGCATTTTACCGATTGCCTGCTCGACCCTCTTGCGCTCGGTGATATCACGTGCAACCTTGGAGGCCCCGACGATATTGCCGCCGGTATCCTTGATTGGTGAGACCGTTACCGAAACATCAATGAGCTGTCCGTTTTTTTTCAATCGGACAGTCTCAAAGTGTTGGACGAGTTCGTTTACTCTGATTCTGTCCAAAATCTGTTCTTCCTCATTCAAGCGGTCTTGCGGAACTATTTGCAGAATTGAATGCCCAACTGATTCCTTTGCGGAATATCCAAAGAGCTTTTCCGCACCTGCGTTCCAACTGGTGATGATGCCGTTCAAGTCCTTTCCGATGATGGCATCATCGGATGATTCGACTATTGCCCCCAGCCGGTTGGAATTTTCTTCCGCCCGTTTGCGCTCGGTGATGTCGCGTATATTACACTGAATCACCTTTTTATGATCAACCAGATAGACATTGCTCACGAATTCAACCTCGATCCGTCGCCCGTCGGACGTTTCAAGAGGCAAATTTTCGTACCGGATAAATTTTTTCTCCTCCAATTCCGCGAAATTCAATTTACTCGCCGCAGTATCCTTGAGGAACCCAAGTTCCCAGAGCTTTTTTCCGATGAATTGTTCGCGCGAATAGCCCAACAATTCGACTAAAAAGTCATTCACATCGACAACCATCCCCGTATCGCTGTCGATGATCAAAATGCCGTCTCTCGCCGCTTCAAAGAGCCGGTGATACCGTGACTCTGAAGCAATCAGCGCTTGCGCTCCCTCATAATGCTGCCGGTAAAAGAGGGTGTGCTCGCGGTGCCAGAGCAAACCGACGCTCGACCCAGAGCCAACAAGAAGTGCAATGATAAGATAAATCATCATCGACAGTCGCTCTCGAACGGGAGCGTACGCCTCAGAAATGTCAACGCGGGCGACAAGAAACCAGGGGGAATTCGGTACTGATCGTATGTCGGCGATCACCGGAACCCCCCGATAGTCCACTCCTTCGATAATTCCTTCCTTGCCTAACGCCGCTTCTACCGCGGGTGTATTCGTCTGCGTCAATGGAATTCGAAAATTGAGCGCGCTGTTTGCGTGGAACTTCAACTCATTCAGGAAAAGAGCGTCGTTTCCCTCTTTCCGGACAATCAAAGTTTCCGATGTGCGGCTTGGAATGGGCCACTGCTGAATGAGTGGATAGAGGTACTTTTCCGGATCGATCCGCAGAGCAAGGATGCCAACGACCGATTTCGGATCATCGATATCCCTGATCGGAACCAGGACTTTCAAATACACGCGTTGATCCTGGTCATTACGGTAAAAATCCTGGAAAGCAATATTCCCGGAGCGCAAGGTCTCTGCAATTTCTTTGTCAAGAATCAGATGCACTCCCTCCCTGCTTTCCGGAACCGCCAATCTCGTATTGAAGTTCGCATCCACCAGCATTCCGAAATCGTAATCATTTGCCTTCTGTACCTGACCCATCCATGTCGCGATTCTTGTTTTTGCATCGCGGTCATTCCGGTTTTTGATACATCGCTTAACAATACGAGAAAAAACTTCATTGTTGTAGAATAGTTCAGCATCGGCAATACGCTCTTTTCGCCACTGCACCAGTTCGCCGACTTTGAGTTCTGCTATTGCCGAGAGCTGTCCTTCCACCACCGTACGGTATTTATGCTCGTAGTCAGAATAATAGAAGTATCCAGCGATAAGAATGCCTAGAGCGAGGAGGGCAAAGATCAGAATGGAGAGTTTTAAGTTCCGTTGTGTTTTTGCGTCGTAGGTTTTCATTTTCTTAGCTCCCGAATCGCTGCAAGAACTCCGTTGATGCAACGGTGAGGGTTCCTTGAGTGCGTCCCTAAGGGACTACATCGTCGGTATAACATTACTCGGAGTTTTTGAGATAGCATCTAATTATTAATTCACGTTGCGCAAAACCTTTTTTCGACATACCCCCGGCTCCTCTCTCCAACGCACATGCCCTTGCCGCAGAGGGGAGCTTTGGAAGAGTCTGATAACTTCCCCTCTGTGCGTGGACAAGCGGGTAAGCAAGAGGGGATTGAGGGGTGTGTTCTTGCGCAACGGATTTTTCGGTTCATGAATTCCTCGTGATGCGTAACATCAATTGTTAATCGTCGAAATGCTTTTTGCGATCATCTTGACGGTTTTCTTTGTACATGCAGAGCCGGCACTATCCAGGCGTTCATGCAATGCAATTTTCTCCATGATATTGTGGATATGGCTTTTGATGGTATTCGTCGGAACGTGAAGCCGACGACCTATTGCGATGTTGCTTAAACCCTCATCCAACAGCCGAATCACTTCTTGTTCACGTTCTGTCATCCGCACGGCCTCCATCAAATTGAATTTCCTCTTCTTCATCGCGTGTGTAATAATTTCGGTGAAGAGGGATTTCGCCGGCATTATGGGAAGATTGGCGGTTCCTTTCGCCGCTGCGCGAATCGTTTTGAGAAAATCGCCGGGGTTTGCGTCTTTAAGAATGAACCCTGAAGCCCCGGCTTTGACGAACCGAATAATGTCCGCCTCCGAGGGAACGAGATCCATGACGATCACGCGAGCCCTGGGAAATTCCCTTTTTACCAATTCCACCACCCGCAAACTGTTTTGACTTCGAAGCCCCAAATCCAAAAGAATGACATTCGGTTTCAGCTTCTGAATCTTGAGAAGTGTGTCCTTGCTCTTCCCCGATGCTGCGACGATTTTTATATCGCGCTGGCGTGCAAGCATTGCCGCGATCCCGTTGCGAAAGAGACGGTTATCTTCTATGAGTAAGAGCCTGATTGCTTTCATCATCAGTTGAGTTTGGTCGGCGATTGAGTCTGATTAGTCACTGTCATATCATACGAACAGAACGACCCGTCGCTGAGTGATGTTTTGCCGACGCCGTGCAGAACGATTGTCGTGGCAGTCCCCGCCGTTTTTATCGTATATGTGCCGTTAGGGTTGTTCGTAAATGCGGTGGACGCTAAATTTCCCAGCCCCGGTGCGTCTGCCGTAAGGCCGACAAATGAGTTGCCACCTCCGCCGAGAGTTACCGGCTTTGCGTAATATTGCTGCGCTTTTGCCGCAAGTGTCGTCAAGTCTGCGATCACGGAGCTTCGATTTTGGTCGACCGCGTTATCCTGGAACATCGTGATACCGACGGCCACGGCGATACCCACAATGATAACGCCCAAGATGATCAGAAGAAGCTGCTGCTGTCCCATTGAAACCTCCTAGTAAATTAAGTGAAATATGTTGCTCCTCACGTTATGTACCTGATGTTACCTGAAACTTTTCAAATGCCGCATCTAGAAACCCGGTCGAAATGTTGCCACAACGATGTGAAGGCGCAAGTTCAAAACTGCCAGCGATCCAATATGTTCTTCTTCGTGTCTTGGCGTCTTTGTGGCCATAAAAAGGTTTTCGTCCGATCTTCTATCAGAGCTTTACTGACTGCTGTAGTTCCTGTGAAGTTCACAGATTTTTAATCCCGAAGGGACGAACTATGTTTAGTGAAATAACTCGCTTTTGCTTGAAGCCTCATAGGAGCGATATAAGCAACGTATTGAGCCTGCTCTGCGTACTATCGGTTATCGACAATGTTAGTTCGTCTTCGTCGGTGTTTGGGTCTTTAGAGTTACTGCCATGTCATACGCAGGGAACGTCCCGTCGCTGAGTGCAATCTTGCCGACGCCATGCAGAATGACTGTCGCGGCGGTTCCTGCCGTTTTAATAGTGTATACTCCGTTTGCATTATTCGTGAACGTAGTCAATGCAAGCAACGCCAATCCCGGGGCATCCGCCGTCAACCCCACGAATGAGTTTCCACCGCCCCCCTGGCTTTTCGGCTTTGCATTATATTGCTGCGCCTTCGCTGATAACGTGGTGAGGTCTGCAATGACCGCATTTCGGTTTTGATCCACCGCGTTATCTTTGAACAACGTGATGCCGACTGCTACTGCGACACCGACGATGATAACACCCAGGATAATCAGTAGAAGCTGCTGCTGTCCCATAGAATCCTCTTCTTATTATAAATAGATTGAATCATCGAGTTTATCTATATGCGTCTTACTCAATTTGCTCTATTATTAACCGGTGTTACGCGAAATTTTTAAACGCTGCGTAATATTATTTTGAAACATCTGAAAAATTGTTTCGCGCTAAGCCGCTAAGGCGCAAAGGTTCTCTTTTAGAATCATTTTGCGACTTTGCGTCTTTGCGCGAGCCGCACTTTCGGGATTATTCAGAAGGCTCAATTCATAACTCTGCGTAGTATTACATCAAGAGAAAAGCGGTTAGTGTCCCGGCACGTGCGTTGTTTCAGATGCCGCTTTCCCCGGCAGCATCAAAAAAGAGGATGATTCTTAAACTATGATGTCTAATCGCTTCTCATTAGTGTATACAGCATAGGGAGGCTCCTGGACAAAATAAATAGTCCAAATGGGTGAAAAAATGATTAATCCCTTAAAGAGGGGCAGCCGGAGTCTCGTAAGGCAGTGTGTTATTGGTCCAGCAGAGATATGGTCCCGGCGATATCCGAGATGGAATCGATCTTAGCCGACTGGGTGGCGATCTGAATTCTGGAGTGGAGGGCCAGTTTTTCCAGAATGTTGTGGACGTGGCTTTTTACCGTGTAGGCGGAGATATGGATGTTTTCAGCAATTTCCTTGTTGGTCATTCCTTTTGCAATCAATTCAATGATTTGCCGCTCTCGTTTTGTCATTCGAACTCCCTCAATCAGTTCCGATTCCTTCACTTTTGTCAAAGCATGCTCAATGATTTGAGAAAAAAGCGAATCGGTCAAAATGGACGGGAGAACTTTTTTGCCTTGGGCAACCGAACGAATCGTTTTAAGAAAATCGACGGTAGAAGCATTCTTGAGGATAAATCCCGACACTCCAGTCTCGACAAAATTAACAACATCGGACTGTGCCGGAACTAGATCCATCACGATCACTCTGACATCCGGGAAATCTCTTCTCATGAGCTTAACGATTTCCAGGCTGTTTTGAGATCGTAAACTAAGGTCAAGAAGAACGATATGAGGTTTGCGGGATCGTATTTTGGGCGGGAGCTTTTCGCCGTTCCCGTGCGTTGACTCCACCGTCATATCCGGCTGTTTCTTCAGGATAGACGAGATCCCTTCGCGGAGAAGGCGATTATCTTCGATAATCAGAAGCCTTATCTTTCCCATGCCAAATCCTCAGAGGCTGAAGAAGCGATTCCTATTTCAGAAGTTTGGAATCTGTCATCTGACAGCAAGGATTACTATCGAGGCGATTAACAATTGAAGGATGGTAATTCTTTTTTCGCCTCCACGAATATAGAATATGCAAGTATAATCAATTTAAAATAAAAAACCAATATCCACTGTATTCAATACCATGCTGCTGGTAGTGACTCAAGTTCAAAGTATCTGTAGGTCAGACATTTGGTGAAGCCATTCCTTCGGAACTTGGCTGACCTATCTGACAGGCATGAATGCCTGTCCCACCCCCAGAAAATTTATCAAACTGAGTCATTACCATGCTGCTCTTTGTCTTGAATTTCACGTATCAAAGCCGTAACATTCTAGAGTTACCTACGTAAGGCGACCGATAAAGCACTTAGGCAAAATGGCCGGATACAGGACGCAGTCGGTCCGGTCCCATTCGATCAAAAACTATTCCGACTTCGATTCTAAACGGGGAGGAGAAGAGCAATGAAAACAGTTCTCGTTGTCGATGACGATTCTGAAGTTAGAAACATTTTGAAGCTGCTTCTTTCAGCAGACGGCTTGAGAGTTTTGGAAGCGGAAAATGGCGATGCGGCTTTGGCGCTGGCTCGTGAATACATTCCGGACCTCATCATAAGCGATGTCATGATGGATAAGGTAAATGGGTTCATGTTGATCCGGTTTCTTCGGGAAGACCCATCCACGGAAAAGATTCCCGTGATTCTTGCAACGGGGAAAGCACAGAGTGCGGACGCCTGGGACATGGATCCGAGCATCGCTTATCTGCAGAAACCAATTGCACCCGATGAATTGCTGGCGGCAGTAAAAAAAATGATGAAACCGTGATGCCGGCCAGGATTGAACTGCATCGTCTCCACGCTGCCTGAGAATCATACTCGACAAGAAACAGACAAAAAAAGGGGAATCCTCGGATAGATACCCATCCGAAAATTTTCGAATTCAATGTAGAATAATTCGCTCTAAATACTCGAGGCGACCGCACAGGGTGGCATCAATGAACAATCAAAGAAAATAAACAGCTATGCCCAAAAAATTCTGATGGATGCCGATCAAATAACTCCAGCCGTAGAACGAAAACGAACGGCGCAACATGTCAAGGCAATGAGCGGCATGGTTCCTTTTCTATGTGCCATGTTCCTTTGCATCAACACATACGCCCAGCAATCGAACAGTAATGTACGCTATTCCTCGAAGGATATCCCCGATTCGGCAGTTGCATTCAAAACAGATACCACCGGTTCTGCCGGCACAACGATGAAAAACTATCTCCTGGAACAACGGGATGTTTACGACGTTCTGGAAATGCTGTTCGGTCTGGATATCACTCCTTCGGATACCGTAAGCAAAGAAAAGGGAACGCTCTATGTGGCCGCGATTCCGGGTGTCGGGTATTCGTTGAGCACAAAATTTGCAGTCACAATCGGGGCAAACGCCGGACTGTATACCGATAATATTGATAGTGCCAATCTGTCAACGTTCAATTCCGACCCGACGTATACTACCAATCATCAGATTGTGCTGCCGTTTCAATCCAATGTGTGGACACCTGGAAATGAATACAATTTCCTCGGGAATTGGGTGTTCTACAAGTACCCGCAATTGACATTCGGTCTGGGGGGACATACGTTGGCAAGCGCCGCCGAACAATTGGATTACCGGTACGTTCAGTTCCGTGAGACGGTATTAAAAAAAATATACACGGATGTATATGCAGGTGCAGGATATGCTCTCGATTACCGTTGGGATATTACCGACGGCGGGCTCCCGGGAGGAGAAGTATCGGACTTCCAGCGTTACGGAGAAGCCTCAAAATCATTCTCCTCAGGGTATACCCTCAGCGTGAAGTATGACGGCAGGCAAAACCCGCTTTATCCGCCTAAAGGATATTATGCTTCTGTCGTCTATCGCGACAATTCCACGGTTCTTGGGAGCGATAGAAACTGGCAGTCCATGATCCTCGACCTGAGAAGCTATTACAAGTTGTCCGCCGACTCCAAAAATGTTCTGGCATTCTGGAGTTACGATTGGTTTATTTTACGGGGAACTCCCCCCTACCTTGATTTGCCCTCCTCGTCATGGGACGAATACGCAAATCAGGGAAGAGGCTATATTCAGAGTCGATTCAGAGGAAAAGGACTGATCTCCCTCGAATCGGAATATCGTTTCGGTATCACACATAACGGATTGTTTGGAGGCGTGGTCTTCGCAAATGCGCAGAGCGTTTCGGATTGGCCGAGCAATCAATTTACTGTTCTCCACCCTGCACTCGGCTGCGGGATACGGTTTAAAATGAACAAGCACGATGATTCAAATCTCTGCCTCGACTATGCCTTCGGTCTGCAGGGCTCACGGGGCGTTTTTGTAAATCTGGGCGAAGTGTTCTGATCTTCATATAACAAGCCTGACTTCGCAGCTCATCTTTATTCAGCAACCAAAAGATTCCCCTCCAGGAGTAGTGTCGTAATCAAAACAAAGTCCAAGGGATTATGTACGGATAGCTGAAAACATCGGGCAAATCCCAAGACGATTGCTTCGCCAGACGCTAAGCCGCAAGGGAAACATATCCATTCTCTTTGCGGCTTAGCGACTTTGCGCGAGCAAGCTTCACACCTATCCTAAATTAAAACACTGCCCCTCCGATCAAATTCTTGTGAATATTGATTTGTTTTGCTACTTTGAAACGTGTTAAAGATGCAAGATTGTTCAATCTAAAAAAGAATGGAACTATGAAAAAGCTACTGATCGTTTTCTTCCTCCTTGCGGGAGCATATTCTTTCGTCAACGCACAAACCAGTCTGGGTATCATATTCGGCCCGAGCGTTCCGAACCTTAGCGGCGGAACAAACGAAATTTCTCAAGATTACGTCTCCCGGCTTGCCCTCCATTTTGGCATCACTGTCGAGCACGATCTCGGCGAGCGCTTTTCAATCCAGCCAGGGATCATTTTTGATGAGCAGGGGGGACAACGCAACGGGCTGCAGCCTATTACGTCAACGTCGTTACCCCCGCTTCCGTCGGGAGGGTACTACTACGCGGATTTCAAGAATGCATCCGTACTCAATTATCTCGAAGTGCCCGTGCTCTTGCGTTACAAATTCGGCGGATGGCAACTGCAGTTTCAGGTCAATGCCGGTCCGTATGCCGGATACCTGACGAGCGCAACACAGAAAACGAGCGGTACAAGCCTAATCTATGTCGACAAGAATCGCACGCCTTTGACGATTCCTGTCCCGCCCGATTACACTCAATCCGTACAAGCTCCGCCGCAATCATTTGATGCAAACACCGACGTGACGGACAGCATCCACCGATTCAACGCAGGAATCCAGGGAGGTGTCGGCATCGCGTTCCCTGTCTCAGAATCACAAACCGTGTCTCTGGAATTACACGGACTGTACGGGGTGACAAATATTCAACGGTACGCAGTAGATGGGACAAACCACACGGGAAACCTTCTGGTGTCAATGGGATATTCTTTCTTGCTGCCGGGGGTTTGATAGTTCCTCAATGAATAGCCTCTCCTTTTTTCTCGTTTATAGATAGACTTGTGAATTCTCGCCTAGAAATGCGGCCGATAAGTTAGACTCTGGGTTTTTTCTCCGTGGTTCCCTGTGCCGCCTCTGTGTTTCTCTGTGAAACAGTCCTTTTGTGACACAGAGTGAAACCGAGATTCACAGAGTTCCACGAGAAAGACGGTTTTCGACCGGGTCTCTAGTGTGCTCTCCCTTGTGATTGCCCCTACTATACTCCGTTGGACCATTTCTTTTGAGGAAGGGGGATGTTATTGCGCGGAAACAGCTTGTTTGGGAAAAAGAATAGCGAAAGGCCTTACTGATTCAGCCAATTTTTTAGCGCGGTTGCTTTTTCGCGGCTGACGACAATTTCGATATCAATCGAGGGGTTGAGTTCGATCTTTAGTTTCCGGTTGAAATAATTATGCACCTTAGCAATCGATGCGACGCTGGCAAGGAATTGTCGGTTCAAACGGAAAAATTCGTGCGGGTCCATTTGATCTTCTAATTCTTCCAGCGTCCCGTCAACGAGATGTTTTTTCCCGTCTTTTGTAACGATATAACACAATTTCTGATCGGAGACTAAGTAGGCAATATCAGCAGTCAGGATGGTAATAAACGTTTGGCCGGTTTTGACAAGGAACCGTGTTTTATAGGAAATGTGGTTCGGCTGAAATTGGGAAAGCAGCGTTGCCAAGTCTTTACGCTGAGAGAGAAGGGAATACTGATGGTTGAACTTCCGATACTTCTCAATGCTCAACTCTAATTCTTTCTTCTCAATCGGTTTCAACAGGTAATCGATACTGTTCACTTTAAATGCCTGGAGCGCATATTCGTCGTATGCCGTGACAAAAATGACGGGGGCCGTCACGGAACATTGTTTAAAGATCTCAAAACTCAATCCATCCGAGAGCTGGATGTCGACAAACAACACATCCGGCTCCGGATGACTCCGAAGCCATGACACGGAACTTTCAATGCTGTCCAGCGATCCGACAACTTGAATTGAAGGATCAATGTCATTCAATAATTTTTTCAGTTGCCGAACCGCAAGCGCTTCGTCTTCGATGATCAATACATTCATGCTTCTCCGTCCCGCAGTAATGGAATAGTGACGGTGAACTCGGATTCGTTTTCATCAATCGTTATTCCCCGTTTATCCAAATATTTATAGCGGTTCTGGATATTCTTCAATCCGACTTGGGTGGCGTCGTCCTGGACATTTTTTTTCCGGATGGTATTGCGAACAATCAATGCGTCGCCGTCGGGGTCTATTTCCATCACCACTGTAAGAGGATGTTCGTTGGAAATAATGTTATGCTTTACGGCATTTTCAAGAAGCATTTGCAGTGTCAACGGGGCAATCGCATAGTGATAATACTTCTCGGGAATGGAGATCTTCAGCTTGATGTTGTCTTCAAAACGGATCTGGAATAAAAACATATACGCGTCAACGCATTGCAGCTCCGTTTCCAGCTCAACCACTCTTTTGTCCATAGACTGCAGGACGTACCGGAGAACGTTCGCAAATCGATGGACAAACTCCACCGCCATTTCCTGATCCTCCGTAATCAATGTTGCCAGCGAATTCAAATTATTGAACAAAATATGAGGATTGACCTGGCTTTTCAAGGCGTTAAACTGCGCCTGAAGCGCTTCATGCTTCAAGTCTTCCGATTCCCTCAACGCTTGTTCCCAATGCATGAAATACGTGAATGCTAAATAGACCGAACTGATTAACAAGGCGATGGTCGTACCCATAACAATGGCAACGGCAGAATACATCGCTTTGAGATGGTGAGGGTACAGGTAATGGAATACAAAAATAATAGCTGCCGTGGAAAAAATGCAATAGAGAAGAGTCGCTATACCCTGAAATGTGAAGCGGAAAACATTGTTCTTGGTTTTCCACGGAAACGTCTCCTGAAGCTTTCTGTCGATGAACATTGTGCCGAACACGGCACTGACAGAGATTAACGCGCTGCCGAAAAAGAGATAAATAGAATACCACAGACCTTTTTCAGGATAGAAAACATCGTTGTATGAATCGAAAGAATATTTAACAATACACGTGAGGAGAACCCCTACGGCGAGGACGACTATGCGAAATGATTTTTCAGACATGAGGCTGAACCGATGCCCGAGATACACCGCCCGATCCTTCTTGAGTTTTTGGCGGTGTTTGCATTAGAACGAAGTTCAATGGTTCTTTTATGGAGAAAAGCTACTATCGCGCAAATCCCGAGGGGATGGCTTTGCCAGACGCCAAGCCGAAAGGGAAACGTAGTAATTCTCTTTGCGCCTCAGCGACTTTGCGCGAGCAACCTTTATACCTGTTCTAAACTACAACACTGCCAAATTTTTGTGTTCCTTTGTAATATAACCAATATTTATTAAACTGACATTGAATACCGTCCAAGTACGGAGAATCCGGGATACAGCGGCGCCCCGGATTCTCCATTCGGTCTTCGCTACAGATACAGTATTTCTTCTACCTGCGACGATTCTTCGTTCTTTTCGTCAACATGCGTCACAAGATCTTCTCCCATCAACCGACGCAGTGTATTTTTCAACTTCATCAATTGGATAAAGAGATCGTGTTCCGGCGTAACACCGGTAGAATGCATGGGACTTTTCCAGTAGAACGACAGCCATTCCTGCACTCCTTTCATCTTCGCGCGATGTGCAAGATCGGCAAAGAGAACAAGATCGAGCGCCACGGGAGCGGCAAGGATAGAATCACGGCAAAGGAAATTGACTTTCAATTGCATCGGATATCCCATCCATCCGAAAATATCGATATTGTCCCATCCTTCTTTATTATCCCCCCGCGGCGGATAGTAATGAATATACACTTTGTGGCAATAATTCCCATACAACTCGGGATACAAATCGGGCTGCAAAACGCCGTCCAGTACGGAAAGTTTGCTTGTTTCTTTTGTTTTGAATGAATCCGGATCGTCAAGAACTTCGCCGTCGCGATTGCCGAGAATATTACTCGAAAACCAGCCGTTCAGCCCTAGCATGCGCGCTTTCAACATCGGTGCCAAGACCGTTTTGATCAAGGTTTGTCCCGTCTTAAAGTCCTTTCCGGTAATAGGAACTCCCATCGCTTCAGCATAGCTCATCAACGCCGGTGCGTCGACCGCTAAATTCGGCGCCCCGTTGATGTACGGCACTCCTTCGGAGATTGCCGCATAGGCGTACACCATGCTTGGAGAAATATCGGGGTGATTGTCGTTCATTCCTTTTTCGAACTTTGCAAGGTCGCTGTGAACATCCGACGGAGCGAGATAAATCTCCGTGCTCCCGCACCAGAGGACCACCATGCGGCTGAGGTTGTGCGCCTTTTTAAACGAAACAATATCCTGCCGAAGTTGTTTTGCCAGATCGAATTTCGTTGTCCCTTCTTTTACCCACGTGCCGCTTAATCGTTTCACGTAGTTTTGATCGAACACAGCACGCATTGGACGAATACTTTCCAGTTCTTCACGGACCGGAGCAAGATCGCGTTCTTCCAGCACTTTGGCGTAGGCAGCGGATTGATAACAATTTTCATCGCGGATGTCCCACCCGCCGAACACAATATCCTTCAGGTCTGCAAGCGGAACAAAATCTTTAATCAGCGGGAACCGGTTTTCGTGGCGCTTCCCGAGACGGATCGTTCCCAGCTGCGTCAACGAACCGATCGGTTTCGCGAGACGGCGGCGGATAGAAAGCGTGCCGGCGATGAATGTCGTCGCCACAGCACCGTTCAATCCGACAATAAGCACGCCGAGTTTTCCCGTTGCAGGAGCAATAGCATGTCCGTTGTGATTATTCATAGCTGATGGTCCTTTCTGTTATGAAATAGTGGCCGTGTCATGGAAGGCGCAGAAGTGTTTTTAATTCATCGAGTGAAAAGATGACATAATCGGCAGAGGAAGTGTCTGCCGGACGATTCCAGCTCTTTCCGCAGAGCCATATCGCAATGCAGCCGATTGTTTTGGCGGGAACAATGTCCCGTTCATACGAATCGCCGACAACATACGTCTCTGCCGGAAGAGCATGAAGCGAATCCACTGCCAATTGAAATATTTTCGGATCGGGTTTTCGTGCGCCGACAACTGCAGAGTCGATAAAACTGTGAAAATATACGTCGATGCAAAGCTCCCGGCAAACCGCCGTGAGGTTGCCGTAAAAATTTGAGACGATACCGAGTACATATTTCTTCCGGCACGATTGTAGCAGCGGTTGAATTTGGCCGACGGTTTCCCGGACTTCACGAAAACACTCGCCGGCAATACGGCTGATCATCGCTCTATCGTTCGCCTTAATTTCGCCGTGAGACTGTGCCAGCAGGTTCCATTGCAGCGTCGTTTGTTTTTCCAACGTCGCCAGCAACCCGTCCGACGCCGCGATAATGCCGGAATTCATCGCCGGCTCGGCTTCAACGTACGCCCGCTCAAACTCTTTTTTGGAAAACGGAACATGACACTTGCTGTACACATCCCAGAATTTCTCACTCCAATGAACGCCGTTTGTATCCAGCGTTCCCCCAAAATCGAACAAAAGCGCTTTCATAATTCTTTGTGCACCTCCATCATCTCAAGAATGCTTCTCTCCTCTTTTGGAGCGCCGGTCCGTACCATGAACGCCAGGCCGATGAAAAGCCATACAAGTTCCCTCAACCGGTTCACCAAGCCGATGACGATGCCGATCCCGGGCGCGTATCCGATTGTTTGCATCACTAAAAAAAGGCCTCCTTCGCGGGTGCCTAGTTCGAACGGCATAAAGAAGAAGAGGTTTATAATTAACGATGACGCAGCGTTGATATAAAGGGCTTCGCCGTACGACGGATGAAATCCGATTGCGGTGAGAATAAAGATAAATTCAAACGTTGAAATAAACCGGGCCAGAAGTTCATAACCGACAGCAGTGTAGAATGTTTTTCGATTTGTATTATAGAGCTGCCGGATATGCTCATCGATAACGAGCAAACTGTTCCGTTTTGACTCCATCGGCTTCGTTGCCTTTTGCAGAAAAGGATGGCGGTCGATCCACGAAAACAACAAGGCAAAGATTCCGTTCTTGTGGCCGGCAAGAAAGAGAAAAAATAATCCCAGCACAAAAAGAAAAACAACAATCAAAGCTGCGGCAAAGCTCCCGGTCGGTGAAAAGAAGAGGAACATCATCACGACCGCAAGAAACCAGAACAAAAAATGCGACAGCATTCGCACCATGTTGTAGAGGATCACCGACGAGACTGCCCGGTGAGTCCCCGCCTTTTTTTGCAGTTCTACGACGCGATACGGTTCTCCGCCGAGATTCAAAAATGGCGTAATATAATTGATCGCAAAACCAGTCACCGTTAATTTATATATTGCAAAAAAAGATACTCCGTCAACATGATCGTGCAATATTGCAAACCAGGCTTTCGCATTGCAGAAATAAACAGCAGCCCACACCCCGGCGACTGCCGCAAACCACCACCCCATCTTTTTGATGTTGACGATGATGTTGGCGACGCCGAAATCATACACCAGGTACGAAAAAATCGCAAGACCGAGGATCAGCAATATGTACTTTGATTTCTTACCCATGATCAAAAGAACAATGTTTTTCCTTCGCTGGCGGAGCGATAACACATTTCAAGGATTCTTACCGATTGATATGCTTCATCGATCCATTCGGTATTTTGGTTTCCTGCCGCACATTGCTTCAAAAAATCCTCTATTAATCGAACGTACATGGAGACATACTGGGTCTTATCCGATGCATCGGGAACCGACAGCATTTCACTCCGGTCGCCCGAATATTTCATCATCTTCGCGCCGTCGTAGATAATGCTTCCGTTTCGCGTGATCATCCTTGCGCTGTTCGCGCGCCGGTCCGCCGCCCATGTCAGATTGATGTGGGCAACTCCGTCCGGATATTCAAGGATGATTTCAGCCGTATCTTCAACGCCGGCAGCGGTGTAACACAATTTTTGCGTTCGCACCGTTACAGATTTCGGCATCCCCATGATCCAATAACACAGATAGAGATAATGGACACCGGTGTCGGCAATAATGCCGCCGCCGCTGATCGAAGACTGCGTCCGCCACGATGTTGTTCCGCCGAGTAATCCTGGATCAGCCTCAGTCCGGGAAACGCTAAACTCGATGAACCATCCCGACGTCGTTTTTGATTCTTGTTTAAATTTGTAGAGCTGTTTCCAGATACGCGAGTTACGGTACTGGTGGCACGGCATAAAAATTATGTTCGGATGCTTCCGAAGAAGCTCGGCAAGCTGCAATGCTTCATGCTGGTTTAACGCGAACGGTTTTTCACAAAGAACATTCAGTGAACGCTGAACAGCTTCCGTGATGATGGTCGAATGAAGATGCGGGGGCGCACAGATGTCAACGAAATCAAGCTGTTCCTTCCTGCAGCATTCACCAAGTGTATCGTAAAAACGGAGATGAGGAAATTTTTCCAGCGCGCGTTGTCTGCTTACGGGATTCGGATCAACAGCCGCAACAATCGCTGCCTGCGACGCGATGTGTTCGTCGCTGAATGCGGGCAAATGCCCCGTTTGAGCAATCTTCCCGATCCCGACAATAGCGCCTTGTCTCATAAATTGAGCCTTCTGAATAATCCCGAAAGCGCGGCTCGCGCAAAGACGCAAAGTCGCAAAATGATTCTAAAACAGAATCTTCGCGCCTTTGCGGCTTAGCGCGAAACAATTTTTCAGATGTTTCAAATTGTAATTTTTTTTCTCTATTGGGTTTAAACCCCAGCCATTTGCGTCGTCATTCCTGCGAAAGCCGGTCGACGACTAGCCGAAAATCCAGAATCTGGATGCCCGCCTAGGCTGGCATGACAAGTACCTCGCTGCTTTCGGCAAAGATCATACATTCACGCGATCGAAGTTAGCAGCGATTTAGTGATACCGTTTTGCCGGAACAACACGGCGGCAAAAAGCAGGTTCAGCACCACCAATTCAAAAGCAAAATAGATCCACGGGAGATTGATGAGTATTCCAAGAATCAGCACCAACATCCGCGTGTTGGTTGTCAGGATATTATAGTATTTCATCATCGGTTTGTTCTTCACCCGGTACGCATCGGAGAACCATGCAGGAATAGTGTCATGGAATTGTTCTGCCGCTTTCACTTCCAGCGCATGAAACGTGCGCGTGATGGATTCCTGCTGCAGCGTATAATTGAGATACACCCTCATGTACAGTTTCGTCCAAAAATCGGATTTCCACGAAAGCCCGGCATAGACCTTGACGATACTGTCGGAGCTTTCGTGAACATTGTGTCCATGACTTACCGTAAAAAAGAGATACGCCGTGCGATAGTAATCTGCCATTGCGCTCTGGAATGAATGACTGGTTCCGGAAAGAATCGCGACGACAAAAATCCACCACCACTGCGTTGCAATAACAATGCGCAGGCAAATATGTAAATAGATGCTGACGAATTTTAGGTTG
The DNA here is from genome assembly GCA_963827085.1 of uncultured Bacteroidota bacterium. Classification (GTDB taxonomy): domain Bacteria; phylum Bacteroidota; class Ignavibacteria; order UBA10030; family UBA8401; genus JAGVPT01. The sequence goes on from CAWGZY010000002.1 coordinate 344,360, forward strand.
TCGCCGAGGCCGTCGAGAATCCTTCCGCGTGTGGACACCTTCTGTGTCATCCTCGCCAATTGCCCGTCAGCGCTGTCCATCATTTCCGAGAAGATCAACAGCATGATGCCGGCAAGATTCGTCGTCAAATCATTGTAAAAGAAAAGGTGGCCGGCCACGATTCCCACAAGCGAGCCAAGAAGAGTGACAGCGTCCGGCGTTACGCCCATCGATTTTGCCAGAATGGCGAGAACATAACCGCACGGACGATAGAAGTACACGTCGAGTGTCTCTTCCGTCTCGCGGGATTTAAGCGTTAATTCGATCGCCGACATAGGAGAATACCTCTTCCATAATATCAATGCCTTCTTCGGCAACTTCTTCGGTAATGACGAGCGGAGGATTGATGCGGATATCCGGGTTGTAACACATCGCGATCAAGCCTCTCTTCAGGCATTCTTGAAAAATCATTTTTGTGTATTTGCTGTTGAGTTTCTCTTTTGTCCCCCTTCCCTTCGACAGCTCAATGCCGATCATCAACCCTTTGCCCCGCACTTCGCCGACAAACGGGAATTTCTCTTTGAATCCCTCGAACCGATCCAGCATGTACTTCCCGACACGGGCAGAGTTCTCCACCAGGTCGTCTTCGATGATCGTACGGATTGTTGCAAGCGCCCCCGCCGAGGCCAGCGGATTGCCGCCGTAGCTTGACGAGCTTCCGCTCGGATTCGCGAACGGCTTTGAAAAAATAATCTTTTCCGTAGACATCACACCCGTCATCGGGAAGCCCCCGCCGAATCCTTTTCCGATCGTGATAATATCCGGTTCGACATCGAAGTGCTGGCATCCGAACATTTTTCCAGTGCGCCCAAATCCGCAGATCATTTCATCGGCGATCAGCAAGGCGCCAATTTCATCAGCAAGCGCGCGCAGCTTTTTCAAAAAATCCGGCGGCGGGACGACGTTTCCCGCTGTCCCTTGAATCGGTTCAACGACTATTGCCGCGATATTTCCCGTCGTTTCATTGGCAATCTTCTTCCGGATGAAATCGACGCAGGCAAATTCACAATCGGGATATGTCGCTTTGAACGGACAATGACGACAGTTCGCGTACGGCGTCTCGTACATTCCAGGAGGAAGCGGACCGAGTTGATGTTTGAAATCGCCGCTCAGCAATCCGAGCACGCCGATGGTCTTCCCATGGAAACCTCCCCAGAACCCGATGAATTCCGTTTTCTTCGTGTACGATTTTGCGAGACGGAGCGCCGCTTCAACGGCCTCCGCTCCGCTGCTGTAATATTGCGTACGTTTCAGCTCGCCGACCGCGATGGTCGCAAGAAGCTCGGAAAGCTCCGCACGCACTTTTGATGTGAAGCTCCCGACATGAACTTTCGCAACCTGTTCCTGCATCATTTTCGTATACTTCGGGTGATGATAGCCGAGGCTTGCAACTCCGACGCCGGCAAAAAAATCGATGTAGCGGTTGCCGTCCACATCTTCAAGCACACAGCCTTCCCCTTTCTCAATCGTCAATTGCGACGAAGTTGCAATGGTTTGGATTCCGGGAGAGATATATTTCTGATCACGCTCGAAATAATATTTTGATTTCGGTCCGGGTATTTCGGTGATAATGGAAGCGAACTGTTTCTTACGCGTCAGCGTGTTCATGTTCTTTTGCCTTTCGTACAAGAAGTTGAGCGATATTTTTGGCCGCCTCATCGCGCACCGGGGCAAAACTCGGCCAATCGTTGACATCGATAATCGTGATCCAGCCGTCCGCCGCGATGATCGCATCGCCGCCGAAGACATACAATCCCATTGCCTGCGCCGATGCCTGTGCCAAGTCGATGAGTTGTTTTTGTTTGAACGGCGTATGATGAACACCGTTGAGATAATACCAGTAAAAAAAGGTCGATTCCCGCACCGCATAAAACTTTACCACGTCGCCGTCAAGATGTTCCTGCACAACGGCATTACGTATCCCGCGCCGGTGGAATTCCTTGAGGACAGATGCTTTCTCTTCATCCGTGTAGGCCAGCGTCACGTCTTCTTTGTGAACGGCATGAACGTCCCCGCGCTTGATCCACACTTTTTGAGAAGCGAATTCCTTGAGCACGCCGTCTAAATCCATTCCGGTATCGATGACAATGCTTTTCGGAAACGGCACGCCGCATTCGGTCAGCAGACGGACCATGTTGACACGGTAGCAATTCTCAACGCTTTGCGGTGAATTGATGATCAACGATGCGCGTCCTGCAATTTTTTCCAGGACGTGCACTCCTTCTGGTCCCTGCACCATCGAAAAAATAAGTCCTTCTTTAACGCTCGCCGGCGTCAGTTCGCTTTCATCATACAATGCGACGCGGCAGCCAAGCTGTTCGAGTTCCTCCGTCGTTCGCTTGATGATGAGGAAATCATTCCCGACATGGTTGGGAGAATAATCCGTTTTCCGTTTTATGCCTGCAAAATTTAGAACCATGACACTATCCTTGAAATGAACGATGGAGGATCGTCCGGCGGAAGCGGGATCCCGGCAGCAGTCATTGTCTCGCGCTTCGCAATTGCGACCGCATCAACTTCCCGTTGCAGGCGGTATTCCGCTACAATTGTGCCGACGGCAAACACAGTAAGATTTGCGAAAAAGATGACGGTCATTGCAATTTCAAACCCGCGCACGTTGAACAATTGTTCCAGAAGCCACCCGAAATACAGCATGAATCGTTTGAAGCCTGGATCAAAATGTGAATACGGCTCGACAAACGTTACGAGAATGATTGCAGCAAACGCGAGGGCGGTTGTCAGCGCATCTGTTTTGCCGATGATAACGAGCGCTCCGAACATCGCCGCTTCGCATGTCCGGTCGAAATACAATTCCAATTTCGCGCCGGCGGCCGATTGTAAATTGTAGCTCCGTGCAATCCCCCCGTCAAGAGCGTCGATAATCTGGGACAGCGCCATCAGCAGCAATCCTTCAAACACAAATCCTAATGCCGTAACGGCTGCGGCAACAATCCCGATGATCAGCGAAAGAACTGACACCTGATTCGGGGAGAGGCCGAATACTTCGTGAAAAAGCCTGATCAGCCAGGTAAAAATCTTGTCGGAATATTTTCTCATTCGGTCACCGGTTAGAAAGCCACGAAAGAATTGCGTGATAGCCCACTGCAAGATTTGCAGCAAGAACCACCGCGGTCGTTGTCCATTCCTTTACCGCGTCTGAAGCGGCAGGCAAGATCCCCTTTGTCGTATACATGCTGAACGGATACCATGGGCGCTTGTCGTAGCTTATCAGATAGTCCAGGAGGATGTGCGAGAGAAAGAAAATAACCGGCACCGGTGTGTGAAGATAGATCGATAACGGAATGATCCACAACAGGGCAACCGGTTCCTGCAGCGGTGTTCTCCAGTGATAGTATTTTTCGTTCTTTGTGCCATTCTTCTTAAGATACAACGGCAGCTTGATCGGATGATCGACGAGGTCGACGCCGTACCCGAACGTGTAGGCCAGGGCGATATCGCCTCCATGCAATCCCATGACCTGCACCCCGAGGGTTGTGACAAGCAAATGCGGAATAATCGTCATGCCGTGATTCCTTCCAAAAAGTTAAAACACCGCTACGTGAACGTATTTATCAGGATGTTCTCTGATATCTTCCAACAGGCTGTTAAAGTTTTGCAGCGTCAGCGACACCTGCTTATAGGCGGCAGGGTTGTTGACAAATGCCCCGACGGATGATGTATCGGAGTTCAATTTTTCCAGTAAAACATCCATTCGACGGGCGAGAGAATTGACGGTCATGTAGAGAGAGTCTTCAGCAACCAATTTCCCAAGCGAACCTTTTCCGCCGCGAAGCGAATCGGTGAGCGCAGAAAGATTTTCTGTCGTGTGCATAAGCTGTATGTACAGCGCATCATCATACACAAGCTTTCCGAATGTTCCCTTCTTCGATGCTACGGTGTTTGTCATCGCATTGAGTGAATGTGCGGCATGAATCAACTCATCGGAGAACGATTCATCCCGCAGCAGTTTACCGACGCTCCCTTTTCCTGCTTTGAGCGAATCGGTAATCGTTTTCACATTGCTCATGACCCCGGTAAAATCGGCGACGGCAGCGGAGAGTTTATCAGTGATATTTCCCAGTTCCATCGACTCTTTCTCGGCAAGGTAGTCTCCGTCGTTTAACGGTTTTTCCTGCCCTGAACCGACCGAAATATCTACAAACTTATCTCCAAGCATTCCGATTGTCTTGACCATAGCAACGGAGCCTGCCGTTATCTGATTTCGATATTGCGACCGGATATCCATGCCGACCGTAATGACATTTTCGTTGTTCACTGTAGAGAAATCCATCGACCGAACATACCCGATCTTTATTCCTCCGAGCATGACCATGGATCCTTGCGTCAATCCGTTGACGTTAGCGACCTTCATGTTCAAGTGATACGTCTTTGTAAAATAATTTCCCTCTGTGCCGACAATGACCACGAAGACGAGAAAAATGACCAGCCCGATGAATATGGTGATGCCGACCTTAAGATTTTTTTCCTGATGACCTGAACTATCCATGAAAATTCTTTCTATTAATGAAACCGTTCATGACGCTAATCGGACCTGCCTCACATCTTCTAAAAATTCCCTGACGAACGGATCGGTTGACGACAGCATTTCCTCTGCGCTGCCGGCAGCGACAATCCTTCCGTTCTCGATGATAAAAAACGCTTTGCCGACGCGAAAAGCGTCTTTGAGCAAGTGAGTTACAACGACCGAGGTCGCACCTTGTTGCTGCAATTTGAGAATCAGATCGTTGATCGTGCGGGCGTTCAGCGGATCGAGACCCGTCGTCGGCTCATCGTACAGAAGCACTTCTGGATGAAATGCCACAGCCCGCGCAATCGCAACGCGTTTCTTCATTCCGTTGCTGAGCTCTTCGGGATACAGCCGGCCTTTTCCTTCAAGGTTGACGATGGAGAGAGATTCTTCCACGCGGGAGCGAATTTCATTTTCATCGACGAGATAATGCTCTCTCAAAAAATAGGCGATATTCTCGGCCACCGTCATGGAATCGAATAACGCGTTTCCCTGAAACACGATTGCCATGCGGCGGCGAAACGGCAGCATGGCATCCTCCGGAAGGGGGACAATATCTACCCCGTCGATCAATACTTTTCCGCCGTCCGGTTTCCACAAGCCGAGAATCACTTTGAGGATCGAACTTTTTCCTGCGCCGCTCGGTCCAAGGATCACGGATGTTTCACCTTTTCGGAAAGACAATGAGACGTCTTCGAGAATAACTGCATCGTTGATCGCCACCGAAACATTCTGAAGCTGTATCAGAGGATTTCCCATACGACCTTTGTAAAAATAAAATCGAGAAATAGGACCACCAATGACGATGTAACAACAGCATCAATCGTTGAACGGCCGAGACCCGCAGTGCCGCCGGATGTGGAGAGACCGCAAAAACAGCTGATCGTCGCAATAAAAAAACCGAACACCACCGGTTTCGCAAATCCGACGAAGAGATCTTTCATCTGTAGGCCGTACACTGCGGCGTTCCAAAAAAAAGCCCGGTCGATATGCAGGGATAAATCGGCGACCGTCATCCCGCCGAGAATTCCGCTCATGTCGGCGATCAGTGCCAACGGCAGGAATATTATCAGCGCCGCAATCGTTCGCGGAACGACGAGAGTCGTAACCGGATTTGAGCCGAAAGCACGTAAGGCGTCGATCTGTTCGCTCAATTTCATCGCTCCCAGCTCCGATGCGTTTTTGGCTCCCACACGCGCCGCCAATAGCAGTCCGCTCACAACAGGACCGAGCTCACGGATCATGCCCAGCGATACCGTTCTTCCAACCAGCGTTTTGGCGCCGAATGATTCGAACCGATGCCCCACTTCGAGCGCAAGAATAATTCCTATGAATAACCCTCCGAGAAAGACCAGCGGCACCGACTGCGCGCCAATGAGATACATTTCCTCCAGTGTCTCTCTGACGTAACGAATCGACCCCCCATTGCGAACAACACCGCCGACCAGTATTGAATATTCCTGAAGCGTATACAAAAAATGCTTGAAGCGTCTCATCGGTGTTCCTCCTCCGCAAGAAACTGTTCCGCGACACGAATATCGGCTGCGTGGTCGACGTCGACAATTTTCGAGAAGGGAAATGCGCGAAGCGTATATCCATGATCGATGAGATAACGGAGAAAATTCCGAAGCCGCAGCGTACCTGTCGCAAGGACTTCATTCATCACGTCGAAAATCCTCGGAGAGAAATAATAGATTCCGCCGGTTGCGTAACGGAGCTGTTCTTTTGCGTCGCTGAAACGGAGAATGCGCCGGTTTTCGTCAAGTTCGACACACAATGGTTTTTCGTCGTCGATAAAATCCGTTACCGCCAAAACACCGTCGCTCCCGGCTTGAGACTGTGCATAGTCAAGATATTGCTGAAATTCCCGTTCGTAAAAGATTGTATCAACCGTTGCCAGGCAGAATGGCGACTGGCGAAGATACGGTGCCAAAACAAATAAGCTGTGCATTGAACTTGGTGTCGATTGAACTACAACGTTGACCGGAATCTTGTAGTTTGAATTGAACAGGTGTTCACGAACCTCGCGCATCCGTTCGTTCACAATAATATTTATTTGCTCTGCATGGCTTTGTTCTGCAATGCGGATTAAACGATCGATAAGCGGAACATCGCGAATCTTCACCAGAGGTTTCGGCTGTGCTATCCCTTCATCCGCTAATCGCGAACCTTCGCCGGCTGCAATAATGGCAAATTTCATCTGTCAATGGGAGATGATAAAGATGTTACGGAAGTAGTTAAGAAATTGTTGAGGGATTGTTAAGTGAATATTGACGAAATGGCTTAAAACAAGGCTGAAGTGTACAACAGGTTCAATAAGAGAATTTTTTATTTCTTCAATTTTGAGACTTCTGAAAAATCAGGAAAGCTTGCCTCGCGCAAAGTCGCTAAGGCGCAAAATTTATTAAAAATGAAGCTAATGCGCCCTTGTGTCTTCGCGTGATACTATTTTTCAGAAGTTTCATTTTATTCCTAAGCAGCGATGTGTGTTGCGGACTTCCAGCAGTTTGTTACGGGGCAATAATAAGTTTTGATCGTACGGCATAAGCGCTAAAATATCCCAAGGCTCCGTTGTTAAAATTTGACAAGGGATTCGCGGGTGATGCCGAGAACGATCCCCTGTCGCCGCTTATCTGTGCTGCTGTTCTAAAGTAGTTGTACACCCCTTCATCAATACCCTGAAGGAAAACCACAAGTGTATCTCCGGTCTGAAGTGTGTCGACAGAAAGAACGCTTGTGATCGGTTGACCATCCTGAATGCGATCATCGTAAAGATAAATGTTCGGGGAAATGATGCCGTTGCGCATGACGACAAAGCGATAATAGTTTTTTATGCCTGCGGGATCTGTGAAGCGCACATCAATGAGCTTTCGCAGATTCGATCCAAATGGTGAATTCTCTGTTGCCAATGAATCGATGCCCACGGGCAAAGGCATCGTTGATGAAGCAATATATTCTTTTCCATCCGCAGTAACATCAAGCGTATACGTTCTTCCGGGAGTTCCTTGAAGAGCGGAAGCGACATATGTGCCCGATAAGGATGTTTCCATTAGCAGGTCCGAATGTCCAAGATTGTCGCTCATCACGATATGTGCACCGGCGACCGGAGGAAAAGTATTCGGCTGGTCGAAATTCACGGTTTTGGATAATGTCACATAATACGGCCCGAGCGAATCCGATATATTGCCCTCAATAACAATTTCCGGAGCAGCCGAATTCAAATCCACGCTTATCACCTTCTGACAATCAAGGGCGATGAAGCCCAACAGCAGCAACAAAAAACCCCTCGCGAAAAGTCGTATGGATGAATTCCTATTCATAGTCAAAACTTGAAGTTATACGTGATTGATGGAACGAACTTAAACAACGATGTTTGAACGGCTTGGGTCTCCGCCGGATTATTCGGATTTGTTTGAAATGTGATGGTGTATGCATTATCGCGCCCGTATGCATTGTACAGGGAGAAAGTCCAGCTTGACCGCTCCCCCTGCCACGTAGCACCGAGATCGAGCCGGTGATAGGGAGGCATGCGGTACCCGTTGCGTTCGGTATAATAATTAAACACTTGTCCGTCAACCCAATATTTTCCGCTGGGGAATGTCACTGCGTTGCCCGTGTTATAGACCCATGCTGCGGAGAAATTCCACGTCTTTGAAAACTGGTACATTGTAACGACGGAAATATCATGCGTTTCGTCCTGTCTCGCAGGAAAATAGTTGCCGTCATTGATCTCAGCGAATTTCATCTCAACACGTGAAAGTGTGTAGCCGATCCATCCGTTCAGCTGCCCGTATTTCTTTTTGAGAAAGAACTCAATACCGTAAGCCCTGCCCGATCCAAAAAGGAGCTGCGATTCGACATTTGCGTTAAAGTTTAATTGCGCACCGTTTTTATAGTCGATCTGGTTTTGAAGATTCTTATAATACACTTCAGTCGAAAACTCATACAAGTTGTCGGATAAATTTCGGAAATATCCTACCGAATATTGGTCGGCGATTTCCGGCTTCACGTTGTTGCTGCTCGGAATCCACAAATCGGTCGGATTGCTCGTTGTTGAATTGGAGAGAAGATGGAGATTTTGCGTGCTGCGCGCATAGGATGTCTTCACCGAACTCTCTGCATCCAACACGTAGTTTATGGCAATCCGCGGTTCTACCGAAAAATATGTTTTTACAATTGCCCCTGAACCAGCGGAAAGAGAATCAATAGTGTTCCCGTTGGCATCATAGGAGTAGAAGACTCCCGGGCCGAGCACACTAAATGACGAAAAGCGAATGCCGTAATCGACACCGAGAAGCGGCGACGGTTTGAAGTCGTGGGCAACATATAAAGCATTCTCCCAGGCGTACTTATTGTTGATTTGCAATGGATTGGAATTAGAACTGTTTGCAAGCGAAACGGTTCCGGGCGTGATCGAATGATATACTGAATTTAACCCAAACTTCAATCCGTTTTGTGCATCGATATAATACTGGAAATCCTGCTTGAGATTATAGTCTTTAAGTATCGAAGCGACCAATAAACTGTTGCCTCCAAAGTTTGCGTTAATATTATAGTCGTAACTGCTGTAAATGAGGGAGGTATTAGAAAAGACCTTCTCGCTGAATAAATGATTCCAGCGCAGCGTTCCGGTGGCATTCCCCCAGTCGAATCCAAAGGTAGAACCAAAACCAAGAACATCCTTGCCAAAATAGCCCGAAAGATATATTCTGTCATTATCTCCTGCTTGGTAATTTGCCTTGGCATTGAGATCGTAGAAATAGAGCCGCGTCTGATTGATGGTGCTGTCCTTGGAAAGTTTCAGGAATAAATCGGCGTACGTCCGCCGCCCGGAGATGGAAAACGAACTTGTCTCGTCGGCAATCGGACCTTCAACAGTCAACCGCGAAGCGATCAGACCGATACCGCCGTTGACGCCAAACTGTTTATCGTTGCCATCCTTCATCTTGATATCAAGCACCGAAGAAAGCCTTCCGCCATATTCGGCCGGCATTTCTCCTTTATAGAGCGTAACGTCTTTAATGGCATCGGAATTGAAGACCGAAAAGAATCCCAAGAAATGCGATGCGTTGTACACCGTTGCTTCATCCAGAAGAATCAAATTCTGATCGGATGCCCCGCCCCGTACATAAAACCCGCTATTTCCTTCTCCCGCAGATTTAACACCGGGAAGCAATTGGACTGTTTTTAGAACGTCTTTCTCACCCAGCAAGACGGGGATGTTTTGTATTTCCTTAACGTCGAGAGTTTGAACTCCCATTTGCGTGTTAGTAACATTATCGTCCTTTCGCTCACCCGTGACGACAACCTCTTTTTGTTCGACGCTTTTCTCAACAAGGTTAAAAGATCGTTTAACATTTTGATTGAGAATTACTTGAACTGACTGGGGTCCATATCCCAAAAAATATGCCGTCAACGTATACGTTCCTTCGGGAATCGTCAGAGAGTAATATCCGTAGGCGTTCGTTGCGGCTCCGGTTTGCTGCAATTCTTTTACCGTTAGTGTTGCCCCGATCAACGCTTCACCGGTCTGAGAGTCCTTAACGTACCCGCTCATAGTATATTTACTCGGGTCATCTTCACGCGGACCTGATTCTGCATAAACATTCGCTGCGACAAAGAAGAATAATACGAGGCGTTTGATCATCGAGTAAAAGAAACTTTTTTTAAGTTATGAAGAAAACAACGACGACACTATTTTCATTTGGGGCTTTCCATTTCTGAAAACACTTTTCTGTTTTCAGTGCGATACTTGAATAACAATCTAAGACTCAAACAAATGTTGGATGGTATCGAAGGTCTTATAGGCGGATTTGTCAGACCTGTATCTTCTTGAAGAAATAACCTCCCAGCCACAGAAACACGAGCGTCGCTGCTCCAAGAACAATAACGTCTATTCCTAAACCGTAATGGCCGGCATTGATTGGCAAGCCGCTCAGGGCATCAATTCCGTACGAAAGGGGATCAATGCGGGCGATAAGGTCAATCGCCTTCGGCAATCCTAGAAGCGGGAATAAGGCGCCGGAGAGAAAGAATAGCGGCATCAGGAGAAAATCCATAATCAATTGGAATCCCTGCATACCATCGAGAAAAGAAACGCTGCCAGGAACATAATCCCTATTGCCGGAATAACAGCGAACCAGCATACGGGAGGGAAGCCAAAGATGAGCGATATGAATATCACGATATTTTTGAGCTGGTTTCTAAAAACAACTCCGGTGCACGGGAAGATTCAATTGTTAAGCCTGATGGGAACCACACCATTCTTCTGCAGTCATCACTTCCGCCTGCCGGGGGAAAATTTTTGTCGTAAGCACGCGGTGAACTTCCTCATCCAAATCCGCACAACAATCAGAAAGGAGAGTTATTTCATAATCCTTGTCTGCTGCTTCCCGCATGGTAGATAATACTACTCCGCTGGTTGCAATGCCGGAAAGCACAATGTGTTTTATTCCAAGCGACCGCAGCACTATTTCCAAATCGCTGCCGGCAAACGCACTCACTCGTTTTTTTGTTATAATAATATCGCCTGCCTGCGGCGCAACCGATGCATGAACCCGACCCCCGCCTTCCAGATCAAGATTCATAGTTCCATTTTTCAACCGTGCAAAAGATTTGTTTTGAGGGCTGACTTCAGGATATCCTCTTCTAAATCCAATCACGACATACAGTACCGGTATTTTACTACTGCGGGCTGTCCGTATGACCTTGGTCATAGATTGAATGAAGGCGTTACTATCCTTCAGCTGTTTTATGGTAGCCTCTTGAACATCCATCACCAATAGCGCTCTGTTCTGATCCATTTTTGCAATTCTCGATTTAAAAGTTTCGGCGCCTCTCTTCCACAATGAAAATATATCCATTTTTTATTGGCATCGCAACAACGCCCGGGGCGCGAATATGAACATTCGGCAACAAATTCTAGCAGCACCAGGAGAACAAACCAAAGGAGAGTTTATGGCTCAAGATATCGTCGACAATCTGGCAACACCAGCGGTTCTGGAGTCGAAGAAGTGAACATCATCTCAAACAATGAACAAAAAATCATCGGCGAATCGGACCAACAATTGCGTAATCGAGTTTTTTCTCTTGACATAGTCGGAAAATAATGCTACAATTGCTCAACCTAAGTGCGGGAAAAATGGGAACCCACATTCAAATCTCATCTCAAAGTTAAACTTCAGGAATAGTATTAACCTTTCTACTGCTGTTTGATAGTTGCTGTCGCTTCTCAGGCATTACTATAACAGCAATAATGCCAAGAACAGTTCACGACGACGGCATTGGTACGCGCCGCCGTCAGCTTAGCCGCATTCGTTAGGAGAAAATACTATGTGCAAACCCTCACCGTTCACAACTGCTATTTCGATCTTCTTTTTAGTTCTCATTTCGATCATTCAAAGCAGTGCGCAATCCCCAGCAATTCCACCTGCCATAAAGGGAAAGAAGACATTGCAGATAGAAACGGTGAATGCGAAACCTGGCGAAATTGTTGAACGAATAACGCGCCGGGACGGGACATCGAAAAATTTAATCATCGATATGACGGAACAAGTCTCACTCATCGTTGAATTAAAGGATGAACCGTTATTCCTGCAACAGCTTCATAGTGCAGGGTCATTAATGAAGATTGCTGATCCACGCATTCATTTGAACCAGTTCCGATCAGATTTATCCACGCTGCATCAGGCGGCAATGGCAAGTACAAAGCTTCAGCTTGCAGCCCCGGTCATAGTACGTGAATTCTCAAAAGTATTTTCAGGAGCTGCAGTAAAGGTCCCACGGGCACTGATCAACCAGATTGCAGCTCTGAGCTATGTAAAGAAAGTCCATCTGAATACGCCAGTGCATGCCAGTTTGGAACAAAGCGTTCATCAAATTAGAGCCGATTCTGTATGGAAGGAATTTGGGAACGAGGGAGATAGTGTTATTGTCGGAGAGATCGATACGGGGATTGATTACGCGGATTCTGCGCTTGGCGGCGGGTTTGGCCCGGGCTATAAAGTCATCGGCGGATACAATTTTATCGACTCGACCGGGAATCCGATGGATGATAATGGACATGGGACGCATGTCGCCGGTATCATTGCCGCAAATGGAGCAGGATTGCAAGGTGTCGCTCCGCACGCAAAGCTGATGGCGTTTAAGGTTCTTGATCAAAATGGAGAAGGAACTGAAGACGTGGTTATTGCCGGAATAGAAATGGCCGTAGAAGATCATGTTGATATTGCCAATATGAGTCTGGGCGGATCGGGTGATCCGGATGATGCAGCCTCTACAGCGGTAGATAATGCAGTGCAACTGGGAGTAGTATTTTGCATCGCTGCAGGAAATAGTGGGGGGTTTAGTTCGATTGGAAGCCCGGGCACTGCGCGCTCAGCTATTACTGTCGGCGCAGTAGATAGTAATAATGTTATTGCTATTTTCAGTTCGCGCGGGCCGGATGCAATAATCTGTTCGATTAAACCGGAAATTGTTGCGCCAGGTGTAGATATTCTTTCGAGCTATCTCAACAATTCTACGATAAGCATGAGTGGAACATCTATGGCGACCCCGCACGTGACCGGCGTGTGCGCTCTGCTGAAATCTCTCCATCGCAGCTGGACTCCGGCACAGATGAAATCGGCCCTCATGAGCTCAGCAGTCGATATCGGAGATGAAGCGATGGTGCAAGGCGCCGGAAGAGTGGATGCGTTGAGTGCCGCAAAGGTTACGTCTTTCGCCGTTCCATCGCCGTTCAGTTTTGGTTTGGACAGCAGCAATTTCTCCGCATGGAATACTGCCGATACGGTTTGGATTACGAACGCAGCATTGCGAAACCAATCCTTCCAGGTTGTATTTGATGGTGTTCAGTCCGGCACAACGCTGACAGCGAATCCATCATCATTCTCCGTGGGGCAAAACGATTCCCAGCAAGTGATTATTTCTTTAAGCGTTAATAATTCAGCGGTTCCTTATCCACAAAGGGGCTCATTAACATACAGCGGCACGGCGCATTTCAACGGAAGTAAAGACACATTGAATATTCCCTGGGCATTTGTAAAAGCCGCAAGGGTCCTGATCACGTCCGATATTCCAACCTTCATCTCATTTACGAGTGACTCCTTTTCAACTTCATATCCTGCAATGCCGAATTCAGAATTCATCTGCCCGAACGGCGTTTATGATTTGATGGCATTTTATCCTCCGCAAATCATCGTTATGAAGGAACAACTCACCGTCAACGGGAATACCTCCATTTCTGTCTCCTCAAGAGAAGCATCGAACTTAATTATCGGAAACGGAATAAGTGAAGCTGGAAAATCTCTTAATTCCATGCCGGTAACTTTGAGTAATGCGATTTTGGCATATCCAGATTCGAGCGCAATAGGAAGCACGGGCTTTTTGGGATTTCCAGATACACTGAAATATTCCAATATTTCCAGCCGATTTACTCTTTATCAAGGGCAATCTGCCACTGATGGATCGGGCAACTATTATACTGTGCAGTTTAATCCCATAAAAGGGGTGAATCAAAATATAAGTTTAACCAATAGTGCAAATGATCTTTATGCGGCAAATATCGCTACAAAGTTTCCCCCTTCAGGTCTGGGGTTTATTGATTGTGTTTGTTGGATTAGGACGCCGTCTTTCGCTTTTGGAGGGTTTGGACCCCACAACAATGAAACAAAAACCGGTTCCTTTAATGTTAAAATGTTTTCCACGAAAGATGTAGATTCGGGTTATGGATTTTTTCAAAGTCTGTGGGGCACAGATTCCGTGGCGACCCCGCAGAACACTGGCGATTGGTTTATGGCATATCCGCCGAGAATCATTGGCGATAGCATTGGATTCTTCTACTTTAGCCCTAGTGTGAATGATTATGTTATTGGTAATGGCGATACCGTTACCATTGGCGAAGGACCAATGTACACAACGGTAGGATCTCTTAATAATTATTATGGTACTTCTAACATATACTTCGCTCCACAGTTCTATGGCCAGCTTGATGAACAGAAGAACTCCACATATACCCGCACGCACTACACTGTATCTAATAGCAAAGGCGTTATTGTGGCAACGGGAAATTCGTTGAGTAATTTCCAACCGATAGATGTTTCCCCGGATGCATACAGCTTCGTCGCAGACAATCATGATTATTATATTAATAGGCAACAAGGCCATGCAACGTTAACAGCGCAATTTGATTTGCGGAAACCTTATCCGCAGCTGCCGTTATTTACATCGTTGAGGGTTCTCAATGAAAAAGGGAGGCTTACAGATATGTTCTTTACCGGCGAGCATGGCACAATCGTATTTTCTTACATACCTGAATATACCGACCTGGGTTCCAATGCAGATTCTACACAACTTTATTTTAGGAAAAATGGGACAACAGCATGGAATTCACTTGCAGTTTCTAAGACTATCCCGGATACGACAGCTTTGGGAATGATACGCAGCGCCGACCTCTCTTCAACCACTCAATTTGACTCTGCGGGTATTGATTTAAAATTTCATCTCGTCAATCAATCCGGTAATTCAACCGATTGGGTTCTCGCACCTGCTTTTGGCGTTGGTAAATTCATCGGGAGCGGTTCACCGGTGGCCGGTGTGAGTAATACAATCAATAAGAATCTTCCAACTGTTTTTGCGTTAAACCAAAACTATCCCAATCCCTTCAATCCCACCACCACAATTTCATTCTCTCTTCCATCCCGGTCATTCGTATCGTTGAAGGTTTTTGACATCTTAGGAAGAGAAGTATCGACAATTGTTTCAGGAGAATTGCAGGCGGGAAATTACACCCGGCAATGGAATGCATCTGCTTTCGCGAGCGGGGTGTACTTCTACCGACTGCAGGCGGGAAGTTTTGTACAGACGAAGAAGGTGATGTTAATTAAATAGTATGGCGCGCGACCGGCTAAGTGCAAAAATTTGGTAGTGTCTCAATTTGAAAATCCGAAAAATAAAAAAGAATGTCATGCCCGCCGAGGCGGGCATCCAGATCAAATTGCATAGATTCCGGTTCCGAAGGAATTCCCTTGGAACTTTCGCCGGAATGACATTAAGAATGAAACTGAGGCACAACCAAAAATTGCGATCGCCGGATATTATGGGTTTAGAACCTCCCCAAGCCGCACCGGGGCAGCACATTGTATCTATTCAGAGAGATTCATCGCTGCGTGTACCCTGCCACCATCCTGCATGAAAAAAGTCGACTATGCAAAAGCGAATAATATTGTTCAGCTTTTTCCTTGTGCCCCTCTTCAGCGTATACGTATCGGCACAATCAACCTCGGCATTCCAATCTTTAATTTACCCGCGGACAGTTACTTCTTCGGGAATGGGCGAGCAGGGGGTTGCCTCGATGAACGCATCGGATGCACTGCAATACAACCCTGCGAATCTTATCTTCAACGACGGGATGTCGTTGTCGTATTTTAGAAACCCGTGGAACTTATTTGATCGGGGTATACCGTTAACGTCGGCAAATGCGGCAGTACGATTGGGAAACGGCGCAAGCGTGGGGGCGGAGTACACCGATTGGGACCTTGGAGAAGGCATCGTAACAACCGAATTAAATCCCGCCGCGGGGCAACTTTATCATTGGTACGAGCGTTCCCTGGCCGTTGGTTATGCCATGCCTTTGAGCAATGAGTTCGCATTAGGCGGGCAAGTGAGATATGTCTGGCAGTCATATCCAATGGTGGACAATATCGACCATGTATTATTCAGTCTCGGCGCTAACTACAGGCCCGCATCTTTCTTCAACCGATTTAATCTTGGCCTCTCATTCATGAATTTTGGCACTCCTGTAGAATACAGGGGATTTATCATAAACGGAGGAGGAGAATCGACCGTGTTTCTATCCTCTGGCACGCCGCCGGCTCAGATAAATTTTGGAATGAACGCTGTTGCGATCAAGAATATTTTCGCCGATCTAGATCTGATGGCAGGTGTAAAAAAGCCTTTGCAGAAGCAAGACGGCTCACTGAATGATAATGGGGAATCTTCCTTTGCCGCCCTTACATCCGATTGGAACGATTTTCCAAACGACATGACTGTGCAGGTCGGACTGAATTATTCATGGCATCCAATCTACCTGGGTGCGGGCATTTCATATTTTCAAGAAATGTACGTGGGGTATTTTTCAACGGGGCCCGATGACGGGACGAATTCTTTTTATACTCATGGATGCACGATTGGAGTAGAATCGTACGGAGTAAAAGCTACCGTCGGATACGCTGGAAGGTGGCACAACAACAACGCCAGTTCTTACGTCAACTGGGATTTGCCATGGGAGACATTTCAGTTCGGTCTCAGCACCGACTTTAGTGCGTTTGAAAAAAGGAGCGACGAGGCAACTGTTCACGAATCACCGAAGAATATCATCGTGTCTGGAGGATATTCATACGGCTATTCCGTTGGCCAGATGAAAAGCATTTCAATTGAAGGAAATAATCTCTCATTTACTTCAAACTCCAATTGGACAATTGAATCAGATTTTTACATCAATGAGAACGGAGCAATTCTTTCTTCGTTCACTTATTCTCGGATGACTGCAAATTTGAGCGCCGGACCACCCTACTTCCCCTTCTTCATCTTACCGTTTGTCATGGAAACCATGTCTTTAGAATCTGGTTTTCGGTATCATCCGATCTGTGACTTTCACCCGTTGTTCATCCAAGCCTCCCTCGGGGTCATTCGATTGAATCCCGTTCTTGAGAATACAGACCCGAGATACTCCTATAAATCTTTTGACAGAGTTGCCGCGGGCGTGCTTATTCCTCTAAAGGATCTCGACATCGAGGTAATCCCCAAGGTTGGATTGAGAACAATATTCATGGAATCGCCATTCAACGGAAATGAGTTGATCGGATACAACCAGGTTGAGTTGGGACTGAGTGCAGGCTACAATTTTTAGATGCGTCCGGATTCAACGAACATGGGTATCGAAGAGAAGCAAGAGGCGTAGTTTCGGCCGCTCGAGTACAATCAGAAATTACATGCAGAAACCGGCGGGCGGTCAGTTCTCTTCTTCGTCCTGCAGGTCTTTCTCTTTTGATTTTTTCGAAGGGCCTCCAAAATGGTATGTGAGACCGAGGAACAGCACTCTCGAATCCCGGCTGCTGAAGGTGGTTTGGGTCAACGAAGGGGTGTTCAGTTCGGTCTTTCTGTTGAGTGTCTTGAAAACATCCCATACGCTCGCAACGATGGAAATCCTTTCGTCAGAGAGGTCCTGCCGAGCTCCCAGGTTCATCACAAAACTTGGAAGGTTCTCCCCTTGCGGCGTCAATTGTCGTGAGCGATAGTTAGAGTTTACCTGCAGTATCGTCCCTTTCATAATATTCACGTTGCAGTTCAGGTTGCCGCTCCACGTAACAGTCGATTTCTTTTCTCCGTATCCGAGATTGCTAGCGTCGATCTCTTCGTAGAATGCATTCGCGCTGGTATTAATGGAAAGTATTGTCCATAGATTTCCCGTTACGACGAGTTCAAATCCTCCCGATTGGTCGCTGGATAAATTCTCACGCGTTGTCAGGAGCGTTGAATCGTTGACCGCTTCCGTGATGGAAGTAAATTTGTTGTATCTGTTACGGTAGAAAATGCTCGGAAGAATACTGATGTTCTCATCCTGAACCTGGTAGCCGAACTCAACCGAATTAATAAACTCCGGCTTGAGGTACGGATTCCCGGCCTGGACATTTCTGGGGTCCTGGTATTCCGGAAAGGGGTTCATATCGTTGCCGCGGGGGCGGTTTGCGCGAAGGCTGTAATTGAGCTGTAATTCGTCGAATTCGCCGAGCTTGTATGCCAGGTGCAAGGTGGGGTACAATTTCGAATAATCGTTAGGAACAACAGTTCCAGTCGTCAAAAGATCGGATGTGATGAAGGCCTTCTCTCCCCGCAATCCTGCCAATAGACTGAATAAGCCGAATGTGTTTTCGTATGTTACGTACAGAGAATGAATTGCTTCATGGTAGGAAAAGAGGTTTGTTTCCCCGGTATCCTCGACAAACGCCTGCGTGCCCGGGTCAAAATACGAGCCGTAAAAATTGAAATCGTCTTTATCAAACCTCCCTTCGTATCCGGCGTCGATCGTGGAATGATCGGCGAGCACATGGTGATAGTCGACCGTGACGAGTTCTTTTTTATCATGTTCCTGAATGAGCATATTGTCATATTCGAGCAGACCTGCGGGAACCCGGTACGTGTCGGTGTAATGATTGTCTTCCTGGTCGAACATCTGGTTCCCGTGGAATTCGACGCGGAGTGTATGGTCTTCCCCTTCGAAGTCATGCTCGAAAAATCCGGCAAAACCGGATGACCCTGTCTCGTCGTAATCGATGCGGGCGCGGTCATAATCATTGATGACCGATTCGGAGCTGTCCAGATGAGTTTCTGTTGTGATATCATGGCTCGTGTAATTTCTGTACCGATAGTTCCCCGACAATCCCGCATTATCCATCTCGCTAAGACGGCTTTCGAACCCAAGCGTCGCAAATTGCGACAGGGGACGCGAAACCGACGTTCCGTTTTCATTGAAATAATTCGGGGCATTCGTAGAATCCAGCTGTGTCCGCGCAAGCGTGCCGTACACGGTCCTCTCATCCTGCCGGATGCTGTAGCTGCCGAAAATATTTATCCCTTTAAAACTGTAATTATCATTTGTGCTGAAATTGCCCCGCGAGTTGTTGCCGGCATTGGCGCTCACGCTCCCGTTGAAACCGAGGTTCGCTTCCTTTTTCAAGACGATATTGATAATGCCGGCCGTGCCTTCGGGCGTAAACTTTGCCGACGGGTTGGTGATCACTTCGATCTTCTCGACGGTGCTTGCGGGTAATTGCTGCAAAGCGTCCGCGACGTTATTCCCGAGCAGGGGCGACGGTTTACCGTTGATGAGAATCTGTACATCGGTAGAACCGCGCAGGCTTACATTTCCGTCAACATCCACCTGAACTGAAGGAACATTCTGCAGCAAATCGCTGATCGATCCGCTTTTGCTCATAACGTCCTGCTGAACGTTGTACACTTTCCGGTCGATCGAAGTGTTGATGAGTGATTTCTGCGCAGTCACCGTCACCTCACCCAGGCTCACCGCCGTTTCTTTTAGGAATATCGTACCCGCCCGGAATTCTTTTCGTTCCGAATTGATACTAAATTGGGAGGATTGCTTTTCCTCGTACCCTAACAAGCTAAATCTGAGAAAATATGTTCCGGCAGGAACATTATCGATTTGAAATTTCCCCTTCTCGTCAGTCACAGCCCCCGTGGCTAACGAACTGTCTGATTGCCTCAATACGACTACATTCACAAACTCCAGTGGTTTCCTTGTCGATTCAATTACTACTGTTCCGGTTACACCTCCTGCACTATGGCTTTGTGCAACAAGCTTGAAAGATAAGAGTATGAACAACGTACACTGCTTGCAATAAATTTTCAAAAAAATCCCTCGCCGATTGTAATTTGTTTTCTGAGTAGAAAATTCTGTTAGACGCACTAATCGACTTACATGATACAGGCGTAGTAACTAGTCCGACACGATGACTCTTCATGCCAATTCTCCTGTCGTACATCGACTTTAAAATATGGGATTATCTATTGAAATTGTCAAACGAAAGAGGAAAAAGGTAGTGAGGTTCTTTGCTTTTAATAGCGTAAGAGATGTTCATCCTCGGCAAGGCGGACGGGTACACGGAACCGTCGCGCCTTTGCCCAGGAGAGCCACCTTAGTGCAAATACACGATCGTTTTTTTGAACAACTATCTGTTCCCCTCGAAATTATTCGCTTCGTCAATCACGTCTTTCTTGATCTGCAACTTGCTCCAGCCTGAAATTTTTTTCCATTGTTAAACTTTGGAAATCTTCTTTTAACAATCTTGCCCGGACATCAATTGGCTTTTTGTTTATCCCCCAAACGGCATCGGGCCTAAATGCTCTGCGAACGGTCCAAGCGCGGCAATAGGTAAGAAAAGCAGGGCGCCGATAATAATGATTGTCGCAAAGAGAAGCGTTCCGAAGGTAAGCGTATTATCACGCAGCGTTCCCAACCCAAAGGGGCTGGTCTTTTTCATCCCGAGATATGCCGCCATTGCGATCGGCGCGATGATTGGAATGAAGCGGCTGATGATAATAACGATACCCGTCGCGATGTCCCAGGCGACAGCTTCCGGAGCGGGGTTTGGATTGTTGTAGAAACCATAGCTCACGCCCAACCCATCGAATGCAGACCCGTTGTTGGCCGAGGCCGATGAGAATTGGTACATGATCTGGGATAACCCGTGCGCTCCCGGATTGCTCGTGGCTTTGAGCCCCCAGTCTGTCGCTGCAAACAAGCCGCTCGGGAAAAGGATCATGAGCGGATGAATCAACAAAGCTATAACCGCCAGTTTAATTTCACGCGCACCTATTTTCTTGCCAAGATATTCCGGCGTCCGCCCGACCATCATTCCGGCGACAAAAATTCCAACGATCACGTACAATAACATGTTGATCATCCCCACCCCTTTTCCTCCGAAGATACAATTGAGCCACATCCCGACCATAGGAGATATTGCCGCTATCGGATTCAGGCTGTCATGTTCGCAGTTTACCGCTCCGTCTGTGACATCGACGGTCAATGCCGCAAACGTAGCCCCCGCCGAAGTACCGAACCTCATTTCTTTTCCTTCGAGATTGCCGAGATGCTGGTCCACCGGCAAGTTGGAAGATGGGAGAACGATGAGCTGTCGTTTCCCGTCGGGCGCTGACGAACTCGCGACTTCGTAGGTCTGACCCGGATGGCTTGTCAGTCCCGGGTTTGGCTTAAGGGTATCAAAGTACACAGCCCAGACGATCGTGCCAACCATCAGGATCAACATCACTGAAAAGATAACGTACGCGTGACGCATGCGGCCGAGCATGCGGCCGTACATCAAAACAAGTGCGAAAGGAAAAAGCATCATCGCGACACAGGATAGAAAATTCGTGAAGGCAGTAGGATTTTCAAACGGATGAGCAGAATTCATTCCGTAGAATCCCCCTCCATTCGTGCCTAATTGCTTCATCGGCACAAACGCCGCCAGCGGCCCCACTACTATGTTCTGCGGTTTTGGATCCCCTTTATCCGTCACTCCCATTGAACCCCGTTCCAGCGTCGAAACATGGTACGAGCTTTCTAAAGTCATCGGCGACCCTTGCTGCAAAAAGACAAGTCCGAAAAGAAAGGCGATCGGGAGGAACATGTACATCACAACACGCCACATGTCAACAAAAAAATTGCCAAGCGAGGAATCGCTTCGCAGCGCGCGGATAATTGCCGTCAAGCCGCAGAATCCGATTGAGGCCGACAGAAAAAAATTCGCAAGGCCGAAGAAGATCTGACTGAACGTGGACAAATGCTGATCGCCGGAATAGTGCTGCAGATCGGTATTGGTCATAAAAGAGAGAACACTGTGAAGAATCGTGCTCGGCGCGAGCATGTCTTTCCCATCGGGATTCAGCGGCATCCATGGCTGCAGCCATAGCACGATGAATCCAAAAACAAAAAGCACAGTGTTAAAAATGAGAATAGACGCCGTATACTCTTTCCAGCTTTGCGGACCGCTGTGCAGCCGATCTTCAACCCAGCGGAAGACCGGCAGCGGTTTGTATTTGCCATCCATGATCCAGGCAAGAAAACGGCTCAAAGGAAAAGCGAGAACCGTTGTTGTAACGAGAATTGCGATCGGGAGAAGCCAGATGTGAGTGAACATGGTGGTGCTCCTTTGAATTGTTTACGATGTGATTGTGTTCGAAGATCATTGTTGTACCAATGTGATATATTGCTGTTTGAGTTAGAACGTCGCAACAACGCCGACAAGAAGCGTGGGCTGTGCCTTCGCTGAGAGTGACGGCCCTCCGCCGCTGCTCGCCGTATTAAAAAATCCGGCATTGTTTGAAAGATCATCGCGGAACTCAACACGTGTGATTAAAGGATCGAACAAGTGGTATTCATACGTCAGAGTCACTTCTTTCAACGTTTCTTTCGTGTCTGTAGCGGCTAAAGGATTATTCGGATTATATCCGGTCGACGCGACCAACGGGAATGAGTTGCCCAGCGTGTACAAGAACGGATCATAGTACACTTCAGCCCTCAGAGCGACCGTAGACTTGGGACTCAGAATGTACTTCCCGTAGATGTCGACGCCCTTCCACATATCCAAAGGACCGGCAGAGCCGCCTAGACGCTCCTGGCCGTAATCGGCATTAAGGCAGAGTGAGAGATTGTCGTTGACTGTTTGAGTGACAATGAAATCATAAACGACTCTCTTTCCATACGGCGCCAGATACGGCTGTTCGAAACCGTCGATGCCGTTGAAAACGATGCTCGTGTTCGGGGAAAGCGTATAATTCAGCGTCAGTCCGAGCGTTTGAGAATGATTGTTATCGATGGTAGAATTCCATCCGTTCAATATATCCAGTGTTCCACTCAATGCGCTCGACAAGGGATATGTCAGCCGGATTCCGGTATGGTAGTAGGGAATCGCATAGGCAAAAAGAAACAAACGGCTGTAGTTCCAGTTGTCTTTCGATTCGATCACCTCGTTTCCCATTTGGGTGACAAACTTTCCAACATCAACCGTCAGGCCTGAACCAACTGGCAGAATAGCAGTTAAATAGGCTTGCTGCAGGATATTCAGCGTGCTGTTCGGAGTAGTTCCGTAAGGCGCAATGCCTTGCACGATATCGTTCGTCGGCCCAAAATCGAGATCCATCCGGAACCCCACCGGAGAGGCCTGTTTCTGGATCACCAGCTCGGCAAGGCTTAACGCGAATTGATTTTCATTGATGTCAAAATTCCGTAGCTGGTTTGTCTCCGTCGCCGGGCTGTTGAAGTTCTTGCTGTAATATGCGTCCACAAATCCGCTCCATGTGATCGGTGCGGGGGCCGGTGCTGCCGCGGTGGAGTCTGCCGCGAAAGATGCCGTAACACAGCACAAAACCGCTGAAAGGAAAAGAAAGACATATTTCATTACGCGCTCCGTTGAATTGTGTATGAATTGTTATATGTATCGTTGACAAAAAATCGTGCTCGACCGCATTCAGCCTCCAATTCATTCTTTATCAAATCTCGATCCACTTGTGATGGTAGTACATACGCTCTTGTATCGGATCGGGACACTCGTTGCCGGCAGACCGATTCCTGCATGATTTCTCTCCTTTGCACCGAAAACAAGCGCAACCATTGCATCGGCGGGAAGGTTCACCCATTTATCGAACGGGATGGAAAAATTTCCAGACACATAATCAATTGCATTTTTCAAATTCTTCCCGAACGCCGAATAAGTTGAGGTGATAACGCTAATGCCCTGATCGAGAAGATCGCGCACATCGTGATACCGCATCTCGTTTGCGGATACTGAGATGTTCACGTGCAGCAGGTTATCGATGATGACAACCTCGGGAGAACGCCGCACAATTGCCTCAACGTCCATATCGTGGAATGTGCTCTTTTTGAAAGCCACTTCTTTCGCGGGCACAAGGTGAGCCGCCGGGAAATCTGCTTCCGTACGTTCTCCATCAAGCGCGACGGCAGCATCAAGTCCCAGCGAAAGAAGCCGTTTTCCCTCGTTGACCATGTTGTCAAAAAGGCCCGGGAGAGGAATGCGCGTCATATAGATCTTGAGACTCCCTTTTCGAGGTTTTCGAATAAGTTCTCGAAAGTTTTCCGTGGAAAGAATTTTATCGTCGTTCATGACCGTATTTTGAATTGTTCCGTGAAAATTGCTGTTTGTATATAAATTGAAAAATGGACTTCTATTCGAAATTATTTTAATGGTTCACGACAAACTTGTAGCCCCTTCCGGATTCTGTTTGAAACAACCGCGGGTTGTCGGGGTCATCTTCTAATTTCTTCCTGAGCCGTCCCATGTAGACGCGAGAATACGTCGTGTTCTTTTCAAACCACGGGCCTCTGATCTGCCGCAAAATGCAATCGTGGGTTATCAGCATACCGGCATTATGGACCAAAAGCGAGAGAAGAGAAAATTCCGTCGGAGTAAGGTTCACTAATTTCCCCTTTTTGCTCACCGTGTGATGTTCGAAATCGATGCTTACCGAATCTGTTTCAAACCGTGTTCCTTGATCAGTTGTATTGTATGATCGCAGTGCCAATCGCACCGCCGTCAGCAATTCCATTTGACTGAATGGTTTATTGACATAATCATTCGCTCCGGCGACCGATAGAGCAAGAATTTCTTCTTCAGGAAGAAGTGAAGTAAGGGAAATAACGGGTACTGTTGACCATTCCCGCAATTCCTTTACGATGTTTATGTACACTACATCTATCGATTCCATCCCGAGAATCACCAAGCTGCAACGTGATGAAAATACTTGTCGAAGAATATCCCCCCGCTTTTCAACAACCTTCACTCTATATCCGGCACGTTCCAATATTTTCAGGACAAGACGCCGGATTTCAACATCGTCATCCATGACAAGAATAGTTCCAGCACTGATCATTGTCTGACCTTGAAATCGTATCGATGGTGCAATGCATTAATGCATTCATAAGAGCAGTAGTTGAGGTCTAACACTACTGCGGTGTTCCAAACTGACTGCGAAGATCAAGATTGACCTGAAGAACATTGACCATCTTCTCTCCTGCCAATCCATCCAGAGGAGCGAATGAATTCTTCTCAAGAATGTTTTCAACCTCTTTTCGGACTTCAACCTGACTCGTTTTCAGGTCGGCCGCCCACTTTGAAGAAACGCGGTCGAGCTGATACACGGCATTCTGCATCGTGATATCGGGGTCGAGGCCGGACCCGGACGTGGTAAGCATGTCGCCTGGAATGTTTTGCAGGCTGTCGCTCGGATGATCCAATCGCCACATATCGAAGAATATCGACTGGATATCAGAACCGGTGCTGACGGGCTTGATCACCGTTACAGCTTTCCCATCAGCACCGGTGTCCGGCATGGCTGAAAGAAATTTGCCGGGGTTTTCATTTGAAAAACTCTGAAAGAATGTCACCGCAAGGTCGGACGGAGCCGGCTGAGGAATGCTCGGATTACTCTTCACAAATTGAGCGACGACGTCTGCATGCACCTTTGCCCAATCCGCGACATAACCGATGTGCAGCGAATCGGTGTTCACCCACGCAACGGCATCTGCAGTGTGCATCGACGCCCATTGAGCAAGAACGTGGGGAGCACCCTGATAGACATCGTGCTGGAACCACTTCTCGATGTCGGGTGCGACAAGCGTTCCAGCCTTTGATCCGTCGGCATACTTCACGATCGGGCCGAGCGTGCGGGCGACTCGGTCGCGCAGGGCATAATTGGACGCCGCCAATGCAGATGACGATGATGCCGATGCATCAAACGATGCTGCCGACGGTCTGGGCTGGAAATATTCGTCCTTGGTAAACGGCTGTGCAATGAGCAGCGAGCCGACTGGCTTTCCATCCGGGCCATTGACAATGCTCCCGTTGGCCTGAAACGGGAAAACTACCTGACCAATTGCGAGCAATACTGCCGGATAGAGAACACAGCAGATCGCGACCGCGAATAACAGAAGCAAGAGACTTTTTGAAATGATCTTAGACATTTTCATATCCTCCATTTTTATTGAACGTTAGCTCACGAGATGTAATGCTACCATGATCATATCGATCAGCTTGATGCCGATGAACGGCAGTACGACGCCGCCGAGCCCCCAATTGAATAGGTTCCTCTTCAAAAGGTCGTCGGCACCCATGACGCGGTACTTCACACCTCTCAGCGCGACCGGAATCAATGCGGGAATGATCAATGCATTGAAAATGACCGCCGACAAAATGGCCGACGTCGGTGAATGCAGGTTCATGATGTCGACCGCCTTCAGCCACGGCAGCGTACCGGCAAACAGCGCAGGAATGATCGCGAAGTATTTCGCGACATCGTTCGCTATCGAAAATGTCGTCAGTGCGCCGCGGGTTATCAAAAGCTGTTTCCCGATATGGACGACTTCGAGCAATTTGGTCGGATCGCTGTCGAGGTCGACCATGTTGGCTGCTTCCTTTGCTGCCTGCGTGCCGGCGTTCATCGCCAATGCAACATCGGCCTGGGCAAGAGCCGGGGCGTCGTTCGTGCCGTCACCCATCATGGCGACAAGTTTTCCGTCGGCTTGCTCTTTTCGGATAAATTCGAGTTTTGTTTCCGGCGTCGCCTGCGCAAGGTAGTCGTCCACTCCGGCCTGCGCGGCAATGGCAGCAGCCGTGACAGGATTGTCTCCGGTGATCATGACCGTTCGTAATCCCATCTTTCTCAGCTGATCGAACCGCTCTTTCATGTTGGGCTTCAGGATGTCCTCAAGAGAGATCACGCCGGCGACATGAGAGTCGTCCGCCACAACCAGAGGAGTCGCGCCTTTCCTGGCGACATCGTTGACGATCGTGTTGATCTCGGCAGGAATCGTCCCTTTATTATCGCGGACAAAATCGAACACGGCATCGGCGGCTCCCTTTCGTATCTGCCGTCCGCCCGAGAAATCGATGCCGCTCATCCGGGTCTGTGCGGTAAACGGCACAAACACTGAATCCTTCGGCACGTTGATCGGATCCTTGCTCAGCTTTTCAAATAATTTGACGATGCTCTTGCCTTCCGGCGTTTCATCCGCGGCAGAAGCGAGCGCAGCCAGACGCGCCAGGTCCGCCTCTTTGTATCTTCCGACCGGGAAGAATTTCGTTGCGTGTCTGTTTCCGAGCGTGATCGTGCCGGTCTTGTCAAGAAGCACAACGTCGATGTCGCCTGCCAGCTCGACGGCTTTTCCGCTCTTCGAAATGATGTTTGCCTGCAGCGCCCGATCCATTCCGGCAATTCCGATTGCAGCGAGAAGTGCTCCGATTGTCGTCGGGATCAAACATACCAAAAGTGCAATCAGCGTAGGCACATCTGTACCGAGGCTTTTCAGCGGCTCGGTAATTCCAAGGTAGCCGCCCATATATTGTTCCGCGTTCCATGCCATCGGCCACAGCGGAACGACAACGATCAAGAAGATCAGTGTGAACGCCGAGAGAACAAGCGTTAGAGCAATTTCATTCGGGCTGCGCTGCCGGATAGCTCCTTCGACGAGAGCGATCATCCTGTCGAGAAACGATTCTCCTGCGCCGCTTGTGATCTTAACAACGATCCTGTCGGAAAGCACGTACGTTCCGCCAGTGACTCCTGATGCGTCGCTGTGTGCTGCGCGAATGACTGGGGCAGATTCACCCGTAATCGCGGACTCGTCAACCGATGCAATGCCTTCTGTGATCTCGCCGTCGCCGGGGATCATTTGTCCGGCCTGTACCACCACGCGGTCGCCGGGCTTAAGGTCTGTTGAAGAAGCCTGCTGAACCGAGCCGTCGGCAGTCAACCGATATGCTATCGTGTCGCGGCGTGCCTTCCTCAATGATTCCGCCTGTGCTTTTCCTCGCGCTTCTGCAAGAGCGGTTGCAAAGTTCGCGAACCATACGGTTAAGAAAAGCCAAAAAGTAAGCGCGATGAAATATGTTATCGGCACCTGGCTTACATTATTGCCGAATATTCCTACCAACACGTACAAAAGCGTTAATACTGCGCCGACTTCCACGACGAACATGACAGGGTTTTTCCACTGGATGTCCGGGCGAAGCATGACAAACGACTGTTTCAATGCAGGGATCGCAGTGCTTTTCTCAAGCAATGCCCGCCGCTTGACTCTGCGCGGCGGCTTCGCTGATTTCGAAGAAAGGCTTTCCATAACTTCTTCGACACTCGGTTCTACGGTTTGAATTTCACTCATATTGAACTCCTTAAGACTTTGTTATCACAATTTTTTAAAATCTAAGTCTGATCTACGAGATTGGATTATTTCCTCATCCACCGAAAGGGATCGGTCCTAAATGTTCGGCCAACGGACCAAGTGCTGCGATAGGAAGGAAAAGCAACGCGCCGATAATGAGAATTGTACCCAGCAAGAGGTACCCAAAAATTGCCGTATCGGTACGCAAAGTTCCAAGATTAAACGGACTGGTCTTCTTTTGTCCGAGATACGCAGCCATCGCTACCGGCGCAATAATCGGAAGGAAGCGACTAATCAGCATCACAATCCCAGTGGCAATGTCCCATGCAGCTGCTTCAGGCGCCGGACTCGGGTTATTATAGAAACCATACGTCACTCCCAATCCGTCAAAGGCAGATCCGTTGTTTGCAGATGCGGACGAAAACTGATAGAACATTTGGGAAAGTCCATGCGGACCGGGATTGCTGACGGCTTTTGTTCCCCAATCGGTAGCGGCAAAAATACCGGTCGGCATAAGAATCATCAGCGGATGAATCAGGAGTGCGATCACCGCTAGCTTCACTTCGCGAGCGCCAATTTTTTTGCCAAGGTATTCCGGCGTTCGTCCAACCATCATGCCGGCGATAAATATTCCGATGATGACGAAGAGGAGCATGTTGATCATGCCGACGCCTTTTCCGCCGAAGACACAGTTCAGCCACATTCCAACCATCGGCGACAACGCTGCGAGCGGGTTGAGACTGTCATGCTCGGAGTTGACAGCGCCGCACGTTACGTCTGTTGTCAGCGCGGCAAATGTTGCACCTGCGGAGGTTCCGAAACGCATCTCTTTCCCTTCGAGGTTGCCTAAGTGCTGGTCAACCGGTAGCCCGCCGACAGCGGGCAATGTCACAGTCCGCTTTCCCCCCGGCGCGGTCGCACTGGGAACGTCATACGATTGTGACACGGATTGACCGGTGAATGCCGGGTTCGGCAAATAGGTATCGAGCAGCACTGACCAGACGATCGTCCCTGCCATGAGGAATAACATCACGGAAAAAATGACGTACGCATGGCGCATTTTTTTCAACATACGGCCGTACATCAACACGAGCGCAAACGGGAAGATCATCATCGACAGTGCGTTGAAGAAATTCGACAGCGCGGTCGGATTTTCGAAAGGATGCGCGGAATTCATTCCGTAGAACCCGCCTCCGTTCGTCCCGAGCATTTTAATGGACTCGAGCGCTGCTACCGGTCCGACAATAATATTTTGCTGATTCGACTCAAGCCCGGCAATATGATACACGCTCTCCAGCGTCATCGGACTTCCCTGAGAAATGAAGATGATGCTGATGAGAATCGCCGACGGAATGAACATGTAGATCAAAACGCGCCACATGTCGAGGAAGAAGTTTCCCAAATGCGAGTCGCTTCGCAATGCCCGAATGATCGCCGTCAACGCACAGAGACCGATCGCAGCCGAGATGAACATGTTAGAAATGTCGAAGAAAATCTGGCTGAAATTGGAAAAATGCTGGTCTCCGGAATAGTGCTGGAGATTCGTGTTCGTCATGAACGAAATCACGCTGTGCAATATCGTGCTCGGCGCGATCATTGGCCTCCCCATCGGGTTCAGCGGCATCCATTCCTGGAGCGCCAGAACGAGAAAGCCGAAAACGAACAGCACGGTATTGAAGATCAGCAGCGATCCGACATACTGCTTCCAGTTTTGATGTCCACTGTCCAATCGCTTCTCAAACCACGCGAAGACCCGGACCGGTCGATACTCTCCGTCCATAATCCAGCCCATATAACGGCTGAGCGGGAACGCCAGGAGCGTCGCCGTGGCGAGGAGGAGAAATGGTAAAAACCATATTTGAAAATTCATAATCTAAACTCCTTTTTTTTACTTGAATGTTCGCTTAAAATTTTTCAGGCCTAATAAGCGCGACAACCAAATACACAAACAAGAAAAGTGCAACAACAGCGGTTAGATAAATCATGTTTGTCCTCTCTTTCGGTAGTTAAATTTTTTCGCACGCTTCCATGAATAAGTAGCAGAGTGTCATTAACGCAATGCCCAACAGGAACATCGCCGGCAGCCAGATCAGAAGATTCATACGAATTTCCTCCTAAGAAGTAGTTTACAAAATGGCAGCGGGGATAATGCCCGATGCCTTTTTTTCAGTTGATCACACGCCGAAGTGCATATTCACAGCAACAACTTCAGCGTACCCATTCACTTGAATAATTACGTGTGCAAATATGATAGAGTATGAACGGGAAAGCAATTAAGGGGATATAAAAAGAAAACGGAGGGATGTAAAATTATTGTAAGAATAGCGATAACAGGAAAGTGCGGGCAATGCTGCTTAGAAACAATAGAAGGGGTCAGGGAACATAAAAAGAGGGCTGATTAGTATAAAAATTCCATAAAAATTTAGCTGTTGTCGATACGGTTGTTCAAAGGGAATAGTGCGGAGGGGGATGTCCATTATCAAACATTCTTATTGTTCCGGGTTGGCAAAATCATCTTCAAAAGTTCAAGGACGGATCCGTTTGAATTTCTAAAAGTGCAGTCCACCACGAGAGTCGGCAAATCGCGTACAGGTCATCGAATTACTTCAACAACAACATTTTCTTCACCTGAATGAATCGGTTATTGGGATTAGTCATGTCCACCGCTTCAATCCGATAGAAATAGATGCCCGAAGCGACGGTTGCATGCCATTCAACTTCGTGAGGCCCGGCTTCTTGTTCTCCATTCTCTAACGTTGCGACTCGCTGGCCAAGCACGTTTGTGATAACGAGTTTAATACTGCTGCGGGTCGGCACGCTATAACGAATAGTGGTGGATGGGTTAAAAGGGTTCGGATAATTCTGTGATAGTGTAAAGTCGAGCGCAACGCCCGGAGATTCATGGGCTCGCGATAGCGAACCACCAAGAGAAGTATATCTCCCGATAACCTTCTGGTAATCTGACGCCGAGTTATAGTTGGCAAACAGACTGTCATCCCAGATGAGAGAACCAATCGGAAGACCGTCGATTGCGGATATATGTGCAGTTTGGCTGAAGTTTTCAATAAGATCTGTGAATTTTGTAATTCCCGCATTTGCGCCGGCATCTTCCGTTTTCACTCCATTAACGATGCCCGGAATTGTCGTCGGGTCATAGTCGCCAAAGATATATGCGCTGTGAGTAATATTATTAGCTGGGACGTTTGGCATCAGCCATTGTGTCTCGTTCCACAACGCCATCTGATTTGCAACGGTCGCATCTTTGAGGCCCGGTGTGGCTGTCTGCGGGTCTGCTGTGATTGTGTTGTCCTCGATCATGTTGTGAGGATATGCTGCGAAGAGGTTTCGCGTCCGTTCATTCATCCACTCTCCCGGCACGTTGTGCACAACCCACGGTCC
Source organism: uncultured Bacteroidota bacterium (assembly GCA_963827085.1). Classification (GTDB taxonomy): domain Bacteria; phylum Bacteroidota; class Ignavibacteria; order UBA10030; family UBA8401; genus JAGVPT01. The sequence continues at coordinate 376,078 of CAWGZY010000002.1, forward strand.
TTTTCCAAACCCAAACCAATTCAAATACGATACCGGGTAAGGGCCTATCTTGTTGTATGCATCATTCTCATTGAGATAGTAGCTGTTCATCAACGTGTCATTATAGTTGACGTTATTGGAAACAAAGACTTCCATTCTATCAAGGCCGACGTCGGCGGTATACGCACTTGAATCGGCAGTTGCATAATACCGCGGTTGAACCAGAACCCTGGAACCGGGGGAGTTCGTCGTATCGATATTTATCGTGCTGGTAAATTCTTTTTTATCGGTATCCTCGTTGTATACGATAGTAGTGTCTTCACCGGCCCAGTTATGATTGATGAAAAGATTATTCGTGACGATGAACGTTATGTAAAACTGAGATTGGAGCCAGTTTTTTTTGTTATTGACAATCGTATTGTGATTGAGGTAGGCAAACACGGTAAGAGAATTCTGCATTAAGAAAGTAAGGCCGCCTCCTGTTGTCGTGACATTTTCAACCCAGAGGGTATCAACAGGTTTTTTGCACATGTATACCCGCGATCCCCACCATTGGCCCGGATGGAACAGGTTGCGGAAGTAGGAATTCGTTATGAAGAACTTTGCTCCGTTCGTCCAACCGTTGCATTCAAAAAAATCAATGTTGGTAAACTCAAAAAGACAACTGTCGATGGTCAGCGACTGAGGGAGATTCGGCCCACCCGGCGCTGCGGGTCCGGTTGTCATAAACCAGTTTTCATTATTTTGCGTTTTGTCCAGCTGCATTCCCTGGTAATGGATGTTCACAAACTTAATGCTCCCCTGGACCGTGTTTTGTGCGATAGGTTTGCCGTTGATAGGGTTCATAACGATGATCGGTTTTCTTCCACCAGATTCACCCACAATCGTCAACGTGCCTGTAGGGTTGATCACAGCGATCGGCGCATTCTGAACATAGATTTGATTTTTTTGCAGCAGGTACACCCTGTTGGGATTATTCCTCACGTTGTTGGCGACATCGCCGTTGATGGTTGTCTCGAGCACTCCGGGGCCGCTATTAACAATGACCGTGGTATCGCCCGGCGCGCCGAAAGAACGGCTTGCAATCAACACGCAATTCAGCAAAACAGTTAAAAGCCGAACTCTCATTTTTGATCTCGAAGTTTATTTCTAAAAAAATATAAATGTCGGACACTTTAACAGCATCCGACATTATCGTTCCCTTTTCTCTGTTCAACAAATCTAAGCAATCTGAGCAATCTGCAATCTGAGTAAAATCTGCGTAATCCGAGCAATCTCAGTAATCCTTATTTCAACAAAACCATCTTCTTCTCATCCACAAACCGTTTGCTCGGATCGCTGACAGAAACGGCTTCGATCCGATAGATATACAGACCCGAGGCAACACGGGCGTTCCAAACCTTTTCATAACTTCCAGTGGTCATTTCTTGGTTTGCCAATTCCGCAACCTTCTGGCCGAGCACATTGAAGATTAACAATCGGACCCGGCTTCTTGTCGCAACATCGAACCTAATTGTCGTCGACGGATTGAATGGATTGGGATAATTCTGCGCCAACAGATAGCCTGTTGGCGTCGTTACCGCCTCAGGAACTGCAGTCGTCGAGCTTTTCAATGTCACCAGCTCTATGCCGTTGCCGGTTTTCAAGTTTCGCGAATACTGCCTGTCTGTTGAATTGTCCCAGTGTTCATGCACTCCAAGGCTTTGCAATCGGACGCTGTCGCCGTTCGGAGCGTAGTATGTTCCCGATGGGGGATTATCCGCTTGCGATGCTTCATGAAGATAATTGTCTACTGCACCGTAAATAGTCGTGTCCTGTAAATTATTGGCGGCCATTTCCGCCGCCGCTTCGGTGCGGATGAGATCGAGGCATACCGATTCGATGGCAACATTGTCTTGTGACATGAAAAGGCTCGACAACCACCCCTTGTTGAAAGGCGGGATAATCCATCTGCTGTCGTTTGAAATTTCAGACCCTTCGGTCTGAGATTGATACAGTCCTTCGACCATGAAAAGGAGAGTCTTCGCGCCGAGATCTTTATGTCCCATCAAATCAACCAATGCGTTGTATGTGCTGTCGTGCCTTCCGTAAAATGTCCACTCGGCGCTGCCGGGAATAATGATATTGTGCACGGCGATATACGCATGAACTCCCGCCGCATGGGGAGCCATTTGGTATGGAACTCCGTTCGTGTCATCGCAGCTCAGAGTCCCGAAATGGTTCTTGGAGCAGAAGCTGACTCCCGCGTACCGATGACCTTTGAAGCTTGCGAGGTTGATAAGATACGACGCGTGTGTCACCGCGATCGGCAGGTGCGTCGGATTCCCGCCGCCCAGCTCGATTGTCAGTTTCTCCGACCAATGAATGATAGTCGCCGTGTCGCGAACATATTGTTCTCTCCCGTTCTCCTGAATCCAGTCCATCATGTGCACGTGTGGAAATTCTGTCTTGCATTTAGTATAAATCGCATCCGGGATGTACCGGATGAGATCGTACACCGTAATGTCGCTGTCGGCAACTCCGACTTTATGAACCAGCTGCCGGAGGAGGCTGAGCACGGCTTGGGGAGATGCGAAAGTTAAATTACCGGGGTTGTAATTGCCGGTAACATTGTTAAGGTTTATCTTCACGGCAATCTTTTCACCGGGAGTATATCCGATATTTCCCTTGCCATGCTTTTGGTTAAAATATTCGAACAGTGCGACCCACGCCGTGCTGTCGGTCGGTGCTTCGGTGAGGGCGCGTAAGGATTTTGAGAACATGGAATCTACCGCCGTTTGATTCGTATTCGCATCGCTCCACCAGTTTCCCGTAATTCCGTTCCAGTGTGCAGCCGTTGAATCCCGCACCCACACCACTCGCCCCGGAAAAATACCTCGTGCGACTCCCATTGGAGTGTTGGGCGGGTCTGACGGAACGAACAGGGAGTCGCCCATCGCTCGGGCAGAAGCTTCCGTATCGGTTCTGAGAATCGTAAACAACCCTGCTCCTAATGCCGCAAACGCCATGACCGATGCCAGCACGTATTTGGAGTTTCGGAAATAGCGGCGCGCTTTTTCGAAGGAGAAGACCGCGATCATCACGCTTGCAATATAGGCGATGAAACCGCTTGCAATGGGAGCAGCTACTTTCATGCAGGGATATTCTGCACGGCTCGGCTTTGGAATAATTCTGATCAGCATCCACACGAGTGATGCGAACCCTAAGAGGGGTAAAAAGAGTCGCGTGAGCAGTTTATTTTTACGCTTATTGTGTTGATGGTCCATCGATTTACCGTGGGGACACTCTGAAGAACTTGACGGCTTCATTTTCATTTGCCTTTCATGAGAGACTTTGCGGCTCCCGATCAGCTTCAACCGGGGCCAGGATTATTTTTCCGTACGGGGGAACTTTTACGACTGACGAATTTGAGTTTAAACCTATGATGACGCCTTCAACTGCTCTGATCAATGAATAGGAATATTGTCAACGCAAAGAATTCCACAAGAATTATGCCCTCAAAAACGTGCATTGCGGACGGAAATCGGCAATAAGCTTACTGAAAGTGGGAAGTAATTGCGTTGAGTTTCCATGCTATGGTAAAAATGCAAGGTTCTAACTTGTAAGAGTCATATCAGAGATGCTCTGTTGTGGCATCCTCGTTACCTTGATTCTCCTGCGGATAACAGGTAAATTCATTCACTCAACATGTTCAATACATCTTCACGCGGCGATTGTTTTTCATCGTTCTACAACCTGTCACCCATATCAGATCGGATAAACAATGACGAACAGAAAAATTAAATGGGGAATCTTAAGCACGGGGTGGATAGCTCACAAGTTTACAACAGCTCTTCAGGTTGCCGACAACTCTGAAATCTACGCCGTCGGTTCAAGAAATGTTGAATCGGCAAAGAAGTTTGCACATGAGTTCAACATCCCGCACGCGTATGGCAGCTACCTGGAACTAGTAAACGACCCGGCGGTCGATGTCGTCTATATCGCCACGCCGCATAATCTCCATTTAGAGAATACGCTCCTCGCGCTCGATCATCATAAAAACGTTCTTTGCGAAAAACCGATGGGTGTTAATCTCAAAGAGGCGGCAATCATGATCTCTAAAGCGAGGGAGAAAAAACTTTTCCTTATGGAGGCCATGTGGAGCCGCTTCCTTCCGAATATCATCAAGACAAAAGAGCTGATCGACTCCGGCGAAATTGGAAAAGTAAAACTGCTCACTGCGTTCTTTTCAATGAAATCGGAAAACGGACCTGAACACAGACACTTTAACTTGGATCTTTGTGGAGGGACAATTTTAGACACCGGAATTTATAATGTATTTCTTTCTCTGCTGCTGCTTGGCAAGCCGAAAGCGTTCTCAGCGATCGCGGGACTAAGCGAACAAGGCGGGGATAATTCCTGCAGCTATACTTTTAAGTATGACAACGACACGCTTGCGGTAATGTATTCTTCGTTTCTCGCCAATCCGCCAATCGTTGCTGAAATCCATGGGGAAAAAGGAAAAATATTTCTCGAACACTTATGGTTTTGTCCCGGGAAAGTGAAGGTTACATATAATGACGGAAGGGAAAACATTTTCGACTTTGAAGTTAAGAACAACGGCTATGAATGTGAGGCGGAAGAAGTCGCGCGATGTATTCTCGCCGGCAAGACCGAAAGCAGCATGATGAGCTGGAATGACAGCATTCAATTAATAACAATGCTTGATGCAATACGAAAGGAATGCGGAATTATTTACCCCAAGCATGATTTATAGAGATGAAGGCATCTTTCTTTAATCAAAATTAGCCATTTACCTCGTTCCCAAACTCTCAGACTGTGTAATAAGTACTGTCACAAATTTCAGTGCGGAATGTTTTCAACAGTTTCATCTATTTCAATTGTCTCCGTCTGTGAATTGTTCGTTTTGTGCAATCTTTTCCCCAGAGTGACTACGTTTTCCAAATCATGCATCGGAAAAAACTACTTTTCACACAGTCTGTCTGATTGGGATCGAATGACACCCGCCACAGTCATTCCCTTGCTTCTCTCACCAAGAATCACTAAACTTTTGAATATAACAATTGCTTTTGTGCTGGCGCGATGAATTCTTGCTTCGGTCCACAATAGTAAGGAAAATCATCATGAAACGATCGATCACGGCTGTAACGATCTGTTCTCTTCTCTTTTCCCTTTCTCTTGCCCTTGCCGGCCTTGGCTGCCTTGCCAGTGAAACGACGGAATACAAAATAACGATGAACGAAGATGGAAAGAGCGGAACAATTATCTCCATTATGCGTAATGTTCAATCGGACGAATCAGAGGATGCAAAACAGGCAAAAGATTTTGATGAAGCAATCCGGTCGTGGAAAAGAGATGACTATCTCCTCGAACGGGTGCACGACGGACTTTACGTCAAAGAACGAAACCTTGCAATCGAAGATAGCGTTCTTGTCTGGAAAGAAAAGGCAATCTTCTCCGATCTCGGAGATGTCTTCAAACATGAATTCCACAATGATACACTCAAATTCGTTATTAAAGGAGATCAGAGCGTTGTTGCGACGAACGGCATTGTTGTTTCCGGGAAGGACAGCACTATCGTATACTGGAGCATTCCTGCGTCGAAAGAAATTTTCCTCAAGACGAAGGAAAACAATTTTGCTCCAAAGTCCGATTTTGCAAACCGTTTCAAAGCATACTTGAAAGAACAGAACTGACAACGTCAAAAGTTGAATGATTTCTTTCCAATTTCCCCGACAGACGCTTACCGGCCGAAAGGACCTCTTTGCGAACGGTACGCTATTCATTCTCCTGTTCGCGCTTGTGAAATTGCTGATTCATTTTTATACGAATGCATTCGCCGGCTACGGAATATTCCGGGATGAACTTTATTATGCCGCCTGCAGCGAACATCTTAGCGCAGGGTACGTCGACCAGCCCCCCTTTTCGATATTTATTTTCGCATTGAACAGAATACTTTTTGGCGATTCGCTTTTTGCTATTCGTCTTCTTCCCGCCATCGCAGGCGCGGCCATGGTATTTCTTACAGGCCTCATGGCGCGCGAACTCGGCGGCGGCCGGTTCGCTCAAGGCATTTCTTCACTCGCCGCGGTTGTTTCGCTCATTTTTCTCGCCATGGATGGTTTCTTTTCGATGAACGCGTTCGACCTGCTCTTCTGGGCCTGGTCGGCATACATTCTTATTCTTCTTGTAAAAACCGGCGATAAAAAATACTGGATGTATCTGGGGCTTCTTCTGGGGCTTGGTTTGCTCAACAAGATTAGTGTTCTGTGGCTCGGATTCGGGATTCTTGTCGGCACTGCGGCGACCACTGAACGGCGCTGGCTGAAGACCGAATATCCGTATATCGCGGGAGTGATCGCATTTGCGCTCTTTCTTCCGTTCATTATCTGGAATGCGACGCACGGCATGGCTCATCTCGAGTTCATCCGCAATGCATCCGGCGGAAAATATTCTTCACTTACGCCGAAGATTTTTCTCACCGGTCAGCTGCTCTTGCAAAACCCGGCGACGTTGCCGCTGTGGGTTTCGGGCCTTCTTTGGTTTTTCCTTGCAAAAGAAGGGCGTCGGTTCCGGATTTTAGGCTATGTTTATCTCACTGCGCTGGTTGTGTTGCTTGTGAACGGCCACAGTAAACCGGAGTATTTGTCGCCTGCATACTCAACGCTGTTTGCGGGCGGCGGCGTTGCGATCGAGCGGTGGACGTCATTGCGAATTGCCCGATGGATACGGCCTTTGTATGGCGTTATCGTTACCGCTGGGATCATTCTTGCGCCATTGGCGATTCCCCTGTTGCCCGTCGAAACGTACATCCGTTTTGCCGATGCTTTGGGAGCCAAGCCTTCGACTCCCGAGGGAAAACAATTAAGCGGCCTTCCTCAGTTCTACGCCGATATGTTTGGCTGGGAGGACAAGGCCGCGGCGGTTGCAAAAGTATTTCATTCCCTTTCCCCCGAGGATCAGGCGAAGTGTGCACTTTTCGGAGATAATTACGGCAGATGCGGGGCGATCGATTTTTACTCGAAAAAATATGGTTTGCCCAAATCGATCGGCCGTCACAATAATTATTGGCTCTGGGGACCGCGGAACTACACCGGGGAACTTGTAATTATTCTCGGCGGGGATTTGAAAGGCAAGACAGATAAATTTGAGAGCGTAACCGTTGCGGATACTGTAAGAAGCGCATACGCAATGCCGTACGAAAATAATCTAGCGATCTATGTTTGCCGGAATTTGAAAATGCCGTTCAGAGATTTGTGGCCGCAGCTGAAACACTATGAATGATTTATCAATGATCAACAAGAAAATGATGCTGTCTTATATTGACAACCATGATCGGCAGTGGTTTGTTATTCCAGCCAACATGCGTATCCATCTTGAAACCAGTGAGCTAACGGGAAAATTCGTAAATGAGTAATTGTTGATTGTTCATTGATCATTGTCTCTTATGTCTGAAGAAATAATTCTAAAAACAACAAACCTCGGCAAGCGCTACAAAAACCGCTGGGCGGCGGAAGACATCAACCTTGAAATTCATCGCGGCGACGTGTTTGGATTTTTAGGCCCGAACGGTGCGGGAAAAAGTACGACAATCCGGATGATCTTTTCTCTCATCCAGCCCACAACCGGTTTGGTAGAATTGCTCGGCTTCCGGCTTGAAACGGAAAGGGAAAAAGCGCTTGCGAAAGTCGCCGGCATTGTTGAAAAGCCAGACTTCTATTTGTACCTCACGGCATATCGCAACATGGAAATTGCCGGGTCTCTGACCATTGGGAATGCCCCGCCGAAACAGAAAATCAGGGACTCCCTGGCGCTGGTCGGGCTTGAAGAACGGTCACACGATCGCGTGAAAACATTTTCCCACGGCATGAAACAGCGTCTCGGCATCGCGCAAGCGCTCCTCTGCGATCCGGAGCTTATTGTGCTCGATGAGCCGACGAACGGCCTCGACCCGCAAGGAATGAAAGAAGTGCGCGAATTGATCGCCCGACTTTCCAAAGACCATGGGATGACGGTGTTCCTCTCGTCTCATCTGCTGAACGAAGTCGAACAGGTGGCAACCCGCATGGCGATTATCAACAAAGGAAAACTGGTCGTTCAAGGGAGCGTTGAGGAGCTCCTCCGCGCAAGCGCAAACAGAATATTGATTAATGCAGCGCCGCGAAAAAAAGCATTAGGTGTACTGAAGAAAATAAAAAGCGTGCATTCCGCAGCAGAAGATGCTTCCGGCATTATTGCAACGGTCGAGACGGTGGACATTCCGGCCGTTGTCTCGAAACTTGTCGCGGCAAAGTGCAAAGTGTTTTCTGTGGAGCAACAGCGCTCGCTGGAAAAATATTTTCTTTCGGTTACGGAAGAAAATTAAGTCGCGACATCTGAAAAATATTCTCTCGCCCAGCCGCAAAAAGTTTATTTTAAATCATTTGCAACTTTGCGTCGTTGCGTGAGCCATACTTTTGGAATTATTCAGAAGTCTCAAATCGTTTATCGGGCAGGAGACCCATGTTCACCCTCATTTATTACGAACTGTTTAAGACGTACGCAAAATGGCGGACCTATATCGGTTTCATTGCCGTGGTTGTCATCATCCCGTTGGTGATGTGGGCGATGAAAGTTGAGGGGGGACGGTTCATCCAGTACCAGATGCGGTCTCTGCAAAATGATTTCTTCATTACCGGGAATCTTTTCAACGGGTGGATCATCTCTCAGCTGATCATGAATAGCTTGTGGGTGCACGTTCCGTTCCTTATCAGTCTTGTGGCAGGAGACCAGCTCGCCGGTGAAGCCACGGCGGGCACATTTCGATTGATACTGATACGGCCCGTTTCGAGGGGACGCATTCTCAATTCTAAATACATTACCACGCTGCTCTATACGGCGTCGCTTGTCTGCTCAATTGCACTTCTCAGCATCGGGCTTGGTTTGTTGATTTTTGGAAGCGGCGATTTGCTGGCAATCGATCGCGAGATGCTCACGATTTTGCCGGAGTCGCAAATGTGGCCGCGTTTCGCCCTTGCCTACGGCCTGGGAATTTTGTCGATGTGGGTTGTGGCGTCGCTTGCATTCTTGTTCTCATCCTTCGTGGAAAATGCAATCGGTCCCATCATCGCAACAATGGCGGTCATGGTCGCCTTGCTGGTCATTTCAAATTTGCCGGTTGAAACGTTCGAGCCGGTCAAGCCGTATCTCTTCACAACATACCAAAATGTCTGGCAGCAGGCCTTTAAGAATCCGATCGACTGGGGAACGATCGCCAAATCGTGCAGTGTCCTTGCCGCCCACTGTGTTGGGTTTTGGCTGATAACACTTTTTGTCTTCCGACGAAAAGATATACTTTCATAAAATGAGCTTTCTGAAAAATCAGGAAAGCTTGTCTCGCGCAGAGTCGCAAAGGCGCGAAATACATTAAAAGTAAAACTTACGCGGCTTTTCCCAAGGGGATGCCTTTGCCAGCGTCTTCGCGTGATGCTATTTTTCAAATGTTTCAAAATATAATTCATACGTTGCCGTACCGCATTGGAGCGCTCATGCATATTCGCCAAAGCCTCACCGAGATCAAAAACGGTTTTCATCCGACATTTTGGGTGGCCAATGGAATGGAGCTGTTCGAACGCCTCGCGTACTACGGACAGCAGATTGTCTTCATGGTGTATCTCCGCAATAGACTCGGGTTCACGGAAACCGAGGCGGGGACACTTTCGGGAATTTTCGGTGGATTGATTTATCTCCTGCCGATTCTCGGCGGAACCCTTGCGGACAAATGGGGCTTCCGCCGGGCATTCAATATCGCCTTTTCAATTTTAGGTCTCGGTTATTTTCTTATCGGCTCGCTTGGAATGTCGGCCTTCGCGGGAATATACGGAGGATTGTCGTTGTACTGGCTCCTGATGGCATTTCTTGCTTTTACTGCGTTCGGCGGGTCTTTCATCAAGCCATCCGTGCTGGGAACGGTCGCCGTTGCGTCAACCGAAAAAAACAAATCGTTCGGTTTCGCGATCTATTACTGGCTGGTGAATGCCGGCGCGATGATCGGTCCGACCATAGCGTACTTCGTACGGGACAGTTTCGGAAACGAATTCGTCTATCTTGTGTCATCGGCCAGCTGCTTTGCAATGCTTGCCGTAAACCTTGTGCTCTACAAGGAGGTGAAGAGCGAGAAAACGGGGACGGCAGAATCTCTCGGAAAGAAGATTGCGAATCTCTTCGTCGTCCTGGGCAATTTCAAATTCATGATTTTCCTGCTCATCTATTCCTTGTATTGGATAATTTTTTGGCAGGAGTTCATTATTGTGCCGTATTACATTACCGATTACATCGGCAAAGAAGCGCCGTATGAAATCGTGCAATCATGGGCCGGAGCCGGAGCGATCATTCTTTTTCAAATTCCCATTAACCGGCTGACTAAAAATATTCCGACACGCACTGCCATACTTATCGGATTTGCCGTCTCGTCATTTATATGGATCATCATCGGCATTCATCCCTCGATTCCGACGATCGCGGCGGGCATCGTCGCGTTTGCGATCGGCGAAATGATCCAGGCGCCGCGGTACTATGAATACATTTCCGAGATTGCTCCCTCCGGCCAGCAAGGATTGTTCCAGGGATACGCATTCCTGCCAATCGCAATTGCTCGATTCGTCGGAGACCCGATTGGAGGATGGCTGTATCAGAGCGCAAAATTAGCGGGCGATCCATCCCGCGTATGGTGGTCTCTTATTGGGATAGGTGTCTTCGGAACGCTCTGCATGGCGGCATATAATAAATATGTTACGATCTTCGAGGCAAAACAAGCATTACGAGGGGCATAAGAGATTATCTCTCGCCAAGGCGCCAAGATATTGTGTGGGATTTTTTTCGCGCCGTTGCGTCTGGCGAAGCCATCCCCTTGGGATTTGCGCGAGCTACTACGGTATTAGAAACGACAATTAATTGAGGGTATCGATGAAAAAAGTTCTTCTTGCCTGTGCGCTGTTGCTTATGGCGGCGATCCAGCTATCCCCCGCTCAGACGCCAACGGCGGCGGAAATTCTTCATAATATGAAAAGCCAATTTGATTTGGTGAAAGACTATACCGCGACATTAAAAGTCGCTGTAGATATGGAGAAAATGCAAATTCCGGAGATGCTCGTGACGATCTATTTTAAACAGCCGGATAAAATCCACATTGAAGCGAAGAATTTCGCGATGGTTCCGCGGGAAATTGTCGGATTGAATCCGGCTCAACTTCTCGATAAGTTTGATGCAACCGTGGTGGGGAGTGAACGAAAAGAAAGTGTAACGGTCTATAAACTGAGACTGGTTTCAAAACCTGAGAAGGGAAAGCCTGTTCGCGAGAGCTACATCTGGGTGGACGGCACGCGATGGGTCGTGATTCACTATGAATCCACGCCGTCGGATGTGCGAAAAGTAACGGTTGATCTTGAGTATGAGACCGTTGACGGTAAATTCACGCTGCCGTCAAAAATTGAAGCCCGCATGGATATACAACAGTCCCCCGACTCATCCGGTGAAAAAATGTACAACCCACAGCGCATGCCGCGAAAGGGAACCGCCTCGATCATTTATACTGATTACAAAGTGAATACCGGCTTGTCGGACGAAATCTTCGAGAAGAAGAAAGATAGTAAATAGTGAACGGTAAACAGTCAGTAGTAATTGGTATACAATAGACAGTACGGAGGATTCATAGAATAGAGGTTTTCGTGAAGGCCTAGCCCATACCGGCTGGGCTTTTCTTTTTTATTGCCTCCCTCTTGACTTTTGCTATTCTAAATATTATTTTAGGCTAGCCTAAATTTACCAAGAAGGAAGGCATGCCAAGTATCAGCGTAGAAAATTATTTAAAGAATATCTACGAACTCGAGGCGACCGAGAAAAAGGTCACAACAACCCTGCTTGCCGCAAAGCTTAAAATTTCCCCTGCGTCCGTCACCGACATGGTAAAGAAGCTTTCCAAAAAGGGCTTTCTCCGGCATGTGCCGTATCAAGGGGTTGAAGTGACGGAAAAGGGAAAACGTTCCGCGCTCAAGATCATCCGGAAGCACCGGTTGTGGGAGATGTTTCTTGTGGAGGTACTCCATTTTTCGTGGGATAAGATTCATGAGGAAGCGGAGCAGTTCGAGCACATTATGTCCGAAAGGATGGAGGAGAAAGTCGACGAAGTACTCGGTTGCCCGAAGGTCGACCCTCACGGTGACCCGATCCCTCAAAAAGACGGAACGATAAAGAAGATGAACCTCCAACCGCTGGGCGACACGGAAGAAGGGGTAACAGTCAGGGTTCTGCGCGTCAACGACTCAAATCCTGAAATGCTGCAATATGCATCTTCCATCGGGCTTTCTCTCAATAAACGGATACTTGTAAAACAAAAAAATAATTTTGATAATTCAGTGATCATCAAAATTGGGACGAAAGAAACAGTTGTCAGTTCTGTGTTAGCGCACAATATATTTGTCGAAGAATGATCGCATCAACGGAAGAGTATGACCGATCAAAAAGCAGATTCCAAATTATCTGACAACCCTGACGAGCCCGTAACGAAAGGTTCTGAACCGGCGACGCGCACCAGCCACCTTTCATTAGAGGGTGTCCATAGCACGGTAGTGGTGCCGGACCACGAAGCCGGTTTCTGGAAAAACTGGCGTGCGTTTGTGGGACCGGCAGTGCTGGTGAGTGTGGGCTATATGGATCCGGGCAATTGGGGAACGGATCTTGCTGGGGGGGCACAGTTCAAGTACGGCCTGCTGTGGGTTATTGCATTGGCGAGCTTTATGGCCGTCATTCTTCAGGTGATCTCGGCTCGTCTAGGCGTGGCTACCGGCAAGGATTTGGCCCAGTGCTGCCGCGATTATCTGCCGAAATGGAGCCGATGGCCTAACTGGATCTCTATGGAAATCGCAATTGGTGCAACGGATCTCGCCGAAGCACTGGGGAGTGCTGTCGCCCTAAATCTATTATTCCATATTCCTATTGCATGGGCAATCGTAATCACCGCAGCCGATGTTCTCCTTTTGCTTGCATTACAAGGGCTGGGGATGCGGATGATTGAAGCCGTGGTCACAGTATTCGTGGTTACCATCGGCGTTTGTTACGCCATCGAGATATTCATCCTTCCGCAAACGCAGCCAAGCTTTCTGGAGATGGGTCAGGCGCTGGTTCAACCCAGTTTTCGGCAAGCAGGCATGCTCGTCATAGCTATTGGAATGATCGGTGCCACCGTAATGCCTCACAACCTGTTTCTTCACTCTGCCCTTGTGCAGACGCGGAAGTTTCAGCGCGATGACCGCTCGATTCGCAACGCGATTCGTTTCAATACCATCGACTCTTCTGTCGCACTGGCTGTTGCGTTCGTTGTCAACGCTGCGATCTTGGTTCTTGCGGCGATGGTCTTTTACGGCAAGACAAGTGTAACAGTGGCCGGCGGGGAAGTGGTGACGTTCAGCCCCGACAGCGATTGGATCCGCATCGCTCATCTGACATTGGCCCCGTTGCTCGGGACAACGCTCGCGAGCACGCTCTTTGCTGTTGCACTGCTCGCCAGCGGACAAAGCAGCACCATCACCGGCACGCTGGCCGGGCAGGTGGTTATGGAAGGGTTCATGAATTGGCGCATCCGTCCGTGGATGCGAAGAATTATCTCGCGGACACTTGCCGTGGTTCCGGCGATCCTGATCATCAGCGTTCGCGGAGGCGGCAGCGTAACCGATTTGGTCAACCTCAGTCAGGTTATACTTTGCCTCATACTCCCTTTTGCGATGTTCCCCCTATTGTATTTCTCCTCTTCACGCAAGATAATGGGAACGTGGACCAATGGCTGGTTCCTGACGATACTAGGATGGGGAAGCGCCCTCATGATCACAGCCATGGCTCTCTACAGTCTGCCGGAGTCGCTGAGCGAGGCGTGGCGGGTTATCGTCGGTGGATGATCTTTTTCGCACAACAAAAAGGAAACGCGTATGTATAAAACGATTCTCGTAACCTTGGATGGCACTCCTACTGACAGGGCGATTATTGAACACATCAAACAACTCGCCCGGGTCATGCAAAGCCGCGTCGTGCTGCTGCATGTCGCCGACGGTTGGGCGGCCCGCACGTTCGGTTCCGATGCTGTGAGTCCTGAGGTTGTTGAGGACAAAGATTACCTGGAAAAAGTGAAAACAGAATTCCGCTCCGACGGTATTCCGGCTGAAGCAGAGTTGGCGTACGGGGAACCCGCGGAAGAAATCGTCAAATGGATTCAGAAAAGAGGATGTGATCTCTTAGCGATGAGCACGCACGGCCACCGTTTAATGGCCGACCTTTTTCTCGGGACGACGGTGACAAAAGTCCGGCACGGAGTCAGCGTGCCCATTCTGCTTCTCAAGGCGAAGTGAAATATTCTTAGATCTTTAGACGGGCTCTTTTTTTGAAACGCGGAACCGAACGAGCTTTTTTGCCGTTACTCCCAATGCATTGATTTATCGTGATACGGGTGGGAGGAACTTCATTTGAATGGTTCTTGAAATATAATATTGGGTTAATTATTTTGAGCTGGGGAAGTTATATATTTGAAAATACCAGGAATGGCTCCGACACGTAATTCACCTCCACTGATATTATCTCTTCATTAGGATTTCACAAATGCATATTGGTGTGATAGAGAAGCAAAAGATCAGCAGCGTTATTACAACATTGTTCTGCTGTTTCATATCCCTTCAGATTTTTTCTCCCAGTAAGGGCCATGCTCAGAATATCGTTTCATCTGCCGATTCGGAAGAGACATGGAGCTACCATTTTCAATTTACCACTATCCAACAAATGCATGGCAGCTTTTCCGCGAAATATTCCGGTATTAATAGCCTGAGCGACAGCAGTGAAAATCACTACTCTGTTACAAGTACATTGTTTTTAGGAACTCGGCTGTGGCATTCTGGGGAATTGTATTGTAATCCTGAAATGTCGGGCGGTAGTGGATTTAGTTCTACAACTGGCATTGCCGGTTTCCCCAATGGTGAAGTTTATCGAGTAAACGAGGTTGCTCCGACGGTAATCATAGCCCGAGCATTCTTCCGCCAAAATTTTCCCTTGGGTAATGAAACAGAAAAAATCGGTGAAGATCAAAATACGATTGCCGGCCTATTCCCCAAAGAGCGATTGACAATTACCGTAGGCAAATTCAGCCTCACAGACATCTTCGACAACAATGCGTTCTCTCACGATCCCAGAACACAGTTTATGAACTGGTCGTTATGGGCCCCGGGCGCGTGGGATTACGCTGCCGATACTCGTGGTTACGACTATGGTATCGCAGCAGAACTGCATCAGTTAACATGGGCACTCAATTTGGCCGTTGTTATGATGCCTACGGTAGCCAACGGATATCAATTCGACACACATATCAATAAGGCTTACAGCGTTAATGCTGAGTTTGTCAAACAATACATCATTTTTGACCGTGAAGGTAAATTGCATTTGATTGGTTTTTACAACCACGCTCACATGGGCAATTATCAAGAAGCTATTGATGATGCGGAGATAGACCACAACACGCCGGATATTATTTCAACGCGCTCGTATTGTTCGAAGTATGGCTTTGCTCTCAGCGTAGAACAACCTTTAAGTGAAACAGTTGGGATGTTCAGCCGATTGAGTTGGAATGATGGCCGGACGGAAACATTCGTCTTTACAGAAATTGATCAGTCGTTCAATATCGGCGTAAATGTTCGCGGCGATGCATGGAAACGAAACGACGATAATGCAGGAATAGCCGTTGTCGTTAATGGCTTATCGGACGATCACCGCAATTACCTTGCTGCCGGCGGTTACGGTTTTCTCATCGGCGACGGGCGTTTGAATTATGGATTAGAACAAATAGTAGAAACATTCTATGATTTAAAAATGGCTTCGTCATTTTGGCTGACGGCAGATTATCAGATTGTCATAAATCCCGCTTACAACAAAGATCGGGGGCCGGCGGTTAACATTTTCGGAATCAGGGGACATGTGGAGTTATAAATCAATGATCAATGAACCACTGAGCATTTACTGTTGATTGATCATTGCACAATCTCTCTTATACTCGTTCAACCTTCTTTACCACAATAAGCCCTTCGGCAACCACTTCTTTCAAGTGCGGAAGAACGTCTCTGATTTTTTCTTCGTCATCGACGAATAAGATCATAATAGGTCCCTCGCCCGATGCACCGATCTTGCGCGGGTAATGGAGGTGGCGTTTCACACCGTACCCTCCCATCGCTGCAAAAACCGACGCCCCCTTGATGTGATGATGAAGGAGGTACTTCATGATATACTGGTACAACGATTCATCTTTAACCATATCGTCTTCGTCGAGGAAGATTGTTACTTCGAGCATGGCAGCCTC
The DNA here is from genome assembly GCA_963827085.1 of uncultured Bacteroidota bacterium. Taxonomy (GTDB): domain Bacteria; phylum Bacteroidota; class Ignavibacteria; order UBA10030; family UBA8401; genus JAGVPT01. The sequence continues at coordinate 392,420 of CAWGZY010000002.1, forward strand.
ATTGGTCGGTTAATGGTAGTTGGTTTTTGTTGTTTTTGCGTCTCACAAAGACGAGATAAATTGCCGGGAGCACTAACGGCGTCATTAAAAGCGCTGACGATAAACCGCCTACAATGACCGTGGCGAGAGGGCGCTGTACATCGGAACCAATGCCGGTTGCACGGGCGGCAGGGATTAAGCCCAGAAGAGCAAGAAGCATCGTCATCAAATTCGGGCGGAGTTGGATTGCGGCGGCACGCTTGACAGCCTCTAAGATATTAAGATCGAGGTCATCCATGAGGCGATTCGTTCGCGATACAAAAAGGACGCCGGCGATAATCGAAACGCCGAAGAGGGAAATAAAGCCGACTCCTGCCGAGACGTTGAAGGGGTATCCTCGGATCAGCAAAGCGCTAGTTCCACCGATTAACGCAAAAGGGATGCTCGCCATTGCAACGCCCACGTGCCAGACATTCCGGTACATTGTGAAAAGGAGGAGAAAAATGATGCCGATCGTGAGAGGGATAACAACGGCAAGCCGTTTTCCTGCTCGGGAGAGATTTTCAAACTGCCCTCCCCATGACATCGAATATCCTCTTGGGAGGGTGATGGCGGCATTCACTTTCTCCTGTGCTTCCGCAACAAAACTTCCTTGGTCGCGTCCCCGGATATTGGTGCGGACTGAAACCTGCCGCAGCCCGTCCTCGCGCTGGATAATCGTCGGGCCGTCAATAAGTTTGATGGTTGCAAGCTGCGACATGGGAATGCGGCCTCCCGACGGGGAAGGGACGAGCATGTCGCGCACGGATTCTATCGACGCGCGGTATTCAGAACTATAGCGAACAACAATATCGAACCTCTTTTCTCCTTCATACAGCTTGCCGACAATTTTCCCCCCAATTGCCGCTTCTATCATTCTCTGCACATCGCTCACATTGATCCCGTAGCGGGCAACGGCAGTCCGGTCAATATCAACTGTCAATTGAGCCTGATCCCCCTCTTGTTCGATGCCGCTTTCACTCGCGCCGGGAATGGTTTTGATAATCGCAAGTATAGAATCGGCTTTCGAACGCATCAACTTCAAATCGTCGCCATTAATAAGAATGGCGAGGTCTGCGACGCTTCCCGTGACTGCTTCGGTCACGTTGTCGAGGATCGGCTGCGAAAATGAAAATTGAGCTCCGGGCACGGCATCCTCAAGTTCGTCCTTGATCTGCCGGAGGAGTTCTTCCTTTGAGATCTGCTTGCTCCATGTCGAGTAGTCCCGCAGGCCGACAAAAATCTCTAGCCGGTTTGGTCCGTAGGGATCGGTTCCGTCGTCATTCCTTCCCAATTGAGAAAGAACGACATTGACCTGTTTATGCCGGCTGATGACATCCCGGATTACCGGGCAATATTTCTCCGATTCTTTCAACGAAATACCGACGGGGAAAAAGCAGCGAATGTTCAACGATCCTTCATCGAGTTCGGGAAGGAATTCCGTGCCGATCTTTTTCGCTCCCAAAACGATCACCATCACGACGATGACAGCGGAGACGATTGTCGTCGCTATGGAATAACGCGTCAACACATCGATGATTTTTTCATATTTCTTCTCTATCCATTCATACACCGGGTTGTGCCACTCGATACTTCCCGGATTTTCCGACTCAAAATGCTTGCGATAAATCATCGTCATCAGCACCGGAATTGCCGTGAGCGCGAGAAGCATGGATCCGGTGATGGCGTACGAAAGCGTGTACGCCATCGGCGAGAAGAGTTTTCCTTCAACCCGTTGGAAGGAAAAAATCGGCAGATAGGCAAGGATGATGATGGTGATCGAAAAGAAAATTTCCCGTCCTACTTCCTGGGCCGACGATAACGTAAAACGAATAATACCTTGTTTCCGTTCTTCCGGCGTCGCGTCGCGGTAGCGCCGCATGATGTTCTCTACCATGACGACCGCCCCGTCGACAATGATACCGAAATCGACTGCGCCGAGCGAGAGGAGGTTGGCCGGAATGCCGGTGAGTTTCATCATGCTGAAAGCGAAGAGCATTGATACCGGAATTGTTGTCGCGACCACGAGAGCCGCACGAACACTGCCGATAAAGAATATCAAAACAATGATAACAATAGAGAAGCCTTCAAACAAGGTGCGGGAGACCGTATCAATTGTGTAGTTGACAAGCTCGCTGCGGTCGTACGTAATATGAAGCCGGACTCCGGCCGGCAAGTCGTTTTCATTAATCTCGTTGACACGCTCCTTCAGCTCCTCGACAACGTCGGATGGATTTTCCCCTCTTCGCATTGCAATCAATCCTTGAATGCTCGAGTTCACATCGACCCGCGTTGAATCGTTCGGCTGGAGTGTATATCCCAGGATGCCTGCCGGCGGAAGAGGAAACTCCTCTACGCTCGCGAGGTCGCGAATGAATACAGGAACTCCGTTGATTGAAGCGACGACGATATTCTTGATGTCGTCTATTGTGTGGATTGCGCCGATTCCCCGCACAACAAATCCCTGCCCCCCGCGCTGGATAATGTTGCCGCCGGTGTTGAGGTTGTTTGCAGTGATCGCATCGATAACGTTCTGCACCGAAAGATTGTACCGCTGCAGCCGGTCCGGCGAAGTGATGACGTGGTACTGCTTCACTAATCCGCCGAAGTTCACAACATCCGCAACTCCGGGAACTTGAAGAAGCCGCGGTGTAACGACCCAATCCTGCAGCGTTCGCAGGTCCATGGGAGTGTGGCTTTCATCTGCTTCGATGATGTAACGGAAAATCTCTCCGACTGGACCTGTAAGCGGACCGAGCGATGGGTTGACGCCATCGGGGAGAACGGCGTCATTCAATTTTTCAAGTACTCTCTGCCGTGCAAAATAGTCGTCGGTTCCGTCCTCAAAGGTCAACTCAATGACCGAAAGTCCGAAAATTGTTTTCGAGCGGCGGCTGATAACGTTCGGAACCGCGTTGAGCGCTCGTTCAATCGGGAGCGTAACCTGCTGTTCCACTTCTTCGGCCGCTCGCCCGGGAAACAATGTGATAACGGTTACCTGGGTGTCGCCGATGTCAGGATACGCTTCCTTTTTCAAAGTCTCCCACGACCATGCACCGATTACAATAATGGCAAGAACGAGCGAAAGCGTTGCAAGCCTTTGATTAAGAGCAGAGGCGAGTAGTTTCCGGATCATATTTTTCTAATCAGGTTTGTCAAAAGTGATTCGAATTGTTATTTGAGACCCCACCCTAACCCTCCCCTGATAAGGAGGGAAAATGCCCTCACCCCCTTGCAAAGGGGGAGATTGAGAGGGGTTCGCAACAACACAATATTTATTTTTAGAAGCATCGCTAAAAATGCGACCGATAAGTTCGACTCTGGGCTTTTCTCCGTGGTTCTCTGTGCAGCCTCTGTGTTTCTCCGTTAAACAGTTTTTTTGCAACACAGAGTGGCGCCGAGATTCACAGAGCTACACGGAGAAAAAGGGTTTTCGACCGAATCGCTAGTACCCGAAGCTCAGCCCCTTAAGAAGCATTGTTCCGCTCGTGACAACCTTCTCTCCTTCGGAAATACCATTGAGTACGACAGCGCTTATTTCATTCGCATTCGAAATAGTCACTTTCCGCCGTGTGTATTCTCCTTCGGCTGATTGAACGAAAGCGTAATCATTCGCATCGACCGTTACTATCGCGTTGAGCGGCAAAAGAATGACGCCGCGCTGAGGGTAGCTAAAATCCACCCGGGCAAACATTCCGGGAAGAAGCCGTCCGTTCGGATTCTGGAGTGTGAGGCGGACTTTGACTGTCCGCGTAACAGGGTCTACAATATCGCCGATGGCGGCAGCCTTGCCGACAAGTTTCTTATCGGGAAATGAAGAGAATACGATTTCCACGTCTTCCCCTTTTTGCACTTTGTGAAGCTCGGTTTCAGGAACGTCGGACATCAGCCACGCCGTCTGCGTTGTGACCGATTCGAGTTCAGCAGGATTAAATCCATACGCTCTCAGCCTCCCTTCCATTTCGCCCATCGAGGCTCGAGCATTTGCAGCGTCTGTTTCCGCCTGATTGAGGTCGCGTGCAGTGGCACCTTGATTGTTGTACATCTCTTTGACGTGGACAAGGTTCTTGGCTGTCAGGTCGACATTGGAACTGCTTTGACGATACAGGGAATACAACGTGGTCACGTCCGGAGACTCGAAAAGCATAATATTCCTCGATAACGTGGCGGCGGGCGAAATAGTAGCGACAACGCGCGCGGGAGCAATTACGGAAACCAAGGCTGTTCCCTCACGGGCTTCCGTCGTTTGTATCTGCTGCAAGCCGGCCGCCTTGGACGGAAACCGGATTGTTTTTCCGTCGTCGGAAACGGCCGGCCTCTTGGACGATTCCTGCGCAATCGAAGTTGCGTCGCTTTTTTCCTGGCATCCGGTATTCGGCAGCGTCGCGAGGAGAATGCTGACCAGGATGGTAAAATTTCCGACGAAGACTGCAATTGTTTTCATAGATATTAATCCTTTTATATCGATTGACCCGTACGATGATTTACGGGTTGATCAAGCTTGTCCCTGCCGCATAATTCAATCCTTCAAAAGCGTCAAGCCTGTCGTTCTGAAGTTGATTCATTTGCAGCATGCTTGTTCTGTATGACTCGTAAAAATCTGTGAATTCAATGATGGTGATGTTTCGTTTTTGATAATCTGCGTCCATTCCATCGACCAATGTTTTGTATTCGCCGGTGAACTTCTTGTCAAAAGCTTTGAAAAGACTGTCGGTGTCGACCGCTTTCTTGTATGCCGTGGCAATTTCTTTTTCAAGGGTTTTGCGCGAGTACTCACGCAAAAGTTTGTCCGCTTCCAGAGTGTTTTCCGATATCTCAACATTTCCTTGGTTCCTGTTAAAAATGGGGAGATCGATCGACAAGGTCAGAGCATAATAATCCGGGATGTAACTCCCCGCGCGCGAATATGTCCCGCCGACTGTGAGATCGGGGATTCTCATTGCCTTTTGCAGCGACAGATTTGCATCCTCGTACTGGACCTGGGTCTCTGCGTTTTTATAATCCGGGCGTTTTTCCAAAGCCGTTGCAATAACATCCTGCAAGGAGAGAGAATCAATCCGAAGGCTCTCGAGCATGTTTCTGTCGAGTTGCGGAACAAAGTACGAGATCGACCCGGAAGTGTCGCGCAGAAGAACATCCATGCCATGTTCGATTTCCGAGACCTGGTTCAACAAGCCAAGCCTCTCGTTCTCAAGCGAAAAAAGAAGAGACTTCAGCCGCAGGACTTCGGACAGAAGAATAGAGCGCTTCTGGTAGATGGCCTCAGTTGCCGCGACAGTCTTCCTCACGTTGGGGATGGTCTCATCATAAAACGCGAGCGATTGCTGTAAAAAATAAAGGTCAAAAAAATTTGTCCGAAGTTCAAACTTGAGTGCGCGGAGCAGATCGTAAAATGTATTTTCGGCAATCTGCGTGTTGATCTCTGCCAACCGGATCTGCTTGTCCCGTTTTCCTGCCAGAAGAATCAACTGCTGCAGCTGAACTTCCGTGTTTCCGGTTTTGGTGACATCGAAAAACCGCTTCGTGAATTTATTGTAAACATTTTGTTCGATCGAGATATTCGGGTTGCTCCAAAGCTCTGCCTGATAGACCGCCGCCTTCGAGGCATCGATGTTGAACCGCGCTGCCAGTAGCTGCAGATTATTTTTCAAAAATCGGCCTTCAGCCTGCTGAAGAGTGATGGCAACGGTATCGGTCCGTGTTCCAGCAGCCTCCGCTGAACAAACAATCGGCACAAACAAAAAGAGATAACCAATGGATTTAAGTGATCTTATCATAGAACGTATAGGCCTTTAATAATGCAAATGATGATACCGGATACGAGCATCAGCACTGGAAATCTCCGCAGTGGTGATTTAAACAACACCAGGAGCCAAGCATGATAGAAGTATCCGAATAGACCCATTCGAAGAAAATTCAAAAAGCACAATTCTTCGCGCGGGTAAATGATGCAACGCGATGTTGGATTTAGCGTCGAAAACGCAGCGTAAAGATGCGCTCGTTTCGGACAAGAGAGAATGGGAAACTAGGACGTCAAATCAGGAGAGTACAGTTGAGGAGATACAGCGTGTGCGTCTGCTTTACGGATTCAAAGCAGGCAGGAGTTTGTGGGGGAAGTATTATGAATGATTCAGATGCTAAGACGGGTCCGGCAGCCAGCGAATCGCTGTCCTGGTCGTAGACCATTCGGAGAGGCGGTGTCGGCTGGGGTGTTTCTTGCTTCTGTGGATGCTGCGGGAGTGAATGTGAGCGAACCGGCGTATGGTTGAAATCACTCACCAGCAATTCGGAATCGGTTTGCGAATCGTTGTAGTCGTCCGAGTGAATAACGACAGTTCCCGGAATCAAGTCGCCAAGGTTGGCTCCGTCAAGGAAGAGTGCGGCGACAAACAGCCAGGAAACAACGAAGAATATTTTCGACTTGTTGGCGGTAAATTTGTTCATTGGGGATAAAATATTATATCGAATATCTTAATCAACCGCAAATCGGCTGGCGTCTTAATTTCAATTTAATGTCATTCCGGCGAAGTCGGGAAAATGGCCATACGATTGTATGCGCGTAAATTCTCCCGTCGCGTAGCGGCGGGAGAAGACGTTCCTCAGGGTTCTGACAAGCGTTTGGAACAATATTATTTAGACACTAATAACTGTTCAAAAGTTTCCTTTCCTTGCCCCGAGGCCGCTCTTAATAGAACGAATAATGGCCACGATGAGGAAAAGTCCCCCTAAAATTGCCACGACTGCCGACCCTGCCGGGAAGTCAAAATGTGCGGAAAAATAAAGGCCAAAGAAACTCCCGATGACGCTTATGGCAAGAGCGACGATCACAGCGGTCGACCGCTTTCGGGTAAGCAGGATCGCAGAAACGGGGGGAATGATGAGGTACGAAAAAACTGGAATTACTCCCGCGACCCTCACGGCTACGACGATCGATAATCCGATCGAGAGGTAAAAGAGAAAATTCCAGAGATTGAACAATCCAATATCTTCCACCTCGTGATTTTCAAATTTTTCAGTGAGCTCAAAAAACTTTTTCCGGAAGATCAGGTGGGTGATCCCGATGATGCCGAACACAACCGCCATTGTAACAATCTGTGCAGTCGTAACGGTGAAGACGCTGCCGAAGAGCACTTCGGAAATGTCCGATTCGCCGTGAGGAGCTTTTGAAATGAAAAGAACTGTGACGGCAGAAGCGACGGCATACACAATCCCGATGATCGCTTCCTGCTTCAACCGTATGTCCTTGATCTTAATGAAGGACAAGAGAAATGCACCGACCATCGTAAAGACGATCGAAATAACCGTCGGATCTTTCTCGAAATAATTTGCCACAGCCACGCCGAGCATTGAGATTTGCCCTAAGGCAAGGTCGACAAAAACGATTCCCCGTCCTACAACATGAACTCCCAAATACGACAGCAACAGCCCCATGATGATGCTCACTTTCAGTGCATTGAAAATAAAATCCTGCGTAAACATGTCAAACATTGTTTTCTCCTTCTAGTGATCGTCGATGATGTTTATTGAACAGCGGCAACAAGCAGGGCGACATCGTAATCGAAAAGGTCGATGTACGTTTTGACTTTATCATTCGCCCCGACTGACGTTGCGAGCGTGACAACTTTTCCCCCCGAATTGCGCGCGACAAGATCCGCCGCATCGGAAGTGAAGTACGGCGAATTGATAATAATTTTGATGTTGTCTCGTTTCATTTCGCCGATCACTTTCGCCAGCTGTGACGGCGTTGGAGGAATTCCGGGCTTCGGTTCGAGATAATCGGCAATGACAATGCCGAACCGCTGCTCGAAATAGGGCCATTCATTGTGATAGACAATCACCTTGGTGTTCTTGAACACGCTGGCCTTAACCGTCCACTCCTTAATTTTTGCATCGATCGTTTCATCGAACCGCTGCAAATTTGCTGTGAACGTGTCGCGATGGTCGGGGTCGAGCCGAACAAGTCCATTGCAGATATTTTGTGCCATGATTTTTCCGTTTGCCGGGTCGAGCCAGTAATGCGGATTGCCATAAATGTGGATGTCGCCTTCTCCTCTGTTGAGGCTTGTCGGAACTTGAAGGAGGGGAACGTTAACCGATGCATCCACGTACCCGTCTCCTCCTTTTTGTATCTTCGCATTGCGCGCGCTGTTCAACAGCGGAGGCACCCAGCCGGTTTCGAGGTCGAGGCCGACCGTGACGAACATGTCGGCGTGGGCGAGTTTGAGGATATAGCTCGGCTTCGGGTCGACAAAATGCGGATTTTGGTATCCCGTTGCAATCGCGAAAACGTCAACGCGGTCGCCGCCGATAAACTCCGTGATGCTTTTCAGGTCGGTGAGCGTCGTAACAACCTTTATCTGGCTGGTTCCGATTGAAAATAACGATACACTCAACAGGATCAAAACTGAAATTGTTGATTTTGAATTTTTCATTATGCGATGCTCTCCAAAAAATTAATGATGTCTTGAAAATTAATATGCATGCGCTCCATGGCTTCCGATGACGAAAATTGCCCGCAGGATGACTTGGTTCGCGTCGGCGGCGTAACTGCGGTTGTCGCGCTGAAATTCCAAGGCGAGGATCTGAAATTCCGTCGGCTGGAAACGTATTAAGAGCGAAGAGACGCGGTCTTCATTGCTCTTGTTGCCGGGCAGTGCAGAATAATCGGTACTGGGCGCCGAGAAATGTCCTTTTCTCTATTTGATATTCAACAAAGCTGTACGCCCCGTATGTCTGGACATTCGCAGCCGCAAGCGTTGATGTCCTGCAGACGATTGCCTCTGTCTGCCATGTGAACGATTGAAACGTGTTAAATTGAACAGGCTTCCACTTATATGTGATGTCAACCCCCCCCATGTTTGTCGTGAATTGCTGGGCGTTGACGCCCGAAAGCCCCGACAAACCGAATTCGAGCGTCGCATTGTCCGTGAGTTCAAAGAAATTCTTGAGATGGCCGACGTATGTCATCTTGTTTGCGTTTCCCTGGTCGAGGGTATTATTTGATTCGCTCCGCCCGATCTCGACGTCAAGTTCCTGGTAGAAATCCGACGGATTCGGGACGAGCCAGCTTGCCGAAACTCCTTCCATAAAAAGTCCCTCGTCCGTGAAATAACGCGTCAGCATCGAAGGAAAATCGACAAAGCTGAACGCGTGGGGATGCAATGTATTCACCTTGGTGAAATGAGGCTTGAACTTTCCAAGCGTTACCTCAAGGCTGTACGGAAGGTCGAGCGACGTCAGTGTTGCCTCTTCAATATCTGAGCTAAAATTTCCGCTCGACGTATCCTTGCTAAAGGAAAAGAGAAAATTTGCCCGCGCGTAAGGGTCGACGACCGATGCCATTTGCACTTCCAACTGGTTGAAATACAATTCAACGTTCCGCTTTCCATCGCTATTGTACAATGAGCGGAAATCACCGATCGCACTCATGTCGGGATTCGTTGTCGGTGCACTGCGCGAAGCTGACGGGGCTGCCGGCGGCGGAGCGGCCGGCTGCATCTGTTGCTCGAGTTGTCTCATCAAAACAGAATCGACAGCGGTAGAGTCGCGCTGAGCAAAAAGAATGATCGGAACAACTATGGAAATGAAGAAAATGAATGCAAATTTTTTCACAGAGCCATCCATGCATTGGTTAAATGTCGCCGGATTCTTTCCGGAGGTCAATTATGCGATCGTAATGAGAGAAGGGGGAGCGCGGCGGGAGAATGATGTTAAAAGAAGAGAAGAATGCGAGGATGGGAAAATCAATGGCAGTATAAATGCTTCTTCAATTGAATTTTCCAATGCGAACGGCGAGGAAACGAAGAGGGCTCTGCCGGCAAAGAAGGAACAGATGGAGCATGTTTCCGCGTGCGATGCGTCGAGATGCTTGCAGTGTGCGGCATCTGCGTGAGGAGCGATACTTGTTTTCCCTGAACCCAAAGCCGATTCCATGTCGCCATGCGGCGATTCGATAAGCAACAGAGTCGTTGCGTAAACGAAGAGAAAGAGAAGGGAAAGTATTCGATGAAGTGTGGCTTGCATTGCTCATAATGTATTGAAAACAAAGAAATTAGTCAACTCTGCAATATCCAGCAGCCATCGCGGACTTTGCTTTGGTGGGTTATTCCGAAAAAACATAAACGACTAGCACGGACAAAGGACGTTGACTATATGCTGCGTCCTGAGAACACAATGCTTAACAAAAATCCGCAAGGGGCTTGATGGAAAATGAGAAATGAAGTTGGGCATACAATAGAAAATAATCGAAGCCGCTGCGGCGTATCTGATCCACCAAATTGGATATATTCTTTATGAGTAGAAAGATAACGGTCTTTTGAAATATTTTTTTTATCATTGATAGTCATACAGCGTTCATATCCCGTTTTTTTTGCCTTGATTCTCCCGTACATTCCTGCTACATTCGTTCACATACAATCACAAAAGTCGGGGGAACTGCCCGATTGATACGTCCGCTTCAATTCAGTTGACACATACCAACCGACTAGCTCCCCATATCAGTAAAGAGAAATTTCTTGGCGGATTCAGAAATCGCGCCGCGAAGAAATTTCTGTTCTGCGGCCTCATTGTGAATTGTAGCTTTGCAATTTTCTAGCTCATCACTCTGGCATTTGATTGGCGAGCGATGGGAAGGAATGCGGAGAGCGAGTCGCTTAAGATTCAACGCAACAATCTCAAGCAAAAAAAATGAAAAGGAGGTTTTATGAAAAGTATTACAACTGCCCTCGTTTCACTATTCTTCATTACAACACAGTGCTTTACCCAAACTAATTCAACCCAGCAACCCAGGGGGTTTGCCCAATACGGTGCTGTCACGGGTTTCGCGCTGCTCAACTCAAATTTCTATGCAGCTATTTATGACAGCGGAATGTTTCCCATCTCCGGTTCCTCTCTTTCAGGACAAATTCCTGGAAGCGACAACGTCATTATTAGCTTAACATCGAGCGGCACTGAGTTGATTGTAGGTATTGACGCTCTGTCAGGAGACAGCGCACAGAACAATGGCACAGATGGCGGGGTATGGGAATACAATGGTTCGTGGTCAAAAATCGGCAATCCGTCGAATTCGGCGGGCGGACTCCCATCTCACTCCGTTACCGCAGTCGCCTGGGACGGCACGTATGCTTTCGCCGGACTTCCCGGCAGCGATCTGAAGAGTGAGAGTCCCAGTTTTGGCGGAGTGTGGCGCGCCAAGCCCCCCAACAAGTGGGATTCATGCTTTGCAGGGCCGATGACGGATTCTTCATTCGTGAAGGCACTTTTTGAAAACGATTCAACACTCTACGCCGGAGCGTTCTCAAGCGACGTCCCAATATCCGGCAGCAGAGGTCTTGGGAATGGAGGTATTTTTACATCGACCGACCATGGCACGACGTGGAATGACATAAGTTTTGATTTGCCCAACAGGGATATTACGTGTATTACCCGGGTGGACACAATCCTTTACGTTGGAACTCTTTATAAAGGCGTTTTCCGTAAGTCGCTCGGCGCAAATAGTTGGACCCATGTCCCATTTCCTGACTCGACAAATCCAGTTTCCTGCTTTGCCGTTGACGGCGCGAATCTATTTGCCGGCACATTCTGCATTGACAGCCTCCATTACAGCCATGGAGTGTTCTGCCTGGAGAACAATGGATCGAATTGGATCGCCGTCTCCGTGCCAGGATTAAAAGATTCCACGATCGTCTCTGCTCTGGGTGTATATAACGGCAACTTGTACGTCGGAACAGGAGGAACGTTTGGAATGCCCTCGCAATATTATGGACTTCTTAGTGTGCCGGCCGCGATAGACGGAGTTCGTTCAACGGATGAGATGCCTTCAAAATTTACACTCGAACAAAACTATCCAAATCCGTTCAACCCATCGACAGTTATCAATTATCAGCTGCCAGCAAACTGTTTTGTAACGCTGAAGGTGTACGACGTAATCGGAAGGAATGTCGCCACGCTCATCAGCGAGCGCCAGAATGCGGGGGAGCATTCAGCAATATTTAACGGGGTCGGATTGCCGAGCGGAGTGTACCTTTACAGACTTACTGCGGGGAATTTATCCCAGACGAGGAAATTAATGCTGATCAAATAATATCATGCGAAGACGGAAAGCCGGGTGAGATTTTTAATATCTTCTGCGCCTTGGCGACTCTGCGTGAGACAAGCTTTTCTGATTTTTGAAAAAACTAAAATTATGGAAAAAAAACATTTCATGCTGAAACTTCTTCCCCGCCGGCCTGACTTTGCCAAAACAATGACGGATGAAGAACGGAAGATCGTGCAACAGCATATTGCGTATTGGAAAGACTATATGAGCAAGGGCGTTATGCTTGTATTCGGACCCGTGTATGACCCAAAGGGAACGTACGGCATTGGTATCGTTGCGGTGGACAGCGAAGATGAGATCAGCGGACTTATGGAGAACGACCCCGCATCGAAGATACACAATTATGAATACTATCCGATGAATGCAGTAACTCCACAAAAGTAAGATGACGCACCGGCAATGAACAGCCCAGAATAGTCAGCGCTCGGCACATTGTTAGCGGAATGTTTTTTCACTTTTTTTCTAAAACAATGCCCGCCTTGCTTTAAGAACTCATTGGGTGCACCTTCGATTGAAATCACACATTTCTATTTTTGCGATAATCATTTTTCTCGTGTCAGCGTTCGCGAAGGAAAATCTTTTTGCTCTCGACTCGTATCGTGTTCAGAATGGCTCAATCACGATCGGTCAAGCGCGAATTGAATTCATTTCGCCGACAATGGTTCGCCTCCAATTCTCAACGAGATCACAATTCGTCGATCAACCGACTGTCGTGGTGAAATACCGGCAGCCGGTTTCTGTTCCGGTAACCATCAAAGAAAAAGATGGTTGGGTGATCATTTCCTCCGCATCCATAACGGTACGGTACAAGACAATGAAAGGAATATTCACACGGGAAAATCTTGCCGTTTCGTGGAATTTTAGTGGGGAGACGGGAAACTGGTCGCCCGGCGATACAGATTCGCTTAACTTAGGCGGAATCACTACACTCGACGGTGTCAATGGAAACAGGCTCCCCCCGCCGCAAAAAGGAATTCTGAGCCGAAGCGGGTATTTTGTTCTCGACGACAGTCAGAGCCCAATTATTAATCCAACAATAGATTGGATCGCTCCCAGGGCGGACGAAGGAAATCAGGACTGGTATGTGATCGTCTACGGTCATGACTACCGCCATGCCTTGAAGGAATTCTCACTCCTGTGCGGCAATATCCCGATGGTTCCCCGGTACAGCCTCGGCATCTGGATGACAGATCTCAACTATGAGTATCTCCCCGGATCCGATATGACAACGAAATTTCATTTTACCTCTAACGATCTCAAACAGGAGATCAGCAGATTCCGAGCTGAAGGCCTCCCGCTTGACGTCCTCGTTCTCGATTTCGGATGGCACAAGTTCGGCTGGCAGGGAGGATACGATTGGAGTCCGGTCTTTGACGATGCGCAAATTTTTTTCCGCTGGTGCCACGACTCTGGTCTCCATATCACAGTCAACGATCACCCGAAAACGCAGGGAGAGACGGCGCTCTCGGATCAGGACAGCCATGCCAAAGAAGCCCGCAGGCTGCTGGGGAATGGACAGGGAGCGAAGCCGACTTTTACTTTTGCATTTCCAGAAAAGTGGAGGTTCAGCACCGATCCGACAGATACAGGGATGCTTGCCTCATGGTATTCGACAAGTTTTAATGACAGCAGCTGGCGTATTCTCGACGGGGGAAAACCATGGCAGGAGCAAGGATATCCGAATTACGTCGGCTTTGGATGGTACAGAAAATGGATCGAGCTCCCAGAAAACGCTGCACAACGGCTCTATCTTATTCTTGGAGGCGCTGCTTCACAGTACGCGCTTTTTGTGAACGGGAAGATGGCGGGCGACCATATTTCGGCGGGCAACGAAACATATAACACCATGACGTACACGAACATCACAGATTTTATCCAAAGGGGAAAACGAAATCTGCTCGCGCTCAGAATTAATGCATGGTCCGACTATGGAGGATTGACTGCGCTTCCAGTTGAGATAAGCGACGCGGTCCCCGCGGGTTTGTTGGAGTTCACGTTGACAGATAAACGGCAGGCACATGCTTTCATGAAAGCTCTTCACGCTCCCCCCATGAAAGAAGGAGTCGACTTCTGGTGGATCGACGGGACCGGGCCGTGCCCCGTGAAGGGGTTGAATGGACAGCTCTGGACCAATAAAATTTATTATGATTTCACTCAGGAGCTTACCGGAAAAAGAAGTTTGATTCTTAGCAGATACGCTGGCTGGGGGAGCCAGCAGTATCCTATCTTCCACTCCGGTGATACGTACTCAGAATGGCCAATGCTGGCGTTTCAAGTTGGCTTCACCGGCCGCGCGGGTAATATGCTGATTCCGTACGTCTCGCATGATATTGGAGGCTTCCATGGCGACACGCTCAATGCGGAGCTCTATTGCCGGTGGCTGGAATTCGGTGCGTTCAGCCCCATCCTCAGGCTTCACTGTGCCTACGAAAATCCTGCCAACGGAAATCTGCGGATGCCGTGGATGTACGGCCGGAAAGGGGTCGACGTTGCGCAAAAATATTTCAACCTCCGCGAACAGCTCCTTCCGTATATTTACACGTGTTCAAGAATAGCGTACGACAATGGACTCCCGTTGGTTCGCCCCCTCTATCTTGAAAATCCGGAAATGCCGGAGTCGTATGCTTATCCCGGCGAATATTTTTTCGGCGACAATTTTCTGGTGACGCCAGTGGTAGATTCAAGCAATGCGGCGACCACATATCTTCCCCCCGGGAAATGGATTCGATACTCCAACGGAAAAGTGTATCAAGGCGGACAAGAAATAAAAGATGTGTATGCACTGGATGCCATCCCTCTTTTTGTCAAAGCGGGGTCGATCATTCCGATGCAGCCCCGGATGCGTTATTGCAGCGAGAGACCGTTAGACACACTCGTTATCCAAGTCTTTGGCCCGGACTCGGGGAGTTTCAATCTGTATGAAGACGACGGAGTGTCGCTTCAGTATTTGCACGAAAAATATTCGTGGACGAAGATATCCTGTTCCGGCGATGAGCGGACAGGATATCGTGTAATAATCGGTGCGGCAACAGGAAGCTACTCCGGGCAGGTTTTCCGAAGAACCTACATACTTCAACTCCACGGATTTCCTGAAACTCATAGGATTCAAGTGGATGGTCATACGCTGAAGCAAGGAGTGAAAAGCGGTACTTGGATCTGCGATCCGCAAACCAGCACTGTGGAAATCTCCATTCCACGCAGAGACATACGAAAGAATGTCGAAGTAGTTTTGCACTGAACTTTGATTTTGGGAAGGATATTTTTTGTTCACATTCAGGAGATCATTGCGATGAAATTCATGCATGCGCTTTTCGTCGGTCTGTTCGCGGTCTCGGTCGCGGAAGGACAATCCTCTCTGGACAACCTGCTTTCTCCAGCGCGGCTGCCGTTTCTTAAGCCGAGCAAACTTTTGCAGATTTCGAGCAATGATACTACGGGGGGCAACGATGATTTCATTATCATTCCCGCAGGGGGAACTGCACGGCTGGCGGATATCCAGGGTCCCGGAGTCATCACGATGTTCTGGACGACGATATCATCATCCGACAAATATTTTCTTCGCCACATCGTCCTCCGTATGTATTGGGACGGGGAAAAGGATCCGTCGGTTGAAGTTCCTATCGGAGATTTTTTCGGTACGGGATTCCAGTACAAACAGTACATTACGCCGTTTGTCGGCATGTCGAGCGGAGGGTACTACTGCTATTTCCCGATGCCGTTCAACGTTTCAGCTCGGGTCGAGGTGGCGAACGAGACCGGCCAGGCCATTCCTTCATTCTACTACCACATCGACTATCACAAGCTAAACGCACCTCTTGACTCTACGGTTGCATATTTTCACGCGACGTGGCACCGCGAGATCCGGACCGACCCTTCACACTATTATACGCTGCTCGAAGCGGAAGGGGAAGGTCAGCTCGTGGGAATCAACATGAGCATGCAGAGCTATGACGGCGGGCTTACATTTCTTGAAGGGGATGAAATGATCTATGTGGACGGGGAAAAGGAAGCGTCGATAAAAGGTACGGGAACGGAAGACTATTTCAACAGCGGCTGGTATTTCAACCAGGGAGAATATTCTGCGCCGTACCATGGATTGATCCTGAAAGACGACTCGCTCGGACGGATCGCTGCGTACCGTTTCCACATCCTCGATTGCATACCTTTTAAGAAATCGATTCGCGCGCTGATCGAACATGGGGATCAGAATAAAGAAATAGCCGACTACAGCAGTACGGCATACTGGTACCAGAAAGAACCTCACCGTCCCTTTGCACCTATGCTCCCTCCCGGACTTCGCATACCGCTCAGAGTCCAGGTACCGAACGGCGCGCTGGAAGCCGAATCGTTACAGCCGCAGCAAACAGAACTCTCTTCTTCGGTTGAAGATATGTCAGCCTGGGGGGCTGATTGGAGCGGGTTCAAACAGTTAAAAGTAGATGCGCGGAAAAAAGGGGAGAGTTTCACTCTGCTGCTGCCGGCAAAAGAGAGCCGGTACGATGTAGATGTGTATTTCACGAAAGGTCCGTCGTATAGTAATATCGATGTTCTCCCGACCGGCGCCAAGGGAACAAGTTTCAACGGGTATAATGAAACGATCATTCCCGGCGGAAAAATATCTTTGAAGAACCTCCATCCCGTGCATGGTGCAATTGCGCTGCGGTTTGTCGTCAGCGGCAAAGACCCGGTTTCATCGGGATATGGAGTTGGATTGGATGCTTTTGCCTTGCACCCGTACCGCGCATTCATACTGTCGTGGTATGTTTGCGGGCCCTTTCCGAATCCGGAAGATTCCCTGCATGGCCGGTACGGGCTCGACACCGTCTATGCCCCCGAGCAGGAGATCAATTTGAAGAAAGTCTACCGCGGGGCGCAAGGAAAAGAAGTTCGCTGGCAGCTGGTGAAATCCGAGAAGTCGGGATTTTTGGATCTCGGCATTTTTCATCCCTCCGATCTGACAGTCGGGTATGCCTTGAGCTATATCTATTCGCCGCGCGATCAGTCGCTTCCGCTTCTCGTGGGAAGCGATGACGGCGTCAAAGTTTTTTTGAACGGGAAACAGATCTACCGTTTCATTAAAAACAGGCCGGCGGTGCCAGATCAGGATACGGTTGCTACAGAACTCCGGAAGGGATGGAATACACTGCTGCTGAAAATTGAAAATAACCTCGGCGGATTCGGGTGCTATGCTCGTATAGCTGACCCGGAAGATGCTCTCATATTCAAAGCGTCGAATCGTAAATAATAACTCGTCCATAAGTACTTGCATTTCTTCAAAGGATTCTCTCGTTCCCAATCTCTGATTGGGAACGCAATCCATGGAAGTTTAGCTTCAGAGCAAGGACGTTCCCAAGCGGAGCTTGGGAACGAGAGGCGACAGCCTCTCCCATGGCAGCGGGAGAGGTTGGGGCGATATAATTCATTTACTACTTTTCACTATCAATCTGTACACGGATCTCTTGTGAATAAATTGTGGCATCTCGTAGTACGTTCCCAAACGGAGTTTGGGAACGAGAAGGTACTGTTACATTCAGCCTGCTTAATCTCGTTCGAATCTCTGATGGGAATGCATTGTGCAGAAGCTCCGGTTTAATACCCGCGCGTTCTCAAATTACACGAGCCCAAATAACCAATTAGTGTAGAGTTATTCAACGATTGGCAAATGCCGATGGGTTCCTGACACGACATTTGCAACTTCTCAACAGTTTTTGCACAAACAGCGGCACTTGCGCAGAAGAAATCTTGTTCAACAGGTATGAATCCTTGACTATAGCATCTGGAAAGAGTATTTTTAATTTGAGTATTGTTGAAGATTGCGGCAGCGTCATTGCCCCAATCTGCTCCCCCTTTCTGTAGGAATATGCCTTTACATCTAGTACAAAACCGTAGATAGACTGCGGAGCATTCTCCGCATCTTCATTTTTTTATCGGAATCGATCCAACGCTGGGGACAGAGAGTACAACCCGGCTGGTTCTTCTATATTCGTCATCGATGGTGGATGATAATAAGTCTGCAACTTGCAGTCCCCGATAAGTCCAAAGGCACAATGTGCTGCTTTGGAAACCCCATTGTAGGAACTTTTTTTGATTTTTAAATATCGATCGGAACATTATCCGAAGGTACTTACTAATCGCCAAGAGTGCACTTTTCTGTACTAAAATATAGTCATTACCGAATTGCATAACGCACGAATGCAGTCGTTATCACGAGAGAATAATGAATGGCTGAAAAACTTATAGCATCTCAATCAGCGGAGGCGCTTCAAGACGAGGTGCGGAGACTTCGCCGCGCGGTTGAAGAGCTGTCGATTCTTAACGACATCGCGCGCGCCATCAGCGCATCGTTGAACGCGGAAGAAATTATGCAGACGCTGATCCGGAAATCACTGCGCGCGGTGAATGCGGAACAGGGCGTCATCACGCTCGTGGAAGACGAACAGAAGTCGATGAAGACGCTGATCCGCACGATGGTTTCTTCCGCGGGGGCGCCGGCATTCCATATGCACCAGGCGTTAATCGGCTGGATGCATCTGAACAAAAAACCGCTGAGCGTCGACGATCCGGCGAACGATGCGAGGTTCCGCGGCGTACAGTGGGACGATAATATCAAAACGCTTTTATGCGTTCCGCTGATCGTTAAATCCGAGCTTCGCGGCGTTCTGACTGTCTATAATAAGAAGGACGGCCAACCGTTCGGCACTGACGACCAGCGCCTTCTCGCGATCATCGCGGCCCAATCGGCGCAGGTCGTTGAAAATGCCCGCTTGATCGAGGAAGAAAAACTGTACATCAAGATGCAGCAGGAAGTCGGACTGGCGGCAAAAATCCAAAGAGATCTATTGCCGCGGAGCAACCCGGGCCTCCAGGGGTACGATATCTTTGCGCGGTCGATTGCCGCGCAATCCATCGGCGGCGACTATTTCGACTTCATCCCAAAGAGCGACGGACGAACGGCGTTGTGCTTGGGCGATGTCTCGGGAAAAGGGCTTCCGGCATCGCTGCTCATGGCAAACCTTCAGGCGACGCTTCGCGGTCAGACATTGGTCTCGCAGGTCCCGTCGGAATGTCTTCTCCGGTCCAACAAGCTCCTCTTTGAAAGCACCAGTCCCGAAAAATTCGCGACGCTCTTTTACGGCATCCTCGACATTCAGCAGAACAAAATCCATTACTCGAATGCGGGGCACGACTGGCCGTTCCTGATCGGAAGCGACAATTCGATTCGGCGTCTAAAAACCGGCGGTCTCATGATCGGGCTTATCGAGAAAGCGGAATATGAAGATGAAAGGATCGCTCTGAACATCGGCGACCTCCTGGTTGTTCAATCGGACGGCGTGAGCGAGGCGATGAACAGCGAACTGGAACAATTCGGGGAAGAGCGTCTGCAAGCGCTGCTTCTCGAACAGAAGAACCGGACGGCCGAAGAAATTGCCGATGCGGTGGTAAAGGAAGTCCGGAAACATGCCGGCGCTCATCCTCAATCCGACGATATCACCATCATGGTCATCAAACGGATGTTGTAAAAATTTTTATCGCGCAAATCCCGAAGATACTGTATTAAAAGTCAAGAGTTAAGGAGCAAATAATTAGGTTGAAAAGGTTTATCAGATTTACAGATGGCAAAGCACAAAATGAGAAGTTTTCGAGCAACAGCAACCAACGCAACTTTCTTAGTTTTGCCGTTGGTAACGAGACGATCAAAAAATCTTTTCATTATTGGATTGAACCGAAGAGCGCTGACGGCAGCCATATAAAATGCTTTCCGTATTCTTGGGTTACCAATTTTAGAGATCCGGGAGCGTTTATAGACGCTCTTTCCCGACGTATAGGGAGCGGGTGCAATTCCAGCAAAGGCTGTCAGTTGTCGAGATGAATGAAATGATTCTAATGCTTGTGTTTCGGTCAACAAGATACCCGCGGTAACAAAACCGATGCTGGGAATTGATTGTAAGAGTTCCAGCATGTGTTTCCAGCGTTCATCAGTATTGATCATGTTCTTAAAGTTTGTTTCAAGCTCTTTGATTTGTTGTTCCAGAAATGTAATTGTCTTTTTCGAAACAACGATAGCACGTTGCGGTGGGATACCGGAGCGCTCATAACTGTGCAAACGATTACGTTCCTGAGTAAGCATGCCAAGATACGCATCTCGTTGTCGCATCAATACTTGGAGTTCTTCACTGAAGGCTGATGGCGGCTCCCACGTGCGTGGATGCATCGTCGCTCCAAAACGAGCGATAAGATGTGCATCGAGTTCGTCGGTTTTACCTCGCTGCAACACTGATTGTGCATAGTATTTTACCTGTGCCGGGTTTGCGACACTCATGATGAAGTGATGATGGCGAAAGAACAATGCTAAGGCTTCCCAATACACACCGGTGGCTTCAACAACCACCATTGTTTCGGAAGGAACTACACCAAGTGAGTGTAGCCATTGAGCGCAGGCAGAAAATCCTGATGATGTATTGGCAAATGTCGTTGCTTCGCCCTTATGTTTTGGTGTCGGTTCGTTTGTAACAACGCTCCCGACAAATGTTTCACTGGCGATATCGATACCGAGAATGTGTTTCATAGCGTGAGTCCTTCTTAGTTGCAATGCAACCATTTTCGTTTACATTGACTCTTGTGAATGCAGACTTAACGTCTTATGATACTGTTCGATGTTGACGAAAAATTCTGAAACCGGCCTTATCTTCGGGACGACATTTATTTGTCTAGGGATGACTCAGGCTTCTTGGCTTCAGACGGTTGTTCTATAAACTAAATAACTATTTCGAATATACAAGGGATGGCTTCGCCAGACGCTAAGTCGCAGAGACATTGTTCTATATTTTTGCGTCTTCGCGTCTTTGCGAGAGATATTCTTGAGGCCTTTCAATTCACCAAACTTTGCGAGGTGCCGATGTTCCTGAGAATGGTTACTCATGTAATACGGGCTGAAGAGTCGGAGACGTGGGCCGAAGTATATACACAATCTGTGTTGTCAGCTCTCCGGTCAACCGAGGGATGCGTCTTCGCATCCCTTCTTCAAAATACCGGCAATGCACAGGAGTGCGTTTCTCTGACACTCTGGAAATCTCAAAAGGTATCGACCGACTATGAAGAGAGCGGGCTCTATACGCGTTTAGTTGACATACTCCGGCCTTTTTTTGCAGAATCGACCGAATGGAAACTGGAACTCTCAAAGGATCTTTCTCTCGAATACACTCCTATCCTCGTTGAACCAACTGTAGAACGCTTCGACGATTCCGTGGCCGGCTCGGAAAACATCAGCAGACTAAAAGCAAAACCGTTTGCTGTTCAGATACTAACGCTCACAGTCCAAGAGGATCAAATCCACAACTTTGAAGCCATTTTCTCATCCGATATTCATCCGAAGTATAAGGTTCATAAAGGATTTATCGACCTCATTCTTGTCCGTGAACATCACAAATTCCACATTATTTCATTTTGGGATGAAACCGTCGATATCGAATCGTCGTCCGGAATTCACTCCATCAGCGCATTGCTGGATTCGATATACAAGATTTTACCCTCTTTTGTCCGATGGCGGGTTTCTCACGACAGCACCGTCCATACGTCCGCTTCCAGTGAGGACCTGCGGGCAACAGTGTATCGTTGCCTCACGGCCGAATGGTTTTCGCATTGACAAAGCAGCCTATGTCTCACGCAAAGTCGCCAAGGCGCAAAAATGTAACGCAAATACCATACGCGTCTTTTCCCGGTAAGGGATGGCTTTGCCAGCGTCTTAGCGCGAGAGACTTTTCAGGCGTTTAAAATACAAAACTTCAATGGAGAGCATCGTGATCGGCAAAACAATTCTTCAGTATGAAATTGTTGAGCAGTTGGGCGAAGGGGGGATGGGCATTGTCTACAAAGCCAAAGACACCAAACTCGACCGGTCTCGTAGCGCTCAAATTCCTTCCGGCGCAAATCTCGCAATCGGAACAGGAAAAATCCAGATTCATCCAGGAGGCGAAATCGGCGTCGGCATTAAATCATCCCAATGTCTGTACTATCTATGGTATAGATGAATTCGACGGCCAACAATTTATTGAGATGGAATTTGTTGACGGCAGCACACTTCGCGACACGATTGCCGCTGGTGCCGGCGGAAAAGCTTCGCCGCTCGCCATCAAGCAGGTCGTCGAGTTCGGGATACAGATCGGTGAAGCATTGCAGGAAGCGCACAGCAAAGGGATCATCCACCGCGATATCAAGTCCGAAAATATCATGGTCAACTCCAAGAACCAGGTCAAAGTAATGGATTTTGGTTTGGCGAAATTGAAAGGTTCGTTGAAGCTGACCAAAACATCGAGTACCATCGGTACTCTGGCATATATGTCTCCGGAACAGATCCAGGGAATTGAAGCCGATATCCGTTCCGATATTTTTTCCTTCGGCGTCGTGCTGTTCGAAATGACAACAGGAAAGACGCCCTTCCGCGGCGAGCATGAAGCGGCGATGATGTACTCTATCGTGAATGAAGAGCCGGAAGACGCTTCCAAATACCGCGACGATATCCCCGCGGAATTGCTCCACATCCTGAAAAAATCGCTCGAGAAAGATCCGGAAGACCGGTACCAATCGATGTCCGAGATCATCGTCGATCTTCGCCGATTAAAAAAAGGATCGACCAGAATTGTCCGGACGCAGGCGTTCCATCCCCCCGAAGAGCTGAGGCCGCGATCCCCCGCGGCAGCGCCGCTAACACCAACGAACAGATTCCTTTCAAAACAGACTTTGATCGGAATGGGCATCGCGGCGCTGGTGATCATTGCAGGATTCATTTTCAAGGACGCCATTTTTTCGAGATTCACGGCAAGGAATGACAAGAAAATAGTTGTTGTTCTCCCGTTCGAAAATCTCGGTCCCGCCGACAAGGACTATTTTGTAGACGGGATGACAGACGAGGTGACGAGCAGGTTATCTGGAATCTCCGGCTTAAGCGTTATTGCACGATCAAGCGCAACTCAGTACAGGAAAACAACTAAGACGTTCAAACAGATCGGCGAAGAGTTGGGAGTAAACTATATTTTGCAAGGAACTGTCCGCTGGGAAAATATCGGCGGCGAAACGCACGTGCGCGTCAATCCGACGCTCATTAAAGTTGAAGACGGCACGCAGGCATGGTCGGAGTCGATGGAATCGGTGCTGTCGAGTGCTTTCAAGCTGCAATCCGACATTGCCAGCAGGGTTGCCGGAGCGATGGACGTTGCGCTGGCGAAAACCGAAAAGGCATCTTTAGAAACCTCGCTCACTGAAAACTCAGAAGCGTATGACTACTACCTTCAGGCAATCCAGTACTCGGAACGGACAGTCTCGAAATCAGATTTTGAGATCGCCGTCCAGTTATTCGAGCGGGCGATCCGTTACGATCCATCGTTTGCAGCGGCCTACGCCAAACTCTCGTATGTACACTCGAACATGTATTGGTTCTTTTATGACCATACGGAAAGCCGAATTGAGAAGTCCCGCCAGGCTGCTGAAAAAGCTGTCGCACTGTCCCCGGATCTCTCGGAAGCGCATGAGGCAATGGGTTGGTATTACTATCATGCCAAGCTCGATTACAAAAGCGCATTGGATGAATTCTCCCTTGCCCTAAAGTACAGGCCGAGCAATTCAAATGTCCATTATGGTATCGCTGCGGTCTTGCGGCGCCAGGGGGATATGCTCGGGTCTGTTGAGTCGTTCAAGAAATCGATTGCCGGCAACCCGCGAGCTTCAGACCTGGTGCGCCAGCTCGGAGAAACTCAGACATTGCTCCGCGACTATGAAGAAGCCAATCGCAATTATGACAAGGCGATCGAACTTTCCCCGGATGTTACCGCGATCTATTGGGAAAAAGCCAAAAATATTCTTCTCTGGAAAGGCGACATCAGCGAAGCGCGTCAAGTCGTAGAAGAATGCCGCCGTCAAGGCAAGGACAGCGGTTCGGAATATTTTCTCGCCGACATGACCTTCGAAGTTGAATTGCTGGCCGGTAATTATGAGGGGGCAAAGGCGGCACTTGATCATGAAAGCGCCGACGTCATCGTGAATGATCAATTTCAGTATTCTCCTTCATCGCTGCTTCGTGCGCAGCTCGAAACGATGCACGGCAATGCGGCCGCAGCCAGGAAATATTACGACAGCGCATGCGTCCAGCTGGAACGGGAGCAAAAAGCGCACCCGGCCGATGAACGCGTGTACAGCGCACTCGGTATAGCCTACGCAGGCCTGGGCCGAAAGGAAGATGCCGTTCGGGCGGGCAAACACGGCGTTGAGCTGCTTCCCATCGAAAAAGAAGCCTGGCGGGGTTCATACCGCCTTGCCGACCTTGCACGGATCTATGCAATGATTGGCGAGCAGGATATGGCTCTCGATGCGGTCGAACGGCTATTATCGATTCCGTGCGAAGTCTCTGCGACGTTCTTAAAGATTGACCCGAGATGGTCATCACTCAGAGAGAATAAAAGATTTCAATCATTGGTGAATAAATGATGGTATGCAGAGCACTCTCGATTCAATTCTTATATCGCTCCTACGGAGCTTTAAAGAAAAACGGGTTATTCAAACTAAAAATATTTCGTCCCTCCGGGACTAAAAATCTACGAACTTTACAGGAAATGCCGTCATTAGCAAAGCTCCGATAGGAGCGCAATATTTGCAGCAAAGAGCTAATACTAGTGCCTTTTCTCAAAACAAATATTGTATTTTCCAATAATTCATTCACCGCAAAGGACGCTAAGGTCGCAAAGAAGTTTTTGTCAAAATACTAAGAAATCCTCGCGTCCTTAGCGACCTTTGCGGTTACTATACAAGATGTATTATCGGAAACGGCACTAGCAATGAAACCCCGTTAGTGGCCACATACGAAAAGGTTCTCGCCTTTTCCGCAGCATCAGTAAATAACAATCTTTAGAAAATCATCAACGCAGGCAAAGAATATGATCGGTCAAACAATTTCTCATTACAAAATTATCGAAAAATTGGGTGAAGGCGGGATGGGTGTCGTGTATAAAGCCCAGGATTTAAAACTCGATCGGATGGTCGCTATCAAATTCCTACCGGCACATCTCTCCGCTTCGCCCGACAGCAAGGCACGATTCCTCCAGGAAGCGAAAGCGACAGCTGCGCTCAATCATCCGAACATTCTCAACGTTTACGAGGTCGACGATCAGGAAGACGGAATGTTCCTTGTGATGGAATATCTTGAAGGGATGACGCTGAAAAAGTATATGACGAATCTCAATTCCGGGACCGGTGTTCCCGTTCATCAGGCGATCGAGTGGGCATCCCAGATAGCGGAAGGGTTAAAAGCAGCACACGGCAAAAACATCGTCCATCGCGATATCAAGCCGGAGAATGTGATGCTGACGAACGATGGGAAGCTCAAGATCATGGATTTTGGCATCGCGAAGCTCAAAAGCAGCTCCGGGTTAACAAGAACCGGTACATCGCTCGGAACCTTGTCGTACATGGCACCGGAACAGGCTCAAGGTGAAGCAGCCGACCAGCGCTCGGACATTTGGTCGCTCGGCGTTGTTCTGTATGAACTTCTGACCGCCGACCTTCCTTTTAAATCTGAGCACGAGGCGGGACTTCTGTACTTGATCGTGAATGAAGATCCCCCCGTTCCGAGCCTGATGGACAGAAAGATTCCTCATCAGGTAGATGCTTTGATCAAGAAAATGCTGGCGAAGAACCGGGCGCAGCGCTATCAAAACATGGAGGAGGTTCTTCACTCTCTTCATGAGACCCAGCACATCATCGAAAGCGTGCCGTCTCAACCGCAGGCGAAAGCGATTGCCGTCCTTCCGTTCGGGAATATCAGTCCGGACAAAGAAAGCGACTATTTCAGCGACGGCCTCACCGAAGAACTGATCATCAACTTATCGAGGTTGAGGGATATTCGCGTTGTTCCGAGAACAACTTCAATGCAATACAAAGGAACAACGAAGGAAGTCAAGGCAATCGGCAGGGAACTCGGAACGCGATATATTCTTGCAGGGAGTGTAAGAAAGTTTCAGGATAACCTTCGGATTGCGGTTGAGCTTGTCGACGTCGAGGCCGACGCTCAGCTCTGGGCGGAGACGTACAAGGGGAAGCTCGAAGACGTCTTTGATATTCAAGAGAAGGTGTCGAAACAGATTGTCGATGCGTTAATGGTGAAGCTTACTCCCAAGGAACAAGTAGTCCTCACGAAACGGCCGACGTTGAACGCTCAGGCTTTCGACTGTAACCTGAGGGCGCGCGATTCGCTGTACCGGTTCACGAAGAATGGCGTGCAGACCGCGATTGAACTTTTTCAGAAAGCTATCGAATACGACGCACGGTATGCCGATGCCTATGCCGGAATGAGCGAAGCATACGCACACCTCTACCAGCAATTCGACAGGAACGAAGCGCACCTTGACAAAGCCTTGGAGGCGGGACTGAAAGCGTTGATGTACGACCCTTCGTTGTCCGAAGCATATTCCGCGCTCGGACTGGTCTACCTGTACAAGAAGTCTCACGACGAGGCAGTCGAAGCGAGTCAAAAGGCTATCGAGCTCAATCCAAGCAATCATACCGCATATTGGATACTCGGGCGAACGTACGTTACAACAGACCGTATCCGTGAAGCAGCGGACCTTTTTCGAAAAGTCATTGACCTCAATCCGGATTTTTACGCTGCGTACGGCGACATTATTCTTTGCTATACTCGTCTTCAGGAAAAAGAGAATGTCAGCAGATGGCTTGAAGCGTCGATGACGATGTTCCCGAGGTACCTCTCTCTCCATCCCGACGATGCCCGTGGCCACATCTTTTTTGCCGTTGCATTGGTAAGGAGCGGACGCATTGAGGAGGCGAAAGTCAAAGCAGCGCGGGCGATAGAACTAAGCCCGAACGATCCCTTGATGTTCTACAATGCCGCCTGTTTCTACGCCACCATCGGAGACAAGCCCGCGGCAATTCAGACGTTAAAAAGAGCACTCTCATCGGGCTATGGATTTCACGAGTGGACCAAGCGCGACCCCGACCTCGACAGTATCCGGAATGAACCGGAGTATATTGAAATGATGAAGGGGAAATGATCCGATGATCGGACAAACAATATCTCATTACAAGATCCTCGAGAAGTTCGGCGAAGGCGGCATGTCCCGAAATTGCCTGCGAGCGTTTTCTGCAAGCAGTCGCAATTTCGAGGATCCCGCCGCCGGCGGGAGGCGGCTGCGATGATTGGACAAACAATATCTCATTACAAGATCCTCAAGAAGTTGGGCGAAGGCGGCATGTCCCGAAATTGCCTGCGAGCGTTTTCTGCGAGCAGTCGCAATTTCGAGGATCCCGCCGCAGGCGGGAGGCGGCTGCGATGATTGGACAAACAATATCTCATTACAAGATCCTCAAGAAGTTGGGCGAAGGCGGCATGTCCCGAAATTGCCTGCGAGCGTTTTCTGTGAGCAGTCGCAATTTCGAGGATCCCGCCGCAGGCGGGAGGCGGCTGCGATGATTGGACAAACAATATCTCATTACAAGATCCTCAAGAAGTTGGGCGAAGGCGGCATGTCCCGAAATTGCCTGCGAGCGTTTTCTGCGAGCAGTCGCAATTTCGAGGATCCCGCCGCAGGCGGGAGGCGGCTGCGATGATCGGACAAACAATATCTCATTACGAGATCCTCAAGAAGTTGGGCGAAGGCGGCATGGGCGTCGTCTACAAAGCCCAGGATACCAAGCTCGACCGGCTCGTCGCGCTCAAGTTTCTGCCTGCACATCTTGCCGCATCGGAACAGGACAAAGCAAGATTCATTCAGGAAGCGAAATCGGCAGCCGCGCTGAACCATCCTAACGTTTGCTCCATCATCGACATCCAGGAACATGATGACCCCCAAGGGGGCAAGCAAATGTTCATCGTTATGGAATTCGTCGATGGACAAACGCTCCAGGAAAAGAAATCATCGATCACCCAAAAGCAGGCGATCGATTATGCAATTCAGATAGCCGAGGGGCTTGCCGCCGCCCACGAAAAAGGAATCGTACACCGCGACATCAAGCCCGAGAACATCATGATCCGCAAAGACGGGATCGTACAGGTCATGGATTTTGGATTGGCAAAACTTGTCGGCGTATCAAGATTAACAAAACAGGGGGCTACGGTCGGAACGCTAGGATATATGTCACCCGAACAAGTGCAGGGACAAGAAACCGACCATCGTTCTGATATATTTTCTTTCGGAGTGCTGCTTTACGAAATGTTGACGGGGAGGTCTCCATTCAACGGTGCGCATGAGAGTGCAATTCTGTACGAGATCGTGAACGTCGACGTACCGCCGATGTCTACATTCAAGCCCGAGATCGATGCGGAACTTGACCGCATCGTTTTGGAATGCATGGAAAAAGACCCGAACGAACGGATGCAATCGATCAAGCAGGTGGCGATCGATCTGAACAGGTTCAGACGGACATCGAGCAGGACAAGGTTGAGCAAAACATTCTCAACGATTCAATCGGTCAAGACGCCCGGTATGGAACAAGGGCATGGAAACGTTGCGGCCCAAACGTGGCAACATTTCTTTTGGCCTTTACTGGCCGGTGTCCTTGCGCTTGTTGTTATTGTGCTCCTCTTGCTGCATTGGAGATCGGGAAACGAACAAGGCACAGTGGCACGGTTAGTTGTTCCTCTTCCAAAGGATGAGTTTTTGAATATTTCTGTCTATCCTGCGATTGCAATTTCTCCTGACGGAACGCGCTTAGTCTACAGAGCAAACGGCCAGCTCTATTTGAGGAACTTGAATAGCTACGCGTCAACACCCGTCTCGGGTTCTGAGTACGGCGCGACTCCGTTCTTTTCTCCGGACAGCCGATGGATCGGGTTCTTTACGGGAGGGAGGTTGAAAAAGGTTCTTGTCAGCGGCGGCACCCCGATCGACCTTGCAGATGCCCCGGACAATCGCGGAGGCGTGTGGGGAAAAGACGGCAAGATTATATTTGTATCAACCTCGAGCGTCGGATTGTCTTCCATTTCTGATGCAGGAGGATCCGTCGAAATTATCACCGTTCCCGACAGCATCCGGAAGGAACGTACTCATCGGTGGCCCAGCATGCTTCCCGATGGAAAAACAGTGTTGTTTACTGTCGGTGAGATTGAAACTCCCGACTATTATGACGACGCAACGATTGAGGCCGTCAATCTCGAAACAAAAAAGCAGACTGTGATCCTCAAAGGAGCTGCTGTTGCACGCTATTTGCCCAACGGATTTTTGGTCTATGAGCGAGCCGGAGTCTTGCTCGCTGTTCCTTTCGACCCCGACCGCCTGGAGATCAAAGGAACGGCGTTTCCCGCCATTGATAATGTGAGCGGTGATGGTTCGACGGCAGCGACGAACTTCGCCTGTTCAGATAATGGAACGCTTGTCTACGTGCCCGGACAAACATCGCTCGCGAATCTTTCTCTTACCCTGATCGATCACAGCGGAGCAGCCACGGACCTCGCCGCTCCGCCAAAAGGATATATGGACGCGCGAATTTCTCCTGACGGAAAACGCGTTGCGGTGGCTGTGAGCGCTGAGAAGGGCTTCGACCTCTGGGTCTATGACATCACGCGAAACACCTCGAGCAGACTTACATTCGGCGGAACGACCAGATCCCCGGCATGGTCGCCCGATGGGAAGCGTATTGCATACTACTCGAACGTTGAGGGCAAATCAAGTATCATGATCAAGCAAGCGGACGGTTCTGGAACTGCCGAGGAAGTTTTGACCGACATCCCCCGTACGTATGTTGATTCTTGGTCAATCGACGGCTCGTACCTGCTTCTGGATAAGACCACAAATTCCGGTGCGTCCGATATCTATGTCCTGCCGCTGAAAGGCGACAGAAAACCGTGGCCATTTCTGGCGACAAAATTCGACGAATATCTCGGCACTCTTTCGCCTAACGGAAAATGGCTCGCATACATTTCGAATGAAACCGGAGCCTATCAGGTGTATGTTCAACCTTTCCCGAACGGCGAAGGCAAGTGGCAGGTGTCGTCCGACGAGGGATATGAACCGCACTGGTCGCGGGACGGCAGAAGTCTTTTTTACGCCAGCCCATCGAAGCAGACGATCATGGTTGCGTCTGTGGAGGGATCGACATCACTCGTTTTCGGAAAGCCGCGTGTCGCATTCAGCGGTTATCATGGTTTGAATACGGACAGCGGGATCAGTTATGACCTCGCACCGGACGGCCAGCACTTTCTGGTCGCGAGAGGAAAAGACGGGGACGAGACACTCACACGGATCAACGTGATATTACACTGGTACGACGATCTCGAACGTTCTATGGCATCGAATAAGTAGCATCGTAACCATTGCTGATTACAAAGAAGAATTGAAAATATGAAATACGCCATTATTTCCGATATCCATGCAAACCTCGAAGCGCTGACGAAAGTGATGACCATCATCGAAGGAAAACACGTCGATGAAATTATTTGCCTTGGCGATGTGGTAGGGTACGGCGCGAATCCAAACGAATGTGTCGATATCGTCCGTCGCAGTTGTTCAGCAGTCGTCCTGGGGAACCACGATGAGGCAGCGCTGAATCCTGCCGGACCTCATGACTTTAATCCTATCGCTCAAAAAGCAATTGAATGGACTGCCCGGCAATTAACGGAGGCGAGCCGTTCGTTTTTGTTATCCCGGCCAATGTGTGTGAAGAAGGAAAACATCCGCCTCGTTCATTCTTCCCCCCGTTCGCCGGAGTTATGGGACTATGTCATTAATGCAGAGGATGCTGTTGATGCAATTCATCACTTCGAAGAAAAGATTTGTTTTATCGGGCACACCCATGTTCCCGGAATCTTTTCATCGCATGGCCGGGCAAAATCAATTTCCATCGTTGAACAGCATCTCGTCAATGTCGGGAGTGTCGGCCAGCCGCGGGATGGAAATCCGATGCTCGCGTTCGGCATTTTTGATTCGACTGCGTGGGAGTATGAATTGATTCGCTCGACGTACGATATCCAGGGTGCTGCCGAAAAAATTCTGAACGCAGGCTTGCCGCGGGAACTTGGGTACAGGCTGATGTACGGGATGTAAATTGGGGACTCTTTCAATCGCCATTCGCAAAGCGAAATCGTGAATCGACGTGTCTCTCCAACGAGGACGCTGGGGAGAGGTGCCGAGCATTGTTTCGAAGCCTGCATTTTCCCTATTGATTCATTCGCAAAAAAAGACTACTCTTGTGCAAGGGCGATCCTGCAAAGAATGGGAGAAAGGATAAAGCGACTTCCGGAAAATAATCCGAGTCTGTCTCTCTGCCAAAATAATTTCCAAAATTCCTCTGCCCCTCTTTTCTCTATTCTTCATACAATCTTTGTGTTCAAAGGAGCGCTCTCTATTTAATGGACGGATTGAGATAAATACAATATGAGTGCTAAAATGAAATCCCAGCGCAAAGTATATCTTCTCCTTCTCTTTTCAGCTTTACTCTCTTCTCGTGCATTTTCACAAGATCCCCTTACTAACATTCTTGAAGTGTATGGGGACTCTGCTATTGCACTTGGTACAGGGATGCGTGGGCTTGGAGACGTGAACAACGACGGCTGGGATGACTTTGCGGTCAGTGCTGAAGGCATTCGAAAAACATTTATTTATTTCGGAGGGCCGGGAAAGCTGCACGCAACGCCCGATGTAACGCTCGAAGGGGGACAGGCGATCAGGATGGGTGATATTAACGGAGATGGAAAGAAAGACTTAATTATTGCGGTGCCTTCGTTTCATAACAGTGATTCAGTGCAAATTGATGTCTATTTCTGGAAGCATTTACAGGGCTTCGCCTATGACACTATCCCGGATTTGGTCTTGTACCAAACGCTAACAGGATACAATGTAGAAGAGGCGTTGGCCGTGGGAGATATCAATAACGATGGCTACGATGATATTGTGGTTGGACAGCACATGTATGGAATCGTTCAAGGTATCGTTCGAATTTATTTCGGGAAATCTACACCCACTTCTACTCCGGATGTGATCCAAGTGGGGGATTCGATTGACGCCGAGTATGGATATAAGGTCGATATTGCCGATGTCAATGGCGATGGCGTAAAAGACTTGTTGGTTAGTGCAAGAAGAGAAGAAAAAGGAACGCTCGATATTTTTTATGGGAAGAAAGGATTCGTTTTCAATAAAGATAATTACGATCAACGACTTTCTACAGCGCAATCAGGAATTAATTACCTCTATCTCTTCTCTACTCTCGATGTTAATCAAGATAGTATCGCAGACATAAGTTGTTGCCCCGGTGGCAGCGTCTACTTTTTCCTTGGGAAAAAGAATGCACCGTTATCGACAACACCCGACTTTGTAATGTCCCCATGGGAAGATTATGTCTATAATGCGGCAGCCAGCGATATTGGAGACATTAATGGGGACGGTAAAAGGGATTTTGTACTGATGGAGGCAACCGGAGGACAATGTATCGACGTATTTTTAGGACAAAAGAATCCCACATCTGCACCGGTGGGCATACGATGCGGTCCTAATTACTACATCGTGACCGGCGTAGGAGACGTGAACGGAGACGGTGTGAACGATTTTGGCGCGACGATACCGTACGGAGATTTTGACACCAACGGGTACTTTGTGATTTTCAGCGGCAACAAATACTGGGTGACCCCGGTGAAGCAGAAAACCGAAAAGACTCCGACAACCGACGTGTTGAACCAAAACTACCCCAATCCGTTCAACCCGGAGACGGTGATCAGTTATCAGCTATCGGTGAACAGTTCTGTTTCGCTGAAGATCTATGATGAATTGGGCAAAGAAATCATTACACTGGTAGACAACGAAGAACAAAATGCCGGGGCACACCAGGTATCATGGAACGCTAAGGACGGGAGAGGGATCGCAGTTGCAAGCGGTGCATATTTTTACAGGCTTTACATCAATAATACATTAAGTATGACAAGGAGACTCATGCTGATCAAATAAGGGAGGGAAAATGAAAAACTTCGTCACAGCAATTTCTTTTCTCGTTCCCAATCTCTCAGACTGTGTGAAAACTCACGCAACAAGGCGAGCACAGCATTCGAGTAATAGCTTGTTGAAACCATGAATTTTCTGTTGAACGAGACGTAATAAAAAAAAGTTTTCACACAGTCTGCCTCGTTGTGAACGAGATGACGAAAAGAGAGCTACATCCCCTCCCTATCGAATTCCTCGTTTTTTCTTCTCGATGATCACCAGCGCATCCACCGGAGCGGCGCAGAGCGGACAAACGTACCGCTTCGTCGTCTCGTTAAAATCCGGCTCGTGTGTCTGGTGGCAGTTAGGACATTTTATCATCAACGGCTTCTCACCGCGGGGCTTGGACATGCATTAGCCTTTAAGCAAATTCGTTATCAAAGCAATCACCTGATCTTTCTCTCTCGGCTTCCCCTCGGCTATAAGAAGTGCGAGAGCAGTCAACGCTGTGTCGCTGATTTTTATCGTGCCGTTATTTTTATACAACGCTTTGTTCCTTCTCAAAAACTCCAGAAAAAGAAACGCACCGCTTCTTTTATTGCCGTCTATAAATGGGTGGTCTTTAATCGTAAAATACAGGAGATGCGCCCCCTTTTCCTCAATACTTGGATATAACTCCCGGCCGCCGAACGTCTGATCCAACGCGCCAAGAAGTTGTTCAAGACCATGATCCTGTTCTACGGCGAAGAGATCGCTCGCTTCTCCTTTGCGGACCAATTCTCTTTTCAGCTCTCCAAGTTTTGCTTTGGTTTCTTCAAACGCAAGAGAAACAGATTTTTTAGACGATGTTCGTTTCTCTAATTTCCCCGAATCGTATGCTTCTAAAGTCGTCCACGTATCCGCATACTGTTTAATGATCGTCAGCAATCCTTGCGCTTCGTCGGATGAAAGCTTTTTATCACGAACGCTGGTAATAAGTGCAATGGTCTTTTGCAGCTCGGTAATATTTGCCGTTGTACGGGCAAGCGCTTTTTTGTTGACGGTATATCCTTTGACAAGATGGTCTCGGAGAACATTTGTTGCCCAAATACGAAACTGAGTTCCGCGCTTGGAATTAACACGATAGCCGACGGAAATAATCACATCAAGATTGTACAGCGTTAATTTCCTCGTTATGTTGCGGTTTCCTTCGGTTTGAACTATTAAGGATTCCTTAATAGTTGAACCCATGTCCAATTCCTTCTCACTATAGATCCGCCCAATGTGAATATTGATATTGGGAATCGTCTTTTGGAATAGCACGGCCATTTGCTTTTGACTCAGCCAGACAGTCTCGTTTTCTAAGCGGACATCAATTGCCTCCCGTCCGCCTTTTGTTTTGTAAATGACTACTTCACCATTATTTTCGAGATGATTTTTCATTTGACAATTCTAATGGATGTTCGGCACTCTGTTCCAAAATGGAACTACTGGAGATTCCTTAATAGTGAATCCAATTGTAAAGTACCTCGTTCCCGACGTCTCGTCGGGAACGCAGAACGAGAAACTCCGTTTCAAAATCTTTAGTGAAGTGGAACTTCGTGCAAAGTAAGTTCCCAAACAACCTGCCCCGGGACAGCGGGAGAATTTGGGAACGAGAACTAGTAATTTTAATAATCTTTATCTCAGAATCCAATCGGCCGTTTTGGTTTCTCCGGCACAATCATCAATTGACGTATCGCATCGAAGACAACTTTAAATTGGTTGTTATATTTCTTTTCAAGATCGTCAAGTTTGTGGACAAGGTCTTTATGAGCAGCAAAAATTTCTCTTAGTTTTACAAACGCCCGCATGATCTCAATATTTACTAAGACGGCTCGTGGACTGCGCAATACGGTCGAAAGCATCGCGACCCCCTGTTCCGTGAAGACATAGGGGTATATTTTGAATGTTCGCCCCTTTTTAAGGTGCAAATATGGTACCTTAAAGCCGTCTGTTCTTCTTTTGTCAGCTCAAACATAAAATCTATCGGGAAACGCTCTCTATTCCTGCGCACTCCTCTTTTCAGCCCTTTCGTTTCAACGCGATATAATTCTGCCAGGTGAACATCTAGCATTACCCGTTGCCCCCGAATGGGCAATATTCGTCGTTCAATAAGTTCGGACGGAAGCAATTTCGTTTGTTTCATGAATTCCCCCTTAATGAAGTGTGTTGGAAGACTACCTCATTTACTTCATCACTACGTTCAATTCTCTCAACTTTCCGGTACCGTTTTCCCTCGTTCCCAAACTCCATTTGGGAACGCAGAACGAGAAACTCCGTTTCATTATCTTGCGCGAAGTGGAACTTCGCTCAACGCTCGTTCCCAAACGGAGTTTGGGAACGAGAAGTAACAAATTAGGACACTCCCCCACAAATCGGGCGACCCTTAGATGACAAGAATTTTGTACGTCCTTTTTTTTCTTTTCTATTTCAGCTTCAATTAGTCAGACACTGCCTGACCAATTGATGGAAGTAAGATCAATTCTTGGGACAGTGTCCCAAAAATTCGAGGTTCGTTCACATAAAAATGTCTATAGCGAGAAAAATCGAGGACGATTAAACCTTTATATAGTTTAGTTTTTTCTTTTCTAGATTCTTCTCCCGCCGCAAAACGGCGGGAGAAGAATGGCAATGACGTCGCGTTCTCTGCTATTTTGAAGAGTTACTTCAACCGCAATATTTCCTTAATCGGCAGATCGCGCGACGATGTGCCGACAAGAATTTCATACGTTCCTTTCGACGTTGCCCATTGGTGGTTAATGTCATCGTAATATGCAAAAGAAGATGTGTTCAGGTGCAGCGCGACGTTCTTTTTTTCTTTCGGCTGCAAAAAGACTTTTGCAAAGGCTTTCAATTCTTTTGTTGGGCGGAGAACTTTCGCGCTGTCGTCGTGAACGTACACCTGCACGACTTCCGCTCCGGCAACATCACTCGTATTCTCTACGCTGGCAGTCACGGTGTATTTATTGTCCGAACTCATCGGGACCGGCGTTATTGTTGCATCGGTAATGGAAAATTTTGCGTACGACAATCCGTAGCCAAACGGATACCGGACTCCGATATTTTTCGTATCGAAATGACGGTAGCCGACAAGGATGCCGTCGCTGTATTCCGTTTCGGCATTCGCTCCCGGATATGAACCGTAGGCAGAACAGTCTTCCCATCTCTTCGGCATGGTCACGGGGAGTTTACCCGAAGGATTTGTCGTTCCGGAAAGGACCTCGGCAATTGCCTGAGCTCCTTCCTGACCGGGATACCACGCTTCCACGAGCGCGTTAACGTTGTCGATCCAATTCTCCATTACGATCTGCGCGCCCGCCTCAAGTATCACAACTGTACGAGGGTTTGCTTTCGCAACCGCGTTGATCAAGTTTACCTGCGAGGCGGGCAGGTCTATCGAGGGACGGTCAAATCCTTCCGATTCCTGTAACTGCGAATCTCCGACAAACAACAGCACTGCATCGCTTCTTTTCGCGAGAGCAACCACGCCCGGTATTTTATCTTCACTCGGTTTTGCCAGTCCAAGACGAGCGACGGCTCCTCCCAGGTTTTGGAAATACTCCATTTTTATATCGTACGATTTTCCTGCTTCCATCACATAGGTTACGCTTCGCGCTTCTTCCGAATGCTGACTCCAGTTGTCGATCAACAATTGATTGTTGATATAGAATCGAACTCCGTCGTCTGTTGCGACGGAGAATTCGAATGTACCGGATTCTGTCGCATGGATGGTTCCCGTCCACCGGACGGAGAAACTGTCGGCACCGATTCCCGGGGCAGGGCTTTTTTCTCCCCAGTTAAAATTCACCATCGAATCGATCCGGCGCACCGCAGGCTCACCGCGTAATTCTTCATTCGTAAAATACTCGCCGAGAAGGCCTTTCTTTCCCGGTTCGTTGGGCGGAGAAAGCAATTCGGCGCTGACCGGCTTGATCTGTCCCGCCGGTTCAGCCCCGATCGCGTAGTTGAACGTCGCCGACATTCCGTACATTCTCTTCAAGGCGTCGAGGGGCGATTCAGCGGGTGCCGGGTTCACCATCGCGCTTCCGCCGCCGCCGGTGCGCGCAACAGCTGCATTCGGACCGATCACCGCTATCGATTTTAGCGACGACATGTTAAGGGGAAGAAGATTGTTTTCATTTTTCAACAAAACAATTCCTGCACGCGCGACATCCAGCGCGACCGAACGCTGGGGGGCATCATCGGCTTTCGGTTTTTCAGACGGAGTTCCGTCGAACAGCCCGAGACGAAACATCACGCGAAGAATACGCCGGACC
Organism: uncultured Bacteroidota bacterium; assembly: GCA_963827085.1. Classification (GTDB taxonomy): domain Bacteria; phylum Bacteroidota; class Ignavibacteria; order UBA10030; family UBA8401; genus JAGVPT01. The sequence continues at coordinate 429,739 of CAWGZY010000002.1, forward strand.
TTATCGTCGATTGTAGACTCGTTCACTGCTCGGTTTTTAATGAGCGGGAGGAGCTTTTCTTTGTTGAGGAATTCTCCAGTGGGCATTTCAAGGTCGAGGCCGTTGTTTGCAGTAGCCAGTGTGCTGTGCACAGCGCCCCAATCGGACATGACGAGTCCCCGAAACTGCCATTCCTTTTTCAACACATCCTGAAGAAGAAACGTATTTTCACTGCAGAAAGAGCCGTTCAGTTTGTTGTACGCCGACATTATCGCCATCGCTTCTCCTTCTTCAACCGCGGCTTTGAATGCGGGGAGATATATTTCATAGAGAGCGCGTTCTCCGACTTTGTTATTAATCCTGCCGCGTTCAGTTTCCTGATTGTTCGTCGCATAATGTTTCACGGTGGCAACAACATTTCCGCTTTGGACTCCCCGGACGTACAAAACGGCAGTACGAGAAGTCAGATACGGATCTTCGCCGTAGCTTTCGAAATTTCTTCCCCCTTGCGGAACACGATTGATGTTGATGCACGGCCCGAGGATAACATTGCGGTCCTTCGCTTTCACTTCCTGCGAAATCGCCCATCCGTATCGCCCTGCCAGCGCAGTATCCCACGTCGATGCGAGCATAATTGCTACGGGAAATGCGGTTGATGTTCCCCAACGGACTCCGACCGGACCGTCGGTCATTTTTAATTCCGGGATGCCGAGCCGGGCGTTGGTTTTGGTTCCAAATCCGGTTCCGCCTATCATATCTATCTTTTCTTCAAGAGTCATCTTTGAAATCAGGTCGTCAATACGCTGTTCAACCGGAGTTTGCGGATCTTTGTATCCGCCCGCAGCGGCGAACGACAGCTGAAACCCGAGAATTAATAGTGAGCTAAGCAAGAGAAAATGTTTCATGGAATTGATCCTTTGTCTATGTGAGAGAGAAATTATCCTGATTACACCTCGTTCCCAAATTCCATTTGGGAACGCTCATTGACCCCACCTTCGAAGGAGTCTCCAAAGGAGCACCTCGTGCCTTCGGACCTGACCCTCCCCTGTTCCCGTAAAAAGCACGGGACGTAAAAAATGCGCAGGGGAGAATCAGTCCTCTCCACCTTCCAGGGGGAGAGATAGTGTGCGGGGCAAACAACATGTTTCATTTTTCATCTCCGGTCCCTTTTTCCCGCTCCAAAACTTTGGGAATGAGCAACGATGGCTGATGCCGGGCTGAGTCGGCAGCTCTTTTTCGTGAAGCGCCGATTGCCGTGATTGCCCGCTCGTAAGCGTCGTCGTACCGAACTCTTTTTGCCATCAACTCCCGTTCGTAGAATTCTGTCGCAATGGAGAATTCCGTTTCTTCGCACGATATTTGTCCGTCGATCCAAATTTCGTTTGCGGGAATAAAATGGCATGCCAGGTCATTATCGCTCATGCCGAAATCGGGATAGATGTCCCGGCGCACTGCCGCTCCGTCGACGATCCAGACGGAAATGTCGCCGCGGCTTCCGAGGGGAACGCGGTAGATATTACGAAGAACTATCGAATCCGGAAGATCCGCTATTTCTTTCACCCCGTCGCAATCAGTCGGTGAAACGCGGGGAAGCTCCCGCTCGTGTGCGCGGGCCATAGAATCGTCCGCGCGGCGCATACCACGCTCGAGTTCCAGAGCACGATTGTGCGCGTTCTCGTACGACATTCCCTGACGGGCCATCAACGAACGCTCGAGGAATTCGTGGGCGACCGTATACTCGAATTCCTCAGCAGCAATTGCATTGTCGATCCATATTTCGTGATGAGGGATGAACGGATACCGTTGAGGGTTTCCCCCATATAAAAATGGGGGGTACACATCACGCCTCACGACAGCCCCATCGACGATCCACACGTTGATCCCTTCCCTCATCCCCATGTGAAGCCGGTACACCCCGTTGACGCGCTGAGCTGCCGCTTCACCGCCGAGGAGGAAGAGTAAGAGTAGAATATATTTGCTCATTACTTTGAGAAAGGTTATAAGTTGTAAGTTATAAGCTATGTAATTTCCGTCCTACATTTAAAGATTAAAGAGATTCAATGTACAACTTATAACTACATTCACCGCCACTTCACAACTCCCACCTTCACGAGGTCTTCCAGATAATGGGCAACAATATTTACCTCGATCGGTGCGTACTCTGCACTCAAAGCATTCCGAATATCCGAAACCGTCCGCTTTCCATCGATGAAATTGACAAGCTCGAACCGTTCGTCGCCGCCGAGCGTAAAGTCCGGGGAACTATAATAGAGCGAGTCATTCCCTTTCAGTTTGCCGGCTGGAAGGCCAAAATCGAGGGGTCCTCTCGTCAGTCGGACGGGAACGCGTTCATCGGGATTGACTATACTTGCCAGCGAATTCTCTTTTGCACCTCGCTGCAAAGCCGCCGTGCGAAGTTCTTTTGCGAAATATTCTTCCTGTTGTTGAATTTCGCCGGCCTCCGAAGTTACTTCCCCTGTAACGCGCTTACTTGAATTGAATGTCAATACCGACTTAAGCGTTTCTATCTCCCATCCGGCCCGATGCTCCACAATATTGACGGCGTCTCCCCATGCTGTGGCGATGTCTTTCGCATCTGCCGCTGCGATATGCTGCAGAGCCCGCCTTCCGTCGTCGGCCAAACGTTTGGCCGAGTTTGCGGCTGTGAGATGAACGAGGTCAATTGCCTGATCCTCATCCAGGCTGGCCAGATACAACATCGTACCTGTAGAAATGACTTCGCACCGTTCCAGCTCGACGGGGTCGACCTTGTCCGGCGTATCTTCCGAAGTGTGGTGTGCGTAGTCGGAGTGGCTGAACATGACCCCCGGAATTTTTCTGTCGATAAACATCATATGGTCGCTGCCGCCGGTATACGGTGTAATACGGTAGTTGAATTCCGACAGACTCCCGCGCGGAGTTCGGATGTCCATGCCGTCCACCATGTGCGCCATATTCTCCACTACATCGTTGAGTACAGACGGATTCGAATCCGGCGTTCTGGTAATTCCCATTTTTGAATGGAGAAGATCGAGGTTTTCGCCGACCATATCCATGTTGATATTCGCGAGAAATTTTCCGCCGAGCGACGGGCCGACAAGCTCCGGGTGCGCGTCGATGTACGGCATCGTTCCGTTCCATTCCGGCACCCATAAGAACCGGAACGACCGTTTCGGCTTTGGCAAGCGTCCATCGCCGGTCAATTCCTTCAGCGTGCGGGCAATGTCAAGTATAGCGCCCGAGCCGCTCGCGTTGTCGTTGGCAGATTCTTTGGGATGGTCGAGGTGCGCGCTGAAGACAAGTTCTTCGTCGGGGCGTTCTGTGCCGCGGATATGCGCAACAACGACATCCATAAAATACGGCTCAAGCCCGATTCCTTTCACCTGCCCGTGCACCACGACTTTCTTTCCGGAGAGAAGCATGTCGCGCAGCTTTGTCCCCTGCCTGCTGGTGAGGTTGAACCCAAAAGTTACCCGGCTCAGTTCATCTGTCCTCGGCCACATGCCGGTGTACTGAAGCATATCGGGATGTTCCTTTGCACGGTCATCGTCGAGAAAACAGACAACGGCTTTCGCGCCGTATTTCAAAACCGCAAGGCGGTGGACGGTGCCGCCGTACCCCGTTGCCAGGACAATCTTCCCCTTCACATTTTTTCCATGATAATCTTCATCTTTCTCGCCGCTGCCAACCCACACAAGCTCGGCAGTGGCATCGCCGGGATTAGAATACGTCATCACACTCATTGCGATTTCCGGATAGCCGACAATCCGTTCATCGTACGGCTCAACCATACGAAGCTCTGCCCAGGAAATATCCCAGCCCGAAGGCGATTGCCAGGTTTGGTATATAACTTTTCCGTCCGATTTAAATGTCTCGATGTACGCATCTTTCTCGGAGAAACCATAACTGCGAAGCTTTCCAAGAACATAATTGGCTGCATCCCTGTATTGCCGTGAACCTTGAATGCGATGATACCGCGTGATCTGGTACACGTGTTCCTTCGCAAGCTCGCCGCTGAGAGATTCGTGCAAAAGATCGCGTGTTTTGTTATCGAGGAGGATTGATTGTTCCTGGCTGATAAGAGGGAGAATGAACATGACTGCAGCCACGGTAACTGCAAAAATAGTTTTCATGAATTTTCCTTTTACAATCGGGCTTTGAATTTACAATTTGAGAGTCCTGAATAATCCCAATAGCAGGTTCCTGAAAAACACTTTTATGAGCCACTAAGCCGCGAAGGCACGAAATAATTTTAAGCAAATCGCTATCTCAACCGTTGATGATATTGACGACAATAGTTTTTTACTCTAATTTCTTAGTGTCGTTGCGTCTTCTGCCGACCCGAAGGGTTCCTTTGGAAAGGTATCTCCCAACGGGATCGCTTCGCGAACTTCGTGAGCGGCAAGCTGTATGGACTTTTTCATCATCCTGCTTGAATCTAAAACAGAATCTTTGCGTCTTGGCGAGAGACCATTTTTCATACGGCTCAATTTTTCTTTTTGACGGCGTTTAAGAAGTTGAATCTGTCCGGCATGATACAAATCGTGAGAGGCTATACCGGAAATGGTTTGCCGGGTTGTCCATGTGCTGCCGGTTGGATTTTTCTTGAGGTCGGAAGAAGTCAATCCCGCAATTGCGTTGCGCATCGACCGGTGGGTTTCGTCGAGAAGTGCAATGTCTGCGCGCCATGCTTTTTCGTTTGCAACCATCGGGCGTTTGAACCAGTTGCTCCCTTTCAACGGGAAGGAGCCTTTTTTCTCGTTTAACAGCCTTCGCCGCACAATGTATTTCCAGTATGCGCAGTGAACGACAATTTCCCAAATATTGTGGCGGACGGGGGATGGCCTCCAGGCAGCCTGATCGAAGTTCAACCCTTTGATCGAGCCGCGGAGGTTTGTTCCGTGCCATGCCCGTTTTTTGTACGACTCATCGATGATTTGAAGAAGAACCCGAATCGACTCTGGGGTGCTGTTACGCTTCATTAGGACGTCCTCTCAAGCCACGGCATCACACCAAATTTTTCCATGTCCACTTTCCCCTTCTCAAAAACCACTCCTTCTTTTTCTAAGAGCATTTTTTGTTTTCTGTATCTGGCGGTTTTCAGGGGAAAGGAAATTTTTCCTTGAGCGTTGATGACCCGCTGCCATGGAACGCCCGAGTTGTGCGGAAGATTGTGCAATGCGTATCCTATAAGACGCTGTTGTCCGGGAAGTCCGGTCAGGCTGGCGACGTCGGCGTACGATGCAACTTTGCCTTTGGGAATCTGTCTCACCGTTTCCCAGATTCGCTGATACGTGCTTTGCTCTTTGGGCATTGACAGTGCAAGTCCGATCACAAAAACGCGGAGAAGTATTGAAGATTTATTTTCCTTCTCCGCGTCTTGGCGGTCAAACGTTTGTTACTTAATCCCCAGCAGCTCTATTTCAAATATCAGCACGGCATTCGGCGCGATTTGCCCCCCTGCACCTTGCTCGCCGTACGCGATGTCAGCGGGAATGACAATCTGCCATTTCGATCCAACAGGCATCAACTGCAGTGCTTCGGACAAACCTTTAATGACGCCGCCGACTGGAAACACAACAGGCTCGCCACGCTTATAAGAATTATCGAACTCCGTTCCGTCCATCAACGTACCGCGATAATTCAATGAAACTTTGTCGTTCGCTGTCGGTTTCTTGCCGTTCCCCATCGTCAATACTTTATATTGGAGTCCACTCGGCAGCGTTATAACCCCGTCTTTCTTCTTATTCTCAGCAAGAAAAGCTTCTCCGTCCTTCTTATTTTTTTCGCCTGCCGCTTTCATTTTCTCGGCATGTGTCGCCATCATTTGCGTTTGAAATGCCATCATGACGGATCGCGCTTGGACGTCAGTCAACATCGGTTTGCCGTCGCCGGTCATATCTTTGAGCGCTTGCGCCAGTACATCGGGGTTGACGTCGATCATCTGTCCCTTTAAATTCCTCCCGATGTCCATACCAATGCTGTAGCTGACGCTATCCTGCAATGTTTTCAATTCCGTTTTATGCTGCGTGCTTTGGCATGCGGGCAATATGATACTAAGCCCAAGCACTCCGATCAATTTGGCGTATTTCATTACGTGGTTCCTTCATAAATGTGTTTGTAGAAGAGAGAACGGTGCTTCTTTCTTTTTGGATAATAATTATAATACGATTTTTAAAGGCCTTATTCAAATAGAGGCAGGGGAAAGGAGTAAATGGTTAAAAAGAATCAAAACGGAATGAAATCTCCCCAATTTTCAATGCCAACCGAATACAGAACAACGCCGTCAAAGAACGACTGAGATTCCCTAGAAATAACTCAACCAGATATCCTTTCGCCGCTGTTTTACTCCGGCAAACCATTTGCATGCAGGATAAAGGCTCATCACAACGACGAACCAAACGACGTACACAACTCCAAGCCTGAATCCGAACGGAATCGACCATGTGCCTGGAGGGTTATTCGAAAGCAGAAAACCAACATTATGGATAGTGAAATATGCCGCGACGATTGCCAGGGCATGGATGAGATAGATATGAAGAATGTAATAGAACATCGGAACGCGGCCGAATGTAATAAAGAATTTTGCAAACCATCCTTTTATCTTTTCAAACGCCGGAAGAAGGGCGATTGCGGGGCCGAGTGTCATAAGCAGGTAAAGAAAAGACGGAGGATACTTTTCACATTTGATAAAAGAAAAAACAGTAAAGAGGAAATTTTTTTGTACTAACCAGGGTTGGGGATCGCCATAGATGTTCGCCACCCGAAGAACAATAAATGCGAGGATCATTCCCAGACCAAGCATTAGGAGCATCTTTCTTCGAATACGTCCCTCCTTCAATAGCAACGAGCCGAAACCGTACCCCGCTGCCATCACTCCAATCCATGGAATAAGGGGATACAATGCAATGTAAATATAATTCGGGGAAAAAATAATTATCCCGCCGCTGTGAACGATTTGCCATGGCCATCCGAAAATTCCCATTTGCGACGGTGTGATGCTGTCCAACATATTATGAAAAACGATCATCGCCACGCCAAAAATTGTAACAGTCCGCGTCGAAAGAAAAATCAATCCGGAAAGCGCAATCATCGACACACCGATCGCCCAGATCACTTGTCCGAATGACAGCGAGTAATCAAAATTGAACAACCAGCCGAAACGGATCACCGTAAATTCCAGAACAACAAGCCACAATCCTCTGGTCAATAGAAATTGTGCAAGCTCGGGCTTCGTTTTACCGCGCGACCCGGAAAGAAATGCCCCCGTTCCGGCAAGAAAAACAAAAACCGGAGCGCAGTAGTGAGTAATCCAGCGGGTCATGAAAAGCAGTGCATGGGTCTGCGTCAGGTCGAGCGGGTCGAACCGGTACGATGAAAAAAAATCGCGCGTATGGTCGAGCGCCATCACCACCATGACCACTCCACGGAGAAAATCGATTGAGTCCAACCGCGGTTTCGCCGCCGGAATAATCACCGGTGATGAATCAACGCGAGTTGTTCGGCTGAGCGTGGATGAATTTTCCCTCATAGACCTTCTCCTTCATTCAAATAGAGAATCGGGCATTCAACCGATTGCGATGCCCGAGTCCAGACGTTTTCAAAATCGATTAAAAGGCGTTTTAACGGCGGGAAAAACTTACAACAATTTGAGATAATGAGGTGAGAAAGTCAAGACTATCAAAAAACGGTAGTTCCTGAATTAGAACAAATTCCAAGGGACTTTTTATGGAGAGATGGAAACATCGCGCAATGACGCCAAGACGCAGGGGAAACATATCCATTCTCTTTGCGGCTTAGCGACTTTGCGTGAGCAAACTTCACACCTTTCCTAAATTAAGACACTATCAAAAAAACCAGACAGAAATGTCTCACTTAACGATACATGGAAATCACGCAACTCCCCTTCTAATTCGTCATTCAAACTGCAATTTTATATTGACAATTTCCGGCCTGTTCCCCGTGCGAATGGGGGGCCCCCATGTTCCGACCCCGCATGAAACGTAATAGTGAGTATTCCCTCTTTTCTTATAGCCCCAACTCAGCTCATAGACTTTTTTTGTAATAAAATTGAACGGCCATAATTGCCCGTGATGAGTATGGCCGGAGAGCTGAAGATCTGCTCCATTTTTCTCCGCTTCCTCGAGCCGGAACGGCTGGTGGTCCATCAGGATAATTGGGTAGCTCTTGTCCACATCCGCCATTAATTCCGGCAGAGGCTTCCGCGTCTTTCCGGTGAACCCGCGAATGCTGATGTCTTCCCTTCCCACGACATACACGCTGCCGCCGATCTTCACCCAAGAGTCTCGCAGCATCGTAATGCCATGTTCAACAAGATACCGGCATGCCGGTTCAACCCCTCCGATGTATTCATGGTTGCCTGTGATGGCAACAACTCCGTATTTAGAGTGGATCTTGCGCAATGTTTCGCCGAGGTTGTTTCTGATTACGGGACCGATGTCTTCATCGACAACGTCGCCGGGGAGCAGAACAAGGTCGGGTTTGAGTGCGTTGATGTGCTCGACGATTCGTTCGAGCTTTGATTTGCAAACGATCGTACCGAGATGGATATCGGAAGCGACTGCAATATTCAGCGATTTCATTCCGCGTCCATTTTTAGGAATCGTCAACACAAGTGTTTTAATGCGCGGCGTACGGGCATTAATGTATCCTCCAAGCACAATGAACATGACCACTACGATAACGACAAACGAGGTCATTTCCTTGGTTCTCTCTGGATTGACGGTGAGGAATGACGGAAAAAATGGAACGATAAAATTCAAAAGCCGTATGATATCGATCGCAAACGCGAAGAGTAAGAAATAGACCATTGCTGCAAGCCAGAATGATCCAAGCAAGACTAATGTGCTGCTCAACCAGGAAAGTGTCACTCGCTCCAGCATCCTTCCGGCAATGAACGAGAGCGATAAAAGGAGAAACGCCGCAACGTAGACCGTTCTCCATGTGGATTGAAATCCGCCGGCCTCCCATTCTCTGATGAAAATATAGTAATTGATCAGCGCGTAGACCGATAGAGCGAATGAAAAGAAAATAACAAAATTGATTTTTTTCATGAAAGACAGAACGAAAACGAATGAGAAATCACGGTGAATACTTTATGAGTGGATCAAAATTAGGGGGACGTGAAGCAACGCCCAGACTGAGTACGTTATTGCGGTTTCTTTTCTGGTTGTGGGTGAAAGCACGGCGAAGTACACTCCTTTTGCAATTGTGTTGCTCATCATCGCTATAATGATCGCAGGAACCACTATTTTCGATAAAGCATCCGACCCGTGGACAAGCGAAAGAATAAACGGGTCGATATCGGTTACGCCGACGATTCCCGCGAGACCGAGTACCCCGGCGTCGCCAATGCTTTTTTGGACAACGCCCGTCACCACAGAAAGAATGACGAACAACGCGGCAAAGCCCATGGCCGGGCGGATTTCAAACGGGTTCTGCAGTGTAGGAACCGAATCCTGGTTACCGGATGGGCTACGCCACATAACTCGAACCGAAAGTAGAACACCGAAGAAAAAAAGAAGCACCAACCGCCAGGCCAACGCAGGAATAAGGCTCGCATTGATGAGCCAGATAAGAACCAGAATCCGGAGATTCATGACGCTCCCTGCAAGGACTGAGGCCTGGAGTGCTTCCGTTGCACTCTGGGGATTCTTTTGGGCAATTCTTCCTACCGCCATGGTCAGCGCGGTGCTTGAAACGACGCCCCCCAGCGCGCCTGAAAGCCACATGCCAACTTTGTGTCCGAATTTCTTAGAAAGAAAATAGCCTACAAACCCGATAGAAGAAACGAGAATAACAATTTCCCAAATCTTTGTGGGGTTAAGCTTGAAAGAAGTGTATTCCTGATTCGGAAGAACGGGAAGAATAATGACAGTGACGAGGAGGAATTTTATCGTAGCGAGAAATTCGACCTTGTTAAGCCGCTCAACATACGATTCGAGGGCAGCCTTTTCGGACAGCAGAATGGTGTTGACGACGCCGATCGCCATCGCGATCCACACGTCGACGAGGAGCGCGAGCGCGCCCGTGACGAACGTCAGAAGCGCGGAAATTTCACTTGTCGATCCAAAACGGCCGATTTTAATTTTTGCAATATACGCAATCGACGTCAGTGCGGCGATGGACAACAAGCCGACCGGCAGCATAAACACCACGCCAACCTTGTAGAACCATGCACAACCGAAACCGAGCAGGCTGATGATCGGATGCGTGCGCACGCCGCCGAACACCATTTTCTGTTCTTCGATTTTGGTGCTCTCGCGCTCCAGCCCTACAAGAAACCCGAGAGCGAGCGCAACAAGAAAGCGCAGCTCGGGCGTCCATTCAAAAGTATTCATGCATTACTTTACAAATTATCGCTATGATCGTTTAAACTCTTCTGTGGACAATGAAAATATTTGAATCGTACCCGCTGTTCATTGTTCATTGTTGATTGTTAATTGATATTTACTTCTTCTGCCTCACAATGTCCCCAACTTTGAAATCTGTGCCATCAACGATTTTGGCCTTGCTCGCTTTTCCTTTCAACGCATCTTCAATAACCTTGATGGAGCCAACCTTTGTTTCTTCAGAGCCGAGCGATGCGCCCGTATCCGGGTCTTTCAGTTCTTCTCCTTCGCGGAAAACATTGAATTCATCTCCAATGGAGACGTTTCCTTCCGATCCCGGCTTCATGAGCAGTGTCCCGTCGGTATTGACTTTCAGGACTTTCCCGGACCACGGTATTTTCTCCATATTATCGGCGATGAGCTTCGCACACCCGTCAACCGCTTCACGGCAGGCTTTCCCGATATCGGTGTTGTCCCAATTGCTGACATCGCTGAAATCTATATCCTCATACCGCACACTGAGACCCGTCGTTGATTCAGAACCCTCTTCTTTTTCGGCCGCGACGACTTCTCCCGTCGTCGTGTTCACGAGGCGGATATCGACCGCTGCGCGTGCAGTCTTCTTTGTGATTCCGCCGCCAAAAAGAGAGACACCGCCGGAGACCGTACTTTGTTTTGTCCCGAACTCGCTGACGCTCCCGATGACGAGCAGTTCAACGCCAAGGGCTTTGCCGACTTTAGGTGCGGACTCCGGGGTTACAACGCCGGACTGTCCGAGTTTTTGCTCCTCCAGCACCTTATCGAATTCCGCCCGTTCGATCACGACAAATTTTCCCGATTTCACCAGCGCCGTCGTCAACATATCTGCAACGCCGACGCCGACATGATTGTACCCGCTGCCGGAGCGGTCGTCGAAACGAGAAACTGCGATGCGCTTCTTCAGCTGCGCATCAGCGTTGATTGAAAATGCCGCAAAACAGAACAATGCAATCAGACTAAGTAGTGTATACTTCATAGAACCTCCGTGATGGTCTGTGGGTAGGATCGTCTTTGAAATTTTGATGCGTGAATATAGAAATTCTCGATTACAGAATCAAACGAAAGGTATTGCCCTAATTTGTGGGAATACATTAAACACCCTCAGTTGTGTCTTCCTGATCCCGCCGCTTTTTTGCGGGAGAAGAATTTATGGCAACACAGTAATGTACGTCACTTCAGTGTCATAGACCCTTCGCTCCGCTCAGGGTGACATGCTGTGTCTAAAATCCGCATCATTCAGGATAACACGACAAAGCATTGTCGACACGACTCTTACTTAAATTAGGACACTGCTAAACGAAACGATGGGAGATGACCACGCCATCATTTTGCGATCCCGAATTCCTTCAACAAAAATGCATACACAAACGCCTGCTCTTTGTATGCGTCGTACCTCCCTGAAGCCCCCCCATGCCCGGCCCCCATATTCATTTTCAACAGCAAAAGGTTTGTATCCTTCTTCATCGCACGCATCTTTGCCGTGTACTTCGCCGGCTCCCAGTACATTACCTGGCTGTCGTTGAGTGAGGCGGTGATGAGAATGTCGGGATACGCTTTTGCCTCGATGTTTGTGTACGGGCAGTACGTTTTCATATAGTCGTACTCGGCCTTGATATTCGGGTTTCCCCATTCAAGGTACTCACCCACCGTCAGGGGCAATGTCGTATCGAGCATTGTGTTCACGACATCCACAAATGGTACTGCAAGATGAGCGGCTTTGCATAAATCAGGACGCATATTCAGGACAGCTCCGATGAGCAAACCGCCGGCGCTTCCCCCCTCGATTGCGAGCCGGTCGTTCGATGTATATCCTTGTCCGACGAGATATTCGGCGCATGCGATGAAATCGGTGAACGTATTTTCCTTTTTCAGCATCTTTCCATCATCCCGCCATTGTTCTCCCATATCGCCCCCGCCGCGGATATGAGCTAACGCATACACAACGCCCCGTTCAAGCAGGCTCAAACGCGGAATGGAAAAATCCACAGGGATCGAAATACCGTATGAACCGTAGCCGTACAATAATAGCGGACTCGAGCCGTCCATTTTCATCCCTCTTTTATAGACAAGCGAAACCGGAATCTCTGTTCCGTCGGAAGCCTTTGCCCCGACGCGCTCCGACACAAATTGTGCCGGGTCGTACCCGCCTAACACTTCTGTCTGTTTCAACAGCACGATCTCTCCCGATTCCATATTGTATTCGAACACCGAGCCTGGCGTAATGAACGATTGATAGCTGTACCGGAATTTCGTCGTGTTGAATTCTGGGTTAGCGCTCGGGAAAGCTGAGTAGACAGGCTCGGGAAAAAGAATTTCTTGAATTTTTTTCGTGCGGAAATCAAGCACACGCAACGTATTCAGCGCATTTTTTCGTTCATTGAAAACTGCATGGTTTTTAAACAGGGCCGTGTCTTCCAATTTTACATCGGTCCTATGCGGAAGAAGTTCCTTCCAATTACGGGGCGACGGGTCCTCAACCGGCGCCGTAACGAGCCGGAAATTCTTAGCTTCCTTGTTTGTGCGGATATAGAAGAGCCCTTCGCGGTGGTCGACGGAATATTCGTGCCCCTCTTCTCTTGCCAGCAGGAGCGCAAACTCAACCGAAGCCCCGTCACTCGGGAGAAACCGTACTTCACTGGTGATCGAACTTTCCGAGTAAAGAAAAATAAATTTGCGGTCGCTCGATCGGTTTACCCAAACTCTGTACAGCTCGTCCTTTTCCTCGTATACCATGTCATCGCCTGAAGTCCCAAGTATGTGCTTGTGTAATCTGTACGGGCGCTTCGCATAATCTTCCTTTACAAAGAAAACCGTTTTGTTATCGGACGCCCATTCGGCGGAATTTACTTGCCCGAGTGCGTCCGGCAAAACTTCCCCGGTTTGAAAATTCTTTATATAACCCCGGTATTCACGGAACCCCGTTGTGTCGAGGGAGTAGAGCAACAGGTTTCCATCGTCGCTGATTTTGTATAACCCAAGGCCGAGAAATTGATGTCCTTTGGCAAGCTCGTTCAGATCGAGCGTAATTTCTTCTTTTCCTGCCATCGAGCTACGCTTGCGGCAGTACAGCGGATATTGTTTTCCTTCTTCTGTCTTTGTGTAGTACCAATATTCTCCATATTTGTACGGCACACTGAGATCAGTCTGTTTGATACGGCCGAGGATTTCCTTGTAGAGTGCCGCCTGGAACTCTTTTGTCGGCTTCATCACCGATTCGGTGTAGGCGTTCTCCGATTCCAGGTAGGAGATAACTTCCGGGTCTGTCTTTTCCCGCAACCAGAAGTAATTGTCCACACGAACGTCGCCGTGAACGGAATCGACCTTAGGGATTATTTTTGCGCAGGGTGGCGTAGAGTATTGTAGGTTGTCCGTATTTAGTTATAAATTATTCGATCATGATTGTAATGTGGCGGTTATTAATCAAATTTGGTCGTTTATTTTCTTCGACTTCTGGCTTAAAACTTACAACTTATAACTCTTTCCGGCAGCCCCACACTACTTTATCCTTTTGACAACAACAATTGTCTTATCGTCGGAATATTTCCCCTTCGAACTGAACTTCTGGACGTCTTCCAGGAGTAATCGTGCAATGTCTTTTGCGTTTTCTTGTTTGAATTCCAGCAACTTGTCGGTTAAACGTTTTTCCGAGTATTGATTCCCGCCGGCATCCATTGTCTCCGTCACTCCGTCCGTAAACAGCAGGAGAACATCCCCCTTGGCGATCATAATCCCTTCGCTCCGAAAAGCCTGGTCGGGAAACGGCCCGATGACATTTCCCGTCGATTCGAGCGCCTCCGTTGCATTTGTCTTCGCACGATAGAGAATAGGGTTAGGATGTCCTGCGTTAACATAAACGCACAAGCCGTGTTTATCGTTGATGAGCTCGGCGTAAAAAAGTGTGAGGAACCTGTCGTCGCTGAACGCCCTGTGGACAAGCGTATTGATGTTACGGATGAGTGCAGTAATTTTTGTTTGATACGACGCGCCCATACGGAGGGCGCCGGAAACGTAGAGCGCCTGAACGGCGGCAGAAATCCCTTTGCTTGCAGCGTCGCCGATGACAATGCTGACACGGTCATTGTCATCGCTCACGATGTAATCAAAAAAATCTCCGCCGACGACCCTGTCGGCAACCGAGATACCGAACATTTCATAATTATGAAATCGCAACTCGTGCTCGGGAAGAATGCTTCGTTGAATCTCGCGTGCCTTGTCCAAATCTTTCTCGATTTGTGCGCTCTTCCGCTCGATATGCCTGCTTTTCAGCATCGACGTGACAGCGATGCCGATAATGTTGAGCGTCGGCGCAATCTGGTCGTGCGTCAGGTCGGTGTTGAACGACATTACGTACCGGTAAAGTTCGCCGCCTCGCACTTTCACTAACTCACCAACGCCGGTCGCCGAATACTTAAAAATCCCCTTGCTGCGGAGGTAGGCATTTGTTTCTTTGGCCACGATGGTGCGGTGTTTTGGCAGAGTTTTGAACACCCGGTACTCATTTACTTTGACGAGAAAGTGGGGTTTGATTTTTTCCATCGCCCCTACTTGCCCGATGAGTTCGTATGCATATTTCGATGTGTTCAACTTCCAGACCCGTCCTCCTTGAATTTCAATCCTGTCATTCTGTATGATCTGATGGAGCACGTGCTTGAGGAGCTCTTCGCTGGATTCGAATTTTCTGCTGTCAAAACTTTCAATCGTCTTATGTAATTGCCTCTGATTCATAGTTCCTTTACTCGGGTTTGATGATTTTGGCAACAAAATGTAACGACATATTCTTGAAGAAACAAGGCAGAACCAACTGGTAGGTTCATTTGATAATGATGCATTTCGAAGCTGGGGTGGATTATCCGCATTCGGTTAAAGAGTTAACTGGTCATGTGCTCCTTGGCGTCCTTTGCGGTTTTCTTTTAACCGCCAAGGACGCGGAGGACGCTAAGTCACGAAAAATGAAGCAGTGCTCACTTGCACATATCCTTGATTGCCCGCCGATTTTTTCCTACCTTTTTATTATGTCAACCCCGTTAATGAAGCAATACTCCGAGGTAAAAGCGAAGTATCCGGGCACCATACTTCTCTTTCGCATGGGGGATTTTTTTGAAACGTTCGATGAAGACGCAAAAGTTACCTCGCGCGTCCTCGGCATTACCCTCACACGCCGCGGCAATGGAGCAGCGGGGGAAACGCCTCTTGCGGGATTCCCTCACCATGCACTCGATACATATCTGCCGAAACTGCTGAAAGCCGGTCTTCGTGTTGCGATATGCGAGCAGCTCGAGGACCCGAAATTTGCCAAGGGAATTGTTAAACGAGACGTGATCGAAGTTGTTTCGCCGGGGGTTGCGTTTTCGGACAAAGTGCTCGACCAGAAACAGAACAATTACCTGGCGGCAATCGCTCTTCCTTCTGCGGTGGCGACAGGCGATGATACGATCGGGTTTTCCTACGTCGATATATCCACGGGCGAGTTTGCAACGGCAGAAATTCCGTTCCGCGCTCTTGAACAGCAAATCAATTCCATTACTCCGTCTGAAATCATTGTCCAGAAAAGAGATAAGGATGCGTTGCAGCATCTTTTGAGGACATGTTACAGCGGCCTTTTCACTACTATCGACGATTGGGTTTTTCATTTCGATTACGGGTACGAAACGCTCGTCCGCCATTTTCATACTCAATCGCTGAAGGGGTTCGGCGTCGATACAATGACGGTCGGCATTGCGGCGGCGGGCTCCGTCATGCATTATCTCAACGAGACTCAGAAAGCCAACCTCGCGCATATCCAGAAAATTATCCCCCACAACATCTCCGACATCATCGTCCTCGATGCATCGACAAAACGCAACCTCGAGATCACTTCGTCGTTCGGCGGGACATCCGACGGAACACTGTTCTCCGTGCTTGACCGATGTCTCACGCCGATGGGGGGAAGGCTTCTAAAAAAGTGGATCTCGCATCCATTGAAAAACCTCGACCAAATCCAATGGCGCTCCGGCGGAGTGGCGACGTTTTTCGAAAATGATTCAACCCGGAAGAAGATTTCGGCCGAACTCGCTGAAATCGGGGACCTGGAACGACTCATCGCAAAGATCGCAACAGGCAGGGCGACTCCGCGCGACATGGTCGCCATGAAATATATCCTGCACCGCATTCCGGTGCTGAAAACCATTCTCAACGATGTAACGACAATTCCCTGTTCCGAGATTAACTCAGCTCTCCAGCCAATCGACCCGGTTGCCGATGCTATTGAACGCGCGATCGTCGATGCTCCGCCCATAAATTTTGCCGACGGAGGTGTCATCCGGCGTGGATACAATGCTGAGCTGGACGAGCTGACAGCGCTCGCGCATTCGGCAAAGGAGTGGGTCGCGAACATGCAGAAAAAAGAGCGGGAGCGAACGGGGATTCCGTCGCTCAAGATCGGCTTCAACAATGTGTTCGGTTATTACATCGAGATCACTCACACGCATAAAGAGAAAGTCCCCGCCGATTACATCCGCAAGCAAACGATGACGAATGCCGAGCGGTTTATCACCCCGGAGCTGAAAGAGTACGAAGAAAAGATCCTTCATGCTGAAGAAAAAATTCTTGCGTTGGAAACGACGCTTTTCAACGAACTGCGGATGCTCGTCGCTTCTCACGCCGGAACCATCCAGCAGAATGCTCAACAAATTGCCGTGATCGATTGCCTCGTGTCGCTCGCTCAGGTGGCCGTGGCGAATCAATACGTGATGCCGGAAGTAAACGACTCGACGCAGCTGTATATCGAAGGGGGACGACATCCTGTTATCGAAATACTTTTGCCCATGGGGGAACAGTATGTTTCGAACTCTGTATCGATCGATACCACCGAAAATCAAATTCTGATCATCACGGGTCCGAACATGAGCGGGAAATCCTCTTATCTCCGGCAGGTCGGGTTGATTGTCCTCCTTGCGCAGATCGGAAGTTTTGTCCCCGCGAAAAAAGCAGTGATCGGTCTGGTCGATAATATTTTTACCCGCGTCGGCGCAAGCGATAATATCGCTTCCGGTGAAAGCACGTTTCTCGTGGAGATGCACGAAGCCGCAAACATCGTCAACCGCGCGACGTCGCGAAGCTTGATTCTTCTGGACGAGGTCGGGCGCGGCACAAGCACGTTCGACGGCATCAGCATCGCCTGGGCGTTGACAGAGTATCTGCACGAGCACATCGGGGCACGGACGATGTTCGCGACGCACTACCACGAATTGAACGAACTGGCAGAGCTTTTTCCCCGCATCAAAAACTATAAGGTGGATGTGCGCGAATACGGCGATAAGGTTGTTTTCCTGCATACCGTCACGCCCGGGACTGCCGACCATTCATACGGAATCCAGGTCGCGAAGATGGCAGGCTTGCCGGAAGAACTAACGGAGCGGGCAAAAAAAATCCTCAATAATCTTGAAGACACTCAGCTCCGTCCTCACGGGACAGAAGATGCAGGACATCTTCAGGATGGTTTACATCTTCGCGCCAGGGCCCGAGGAACAACCAGCCAAAATACCGGCGATAAAATCCAACTTACGATGTTCGAGATGAAAGATGACGAACTGCGCGCAACACTCAACAAGTTGGACATTGACTCATTGACACCGCTCGAGGCGCTGAAAATCTTAGCAAAACTGAAAGAAAACTCTTTATCCCACAAATAATAAGGAACTGTATGACGCTCAACGACATCCACCTCCTCTACGAATTCAACTATTGGGCGAAAGCAAGAATGCTCGGCGCGGTTGATGCGCTTTCGGAGGAATTGCTCTACAACGATCTAAAAACAAGCTTCGGAACCCTCCACGGGACGCTTGTCCACATTTGCGCAGCGGAAGATGTCTGGCTGCAGCGGCTCACCGGAACGGCCAGTCCGAAATTCCTGGCGGCAGCCGACATACCGAAGTATACCGCCGTCAAATCAAAATGGGGAGAGGTAGAGAAAGGGATGCTGACATACGTTCACTCTCTCAACGAAGAACAGCTTCAGAAAACATTTACATTCTTAAACATCAAAGGCGAGCCGGTGAGCAACGTGCTGTGGCAGGCGCTTCAGCACCTCGTCAACCACGGCACATACCACCGCGGGCAAATCACATCGATGATTCGTCAGCTCGGCGGAACGCCGGCGAACACCGACCTTATCGGATTTTACCGGCAAAAAAAATAACGACAGGCGAGAACAAAAAAGCCCGTCGAGCAATGCTGGACGGGCTTTTTCTGTGCAAAACGTATTGCTTCCTATGCTACGTCCGCTTTTTTCTCTTCTTCTTTTTTAGGTTCTTCCTTTTTGCGGTTCTTGTTCGCATCGACGAATTTCAGCTGTTCCGTTTTCTTATTGAATTTCACCTTGATCTTGCTGCCGTCGCTGAATTTCCCTTTCAGAATTTCTTCTGAGACGGGATCTTCCACATATTTTTGGAGGGCGCGGCGCAGCGGGCGAGCTCCGAACGCCGGGTCGAATCCTTTTTCGGCAAGAAATTCCTTCGCCGGTTTGTTGAGTTCGATCGTAATATTCATCGAGCTCATCCGCTTGAACAAATCCTTCGTTGCAATGTCGATGATCTGCATGATGTGCGATTTTTCCAGCGAATGAAAGACAATTGTATCGTCGACGCGATTGAGGAACTCGGGGTTAAAGACACGCTTCAACGCTTCCTCGATCACGTTCTTCATCGCCTTGTACTTATCCTGGATTGTATTATCACCGAAACCGAAACCGCCGCTCGACTTAATATCGCGGGCGCCGATGTTCGACGTCATAATGAGGATCGTGTTCTTAAAATCGACCCGCCGGCCCAGGCTGTCGGTCAAGATTCCATCATCAAGCACCTGGAGCAAAATGTTGAAAACGTCGGGATGTGCCTTTTCGATCTCGTCGAGCAGCACGACGGCGTACGGCTTGCGCCGGACTTTTTCCGTCAACTGTCCCCCCTCTTCGTAGCCGACATATCCGGGGGGAGCTCCGACAAGGCGCGACACGGAAAATTTTTCCATGTACTCGCTCATGTCGATGCGAATTAACGCATCTTCCGAATCGAAGAGATACCGGGCAAGAGCTTTCGCCATTTCGGTTTTGCCGACGCCGGTCGGTCCGAGAAAAATAAATGAGCCGATCGGACGCCGCGGATCTTTGAGCCCTGCGCGCGTACGACGGATCGCTTTCGTTAACTGCGTCAGCGCTTCATCCTGTCCGATGATCTGCGTGCGAAGCACGGTGTCCATTTTGAGAAGTTTTTCCGATTCGGATTCGGCAATTTTGTTGACCGGAATGCCAGTCATCATCGCAACGACATCGGAGACACTCTCATCGTTTACCTGATAGACCGTATCCTGGGCTTTTAATTCCCATTCTCGTTTGGCAATTTCCAAATCGCTCAAGAGTTTCTTTTCGAGGTCGCGAAGCCGTGCGGCTTCTTCGAAATTCTGATTCTTCACCACCTGATTTTTCGACTGCTTGATCTTTTCGATCTCTTCTTCGAGGTGCAGAATTTCTTTCGGCACGACGATGTTCGCAAGATGCACGCGCGCGCCGGCTTCGTCCATCACGTCGATTGCTTTGTCGGGAAGGTTTCTGTCGGTAATGTAGCGGTCGCTCAAACGGACGGCAGAGATGATCGCCTCGTCGGAATAGTGCACGCCGTGATGCTCTTCATATTTATGTTTGATGTTCTTCAGAATCTGGATCGTTTCGTCAACCGTCGTCGGGTCGACCATGATCTTTTGGAAACGACGGTCGAGCGCACCGTCCTTCTCGATATACTGCCGGTACTCATCGAGCGTCGTGGCACCGATGCACTGAAGTTCCCCGCGCGAGAGGGCCGGCTTGAACATGTTCGATGCGTCGAGCGATCCCGATGCCCCCCCAGCTCCGACGATTGTGTGAAGTTCGTCGATGAATAAAATGACGTCCTTCGCTTTTTCAAGCTCGTTCATCACCGCTTTCATTCGCTCTTCGAACTGGCCGCGGTACTTCGTTCCGGCAACAAGGGCGGCAAGATCGAGCGTTACCACACGCTTGTCATGGAGGACACGCGAAACCTTTTTCTGCACAATCCTGTTTGCCAGGCCTTCGGCGATGGCGGTTTTGCCGACACCCGGTTCTCCAATCAACACAGGATTATTTTTCTTGCGGCGGCTCAGGACCTGCGCCACTCGTTCAATTTCCTTTTCACGCCCTACAACCGGGTCAAGTTTGCCTTCGACGGCCAATTTTGTAAGGTCGCGCCCGAAATTATCGAGCACCGGTGTTTTCGATTTGTCCTGCTTCTTTTCTGCGGCCTGATGAGCCTGCGGCGGCGCAGATGGTTTGCCGCTGATAATATTATCGAGCTCGTTCCGCACGACATCGTAGTGAACGTTAAACTGATGCATGATCTGCGCTGCGATATTATCATCGTCGCGCAGGAGCGAGAGCAGCAAATGCTCCGTCCCGATGACATCGGATTTATAGAGCTTTGCTTCGAGGTACGTTATCTTCAGCACCTTCTCGGCTTGCTTTGTCAGCGGAATGTTTCCGATCGTCAACGTCCCCCCCGATGTCCGCACAGTATCTTCGATCGCTTTTTTCAGCTTGTACAAATCACATCCGAGGTTGCGGAGGATCTTCACTGCAATGCCCTCTCCTTCACGGATTATTCCAAGCAATAAATGCTCTGTGCCGATATAATCGTGGCCAAGGCGGAGAGCTTCCTCGCGGCTTAATCGGATGACATCCTGTACTCGGTTGGAGAAATTTCCTTCCATTTACTTCCCTTCAGAATTATTATTGTAACGCTTCCCCTATTAAACACGCTTTCATGCTAAGAGGTTTCATCAACAATTTTCTATTATTAATATAAATAAAAATAGAGGGGGTGTCAAGAAACCGAATTTGAGCGAAAAGATTCGGCGATTTCATCGATAAAAGGCCAATTGTGTCTTGACTTTCTACAACGTTTTGGATATATTTTACGCGCTGAATTCACTAGACCATTCCGCGATAGCTCAATGGTAGAGCATGCGGCTGTTAACCGCAGGGTTGTAGGTTCGAGCCCTACTCGCGGAGCGATAAGACCGGATGTGCGAATATTCTTCGCCTCCGGTTTTTTTATTTGCCTCCATTCTGCTTTTTAGTCTTGAGCGGGCACGACGATCCGAAGGCGATCCATATCGCGCATGGGCGGCTGCCCAAAAAGTCTCCTGTACTCACGGCTAAACTGAGACGGGCTTTCGTAGCCGACCTTGAACGCAACACTCGCTGCATCTAAAGTTTCAATGCTGAGCAGCCGACGGGCTTCCTGAAGCCGGATCTGTTTTTGATACTGCAACGGACTCATGCTTGTGACTTGCCGAAAATGAAGATGAAAAGACGACGGACTCATACTGGCCATTCGCGCTAGGTTGGTAACCTTCAGTGGAGCTGCATACTCCTTCCGAATTTGATCAAGCACATTTCCTATCCTCTGTGTCTTACTCCCGACCACTCCTAGCTGCCGGATCTTTATGCCAAACCGAGAGCTCATCAATCGGTAATGAATCTCCCGGATGATCGATGGGGCGAGCACTTTCAGATCATTCTTGTTCTCCAGTGTCTTCATCAGGCGAGCAAAGGCGTCGGCAAGTTCCGCAGTCACCCTTTCCACAAAAAATCCTCCTTCTGCTTTTTCATTCTGAAGTTCAGCGGAGGGAGTCTCCTGCAGTATCTCATACACCACCGATGGCTGAAGCTCAAGTTTAAGGCAAATGAAAGGTTGTCTTGATGATGCTGCGACTACTTGTGCTGTGGCAGGAATATCCATGCAGCTAACCAGATACTTTGTGGAATTATAGCGGAACACCTTTTTCCCGATCCATACATCCTTTTCACCCTGCAGAACAAAGCAAACTTCAGGGCTATACATTCCGGGTGTAGCGTCCGTTTTCCTGTCCCTTCTGATCACTGAGAGTCCCGGAAAGGGTGTGGGGTGTACCCCATCGGCTTTGCAATAATGTAGCGCCTCGGTGAGGAGGTCTTTCGTAATGTCCGCTCCAGTCGTCTTCATCATTTTATACTCCTTTTGTAATTTATTATACTTACTATTAGTATAAAACTCTACTCATTCGGAGGATTAGGCAATCAATTAAGAGCATTGTGATAGTTGCCCGGCTCAGCAATTTCTATATTTATTCCAGAAAGTTACAGGATCAGAAGTGAAAAAAAGGGAAATAATTAAAAGGTGAAGCAATGAAAAAGCGCATACTTGGAAAGAGTAACCTCGAAGTCTCGGCTCTGGGGCTTGGCTGCATGGGAATGAGTTTTGCCTACGGTCCCGCCGCGGACAAACAGGAGATGATCTCACTGATTCGGGCTGCCGTCGAACGTGGCGTCACGCTTTTCGACACTGCGGAAGCGTATGGCCCCTTCACGAACGAAGAACTTGTGGGTGAAGCGCTTGCTCCCTTCCGTGGACAAGTAGTGATAGCCACAAAATTCGGTTTCAAAATCGGGCCCAAAGGGGAACAGACTGGCCAGGATAGCCGGTCGGTGCACATTAAGCAGGTTGCTGAAGCCTCGCTGAAGCGACTCAAGATCGATGCCATCGATCTGTTCTACCAACATCGCGTTGACACGAGTGTACCAATCGAAGACGTCGCTGGTGCAGTGAAGGACTTAATTCAGGAAGGAAAAGTCAAGCATTTCGGTCTTTCGGAGGCTGGGGTTAAGACCATTCGCAGAGCGCATGCAATACAACCTGTGACTGCAGTCCAGAGTGAATACTCGCTCTGGTGGAGACGTCCTGAAGAGGAATTGTTGCCGGCGCTCGAGGAGCTTGGGATCGGGTTCGTTCCATTCAGCCCGCTTGGAAAAGGTTTCCTCACGGGAAAGATCGACGAGAAAACGAAATTTGATAAATCCGACTTCCGCAACATCGTCCCTCGCTTTACATCTGAAAATCGAAAAGCGAATCAAGGCATGATTGATTTACTCACTAAGATTGGAGCGAAGAAGAAGGCGACACCTGCGCAGATCGCACTCGCATGGCTGTTGGCACAAAAACCTTGGATTGTTCCAATTCCAGGAACGACGAAACTGAACCGCTTGGAAGAAAACATCGGAGCAGCAAGCATAACATTGACTGCTGAAGAACTGAGCGAAATCAATTCTGCACTCAAAGAGATCAAAGTCGTTGGCGACCGCTATCCTGAAGAATTGGAAAAAAGAACAGGACTCTAACATTAAAAGGTAGTTGAAACAACTGAAAAATTGTTTCGCGATAAGCCGCCAAGGCGCGAAGGATCTGTTTTAGAATCATTTTGCGACTTTGCGCGAGCTGCACTTTCGGAATTATTCAAAGGGCTCTAGTTATGAACACTTCAGAAAATAAAAATGCAATCTTCCCGAAAGGTGAAAAAGCCTCTGCTGATTATTTCACCGGAACGGCATGGGTGAATATCCTGGTTCCGCAGGATGAGACGGGAAGTTATGCCGTAGGCAACGTTGTGTTTGAGCCAAGTTGCAGAAACAACTGGCATAAGCATCCGGCAGGACAAATCCTGCTTGTCACCGACGGCAAAGGCTTTTACCAGGAAAAGGGTAAACCCGCAAGGTCCCTTACAAAAGGCGACGTAGTAGTGATCCCCTCTCATGTAGAGCACTGGCATGGTGCTTCGCACGACAGCAGTTTCACTCATATCGTCGTTACCAACAACACGAAAGAAGGTGCTGTGGAATGGTTGGCGCCGGTGAGCGATGAAGAATATCAAAGCTGCCATGCTGTAAAAAGTCCTGGGAGGCAAAAGTGAATCTGACCGAAGCCGCAAAAAGAAACCACGGGGAATTGTTTCCCAATCACCAATCAACGCTGCAAACGACAGACCCGGAGCTGATCGAAGTGTTTGACAACTTCGCTTTTGATGAAGTCATCAGTTACGGAGGCCTGGATGCAAGGACAAGAGTGATGATGATCTTGGCATCCACCATCGCAAGTCAGGCGTTAAGCGAATACAAAATGATGCTCGGCGGCGCGCTCAATGTTGGTGTAACACCTATTGAAATTAAGGAAGTTTTATACCAGTCCGTACCGTATGTAGGCATTGCAAAAGTTCTGGATTTTATTCACGCAACAAATGAAATGTTCCAAAGCAGAGGAATACCATTACCATTAGAAGGCCAATCCACAACTTCACCAGAAACACGACACGAGAAGGGATTAGAATTACGGAAACAGATCTTTGGCGATACGACTGAAAAAATGTATGGCCATTCGCCCAAGAATCAGCTTCATATTCAAAAATACTTGTCAGCAAATTGTTTCGGCGATTACTACACGAGAAAAGGATTGGATATCAAAACACGGGAACTGCTCACGTTCGCTCTGCTTATCTCGTTGGGCGGAGTTGAGCCTCAAGTGAAAGGACATATTCAAGGCAATGTCAACGTTGGGAACAAAAAAGAAATGCTCCTGAATGTAATTACGCATTTGCTCCCATATATTGGATACCCAAGAACGTTAAACGCAATACGATGTCTCAATGAAGTAATACCTAAGTAAAAAATTATCAAAGGGAACATTATGCAAAAGGTTGTATTGAATAATGGCGTGGAAATGCCTCTATTAGGGTTTGGCGTTTTTCAGATTAAGGATGCCGAAGAATGTGAAAGATGTGTTGTTGACGCTATACGATCGGGCTATCGTTTGATTGATACAGCATCGTCATATCTGAATGAAGAAGCCGTTGGAAAAGCAATCAGAAGAAGTGAAGTGGCAAGAAAAGATTTATTCATTACAACAAAACTGTTTATTCAGAAAGACGGATACGAAGACGCTAAAAAAGCATTTGACAATTCGTTGAAGAGATTGCAGTTGGATTATCTCGACTTGTATTTGATCCATCAACCGTATGGCGATGTGTATGGTGAATGGCGTGCGATGGAAGACTTGTATCGGGAAGGCAGGATCAAAGCAATAGGGGTTGCCAACTTCCAACCTGATCGGATAATGGACTTAATTATTCATAACAAGGTGATCCCCGCAATAAATCAGATCGAAACACATCCTTTCTGTCAACAAATTGAATCACAAAAATTCTTAAAAGAAAACAATGTTCAAATTCAATCGTGGGGACCATTTGCCGAGGGTAAAAACAATATTTTCCAGAATGAATTGCTGCTTTCTATCGGCGGAAAATACAACAAAACTGTTGCTCAAGTAATTTTGCGGTGGCTGACACAAAGAGGGGTAGTTGTTATTCCAAAATCAGTTCGTAAAGAAAGAATGATTGAAAACTTCAATATTTTCGACTTTGAACTCAGCCCTGAAAATATGGATGCGATTGTATCGCTCGACACGAAGAAAAGCTTGTTTTTCGATCACCGTGACCCGGAAATGGTAAAGTGGTTGGGTAATAGAAAACTGGATATCTAGAATCATTGCTAATCTTGCATGTATTCTTGAGTTCTAAATTATCTTATCATAATGAATTATTTAAAATGAAAAATGTAATTATTTTGGGGGCTGGCGGCAATATCGCAAAACATGTCATCGATCTTTTAGTGAAAAAAGATGATATCAAGCTGACCTTGTTTTTGCGCAACAAAAGCAGATTAGGAACTAAAGATCTTTCCAGGTGCCGTATCGCAGAAGGGAACGTTCTGAATTTTGATCAACTTAAAGAGGAAATCACAGGACAGGATATTGTGTATGCAAATCTTGCGGGCGACCTGGAGGCGATGGCAATAAACATTGTGAAAGCAATGGATGAAAAAGGGGTTAAAAAACTCATCTTTATTAGTTCAATAGGTATCTATGATGTTTCTTTAAGACCCGTTTTAAAGCCGTACCGGAAAGCTGCTGACGTGATAGAAGCATCAGACCTTGAATACACTATTCTGAGACCATCCTGGTTTATCAATGCTGATGAAGTGGATTATGAAACAACCAGAAAAGGAGAGCCGGAAAAAGGATCGGTAATTTCTCAAAAAAGCCTGGCAACGTTGATTACGAAAATTATCGAGTTTCCCGAAAATTACATTCGTTCAAACTTGGGAGTGAACAAACCAAATTTTTGACAACCTTCTTTGCTTTTTAAGGAAACTGATTTTCGAAAAAGCAAATGAATGCTCCGTTCTCCGGTCAAGTCTCCCCAGCATCCCCGCACAAATTCCCACGGGTCACTTAGTAATAATGATTTGCTCTACGCGGGAATATTCTTCCGCACAGGCAAAAGAAATATCTGCTACAACTTCCGCTCAAAATCCCCATGCTTCAGGAAATACATGATCTGATCTATGGTCATTTGCGTCTTGCGCTTAATCGCCTCCAACGTATTAAACGCATTGTGCGGCGTCATAATGACGTTTGGATATTTCAACATCGCCCGGACAACTCCGACAAAATCTGTTTCCGATGCCCGACCCGACCGAAGGGCCAGTGCAAGATTCCCTTCGTTTTCAAACACATCCAATCCCACGCCTCCCAGATGTCCTTCCTTGAGAAGTTTGAGAAGATTCTTGAGAGGTGAAAGTTCACCACGGGCAATGTTGACAAAGATGACACCGGCACGAGATTGAGAGAGAATTTCGTAGGAAAAATACCCGTGGTTTTCTTCCGTCAAGTTCATCGAACACACAATTACGTCTGCCCATGAGATGCCTTCCTCGACAGAGACATATTCCACACCGCGTTTATCCCGGACGATATCGACGCCGCGCGCATTCATTCCAAACCCTTGTCCGATTTTCAGTATTTCAGCGCCGATCCTCCCAACTCCGACCACGAGAAGGTTTCTTCCCTTGCACTCCATCCCGGTTATTTCATCGCGATTGAACGACTGAAACTTCGCAATCTGCGCGGTAAGTCTTCTGAAGAGTGCAAGGATGAGCAATACAGCATGCTCTGCAACGGCGCGAGTGGCGTACTCATCGAGATAACCACAGGGTATTCTCACCCCCGTTTGCTGTTTGAAAGCAACTAAGTGATCATATCCTGTACTGCGGCTAAGAATCCCGCTAAGATGAGCGGCCCACTCTGGCGGTATATTGGATTGCGTCCGGATGCTGATGAGGCTGGCGGGCGGTTCTTTGTGACCAGCTTCCTGAATAGTCTTACTCGTTGCTTCATATGAGAATCTCTTGCCAACATATTGCCGAAACAATGCCGCTTCTTCTTCAAACACTTCATATAAAAAAACGTCCATAAATCCTCGACGATGAACTATTTTATTACCGGTTTATTAAACTCCAAAAGATCCGGTAGAAAAACTCTAAGTCACACTTGAAACCGCATACTATCCAATAATAACTTACTATGTCTAATCTTGCCAATATTTCCATGGTCACTTAACACCGAAACAAAATCAACACAGGGGAGCCCCAAATCCCTGAGGCGTTTTAGGGAGCCTTTTTTGAGGAGAGCTATGCTTGAGGCTGTCCTTATTATTTCCCGATAAACATCTTTAGTCCAATAACCATCAGCGCAACGCCAAACGCTTTTCCCAATACTTCATTTGATAATGAGGTAGCGTACCGTGCTCCGACCCATCCCCCAACGACAAATCCCGCCACAATAATCAAAGCCACCTTAATATCCACAAATCCGTGTTGGTAGTACGTCCACGCAGCGAGAATACCGACGGGCGGCAGCAGGATCGCAAGCGATGTTCCTTGTGCCTGTTGCTGGGAAAAACCGAAAATGAGTACGAGCGCCGGAACGATCAGGATTCCTCCTCCTATTCCGATAAATCCGCTCAGGACGCCTGCCGCCAGGCCTAAAAGAAGATATCCTGCATTGATTCCCATTGTCTAAACCTTTCAAAGTATGAGATTGAGTTATTAATGATTAGGCGGGTTATCATCCGGCATTTACGTTGCGATCCCGTTCTTCAGCCGCGCGATGTCTGTACGAATTCTCTCTGGGTTTCCCCAGTCGCTCCAGTAGACATCCCTGACGCGCAGGACGGCGAGACCGTGTGCATCATGTTCCAGAATCGCTGCGGAAAAATCGACGGAGGGAAGCGTCGAGTAGACTTCTTTCACTGTGGCTGCTTCATGAGGCGAGAGAAGGCTGGCGTCGATTTTCTTGAACGCATGAAAAACCGACGGCGTGAGGAGCCGGAATTTTCTTAGAACCATCGATGCTGCACCGACAAAAACCATTGTATTGAGCAAACAATGTTCCTGCTGCACTGTGCTGATTTTTTGAGTGCTCGGCTTTTCCAAAAAACGTTTAACGCGAAAAACTTCGCAGCCCTCGATGTCCGCAATCTTCATGCTTGTTTCAATCCAGCCGTAGTCTCTGTAAAACTCATGCAGTTCAACTCCAAGGAGAAGCAAGTATTTCGAATGGCGGTCGACAAATTCTGCCGCGGCTGCGACGTTGTCCATAAACCGTTTTTCTTCAATAATGAAGTGGTCTGACGGAAAAATGACAACGCACGCTTCGGGATCCCGTCGAAGAACGTGAAGCAACGGAAGAAGGATGCTCGCACTGGTTTCCTTGTTGGATGGCTGCACGATGACATTCCCCTGTTCCAAACCGGAAACATCGTGTGCAGCGTACGAACTTTGCTTGTTGTTGACGGTTACAATGATTCGGTCTGCAGGGATAAACAATTCCGCACGGGCTATGGTGTGAGCAAGCATCGAACGAGTCCCGGTAAAAGCGCAAAACTGTTTAGGACAGTCAGAATTGAAACGCGTGCGGATATATTGCTTCAACCTTTTCCCGTCGCCGGCGGCAAGGATAATTCCCCAGACATGGTCATTGCGTGGCATACTGCCCTCGCTCGTGTACCGCAAATATACAAAATCGTTTTTTTAGTTGCGCGGCGGATGCTGCAAAATGGAGTTATGTCGGGGCTTTTCCTGCTGCACCATCTCTTTGAGAATCGGGAAGATCCTGGTAATCTCGGCTTCAAGCTCCAAAAAGCATTTTTCGTATTTTTTCTTTGCCCTTCCCGTCGGGTCATCGATGGAAGGATGCTGCGGAGTTTCGGCCATTCCGAATTCCTTTAACAGTAAAATCTTTCGTTCCCATTGCGGAAAAATTCCCCGGATAATTCTTCTGTGCGTTTCTGCCATGCAGAGGATGATCGACGCGTCATGAACCATAACGTTCGTTATCTGTTGTCCCCTGTGCATCGAGATATCAATACCATGCCTTTTACAAACCTCAATGGTAGTCTCTTCGGACGGCGATTCAACCAACGCTTCAGTCCCTGCGGAGTCGACAAGAATTGAGGACTGCATGCCGTTTTCCAAAAGCATTTTCCTCAGAATAGCTGCGCTCATTGCGCTCCGGCAAATATTAGCGGTGCAGACAAAGAGAATATTCATCTAGCGGGCATCCAGCACTTTCCTGACCGACGACATCAGTTCGTCGAGCAAAAATGGTTTCATAAGAATATCGCTCACCCCCATGTCCAAGAATTCCGCTTTCGCTTTGAGGTCAATTGCCCCGGTTGCAAGAATTGTTTTCACGGATGGGTTCAGTGCGAGAAGCTTAACGAACAATTCCTCGCCGTTCATTTTGGGCATCGATAAATCGCTTACGACCAAATCGATTTCCGATTGATACCGCTTGTATACCGCAAACGCTTCTTCGCCATCCTCCGCGGTGAACACTCTGTAACCGAACGAAACGAGGCCATGTTCATAGATCTGCCGGAATGAATCTTCGTCGTCGACGATGAGAATGCACTCATGTCCCCCCTGGATTGTCTCTGCCGGTTTCTGGAATTCCTCCGCCTTTTGATGCGATACGACAGGTAAGAAGATAGAAATAGTCGTTCCTTTTCCCTTCTCGCTCTGTGCGTCGATGAATCCGCCGTGCTGCTGGATTATCCCGTAGGCAACCGAGAGCCTCAATCCTACATTCTGGTCGGTCGCCCGCGCATTGAAGAATGGCTCGAATATTCGACGCCGGCTGTACTCATCCAATTCTTTCCCGTTGTCGCCAACGGCAATCACAATAAACTCTTTCCCCTCGGGAAAGTGGATACGGTCCTTCATTGCGTCCGGCCCTGCGATCGCAGTTTTAAGTACAATCGCCCCGCCGTCGGGCATCCTGTGCTGTGCGGTAATGGCAAGATTAACAATGGCTTGATGAAGCTGATGGATATCACCGTTGACGACGGCATTATTGTCATCCATCGAGACCGACACGGTAATAGACGGAGGGAGTGAATGCTGGAGAATTTTTTGCGTTTGGTGAATGAGTTTCTGAACAAGAATCGGTTTCTGTTCCGTACTCTTCGACCGGGCAAACACAAGAAGGTCGTCGGCAAACTCTGACGCCCGTTTCGACTCGCGGATGATCATACTGACGTACTGTTCTATCCGTGCATTGCCGATAGTTTCCTTGTACATCATCTCGGCGGAATTCATCACAATGCCGAAAATATTTCTCAAATTATTTCCGATTCCGACCGCGAACGCGCCAAGCGCATCCATCCTTTGTACTTGCTGCGCCTCCAGCTCATATTTTTTTCTTTCGCTCACATCACGGAAGATACTGAGCAGCAATTTTTCTCCGTGGCCGATATTGACGAACGAGTGCCTTGCTTCTGCAGGTATTTCTTCTCCTCCCCGGCGTTTGATGACCTGGGAGGCAGGCATTTTCAATGTCCCGGCATCGAATTGAGTCCGAAATGCGGAATTCGCAGCGTAGCGCTCTTCGAGATTATCATCCCCCTCATTGTATTCACGGAGGAGCTCTTCTCTTGATGTTTTCATGAGTTCGCAATACGCGGAATTCACCAGAACAGTTCTGCCAAACCGGTCCACTAGCCGCATCGCATCGGCAGAATTTTCGAATATCGTTCGAAATCGTTCTTCGCTGCTGCGAAGGGACGATTGAGTTGTTTTCAGTTTGGCAAGATCGCGGCGCAGCAAAAAGGTGATTGCAAAAACCGCCATGCTCAGCACACCACACAACACCGCGCCCGCAATCATCCCAGCGGTCCAGAACGAATACGTTGGTTCTGTTATTTCGACGCTCAATAACTGGCCGTACCCAGCCACCCCCTGCTGAAGGCGGATTGATGAAGGAGCATTGGAATAACCGGTCGAAGCGATTTCCTGTCCCCAGCCTGAAAAGAGTGTAATCTCATAGTTCTCCATCGGATGATGCCGGAGAACTTCACGCAGAAGTTTTTCTGCGGAATAGTAAACGAAACATGTGTCCGGCAATGTTCCTTTTTCCTGAATAGGATACCTTGCCTCAAAACAGTACTGCTCGTTCAAACGAAACGGCTTTGTATAAAACACGGAATGTGAGATGTCGGCAGAAGAGAAAAGAGCGGTCCCGGCTGCCGCCTGTGCCAATAATTCTCCTGAGGAATCCTGAGGTATGTTCCACTCAACCGGTGCGCCGCCTTTTCTCCTTTGGATGGAAATAATTTCAGGATGGACAAGCAGATAGGCCTGGCATTCTTGTTCCAGGGACGATGCTTCGGAAAAACCACGAGTTGCGGTCAAAAAGAACTTCTCATTGCCCAGCAGGACGGATTGAAAACCAGCGTTGAGAATATCAAGATTATGTTGGATTTTTTCGCGCTCGAGTTCGGTCTCTCCATCATACAGGAAATAAAAAAGGGAGCCAAAAGCTGCAATAAAAAAAAGAAACAGTACTGCCGGATAGAAAATCATTCCTGTCCGGTGTGAAGAGGATCTGTGTTTTTTCATTGTCTATGCATCCGCCTTCCGGTAATAAAACATTAAGGATAAAAGCTGATCCTGCCGTTCCAAAATTTCGTCAAAAGATTTGCCAGAATGCCCCCCGGCTCACACCGCGGCAGTGATACCGCAGAAATAACGCTGTCCGCAAAAGTGTCGAGCGACCACCTGGCAATAATTTCTTTGGAACGCAGGCCCATCATGTGCAATCGGTCGACCGGCATTTTTGTAAGTTCAAGCATGTGCCGTGAAAGCGTGCCGCTGTCGCCGGCATCGAAGGTCCATCCATTCTTCCCTTCTTCAACAAGAGCGCGGCCAGATCCGCATCCTTTGCTGATAATCACGGGAAGCTGCGATGCCATGGCTTCGTTGGCTACGAGCCCCCACGTTTCAACGACGCTCGGGAGAATGAACGCGCTTGCAAGGCCGTAATACCGGCAAAGTTGTTCGCCAAATTGACTGCCGACAAACCGCACGCCTGGATATTCACGCATCGCTTCCTCATGGCGGCGCCGTTCATCGCCTTCACCGACAAGAACCAAACCCCACGCATCGTGTTGAGCCAGTTGCGTATACTGCCGATACGCTTCGAGGAGCGTCGTAATTCCCTTTCGAGCGATAAACCTTCCGACAAAAATGAAATACTTCGGCGGAAGGTTGAGAAGATTGCGCAAAGAATCTGCTTGTCGGCGCGCTGTATCAGCGCCGGAGGAAAAAAAATCGTTGTCGACGACATCGACCCCGTAAAAAATCCTCTCCGGCGGAAAGCCCATGTTCAAATAATACGATGCATGGCTCGGAGCCGGAATAAATGCGGCATGAACGTTTCGATGGATAATTTTCTTCGTAGTCGAAACAAAAAACCCGCGCTTATCCGAATACTCCCATGCGTCATCCATCATGATGCACAGCTTCTCATGGTCAAGGCAGTATTTCACGGAAGCCATTCCGGAAGGAAACGGAGTCGACGGCGCGATGACGGCATCGGGCCGGAGGCTTTCGAGCATACGAAATGCTTTCCTGTGTATTATATACGGCGAAAGCGCGCGGTACGATTCTCCGGAAAACAAGCAAATATAATCATTCCCGCTCTTTGATGTATCTTCGGGAAAAGGATACAGCGCGTCTTTCGAGGCTATCTCGATCGCGGTAAGCAGCCACCCAAGTGAATGGAGCCTCTTTCGCAGATGCCGAATTCTTGCCACATGATACGGCAGGAAATTCGTCCACATAATCACAACACGCTTTTCTGGAAGCTGCAATCCCGTCAACGTTCGCCGCCTTCTTGTCCATTGTTGTCGGGAGCGGGCGGAGCTGAAATATTTTCTTTCATGTCTTCATCCTCACGGTACGTCAGCGAACGCGAAGTTCTCCGGCGCCGATAAAATTCATCCCCTTCATATGAGACCTTTTCTAGCCGTGCTCTTTTTTCTGCTGAATATGCAAGACCAATAATTGTGAACTGAAGATTCCCGTAGAAGGCGGCGTACAATACTATGTTGTCCGTAAACATCATGAGAACGAAAGGGAGAAAAGTAGACGCCGCTGCAAAAAATACGGTGCGTATCTCTCCCTCGCTTCGCCGGGCCTTTCTCAACAGGTGCCGAACCTGAATAATCAGGGTGAGAAGAAACAGTGCCGTGCCGACGACACCGTAGTCGTACAAAAACCTGAGCCAGTCATCATGGGGATGCGTAAGACGGCCTTCGGTCAATTTTAGGATTAAATCTTCCGACGCATTTGCTCCATGGCCCCAAATCGGTTTCACAGCAATTTCAGCCAGCAATACTTCCGCCATATAACGGCGTCCACTGGTAGCAAGGTTCTTTGGATCTCCTATATCCGACAAAGAGCCTTCGCCCTTCATGAACATTTTTTCCTGAACGCGAGGGGAATAAAAAAGGGCCAATCCCAGCAAGGCGACTACGACCAACAAGATCACTCTCGTCTGCAATTTCATCGGCGAAAAAGTAGCCGGCAGCGATAAGCCTGTCGCGAAAATTGCCATCCTTGTCAATGCCACCACCGGCAGCATTGCAATAGCGCTCCACCAAAACAGGTCTTTCACTCTCCCGAACGTATAGCCTGATGTAAAGTAGGCTGCAAGTACGGTCGCCGTGATTGCCTGAGGCGCTAAGGCCGTAGCACTGGGCAATTGACCAGTAATCAAAAGGCCGGTCAAAAAAAAGGCGAGTATCAGCACCGCCAAAGAAAAAAGCTTGACGACAAGTCCGAAGTTGACCAACTGCTTTTCGTCAACCTTGGCGGTAGACGAAGCCATGCCAACAACGATAGGGCACAGAAGCAACGTCGACCGCTGCAAGTTTGTGTAATCGGACATATATCCGCTGATAATGACAAAGAGCAACCACGGCAGCCAGATTGAAAGAGGGAAGCTTATCCTGTCAATGTTCGCTGGAATAACCATCACAGCAAAGGCGAGGCAGACAATCCATGCGTATCCTGCGACGGAATAGCCTAGAAAAGCACCACCTCCGAAGGTGCATGCAAAAAATGTGGTAATGAAAACGAGCCAGACAATAATGGGAAGTTTGGAATGTCGAAGTGCTTCTTTCCACGACAGCCCTTCCTCTTCTTCAATCTCTTTCGCCATTTCATCGGTAAACTCTTCTGCCATAATTTCACCAAATCCGGAAAATGCGACGCAGCATCCGAACAAATGTAAAGAATCGGAGAACAAATTTCCTTATCAATCTTGGCGCCGCGGCAGCTGCAAAATAAACAATCACCCGAGGGTCTGCCATGGAAAAGTGCGCCATTTTTTTTACTTCGACCATTGCGTTCGTCCTGTCCTCCAATTGTACGAACATAGACGCCCTCATTCTGTGCCACATAGACAGATATTGAAGAAAATCTTTCTTCCTGTCAGCATGAACCTGTGCGAGTAATTCTCGAAGCCGCTCGCCGACAACATCGGGAATTTCCGGTGTTCTGGTCGGGTAGCCGGTCATCGGTGCACGCAGCCAAAAAACGGCGCACTGTTTTTTCGAATACGCAATCTCGAACTTCATCGCAAGGCGCGCCCACGTCAACAAATCCTCTCCTATCGAAATCCCCTCGGGAAATCCCCCCGCAGAAAGCAATGCGGCTTTTTTGACGGCAATCGCCGACGACCACAACGGCGGGTCGGAGTGTGCCGCCGTTTCAAAATAATTTTCTAGAACGCCTTCCCACATACCGGGCGGAAGTTTCCGCAGGATCGGCGTGCGAAGAGTTCCATCGATTTCCCTGTAAAAGTAGTGGGTTGCAAACAGAGAACACGTAGTGAAGTTTCCATACAATCGCATTATCGTTTCAAGGAAGTCCGGTTTCCATTCATCATCAGCGTCGAGAAAAGCAATCAGGTCCCCTTTCGCCTCCGCAACACCACGATTGCGCGCCGCCGAAACGCCTTTATTGTTCTGGTTGATGATTCGAATGCGCCTATCGTTGATCATCCGGACAATTGCATCTCCGCCATCGGTAGAACCGTCGTTTACTACTACCACTTCAAAATCGGAAACCGTTTGATGTAATACAGAGCCTAACGCTCGCTGTACTTCTTTTGCGTTGTTGTAGAGAGGCATCACTACCGTGATGGACGAGTTGGCATTCATTGAGCGCTTTGCAAATACCGGTTGTACACTGATAACAGTGAAGACTGATATTGTAATAATGAAAACTGCCGTTCGACTTTTTCTCGGCCCGCTATTCCCATTGTTTTTGACAACACATCATCATGCAATAAACGGAGAATCGCGTCGCTTAGCCGCTGCGGATCATTGTACGAAACTAAAAATCCGGTGGACTGATCGTCGACAACATCGCGAAGTCCGCCGACATCGCTGGCAACAACAGGGACGCCGGCCGCCATTGCCTCGGCTGCTGTCAAACCAAATCCTTCGAACTTCGAAGGGACGACAACAATGTCGGCGATCCCGTATAAAGAAAATGTCTCCTCCTGAGTTTTCGCTCCCACCCAAATAATGCTTTTTTCAATACCCAGTTCCGCGGAGAGAGCGTGCAACCTGTCCTTATCGGGCCCATCACCCACTAGAAGCAGCCGAACGGAAGGAAAAGAATGCACAACTTTCACAGCAGCACGGAAGAGAACTTCATGGCCCTTCTCGCTGCGCAGCCGGCCGACAACAAGAATAATTTTTTCCCCGCCGATCCCGAATTCCCTCTTCTCAGCATTTCTATCGATGGAAGAGCTGAGCAGCCAGATTTTTTTTGCATCGACGGCGTTGTAAATCGTACAATGGCGAACATTTAGTTTCATTGAGGCATCATAAAGTTTGCTTTCCCCAAACCACGAATATTCCGTCGCCGTCGAATTGCATATAAACATAGTAGAAATGTGCGCTGCACATCGCACAAAGTATAACTCCATTGCACCAAGCGCATGCCGTGGATAGTGGATCGTTGCAAAAATCGTTCGTATCCCTGAAAATTTTGCGGCTATAATCGGAACGAGTCCGGGTGCAACATATTGAACATGGAGAATGGAGTTGCCGTGCGATCGAAATTCCCTGACAAGCGCACGAAAAAGTGTAACAATCTCTGCCAATTTCGACCTTTCGCTCGAGCGATTCAAATGCAACAGATCCACTTCTGCACCAGCCGACTGAAAATCATCAACAATACGTGAATCGTATTCGTAGTAGCAGCAAACGGAAACACGATACCCGTTCTTCACAAGAATGCGGACCATGGAGAGCATCTGCATCTCGGTTCCGCCGAGGAGAAGAACGGGAGTTGCTACGAGAACATTTTTTAATTGCAATGATGAAGGGAGCACTCGTTATCTCACAATTAAGGATTGACACGCGTCAAAGAAAACGGATTCCGATGAAACTGCCACGCAGTTCCACGTCGCGTCAAACGATTGATCAATGCGCCCGTCGTGCCGCAGTCGAAAGAGGGTGTATGTCTTGCCAAGAATTGAGCGTATGGTGTCAAGCGAGAAAAACTTTCTGCTCACATTGTTGTATTCAAAAATAATCAAAGGCTTGGCAACTTCAATATAATGTTTGCCTCCTTGGAGCACCAGCGTTTCCGCTCCTTCAACATCGATAAGAATGACTGCCGGTTCATCAAACTTCAGCAATTCTGCGTCAAGCGTTGTTGCAGCCACCATTCCTTCCGTTCGATCTCCCTTGTCGACAATGGATGAAGCAAGCGGCGAAACGCCTGCGAACAGTGACACGGAAGTGCCGTCGGCATTCAATACCTTTTGAACAATCTGAACGTGGTGATAGCTATTCAGCACTGCGGTTTGTCGGCATGCTTTCACGCATTCGGCGTCAGGTTCAAACCCGATGACGTGCACAACGTTCGGATAGCGGGCCACATCGACAATCATTTCTCCGATATTTGCCCCTACATCGATAAATATGGCGTTGTCTTTGGAGAATTCGAATATTCGTTGGAGAAAAAGATGGGTTTCCGGCTCATTGAACTCGCCGTTCACAAGCCGATTGTAGCACGTTGCGACGTTATGGTTGAAATACAGTTGTCTTCCTGCAACGTTCAGGATGTGGTCGGTACGTACACGGCGCAGGACGAAGCCCATTCCTCGCAGTGTAATTCCGAAACGGTCACGGCACAATCCATATATCTTGATGTACGCTTTTGCAACAAATAACCAGAACATATTCATTAAACAAAGTGATGAGAATGAATTTTACCGCGGTATGCTCTTTTCAGAAATTGCGTTATGCCGCTTTTCACTTCACTAGCGATATTCGCTTCTCCAACCGTGATACTCCATACATACTGCCTAAATCTTCGTTAGATAGAACGCAGCCCTATCACCTTGTTTATCCTTGTTCATCATTTCTGCTTTTTTCTGAAATTCAAACATTTGTTGATCCGAAAATATTGATTTGCCCGGATTAACAAAATATGACCGTTCATCCGTTAACGAAATGTTGCGGCGGTTTTGTTCGCTCGCATAGAGTGTAAAGTTTCCAGATTCATAAACTATTTCCCGGATTGAAAAACCCGCCTGGTGAGCGAGATCGGAAAAGGATTTCGCCGTAAAAATGTATACATGGCGCGGAGCATCAAAGTCAATCCAATTCGTGTAATACTCCTTCCACATCGGTTCGGAAAAAATTGGAATCCGAATAAGGGCTCCTCCGGCAGGACGTAACAGATGATGAATATGTCTCATGGTTTGGAGGGGGTCCGGAACGTGCTCTAATGCGTGGTGCATCATAATACAATCGAAAATACCTTCTACGTCAACAAGTCTTCTTTTCAATATCTCCAGTGAGCCAAACTTGAACTCCTTGGTAGTAAACGGATCGACACCAACGAGATTGGAATAACCGTCCTTCTGCATACAGAGCAGCAAATCTCCAGAACCACATCCGACGTCCAAGATACGCGACTGCATTGATATCGAATAGTAGCTAAACAATTTCGAAAGCCATTGAAAATACCATGGTGTTCCAATTCTTTGCGTTATCGCCTTCCCTAAAAAACTTTTTCCGGTCAGCAAATATTGGGCGCGCCGATGGCGCAAAAAAGACTTAAGAAAATTATCTTTTGTGAGTACAGGCTCTCCAAACGAATAATACTCCGGGGGATAATACCGTGCCATATCAAGCGGCGGATATTGCAACTGCAAGGTTCCGCATTGGCCACACTGTACATAGACAAATTGTTCTCCGGTTTTAAACATCATTTCGCGAACAACATGGGTTGTATTGTGCATCTGGTTTCCGCAAATTCCACAACGAAATGATTCCCTGTCCATACGACGTACTTATTTCCTTCAATTATCAAAAATGTTCATCATGTAAGAGCTTTGTCGCGAAAGAACTGTCCGCCCCCCCCTACTAACGGAGTTATCGCGTACCATGGTTCTTTAGGTTATTTAGTCGATAGAGGAGTGAGCAGTACATCCCGAGCAATTTTTTATCAACAAAGTTTTGCTTCTCCAGGAACCATATTGTTTTCGACCACAATGGGAGAAAATATCTTTTCCAATCCTCGACGACCGTTTCCATCGTACGAGAAAGTTCGAGCGCTGACTCAATCCACTGCTCTTGGCGCTTCCGTAGTCCGTCAAAAAGAAGCTGCGAAACAAATCGCGCAGATAACCGAGCAATCATTGTTCTTTCTTCATCATCGAGATATTCTCTATGCAGATTATGGAATTTCAGCGAAAACACATAATCGTGGGCAAGCTGAAACGCTAAAGATTCCACTTTTGCCGTTGCCGATGCATTGTGAATTCGAAAACTTGCCAATGGATAAGCTATTCCGACCACATCCGTAAAGTTCCCGACCCGAATAAAAAAATCATCATCGGCAATCAATCCTGCCTCTTTTCTGTACGAACACTTTTCCAACATCATCGACCGCTCGGTTGTCACCCCCGGACACCGGTGGATATGCCGGTTGTGGAAGACGCCTTCGAGGTAACGGCGCGCATAATCCTTCCCCGGGATAAGTTCCGGGATAAGGCTTTTCGGCCCGGGCGATTCGTCGGTGCGATTGCCATGTTCATCAATGTAATAGTATCCTGAATAAATGTGTTTGCACATTGGATACATTCTCAGTGCTTGTTCAACATGGTAAAGGTAATCTACGTCCAGCAAATCGTCCTGATGGAGGATCGTCACAAATTCCGAATGCGAATGCCTAACGACCCGGTTCCACGCGTCAACATAGCCACTCGGATTCTCGTTGAACACATAGCGTATATTACCTCCCCATTTTTCTGCCTTAAGGATCTGCGCTGACCGATCCGTCGATGCATCATCGATAGCAACAATTTCGTCCGCTGGTCGCTTCTGATTGACGGCAGAAACGAGGGCTGCATCGAGAAACTTTTCTCCATTATGAACTGGAATTGCGATAGAGAATGTCACTATTGTTATCCTTCAAAATAGTAGCTATAACAATTACAGTGTCTTGTGAAGAGAGCTTTGTCTAATGTTAAGAATTTTTCTATCGCTTTGTGTGAAAGATTTCTCTCTGTTGACCATATTTACGCCCCCTCAATGCAGAATTTCGCGCACGCTTTGTTTCACATCCTCTACTTGAATTCGCAGAATACTTTCGTCGGCCGTTCCTTCGTCGCTGAATGAATAGCTCGACGCCACGAAGCTGAACAACACACGCGCATTTCGGGAGTTAGGAAACCAATGCGTCGGGCTTATGCGTGTTCCAAAAATTGCCACCATCGGCGTTTGCAGCAGCGCGGCGACATGCATTGTACCGGTGTCGTTTGTAACGCAGAGCGCCGACATCCTCAACAGCTCGATCAATTCCAGCATCGATGTTTCCCCGGCCAGATTGACGGCTCGGCCGCTTAAACCTGACACGATTTTTTCGCCGAGTCCTTTTTCCGAGGCGATTCCCGCAACAACGACAGTTGCATTGAACTCTTCACAGAGCCACGATGTTATCAACGCATACCGATCGGCGGGCCAACATTTTATCATGAATTTTGCTCCTGGATTTACCACAACGATCGGGCGACGATTACCGGCGATTGCCGCGATTTTCTTTTGGACAGATTCCCTCGCCGCTTCATTTATTGGGAGCACATCGCGGAACTCGACCTCGGGCAGGCTAAGCTTGTTCAGCATCATAGCAGCCCGGCGCGGTTCGTTCACCACAAAATAGTGTTGAAGGCCGTTGAGGATACCTTGTTTGCCGAGCGAAAATATATGAAATCCGATTGCATAGCGTGCGCCAATTTTCTTCGCAAAAATCATTTCACGGAGTACGAAACCGGGCACGCCTCTGTTTCCAAACGGCGAGAGATTGATAAACACATCACAATGGAGCGATTCAAGCGCCGTATTGTTGAAACGGAAACGAAAACCATCGCGAATAACCGGATGGTCGTGGAGCGTAACAACGGTATCGATATAGGGCTGAGATAACAATACATCCATCATGGGAAAATCCCCGCACCATGAAACTACTGCAAGGGCGGCCGAGGGATATTTTTTTTTGAGTGCGGCAATCGACGGCAGATGAACGATGTGATCCCCCAAAGTACCTTGCATATAAACAATGACGGAGGAAACATCTTTCAGGCTCTCAGGTGTCGCTTTGAACCAGCTGCGACGAAGAGCTTCCAGAAGTTCATTAGCCGATGTTCGCCACCCTATAACCAAGACACGCAGCACTTGCTGCCAGAGCGAGATTCTCGTTTCCTCAAATTCAATTCTTCGCGCCTCGTCGAGTGTTGAGACGGAATATACTTTTGACGGTGCGTGCCGCATTAGACTAATTCATCCTTATGATTCGCGCGATTACTCGTAGCGATATGTTCTCGTTTGCCGATCACGGGGTAGTCATTTTCCCGCCGAGAAACGAGTCTGTTTATTTGCCGGAGAAACGATGTTCTTCCATTTGGTAGAGCTTTTCAATTTCATCGCCATATTCATGGATTGTCTTAACTGGGGGAATCCGCCGCGCCATATCGACGATGCGTTCCGGTGAATCAAGACACTTCTGCATTGCCAATGAGAGGTCGTGCGCGTCGTTGCGACGGACGACAAAACCGTTTTCGCCGTCCCGCACCAGCTCCGGCAATCCGCCCGACCGCGAGACAATAACCGGCCGTCCGACAGCGAAGGCTTCGTTGACCACAAGCCCGAACGCTTCGTACGCGAGCGACGGATAGAGAAGCACGTCGATGGAGGAATATGCATCCTGCAGCCCATCACTTTTTATGTATCCGTGCTCGACGATGCTTGCCGGACCTTTGTAATTTTTGATCAACGAGAGAAAATATGCTTCCTCTTCTTTCCCCTGGGCGGACCCAAAGAAATGCAATTCGCATCGCTCAGCACCCCGGAGATTTTCCAGTGCCTCAATGATGAGATGAATTCCTTTCACTCGGGAAAATTGACCTACATACCCGAATTTTACTTTTCGTCCTCCGTTAAACTGTATGTCGGAGCGCTGCATCGGCTTGATGCCGTGCGGGAGGACTTGAATCCGCTCCTCGTTGACCCCGTTTCGCATCAGCAATTCTTTGATTGCAGAAGACGGCGCAATAAATTGTCGAGAGAGCCGCCACACGACTTGCATTTGCTCAATAGTCTGTTCAACAAGCCAGGGATAGCGGAGAGCGCGGAAAATGTACGGAAGATTTCGAACCGGGTCGACCCTTTGGCCAAACGGCCTGTAGAACCAACGTGGAATTCGGCCGAGGAGCCCGCCGGTCCACCAATGCGGCGTGCGCTGCATACTGCAGCACGGAACACACACTGACGAATGTGCCGCGTAGGAGCAGAGTGAATTGTCCGGTCTCACAAGGGCGCCGGCAGAGCAAGCGATTCCGGAATGATGAATGGTCGTAATTGTCGGCAATCGAAGCTCTTCTGCGACCATCAGGATCGCAGAGTTTATCCCGTTGATGTGAATAATGTCCGGAGAGAATTCCCGAACGACGTCTTTCAGGGATCGTCGCATAAGAAAATGATTCACTGCATATTTTTCCCCTTCAGTTGTCGCACCGGGAGCAAAGCGAAGGGCAACAACGGGGACTCCTTCGATTTCAGTATTTTCACGCTCCGCGTCTCCACTGAAGGCGCTTTGCCATGGGGCAAGAGTTACGACCGTAACGCTGTGCTCTCTTCTCATCAATTCCTGAGCAAGCGACAAGATGTACATTTCCCCTCCACCGTAGGAACGGGGGAAGAAACGAGCGGCCGTAATAAGAATGCGCGAGTTTTTTTTTGCCATCGACAGGAAACTCCGTTAAGCACCGGCGAATCATCCGAACACCGGTGATGGAATGCACGTGAACATCACCTCGTTTTCACTTCGTTGCATTTGTGATAGCAACCGGCTGAACCAAGAATGCTTGCCAATTATGGATAGGGACCACCACGTCACTGTGCGTTTTTCAACCAGGAAAAAATCTTGCCGCTCAAGGCTGGTCCTGCAATCTCCTTGAAATCTTCAATCGTAAAAAAATGCAATTGCCAGGTCAACAACCCATAACACCCTGCTAATCCGAGAACAAATACGGCACAGCCAAAATACGATGCCAAGCCGAAGAAGTGCACAAAGACATACGCGATGACCAATAAGGAAGCGATGGCAATATCCGTCTTCCAGTTCGAGAGATATTCAAAGAGGTGTATCGCATGCCCGACTCGTTTTTTATAGTAGTGATTAG
The DNA here is from genome assembly GCA_963827085.1 of uncultured Bacteroidota bacterium. Classification (GTDB taxonomy): domain Bacteria; phylum Bacteroidota; class Ignavibacteria; order UBA10030; family UBA8401; genus JAGVPT01. Next base: position 472,913 of record CAWGZY010000002.1, read on the forward strand.
TGATGTAATAATTATAAAAAATTGAGACTGTAAACGCGGCACAAAATCCAAAAAACCCAAAGACCCAAACGAGAGCGACGATTGAAATCGCGTGAACAATACTTCGCTGCACCTCGATCTTCAAGGTGTCCTGCGCATAGCCCAATCCGTTGAGAATTGTATACGCGGGGATGTTCAGCGATACCACGTACGACCCGACAGAGAGAATTTGAATGACGCGGGAAACAACCTTCATATCGCCCCCCAGCCAGAGCGCAACAAATCCGGGGGCGGCGATGAACACCGTTCCATAGAGAAATGTGGAGATGCCAAAAATGTACTTCAGCGATTTTACCCGAAGCAATTCGACTTTTTCAATTCCATGCGTCTCGAAGATTTCGGCGGTGGCGGGAAAAATCGGCGTCAGACTCGAATGGATCATTGCGGAGATTCTTGTATTAAAACGCGAACCGATCTCATAGTAGCCGACATACGCGAGCGAGAGAAATCGGGCGATAAGGAGCTTATTGAGGGGCTCAATCCAAAACCGCGTCAGCGACGTGAGTTGGAGATTCACGCTGTAGGAGAACATCTCTTTGAACCTTTGCTTGCTGAAGAGCAGGGGATTCAATACGTAGTGTGGCAACACCTTTTTCGAGAAACCGATATTCGCGATCAGGCTGATTATTGAAACAATCAGAAGATTATACCCCAGCCCCTTTAAACCGAAACCTCCGTTGAGAAAAAAGAATGTTCCGCAGGCCGACAGCACTACTTCAAATACAAGTATCGAATTGGAGACATCCATTCGTTGGGCGCCGTCGATCATGGATTTGAATATTCCAGACATCATATTAATGAACGATGCAGCCGCTGCAACAACGACGAGAAATTGTGCAAGGTCAAGACCGGAATGGATGCCGAGGATGTGGACAACGATGAATTCACGCAGAAGCACCACACAGGCCACCATCACGGTAAGAACGGAAAAGAAAACGACGATGGCGGTTGCCGCGTATTCGCTGATAGCACGAGAATCATTCCTCGCGATCTCCCGTGCGACAAACCGGATGAGCGCGGTCGTAAGGCCGAAATCAACGAAGAACTCGTAGCTTGTAATCGTACCTGTCAGCGCCCAGAGCCCATATCCCTCGAGACCGATTTTCGAAATTGTGTACGGAATAAGGACAAAGAAAAGCGGAATGAGAACAACTACCCGAAGAACGTTAAAAAGAGAATTTTTTACTATTCGATTCATTGCCGTAAACGAGTTTCGGTCATGCCACTGATATCGGCTCGAACAGGAACGCAGAACGTGCACTTTTTGCACAATGCCGTCAGTTTCCTCTCCACAAACCTTTCCCCGATGAGTCTGATTATCTCCGCGCGGAGCAATGCCTCGTCCAGCAAGAGATTGTATGCCATAAGCAACGAATATGCCGACGGTACAGTATTATCGGCAAATATAAATTTTTCCAGAAGGTTGAGATAACAGACTTGGCGAGTGTTGTACCAATCGTCAAACAAAATACCGAAGCATCCAAAATGCAGTTTGGCGACGGAGTTCAATGCTATTTGTGAAGGTTGTATATAGATATTCCCAGGACCCCCACAACGGAAGCTGTATTGACAATCATCAAAACATCCTGCCACGTAAGGGAGTCAGGAATTCTCTTCACAACGATCATGTCGCCGGGCGCGAGCGGCACCGTCGGCGATTTGCCCTCAAGGATATCGCGCACAGCAATCGTAAACAAAACTTTTGTCTTCGCTTCTTTCTTAGCAGACACCCGGTATAAAAGCACCTCTTCGAGATTCGACCGCTCTTTTGGTCCTCCTGCAAAGGAGATAAGCTGAATGATATCCGTGTTTGTTGAAACAACGTACACGCCCTGTTGAGGAACTTCTCCCCACAAGTTTACCGTCATCGTGACTTCAAATGGTTTCGCATAATAAAAATACCCCGGTCTGCTCTGGTTTGATTGTTTCGATCCGCTGAGTTCGGTCTCCGTGGAGACTTGTGCAAATAAAGGCACAGTTGCAGCAAATGTGATAAATATTGTCAATGCTATTTTCATAGACAACCCGGCATTCGTATTATGTTTTTTCTTTCGGAGTATATTTTTGCTGATAGTAGTATTCCCCATGCAGATGATAGTATCCCCTGTGCAAGCGATTCAATTCATACTGATTCACCACGACTCCCGCAAGATTCAGCCTGATCCCTTCAATGATATCCACGGAATGTTCCAGGCTGTCGAACGTGGTTGAATTTGTTTTCACGACAAAAATTACGGCATCGACCATTGCGACCAATAACTCGGAATCGGTAAAAAGGAGAATCGGCGGCGAATCGTACAAAATGATATCGTACATCTTATCGAGTTCCAATTTCAAATTCTTCATCGTTGATGAGCCGATCAGCTCGGTCGGATTGAGGGGGATCGCGCCGCAGGTCAGAATGTCCAGGTTTTCAATGAACGTGTGGCGTATTGCTGCGGAAATATCGACTTCGCCGAACAGCACTTCCGTGAGACCGGGTTCAAGGTTCAAATTGAAAAGCTCGTGAACCGTCGGACGGCGCAAGTCCACGTCGACCAACAGCACTTTTTTCCTTGTCTGCGCGAACACCACCGCAAGGTTTGCAGCCGTCAGCGACTTGCCTTCCTGAGGCGCGCCGCTCGACAAGAGAATACTCTTTACCGGCACCTCCTTTTTCCAATACTGGATGCTGGTCCTCAACCGCCTGTACGAATCTGCAATTCTCGAATATGGATTAATGGCAGTTATCAAATGCGGGTCGATGATGAGGCCGTCGGACGCAGATTCTTTCTCATTCTCGCTTACAACTCTCCGGATTGTTCCCCGCTCGCCGTCTACGGTCTCGCTCACAGGATCCACGCGGGTAACGAGATTCAGAGCTTTTTCATCCATCGCCGGAATCACCGTCAACACACTCAGACCACGGCGTTTGATATCTTCGGGTTTGTGAATCCGGTCGTCAAAATAATTGATGAAAAATGCCGAGCTGATTCCCATTATCAGACCGATAAAGAATCCAAACCCGAGGTTCTTGGGAATATTGGGATAGAGATGAGCCTGCGGGGGAAGGGCATGCTGAAGAACGTCGACGTATCCGAATTCCGATTGTTCGGCGATAAGGGCAGACTGATATTTTTCTTCGACGGCGACATACACTTTTTCGAGCGTCATTTTTGTCCGTTGAAGCCGGGCGTAGTCGATGTTGATTTTAGGAATGTTCTGAAAACGCGCTTCGCTTTGGCTGATACCGTTTACCAATGCTTTGTGACGGACTTCCAATAATTGAAGGTGCATCTGAGCGTCGGTCAGCTTCTCAGAAAGGTCTTTAGCAAGTTCCCGCTTCTCGGCATTTCTTCTCGGCCCTTTTGAACCGGTTCCCATCCGGTCGTTTATTTTCTTGTGGAGAGCATCGAGCTGGTTGTTGATATCGGCAATCCGGTTTGCAACCAACGATTGGTCTTGCATATCTGCGTTCTGCTCTTTTATAAGATCACGCTCCTGTTCAAGCGCGCTTATTTGTTCCAGTATTTTTTGTATCTCAATGCTGGCAACCATATCCATGATGCGCTTGCTGTCGGCATCGATTTCGTCTTCTTCGTTCTTTGGAAGCGTTGCCTTCACTTCCGCCAATCTTTTACCGTACGTGACTACCGTACTTCGCGCCGTCTCAATTTCAATTTCAACCTCGTCGCGCTGCGCTTCCAGATCGGAAATTGTTTTTACCACCGACTGATTCTCTTCGTCGATGGAACCATGTTTTTCTATATACCGGCGAAGAGCGTCTTCAACGGTGTCGAGCGCCGTCTTCTTGGCCTGCAATGTGCGTTCCAGAAATTCCCGCGTTGTGCGCAGCTGCTTCCGGCTGTTATTGAGGTTGTTTTGGTAATACGCTTCCGCATACGTGTTCGCAATAATTGCGGCTTCTTTCGGGTTCGTGCTGAGCGCACTGATAAAAATAACGTCGGATGCTTTGTCCGGGTCGAACGAGACCGCATCGTCAAGACGGCTGAAGATTTCTTCGTTGTGGGCAAACGGTCCGAACGAAGGTTCGTCGTCTGACCGCTTGAGAACCTCAAGCGTATCGTAGCCGCCCAATGTCGCTACGGGCGTCTTCTTCAATAAGGCCAACACGTCCTCGGCCATAGCGCGGGATTTGAGGATGCCGATTTCTTTCATCAGGTTGCGCGTTGTTCCTCCGAGATCGGAGAATTCAAGAGAACCGATCCCCATATCGCTCTTTGCCTTATTGCTCACTTGAACGATCGCGACTCCCTCATAAATAAAAGCGCCGAGGTACGTATACAGAACGGCGCCGATAAAAAAGGCGAGCGTAATCCCTATGATGACATACTTCCACCGTTCAAGGATTTCTATATAATCACGCAGACTCAGTTCAAGAGCCGGCGGTGATATTCCTGCACGATTATCCTGTGTTTTTGCTGCCATAAGAGAAAGAATTGATTATACGAAAACCCGTTGCAATGCTACTGATTCAAGGAGGGACGTGTCTTCATTACCTCCCTTTACCAAAAAGCATGATGTGAATTGTTTTCAGCATAATGTCGATGTCTAACAACAACGAGTAATGAGAAATATAATAAAGGTCGTATTGCAGCTTCGTAACTGTATCGTCGATATTTTCGCCGTACGAATAATTCACCTGGGCCCAGCCCGTAATCCCGGGCTTCACAAGATGCCGAAAGTGATAATACTCAATTTTCTGTTCATATTCACGTGCAACTTCAAACCATTCTGCACGGGGGCCGATCATGCTCATTTCCCCTTTTAAGACGTTCCATAATTGTGGTAATTCATCCAATCTGGTCACTCGGAGCAGTTTTCCCACCCTGGTAACACGAGAGTCGTGTTCCCGAACGTACTTGTCTCCTGATGCCGACCCATGGTACATCGACCGGAATTTATACATCGTAAACGGCGCCTCGTTTCTGCCGATACGTGTCTGTCTGAAAATAATCGGGCCGCGGCTTTCTGCCCGAATCAAAATTCCGATGATGACCATCAACGGAATAAAAAGAATAAAACTCACCGATGCGACCGCGATATCGATCAGCTGCTTCAAGCGATTGTACCACGGATTCCGTACCAGCAGCAGGTCGCCTTCAAACAGCCACCACTTGTTCAGGATAAAAAGAGGGACCTTCCGGAAATTTTCTTCGAGAAACAACCTGCTCGGAATGAGCGGAACATTGCGGAAATGAAGTGCGACCAACTGTCTGAACACTTCGTTGCTCAACGATGATCTGTCCTCGGTCAAGATGATCCCGTCGCAGTTGCCGGTCATTGAGCGGAGTTTATTGAGAACGTCTCCTTCGATGATGGGAGAGCCGTTTCCGCAGATCGATAAGCCGACTTTTTTCCCGCTGAGGTCGGCAAACCGTACCTCCTGATCTTTCGGCGTTTCGGCGTACATCCGGTACAACTCCTGGGCGGTTTCGTCGGTCCCGAGGACAAGATAAAACCTTTTCCGCCGTACTTCCGCAAGCCGGGAATTGATCGTCCTCCGCACGGAAAGCGAAATGATAAGAAATACGAAAAATGTTGCCGGCAGCACGCTGCGGCTGAACTGCAGCGACGGTTTATAGCTGAAGATGTACACAACAACGATCGTCAGTACGACGATAATCATGACTGCCAAAATATACTGGCTGGTATACGGAAGGCTGCGCATGTCGATATCGGGGTTGTATGCACCGATCGCTTCCAGCACTATCCACGTCAGGATAACGGGTAAAATTGCCCGGTACCGGTACTCAGTAACAAAATCGACGTCGGTACGCAAAAGGCTGAGGACAAAAAATATACCGAAGAGCGTCGCTCCATCGGTCAGCATTAACAGCAGCTTAAATAATTTCTTCGATCTCATCATACAGCATTACGTCCGTATCGATTCGCGGCAAGCGGTACTTTACAGCACACCCGCTCTCTGCCGGAAAATATAATAAAGAAAAACCGGTGTTGAAACAAAACTGCGCTTCCACACCCTGCGGGGCTCTCGAACAAGCCGGGGCAGCCATTCCAAACCTGCTTTTTGAAGGAAAGGGGACGCCCTCCGTTTCGTTCCCGCAAAAAAATCGAATGCCGCACCTATCGCGGCAATAATCGGAACATTGAGACGACCCCGATTTTCCTGAATCCATTTCTCCTGCTTTGGGGCCGTCATCCCAACCCACAGCGCCGTCGGTGCAGCGAGGTTGATTTGTTCGATCATTCGGCTGTTCTCATCGTCTGAAAATTTCTCTTTGAACGGCGGTGCACAGGTACCACATACCGAGACATGAGGATACTCACGAGACATCCGTGCCTCGATTTTTCCCAGCACCTCATCCGACGAACCGAGAAAAAAAAATGACTTCCCGCGTTCTCTGTTCCATCGTTCAACGATTCCAATAAAAAAATCGTAGCCTGTAATCCGCTGTGTGATTCTTCCCCCTAAAATTTTTGACGCCAAGACAATCCCTGCGCCGTCGGGAATAAGATAGTCGGCGGCGCACAGGGCGGCCAGGAACTGGCTGTCGCCTTTTGCTGCCACGAGCGAATGCGGGTTCGCGCAAAACAACGTTTTCCCCTTCATCCCATGGGAAATTTCATCGTCAATCGCATTGAGAATGTCGGACAGTTGCGCCGTCTGAACCCGGACATTCCAAATTGATTCACGCAGAAAATCTTTCATTGTTCAATGAACCTTCGCTCTGCGATGTTCGGCCGCAGCGCCGTAGATTGCCATCAATAACCCGTAATTCTTTTCAGCAGTATACTTTTCATCAAAATCCCGGCGTGCCCCTTCACCGAGAATACGCAATTGTTTGTTGTCGGCAAGCATTCCTGCCACACATGAAAATACGCCTTCGGTATCTCCCGGCATGAAAAGACTGCCGTTTTTATTTTCGGTGATAAGATATGGAAGGGAGCCGATCTTCGACGCCGCAACCGGAACGCCCAGGGCAAAAGCTTCCTGGACGACCATTGGAAATCCCTCGAAGCAGAGCGATGGCACTATCAACAATTTTGCGCTCGAAATATGCTTCATCGCTTCATTACGGGATACGTTTCCAAGAAATGAAACCGACTCCGACGCCTCGCTTTCCCGGATCGAACGAACGAGATGCTCTTTCATCGGCCCGTCGCCAATGACCTCCAATCGCGGCGCCTTCTTCCCCATCCGCTTCCATGCGTCGATCAATACATGGATTCCTTTTGCTGCATACAGCCTCCCGACAAAAACCGCTTTGTCGTCGCGATCTTCCCATGGAACAGGCCGTGGGGGATGTTCGAGAAAATGGGGTTTAACAAAGAGCGACTCAGCAGGGATTCCAAATTGAACCATCTTTTCTCTTTGGAAATCTGTCAGCGTGATGAATGCGTCAACGTTGCTCCGCCACGTGTCCCTGGCGTTATGAAAGGCAATCATTGCCGAGACGGGAAGCGTCGCTATTCTGCTTTCACGGTAGCAGCCGTACCGCAGCGCCGGGATAACGCTCTTTCTGTCTAAACAGAGCGTGCATGGCTGATCTTTTCGGAGTACGGTCGCCGCTGAACAGCCTATCCGATAATTATGCATCGTCATGACAGTTGGAATATTCCGTTCACGCGAAGCGTAAAAAATAGAAGGCGACAGAAGAGGAAATGTGTTATGTACATGAACAATATCGGGGTTTGTTTGCTGCAATTTTCGTTTCAGGGAATGCAGACTGAACGGATTCCACACGGTGCTCACCGCACCTCTCAACGTTCCAGCAAAACCCGCTTGAAGGATTTCATCACTGTGCCGGTTAAATTCACTGACGGAGTGGCCGCGGTTCCGAAGAAGCGCTGCCTCGGCACTATAGGCGGTATTCTCCCCGCTTGGCGCCGTCGACCCATAAAAATTGTGGACGAGAAGAATTTTCACAACCAGCACAATGCTCGAAGATTAATTCACCGATGGTTTACGGTCCATAAACCATTTCTTTACGATCAGTCTGATCCGCAATGCCTCGTATTTTTTTAGATTTACCCGGCTGAAAATAGAGACGGGGTCTTGTAAATCGTCTGCATACATTCTAAACAACACGCCGCCGACCCCTTCCCACGTTTTATTATCTCCTGCTCCAACGGCAAAATTGTATTTGTAATATGTTCGGACATGTTTCACAACCGAAGCGTTAAACTGTCCATACGGGCAGACAAAAGTGTCTACGTCTTGGTGCAATTTTTCTTCCAGGATTTTTTTTGATTCGACTAGCTCATCATCAATGTTTGGACATTGAAGCAGATTCGGGTGTGAGTAAGAGTGAGATGCAATTTTAACAAACCCGCTGGCGCTTATATCGGACAACTCCCGCCACGAACAAAAAGGAGCGGCATCAATGTATTGCCGGCCATTCATCAGCTCGGCGGTGGGCACAGCCAAACGCACGTTTGGGGAGACATGATCGCCTGAATCTAAAATAAACTTTGGTGAAACTGCAAGAACTACACGAATGCCAAATCTCTGCACTAATGGAAGGACATAACGGTAAAAGCTGTAGGTCGCATCGTCAAAAACCATGCAGAGGTTTATGAGGTCTTTTGCCAAAACGTCGCCCGGTAAAACGACTTGGAAGCGCTCTTTTATATAACCGAAATGTTTCTCAAGAATTGGCCGCGAATTGGATAATTTGTCAGCATCGACGCGATGATACATACAACAGAGTAACACGCGAGCTCCAAAAGTATGGCGTTAGGCTATTCTGAGCCTTTGATGGCGAATATTATTGGCTGAAATATACATTATATAACGATATTATCAAAGGTTTCTTGAGGATTATTAGCAAACTATCTCCGGACATGGTTCCCTGCGAAAGAGACATTTTCTTGCCGATAAATATAATTACAGAGGAAGTCTAACCAAGTTATTTCTCTGCTTTCATGATTCAGAGTTTTTGAACTGAATTTATTCAATTCAACCGTTTTTATAATTTTTGCGTGTTTGCAGAAGGAGAATCCGGAGAGCCGGCTCATGGGAAAAAGCTATACGCTTCGTCGTCTCAATGTAACTTTTATTTTCGTTTGCTTTCTCTTACCCTCCGGAATTGTTGTGCCGCAGGCGGATGCGACGTTTGCCATTCCAGCCGATTCTTCTCAAGTGAGCACTCCACGGCTTTCTCTCTTTGCAGGCGCCGTCGTTGCCAGCGGAGTCGCAGTGAATTTTGCTCGGTATGAACCTCTGTGGAAAGACTATTTTACTCCTTTTTTCTTCCGTGAAGATTTTACGTATGCCCGAAATCAGGATAAGCTCCTTCATTTTTATGGGAGCGGATTGGGAAGCGTGATTTCGACAAAAGCGCTTTCATGGGCAGGATACGATGAACAGGATGCGGCGCTTTACGGCGCGGCGACTTCACTTGCCTTCATGACCTTTATGAAAATAGAAGACGGCCACATCGACTACATTGGATTTGACCGGGTTGACGAACTGGCAAATGTCTTGGGGGCGGGATATCCGCTGGCGCAGTATTATGTGCCATGGCTGAAAAGTTTCACGCCAAAAGGTTCATACGTTGCATCCGGAAACAGTGTTGTCGAAAGCGGGCAGGTCCTGCCGGGTTTTCTTGAAGACCATGAAGGACAAAAATTTTGGATGGGCATTACTGTACACGATCTGCTGCCAAAAAATGTTCAGGATTACTGGCCCTCGATTATTGGGCTTGCAGCCGGTTACACTGTCCGCGGTTTAAACACGCCGCACTCGTACCACGAGACAATCATTGCACTCGACCTTGATTTACGGAAGCTCCCCGGCGACTCTCAGTTTCTCAAAACGTTGTGGGAGATGCTGAATTACATTCACCTCCCGATGCCGGCGGTACGCGTAAGTCAGTCCGCTATTTGGTACGGACTCTATTTCTAAATTAAAGCTCCCGATTAATCGTAAACGCTTTTCTCGCGCAAAATCGCAGAGGCGCAAAGATCCTATTTATACCTAATTTGCGACTTGGCGACTGGCGAAGCCGTCCTTTCGGGATTTGCGCGAGAATTTTTTTTATTTTCCCTCTACCAACACTTCATACACAACAACCGGGGTTTCCAACCCTTTCACTTTTATCGGTTCAAGCGGGCGAATCGGAACTTCGTCTTTGACATACCGGTATGTTGCTTCCGAAATCATGATGCCTTCAACCGGTGCGTTCGATTCAAGACGCTGGGCAAGGTTGACATCGGAGCCGATGACGGTGTATTCCATTCTCCGCGCCGAGCCCAAATCTCCTACGACAGCCTCGCCGGTGTTGATGCCGATACGAACACGAAGCGAAAGCCGGCCAACCGGCTCCCAGCGCGCCTTCAGCTCGCGGCATTTCAACTGCATCTCAATCGCCGCCCTCACGCAGCGAAGCGCGTGGTCCGGCTGAGCCTCCGGCGCACCGTAAAAAACCATCAGACCGTCGCCGATAAATTTATCCACCGTGCCGCCGTACTTGAACACGATGTCGGTCATCGCCTCAAAATATTCGTTCAACGTTGTGCTGATTTCTTCCGGCGTCATTGCAGATGAATATGTTGTAAAACTTTTGATGTCGCTGAACATGATGGTGACTTCTTTTCTTTTCGGCATCGTCGTCAGCGTATCCGGAGCGTCCACAAGCTGCCGTACGACGGACGGCGGAAAATATTGTTCAAATTTTGAGCGGAGCTTCTGCTTCTCCCGTTCTTCGGTAACGTACCAGTAGACGATAACGGCCGTTGCCGAAAAGGCGCCGCTCATCAAGGGGCGAATGACCGACATAACCACATTGGCGTATATAAAAAGCGCCGAGGCGAGAACGACATACGCGGCAAGAAGCCCGAATATCGCCAGGGCAAACTGTACCGACTGCAGCCGGCTCGAGAGAAAAAAGAAAAGCGCAGCGAAGATCACTTCCACAAGAAGCATCGGCACGGCAGGCAGTTCGAACAAAAAATTCTGCGTGAGGATTGTGTTCAGCGTGTTGGCGTGGAGCCCAACGAGGGGATAACTTCGCTCAAAAGGAATCGGGCCGATGTCCGATGCGCCGGTGGATACGTCGCCAATGAGAGCAAGTGAACCGCCGTACCGCTCGCCGAACGCTTCGACTTCATCATTGTCATCGGCAATGCTAAGAACCTGCGCAAAGCTGATGTGCCGCATTGCAGACCAGCCGCCGATCCAATTGATCAGCATATTGCCGTGCGAATCGATTGGAATGACGATATCGCGCGTCGTCCCGTCCTGTGTCTGGGCATTACCAAGCGTAATTGATTTTCCCCCCTGTACCGTGATGCGGTCCGGCGTAACATGAAGGTAATCGCAGACCAGCCGCATCGGCATACTTGGGTAAAATTTTTCCCCGTAGCGGATCAGCAGCGGAACACGACGGAATACACCGTCGGCATCGGGCTGCACACTGATAAAGCCGATGCCGCGTGCGGCGTTCGCCAGATCATCCCATGTCAGAAGCGTCGCACCGGCTTTGTAAAAATCGCCGACATCCTTTGCATCGAGAGTCCACGATGTCGAGTCGAGAAAATGAACGACCTCGGAGGATTCCGTCTCTCTGTTAACGGTCGTATCCTCCAGACTAAACGCTACGGGAAAATACGCCCGTCCGAATCTCCTCGTTGAAGAAACCAGCATGCTGTCGTCGTACGCTTGCAGCTTTCGGGCAAAAATAATGTCGAACGCCACGGCGGAACAGTTCATCCTATTCAACACGTTGACGACGTCGCCGTAATACCTCCGCGGGAAATAGAAATTCAGTTTTTTAATAGTGGAATTTGCAATATCGACATGAAGGATTGAAGAGTCGTACGCCGGGGGATGTAACGCTCCCCGTACGAGAAAAAGCCGGTCGACTGTTTGACGATTCCACGAATCGAATACGCCGGGGAAAACCCAAAAGAGGAGATGCGACAAACAAAATGATGCGGCTATTAAAAGTCCCGCGCCGGCAACTCTGCGCTTCTTACTTGTGGTCAATGGAAATCGTTTTGCTGAAAAAATTGTTCGCCAAAATCTCGGATGCAAACTGTGCAATGTCAACACGGTCGGGGTCGACCGCAGGCTTCTTTTCCCCGCGAACATTGCCGGCGATGCTGATCGGCCGCTCCGCAATCGTTGCAAAAGTCCGGAACCGCTTTTTAATATCTTTGATTTCGTTGACAACGAATGCCGCCGCGTCGGGTTTCTTATCGATTGTTGATTTGAGATAGGCGCGCAAATCGTTCTCGAGGTCTGTCAGCCGTTCGGATGAAGCAATCACGTAAAACGTTTCAGTCCCCGTGTTCTTGTCAAGCCTGAACCACTCCCGGCCTTTCGGGATGTAGTAATTCTTCTCGAGTTTGTAGTCTTTCTGGAACATGGCACTATCATAAGGAAAGAGCAGCGATAATTCATTGTTGGAATTTTTATGGATCACATAGATGAACGCCGATTTTACCATGTTGACAAACAGCTTGAATTCATCTCCTGTATTCAATGAAGTATCTCTTACCACAACTCCGATGCGGCGGCTGCCTGCATCGCCTCCCCGGGCAACAAACGCCCAGTTGTATTGGATATTATTGACAAGAGATGTGTCCTGAGCATAGACAATCGACGTCATTCCCGACAAAAAGATTATCAGGCAGAATCTTGACCATATTTTTACAGCCATTACTTTATTTCCTTTCAAGAATGGAGAGAGTGGCCGGCCGATCTCAATGAGGAACTATCGAAATGGTCATGTCCTTGTCATAGTTCCCTTGATTTCGTGTCGGATGTTGATTCCCTTTGGTTTGACGTTTGACATTTTCTTCGACATAGTCCATCAATTCTCCGATCGTGACCGTGTAATCGTTATTGATGTCCGCTTCGCCTTTCAATCCCTTCAGCAAAAAATATGTGAAAACCCCGTGTCCGAATTTATCAAGTTCCTGCGACACTTCTCCTGCCTGGCTTGCCGTGAAGACAATCGTCCCTTCTTTCGATTTTGACAAATCGGAAAGATATTGATTGATGAGATTTGTCTCGGTAAGCGAGACCCCGCGCGTTGCCAGGTCGGAGCTGATCCCTCCGCTGTGGCATGCATCGGAAAATACAATGACGCGCTTTGACGGAATATACCGCGTCAGCGCCGTGTTCACATCCCACATAGGGAAGGCGGTCGTCTCGAGGGAATTCGGGTCGCTGTCGTATGTCAATAAATAGTTGTTGTTCGGGTTCGCCGGCTCAGAAGCGCCATGTCCGGCGAAATAAATAATCACTAAATCTTTGTCGATCGTCTGACGGAGAAAGTTATAGAGCGCCTGCTCGACGTTTTGCCGGGTCGCATCTTTGTTCAGAAGAATTTTCATGTGGTCGGGCTCGTACCCGCCGCCGGCCGGGCTTTCCAGAAAGTCTGCAAAGTCGCGGGCATCACGGTCAGCATAGCTGAGGTTTTTGATCAACGGATTCGAGTACTCGGAAATTCCGATCACGACCGCCCACCGCTGCGGCTGGCCTGAAGAGCTGCGCTGCGGCTTGTCGGCATCCACCGAGGCGCCATTCGTTAAAATGCGCCGATTAATATTGATGACCCTCGAAATTTTTTCGCCGTTCTTTCCGTACACCGCAAACTGAACCTGGTTGAGACCCGACGAAAGAGGAAGCGGCTCAGACTGAAGAATGCCCAACGGCTTCAGGGGGATGTTCTCCTTGTCGGCAATTTCAATTGTATTAAGAGTAATAGTGTACCGCCTGAAATCGAACCAGATTTTAAATTCCAAATTCTCCGATGCCTGGTCGGTCTCTCCGTTTTCTTTTGGGCTAATGATCTCCACTGCGGCTTCTTTTACCAGCCGCTGAACACGGATATTTTTCGTTGCGACATTGCCCCATTCGTCCGTTGCAGAAACAGAGATATCGTTCGCTCCAACGACGGGGAGTTGTACGACGCCGAAAAATTTTTTTGACGGAAGTTTTACGCCAAACTGTGATTTTTCATCCGGGGCCAACTCCGTCAACTTGACCGGCTGCCCTGCAATAGTTGCTTCTCTAACGCCGCTCTCGTCCGACGCTACACCTGATATTTCAATCTCGTTTGCATACACTTTAAGAATATCTCCATCTTTCAGAAATGGCCTTTGCAACACAATGATCGGAGGCTCCCTGTCCGGTTTGCGAGTGAGGACCGAAAATGTCTGTACGGCGCCGGATGATGTTACACCGATAAGAGTTGAGCTATCGGGCAAAAACAATGCAGCGGCGTAAACGATTCCTGAGTCGGCAATGTTTTTCCGCAGAGCCCCCGTGGTGATATCCCAGATCGCTATTCCGTTCCCCGTTGCCGCAAGCCATGCGTTGTTCGGGTTGAAAGTGAGCGATGTTATGGAACCTGAATTTCCACGCAACGTTTGGAGGTGCGATAAATTTTGAGCATCCCAAACCCGAATCGTTGAATCGGCTCCCCCCGCGGCAAGGTACTTGCCGTTCGGACTGAAGGCTATCGCAGTCGCTTTGTTCTTAAATTCTGTCAGAGTGTTCAGAAGAAGATACGATTGCGCGTCGAAAATCCTGACGGCGCCGTCGGCATTTGCAACGGCAACTCGGTTCCCTGCCGGGTTGAAAGCGACACCGAGCACTTCGCCTTCATCCGTCTCATTCGGAAATTTACCGAGAGGGTCGTCCGAACCCGTTGCCCAGAGCTTTATTTCCCCATCGCCTCCGCCGCTGACAATCCTGCCGCCTGCATCGATATCGATTGAGCGAACTCCAAGACCTTTTCCGTGTGCCGGAAACTCTTTCAATAATGTACTATCGGCAATACTCCAAAAAGAAAGAAGTCCGCTGCCCCCTCCTGAAACAAGATATTTTCCGTCCGCGGTAAATGCGAGTGTCAAAATTCTTGAACTGCGCCCCGTTAGATTATACTTCTCCCGCAAAGTCGCCGGATCAATAATTATTATTGATTTGTCCAGTCCGGCTAAAGCAAGAAGGCCGCCATTAGTGGTCAGTTTTGCAGCATAAATTGCGTTTTTGGTTACTGCGGCATGCTTCAGGGGTTCAACGTACAACTCTTGTGCTGAGAGCTCGACCAAACAGAGCAAATATCCGACAATGAACGCAAGGAGTGAGAGCCTTGAAATCATATACTGCCTTTTTGCGGAGAAGAAGTACTACTGGTGGAATCGTTCGCTCATTGATTGTTGATTGGCGAGAATAACGCAGCTCGTAAACCTGCACAAGTATGGGAAAAAGTCATCTCTTTGTCAAGGCTCCTTGCCGCACTGAAGAAGGTGAATTGAGCGGAAAAGCGATTGACTCTCGCCCCCTCGTTTTATATATTCAATTCGACTTTTTGGGCATTCCGAACTTGATGCATTTCTTCTAATAATTCCATGAAAAAAATCTTCCTTGCCGGTTTCCTGCCGTTTTTTCTCCTGTTGAGCGGGGCTAAAGCACAGCTAAATCCTGTTTCGATTAAACTGAAAATTGCCGAAAAATCCGGCCTGTTCAATATGGGGGGACCGAGATTTGTCAGGCTCACACTCTCAACCAAAAAGAGTGAGACAAACCTGACGTGTGAAAACGTGAACGGCGGGCCGTATTACTATTTCCTCCTTCAAAATGAAGGAAGCTGGAAGATAGACCCTGATTTTCTTAAGGAAAATTTGCCGCAGCTTTCGTTAACGCAGGATTCGCTAAGGCTTCATCCCGATTTTACCGACGACATTATCGCCAACGACGACACTACAATCGTGTTAATCGGATTTCAAAAAAAATTTGCTCTCAACAAGCCGTTTACATTCGAATATCCACTCGACAACGGAGTTGCGAAGATTGATGTGAATGTGCCGCAGGAATACTGGGCCGGTTATTCAAAAGTAACAAAATACTTCGACCTTGGAGACAAAGCGTTAAGCGGCTCCCGATATAAAGAGGCCATCGCAAATTTCAACGTGATCCTCGGCGACCAAGGACTTGCGATTTTTCCCACATATTCCACTGCCAAGGAAAAACGCCTGGAAGGGTTCAGCAAATACTTTGACCGAATTTTCGACAGCCTATCGAAAACAATGGTAAGCGGCGGAGACATAAAACAAAAAATTACGGCAAACGCAGAAACCCTGCCGAAATTTCAATTCGTTGCGGATTCGCTCTCCGACCCTTCGCTCGGCATCCCTCTCTCCGATGCGGCCATTGCCCCGTTGATGGAAAAAGTCCGAACCGCGATTCAACACTCGCATGTCCTCCTTGACTCGCTCCATCAGGCTCTCGACGACCTCAACGTGCGCTGGATTTATGTGGGTTCATCGGGGGACAGGATAGACTTCAAATACAAATATATTGTCGAGGCGCTTGCGTACGCTTTTTCGTCGGTGAATTTCGCGGATTCGACGGCAGCAGAATTGACGTGTACGATTCCTGAAGAACTTTCCGGCCGATTAAAGAAGTTTAACCTGGAAGAATCGTACGAAACCTTCGTTCGCATTGCCGGCGAGCGATGGAAAAACAGATCAGCGCTGTTTCCCCCGGAGTTTCTGCTCAACCTCAGCAAAGATTCAACGCAATTTCCTCTTCCCTATTATTCGGTGCTGGCGGCAGTGAACGATTTCTATTCTTCGAATTTTACAGACGCGAAGAAGGAAATCTTCCAGGTAATGAAAACATCGTACGACCATGACTTGACGAACCGGATGGACGACCTGCGCATTCTCATCGACACGCGGGAGAAGAAAATTCCAAATGAAGTGATTGTACATATGCGGGACGGCGAGGCGGCGGAAGAAAAAGGAAACACCGACGGAGCCGCCGAGCACTATAAAGATGCGATGCTGATCGCTGAAGATTATGCGCCGGCCGCTTTTGCTCTGGGCAAGTTGTATGACCGCATCGGAGACAGCTACAAAGCGAACAACTTTTTCCAGAAAGCAGTCGCTACCGATACGCTGTATTATTCCGCTTACAGGTTTTTGTACACTAATTATTTCAAGAATTCAAATTTTAAACCGATGATCGATTTGTTGACGCAGGCTCTTGCGCGCGGAAACGATTTTTACGACATCCATTATTACCTCGGCATTGCCTACAACGGAGCGGCGCTGTTCGACGATGCGATCAAACAGTATGAACGGGCATTGGAATTGAACGCAAAGAGCACCGACGCGAACATCCAGGCGGGCATCGCATACCAGAACATGAAATCGTACGTCAAGGCACGCGAGTACTACACGCGGGCTATTCAAATCGACCCGGAGAACCAGACCGCTACTGAGAACCTCAAAAGGTTGGATGAACTGCAGAAAAAATTCTAACCTGCTGACCCCGCCCTGACCCTCCCCGCACAGAGAGGGAAAACAATATCCCTTTCACTCACATTTCCGGCTTCAAAATAATTCCTTTATTTTTGTGCCCGTTCATTTTGATGGTTATCGGTTTTTCACAGCGGATGTGCCGCGCGTATGTCATCTCTTCCACAGCATGTTGCGCACCGAGCCACTCCCAATCGATGAACCCTTGATTCGCCTGAGCGTTGACCGTAAAATATCCGACCATAAATGAGGTGAGATTCTGGAAAAAGTGCGACCCCTGCGACGGAGAGACATTGAAGTCCTTCATGTTTGCTTCGACGATCGCCCGTGCGCCGGAGATCTGATCCCATGTTACCGGTATTCCGAGCCACGGGTCGAGAGTGCCCCACCGTCCGACGCCGATAAGAAGATACGGCGTGTTTTCAGAGACTAGTTTTGCGTTGAGCCGGCTCACTTCCCAGCCGGCCTCGCGCGTTTTTGCCCGGTCGAACCGATTGATGTCCACAACGACGATATCGCGGATGTCTTTGATGATGCCGTTTCCCAACACCTGCAAACTCTGACACACCAGCCCGGCCGGGTCAACTTCCTCGACATTCAGCTCCTCCAATTCCCGGCTGATGACCAGGGGGCGCATCTGCAGCAAACCGAACTCTTTCGGCTTGCCGTTCGGCACAGACAGGTTGACGGCGAATTCGATTTCTACTGCCGAACCCATTCCCCAGCTTCCCATGTCGAGAAGAAGTTCGAGGATTTTCGGGAGTGGAAAAATCTGTCCCTTCAGGATCGGCGCAAACGTGACCAGCCGGGTTCCCTGCCTCGATATCCCGTCGGAGACGGAATTGTTTTCGTGCGAGTACGTCGAGCCGATTGCATTCAGCGTGCCGTCGTATTCGGCGATGTGCAAATCGAATTTCTTCACCAGCATGTCGTGGGTTACGACGATGGCATCTTCGTGCTCATTCAGGACAAGCGCATAAAATTCATTCTGATTATTCCGCACAGTGTCTTTGATAGACGACAATTGCTGCAGCTGGAGCGGATGCTTTGGACAAAAACGGAGAACGTTGCCGCCGTCGGCAATTATTTTCCCGAGGCCTAACGCGACCGACGCGATGCCGTCCTGTGGCGTTTGCGGCTGGAGAGGATAGAAATTGTACGATTTGCCGACACCGGAAAAATCCGGATAAAATTTGTTGTTATGCGGAACGCCGACCATCTTCTGGATGATCACCGCCATTTTCTCTTCCTCGAGCCGGTACGACGTCACCCGGATATAATCCTTTGCCGACCGGTAAAACGTCGACGCATACACGCGCTTGACCGTTTTCACAAGTTCCTTCAGCCTGATACGCGGATCGGGGTCGTTGTTCGGAATCATGTAGGTTTCATACACGCCCGCAAACGGGTGGTATTGCGAGTCTTCCAGCAAGCTCGATGAACGAACGGCGAGCGGTTCGTTCACGAGGTCGAGAAATGCTGCAAGGTCGGTCAGGATCTCTTCCGGAAATTTTTTTGCTTCAAGAAACCGCCGCGTCAGTTCCGTATCGTCCGTAGCGCTGAGAGCGTAGCTCCGGAGACGGTTGTCATCGAGGAATTGATCGAAGACATCCGTTCCGATGACGACCGACGAAGGCACAAAAATTTTCACATCGTCAAACCTGTCGCGCACATCGTGGCTGTTGATAAGAAGGTTGACGAACCCAAGACCGCGCGCTTTCCCTCCCAATGAACCGCTGCCGATGCGCGCAAAACTGTTGGACGGGTCGAACGTTTCTTTTGTAAAATCGGTGACGCTCCCCCGCTGCCGAAGCTGGCGGTAATCATTGAGGGATGCAATAAGGTCGGCGCGGAGTGCCGCAACGGAAGGATAATCCGATACCTTCCGCGGGCGGAGGCGGTGCGCGAGCCAAAACTCTGTACGCGCCTTCAGCCAATTCGAAAAATGATTTCTTTCGCCATGATAACGGATACTCTCTTCGGGGACACGATGAAGCTGTTCCTCCAATGTTTTCAAGTCGTGCGCGCGACCGACTTCGACTCCATCCGCCGCGCGGAAGACAAAATCGCCAAAACTAAAATACTGAACCATGAACTGCCGCAAATCTTCCAGTAATGTCGGAGAGTCTTTGAGCAGGAACGATGCGCCGACCAGCCGCGCCTGTTTCTCATTTTCCCGCATGTTCGATTGAAGCAAAATCGGAATGTCGGGATGCTCGATCTTTACGTTCTTCGCAAATTCGATGCCGGCGTTCGGATTCTGCTTTCCTTCACGGAAAAAATCGATATCCGAGATAACCCCGAGAATGTAGTCCTGATATTTCCGGTAGTACTCCCACGCTTCCTCGTACGTCGTGCAGAGAAGAATCTTCGGACGTGCGCGCATCCTCAGGAATTTGTCGGAAAGATTTATTCCCTCGGAAATAAGCCTCAGCGATTGTTTCAACGTTTCGGTGTAGATGAGCGGAAGATACGACGAATAAAAACGGACACTATCTTCGATAAGAATGATCGATTGAACACCCGCAGCGCGCGTATCATTTTCGATGTTCAACCGGTCTTCGACATACTTGATAATGGCAATGATGATGCGGAAATCCCCCTGCCAGATAAACACTCTGTCGAACACAGAAGTATCGTGGTGAGCAAACAATTCCGTCAATTCGCGGTTGTCATACGCTAGCACAACGATAGGAATTTTCAGTCCGGCTTCATGTACCATCCGAGCGAATGTTGCGGCGTGCATATCTTCGATATGGAGCGTGGTGATGATCATATCGAAACGATTCTCCTCCTGCGCAAGGGCGAGCGCATCTTTTCCGCTCGAGACTCTTGTCAGTTCCGGCGAATGACTCAGGTTCAATCCCTGGTACTCGTTTCGGATTAATTCATAGAGCCGCCCATCTTCTTCAAATAGGTACGAATCGTAAAGACTGGAGACAAGAAGGATATCACGAACGCGGAACCGGGCCAGGTTTTGAAAACCCTGGACACGGGAACCATAACCGTGTTCAACCCAGAGGGGATCGAAGGTTTGCATGGAAGTATGTTACGAAGGAAAAATCAAAAAGAAAAGCAGGCGAGGAGAATGGTAGTGTCTCAATTTGAAAATCCTAAAAATAATGTCATGCCAGCGAAAGCTGGCATCCAGATCAAATTCCATGGATTCCGGCTTTCGCCGGAATGACATTAAAAATGAAACTGAGACACTACCAGGAGAATGCACTCGCCTGCTTTTGTATGTACCGGAGACGGTTATACTAATCCCTGGTCGATCATTGAATCGGCGACTTTAAGGAAACCGCCGATGTTGGCGCCGTTGACATAATTTCCGGGCGTCCCGAAGCGGTTCGACATATCGACGCACGTTTTATGAATACTCTTCATAATAAGATGGAGTCGATTGTCAACTTCTTCACGCGTCCACGGAACACGCATGCTGTTCTGCGCCATCTCCAATCCGGAGACCGCTACTCCGCCGGCGTTTGCTGCTTTTGCCGGACCGAACAAGATTCCAGCATCGAGGAATAACTTTACACCGTCGAGCGTTGTCGGCATGTTCGCACCTTCGGCGACGACGTACACTTTATTCTTCAGAAGGTTCTGTGCATCGTTGGCATTAATCTCGTTCTGCGTCGCACTCGGAAAAGCGCAATCGGCTTTGTGATTCCACAACGAATTGTGGTTTGCTTTCGGGTCGATTGGGGTGAACACCGCACTTTTATACTTGTCGGCGTACTCTTTGATCCTTCCGCGGCGCACGTTCTTCAGTTCCATAACGAACGCCAGTTTTTCTTTCGAAATCCCTTCTTCATCATAAATATAACCGTTTGAATCGGACAAGGTCAACGCTTTCCCGCCGAGCTGATTTATTTTCTCTACCGTGTATTGAGCAACGTTCCCGCTGCCGGAGACAAGGCATTTTTTCCCTTCTAGCGTTTGTCCTTTTGTCGACAACATTTCCGATGCAAAGTACACCGCACCGTAGCCGGTCGCTTCGGGACGTATGAGCGAGCCGCCCCAGTTAAGGCCTTTCCCTGTCAACACTCCGGTAAATTCATTGCGTAATCTTTTGTACTGGCCGAAGAGAAATCCGATCTCCCGTCCGCCGACGCCGATGTCTCCTGCCGGCACGTCCGTGTCGGGCCCGATGTGGCGGGACAATTCGGTCATGAAGCTCTGGCAGAAATGCATGACTTCATTATCGCTCTTCCCTTTCGGGTCGAAATCCGATCCCCCTTTTCCTCCGCCCATCGGCAAGGTCGTCAAACTATTTTTGAACACTTGCTCAAATGCGAGGAACTTCAAAATGCCGAGCGTGACTGAAGGATGGAAACGGAGTCCGCCTTTGTACGGACCGATAGCGCTGTTCATCTCGATGCGGTATCCCCTGTTCACGTGAATAGTGCCGCGGTCATCCGTCCACGGGACGCGGAACATAATGACCCGTTCGGGTTCAATAATTCTCTCTAGAATCTTTGCGTTGCGATACTCAGGATGCTTCTCCAGCACGATGCTGAGGGAATCAAGAACCTCCTGAACCGCCTGGTGAAACTCCGGCTCGCTGGGATTTTTTGCTTTGACATCAGCCATTAAGGCCTTTACATACTCTGACATACAAACCTCCGGGGGAATAATATTATTCGAAAAAATTTTGAAGAATGGTGCCGCTGATTCAAACTTTTGATGTGGGGTGTAGCGGTAAACTTCGCGATGTGGGTATCAACGTTATAAGCGTATACCGTGCAAAAACTATGCCGCTGTAATAACTTACGGTTTTGATGTTTAAACACCAGTTTGTAGTTTTCTGATTCCGACTTTTCTCAAAAATGCAACCCAAAAAAGCGAAAATATTAACTTTGGATTAAACCTCAATCCTCATTAATTTTTCTTTCTCCACTCACACTCGAAAAATTTCCTGGGCTTTCAAAATCATGGGAACTTTTTCCGGCGAAACATTTCACCTGCTTTTTTCATGCAAACTTGCTATCTTCGTTCTCATTGAATGAACCATCGGAAGGCTTGCTACAAAAGCATCCATCTCTATTCATAATCAGCCTTCCGATGGTTGTGCGACAAAAAAATATTTTCCACGAGGATTGTATGAAAAATGAAAGTGTTCTCGATCGTCTTCTCCGATATGTGAAGATTGACACTCAATCGAAAGACGACGCAGATTCATATCCCAGCACGTCAAAGCAGTTCGACCTTTTAAATCTGCTTGTAAAAGAATTGAAAGAGCTGGGACTGAAAGACGTCGCTATCGACAAATACGGTTATGTGATGGCGACGGTGCCGTCAAATCTCCCGCGGTCGCACAACGCATACGGCAAAGCCCCTGTTGTCGGATTGATCTCACATGTCGACACGTCCCCGTCCGAAAGCGGCGCGAACGTGAAGCCGCAGGTTATCGACTATCGCGGTGGAGACATTGTACTGCCGGGAGACACAACGGTCATCATCAAGGACTCGGAGAACCCGGAATTGCGCCATAACGTAGGCAAGAAAATTGTCACCAGCGACGGCACGACGCTCCTCGGTGCGGACGATAAAGCGGGACTTGCAATTATCATGACGGCGGCACAGACGCTGCTGAACAATCCGTCATTCCTTCATGGCGACATCCGCATCGGCTTCACTCCCGATGAAGAAATCGGTGCGGGAACAAAATATTTCGATATCAAAAAGTTCGGAGCGAAATTTGCCTACACCGTCGACGGCGACACGCCGGGTGAATTGAACAAGGAAACATTCAGCGCAGACCAGGCGGTCATTACCGTGCACGGGAGAAACATCCATCCCGGGTCTGCAAAGGGAATCATGGTGAACTCTATCCGCACCATGGCGGACATTATTGCGCGTATGCCGAAAGACACCGCCCCGGAAACGACCGAAGGTTACGAACCGTACATCCATCCGCATACTGTGGAGGGGGAAGAATCAAAATCGACGCTTAAAATTCTCCTCCGCGATTTCAATACCCCCGGGTTGAAAGTGCTCAAAGGAAAACTTGAGAAAATTATTGCCGAGGTGCAGCCGCTTCATCCCAAGGCGCAAATTGAATTAAAGATCATCGAACAATACCGCAACATGAAAGACGGGCTCGGCAACGATCCACGGCTGCTTGATTGTCTTGAAGAAGCGACGAAGCGGGCCGGCCTCACGCCGAAATGGGCGCCGATCCGCGGCGGCACCGACGGCTCACGGCTGACAGAAATGGGTTTGCCGACGCCGAATATTTTCACCGGGGGACAGAATTATCATTGCAAGAATGAATGGGCATCGGTCTATGGCATGGAAAAAGCCGTCGAAACAGTCGTCAATCTCGTGCAGCTCTGGGCCGAACGAAGTTAAAAAATGTTCTGTACGGTCATTCTGATCCCGCCGATTGTGGCGGGAGAAGATTCTAATGGGTCATTGAGAAGAAAAAGAGATTCTTCGTCGCTACGCTCCTCAGAATGACCGTGCAGGAATAGTTGAGATGTTTTTTAATTATGAAGGAACCCTCGCATGGAAACACCCGCCTCTGCCACCAACACTCTTCCGGACAACGCATACAAAAAATTAAAAGACGGCGAAGAGTATCGCCCGATCATGGACCCGAACCAATCGTACGCAGAAGTCACGCCATGGTCCGTCGGATGGGGTTTGGTGATGGCAGTCCTCTTTTCTGCGGCGGCGGCATACTCAGGATTAAAAATCGGCCAGGTCTTTGAAGCAGCAATTCCCATCGCGATCCTGGCGGTTGGACTTTCGGCAGCGTTCAAAAGAAAAGGCTCACTCGGACAGAACGTCATCATCCAGTCGATCGGCGCAAGCTCGGGCGTTATCGTCGCCGGCGCAATATTTACTATTCCCGCTTTGTACATCCTCGATCTTCCGGCGAATTTCTTCCAGGTGTTCTTCGCCTCGGCGGCGGGCGGCTTCCTTGGAATCCTCTTCATGATTCCTTTCAGAAAATATTTTGTGAAGGACATGCACGGGATACTTCCTTTCCCCGAAGCAACGGCGACGACGGAAATTCTTGTCGCCGGTGAAAAAGGGGGATCGCAGGCAACGGTGCTGGTTGTGAGCGGGTTGATCGGCGGCATTTTCGATTTCACCTTCAGCGCATTCGGATGGTGGTCCGAAGTCGTTTCGTCGAGGATGATCCACTATGGAGAAGTGCTGGCAAACAAAGTGAAGATGGTAGCAAAGATCGATGTGTCGGCAATGGTCTTTGGACTCGGCTACATCGTCGGTTTGAAGTACTCGGCAATTATTGCGGCGGGATCGTTTCTTTCATGGTTCGTTCTGGTGCCGCTCGTGTTTGAAGTAGGGCACTCCTTGACCGTGCCGCTCGGCGCAACTGCGACGAAACTTATTGCCGACATGTCGGCGGAAGAAATCTTCCGTAATTATGTCCGGCAAATCGGCATCGGCGGTATTGCAATGGCGGGAATTATCGGCATTATCCGCTCGTCCAAAATTATCGGCGGAGCGTTCTCACTCGCCTATAAAGAAATCTTCCACGCAAAATCTGCAGGAGCGGAAACCACTATTCGATGGCAGACCGATATCAAAATGCTCTTCGTGGCACTTCTTATTTTGTTAACGGCGCTGCTCATTTTCGTTTTCTTCTACGGCGGCGTGGTCTTCAATTTCACACACGCAATAGCAGGGCTGTTGATCGTGATGATCATTTCATTCCTCTTTACGACTGTCGCAGCAAACGCAACGGCCATTGTCGGCACGAACCCGGTTTCCGGAATGACGTTGATGACGCTGATCCTGTCGTCGTTCGTTCTTGTGCAGATCGGATTGACCGGCACATCGGGAATGGTCAGCGCACTGATTATCGGCGGAGTTGTCTGCACCGCACTTTCCGTCGCCGGCGGTTTCATTACAGACTTAAAAATAGGCTACTGGCTCGGTTCGACGCCGAAAAAGCAGGAAACATGGAAATTCCTCGGCGTGTTGGTTTCGGCAGCAACGGTCGGCGGAGTCATTATCGTCCTCAACAAATCATTCGGATTTAAAGGCGAGCACGCGATGGTGGCGCCGCAGGCCAATGCGATGGCGGCCGTGATACAACCGCTTATGTCCAACGTTTCAGCCCCATGGGTGCTTTATGCTGTTGGCGCTGTGATTGCTCTGATCCTTACAATGGTGGAAATATCGCCGCTGGCGTTTGCGCTTGGAATGTACATTCCGCAGGAATTGAATACGCCGCTGGTGTTCGGCGGGCTCATCGCATGGTGGGTAACAACGCGGACCAAAAATGAAAAACTGAACAACGCACGCTTTTCACGCGGAACGCTGATCGCGTCCGGATTTATTGCAGGCGGATCATTGTTTGGAGTGCTGAATGCTTTCCTGAAATTCTTTGACCAGGAAGTCTGGAGCTTCGGTTATGCGAATTGGTACATGAGCGCGTGGGCAGATTCACATTCCGGAGAAATTACGGGATTGATCATGTTCGCACTCTTGTTTTCCTACGCGCTCTGGGATACTATGAGAGCAAAGGAAGAGTAAAGAACTACAGGGCTTCGATCTAGAGCTGTTTCAAATAAAGTTGTCTTTGTAAAAGGATATTCATCCTGATCCGGCGAAAAGCGGCGGGACGATTGCTAAAGTGATCCCGTTAACGATGGCAATTTCAGTTGCCTACAAAATCTTTGAAGGACACTACAGAAATTTATCGCGCAGTCTTTAACTATGAGCGTGTTGATAGAAACTCGTTACGAAAACCCAAAAAATTATCACACTTTTTCTATGAAGTTCTGGCAGCGCCTCATCTCACTTTCAACTTTTCCAGCTATTTGAAAATCCACTCAAGGTACCCGTACGCCTCTTTTGCGAGATCTTCTTTCGGGATGAACCGGAGCGATGCCGAATTCATGCAATAACGCAAGCGAGTCGGAGCCGGGCCGTCATCAAACACGTGGCCAAGATGAGAATCGCCCACTTTGCTTCGAACTTCAATGCGCTCCATTCCCAGCGATGAATCGACCTTCTTGACAATAAATCGCGGATCGATTGGTTTTGTGAAGCTTGGCCAGCCTGTGCCCGATTCAAATTTGTCGCGTGAGCTGAACAATGGTTCACCCGAGGCGATATCCACATAGATGCCTTCGCGGTGATTGTCCCAATACTCGTTCGCGAATGGTCTCTCCGTACCGTTGTTCTGCGTTACATCGTACTGGAGGTCAGTCAATCTTTTTTTCAGTTCCTGGGCTGTTGGTTTCTTATAATTTTCCATTTTCATATCTCCCCAGACTCCTTTGATAAAATTGTCTCTTCCCGATCCATCACGGTAACTATAGTACCGGACGGGATCTTTTTTGCAGTATTGCTGTTGATCCTCTCCGGCCGAATAGAACGCAATGTAAGGGATGATTTCCGTTACTATCGGTCGGTCGAAAACTTTCGCTTCATTAAGGTATTTCTTGGAACGATCTGCAATAGTTTTTTGCATATCGTTGTGAAAAAATATGGCGGATCGGTATTGGCTTCCTCGGTCATAAAAAGACCCGCCGTCGTCTGTCGGATCGAACTCTCTCCAGTAAACATCGACGAGTTCGGAATAACTTATGATGTCGGGGTCAAAGATCACCTGTACAGCCTCGCGAGCCCCTGTGGTCCCCGTAGAAACAAGTTCATACGAAGGGTCTTTGACGTGACCTCCTGCAAAACCCGAGATCACTTCTTTGACTCCGTCCAGTTTTTCATAGGCGGCGTCCATGCACCAGTAGCACCCTCCCGCAAACGTTGCCGTATCCAATCCGCTATCGGAAGCAGGGACCAGCCTTGTGGTGCTTCCTTCTGCACTCTCCCTGGCGCAGCCATTGAGAAGAGCGAGTCCGAAAAAACATATTGCCGATGCTAAATTCATCTGTACCCTTTGAACTTGGTGTGAAAAACTCGAAGATTTTGTAGCTCTCTCAGTTTAACACGCGATGCTCACAATAAGTGCACGCCAAGAAGGCCAGTTTTCCTATTTCGTTGTGTCTGCTTTCATCATGCCCTTCATCATCTTTGGTTTCTTTGCCATCATCATGTGCCCGTTAATATCCATCATATCACCCTCTTTCATCATCATTTTCACGCCACTCTTCGTCATTACTTCACCGTCCGGCATGACTTTCGAGCCGTTGGACATCATCATCTCTTTGTCCATAATCATCGAATCGCCCCCTTTTATTACCATCATTTTGCCGCCTTTCATCATAACGCCATCCTTCATCATGCTTTTCTTTTTGGACATCATGTTTCCCATCTTCATTGTCGTGTCCTTTTTCATTTCCATATTCTGCATGCTCTCCATTTTATCCTGGCCATACGCCGAGGCCGCTGCACAGAGAATAAGACATGACGTGATCAACATGGTGGTCTTCATTTGGTTCTCCTTGATTATGGTTGTGAGTTAATAGGTGATTGTTACAGTGCTTATCCAAACTCAATATTTTATCCAAACGTAAATGCATACGCTTCGATGCCCGGCGTTTCGAACTGAAGAAGCAGTTTGTGTGCGCCTGCCTTCCCGTGCAGATTGACAAGATTGTAGAGCCTGTCCGAGTCTAAAGTGACAACTCCATTCTGCACATCGCTTCCAACTTCAGTATTGTCTATGACCTTTCCATCAAGCAGGACTTTGATCCTTTGAGGTGATGTTGTGTTTCCGGGATGAAGAACCAGATACACCTTGTCTGCGTAAAAATGATATTGTAATTGCGCATCCTTTCCGGCCACTGCATTTTCGCTGCGGATATTCCATACGCCCGAGAGGCTGAAGGAGTTGAGCTGGATATCCTTTGGGAAAATAAATGACTTTTGACCCGGGGTCAATGTTCTTGACGGATAAAAATATTCCATTCTTGCCGCACCCAAATATGTTTCAGGGGATTGCTCGCCTCCCGGCATCTCATCCGGCAGTTTCGTTAAAGGCCCGGAGAGGGTCTTGCCATTTTCCTGCAGGAGATCACGGATCGCCATTTCCATTTCGTCATATTCTCCCTCTCCAAAATGTGTTCTCCGGATTCGCCCTTGAACATCGATAAGATATTCTGCCGGCCAATATTCGTTCTGGTAATTGTTCCAGGTTTTGTAATCATTATCCTGCGCAACCGGATAATGAATGCCGTACATTTTTGCCGCATCCAAAACATTATCCGTACTGTGTTCGAACTGAAATTCCGGAGTGTGAACGCCGACAACCACAAATCCCTTATCTTTGTATTTCTCATACCACGAAGTTATATGCGGAAGTGTCCGGATGCAGTTGATGCACGTGTACGTCCAGAAATCAACGAGCACAACCTTTCCGCGCAGACTTTGTATAGTGAGAGCAGAATCCGTGTTAAGCCATTTTGCTATTCCGGCAAAATCAGGCGCAGGCGTATCTGCATTCAGCAAAGAATCCTTCTGATGAACATTCATGATCTCTGAATGGTCTTTGCCTTTGAGAAGGTCGAGCTGTGCTGCAACGGCATTGTTGCTTTCAAAGGTATTCAATGTTGTGCTCAAAACAGGGAAGAGCCCCAGCAGTTTCGTTTCAACTACTTTGTCGTAATTCGTCTGGATGGCCAGCGCTGTCAGGAGCATAATCACTCCGAAGGCCTGCTGGATTCTTCCCAAATGTCCCGAGAGGGAACGTGTCCGCTGGATGATACGCTGCCCGCCGTAAGCAAAGAGGAAAAGTGGAATCCCCGTGCCAAGTACATAAGCAAAAGTGATCATAATAACGTTGAGGGTAACTTTGCCGGTTGCTGCAAGCGTTGCAATAGCAGCTAAAATGGGGCCTGCACAGGGCGACCAGACTATCCCGAGTGAAAGCCCGGTAATAAATCCGACTCCGAAGCCGTTCCCTTCGCTGCTTCTTTGCCCGAACAACCCGCTGAGTCTGCTGATGTACACTTCGATCAGACCCGACAGTGCGGGAATGATCATAGTGAGTCCGAGAAAACCAATAATGATGACGGCCGCGAGACGGAGACCATTAGGATCAAAATGAAAAATATTAACGAGATATGAGATTGCCAAAGTGAAAAAACCGAAACTCACCATAATCCCGAGCGTTATGCCAAGCGGTCTCTGATGTCCTTTCCCGGCGACAGATGAGGAGAGAACAATAGGAAGTATAGGCCAAATACAGGGAGCAAGGATGGTCACCAGTCCCGCCAAAAAAGCAAAACCAAGAAGGAGAATCATATCGCATCAATCCTATTATGAGTTCAAAGAATGATTACTTACAATAGATTTGACGCAGCGGCAGGAAAATCCTTACAACGTGGATAAGAAATAATATCAGGCTAAATTGAGGGAATCCTTCATCTTTTGCTTTTCTTCTGAGGACAAGGATTCATTTGAGGCTGCACGTTTTGCGGCTTTTGCGATAAGGTTTGTCTGTTTCAGGAATCTCCGGCAGAACTCACATACGAGCAGATGGATGTATAAATGAATAGTCTCGACGAACGTAAGAGCTCGTTCTTCTCGTTTCGACATCAAAAATGTGGCCTGTTTGCAGGGAATAATTTCCATACGATCATCAAACCTTACGCGTTGATCCAATTCTTTTCAATGCACTGCCTGATCTGAAGTTTGGCCCGGTGCATGATCACCCAATAGTTAGACGAAGTGAGGTCCAATAGCTTACAGATCTCTTCAGAATCGAGCTCATCGAGGTACTTTGATACAAAAACCGACCGGCCATGATTCGTAAGCTTTGATAAACACCTCTGGAGGATTTCAAGAAACTCTTTCGATCGGAGGATATGGTATCCGCTTGCATTCCAGCTCACCGGTCCGGCCGACGACTTCCATTCTCCCTCTTCATCGAAATATTTGTCGAGTTCGGATGTTCCGTCCTCGTCAATGAGCGGAATAGATTTGGATGTCTTTTTTTTGCGGTAATAGTCGATGATCTTGTTCTTGAGGATCGCAATGAGCCATGTTTCCCGAGCGCTATCTCCTCTGAACGATTCGAGATTCTGCAATGCGGATAGGAACGTTTCCTGAACGAGATCTTTGGCAGTTTCCCTATCGCCGACACGTACGCGCGCGAATTTGAAGAGCGCGTCGGAGTATTCTTCAACCCAATGCATTTGTTGCGGGGCGGATTTTTTTTCTTTTTCAGGCATCGTTGCTTGAAGAAATTATGTCTTGATTCACAAGGAATAAGGAAATATACCAGAAAAAGAAAAGGAAACAAATAAAGGTTTGGAATAGAAAACAGAATGCAAATGTTCGCAGGTCCAGAGTTATTGCCGTGAGCAAAGCGAACGTCGCGCGAATTCCCCCGGGCGGCGCTAGGAGTAATTTCATCGGTTCGAGCGCGTGGTTACACCGCCTTCAATTATTTTTTGAGTCCGATACTTTTGGTGATTGGGTTAACCTTTCCACAATTGGCTTCGATTTACCTCCACTCTCCGGATCGTAAATTTGGCCCTCGCTTCAGTGCAGGAGACCAAAAAAAGTATAAAAAGAGCTTGCAAAACATTACACCTTTTGGTATATTATATGCCATGGATCAACTAAGGAACGTTCTGACCGCCATTTCCCACCCGACTCGGCGAGCGATTATCGGGCAGCTAGCAAACGGGCCCGTTCGATTCCTCGATGTCGCAAAGCCGTTTGACACTGCATTGAACGCTGTGACAAAGCATCTTAAGCTGCTCGAAAGAGCCGGACTCATCGAACGCAGGAAACAGGGGCGCGAAGTTTTCATCTCGTTTCGAGGTGAACCTCTTCGCGAGGTTGCGGGGTGGGTGCATGAGTACGAACGATTCTGGAACGAACGCCTCGATCAGTTCGAGCAGTATTTCAAGGACAAGAAAGAAAAAAACTCACAAACACAAATACAACAAACAAAACACCACAATCACACAACACACAGAAGGGAGAAGAACAAATGACAAAATCGAAAAAGATCCTTGAATTCAAGTTCGAGCGTACAATTCCTGCACCTCCGGGGGAAGTGTTCGATGGATGGCTGAATCCAAAGATCTCCGGCAATCCCTGGAATGCAGCCGAAAAGCTAGTGTTGGATCCGAAAGTAGACGGGCTATTTTACTGGGCGCTGAGGGGGACGTCCCATTACGGCCGATTCACGGAGATCGAGCGGCCGGCTCGAATTCAGCATACCTGGGTATCGCCGAACACTCTGGGACAAGAATCGATAGTTACTCTGACATTTAAGAAACAGGGCGAAGACACGCTCATGACTCTCGTGCATTCCGACCTTCCTGATGATGACAAGGCAAGGTCGCACGAAAAAGGCTGGAACTACTTTTTAGGAATGTTCTCTGAGCAATTTGGGGATGCCTCACGCAAGAAAGGCTGATTCTGACTGTTGAACAAAATTGACAAAACTTCAACTTGAGCGCAAGACAAGGAGCGATCATGGCAAAGGTAATTTTTGGAAATCATTCTTCGGTTATCGTTCCGATGAAAGACCGGGACGACATTCGTAAATTTTATTGTGATGTCCTCGGCGGCGCAATCACGAAAGAGGAGGATGAAAGGGACATCCTTCGGCTGGGAGAAAACTTCATCTTGTTTCTTTATGGGGATGTTGCTGATGAGAGCGAGTTCTTACGAACGGCGCGTTCGATGTGGCTTGAAATTAAATCAGACAATGTAGAAGAAATGACGCGAAAAATTCTCGATTTCGGTGTTATGAAGCTCGATATACCGGCCCCCCACCTCTTCTTTCAAGCCCCAGGGGGGCAATGCTGGCGGCTTGTCGGAATCGACGAGGACCTCTCCTCTGATGAGGGGATTGGAGAAGGCACGAACGTGGAAAAGGTAAAAGAAGCAGTCAAAAGAAAGGAATAAAAAAATGAAATTCCCTGCGGCAAGCCACAGGGAATTGTCAAGTTAAATCAGCGATTGACAGCTGTCATCGTGTTGTCACTTCTCCTTTAACGGCAGGAATCGTATCACCAGATAAAGATTGTTGCGCCAGGGAAATAGTTAAAATGAGAACAATAGCGGGACAAATGTGCATCGGTTTCATTAGATAATCTCTTGAATTAATAAAGTGAATCCTTTTAGTTAACCGGAAGGCTGGATGATATACGATAAAACGTGATTCATTAATCCATTGGTCACAAGATACGCACTATCCGGAACGGCGAGTAATTGCGAATGGGTTTGAATATATGGGCCGGAGATTAGCTCACTCGAACCATGTTCGACCATCGCATCGACATTGGCTGGAGAGACTTCAAGATGAAACTGCAATCCTATCACGCTGCGGCCGATTTGGAACGCCTGGTTCTCACAGACATTATTCCTTGCTAAATGTATGGCGCCTTTAGGGAGATCAAAAGTCTCACCATGCCAATGAAATACGTTGAGCCGCTTTGGAAATTGAAATGCAAGAGTTCCTAGATTAGCACCTTCGATTGGAAACCATCCGATTTCTTTTTCGGGGTTCCGATAAACGCGAGCGCCTAAGGCGCTGGCAATAAGTTGCGAACCCAAACAGACACCGAGAACGGAAATTCCGCGTGCAATAGCATCACGGAGAATTTTTTTCTCAGCGCGAAGCCAAGGAAACTCCGATTCGTCGTTGACGCTCATGGGGCCGCCCATAGCAACGATCAAGTCGAGTCCCGTTAGGTCGGGCAACGCAGCATTTTCGTAGAATCGCGTATAGCTCACCTCGGCTCGGCGCGCATTTAACCACAACGCCATGCTCCCGATATCCTCAAACGGAACATGCTGCAGCACGTGTACTTTCAATGGACCTCCGAAAGGTAGTTCATTTTTAAGCGTGGAAATGGTCTATAAATATGTTTCGTTTCATCATTAGATCGTCAGCAACTGCTCAAAAAAGCCGCCGCACTGATTTTTCTGATCGATGAAATGAACCTCTAATATCCAGTCGCGTACGTTGCCAAAGCTATCTGGCGCACGCATCTGCCGGTGGTTGTTTGGATGAATATAATTTTCCACTTCTTCACCCAGGATCGTTTCGTGGGGAAAATTTCCGATGAGATGCCCGCAGTGAATGTTACCGAACTTCCAGCCGTAACTTTCTGCAAGATGGCAGATGTATAAATAGAATTCCGCGCCGGTGAGATTTTGCGAGGCATCGAAATGTTCTTTCCCTTTGTACCACGCTGCTTCAATATCTTTCTTCAACTGCCGCTTGCGCATATCTGAACCGATAACTGAACTGTACGTCCAAAATCTGCTTCCCATTCTTCAAAAACGGGGCCAAAATCGAAGAAAACAGTGTCGCTTTCACCTATGAGCAAATCGGGAGGGTTTTCCTTGTATGGAAGGAGTGTATTTTTTCCTGCGCGCACGATGCGCTTGTGCCAGTATTTGCGAATGCCGAACATTTCATATGCAAGCTCGTACATTTCTGTGTTAAGCGTTTTTTCGTTTTTCCCTGCAGCGATCAGGCCGCGGCGTTCCGCTTCAAGAAACAACTGCTCGGCGTTTTTCTGCGCTCTGAGAAGATTGGTTTTCCGTTCAGATCTTTCCATTATGGATTGCCTTTACAAGCTTATGCGAAACTTTCATTGTCTGTCATACAAAGGGAACACCCATCCACCATTTACATGGTTCCAGAAATTCCGGAATTTGTTGTACAATCCTCATGCACAATTTGCACATCTCAAGAAAAAGATTTGTTTTTGCTTCCAATTCCTTGCAACAAAAAAAGTCAGTAGCTCTACATCCCGTGATGATGATGTCCGCCCGCCATCATCATCCACGGCATTGGGATGCCTAATCCCCTCATCACCATTATTATTCCCATTACGACTATCATTATCGCCGCAAGCTTATCTCCCCAGACTCGCATCCGGAAGCGGAAGAACGTCGATACGAATCCAATAATAACGAGCGATGGAACAATGCCGCATCCAAAGAGTGCCATGGTGACTGCTCCGTTCACAGCGCTTCCCGACGCGGCAGCCGTCACGAACATTGAATACAGCAATCCGCACGGCAGGAGCGGCGTCAGCATGCCGATGTAGAACTTACTTTCAATAGTAGGCGATGCGAGCAACATGCCGTACGTTTTCGTGTAAAGACTCGGCAGGAATGACTGTTTCTCCGACGTCAAAGCGATTTCTTGCTTGAACCCCATCCACGGAAAGATCCTCATCATCCAAATTCCAGAAAGTACAAGCAAAACACCGGCGGCGGTCGAAAACCATTCTCCGGCCGACTGCAATCCTGAAAACCCGCCGCCAATTGCTCCGAGCAGAGCGCCGATGAAAACGTACGACAACACCCGCCCGGAATTATACGCAAGATGCTTGACGAATGGGTTCCATTTTTCAACGGTGTTTCGGTTATGAAATTTAGCCTGAGTGGAATATGCGGCGACAATCGCACCACACATGCCAACACAGTGCATGCTTCCGAAAAAGCCGGTGAGGAAGATCAGAACGAAGTTCACAAAAATAGTATCCTTTACGTTTCGGCATGAATAAATTACACAAATGTTGCGCCTATTCCAAAATGCAGATATCAGCCGTGCATGAGGTGCGCGCTATCTTCGTTTGGATAACATCAGAATGAATAGGAAAGCGCCTTATCAAACGCCTTCTGTCAATCGGTCATTGTGCCGCGACGTAATCCGCCGGTTTTTTTACAAATTTGTCCTTGCATCCCGTTGAGCAAAAGCCGTATACTTTTCCGTCATAATGCGCGGTATCGCCGATGCCCGCCGTCAGCGACATTCCGCAAACAAGGTCATTAGTGTTATCAACTTTAACGTTTTTAAATGCTTCCTTTGTATCGTGAGAAGCGGCCGGAGTTTCATTGTTTGTCGATTTGTTCTGTTGATTGCATGCCGTTATCAATACGGCACATGATAACAGGCAAAAGAGAATTGTTTTCATAATGTATTTCCCGTTTTGTGTAAATATTTTAGATGTTAACTATTCGTTTGCCTTTTAATAGGTTGTGCTGCGCTTTACCTGAACTAGAGTGATGCCATGATTTTCTCATTTACTATGAGTCATGGCATCACTTTCAAACCTTACAAAGAATATCGGACTGTCCCGTATACCGATCGCGGCTGCCCGGGATCGACATACCCGCCTGCAACTAATTCAGGATATGCCTTATCCCCCAGATTTTTTATTCCTACCTGGATAAAAGCGCTGCCTGCATGGACACCAACGGTTAAAGAGAAGACGGCGTACGACGGGAGAACCACGCCCGGTTCGTCGAATGGACTGTAGGGACCGACGACGTTCGAGCTCAGCTTAATGTTCCAGTTTGCATACGGTGCAATATCCAATGCAGCAATACCGACGTACTTGGCAGTATTGTAAACGCGGGCGCCGGAGAGAGAGTCGCCGGCATCCGATATCAGGTTCCTGTACCGGGCATCGTTGAACGTCCAGTCTGCGGTGAAACGAATTTCATTGGTTAACTGAGCCGCAACATCCGCTTCTATTCCCTGCCTGCGGCTGCTTCCGCCGCTCGTGGAGATGAGAGTGATCGGGTTGAAGGTCTGTTCATTGCTGACGTCCATAAGAAACAGGGCGAGGCTTCCGCTGACAGCACCCTCGTCGAATTTGCTTCCCGTTTCATACGCCCACGCCGTAATGAAAGGGAGCGACGGAGTCTCGATTGTTCCATCTGTAGAGCGAAAGCCCCGTGATACATTAGCATAGAGCGAAACATCCGCGTTCAACGAATACATTGCACCAAGCTTTGGGGAGAATATTCCCTTCGTGTCGCTCGCCGTCGCTGCACCGACAGGTTCGGAGAGATCATTCAGGAGATCGTATCGCGCGCCGACTGTGAACGTAAATCGGTCGGCCCGTTCTTCCGATTGGAGAAACACCGCGCCTGCCTCCTGCCGCGCGGACAAAAGGATTTGAGAGGAATCGCGCACCCTATTCGTGGTCATCCAGTTTTCGTATTCGGAATGATCGAATTTTCCTTCCACCCCCATCGTCACCTCGGCGTGCGGAAGCACCCATGTGACCGCGCTCGTTCCACCGAAACCATACCGCGTGTCTTCTTCTTCGGTTTGATTTCCGGAACCTTCTGTAATTCCTCCTTCAGGAGGAGTCGTGAGATATAGCTGCCATCGTCCCTGCGTCGAGTAGAGCGTTGTCCGCCAAAACAGGACAGAGTCCGGCGAAACGCGAAGGCTGACGCGTTCCTGCGCATGGCGCTTGAATCCCCCGTCGGTCGAGTTTGCAACGACACCGTAATCGCGCTGATCGAATTGAGCTTCGGTAAGCGACCCGGGAGAATCCCAGTTCGTTGCATACAGCTCAACACCTGCATCGAGCGTAGCAACGGGTGAAAGATTCTGCACAAATCGTGCATGCCCCTGCTCGACATCATAGGAACTGTTCGGCCTCCAGCCATCCTCATGGATCGCACGAACACCGAATACGCCGCTGTTCCCGCTATTGTCAAAACCGGTAAGAAGCGTTCCGTTGAATTTTCCGTACGAACCTCCGGAGATCCACACATTCGTTCCGTCCATTTTTTCCAGTGTTCGTACATTCAAAATGCCGGACATGGCAAAATTTCCGTACAGAGCGCTGGTCGGTCCTTTGATGAGATTCATAGAACTCACCGCCTCGGGCATCAGAAGATTAAAATCGTCGTACCCTT
The DNA here is from genome assembly GCA_963827085.1 of uncultured Bacteroidota bacterium. Classification (GTDB taxonomy): domain Bacteria; phylum Bacteroidota; class Ignavibacteria; order UBA10030; family UBA8401; genus JAGVPT01. The sequence continues at coordinate 509,786 of CAWGZY010000002.1, forward strand.
CTGCATGTCCGTTGACCGGTTCGTTGATCGGCACGCCGTCGATCCACAATGCCATATCTGTAGAGTGGTCCGAACTGAATCCACGGATCGAAGCATCCGATGCAAAACCGGGGCCTTGTCCCTGCTCGTGAACTTCGAGTCCGGTGGTTTGGCGGAGAAGATCCCACGAATCAGTCGCAACCGTTTGTTGAATAGCCAGGGGAGAAACGGCAATTGAACTCACCGGCACCTGGCGTTCAACAGGGCTTGACGTTATTGTCACTTCAGGGAGTTGAACGACCCGAGTGGCAAGTGTGTCGAGATCGGCGGCTTTCGTTTGTTCCACAGCAACAAGTAATAAACATAGCAATGTAATAAAAACACACCATCGCATAAAGAATTCCCTTCTTCCATGTGATTGAAGTACAGTACGGCATCTCCTTCATTTCAAAGGAGCGCGATTGCAAAGTTATGGATTGAGACATCTGAAAAATTGGCATTCAAATGTCTGATCCCGCCGCTTTTTGGCGGGAGAAGAATCTATTCGTTCATTTTGAGAAGAAAAACTAGATTCTTCGTCTCCCGGCAATCACGAAGTGATGCCTTGGCAAAAGCGTCGGGATCCTCAGAATGACATTACTTAGGGGCTTTTCAGAAGTCTCAGATTACGAAAAAAGGAAGAAGGAATATTGCGGAGGATGGAAAAGGGAATTGGTTTTTCCCGACAGAAGTGATTCGCGTAAACCTGAAAATTTTTGTGATGCAGCGTTATCGATGATGTTGTTCAACGCAAAACCTGGATCGATCCACTGGTCAAGAACGTTCGGTGACAGAACTGCTAATGGAGCAGCACATGGAGCAGAAGAAACGGAACAAATCGAGTGATCACTTCCGCCGGAATGATGCGCGGCACAGCAGCATATCGACGACATCGAGCCATCGGAATTACAGCAACAGCAGCAATTCTGCATCGAACCTGATCCCCCGCTGCTTTGCCTGTTTGCGTTCAAAAGCGGGGCGAATAGGAGTCCGTTCGCTGACAACAGGCTGATGACCAGCGTGACGCTAAGAAATTGGCGCAGTGGATTTACCATGTATTATGTAACCATTTTTAGGGGCGGCAAGTTTCAATAAAATATGATAAATCTGCACACCTGCAAGCATAATTACGGCGTTCCCAAGTAACTTGTCCTGCAGCATCAGGAAAAGTTGTGTACGACGTTCCCAAACAGAGTTTGGGAACGAGAAGTAAGCCTCGTCATTTCGTTCCCAACGTCCCGTTGGGAACGCAGCGTCGGAAGCTCCACTTCACACCGATGAAATTAGAAAAGCAAGAGGAAACATACGGCGTTCCCAAGCGGAGCTTGGGAACGAGAAGTATGAGCAATCGGAAGTTGACCTCGTTCCCAACGCCCCGTTGGGAACGCAGTAATATGAAACTCTGCTTCACGGAAATGAAATTAAGAAAGATACCGTGTACGACGTTCCCAAACGGAGTTTGGGAACGAGAAGTAAATCCTCGTCGCCTCGTCATCTCGTTCCCAACGTCCCGTTGGGAACGCAGTGTCGGAAGCTCCACTTCACACCGATGAAATTAGAAAAGCAAGAGGAAACATACGGCGTTCCCAAGCGGAGCTTGGGAACGAGAAGTATGAGCAATCGGAAGTTGACCTCGTTCCCAACGTCCCGTTGGGAACGCAGTAATATGAAACTCTGCTTCACGGAAATGAAATTAAGAAAGATACCGTGTACGACGTTCCCAAACGGAGTTTGGGAACGAGAAGTAAATCCTCGTCGCCTCGTCATCTCGTTCCCAACGTCCCGTTGGGAACGCAGTGTCGTGAAGCTCCACTTCACCGCACTGCGAGAACAAAAGAGTGCCGCTTACGACGTTCCCAAGCAGCTTATCCCGCGGCAGCGGGAGAGGTTGGGAATGAGAAGAATTTTCTAAATAGACTATTGATGCTTAATTCCTTTTTTACGAGATTAGCTTGGGGTCGACGGGGATACATTCCTGATTTACCTATGTTCCCTAAATTAAATACCGCCCATGAAAACAGCTCTATTCATTCTATTTCTTCTCTTGTCGCTTTCCACTCTCGACTGCAAGAAAGAGCCGCCAACCAACTCGCCTCCGTCCACTACTTGCGATTACCCTCCGGGCAACCGCAACTTTACGTGGCGAACAGATACGGTTGCATGGTGGCCGTCAGAGGTAGGCGGAGTGTGGGCGTTCTCGGATAATGATGCCTGGGTGATGGGAAATTTGCATGGGCCGACCGTCCCGGGACAGACAGGTTATATAGCATTACATTGGAATGGAGCCGAATGGAAAGATACAATCCAATTCACGGATGTTTTCGCAATACCAAATGACGTGACAGGTGATAATCATTATATGGTTGCGGCTGGATACTTGCTATACGTCGGTGAAAAACCGGCAATAGCCGAATTCGACAATTCAACCAAAAAATGGAACGGGTATCAATTTCAAACTCCCGGCGAACTACACTCCGTTTGGACGGATAAGAATGGTTTCTTTATCGCAGTTGGAGACAGTGGGATGGTATACACGAAGGATGGATACAGCTCACAGTGGGTTTACTCAAAGGTACCAACAAGCTTTACTCTTACACGAATTACAGGAGTTTCCAAATCAGAGATGTACGTTGCGGGCCTTTTATATAACGCCGCGGATCAAGAGTACAACCAGTATTGGAAATACGACGGAACGAGATGGTACAAACTGTTCGATAATCAGGACACAACAGGGAACGTAATTACTCTTCCGGCCGACTACAGTAGAATGAGCGATGTTGCTGTCTACCGGTGCCCTGCGACAGATTCGCTGAAACTGTATCTTACCGGCTGGAATTCTTTCCTACTCCAATCAAAGGGACAAGCTCAAAGTTATTCTGTTGAAAATCTATCTCCAGCTCTTCCGCTACATAATATGGGCAACACAGCCGGATTGGTGGATCTTTTTTCTCCTAACGACATCTGGTTTTTAAGCGCCGAATATAATTTCTACGAATGGAATGGGACGGATTTTGAGCAAGTATATATCCCAGGTTTGCCGGGACCGGAGACGTACACCGGCTTTATTGGGAATATCACAAAAACGCAATCCGGAAAAATATTCTTTCCTGCAGAAGTCAGTCCACAAGTATATGTGGTGGCTCAGGGAACGCCATGAAATGCAGCTTAATGTTCCCAAACGGAGCTTGGGAACGAGATGAGCGATCGGAAGTTCCTCACCACCTCGTTCCCAACGTCCCGTTGGGAACGCAGCATTATGAAGCTCTGCTTCACCGCGATGAAATTAGAAAAGCAAGATGCAATTGCGACGTTCCCAAACGGAGTTTGGGAACGAGAAGTAAGCCTCGTTATCTCGTTCCCAACGTCCCGTTGGGAACGCAGCATTATGAAGCTCTGCTTCACCGCGATGAAATTAGAAAAGCAAGATGCCGTGTACGGCGTTCCCAAACAGAGCTTGGGAACGAGAAGTAAATCCTCGTCATCTCGTTCCCAACGTCCCGTTGGGAACGCAGCATTATGAAGCTCTGCTTCACGGCGATGAAATTAGAAAAGCAAGATGCCGTGTACGGCGTTCCCAAACAGAGTTTGGGAACGAGAAGTAAATCCTCGTCATCTCGTTCCCAACGTCCCGTTGGGAACGCAGCATTATGAAGCTCTGCTTCACGGCGATGAAATTAGAAAAGCAAGATGCCGTGTACGGCGTTCCCAAACAGAGTTTGGGAACGAGAAGTAAGCCTCGTTATCTCGTTCCCAACGTCCCGTTGGGAACGCAGCATTATGAAGCTCTGCTTCACGGCGATGAAATTAGAAAAGCAAGATGCCGTGTACGGCGTTCCCAAACAGAGTTTGGGAACGAGAAGTAAGCCTCGTTATCTCGTTCCCAACGGGACTTTGGGAACGCAGCCTCGTGAAGCTCTGCTTCACTAAAAATAAGTTGCTTGGGGGGACAATGACACGATCACGCTATAAAATCTATAACCATCAACAGCCGCATTTTCTTACGATGACGGTTGTTGCGTGGGTACCGCTATTTGCCAATCCTGAGATTGTTTCTATCATCATTGAATCGCTGCGTTTCATACAAAGAGAACGCGGGTTGACTTTGTATGCTTACGTTATTATGGAGCATCATCTTCATATGATTGCATCGGCACCGGAACTTGCGAAAACGGTGAAAGAATTCAAGTCGTTTACGGCTCGAAAGATTATTGATTATTTGGAAAAGCGCTCGTCGATCCCTTTGCTGAAAGAATTGGAGAAAGCAAAATTACCTCACAAAAAAGAGAGCGACCATCAACTTTGGCAAGAAGGAAGCCATCCTGAAGAAATCTACAGCGAAAAAATGTTGATTCAGAAGATTGATTATATTCACAAGAACCCGGTACGGCGAGGATATGTTGAGGAAGCAAAGCACTGGCGATATTCCAGTGCACTAAATTACGAAGGAAAGGAAGGATTGCTTAAGGTGTGTACTGATTGGAGGAATGAAGCGCAAACCTGAAACGGAGTTTAGGAGTACGGCGTTCCCAAACGGAGTTTGGGAACGAGAAGTAAGCCTCGTTATCTCGTTCCCAACGTCCCGTCACGATGTGATCCCTTGGGATTGGGAACGCATTACCGTGAAGCTCTGCTTCACCGCGATGGAATTTAGAAAAGCAAGTTGCCATGTACGGCGTTCCCAAGCAGAGCTTGGGAACGAGAAGAAAAATGTGTAATGACTGGAGGAATGAAGCGCAAACCTGAAACGGAGTTTAGGAGTACGGCGTTCCCAAACGGAGTTTGGGAACGAGAAGTAAGCCTCGTTATATCGTTCCCAACGTCCCGTCACGATGTGATCCCTTGGGATTGGGAACGCATTACCGTGAAGCTCTGCTTCACTGCGATGGAATTAGAAAAGCAAGTTGCCATGTACGGCGTTCCCAAGCAGAGCTTGGGAACGAGATGAAAGGAAGCGCAAACCTGAAACGGAGTTTAGGAGTACGGCGTTCCCAAACGGAGTTTGGGAACGAGAAGTAAGCCTCGTTATCTCGTTCCCAACGTCCCGTCACGATGTGATCCCTTGGGATTGGGAACGCATTACCGTGAAGCTCTGCTTCACCGCGATGGAATTAGAAAAGCAAGTTGCCATGTACGGCGTTCCCAAACGGAGTTTAGGAACGAGAAGTAAGCCTCGTTATCTCGTTCCCAACGAGACGCTGGGAACGTGGCGACAATTTAATCATCTATTCTTACAGATATAAAATACAAAATCGCTCTTAATTTCCCCTTTTCTCAGCATTTCATCTTCAACATTAAAGATCGTCTTCAGCAACTCTTTTGTTTCAGCCTTTTCATTGATGAAGTTATGAGCGATATCTTTGAAAACCAATTGCAGCAATGTCCCGCCGTATTCTTTTCTTTCCAAAATCCTGAACTGACCGGATATCGCATCCTCAATCAGGTTCGACTCCGCCGACTCGGAGGGATCGTTCAGGAACATGCTCAGTCTGCCGGACCGGTGAATTTTCTTTTTTATGCTGCCGTTAAAATATTCCTTCCGGTATTCTTCGGGAATCATATCCAATACACGATTTGCTGTATCGAGCTGCGCTTCAGTCCATTGGAATCGTGAAGGCCCGACATATTCATTGACGATGAAAATTCCTTCATCTTTTAATGACTTTCGCACTTTGTCAAGCACTCTAACTATCGAATGAAAATGGTGCAAGGCACCCTCTATAATAACGACATCGTATTTCTCCGAGCCAAGCTCCAATGCGTGGACATCTCCGACTTCAAAACTCAATTGTGAACTCACATTGGCATTTCCGGCATTTATCTTTGCCTGTTCAATTCTATCCTTCGAAATATCGTAGCAGGAAAGTTTGAGATTTTCGCACGCCATCGCCCATCGTATCTCCCTGTTTCCGTTTCCGCATCCCAGAGATACTCCAACCAGCGTGTGGTTAGCGTTAAAATATTTTGAAGAGACATAACTGTATTGATCAATATCCGGGGAGCCCGTTATCAAAAGATTCCATCTCCGATTGACTTCGGGAACATCCCACCAGCTTGAGGTTGATTCCGACGTATGAGCCCACGAGCGCTTGACTCTCTCTTCATTGCTTTTAGCCAGCTTTGAGGTAACTCTTGCAATGCCGGTTTTTCGAATCTTCTCGTACAGGACAACGAAATCGTGAGGGTTGATTAGATTGTTGAACATGGCTCAATTATGATTTCCAATGCATGGGGGAATGACAATCCAGCATTTCATCGATTGTCTCTCATTTATCTCGTTCCCAACGTCCCGTCACGATGTGATCCCTTGGGATTGGGAACACATTACCGTGAAGCTTCGCTTCACCACGATGAAATTAGAAAAACAAGTTGCCGTGTACGGCGTTCCCAAGCAGAGCTTGGGAACGAGAAGAAGGGAATGCATGGGGGAATGACAATCCAGCATTCATCACTCCAGCATTCCATCATTCCTTCGATTTCGTGGTTCTAACTATTTCTTGTTCATTTACTTCGACCGCATTTTCGTCAGAAGTTCATCCACCGAAACGCTTGCGATGCGTGTTGCACGGTCTGACATTGCGTACGGTACGATCAATCTTCCATTGTGCGCAATCGCACCGCACGTGTACACAACATTCGGCACATACCCTTCTCGTTCCGATGCATCCGGCGCAATGAGCGGTTCCCTGAGCCTTCCGATTACCTTTGCAGGATTGTCAAGATCGAGCAGGTCCTGCTCCGATGCAATACTTTCTGACAGGCCCGACGCCGTGCGTCAGCAGGATCCATCCCTTGTCTGTTTCGATCGGCGAGCCGCAATTCCCTATCTGGGTGAATTCCCAGGGAGCGGCGGGCTGCATCAGGGGGGCTGGAGCGTTCCAGTGATAAACATTGTCCGAGAAAACAATATAAAGATTTTCGGCGTCATGCCTCGAAACCAAAGCATACCTGCCGTTGATTTTCCTCGGGAAAAGCGCCATCCCTTTGTTCTTTGCTGCGTCCCCGCTGAGCGAGTTGATCCGGAAACGGACAAAATCACTTGTCTCAAGAAGGAGCGGCATGATCGTCTTGCCGTTGTACGCTGTGTACGTAGAGTAATAGGTAACGGCTCCGTCATCGTCTGTGAATCGTACAAACCGTGCGTCTTCAATGCCGTTGGATTCAAAAGACGAAACCGGGAAAATGGCTCGTTCCGAAAGAGGCACCTGCGCCGAAAAAACTATTTCATAGTTAAGCTCGAGCAGCGATTCGAGGGCTTCGACAGCCCGGCGCTGAGCGGCTGAAAGTTTCGCCCCTCGCTTTTTCAATCGTGCAATTGTTGCCGCCAACTGAGAGCGTGTAAATTTTGCCGGCAGCGGTTTGACGATCTCTTTCATCGAAGAGCTCCGGCGGTCTCCATCCTGGAGCTTGCTGAAAAATTCGGATGCGATGAATACCGGGTCGGGATTCACCGTTGGAGTAGTCACAATGTTGCCGGCCGCATCCATTGAAACATCCCCTTTCTTGTCGATGACACCCGTTCGAAACTCGATGGATGAGATGTGTCCTTCTCCTGTTGCTCGCAGGCTCATGATGAACCGAAGCGCCCCCGCTGCCAACCCGCTCTGGTCATGATGCGGGACAATTGAAGGATTGAAGAGAGCTGCGGCCTCCAAAGAATATTCGCACGTAAAATATGAGCCAAGGAGCAGGCGTTTCACTTTCGACAACTCGCTGCGCGGCGGCAGAAAAATTTTGACCCGCTCGTAGCCCAGCCGGAATGCTTCTTCGAGGCTCCGGTGGCGCTCCCGGAATTCGACAAACACGGCATCGAGGATATTCCGCGTTTCCTCATCGGTCAAATCCACTACCCGTTGAACAAGCCCTTTCATTCTTGACAAATATCCGGGACTAATCGGGAGTACGGGGACAAACGGTTTGATAATGACCCGCGATACGTCCGGTTCGATCAGTACGGCTTGCCGCCGCACTTCGAGTTCTTCCCTCTTCATAGACTCCTGCTTTCTTTCTAGTTGAACAACTCTCCCGATCGTCAAACGCCGCTTGACCCTCACAGCGCTCGAAGTCTGAGCCTTTCTTTAATCAATTCTTGGGGAAGATGCGAGATAATCCGAACGACTTTCGGTATTCCTGCATCGAGGTCGAAATAATTATCATCGACCTCCGCATCTTCATTTTCGATTTCAACCCTGATATTTTTTTTCAGTCCTGACGCTGTCAACGTGACGATATGAACATTCTTGGTATCACTCGACAATCGGAATTCGACATTCGTCAATGGAATCTGCATATGCTTCGGCTCGACAAAATAGTGCCTGTTTTCGGAGAGTACAGCATCGCCGTTTTTCAGGGAGGCCAGCATATACGATTGAGCCGGATCGATATGAGAATAGTCGACCGCGTCGATCTTCATGATCAGTTTGGACGCATTGCGGCCGATGATCACCCGTTCTTTCTTCGACCACGCCACGCTCCCGTCAAACGAGCGGAGTGTAACTTCGAGTGTCGCGCTTAGAGGCGAGAGCATGTCGGACGTTCCCCACACTTCCACGTACGATCCCGCGCTGTGAAAACTCACAAGCACCGGCGACAAAAATTTTTTCGCATAATAGTACGCCGCCTTCGGGCGCAACGCGCTGTCGATCACCGACCAGCTCGTAACGGGCCAGCAATCGTTGAACTGCCAGAAGAGAGAACCCGCCGTGTAAAATTTTCGCCGCCTCCAATGTTCGACGGCGGTTTTCAACGCTTCAGCCTGGATGATCTGGCCTTTGTAGATGAAATCCGCGAGATCCGTTCCTACATTCACATGACCGGCCTGAAAACGATACAGCCGTTCAGTCCCCTCGGGAAGTTTGTTATGATGTTCGAGCACCCTGCTTTGAGGATTGAGGTCGGAGAGTATCGTTACCTGTTCGAGCGTTCTGAGATGAGGCGGCGCCTGGAAACCAAATTCTGTAACAAACCGTGCGTTGTCTTTTTCATATTCCTTATAGTCCTTCCACCTTGCCCACATCTCCCATTGATGATGATTGCCGTTCGATTCGTCGTTCGGGAATCCTTTTCCGAAAGGAGAACTCCGCCAATACGGACGCGTTCCGTCGAATTCACGGCAAAGAGACGGCAGAAGCGTCTTGAAAATTTTCGAGCCCGTCATCTCATCCGGCGACTTTCCCGGATTGTGCTGGCAGAATATCCACTCGCACTCATTGTTGCCGCACCAGAGAACAATGCTCGGGTGATTTCGTAACCTCTTGACGGCCTTTTCAGCTTCATCTTTAACTTGTTTCAGAAACCACTGCTGTTCAGGATATTCGGCGCAGGCAAACATGAAATCCTGCCACACCATCAAACCGCAGCGGTCGCATAGTTCATAGAATATCTCCTGCTCATAAATGCCGCCTCCCCACACGCGAAGCATGTTCATGTTTGCTGATTTCGCCATACCGAGCAGTTTCTCGTACGTCGCGTCAGCGATTCTTGGAATGAACGAATCGCTCGGAATCCAATCCGCACCTTTGCAAAAAATTTTTTCCCCGTTTATCTCAATGACGAACGATGTTCTCTCTTTATCGGGCTCCTGGAGTAATCGAACTGTTCGGAGTGCAAATGGAATTTCGAGGCATTCCACCTCTTCGTCCTTTGATACAAGAGAAAATACGGCCTGGTACATCGGCTGATCTCCGTACCCGTTTGGCCACCAAAGTTTCGGTTTCCTAATGCGAGTTTGAAATTTTATCTTCCCATTCTTTACCTTCCGCTGATCCGTAGCAATAATTTTTTCATGTCGAATCTCCGTGCGCAATTGCACCGGCTCCGCAGTGAACAGCGATACATCGATTGACACCTCAACGACCGCTTCGTTCTTTTTGATAGAAATGACTCTCACGAAGGGCGATTGCAATGCGGCACGTGCGTGGGCTTCAAGCCCGATGCTGCGCCAGATGCCCGATGTCGCCAATCGAGGCCCCCAGTCCCAGCCGAAGGAGTACTGCGCCTTCCGTGCATAGACCCGATGAACCTCATGACCGGCAGCGAGCATACCATGCTTCTTTTCCAACGCCTTCGTCCGCAGCACCGGAGAATCGAAATGGATTTCGATATAATTCTTCCCCTTCCGCAAAGATTTTTTCACATTGAACCGGTGCTCGACGAACATATCCGCCGATGATGCAACCGTCTTGTTGTTTATCCGGATCTCTGCGTACGTATCAAGCCCTTCTGCGACAAGTTCAATGTGCTTCTCTTTGAGAAAATTTTCATCGACGTCGAATTCACGGCGGTACATCCATTGCTGCAAGGCGACCCATTGAACCTCTTCTTCGTTCATGCGGTAGAACGGGTCGGGAATTTTTCCGTTCGCCATGAGGTCTGTATGCACAGTGCCGGGAACATTTCCGCTCATCCATTCCGTGATGCCGGTAATATCCTTAGGAAGCGTTCGATGTTTATCGATAGCTTTGAATTGCCACGTTCCGTTGAGATCTATTTTTTTCATACTCTCTTTTTGTTGATAAAGACAGACACGTTTGTGTTCAACGCTATCAACGCAATAAAATCATTTTTTTCACAAGAACGGCATTCACCGTTTCCAGCTTGTAATAGTAGACGCCGCTTGCGCAGCCGGCTGCGTTCCACGTTACGGAATATTCACCGGCAGCAACTCTGTCTCTCAGCAACGTTGTAACTACTCTCCCTAACACGTCAAACACTTTGAGCGCGACAAATCCCGGCGAAGGCATTGCAAAGCGAATCGTCGTCGACGGGTTAAACGGGTTGGGGAAATTCTGTGAAAGAGCGAATTCCGTTGGAAGGACAACGCCCCGCTGCTTTGCGACCCCGGTAGCAATATCATAGAAAGCCGAAATCTGCGATACCGGAAGCATATAATTGTAAATGCGAATGTCGTCGAGCACACCGTCAAAATCATAGCTATTGTCCGTGGTGAGGTCCCGGCCGATCGTAAGGTCGGATATCGTCGTATTGATAAGTCCTGGTAATGAGGTGAAGGCATCAAGCTGGCCATTCAGGTAAATTTCCATATCCGATCCATTGTACGTGCCGGTAACATTATACAAACTATCGAGAACGAGGGGCGTTTGGGAATCTAGATCTTTCGCCTTCGAATCCACAGAGTTATTCACGGTCCATCGGAGCTTATTAGTATTGGGCGAGATTGAAAACTTCCACCTGTTCTCCCAGCTCCCGTGAGAAATCGGATATTGTTCCCTGGTGGGATAGAAAAATCCTACCGTCATCCAGAAGTTGACTGTGATGCCGTTCTGAAAATTCAGTGCTGAATCATTGGGAACATCGATCGATGCAGTCGCACCATCAAAGGCGTATGCGCTGTTGACATGCCCGAAGCGATCGCTAGTGAACGCTCCGCCGCCGCTCGCGGTACCATCGTGATGATTGCCGCTCGCATCCTTCGTGTCTCCGTTAAACGGATAATATGCGACTAAATTCCCAGTTTGCCAATTGGAAAAATCTCTCACTTCCAATCCTACGCTGTCTCCGGCAGTTCCGCCATGACCGTCATCGACCGTGCATTGGATGTAATAGTTGCCCGCCTTTTGCGGAGATTGCCAGGTAATGACAGATCCCGCACCGGTCAGCGAGCCGTTCCCGGTGGACCAGTGATATGTCAATGTGTTGCTGTCCGGGTCTGTGGCGAAACAGCTGAGCGTACTTTCAGCGCCGAGATCGATCTTTCCCGGCGACGCTTTCATTTTTTGTATTACCGGCGGATGATTGATTGATTGCACAACGATGATCGTATCCGCTGCCGCCGCCTGCGCCCCAAGGCTATCGGCCACAATGCATTGGATGGTATATTTGCCGATTGTGTCCGGCGCATTCCACGTAATACGAGTGCCGCTTCCAACGATCGATCCCCCGGAAGCCTTCCATGAATACGATAGTGCATTACTATCCCTGTCAGCAGCGGTACAATAGATAAATGTTGAATGCTTTTCGAGAACGGTACTGCTGTCGGGCGTGAGGCTTTTGATTCTCGGGGGATAGATTCCGCCCGCATGGCCGGAATGATAATCAACAACAATGCCGTTGATGAGCATCTGATCAAGATTGTAAGTGGGAGTAACCGATGCCGGAAGATTGACAACGAGGACGGCACTATTTGCATTTATTGGTAACGCAACTACCCCAGAGACACTTTTCAGAATGTACGAATGTGTTACAGCATCGTACAAATCGTGCTGGAATGATCCCGCATTGAAACTCACGGAATGCTGGATCGAATCAGGATTGAACATAAGAAATGTCGGGTACGCAGCGGCGTGAAAATAATCGGTTTTCAGGACATCCAAACACAAGATCATCGGAACGTCGGTCGTGTCGATGATGCCGCCAAAGATTCCGGCGTGCGAAGACCCGTACAGCGCAAAGTTGGTCGGGTTGCCGTTCCCGATCGCGTCCCCCGTTGCATACGGTCTCACGCTAGTATCTGCAGGATTATACTGATGCATCGATTCGTGCGCGATGAGCGATTGGGGATCATATTGATGGGACCATCCAGCTCCGTCCTGGTTGCCGTCGGGCAAATAGTTCGTGTAAAAAAGCCGTGCTGCATTCGCTGCATTCAATACCCATTTTCCAATCGCTCGAGCAAACCGGGGATCGTACCGAACCATCGGGACGAGAGCGCCCACTTCTTCGAACGTGTTCATCGTGAATGGATAGCCGTTGCCGCTGCCGTATCCTGTCTCGCCGATAAGCCCGTCGCAATCATATCCTCCCCAATTCCCAACCGTCACTCCCCACTTTCTGGAATTGTCGCTCCCGTCAGAAAAACACCAATTCACAATTTTCACCATGTCGTACGTTGTACCCAGCTCGGCATTCATCCTCGCGGCAATATAAGCGCCATACGGCAGCTGGAGCTCGTACGACGGATTCTGGCTTACTTGATACGCAAGCAGCGACTCCATTGCAAGTTCTGCACCGATTCTGTATTGTGCATTGCCTGTTTGAACATAGGCTGAATAGAGCAGCCATGCGATAGTCCCTCCTGCTTCCGGCTCAACCCATCCGGAGTTTGTTGGAGTCATGGTGGAAAGGCTCCAAGCGGTATGGTATAGATTGGCAAGACTCCACGGAGTAGTCCCTGCCCCCATCGCATTCAGCGCAGCTAACCATCGATTTGCAACAGCGACGGATTGACTCTGAAAATTTCCCGTGGTTGGATACATGCTATAGAGCTGGTAAAAGAATACATTCGGCATCATGTCATACCACCAATCGCTTCCGCTGGAACCCCCCGGATTATTGAGGTACACATCCTCTAATGGATTCTGATTGAACCAATTCTGACATGCTGATACCCAATTAAATCCGAACTGATTGGTCTTATCGACCCCGACAAGACTCGCACTCACGACGGCGGGAATACAGTTTATCGCCTCCACTGTTTGAGACGGCGACTGGCCCACATAGCTCGAGAGGCTAAAATTCTGACCCGCGACGGACACAAGGGGCAAATATGTACCGCTCGAATTCTGATTGAACACAAGCGAATCGTATCCAATAGCCACGCTCTTCCAGTTCCTCATCGAATATGGCGACGGTTTATTGGGCATACGATCAATTCTCGCGATTGAAATCTGCTGGGCAACAGAGACGCATGTCGCTGCAATCGAAGCAACGAGAACAACTTCAATGTTGAGACACGTCCATCTCTTTTTCCGACGGTTCATCGAATATATTTCCCATCATGCAGCGTCAACGTTCCGGTTGTCTCGTCCAACGCGAGAGTCAATTCATCGCCAGAATCGTTTCGAAACATCGCTTGGATCAAGTGTTCCTGCGGCGATTCTTTGATTTTCTTGTACCACAGATATTTCTTTGCCAAAGGGTATTTGTCGATTTCAACAAGCGTATGCAGCGCCTCAATTGTCGATTCGGCACCGGAATTCTTGTTGAAGGTCATCGAATCCATGATGCCGTCGAAGCAAATGCCGCTCCGGGTATCGTACATCTGCTGGTGCGCAATATTATTTCCGAACAACCACGACGCGGCAAGTCCCGCCATTTTCAGGTATGTTTCATTCTTCGTTGCGTCGTACAGACGGAGAAGTCCCACGGCGATCGGGCGGATACAATAGGCTATTTGTTCGCGGTTTACATTGCTGTCGGGATGAGCGATATCCATTTCCTTCATATATCCTTGAATAAAAAGGCGGCTGTAGAAGCCTTGCGCTTCACGTTCACCCGAGCGGATCATCGCGCTGTCATCAAGAAGCACGCCTGCGCCGGCAAGCGATTGCGTTTGTCCGTTGCCCCACATATGCCACATCGTTTCCCACGACCGATGGAGCCCGTATGGAAACGTCGCCGCGTTCCCGTCTTGCATCATCATCAACCCGTCGGCCAATTTTTTGATGTACTCTCGAACTTTTGAGTCGTGAGCTGCACGGAAGTATTCTGTGAGTCCCATCAGCAACTCTGAACTTACATCTGCGCCGGATTCATACACCAGCCATTGCGGTATTTGAAGTCGTCCGGCATTTTTCTCTTCCCCGTATTTTTTCATCAGCGCGTCGATGTGCGGAAACGTGCGCACAATTCCATCCTTGAGCCGGGAGGCGAATTCGGTGTCCACATCTTTGAAAATCCGGTATCCGAGCGACATGCACCAGACGCCGCGTGCAGCCCACCAGCCGAACGATTTGTAGCTTGTCTTTCCGGTGCGGTTGATGGTGTGGTCGGCCAGCACAAAATTGTAGAACTCGCCGTCCTCTGTCTCCATCGCCAGCACAAATTTCAAAAGCGAGCGCGCTTCCGCCAGCTTCGAGCTGTCGTGAGTAAGCTCAAAGCAGCGCAGCAGGACGACTGCCGCCCGGGCGGCATCGTCGACACACGCAATGCCTTCCGGTCCCGATTCTTTCGCATCAACCCATTTGTAGCCCGGATAATTTGAATAGATATGAACGATACTCACCGTGTCGCCGTACAATTCTATTTTCTCGGTGAGATATTCAAGATGCCTAAAATTCACCAGTGAAGAATCTTCCTGCGCCCGCGCAATATACAAGAAGAAGACGGAGAGTGAGACAATTTTCAGAAAGTTCTTCATTGTTGTCCGGACAATTTCGATTTCTCGATGTTTTTCAATTATTGGGCTCAATGATACTCTTGAGGGTTTTTCCTTCCCTTTGGTACGCAAGCGCTTCATTCACGCCGTCCAGGGGAAATCTATCGATCTTAAACTTGTCGACGCAAACTTTTCCGGCATGCAGCAGAGCAATCGACCGCGAAAAAGTATTTGGGTTGACATACGACCCGACAATAGTCAGCTCCTTAAAATAGATTTGGTTGGGTTCAACAAGAATTTTTTCTCCGATGGGACAGACACCAAAGAATTCAACCGTTCCACCACGCCGCGCAAGTTCAAGCGCCAATTGAGCCGTCTGAGGCTTGCCCACGCATTCGATGACAACATCAGCGCCGACATGCGTAATGTCCATAACGGCACTTTTTACATCTCTCTCCATCGGATTAAGGACAACGTCTGCACCCGATTCAGCCGCAATGTGCCGCTTTTGTTCCAGAGGTTCGACGAGAATCGTGCGGCTGGCGCCGGCATTCCTGGCAAGCTGCAGCATAATCAAACCGATCGTCCCGCCTCCTACGATAACGACAGTGTCGCCCGTACGGATATTTGCTCTGTCGATTCCGTGAACGGCGCACGAGACGGGCTCGACAAACGCGGCAGCTTCCGTCTGCATGCCTTCAGGCAGCAAATAGATTTGTTGTACCGGCACAAAACAATACTCAGCCATCCCGCCATCATGATCAACGCCGAGGGCATGCAAATGTGCGCACAGATGAATCAATCCCCGCCGGCAAAAATAGCAGACTCCGCAGGAAATATTCGGATCGACGGCAACACGCTGGCCGGACGCTACGCCGTGAACAGCGATCCCGACATTTTCAACAACACCGGTAAACTCATGACCCAGCACAACCGGGGGAGTAGAGCGCGAAGTCCCTTCCACGATGTGGACATCTGTACCGCATACGCCGCATGCCTGAACTTTTACAAGTACTTCGTCCGGCAGAAGCGTACGCAATGGAGTCGATCGAACAGTAAGGGAATGTGGTTTTTCAAAAAGTGCAACTTTCATAGCCTTCTTTAATAGATAATACTAAGATGCTGTTTTGTCTCCGACCCGGCAAAGTTCACTTCAAGCGTTTCACTCCCGTCGCCGTTCCGGGAGCGATGAACATTTTTCACAGGTTTTCCATCTATCACGATCATCGTTGCTTTTCTGGTTCCGACGATCTTCGCCGTTACAGCGTGTCCCTGGAACGAAGAGACGACACATTCAAGCGATTGTGTTTTTTCGGTGTACTTCGCGCTGTAAAGAATAGCATTAATACTCTCAAGATAAGAATTGTGCACAGTGCCAAAATCAATTTCGCATTGTGTGGATTGGAATGCGTCGAGCGGGAAGACCAACGACGAAATATTTCCATTACCGCTCGTCCACGAATGAAGCGTTTCCCCTTTCCCCTTTATAAGAATGTTTTTTTGCGCACCAAACGCAAAAGAGAAGCCGGCAGAATCGAAATTAGAAGGACGGGGTGTTGAAACCGACAGATTCCATTCGTTTTCGGTTACGCCGAATAGCCGGTAGAGGACGTTAAGGTAGAACCCGCCCGCCCAGAGAAAGGACGGTTTGTCGATCTTCCCGAAATCAGGCGACGACGTGTCGGCAAAACGATACTCATACATCGCGGGCTGCCCCATGGGGCTCTGTGCAATTCCATCCAGCGTGAGTGTCCTTTTCAAAAACTCCACTGCCTCGTCAGTTTTTCCACAAGACTGGAGTGCAAGGATATACCATGCCGTGGTATGGGGCCAGACGCCGCCATTCGCGTACGCGTACGGAGCACCCGCCTCATTTCCCAACAATTTAAAATATGAGATCATCGAGTCGGTATGAAAGTCTGCCGGCGCAACGATGCGCACGCCGATCCGTTGATCGACAAGTTCCTTGTACGCAGTGTTGAGAAGACGTACTGACCTGTCTTTATTTATTGTACCGTATATTGGAGCCAGCAGCGACCCTGCATAGTAGTGATAATCACGGTCTGTCCCGTTGAAGTTCGTCAGAAATTGCTGGCCGTCATCCCACAATCGCTTGTTGAGCACTGTCTGCATGTTGTCCGCTGACGTTTCAAGTTCAAGCAGATATTTGCCGCCTCTCTTACCGAGCGCGGCGCTGACATACGCAAAATCCCTGAGCGCCCGAATAGTAAGGATCGTCAAGTATGACCTGGGCCCTTCACGATTGCCGATGTCCCACCAATCCGGGTGCTTCGCATACATCAAGCCGTCTGCTTTACGCTGAGTCAGAATCAGCTCGATGCTCTTGCTCAAAAGCGGATAGAGTGCGACGAGGGTAGCCGAGTCGAGTGAATGCCGGTAATAACTCGATGCGGCGAGAATAAACCAGAGATGATTCCAGTTGTCGGGAGCGCAATATTCGGTCTTGAAGCCGTCGTCGCGCCAGTAGTATGCGTGAGGAATAACATTCTCTTTCGAAAGGGATGCAATATAGAACAAATCTCTCTTCACGCGTTGCAGGTCAAAATTGACTGCCCCGAGGTCTGTCAGCAGCACGTCGTGTGTGAAGAAAAAATTATATTCCGCCGGACACGGCATCGGGACAATTTGCCCGTCGATGTAGTGAGCATTTGAAGCAATAAGCCCGCGCGCCCAAATCGCCGAGCGGTCGAGCCAGCGATCCCCGGTGATGAAATGCGATTCCTTTTCCGCTTTTTGAACAACATAATTATCATACTCAGCCACTTCCTGCCGCCAAGCGCCTGCCAGGAAACTCGCTCGCGACTTTACCTCTTTGGTGAGACAACTGCCTACAATTTGCACAATATCCAGAGAGTCATTCGGAGCAATTTCTTCCCGGTATAAAAACGCCGCAACCGATTGTGCAGGATATAGCGCCGGAATCAGGTCCTGGCTCAATCGCAACGTCGAGTCGGTGATCCATCTCGATGTGCCGCTGTCGGTTGCCGCTACATCGTTTGCATTAGAGGACCAGCTGCTTGGATGAGCGCCGGCGTTCTCAACAAAAACGCTCGTCTGGTTCATTTGTGGGTCTTTAAAATGTGCAACGATTGCACCTAGTGTGCCGTTATGCTCGGTCCATGCAGAATCCTTTCGCGAATACGTCTGACATGTCCGAAGGCTGAAGAGGAGATGGGTGTACACTTCGACCGAAATCTTTTGTCCGGAAATATTTTTGATCCTGAAAGAAACCACCATCGCCGGTTGATTCATGCAAAATTCGTACGAAAGAAAATATTCAAGCTCGGCTTCCCGCCGGTGAAAGAGTACTTTATGCGGGCTCAGTGTATAATCCCACGGTTCTCTTCCAAGCCATCGCTTCGCTTCCCTGCCCGCTCGAATACCGAGAGCGAACGGCAAAGATTTGCCCCGCTTCCAATAGTCGGTGCTCACGTCGATACTGTTCGCAACCGGAGAGTAAAAACTGATCCGTGAAGGGATGGGACGGCTTTCGTGGAACTCGGCACCGGCATATCTTCCCCCCACTTCTATCTGGCCGTAGTGCCGGTCAAAAAAATAGGAGAGGGGTTTGCCCGAACTTTGCGCGAACGCATAGCTCCACGTAAAAATAATGGAAACAACTATTATCGATTTGAGGTAGTTCATCCGCACTCTCGGTTGGTCTTAGAATACAAAAATGATGGTGCCTTGTTTGTCTTGCTCATAAAGCTTTCGCAAAGTACCGTGTGCTGGAATAGAACGGTGAGCTATGATCCGCTTGGTTCCTACAACCCGATGGAAGCCGGATTGACATTCCTACAATTACGCATCGACAAATGCAGCCCGCCAGGTGTATCCCGCCGGCATCACCCTTTGATTCCGGTGTATGCCATGCCTTCGATAAAGTAGCGCTGAAAAAATGCGTACGCAATCACGACCGGGAGCGCCAGCAGCGTTGCAGCGGCAAGCTGCATCCCGAGCTGAGATTCGGCCTCGCCGCCGATGACAAAGATCGTGACAAGCTGCGGCATCGTCATGAGCGTTCGTTCACGAACGACTATGAGGGGCCAGAGGACATCGTTCCAGCTTGCCATGAACGTAAGAATTGCCACAGTCACAATTACAGCACGCGACAGAGGCCAAATCAAAAGGAACAAAATTCTGAGTTCCGAGCAGCCGTCGATGCGCGCAGCGTCTATTAACGCTTGCGGCAAACTCATGAAGAACTGACGAAATACGATAATGCTGAACGCGCTCATCATCGTCGGCGCAATCAACGAGACGTACGTATCGGTGAGGCCGAGCTTCACCATTAAGATGTATTGCGGTATCAGCGTAATTTGAAACGGAATCATCATCGTGAAGAGAATCAAGGCATACAAAAGCTTGCTGCCGAAAAACCGGAGTCGTGCCAGGGCATATCCGACCATTGAACCGAACAGCACGACCGACGCCGTCGTCGACAGCGAGACGATGACGCTGTTGAGAAAGGCCCTTCCGATCGGAATCTTTGTCAGCACCTGTTCATAGCTGTGCAGAGACGCCTGGGATGACCAGAGCGAGAGGCTGTTGATTTCCAATTCCGGTTTGATTGAACCGACAAGCATCCACAGGAACGGATACGCAAAAACCGCCGCGCCGGCCACGAGAAAGAAATATCGTAATGATGATTTGATCATGACGGCTCCGCCTCAACGACTTTACGCTGCAGAAGGACTACCGAAAGAATGACGAGAGCAAAAACAAACCCTAACGCTGCAGCATAGCCCATGTGCCCGAAATAGAACGCCTGGTTGTAGATGTACAACATGCCTGACATGGTGCTCTGCATCGGTCCTCCGCCGGTGAGAACATACGGCTCAATGAAGAGAGAGAATCCTCCAATCGTTGACAGCGCGACGATGAGCACCATGGTCGAATTCAGCATCGGGAGGGTAATCTTGAAAAACTGGCTGTACTTATCAGCACCGTCGAGGCTCGCCGATTCATAAATTTCCTTCGGAATATTTTGCAGCCCGACAAGAAAAAGGACGATGTAGATGCCGACATTCTTCCATGTCGCCATGATTGCTATCGACGGCATCGCCAATCCGGGGTCGATGAGCCACGGTATTTTTGGTATTCCGAATACATTCAGGAGAGAATTCAGTACTCCGGAATCGTACGAGTAGAGGTTTTGCCAAAGGATTGTGACGACAACGCCCGATACGACGACGGGCAAAAAATAAACCGCGCGAAAAAATCCCCGGAACATTCCCTTGCTGTGCAGCAGCAGAGAAAATCCCAGCGCCACCACAATCTGCAATGGGATATGGATAAGAAGAAAGATGAATGTGTTGAACATCGCCCTGAAAAACTGCGGGTCCGACGACAATCTCTGAAAATTTTTCATGCCGACCCATTCCATCGGTGTAACGATATTCCATCGATGGAAGATCAGGATAAAAGAAAACACGAGCGGGTAAGCGACGAACAGGAGGAAGAAAATGACGTACGGCAGAATGAACCAATAGCCGTTCCGCTCGCTTTCTCGAATCGCTTTGAGTATTTTTATTCTCTGTTTCATTGATTCCACTCTATTATAGCTCGACATCGCTGCGCAGCGTCGCGGACCGCTTCGGCGGGAGATTTGCGGCCGTACACGGCACATATCTCATACTCTTGAGAAATCGCATCGAAAATCTCTTTCAGGTCGGCGACCGTGTCCATCCCGCGGGTGTGCACTGCCTGCTGGGCGAATTTCACCATCAACGGATTCTTCGCGAAATAGCGTGCGAAAAGAGGATTGGTAAGCAGATCTCCCCGAACCGGAACCTGGTTTGTAATTTCCAGCATCAGCAGGTCGTGTTCTGCCGTTATGAGAAATTTCACGAACTCCCACGATTCTTTGGGATGCTCGGTCGTGCTGAAAATTGCGATATTCTTGTAATCGCCCGACGTGTAGACGGAACCCTGATGATCATCCGGAACGGGAAGAGGGGCTACGTCAAAATGAATATTCGGTGCAAATTTTGAGATCGTGGCAATTTCCCACGGGCCCGCGAAGTGCGTCGCCTTTCTTTCGAGAAGAAACGGATCCCCTCCCTGGAAAAATGTTCGAGGGAAATATCCCTGGCTGTAACATTGCTGGAAAAAGCCGAACACTCTTTCAGCGCCGCGGTTTTCGAAAGCAACGCTGTCATTCTTGAACAGCGTTGCTCCGCTCGAAGCCGCGATATAGAACGGATAAACGTCGAACAGCCTCTCCCACCAAATCGGACGAATATCGCGCTCCCCCATCCAGACATCAATGTGGCCGTCGTTGTTGGTGGCGTGTGTTACTTTTTTCGCCGCGGAATAATATTCCGAATATGTGCGCGGGACTTTATCGATGCCGGCAGCTTTCAGCATGCCGATATTATAGAACATCATCACCGGGTTTGTCTTCCACGGCATTTGATAATAATGCCCGTTGCTCGTTTTGAAAATTGCAAGCAATTCTTTCGGAGTTCGTGATGACGCGATGGAATCGAAATCGGGAAATTTATCCAGCGCCACTAAGCCGCCCGCCTGCGTGTACTCACGCAAAGCCCCTGGCCAGATATTAGAACAGACGTCGGGGGTAGTCTTTCCGGCAATTGCCGCAAGAAGAACTTCTTCTGTTGATTGGCTGACGGGAATGGGCTGCATGCGCACCTGAATCTGAGGATGCAGGCGGTTCCACATTTTTACGATCGTGTCGGCGAGTTGAATTTCCTGCGGATTGGGTGCCGGCCAATATGTGAGAGTGATAACGGCATTGTCATGCAGGGTGGAAGAATTTTGCCGCCCTGAACACGCCGCAAGAAAGATCAGCAGAAGAATTCCAATCGTACTTTTTTGAAAAAGTGTATTCATCTGCAATCAATCCCACATCTGCCAGTCATAGTCGATGGAAGGGAAGGCAGTGTGGGGAAATATCCCCCCTTTTTTCACCGTGTACACATCTATAGCTTTCGGGGAATTTTCCTCGTCGACGGCAAGTTTCTTCAGCGTCTCGTCATTGACCTTCACCGTGTATTTTTGTTTGAGTTTCAGGATTTTATGGAGAAGGATGCTCGTCTCCTGAAATGCAAACGCATCGCGGCTGACGTCGTCTTTAACCTCGGCAAACGGCCGGACGACACCTTTGTCGTTTACATAATCCTTCTCGTGCTCAGTATAGTACTTGTGGCGCGTGCTGTCGTCTTGTTTGACGCTATCGTCGATTTCCATTTTCACCGCTTTGTACACCAATTTTTCCTCCCACCATTTCGTTTGTTTCGCGACGTCCTCCCGTTTTTGTAAGCCTCTTCGGTAGGCTTCCGCTGTCAGCATCCTGTCGCGCACCATGCGCCATACAAGCTGCTCGACCGAAGCAAAGTACGCACGCGGAGATTTTGTGTCCAGACGAATGTACAGTTCTCTCGTCCTCTCCCAGTCCAGGAAATCTCCAAGAATGAATTTGCCGTTTTTCATTGTCACCAGAACGTTGTTCCTGTACACATCGACAGAATCCGGGTTGGGATGCTGCTTTTGCGCCGCGAACTTTTTCTCCATCTCCCAGGCGGCATACTTCTCGGCGGAAAGGAATTTTCTGCCAAGGTGAGCCTGCAAAAGGTCAAACGATTCTTTGTCGATGACCGGATTCTGTTCAAGCAGCATGTGATGGACATATTGGTCCGACAACGAATCTGATACATGCTGAAGCAGTGCACGGCGAACATCCTCGTGCCGCTTGGTGTTCTCCGTTTCCGTTATGAGAGGGTTTGTCCATGCCTCGACAACCTTTACGATGTACCATCCATCGGGGGCATGAATCGGCAGGCTCGCCATGCCTGCCGTCAGCGTATCGATCGCTGCCGCTAACGCAGCATTTTTCATCTCCAGCTTAAAGCGCGTTGCCTGCATGGAATGCTCATCTTCCTTTAGGGAATCAGAACACTGAAAGGCGAACAACGAATCGAACGATGCCCCATCATGCAATAACCTCGCCTGCTGAAAGATTTCTTCCTTTGTCGGCGAGAAAAGCCATTTCAGGCTAAGATGTACATTCTCTTTGGATACGCCGCGCTCAATTTCTTTATCCGAAATATGGACAGTGTTGAGGACATCGTCTTTGTAAAGCTCTTCAGTGGCAAAATCGGCTTCAAGTTCATCGAGCATTTCTTTTACCGCCCGTGAAGACTGCAGCCCGCGGTCGTATCCGTCCAGCGCGAGAAGCTTTTCGTAAATCATGTAGGTGAGATAATGCTTCTTTGAGTCAGCACTGCGTTTCGTGAAGGCGGGACCAAATTCGTAACTCAGCAGAAACTCCTGGGCCGTAACATTCCACGGCCCGACCTCGGCGAGAATAACGGAGTTGAACTTCGGGTCGTCCATCAGGGAGTTCGACGGCAAGTCGGCGGTGTGTTGGGCAACCACCAGCGAAGAGAGAATGCATTGAAGCAAAACTATCAGCGCACCGAGGTGCCAATTTCGTCCAATGCTTTTGGGGTCCACTCTTCCACCTAAAATCGAATAGCGAGGGAAAACGAATTTACGCCCGCAAGCCGTCCATAATCCCGATAAGCGTAATCAAACTTCACTGTTGAGCTGCTCGATATCAGGTTGGATGTGACACCTATGCCGAGCGAAAGGCCCCCCTCGCTATCAGTCAGGAACAGGGACTGGTATCCGGCGCGAAGAAAGATAAAATCACGGAGGGCAAACTCAGTTCCTACGTTTATGCTCTCATAATTGTCGTTCGGATGGAGCGCATCGAAAGCGACTGTCCAGCGATACGTATCGTTCTCCAACACATTTGTTGAAAACCCGATCTGGAATCGGAGAGGCAAGTCCCATGAGTTCATCTCAATGTCGGCTGGGATTTGGTCGTTAGTACCCGGTTTGGTTGGATCGAGTTGAACAAATTCCCGCGTATCGCTCCCTGCGAGCGTCATGGGTGTTCCAAAATTGGAGAGTGTAGCTCCGATGACCATACCGCCGAAAAGATCGGTCTTAAATAACGTTCCTACATCCACGGCGAATGCGGAAGCTGTTTCGTGCCAGATCGATTCTTGAATAAATTTCGCCGTAAAACCAATAGAGAAACGATCGGTCAGCGGGCGTGCATAAGAAAGTCCGACGGCCAGATCGCTGGCGCTGAAATATTCTCCCGTTCCATCGGGCATCGCCACTGTTGTCACTGCCATATCCGCCATTGTGAGCGAGGTGAGGTTGAAACCGAGCGTACCAAAACTTCCGACAGGCAGAACGATCCCGCCAAAGTCGAATTTTGTATCCGCAATCCAATCGGTGTGAGAGAGTATCGCTTCGGTACCGGTTAAGGTGGCAATACCTGCAGGATTCCAGTACAGAGCCGTGGCGTCGTTTGCAAGGCTTACGAACGCTCCCCCCATGCCTATTGCAGGCGCGCCGACCGAGATTTCCAGGAATGTCGCCGCAGTCGTTCCCGTTTTTGAAACGTCAACAGCCCCTTGCCCGTAACTCATGATCGGGAAGATCGCACCGATAATTATAATCCGCAAGCACTTCTTCATCAATATAAGCTCCGGCTTCATTATTTCATAATAGCGAACTTGCCGATGAACGACCCGATACCGGGGGCGTCAATGTGGAAAACGTACACGCCGTACGCAATGTCCATTCCGTCGCGTGAGACGAGATTCCAGGGCTCCTGTCCGTTATCAATGTTGCTGTTGTGGTACAGTGTCTGAACGAGTTGCGCGCTCATGGTATAGATATGAATTGTGCACTTGCTCGGTAAATGAATAAAATAAATGAGCCTGGGTCCGCGGCCAACCTGTGTCGTCGCCGGCTCCCACGAGGCTGCACCGACATACGGATTAGGAACAACGGAAACCTTTCTGATGTCATATTTGGCCTGCTGGACGTTCAGTGCCGGCGCTGTTGTCGTGAACTCGAAGTATTCACCCGTCCGGAATGGTTTCAGCGTAGAGATCCGATAGACATCGCCTGCCTGCGGCGCCCGCTGCTTCGATGCAGTAATCGTCGTATCGATGACCAACGTCATCGACCACGTTTTTTTAGAACTGGGATAATCGATTGCGGGCTTGCCGGCCGAATCGCCGCACACAATGAAGATTGCGTCCCCAGCATCAAATACCTGGTTGTTATTCACATCCTGGAAGATGAACTGCACATGATTGATATTCTCTGTTAGATTTCTGATGATGATATTTGACGGTTGGGGCCCGCTGAAAGGACCAGATGGGAACGAAGGATCTCCTTGACCTTTTGCGGTAAACGTCACCTCAAAATCTGCGGGATAGTCGATCCGGCTCACCGCATACGCGGGGTAACTACTCGAATTGAATCCTACCAGCACGACATAATTGCTGTTCCCTGTTACCCACTTGGTATTTGTCGGATCAATCACAACGCTTTGGCTGTTCGTGATGTTTAATACAAAGCCGTGAGTGATCGCTGATTGCTGCTGAGCGGTCAACAATTGGGTCAGCTTGATGGCAGTATCGGACGACGTCTTGTCAATTAGCTGGAACCATGGATTCGGATTATTATGAAAGGCGGTAGAATCATTGAACTCAAGTCTGTACGTGTGATTGTTGATAATCGAATCCGGATCGAGAATACCTACGGCGAGCGAACCCGTGCCTGGTCCGGTGGCAACGTTCACTTTGACGTTCGGAGCGACGTAGCCGGCAGCAGGTGCGTGCGGCGTCACGACCGCGGTATTGATGTCCGTTTTTACGTTGCCGTTGACATCGATTTTTATAATAGCCGTGTTTTCCGAAGGCGGGATACCGACCAATTGACCTGCGGCGTTGACGGTACTGTACCCTGCATCGTACGCAGTCACCGCATAATAGTACGTTTGCCCGTTTTGAACGGTGGAATCGACAAACGAATGCTGCAGGCCTGAATCGTTGCCGAGATAGAAGTATGCACCGTTGATACCGATCGGGGCTAAGCCTACGATGCCGTCGACAAGATCGTACTGCGCAATAGGCACACGATATGTCGGCGTTCCGTACGCGTCAGTAACGGTCATATCTGCAACGAAATTTGGCTCGGTACTCCGATAGACGCGATATCCTTCAAAACTGTATCTCTGATAGAACGCGTCCCACGTCAGCTCCGCCGCGTTATCCCAGTAGAGCGTCACTTTCCCATTCCCCGCGATGGCTTTAATCGTAGGTTTGTTCGGCGGTTTTGCAAATTGGTAATTTGCATTATAGATTGACTGGACAGTCTTTTTTTTCAGGAAGAGATCGTCAGCATTCAAACCAAAAAGCAGCCCCATCGAGAAGGTTTGTGTTTCCCCCGTTTGCTGGACTGCGCCCGTCGCGGCACTGTACGTGTTTCGACCGTTCATGTGGAAGAAATAGCTTGAAAACCAATTCCCGAGATTGACGCCGACGAGCGACCCCCCGTGCGGCTGCGGCGCGGAAGTGAAGGCCGTCCAGTTTCGTTCGTCGTTATTCAGGTCGTATGTATGAACAGCCGCGATGATGAAGCCGGTCAATCCGATTTGATCTGACTCATCTTTATCAAGGATACCAAAATTTGGCTCGCCCTGATCCGGCCTGCCGTTTCCTTCCGTCCCATCGGGATCGGGACCAGGGTACCCAACATCCAATGGTCCTAAACCGTCAGTGCCGACGTCATCGTTCAAAGGTTCACCCGGGTCCCATTTCCCATTATGGTTCAGATCGGTATACGACACCCAGTTCGCATTTTCATCGGCGTCCCAGTGCGGCCGCCAGGAGTAACCGTAGAACGCATGGAAGCGAGCGGTGTCTTGCTGGACATTAACGATGAAAGGATCTTTATTGACATCGGTAATGAAAACTTTCGCCAGGTTATCCCGCCGCTCATCGGTGAGGCCATCCCTGTCATTATCGATGTGATCGTCCGAGATACCCGGACTTTCGAGAAATGCATACCCGGCGTACCCGACGGGACTCCAGTTTCCCGGGCTCCCTTCGGCGACTGTCGACCAAGAATAAGAAAGATTCAGATCCAAATTGTAATCGCCCGCGTTGTTCGATGAATTGTCATGGCCGCCGATTCCCCAATCTACATACTGCGCAAAAAGAGTTTTTGCATAATCGGTTGTCCCCATATTTGTAATGGTATAAAGCCAGAAGATAACATCTTCGGCGAGAACTTGCGACCATTGAAATCCCCGCGCGCGCACCTGCATTCCCAATCCGCCGCGTGTCGAGTCGTACGCATCAGGATAGAAGTGATTTGTGAGAATGTATTGGCGGTCTTCATTATCGTCCATCACGAAATATGTTTCAAGGTCGGCGTTCAATACTCCATTGCCGAAGAAGCCGTTCCACCTGCCATCCCATGTGCTGGGACGGTCGGGCCAATGGGGAGGCCAGGTCGTGGGGTCGTCGCTGCGGGCAGGACTCGATTGATAAACATTTGCGTAGTTCGGAAGCGGCCACCATCCGTAGGTGACGCCGGTTGACACGTTGTAGCGGGTATACTCGTAATAGTTCGTTTCAAGAGGGTGGATCGTGTCCCCATTCACTACCGTCTCGGCCTGAACGATCACCGCCACGCCGTCTATGTACGTGTGATTCGTTCCTTTCGGCCACACGCCGCTCAATGTCGGATCGTTCTTCCAATCCGCTATCTCGCCGAAATTATAAAAACACGTCTCGACGAGATTACCGTCCATGAACCCTTGCTTTGTCCAATTGTGATTCCCCTTACTCGTGTCGACAAGCTGTTGAGCGATTGCCTGCACGTGCAGCGCGCCGAATAAGAGCGCCAAGACGATCAGTTTCATTGAAGGGATTCTTTCTCGATCTATAGTAGTATCGCAGTGGCCCATAGTTTTAGAAAATTAGCGAAATACCGATTTCGACCTGACGGGGTGCGGAATAAAAATCGGGACGTGAGTAAAACTGTTGCAGCGTATTGTCGCCGCGAACCGGTTCCGCCGCTCGTTCCGCTTGCACCAACGCCAGCGTATATCCTGCCCGTCCCGTATCGCTGTAGACGTTAGTCTCATTTGCGGTATCGAAAAGGTTATAGATTTTCAAAAAGAGAGAAAGCGGAAGATTGAACAGGTCGAAATATTTTGTAATGTACATGTCCGTATTGAAGAACATCGGCATATTGCCGCTGTTTTCCAAGCCCGTACGCTGGTTTTCCAATGCGGGGGTGTACGGGAGTCCCGAGCCGAGCCGCACGATGAAACTGGCGAGCAGGTTATGCGGGTCCCCCGCTGTCAGCGTGAGATTGAGCGAATGGCGGCGATCCCAGTTCAGCGGTACGAGCACCGTATTGATAGCAATCGGCGGGCTGGCAGTCGCTTTGTTATAGTCATCTTCGGGATCCGAAGCGTTTCCTTTGGCAACCTGGTACGTATAGTCCAGGTTGGCACCGAAGCCATTTGTCAAGCGTCTATCGAATGAAATAGTAAAACCCTGCACTGCACCGTAATCAGTGTTAATGTATTCTCCGTACTGCACGAAGTTGTTTTTGAGGAAAAGCTGGAGTCCAAGAAGGTTTCGAATGTCTTTGTAATATCCCGTAACAGTAAGGCCGAGGTTAGGAGCAAGTTCCTGCTGCAAACCTATCTCATACATCGTCGTTCGCTGCGGCTGCAGATCGGCGTTGCCGATGATGTCGCCTATGTAGTCGGGATAATTTCCGGTCAGCGGGATGCGGAAATTCGGATTCTTATACAAATATTCGAACGCCGGGATCTGGAAAAAATGGCCGTACGAAAGATGAACGGCCCCTTGGTCGGTAATTGGATAGGAAATACCTATCCTCGGACTCAGCTGAGATTTCGGCGATGCCTTAGACACAAGCGAATCGGGAAAAGGCGATTGAAGCGGGTCAAGCGCCGCAATGTTATTAGGATTCTTCAGGGTGCTTCCGTCCGGCTGGAAATAATCGAACCGCAGACCGACGTTTACAACAAGATACGATAATTCTATTTTATCTTGAACATACGCGGCTAATTGGTACGGCATATTATCATAGGTATTGAAATCGAATGAGCCGGGAGCTGGCAGTGCCGGCACAAATCCGCTCGAAGCGTCGACGTGAACCTGGTAATCGACATAATTCAGAAAGTGCAAATCTCCCTCTACACCCGCTTTCAACTGATGAACATTCGTCAGCTGAGATGTAAAATCAATCTTGCCGGTGTACGTGTTGGTGTGATGATAGAAATGCCAGTTCTCCGTCCCGCCCGTGAGGAATGCATTGGCCCCGGCATCCATGAGCCGCGTTGGATTTACATAGCGTGGATCAAGCGGATTCTGATACACATACTCTTTGTACTCTGAATCGAATCCCGATGCATTGAAGTCGATAAACGATGACGTGCCGAACATAATGTTGTAGCTGGCCAATGCAAGAAAACTTTTTTGGAACTGTGTGTAATCGCCGTCAGGATCAAGTTGGAACTGTTGATCGTAGTCTTTGTACTGGTTATCGAGATAGATTCCCTGGATAACAAGGTCTTTCGAAGTGCCGACATTAAACGAGAGCTTTCCCTGAAGGCTGTAGCGTTTCTGATAGTTCATCGGGACGTACTTCCCGTCGCCGGTTGCGCCGATGTACCATTGCGCTGGATTGTTCGCGGAAAAATTGGAAGAATCCGATGGATTAAATACTCTCTTGCCGTAAAGCCAGCCGTCGTTGTAATAATAACGGCCGGAAAGGACAAACTTCATGAATTTTCCTATGCCCGGTACGGGACCGCTCAGCAAGCCTTCATAGTCCTGAAGATCGGAAGGGGAGATATGATCGATGTTCTGAAAAAGAGCCGTGCGCGTGGTAAGGTAGTCGCCCGTGTACGCTGAGAAATTGCCCGCGTAGTTATCGCGTGCAGTCTTTGTCACTTCATTCACGACTCCCGAAAGGGCTTCCCCATACTCCGCATTAAATGTACCGCTCAGCACTTGAATCTCCTGCACAGTGTTGATGTCAGCTTCGAGCTCAAAATCTCCTGAAAAGACATCGTTGACAGACATACCGTCAATCAAATATTTTACTTCATTGCTGCGGCCGCCGCGGAAATGTCCGTCCACCACACCGGCCTGAAGGTTGACGGCGTCGGAAACGGTTTCCAACGGGAGCGCTGAAATTTGATCACTCGTTACGGTTGCTGTCGTCGAAGTTAAATCTTTTTGGACAAGAGGGCGAACGGCAATGACATCTACTCCGGCGAGCTCAACGCCTTGCGGCACGAGGGAAAAGTTAATTTGCGTTGTGCGATCGGCAGAGACATTAACGTTGGTGACGGTCTGCGGGGCGTAACCAACGGCTGACGCCCGTAATTGATAGGTCCCGGCTGGGATATTGATGATATAGTAATCCCCGTTCAAGTCCGACGATGCGCCGAGCGTCGTTCCTACGATGACAATATTGACCCCGATCGGGAGTTCCTTCGTTTGAGCGTCGATCACTTTTCCGGAAATCTTACCGGTGGTACCGCCGTAGGCGGCAGGCAGGAACAGTATCAGAAGGAAAAGGGTAGCAATGATTAATTTCATTGTTCTCCGATAGAGTCGGTTTGTGCTCGTGTCTTGCCAAACATGAAAAATAGAGAACGGGGCATTTTTTCAAATGCCCCGCCCTGTGGAGCTTACTTCAGGAGAAGCATTTTTTTCACAATAGCCATTTCACCGGCTTGGAGTCGGTAGAAGTACACACCGCTGCTCAAAGTCGAACCTGCATCGTTACGCCCATCCCACGTAACTGAGTACCGTCCGGCAGCCATAGGCTCGTTGGCCAGAGTCCGGACTCGCTGTCCGAGAATATTATAGACAATCAGCGACACCATTCCGTCCTTCGGGACGCCGTAGTTTATTTTCGTCGAAGGGTTGAACGGGTTCGGATAGTTGTTCGATAACTCAAAAATATGAGGCGTATTGGCACTCACGTTTTTAACACCCGTTGTGGAGCTGATCTTTTCGACATCGAGGTCGTCGAAGTAAACGGTCCCGACAAATGTTGAATAGACATGCAGCCGTGTCTCTAATGCGACAACCCCAGCCGGAACCATGAGATCCAGCGTATACTGGGTCCAATCGAACGAGGCTACGGACGGGAATACGAACTGATAGTCATTCCCTTGAGTACGATATCCGTCATTGTTGCCGTATTTCGCTGACCACTGCGGCGTAATTCCTACCGCCCAAGTCAGGGGATGTGCCGCGGCAGAATCAGGTACCAATCCGCTTGCCTTGATCCAAACGCTTATACGTACACTGTCGCCTGAATGAATGGTACCTTGATCGAGATTCGCAAACGGAATTAATTTCGTTCCAACATAACCGTCATGAGCTGGTCGCCCGGCCGGTAAGTTGAACATGAGTGAGTGGGCTCCTGAATGCCATGCTGTACTCGTCACTTGCGTGTTCTCAAATCCATCCTGCACCAATCCATCGTTCCCTCCGTTTGGCGGTAACCAGTAATACCACCCCGTCGGTACTGCTACCGCTGTATTCCAGTCCTGTCCTGCCCATGCTCCTCCTCGTCCCACGAATATGAAATCGTCTGCCCATACCGTCCCTATCGCGTTTTTCCCGCCTACAAACGATATGATCAGTTTCCACGCAGTCTTGGGAAGACTTGCTGTACCTAATCCGTTCGTGTCGGCAACCCAACCGCTGCTTGTCGCAGTGGTTTGGTCTATCGGCAGCTTTACCACGCCGATCAATGCTCCCGCACTATCATAGAACGAATAAGCAATATACCATTTCAAAGAATCCGCTGTCGGGTTCGTGTTCACTCCCGAGGTCTTTATGTATGCACCCAGAAGAATGTCCACATTTGCCGGTATTGTCGGCGACCAGATATCGCACATGTTGCTCGATACCCATGCCGCTGTATCGCTTGTTGCTGACTTCGTGATCTTGAGCGAGTGTACCTCTGATCGTGATTGGTCCGTTGCCCATGTCACAGTCGAGTTCGTCGGCTGATTCCCAATATTCCAGAACGAGGGAAGCGTTCCTTCGAATCCGCCGATGTCGCTAAGTTGCGGAACATCGATCTTTGTAATCGCCAGATCATCAAAATAGACGGTCCCGACAAATGTCGAATAGACATGCAGCCGTGTCTCTAATGCATTCATGCCCGCAGGAACTTGAACGTTGATCGAATATTCCGTCCAATCGAATGAAGTTACGGACGGGAATGTGAACGTATAGTCCCCGCCTTGAGTGTTATATCCGTCATTGTTACCGTATTTCGCCGACCACTGCGGCGTAATTCCCACCGCCCAAGTTCCCGGATGTGCCGCGGCAGAATCAGGCACTAAACCGCTTGCCTTCACCCATACGCTTATTCGAACACTGTCGCCAGCGTTAATGTCTCCCGCATCGAGATTCGCAAACGGAATCAATTTCGTTCCGACATAACCGTCATGAGCTGCTCGCCCGGCCGGTAAGTTGAACTTCAGCGAATACTGACCTGAATGCGACGCTTCATTCGTCACCACGGTGTTCTCAAACCCATTCGCCAACAATGCATCGTTCCCTCCGTTTGGCGGCAGCCAGTAATACCAGCCTGTCGGCACACCTACTCCGGTATTCCAGTCCTGTCCTGCCCATGCTCCTCCTCGTCCCACGAATATGAAATCATCTGCCCATACCGTCCCTGTTGCATTCTTCCCTGCTACAAACGATATGATCAGTTTCCATGCAGTCTTGGGAAGGCTTGCTGTCCCTAATCCGTTCGTGTCGGCAACCCAACCGCTGCTTGTCGCTGCAGTCTGATCTATCGGCAGCTTTACCACGCCGATCAATGCTCCCGCGCTATCATAGAACGAATAGGCGACATACCATTTCTGGTCGTCCGTCGTCGGGCTCACGTTCACTCCCGAGGTCTTCACGTATGCACCCAGAAGAATGTCCACGTTTGCCGGTATCGTCGGCGACCAGATATCGCACATGTTGCTCGATACCCAGGCTGCCGTATCGCTTGTCGCTGTCTTCGAAATCTTCAGCGAGTGTCCGAGTGAGCGAAATTGGTCCGTCGCCCACGTCACTGTCGAGTTTGTGGGTTGGTTCCCAATATTCCAGAACGATGGAAGTGTCCCTTCGAATCCGCCGATGGTGTAGATGTCCATTGACTGCGATGCCGCACCCATGCTGATGAGCATGACCGCTGCGACCAAAAGAAACAATGTCTTTCGCAGGTCCATATATACCTCCTTGTTTATTATGAGTAGCTAACAGAATGAATTATGACAACAATCGGTAAAGCTAAAGAAGAAACGATGTAAGTATTATTTTCGACGAATGTCCGGCTTTTGAAAAACCTTTTGTCAATCGGCTGATGGATAAACGTTGATGACTTGCGAACATCCTTCGACGGAACTTTTATTATGAATTAATCCGGTTCAATGCCGCATGATTCGCGAAGAACAAGCTCAACGGGCGTTACCGTTTTCGTTACAACAACAGATTTATCTTTTATCATCTCCACCATTCTCCTCACTGCAAGGCTTCCCATTTCTTCACGGTGAACATTGACGGTCGTGAGCGGGGGATCGGCGTGAATGCCCGCTTCGACGTTGTCGAATCCAATAACGGCGACATCCTTCGGGACCTTTATTCCATTTTCCGCCAGATATCGCATGCAGCCGATTCCCATCGCATCGTTCGCGGCAAAGATCGCCGTCGGTTTGTTTTCATTATGAGAAAATATTTTTTTTGCGGCTTCATACCCGTCAACCATCGTCGTGTTGGCTTGAGCGACATTTTCCCACTGCTTGTTCGGGATGATGCCGGCATTGAGAAGCATGTTTCGATACTGCGCATACCGTTCTTGCAGGCTGGGATGCTTAATATCGCCTCCGATGAAACCGATTTTGGTATGTCCCCCCCGCAGGAAATGCTGCATCACAAGTTCGGCGCCGGCTTTGTTGTCTATATTAACACTGGAGATGTGCGAGGCAACAAAATCGATGAGCAACAAGGGAATGTTTTTCTTGCTGATGTATTCGATCCACGAAGTTCCAACCTTCCCGGCGATAATAATACCATCAACATTGTTGTCGAACAAAAAACGGGGCATTTCATCCGATTGTTTAATCGTTTTACCGACTGTCGTCAAAAGGATGTAGTAGTTATGCTTCCGCGCTTCGAGTTCGCTGCCAAGGAATATTCTTGTATAGAAAGGCTCTGTCTGGGAGAAATGTTCGTCGGTGAGAATGAAACCAATATTTCCGCTCAGATTTGAGGCGAGTCCACGCGCACTCGGCTGCGGATGGTAATCCAATTCTTTGATGATGCCGAGAACTTTTTGCTTTGTTGGCTCACTAACATATCCTTTTTTATTCAAGACTAAAGAGACTGTCGAAAGAGATAGTCCTGCCTTCTTGGCAACATCTCGAATTGTGGGCTTACGCCTCATACGTTAGTAGAGCGCTTAAGTTGAAAAGTGGTATAATTTGAGTTATTTAAGCAACTTCCTACATGTTGAAGAATTTAATATCGAACCGCTTCGATATTAAAGAAAAGTCCGCCTAATGTCAAGTGATATTTTTATAAAGAATTGCCGCCTAGCTGGGTGGATTCAGATAACGGCTATCGGGAAATCTGGAGTGTTTTATTGTTGGACATTTTTATCCCGCTCCCACTTCGTCTTCTTGTTCCCAACGTCTCGTTGGGAACAAGAAGAATGTCCGAGCATTCCATTATTCCTTCGATGCTCTGTTTTCACCCATTTCGCGTTTATTTACTTCCTAATCAATTTCCCTTTGCACTTCTCTCTTTTATTTTCTCGATCGCTTTTTTCGCTGCACCGCTTGCCGGGTCGTCTTTTTTATTGGCAAGAGTTTCCAGCTCGGGAAGCTGCGATTCGCTGCCGACATCGCCAAGAAAATCGGCGGCGCTAAATCGTATTTGTCTTGACTTGTCGCCGAGCAGAAATGCACACATTGCTTTTACATCTTCACGAAGTTTTCCATATTGTTTTAGAATATTCAATGCCGTGTTCCGTCCCTCCACATTCGCTCCGTACTTCACTTTTTGCAGCGCAACATTCACACCTTCGACAGGATCGAGCGTTGCCAGTGCATTCAGCGCGGCGTTCGCCACCTGGTTTCCATACGACCGGACATCCAAACGCGCTTTAATAAGAGGTAAAGAATTTACCGAATCGACCTTTGAAAGAGCGGAGATCGAATTTGCTTCTACGGAATAGCTGGAATCATGTATCGATTTATGCAGCGCCTCTGAAACTTTTGCCGTTCTAATATTTCCCACTTGCACTGCCGCCGAAGAGCGCACATATGATTTTGCATCTGACAATGCGGAAATCAGCGCATTGGTTTTTTCGTCGGTCATCGCTGGAATCATTCCCAGACCTTCGACAGCCGTTTGCCTGACTCCCCAGAATGGATCGTTGTGCAAAATTTTTATCAGGAGAGGAATAGATTCCCCCGCAGTATCGCTTTTTGCAATATGCTCCACGGCGGTTCTTCGTGCAACAACATCGCTTCCGAATTCCGCCTGGTACTTCCACTCATCGTTCGACCGGTTGATGTAATTCACTTCTTTCAATATTCTGTCGTTCTTGTCGAACAAGATGAGCTTTGGCTTTTCTGCCGATGAAAACACATACGTCGACTCCTCGTTCACGATATTGATGCGATGAATCGAGCTTCCTTTTGCCGTAACAATTTCTACGTCGACCGGCGTACGAAAGACTCCGGTCAGGCTGTCCATGCTTTGAGCTTGCTTCACGGTGAGAAAAAGCGAGCGCAAAGAATCATTGTATGAAGATGCGACATCAAACACGGGATGGCCGGCTTTGTACACCCATTGATCGAAGAACCAATAAAGATTTTGACCCGTCGCTTCCTCGACGGCGTTCTTCAAGTCGTTTGTCTCAACCGATGTAAATTGATTTTTTTCAATATAGTGATGCAACGCGCGCCAGAACAGCTCATCCCCCAGAACAAAACGGAGCATGTGTAACACCGACGCGCCCCGTGGGTAGACATTCGCTTGATAGGAACCGACGCTTACGATCGGCTTTCTCCCGAGTACTCTATCCGTATGAATGCCGGCCTGCTGCGCACCATGCATCGCGTTAATGAATTCATCTTCTCCGTATGCATGCTCTATATAGAGAGGGTCGAAATAGCTTGCGAAGCTCTCATTGAGCCATATATGCCGCCAGTCTTTACAGGTGACAACATCCCCCCACCATTGATGCGCAAATTCATGCGCAATAAGGCTGACGGCAGATTGATCGATTCGTGAGCGCGCATCGAACACCAAAATTCTGTCGAGCATTGTCGTTGCCGAGGTGTTTTCCATTCCGCCGTACATAAAATCAGCGATTGTTACCTGGGCGTACTTTTCCCATGCGTATGTGTATCCGATTTTCTCGTTAAAGAATTTCATGATCTTCGGAGTAGGCGACAGGCAGATTTTCGCATCGTCAACCTGATTCTTGTACACATAATACTGCAGCGGAATTCCGTCTGCCTGGTCGTTGAGGATGGCATACTCTCCCGCGGCCATCATAATCAAGTACGATGCATGCGGCTTTTCTTCCTTCCAATAGAATGTTGTTGTTCCCGCTTTCTTATCTTCTTTTACGTTGGCAAGTTTTCCGTTGGACAGAAACGTGTATGCGCTTTTTACCGTGCCGATAACTTCGGACGTCGCTTTGTCATTCGGAAAATCCCAGCACGGAAACCAGAAATGATTGTCCATATCTTCCCCCTGCGACCAGATCTGCCACGGCTTGTCGGGATATGCCGAATCCGGCTGGATGAAATACAATCCCTTTTTGGGAACACAGGAATATTCAATCGACACGGTCAGCGTATCGCGGTATGAATACGCCTTGTCGAGATGAATGCGGATCGTTTTCGCTAATGAGTCAAAAGGAAGCGCCGTCTTTCCGAGCGACACGTTGTTGAAATTCATATTCTCTGCATCGAATTCAAGCGAGGTAAACTCGGCAGTGAACGGAACGAGTGTCGTCGTCACTCTCCCCATGAGCATTTTTTTTGATTCATCGAATGAAACTTCAATCTTGTAATGGAGCACATGGTAGGTTCGGTCCCTTGCCTCTCCGCTCCCTTTGTTGAGTGGAAAAACTGATTGAGAAAAAGAGATTGACACGGCACTAAAAAAAAGGAGGAAAAGTTGTTTCATAGATCTTTTTGTAAGTGATTGTTGCAATGCAAATTGCGCGGGCTTCTTGAGTTGCTCTTGCCTGCGATAAGGACATCGGTCATTAAAATTAGATTTGGGGAATTCTCGGGGGATTGAAACTATCGTATCATTCCGCTACTTTCTGCATAAATTTTACCGTTCTTTCAAGCCAATGTCAAGCAGACTTGAAACCCCCTTGCAATTACATACTCATGTTACTCAAAAGCCAAATGTTATCGCCACAAAGTCACAGAGAAAAACAACCTTTTTTATTAATGGACTTAACAGAATTAAACTTTCCTTAAAAAGTCTTTGTGTCTTAGTGCCTTCGTGGCAAAGCTTTTAAACTCTGCGCAACATCAATTACGTATTAATCCAATTCAAACGGATTGTGTCCAAATATTACTGTTGATTAAAATATTTAAGGTTAAAGGAGCGAAGGGAATATGAAACAAACAACGATATCCGCCGTTATCCTGGCGGTCTTTCTGTCCGTTACAGGATGCACCTCGCAGCGATATGCACAGTATCACAGGGAACGCCCTCCCATCACAGACACTCTCGCAATGATGAAGACACAGGATGTCATCTCATTGACAAGAGCCGGCGTCAGCGATAGCCTCATTATTACGATGCTCGCAACATCCCACTCATGGTTCCAGCTAAAGACGCAGGATGTTCTTGACTTGAAAAGTGCCGGAGTGAGCGAGAGAGTGATTGATGCGATGATCGTATCAAATGAGCCGCCTGCGGAAGGCGACCGCTACGTGCAGAATGGATATTATTACTATCCCCCCTACTATTGGTACGGATACTATCCGTATTGGTATTATCCGTCGTTTTACTTCGGATATAGTTACTACCGGCCAGCGTATATTCCCCGATCGGCGTACTTCGGTAGTTATGGATTCCGCGGAGGATGGGGAGGCGGCATGCGCCGTCGTTGATTGAGTAGATTTGTCCCAGCATGATTCCTGTACCAGATTTCTTTTTCAGTGTCGGGAAAAGAAACCTGGTGCAGAGGGGGTGATGTGTTGCGGACAAACTCTGGTATTACTCCTGCAATATAAGCTTGTTCGTAGCCACAAATTCTCCGGCATGCAGCCGGTAGTAATATGCACCGCGCAGAAGTTGAGGGCTCCATTCAATTTGATACATGTCTTTCTTTCATCGACAAATATTGCAACGCGCTCCTGAGTGTATTGAAAATTGTGAATGCGACATTCTCTTCCTTCGGTATTTGATAACCAATAACCGTACTCGGATTAAAGGAATTGGAATAGTTCTACAATCCTTTTCCCGTAGTCATTCCAGATCTGAATAACGTTCGGATGACAAATGAACACTTGCTGCAAGGTAGACGAAAACATGAATCCGTTAAGCCCATCCGGATATTCGTAACTCATTTCAACTCCGCTTCTTTATAAAGATCATAAAATCCGGGAAATGCATCCGGCGGCCGATCTTCTCCCTATGTGATTCCCTCAATGGCAATGTTTTACTACTGCAAAAATCTTTATATTATAGAGCCTTCTGAAAGATAAGAAAATCTTATCTCACGCAAAGCCGCCAAGGCGCAAAATACATTTACAGCAGAACGTAAGGGCTTTGCGCCTGGCAAAGCCATCACCTTGGGATTCGCGTGATGATATTTTTCAGATGTTTCAAATCATTAATTGATGTTACGCATTCTGAAGAATTTATGAAGGAAGTGTTCCACTCAACAAAAGACACACCCCCAACCCCTCTCGCTTTCACCACACGCTCACGCACAGAGGGGAGCGGCGGGGCAAGTCTCCCCTCTGTGCGTTGCTCGCGCGATGACGAGAGGGGATTTAGGGGTGTGCCAAAAAGGATTTTTGCGTAACATCAGTAATTAATTCTATTCTAACGCATATCTTTCAATTACCGATAGATTACAGAAAGACAAACATGACAACACGTGGCTCACAACTTACGAAGCGAGCGGCATGGAACGCCCTCGAATCTCATTATTCTAAAATCAAAGATCTGCATCTCCGGAAGCTTTTCGCAGACGACCCGCAGCGGGGAGAGCGCATGAATGCAGAAGCCGCCGGGATCTATTTTGATTACTCAAAACATCGCATCACCGACGAAACGCTCAGGCTCCTGCTGCAATTGGCCGAGGAATCCGGCCTGCGCGACCGCATCGATGCCATGTTTCGCGGAGAAAAGATCAATGTCACCGAGAAACGAGCGGTGCTGCACGTTGCTCTCCGCGCACCCAAAGGAGAATCTATTATTGTAGACGGTGATGACGTTGTTTCCCATGTCCACGTTGTACTCGAGAAAATGGCCGGCTTTTCTAGCCGCGTACGGAGCGGGGAATGGAAAGGCTATACCGGCAAAACGATCCGTAACATCGTCAATGTCGGCATCGGTGGATCTGACCTTGGCCCGGTGATGGCATACGAAGCATTGCGGCACTACAGCCGGCGCGATCTGACGTTCCGTTTCGTCTCTAACATTGACGGCACGGACTTCGCTGAAGCCGTCGAAGGACTTGCCGCAGAAGAAACGTTGTTCATTATTTCATCCAAAACCTTTACGACTCAGGAAACGATGACCAATGCACACACGGCACGCGATTGGGCACTCGCAGCGTTGAAACATCCCTCCGCCGTAGCTAAACATTTCGCCGCTGTTTCGACCAACGCTGCTGAAGTTTCCGCGTTCGGCATTGACATTGCAAATATGTTTGAGTTTTGGGATTGGGTCGGCGGCCGCTATTCGATGGATTCAGCGATCGGTCTCTCGACAATGATTGCCATCGGTCCGGAAAATTTCCGCGCTATGCTTGACGGTTTTCATCAAATGGATAGACATTTCCGGACTGCTCCTTTCGAGCGCAACCTGCCGGTCATCATGGGGCTCCTTGGTATCTGGTACAACAATTTCTTTGACACGGAGACCATGGCCGTGCTGCCGTACGAACAATACCTCAAGCGCTTTCCAGCGTATCTCCAGCAGCTGACGATGGAAAGCAACGGGAAGCATGTCACGCTTGACGGGTCTGAGGTGGACTATCAAACCGGGCCGATCTACTGGGGGGAACCGGGCACCAACGGCCAGCATTCCTTCTACCAATTGATTCACCAGGGAACAAAACTTATCCCCTGCGACTTCATCGTTTTCGTCGAGGCTCTTAACCCGCTTGGCCGCCATCACGACTTGCTCATGGCTAACGTTTTTGCCCAGTCGGAAGCGCTCGCCTTTGGAAAAACACCGCAAGAGGTTCAGGCCGAAGGCACTCCAGCCTGGCTCATTCCTCATCGTACTTTCGAAGGGAACCGCCCATCGAGTACGATCCTCGTAGAGCGGTTAACTCCGGCAGCACTCGGAAAACTCGTCGCGTTGTACGAGCATAGCGTCTTTACACAAGGAGCGATCTGGCAGATCGATTCGTTCGACCAGTGGGGGGTGCAATTGGGAAAAGTGCTCGCGGAGCGCATCATACCCGAACTCGAGAGCAAGGCTGAACCTCAGCTTAAACACGACAGCTCAACGAACAACCTCATCCGTCGATATCGGAAATTGAAACAACGATCGAATGAAAAATAAAATCGGTTTCCCGACTGTCAAACCTAACCGGAGCAAGAAATGCTGATGATCGCCGCGCCTCATCAAAAGCCGACCTCTGTGATCAAACAAATTTCCATTTATTTTTTCTCAGCGTTGTCAATACTCTTCTTCCTTCAATCAATCGCGGATGCACATAATCGTATCCATGGTCCCGGCAAAAAAGTCGCATGTTTCATGGCTGATAATTTTCCAACCGTTGATGCTCCCGGTATCGATCCAGCAATGCTGAAAGAATCCTTGCAGGATTGTGATGTCGAATATTTTAAGAGCATAGAATCAATCAATACAAATCTGACCGCCGATAGGTTTAGCGTCTTGGTGCTGCCGTATGGCAGCGCTTTTCCGGTCGATGCATGGCAGACAATTCAGAGTTTTATTTCGCACGGGGGGAGTTTGGTTGTTTTCGGCGGATATCCGTTTCACCAGCCCGTGATTGAGGATCATGGAAAATGGGTTCTAGGAACTCCACAGCCGACATACGCCCATCGGCTTTTAATCGGCCCCGCTGATTCGCTTCTTCTCGACTCATCGCCGTTCTACTCCAAAAATTCCCGGATGATTTCACCGGAGGGTTCTGACTTCAACGCAAGCACTTTCTCATTCCCGGCAAAAGTCTACGAATTGACCGTCAGGTTCACGACACGAAATGATCTCACGGACGAAATCGGCAGCGCCGGTCCCCGTGACGCCGTCTTACGTCCGCTTGTTCAAATAGTCAACGGTGATGGTATACCTGTTGCCTGTCCCCTTCTTGAGATCGACAGGCTGCGCGGAAACGGAGCGGGAGGGCGTTGGATCCTCGAACCGTCGGATGCAAAACTCAATGCGTCGACGATGACATATTGCGTTCAAAGAGCCCTCGAAGGCGCTTCAAAAATCGAAGCAATTCCTATTCATTCGTGCGTCGAAAGAAATGAGATTCCGGCAATCAGAATTAATCAATTCCGTCCAAGTCCGGACGAAGGCGACAAAAATTCATTGCGCGTCGGCATCGCTGTCTATAATCCGACTGGTACGCCTGCATTTAAGGCTACATCAGAATTAGCTGGGACAAAAGATTTCTTAACGGGCGAAATTCAAATCACAACCGATGAACCGCTTTCCCCCGGTTTCTACAAAGTAGAAGTAAAATCTCTCGATGCACTGCAGCACCCCAACTCGTTCTCAACGGGATTTTGGGTGATGGATCGGAAGCTTATGGATTCCGGGTCGCATCTTTCAGTCTCTAAAGATTGGCTGCTGAAGGATGGAAAAACATTTCCGGTTGTCGGAACAAGCTACATGGCTGCCGACGCCGAGAGAAAATTTTTGATGGAGCCGAATCCATATTTGTGGGAAAAAGATTTTTCTCGGATGGAAAAACTAGGAGTGAATTTTGTCCGGACCGGCCTCTGGACCGGATGGCAGAAGGCCATGCTCGACCCCGGGTCGATGGATGAAGGATTCCTTCGATCGCTGGACGCCCTTCTTCTCACGGCCGCGAAACACAACATTGTTGTCTGTTTCAACCTCTTCGCGTTTTTGCCTCCTGCGAACGGCGGTGCAAACCCATATCTCGACCCTCGGGCGATTGAATGGCAGAATGCATTCGTTGCCGTGATTTCATCCCGCTACAAGAATGTCGGATGGATAAATTATGACCTGATCAACGAACCTTCATATTCGCCGCCGGATAAAATCTGGAAGGAATATCCGATCGGAGACGAGTTTGAACGCGACGCATGGAAGAAGTGGATTCTACAACATCACAAGACAAGCGTGCAGGAAATTCAGGACGATTGGCGCGACGGCGGCACCGATATTTTTTCCCTCCCCGGAGCGGACGAGTTGTCGTACCAAGAGATCAGAGAAGACAGGAGGCCAAGGAAAGCCCTCGACTTCGAACGTTTCACTCAGGATGTGTTGACACACTGGGCAGCAGGATTGCGGGACGTCATTCACTCCGCCGGCAGAAATCAATTAGTGACGCTCGGCCAGGATGAGGGGGGAATGTCTCTCCGTTCATCACAACAATTTCACTACACCTCGGTTGACTACACATCAATACATACGTGGTGGCTCAACGATCACCTCCTCTGGGATGTCGTGTCAACCAAGGTTCCGGAAAAACCGAGCCTCATATCCGAGACGGGCCTGATGCGCCTCGAGAATATTGACGGCGAGCCGTGGCGTTCCCCCGCTGCTGCGGAAAATCTTCTTGAAAGAAAATTTGCATACGCCTTCCAGGGAAGAGGCGCCGGAGCCGTGGAATGGTGCTGGAACATCAACGCATACCAGTCTACGGACAACGAAGTCGGCATCGGCCTCATACGCGCCGACGGCACGATGAAGATTGAAACAAATGTGCTCACAAAGTTCGCGGAGTTTTTCAAAAAAGCCGCCCCTTATCTTGCCGATTTCAAGAAAGACTCGATCGTGCTTGTCATTCCGGATTCCAAGCTCTTTACGGGATCGTTGGATGCGATGGCCGGAGTACAAACAATAGTGAGAGCGTTGGCAGAAGACTTCGGCATTGTTCCGACGATGCTATCGGAGTATACATTATCGGAGTCGAGATTGGAGGGGGTTCGATTGGTCATCGTTCCCAGCGGCGGAATGATTTGCGATTCGGGAGCGGTTGAGCTGTTCAAAGCTTCGCAAAAGGGGACAAAAGTTTTGTT
Organism: uncultured Bacteroidota bacterium; assembly: GCA_963827085.1. Lineage (GTDB taxonomy): Bacteria > Bacteroidota > Ignavibacteria > UBA10030 > UBA8401 > JAGVPT01. The sequence goes on from CAWGZY010000002.1 coordinate 553,264, forward strand.
CACCGGAGCCGTAGAAGGAAACGAATACGGAAAACAAACCGACCAATTCCGAATGCTCGGACTTGGAAGCGGAAGCTTGCCGGTCAGCCATTATGAGCCGACGAACTGGAGTTCGGGAAATAGCGCTTCCAACAATCTGGCGACATTCGGATCGGGGAAGAGTGAAAATTTGCGGAAGAGCGATGCCCCATTCCTCGATACGCTGCGAGGAAATATTCTGCACGAACCTCTGCCGATTGAAATGGCTATTGAAAGAGAGCCATTGGTCGCGATGCTTCATGCCGTTCTGAACTATTCAGGGATGCAGTCCGATATTTTCGATACCCGTGTTGCATCGAGGATATTGGAGACCGACAACATCGCTCTCGTTATTTGTGTCAACGAGTCTTCGGCCGATGTAACGAGAGAAGTTTCTCTCGACGGCCGCAAGTTCGAAATACCTGTTGACGCAGGCCGCTCACGACTTATCCTTTTCAACCGCGCCGACGGCACAGTGATTGTAGCGACAGAGGGTGAACCCATTGTTACGAAATAATTGAAGGATCCTGCTTCTTGATGAAATTGCACGGTGCGTTTGGTCTTCTAAATATTTTCAAACACTAGTGCCAATTCTAAAAATAAATGTTGTATTTTTTAATAATTAATTCACCGCAAAGGGCGCCAAGGACGCAAGGAATTCTTACTATTTCACCCCCCTTTTTGCGACCTTAGCGTCCTCTACGGTCAGAGTACAAGAACATTTTTGAGAAACGGCACTAGTCTACCACCGGCTGTTCATCTGTTGAAAGCTTGCGTCCAACTCCGCTCGGGATGCCTTGATGGATTTTTCCGTCATTCCATAACCTATTTCGAAGATGTCGTTCTTGAAGCCGTTCATGACCGAAGCGACGAATTCCTTCGGTTCCAGACCCGCTTTAAAACTTCCTCTCTTCGCTCTTCCTTCCGGGTTCAATTCCGTATCAACCGCCGGCGGAACTACTTCAAAGACTCTGATCCCGGTTTTCAAGAGTTGGTGTCTCAGCGCCATGGAAAATGCATGCAATCCGGCTTTGGTGGCACTATAGACCGGCATTCGCGCGGCAGGCACGAATCCCAACCCCGATGAAACATTGATGATCGCCGCATTTTTCTTTCCGGTCAAAAAAGGTATAAACAGGCCTGATAAAATTATCGGAGCCTCCAAATTGATTTTGATTTCATTTTCTCCGGCGAGAAATTCGGCGGCGCCTTTTGTGAAATCAATATCTCTCTGTACGCCGGCATTGTTTACCAGGATATTCAATTTCGGGAACTTCGCAGGTACTCCACTCAACCAGCGATCTCCGGTCCGGTTCTTCAGCTACATTGCATGTTTTGATATGAAATCCAGGATGTTTCTTTTGAGCTTCAAGCAGCCTTGTTTCCCGGCGGCCGCAAATTATGACTTCACTCCGCGCTTCCAAAAAAGCTTCAGCTATTGCATATCCTATCCCGGTCGCCCCGCCCGTAATTAAAACGGTATTTCCTGATATTTCCATTTGGAATCTTCTCCATTATTTTTTATCCACGTGAATCAAGGTCTATCGGTGATCGACAGGTTTTACATTGTTCACGAAAAAAAGTACTTGATTTATTTTTTAACAGGATATCCGACCGTCTGGCCAAACAGCACCCGCTGCCCGGCACGCAATTCTAATTTTGCAGCCAGGCCGGATTTGTTGCAATTATGAAACCATGATGCGAGGCCTTGTGCAGCCGCGAACAAATATACATTACCTGCAATAAGACCGGTATCAACATAATAATACGATTTTTGAACTTCAGGATCCTGCAGTCCGGGTTCCTGAAAACCGGATGTATTCGTAAGTTTATTGATATCAACGACGTAGATCAGTTGAACCGGAGCCTTCGCTACAAAATCCGCCTGTCCGGGACCGATTGCCAAAGCGCGCAGATCGCCGGCGACCGCCGGAACCAGCCGGTGATGAAACGCATCATACAAATAAATCCCTTCTTCCATTGCAACGTATAGATCAATTTCCTGTGAGTTGCTCGCTGACGCAGCCGTCCGGCCGGGAATGTCGAATGGACCTTTTTTCCGATTTACACCGCATGCCGCCCAGAGGAGATTTGAAATTACCTGCAAAGAAAGCTTCCTATCCTTTATTTCGCGGATAGTTTTTCTCTGCTGCAGTGCTTTTGATACCGAAGTACCGCGACCGTGCGTGGGTCTCGGGAGTTCAATCGGAAGCAGACTTTGCGACGAAACAGATCGAGAGACCTTTTTATTCTTTTCGTAATTCATAACACCCTCATTTTTTTCTTAGGAAGTTTAGGTACTGATATTGTGCAACAACGTAATCATCTTCAACAATCATTACACTCACATTCCAGTTTTCTTTCCGGCGAGTATATTTGAAACATTCTCCAGAAGTTCAATCGGTTTGTACGGCTTTTTTATAAATCCGTCGGGGCGAATATTTCCGAAAGCCGATTTCATTTCCTCCTCCGAGTAGCCCGAACAGAGCAAGACTTTGACATTGTTGTCAATTTCCGCAAGCATCTCGAAGGCTGTTTTGCCGTCCATGCCCGGCATCGAATAATCCAGAACGACCATCACTATTGAATGCAGATTTTGCCGATAGAGATCGATTCCTTCCATCGGGTTCGACGCTTCGATCACCTTGAAATTTGCGTCAGTAAAAACATCCTTCAACAACTCCAGAATGGAAGGTTCGTCGTCGATTACCAGAACAGTTTTTCCCTCTCCATTGACAGCTGTCGCTGCTTTCAACTCCGGTTCGACGGTTATCGTAGGTGCATTCACAAGCGGGAAAATAACTTCGAACTCCGTCCCTTTTCCTTCCTCACTCTGGATACGCAAGCCGCCGTGGTGACCTCTGACGATTCCGAGGACCGCTGCAAGACCGAGTCCCCGCCCTGTAAATTTTGTGGTGAAGAAAGGGTCAAAAATGCGCGTCAGTACCTCCGGCTTTATCCCGTTCCCGGTATCGCTCACCCGCAGCGACGCATAGGTACCCGGTTGGAGCGGAGTAAGAGTATACCTCCAGTATTCTATGTCATTCTCTTTAAGTGCAACCTCTCCTGAATGGACAGTGATGTATCCGGGATTTGGCGAGATCGCTTCCCCCGCATTAATGATAAGGTTCATGATCACCTGCTGAATCTGACCGACATCACCGTGAATATGCGGTGAGGGAGAACTTAGATCAAACAGCAATTGCACGGTCTTCGGTACGGAGACTTCCAATATCTGGATGTTTTCTTCCACCAGACGGTTCAGGTTTATTTCTTCCGTAATGAACTTGCCTTTTCCAGAATAGGCGAGCAAATGTCTCGTCAGATCAGCTGCTCTCTCAGCCGCTTTGATCGATTTTTCGATATGGTCTTTTGCCGGACTTTCTTTCGATATCTTGTTAAGAGCGAGTGTCGATTGACCCAATATTGCGTTGAGGAGATTGTTAAAATCGTGAGCTATTCCCCCCGCAAGCGTTCCGATGCTTTCCATCTTCTGCGTGTTGCGCAAAACTTCTTCCACGTGTTTGCGCTCGGTGATATCTTCTTTTACTGCAACAAAATTAACAATGATATTGTCCTGGTTCTTCACCGGTGAAATGGATGCCATCTCCCAAAACAACTCACCGTTTTTCTTTTTGTTATGAAATTCACCCCGCCAGTCCTCGCCTGCCGCAATTGTCTTCCACATTTTTTTATATTCATCTGTCGAAGTCTCGCCCGACTTTAGAATGCGGGGGTTTTTTCCACGAGCTTCTTCCAGTGTGTAGCCCGTAACCCGTGTGAATTTGGGGTTGACATATTCAATGTTTCCCTGCGTGTCCGTAATAACGATGGAAGCGGGGCTTTGTTCTACGGCAAGAGAGAGCTTACGGAGTTGATCCTCCGCCCGTTGACGCTCGGTGATATCGCGGCCGATACCTACCAGGCCGATAGTCCGTCCTTCTTTGTCCCGCAATGGCAGCTTGGAAGTGAGCAGCCATCGTTTCTCCCCCTTCTCATCATAAATACACTCTTCTCTGTTAAGCACCGGCTGGCCTGTCCGCAGCACTACTTGGTCGTCAGCAAAGAAGCCTTCCGCCAATTCTTTTGGGTAAAGCTCGAAGTCGTTTTTCCCTAATATTTCTGCCTCTGAATGCACTCGTAAATTTCGCACCTCGGCAAGATTGGCCAGTGTTTTGCGGCACAACATGTCTTTGGAATAAATTGAATCAGGAATATTATCGATGAGAGTGCGAAGCAGTAAGCGTTCAAATCGCAGTGCCTCTTCCGCTCGTTCATGCTCAGTGACATCGCGGAATGACCATACACGGCCGATGATGTCTCCACCCATGAGGATCGGGGCTGAATATCGCTCAAGTACTCCCCCATTTTTAAATCGCAACGTATTTCTATCTTCATCGGTGGAAGCATAGAGCGATTGTACCTTGGAGAGAAATTCTTCCGGGTCGACCAATTGACCTAGGACATAATTCAACAGTGCGCCATCATCTTTTAAATCGATAAGGGATGATGGAATATGCCATAATTCAGCGAATCGCTTATTGGTTCTAAGAACCTTTCCTTTGCTGTCTACCGCCAGTATTCCGTCGGCCGTAGATTCCAGAATCACATTCAACTTGGTTTCGCTGTCGCGAAGGGCGGCTTCAGCTTGCTTACGTTCAATAACAAGAGCTACCTGGCTTCCAATAGATGAGAGGAATTTGAGGTCTTGTTCAGTGTAGATGTTCTCCTGTTCATAGTGCTGCAAAACCAGAACACCGATTGTCCTCGATGGCGTCTGTAATGGAACGCCGATCCAGGAGGGCGAAGGTGATCCGATCAATTCGACTTCGTTTTGTTCCAGAAGTCGGTCGAAAACCTTTTGCGGGATCAGCATTGGTTTACCGCTGCGGAACACATACGACGTGCAGCTTTTTGCAAGCGCTGCCGACTGGGGGGCTGAATCGAACTTATCGACAAAGTATGGGAAGCTGAAGAGTCCTGTATTCTGATCATAGAGTGCGACGAAACAGTTCTCTGCATACAACACTTTTCCGAGCGAGTGATGTATCAATTCCAAAAGTTCGTCAAGATTCGCAGTGGTGGTTACACCTTCAACAATTTCGTACATCGTTTGGCGCTCCTGATCTGCACGCTTGCGCTCGGTGATATCGTGGGCGACTCCTTGCAGACCTATTACTTTTCCATTCTGTATAATCGGATATTCATACGCTTCCAGCAGAATCGGATCTCCATTCGCGTGACGGATTTCAATAAATGCGGGCTCTTTGGTAGACTCTCCCTGAAGATGAGCATGCGTTTTCTCTTTTGCAGATTGATTATTTTTTGCATCAGTGACAAACCAGTCTTTTCTCTTGAGCCATATATCGGCTTTGTATCCCGTGATTTGCTCGACAGTCGGAGATACATAGGTAGTGTTTGCCTCAGCGTCTTGCGTATAGAAGAACAGATGAGGTGTTCCCTCAACGATAGCCCTCATTCGTTCTTCGCTTTCGCTGAGCGCTTCTTCTGCCCGTTTGTGCTCGGTGATGTCTTGCCCGATACCCCATGATGCCCAACCCGGGACATTTAGACGATGATAAATGTCGAACCACTGTATCGTACGTCGTTCCCCCTTTTTGGTCGTCAAATCGTATACATTCTCCTTATTGTTTGGGTCGAGCGAGGAATTCCAAACTTTCGCCCGGTATTCGGGATCCGGATACAATAATTCCATGGCCTTAGGATTGCCAATTATTTCATCGGCGTTGTACCCCGTTGTTTCTTCACACGCTTTATTCCAGACAATAAACCTTCCCTCATTATCGAACGCATTAAGGAGAATTGGCATATTATCGAGAATGAGGCGGAAGCGTTCCTCGCTCTTATGTAATGCCTCCTCGGCTCGTTTGCGTTCGGTGATATCTGTAACGAAAGCAATATATGCCCCCCCATCCTGGAGTTGGACGGATGCAACGGCAAGGTGTACAGGAAATTGTGAACCGTCGGCACGTAACCCAACAGTTTCAAATTCGGAAGAGACAGGAAGTCCAAGAAGACGGCGGCGAGTCCGTTCTTCCCTTTCTTTCTGGACTTGCGGCGCGTAGTACTCAACAATCGGTCGACCGACCGATTCTTCAACACTTTGCAGGCCGAATATCTGTGCAAATTTTTGATTTACATACATGCATGTCCCTTTGCGCGAAACAAGTATAGCTACCGGTGCTTGCTCAATGAAACCGCGGAAGCGCGATTCGTTTTCACTCAAGGCTTCTCCCGCACGCTTTCGCTCGGTGATGTCGCGCGTAATTCCCAAAATGCCGGTCGGCTTGTTATTTTCATCCCGAAGAATCGAGATTATGTTTTCACCCCACATTGTTGAACCGTCTTTGCAGATTTGTTCCAATTCGATTGTGTGAACGGCTTTCGGGTCGCCTTTCCCTTCTGTTTCAAGAGACATCACTTCCTTGAATGTTTTAAGCGCGCGTTCCAAGGACTCGGGCGTCATCGCGTCTGCCAAACCAAGATTCAGCGCTTCCTCGACGGTATAGCCGCTCATTCTGGCCACTGATGGGTTCACGTACAGCAGCCGCAGATTCATGTCTCTCATCCAAATGGTATCGGCAGTATTGTCGGCGATCAGCTTGTACTTCCAATCGCTCTCGTGAAGCGCTTCTTCCGCTTTTATGCGCCGGGTGACCTCATCTTTAGCTTCGCGAAGAGCTTTATCCAAATTACCGACGATCAAGTACTGCAGCAAAACAAGCAAACCTACCTGCATGGTTGAATTCGCCAGCACGCTGAACGAACTCGGAATGACTGTGCTGACCGGTAAAAAACCAAAATACTCAACAACGACTAATCCGATACACGCCGCTGTCGTTCCTGCGGCGTAGAGTACGCCTTTTTTCCATCCCAGGATCAGCCCGACAGCCAAAACGACGATAGGGATTTCCTGAATGGCGGGAGCCATTATGCCTCCCCCCGACCATGCCAATCCAAAGATCAGAACAACTAAAAAGCTGGCAAGCAGGTAAGAAGCAGCCCGTGTATTTCCCTTTCTATTGAGGAATAGCAAACAGAGGGAAACAACATCAAATGAGCAGATGATAAAAATCCACCGCAGATAATTCTGCGGCAGTGCAATCAATTCAAAGACATTGATAAATGTCACGATGATTGCAGACCCTATCACGAGCTTAAAAAAAATCTGCGCTCTCAGGGTCGTTTCTTTATCCCCGAATTCCGGCAGAGTAAGGATTTTTATCATCTGAACCTCATGGATTTTCTTATATGACTTGTATGACTCGCCCTCAGGTTCTGTACCATTGGTAAGTTAGTAAATTTCATCAAGCTTTAGCAAACTGAAATAGGCTGGATACTTCCGGCGCCATAAAACACAAAAACCTCCATCATCAAAATCGAATCAGGAGGTCTAAAGCTTTCTTTCTTCCCACCTACCCATCCACCTTGACAATCACGCCAACTCAAGGGAAAACCTATTTAGATGAAGGAATCCACAAAAACCATGCCTTTTGAAACGGGCAATCAAGGCTGAATTCGCCGCCACACTTATCGTAAACGGGAAGAATGGGCATAGAATTCGCCGGTGTGGTAAGGGAAATAGCCTATATCCTCTGCGGTGTACCTCTGATGCGGCTGAATCCGACAAGCACCCGCTCATCTTCGTCCCAAAGCCGCAAGGTGAGAGAGTGGAAGCTTGAAAGGAGTGTAAGAGGCTTCACCGACCGGAAAAGCGGGATTTCTTTTTGACACTTGCTCAGAGAGTAATTCGGGACGCGCGGGCTCAAATGATGGATATGATGAAATCCGATGTTGCCGCTGAACCACTGAAAAACTTTCGGGAGCTTGTAGAACGAACTTCCTTCGAGTGCAGAAGCAAAAAAATTCCACTCAGCGTGGCGCGCCCAGTAGACTCCTTGGTACTGATGCTGGACATAGAAAAGCCATAAGCCAAAAATTCCCGCCAGCCAGATCGTGGGTAAGAAAACAAGGACGAACGAAGTGAATCCGATAGTGAAGCTTATAGCAGTTGCCAGAACTGCAAGAGTGAAGTTCGTCCAATAGATGTTTCGTTTCTCTCTCGGTCCGGACGAGCTTGATGCGAACCGGTGCGAAACAAAAAACATAAACAACGGACCGATACCGAACATCACCAACGGATTTCTGTAGAAACGATAGACGAAGCGCTTCCATGCAGATCGTTCGAGGTATTCTTTCACAGTCAGCATCCAGACATCTCCAATGCCGCGGTTGTCGAGGTCGCTGCCTGTCGCATGATGGATCGCGTGATTATGCCGCCACTCGAAATATGGAGTGAGCGAGAAGAGTCCGCTCACCATTCCAACAACGTCGTTTGCTTTCTGAGATTTGAAGAACGAGCCGTGCCCGCAATCGTGAAAAATGATGAAGGTCCTGACCTGAAACCCGGCAGCCGGTACGGCTAAAGCCAAAGTAATCCAATATGAAATTTCGAGGCTTCGGTACATTCCATAAAGAAGGATGAAATACGGAACGAATGTATCCATCATTTGCCAGACGCTGCGCCAGATATCGGAGCGCTGATACTTGGCGATCATCGACCGCCATGATTCGCGGTCTGATTCTGAAGTGAGTTCCTGGAACATAGTAATCTCTCCTACATAATCTTGTTTCTAACCGCCAAACACAAGAATACTTACAGGTAATGGCGCTACATCCCCCTTAGACCGTAGAAGACGCCAATGGCTCCAAAGAGCACTAATAACAAGCCCGCCAATTTGTTTATGATATAGACTCCGCGCGATGTTACTTTTTCTTTAAAGGTATGCGAAAACCATACCAGCAAAGAGAACCAAAGAAAAGAACCGCAGAAGACACCACCGATCAGCAGCATAATAGAGATACGGTCCGCGATAATTTTGTTCACGCCGACAGCGGAAAATGCAGCTGCATAGCCGAACAGGGTCAGCGGGTTCGTGAGAGCCAGCAAGAAAGTGGATGCAAAGACCCCGGTTTCTTTCATGCTTCTTTTTAAAGAGAGGTTTGTTTTTGGTTGAACTCGAAACGTGAAAATGCCGGCACCTATCAGCATGATCCCTCCCAGGAGACGCATCCACTGTTGGTAAGAGGCGACAAGATCAAAGATGAGCTTTACTCCGAAAGCAGCCGCAAGTGCGTAAATGACATCTCCCAATGCTCCGCTCAGACCAATAATAAAACCACGCCGAATTCCATAAAGCATAGTTCCTCTCGCGCAGAGAATTCCAATAGGTCCGATGGGAACTGCCAATGAGAATCCGATTATGAGACCTTTCAAAAGGTAAGCGAATGCCATAAGTATGATGTTATTCCCAAGCTGGGCATTCAAAAAAATATTCAATGCACAACTGATTGGGAGTGGCAAACCTTTAGAATTTGGGTAACATCAGTTATTTAGGAATTTTTTAGATGGCTCAAATTATTTTTTCGAGTCACCTAGCAGGGTGATGAAAAAGTCCGTGCAGCTTGCCACGAAGACACAACGACACTAAGAAATCAAAGTAAAAAGCTATTGTCGTCAATATCATCAACGGTTGAGACAGCGATGTGCTTAAAATTGTTTTCTGCCTTCGTGACTTAGTGGCTCATAAAAGTGTTTTTCAGCAACCTGCTAGTTGAAACTGCAGACAAATGAAACAACGTCCGAATAAACGGAGAAATGGTGCTGCGAATCTTTTGCGGCGATCCTGTACTGGACGCTGTCGGACCCTAATCCGGCAGTTGTAATTGTCCGATCAACATATGTGATCATCGAACCCGCCATAGAACTTTTCCGACTCCATTCGGACCAGGTGCCGCGCGATTTTTTTGTTCGTCGGAAAATGAGAATCGAGCCTCCGGCGGTAACATTTGGTTCCAGCATTGTTGTCCAGGCAAGTTTCGGATTTGTTTTCCTACCATCCTGGTGCACGCCCCCGGTTATGTCCTGAGGTTTTGATGGAGATGCATTTTGATAAGTATTAATATAAATATTTAACGTATAAATTCCGTTGAAAAGATTCGTGATCTCAAAACCGACTTTGTTGGTATCGTTGTGAATGTCAGAACTCGGATTACTCGCAGGAGTAAACACCGGAGCGCTGCCGGTGTCAAATTGATCTTTGCCATCACCGGTAAAAATTGTCGGCGGTGCCTGATGCATCGTTCCTGTGGCCGGGTCCACATAGTAATGGATTGCAGCCGGGTTCTGCGGAACGCCTTGCCATGTCCACGGAATACTTTGCCTCGTACTATATCCGTTCACACGGTTTGAACTGCCTCGCTGAAATACCGGCAAATTTCCGGTGCCGCCGTAAATATTGCGGGATTGGGAAGGGACGCTCCAATTGAATCTCCCATCGGCAGAGACAACGCCGACAGCGTCCCCCTCGTCAGACTTTTGAAGCAGCACAAATAATCCCTTCGCCGTGGAAACATTGTTATCGGGAATATCAAATACGGAAATCCGCTGGTGATTTTCCAAAAGATAATATTCGTTAGGTCCCCCGCCAGGAACTTTAATACGATACGCGACTCCTGTTGAAACAAAATCGGGCAGAGCAAGATTGAAGACTGTCCGGGGGGTAGAAATATCTTCTATTGTTTTAACGTTGATCCATCCGAGTTTGTACCGTTCGAATGAATTCATGCAGCCGCTCGGCGTTCCCCAGCCGTCTACTAATCCCCACGTTCCAAGTTGGGTATGGTACTCGTTTCCCCCAAGGAGCCAATGGCCGAATTCGTGACGAGCGTAGCGCCAGATAATGTCCGGTCCTAAATCACCGCTTAAAGGATGAATGGCTGTTATACCAGAGCCTTGTTCCCACCTCTCGGAACCCATCGCAACGATTCTTGCTCTGCGGTCAACGCTAAACGAGCTGTTTCGAAATATGCGGCTGGCATATCCCAAAGAAGCTTCTCCTCCCGGAACAAGATCCAGCCTGGATCGAAGGTCAACCGTATCGTTGCAAACGTTTCTCCACATCATGAATATCATATCGACAATCCCATCCGATGTATCCGTATTGCTATACTCGGAGGGAAGGTTATGACGCCAATGGTCAAATTCCGCAAAGTCCATCGTCGAGTCTAACTTTATTATTACCTCCTCCTGAATATCACTCCGCCTCCATCCACTATCCAAATAAAATTTACGCGTATGCGGCGTGATAACTGAAACAGCCTTACCGGTAATCCTAAATTTATCAAGCGACATTTGATTGAAATAGTCCGTAAAACCGCCGGGGGTTGGTGTTATGCTCCACGCTGAATCAACGGTCGCGTTCATATACACCGGAGCTTTTCCCTTGGACCAGTAAGGACTTGAAGGAAGATAATTATCGTCGGGAAATTGGACGTAAATAAAAAGGACATTTAATGCTCCAGACGCAGTGATATACCTTCCATCTATTGGAGATGCGACAGGAGTATGATGCGAGGCCGGCAATGATTCTTGAGCACATAAGCAAGAGAAAAAAACTGCTCCCAGAAAAGCCAAAAATAGAATCGTCGGGCAATGCATAGTTCCTTCTTCGCAGTTCGTGCAATGAAAGCGTTCGTTATTTGATGTCGAAGATTACTTTGATGGTGCGTAAATGATACTTAGTGTTATGAATACAAGAATTCCGCCGATAATAATTATTGAAACCAGTTGAGCGAAATTCAGGGTCCATCCCAGCCATTCTATTCTTTTGGGAACAATGATTCGTGGGTCGCTTGGATTACAATACAATACTCCCCACTTCCAATAATTAGATTCACTTTGCACCTTCCTTCTCCCAGTGTTCACCATAACGATATGCATGAACTCAAATACTGCAAATACGGCTGCCAACAAAATGATTCCTATAAGAAGGTAGTTCTCAAACTTCATGGTAATCCGCCGGCATTTTCAGCAATAGTGAAATTTAATTGCTTTACTTGAACCAATTACCCGAGCCGCAGAAGAAAAGCCGGCTCACAAAGGCTCATCGCCCGCATAATTAATCTTTCTCTTGAGTATCGCTGGAGCACAGCATCAACGAAGCCAACCTTCGACGTGTTTACTAGCGCTCTTGAGTTCCCTGTCCAATGCTCGATAGTCCCGACAAGATCTTCCCACCAATTCCCAAAACCCTTTTGAGTGATTCATTTCTACCGTGTGGCACAGCTCGTGAATCATAAGATACTCCACCAGTTCCGGGCGAAGAAACAGCAATGTTCGATTGAGATTGATGTTCTTTTTTGCTGAACAACTTCCCCATCTCGTTCTCTGGGATCGTATCGCGCCTTTATTATATGTGAATCCGTGTTCTTTGCTGACCCTATCCAACCACGGCAACAATATATCTGTCGATTTCTTATCAAACCATTTCTTGAGCAATATGAAGGGAATTCTCTTGTTTCGAGTGTCGATGTACAGCTTTAATAAATTATTTTCCTCAACGAGATGGTTTTTGTGTCTCACATTATGTTCCACGATAACGCTGAAGCTGCAACCGATACTCTGCAAACTTATTCGCGCCGGAATTTCCAACGCGGAGGCAGCCGCTTGGATTTTTTCGATGGACCTTTTTATCCATTCCTCTTTCTTAACGATGATTTCCGGAATCCGCGACGTGTCAAATCCGGAAGGGACGACAACGACAACTCCGGAATGATGAGAAACCGACAAGCGAACATGGCGGGATCTTGAGCTGGTGCGGATTTTATAATTAATCGTCATCATTCAAATTTTTATGAGCGCCGTTTGTGAGCGCTTGTAACCAAAATGTAACTAAGTTTTATCAGAATTTCTGCACTGTTATTTCAGGATAGTACTGCTCCCCAAAAAAGCTATGATCATGCAACCCTGCTCACCCTGATCCCGCCACGGCGATCCGGGTAGAAGGCGGTATGCTCAATGCGATACAGAGAGAGAAGATGCGGCAAAGTTTTTTTTCATAAGAGATCCTTTCTTTAAGAAAACGGACAATTGCACCATAAGCTGCCTGCGACGTACAGCCCACGATAAAAAACAAAAACCTCCTTCATCTTTCGAATCCGGAGGTTCAATTTCCTCACGACCGTTACCACACTTCCCCAAATTCGGGTGATTACTGTGCGTGAATGCAGCAGTAATCAAAAGGCGAATGACAGTGAAAATGCCGAAGTAGACTTTATGGGTTTAGCGCTAACCTATCGTAAAAGTACCATTTTTTTAGTGACGCTAAATGTACCGGATGTTCCGGATAACGGAGCTGCCTGGATGCGATAGAAGTAGACGCCGCTCGCTGCATTGCTGCCTGCATCGTTCTTTGAATTCCAAACCAAGAGCTGCGGCCCGGCATTCTGGACTTCATTCATCAATGTTCGCACCTTCTGTCCGAGCACATTATAGATTGAAATTGTCACTTTGCTAAGTACCGGAAGCTCATAGCGTATCGTCGTTGAAGGATTGAACGGGTTTGGATAGTTCTGCATCAGCATAAATGAATACGGTGCACTCGCTTGTTTCACATTTGTAAGGACGGAAGTATTAAATGTCCAGAGATCTTTCGATGAGGGTAAATGGTTTGCAATAATCTCGAATTCGTCCCCGGCAGCGAACAAGCTAGTATCCTTCATCGTTGCCACAATCCACCACATCATGGGCGAATTGTTGTCGAGAAGATCTGTTGGAATAAGCGGATTATTAGTTGTGCCATTATAATTCGTGGCAAATATGAACGCAAACTCGCGAGCAACTCCGCAGTTGTCAATACCAGAATTCGTTGAAGGGGGATCGTATTTGCCATCCGGGGTACCTCCGCCACTATTGCTCTCCATAAAGCCGACATCGAGCCGTTGGTTATTATTCTCTTCATCAAACACCGCGAACGGGACCGGCCGCCTATCCTGAAATGCATAGCCAGCGCCAGGATGGGGATCGACCGTCGCTGAGTCGGGGAATGGGAATGATAAAGTTGAATGTCTTAAATATCTGTATGCCATTGACACATTCGGATCGGCTGGGTTCACGATATTAAATTTCGTATCAACTGTCGCAAACTTGATCAGCACATTGTGAAGATTATCACGCGTAACGGTTGAAGTGCCGATTCCATATATAGTTCCCCAATCTTGGCCCATACCTATTGCACCACCAGTGCCCGTAACATTAAACCCTTCAAGATTGTAGTCGTTTGCATATAAACTCGACCAATCTCTTTTGCCCGAAGGAATATTCCACCCAGCACCCTGGCCGCCGCGATTCATTCCAGGCAGAGTGTCTATCGTACCAAGGAGAAGTTTAAAGCCATCAACTACCGGACTCGTATGTCCGAGCGAATCGGGAAGCGGGTGGTTTTGGATCAAGACCACTCCCAACGTAGAATCTTTGAGCGTGTAGCCGTGAACGGGTCCCGGAGCAATTGAATCAACACCTCGAATTACGTAGAGATGGTTTTTCACTTGAGCGGAATCAACAATCCAGACTGCAAAACTTCCCTGCGTATAACCGGATACATGTGCCAACGGAGAGCCGTACAAATTATAGCCAAGAGGCTTTACCGGAAAAACAAGTGTATCGATCCATTGGTTGTAGATCGAATCCGAAATAGCAAGCACGATTCTTATTGTCGAATCACGATATCCCTTCGGCACGTCAAATGCCAAATACGTTGCCGGATTATTCTGGTTATAGGATAACGAGTATGTTGCATTGCCGTTTAATGTTGAAAGACTGAGATATTGTCCGACAGGGCCGGGAGCTGCATGTACCGTGAGATTTGAAAACCCGAACGAAGAATTATTCTTTAGCGAAAAAATATACCGCACGTTCTCGCCGGGGTTTGGAATGCCGTCTTCGTTGATATTATCCGAAGCAACGGAGTATGAAGGAACGGTAAGCGCGGTTGTCGTGATGTTGTTGAGAACGCGGGTCCATGTCAGAACCTTGCCGCCTGGATAGGCAACAACGGCATCGGCATACAGACCGGATTGAAGCTGTGGTATTTGAACAGAATTACCAAAAATCTTATCACCGGCACCTCCATCATTATGCAAACCGTCATCGGCAAGCACGATAGTCGCGACCGATGAATCTTTATAGGTTTTTAAATTGATGGTAACGGCAGATGCGTTGATAGAACGCGCATCTGCGACAAATGAAATTGTCGCCTGGGAGCCCGATGGGATTGCAGAGTAAGTAATTCCAGGCGGGGGTTGACTGAATAGCGTATTGTATTCCTGCTGATCTATATTGTCGTTTGCTTTTAAAACGGTAATGCTTGACAGGTAATCCGCCCCCAATCCAGCCAACACGCCCACGACAACCTGCTGTGTATCGCCCGGGGCCATTGTAAAGGGACCTGAACAGAGAGCCATGCGAACATCGGACGGTGGACAAACTGCGTCCGGACCAATAAAAGTGAACTGGCTCGACGTGCCGGTCGTCGGGTCGCCAGGATAACAAAAATTGCCCCCATTAGTTACAGATGCAGGAAACGGCGTTCCTTTCGTGCTTATCAATCCTCTCATAAGGTTGTACCATTGCTGAGCACCCCCGGGACCGTTAGAGGCGAGAAACGGATCTCCGAAATTTGTGTTGCCGTTGATGAAGAATGTGAATGCCGTCATCGGCAAATTCTTGTAACCGGGGAGATATTTTTCCTCGAAAATAGCTGTATCGGTTGCCGCTCCAGGTATTTTAGGACCCTGAAAAAAGTCAAACCCGGCTGACGGCGGCGGGAGTCCCAGACTTGTGAAATTCGCATCCGTCGGTTCACCGTTGTACACATATCCAAGGCTTAGCGTTGTATCGCAGCCAGTCGCGTCATCTCCGGCGAATCCAAGATCGGGATCGGCCCACTGCGACACGTACATCGAATCTAATTCCACACCACTCTTGTTGATAAATTTGTAGCTGATAAAAATGGTATTGCCCAAAGCTCCAGGCCGGTTATATGCCCAGATCGTACGCTGCACTTCAATCCCTATAGGGTTTGAACCATATAAGTTCAAGGTTAATGTCGGATTAACATCGTTCATAACCATCCACTGAGTCTGGTCAGCGCCGGGGAATCCGGGTATGTCAATGCTCGGTTCATACACACCATCATGATTCACGTCTGTGTACGGCGCGCCTTCGGTTGCCGGCCATTGATTCCAGTCATCCCAGTATTGTTGCAGAAGAGCAGAGGCAGTAATACTTTGGTACTGGTTGATATACCCCACCTCACTGTTCTGCAAAAGAGAAGTCTCAAGAGCTATCGTATCTGCATTGGCGGTAGGTCTAATGTCCGGACGAACCCGATAAATTCTGTTAGCAGGATTTGATGGATCATCGGAGACGGGCAAAGTGCTCGCAGTTCCGGAGGTTAATATCCTTCCCCCTTGCAAACCGTGATTATAGGTTGAACCGCCGCAATGAAGAGTATCCTGTTTGAAGGCTGTCCATACGAGGCCGTCTTCAAAAATACAGGTGGCTTGAGTTGAGCCTATTGGGAATTCGAAACCTTCATCATTTGCCGTAAATTGGTTAAAGGATCCGTCTCCGTTGTTTGAATAGTAGTTGAAGATATTGTTGATGTCCATAGGGCTGTAAACATTGACCGTTGCCGTTTTAGCAAGCGTTGTTGTATTCTTTACGCCGGCAGGTTTTCCCGCGAATGCCACATTATTAATCGCGGTGCACATGAACAACATGAGAAAGCACAATTGTATTTTAATGCTTTTCATAACAAATCCCTCCTTATGTAAAATTGCTTGAATTCATTGTCTTCGTCCCTTGGATTTGGCATTTCAAATGGAGCACACTTTTTTTCGATATGTACAGACCTTTGATAACAATGCGAGGTAGTCAGATATTTCACTGCAGCTTGCGATTCCTCCTTTTTTGCCGGCCCACACAAACGAAAAAACCTCTTTCATTCCGCGAGACGGAAATCCAGAGGTTTCTCAATATTCTCAGCCCAACCGCACCATCGTCCTCCCCATGATTTCGGTTGTTCTAAATCTATTCAGGGATAAGGTACAGCTTTTTCGACTCTATTGTCAAGCTAAGAAAAAAGCCGGTAGCGCCTTAATTAGAACAAAGTCCAAGGGACTTTTTACCGAGAGTTGAAAATATCGTGCAAATCCCAAGGGATAGCTTCGTCAGACACCAAGCCGCAGGGGAAACATATCCATTCTCTTTGCGGCTTAGCGTCTTTGCATGAGCACGCTGCACACCTTTCCTAAATTAAGACACTACCAAAAAGCCGCCTCGGATTATCGGGGCGGCTTAATAGTTCATTCATCTGTTCTGCAGAAAATTAATCTTTTGAAACCTTCACAAGCACAACACCGTGCGGTGCAACCAGAGTTTTGAACTGAGCGTTAAACGTGCCCAGATCTTTCTGGCGCCACAGGTCGCGGACTGTGCACGCACCCGTGAATCCGAGCATTGTAAGATCAGCCGATATTTCTGTTTTCATTTCTCCCCTGTTGAACAATCCAACAGCTTGTGATCCGTCTTCAAGCTCTTTAGACCAGATTTCACAATCGCCGGATACTGATACTCTCTTCGCCTGCTTTCCGAGAGGATCCTGATTTACATCAATAACCTCGTCGTTTGTAAGAAGACCGAGCGTAAAAGCGTCAAACTGCGTCATATCGCAGCCGATCAAAAGAGGAGATGAAAGGAGGCACCAGAGGCTGATATGAGTATATTGTTCATTGGGCATTAATCGCGTGGGATGCAGACTCGGACCCCATCCTACCATGCCGACGACAAGCATATCCGGATCGTTCCAGTTCCCCGGCTTTGCATATTTTTCGTGGCCCGCTTGGTTGAAGCCGATGCCAGACATGCTTTCCCATGTATCTTCGATATCGCCGGTTGTGCGCCAGCAATTTCCGCCGACTTTACCCCCCCATTCCCATACATTTCCCATTCCGTACTGGCATAAACTGAAAACGATATCTCTGTTGACCTTATTGAGAGCGTCTCTCATAACATTATAGGGTTTCATAAGATCGTCCAGGCTGGAAGTATTCCCTTTATAAGAACACCAGTCGTATTTCAAATAATCGACTCCCCACTCGCCGTATTTCTGCGCGTCTTTTTCTTCATAACCGAAGCTCGCTGTGCATCCGCCGCAGGTCAAAGGGCCGGGCGAGGAATACACTCCCATTTTCAATCCCTTGCTGTGAATGTATGAGCCGAGCGCTTTCATATCGGGAAATCTCTTATTCGGAATAATGAATCCGTTGTTATCTCTCGGAGCTCCCTGAAGCGTCGAATCATCGGAGCCGGGCCTGGTTTCCCAGTAATCATCGGTGTTAATATATGTCCAGCCGTGATCGATAAGTCCGCTCTGGACCATTGCGTCGGCAGCAGCTTTAACCTTCTCGGCGCTTACGGAACTGGCGAAACAGTTCCAGCTGTTCCATCCCATCGGGGGAGTCAGGGCTATCTGACTGCCGCAGATGACAGTGAGTTTCCGTTCCGCAGAGCCGGCGCTGTTTTTTATTTTTATTGTAACGGTATATTTACCTTCGTTAACAAGCGTGCCGGTAATGATCCCGGTATTTTTATCGAGAGCTAAACCTTTAGGGAGATTTTCCGCAGAGTATTCGAGGGGACGAATTCCCGTAGCCGCAATAGTAAATTGGACCGGGGCACTGGGTCTCACACCGAATACTCGCGCGCCGTTAATTCTCGGTGCGGCGGATGGTTTAGGCGTAAGAACAGCGAACTCGCTTTTTCGTGCCTCTATATATTTATTATGAATCGATTTGATCTGATCAAGACCGACCGTCGTGGACGCATCTTTTAAAATTTCACCGCCCGTTTTTTCTGAAATCTGGCCCACGACGAAGGCGTACTTTTTCGCTACCGGCGATAAATCGCCCGGATTCCAGTCTTCATCCCAGATTTTATCTTTTCGGGTCCACAAAATTTCAAGAGCATCACCCGCTTTTGTAAAATCCCTTTCTATCAGAGACCAGATCAGTTCTTTAGGACCCATTCCCGTAAGGGAGAAAAAGAAACCGGACTCCCCCGAATTGTTGTTGACCTTGAGCAGGAGCTTATTTTCGCCTTTCTTCAGATTCAGCTCGGCATTATCCTGGTTGGGCCTTACCGCGCGGTCAACATCACGGCTAAGAATCAGCGTGCCGTTAAGCCACACCTTGATTCCGTCGTCGCTGCCGAAAAAGCCGCTGATTGTTGTATCGCGATCCGAAGTAATTGTCCGGAGGAGATACGTTGAGATGTTGCCGGTAGGCGGCAGGCTGATGACAACGCCGTCCTTCCAATCGGGTTTCGGCTCCCATTTTTTACCGCCGTAGTTAACCGTGATATCGGCGTTATTTTCGGGGGGAAATTCTTGTGCGAACGATTTTCCGGGTTCGCTTTGCCATGCTCCATTTGCATACCAAGGTCCCAAAGCCGGTTTGAATTTTACGGTATTGCTTTTTTCCTCCTTAGCAAGTTCCTCTCTCGATCCGATCAGAGTTTCAATCCATGTTCCTTTTTTAAGATAGTACTTTGGTGTTTGGGCGAAACTGACCGAAATGATGAAAATAAGGAACAAAGAGGTAATGAAGATTAGTTTTTTCATAAATCTCATATTTGTCGTTTGTGAATGCACGAGGCGACCTACTAGTTATTTCTATAAAAAAGGGCTTCTGTCTATTTTGATTGGTGATTGTTGTGCGGAACAGTGTCGATTCTTTTGAGGATGTCGTCGATATAACTGTTCGCGAGATTTCGATCCTCGAGGTCGACGGTTCCGGCAATGAAATTTCCTTTGTGAATAATCTCAATGGGTCCGTTGTACTGGTCGCGGACATAATACCGTTCGACCGTGATCGTATCGATCGTACCCCCCGGCGAAGTTTTTATAAACTCTCCGAAGGCCGATTCCGCCGCCGCAGTCGAATCGGCAGCGATCAGAAAAATACGAAACGGCTTGCCGGTTCCATAGCGAGCAACGTACGCCTGACGGAAGAACGCATACCCCAGGAAGTTCTTTGCGATATACTGTTCTGAATTGAGAAGTTTTTGCTGCGCAGGGAGGAGATTCAAAATTTCGGGGAACGTATTACGCTGCTTCAGACGAGAATCCAGAGATTTGGCAATCGCCGTCATGGCATCGAGTGCTTCCTGACCGCGCACCTGCGTCATGATCTTCACATAATAGATGCCGGTAAGGAAATTCAGGACGCCTTCCTCTCGATAGGCTTGAACGCCAATGTCAATGAAGGCGTACTCCGGATTCCGTTCCTGCGAATACATGCCGAATGCGTCGGCCTCGGAGTCAAACCTGTACAAGTCCACCCGGATCTCGAAATCGCTTCCCTTCTGGTACCTTCCAATATGCAGGTCGACAAATCCGTACTCCAGAAACAGATCGGCGGCACCGTCGATGATGTCCCAGAGGTTATTTGGATTGTAAACTGTTTTGTCCTCAGCGATCGTCCATCCCCTGAAAGAGGGGAATGATGAAGATGAATCCTGGGCTGAAGCCGGCGATGCAAGAACAACCGAGAGCAGGATTATGATGCAAGGAATTGCGTGTCTCATGTGCAAACCATCAGGACAAAAATTCAGACGGTACATCAAGAAGTCGCGTTATGTCTCTGACGCGTTCGGAAACCGGAAATCCTTTCGTGCATTGCACCGTGCACGTCCCGCAGTCTGAACACGGATGCGGGGGAATGTCCAGACTTGAGAGCAGCGAATGCGCCATTGTAATATCTCTGTAGCCATAGGTGTACATATACGCCCGCATGATTTCAGAGAGCGGCAGCGCCTTGGCGCAATTGGAAACACACCGGTCGCATCCCGGGCAATAGAGTCCTCCGACGTCCTTTCCGGCCGCAAGGTCTGCACGCTCTTCATTTGTCAGAGAGACATCCTCGTTGACGCTTGCATTCATTGCGAGCTGGTCGAAATTGGTGATTCCCGGAATAGCCGTTGTAACGTGTTCATCCTGAAGGACGAACTTCAATGCGGCTTTACAGTTGATCGGCTTCTTCCTTTCTTTGTCGAGATACCCTCCGGCCATAGTCTTCATCGCGATAATTCCAATACCGGCGTCGGCGGCTTTGGCGATAACACTTTTCATTTCCTGATAGTTATCCTGTCTAAAATTGATCGCGGTCAGAACAACTTCATAGACGCCGCTGTCGATCGCCGCCTGGATTACTTCCGGTTCATTCTTGTGGGTGGACATGCCGACATGTTTTGCCTTTCCCGATTTCTTTGCCTCCCGCACAGCCTCCAGCATGGCCGGAAAAAGGGCAGCGTCGCGAGTCGAGATCCCGTGCACATACAGAATGTCGACATAATCGAGTTTGAGACGTTTGAGACTCAGATCCAGTTTTTCCAGAAACGCTTCGCTTGTGGAACCGGGCTTCAACAACCCCGTTCCGTTATCGACTTCCTCGGGGGGTACTTTTGTTGCAACGATGAAAGAGTTCCTCGGATAATCTTTGAAAACCTCTCCGAGCATTTCCTCGTTTTTTCCACCTTGATACCCGTGCGCGGTGTCGAAATGCACCAAACCGGTTTTCATGGCCGCAGGAATGAGCGCCGCATTATCGGCACGCATCACACCCATACTGACGATGGGGAGCTCGATTCCTGTAGCACCAAGCTTGCGCTTGATGAGTTTCTTTTCGTCTGTTGGCGGTGCCGATTTGGAATAACTTGCCATTAACTTTGATGTTGACGCGATGAGAGCTCCTGCACCACCGAGTGCGGCTGAGCAGAGGAATTGCCGGCGGTCAAGTTCATTTGTTTTCATATTGTTTTGCTTTCAAGGAAAGAGATAGAAGAGGGACTCTCTAAAGGTTAAAAGAAAATGTGTGTGTTTTCCTTCGCCGAGCTACTGTCGGGCTTTTTACAAAATGGAAGATTATTGCAGCGATTGCGTGTTCTCGCTGATCGTGCAGGGAATTGTTCAGGAGAGAGTTAAGACCGGCACGATGCAGTTATCGTGCAAGGGAGGTGCAAGAATGGAATCCCTTGTCGCGTATGTCGGAGGAATTTAATGTTTTGTCGAATTAAACACAATACAGGACTTTACGCTAAAAAAATCCATCGCTAGTGCCGTTTCCGATATTAAATCTTGTATCATAACCGCAAAGGACGCGAAGATCGCAAAGAAGTTTTCGTAGAAAAAACTAAGAAATCCTCGCGTCCTTAGCGATCTTTGCGGTGAATTAGTTATCGGAAAACACAATATTTGTTTGAGAAACAGCGCTAGATCCATGATCCATAAAATGAATTTTCGAAATTTTTAATGGATCGCTTTATTAGAGACAAACCTTTGTTGTTTTTCCCTCATTTTTTCCTAATTAGATGATAACTACCGGGCGTACCTTTATCATAGTAGACAGTCATATCGACCTCATTATTCTCGGCACTTATTGTCCCCTGTATTCTCAGCGGGATGAATGAATCGCCCAGTGATCCAGGACCTGTATTCATTGACCCGGCAAAAGAACGGCCGGTCAATGTAGCCCATGCAAAAACATCTTGCATGGAGTATGCCGCCCCGTTCATGATCATAATTTCGTCTCCCGCAATACTGAATGTAAACACCCAAGCATTGGCACTTAGATCATCGCGATCAATCCATATTCCGCTCAAGTCTATGGGTTTTTCTGCAGTCTGTTTCTGCGGTTGTTCTTTTACCTTTTGCTTTTCCGCCGATACAGAGTCTTTTGCCCATTTTTCCTGTTTGGCATATAATGGATGTGTGATGGCGAATATTAAAAACGCCGTTAACAGAAGTCTGAAGTTGATTCTCACGTTATTTTCTCCCAGTTCCCCCCGAGTAAGCTTATTGCAAAAATGTACCCGTAATTGGCGGAAGAATCAAGAAAGAAACAGCCCGGGTGATGAGTCCGGGCTGAAAGGTAATGGCGAGCACATTAAATCTATTTCAGCAACATCAATTTTTTCGTTTCAACATAACTTCCCGCAGTGAGCCTGTAGAAATAAACCCCGCTCGACAAGTTGCTCGCATTGAAAGTCACGGAGTGAGCGCCGGCAGTCTGACGATCTTCTACCAATGTTTTCACAAGCCGTCCCAATTCATCAGACACCTTCAACGTGACAAGACTATTTACCGGTAAATGATAATTGATCATGGTTCAAGGATTACAAAGGTTGGGATAATTCTGTCGGATCCAGGTTGAATCAATAGCTTTATTCTGAGAGCATAATAGTGTGGGGAAGAGTAAAAGGAGCAGTAGAAAACATCCGAAAAACCCAAATAAATGTTTTAATGGTCGTAAAAGCATTTTCATTTATGATAAATTAGGGATGCCGCTCTTTCGAACTATCATCTGCGGGTGTCGTAGACTGCTAACGAGTGGTGAGAACTCTGTAAATAAGATAACCAAAAACTGCAATGACCGGTGCAGCAATAATAAGTGCTTTCCTCAAGTTCCTTTTGAATGTTATCTCATCAACTTCAAAAAATGGCTTTGAGTCGGAGTTAGATGTCAAGTGGAAAGTATTTTCTTAGCTTTGACTTCGGCTTCAGTCGACACAAAGACATGCCAGCGCGTACCAAGACCCGAAGCTGGAAATGCGGTCATTACACCAGCAAGATTTTCAGTTTGAATATAGAATGGAATATCAGCCTTCTTAAACGCTTCTCGAACTGTGTCAATTTCGAAAACGAACGCCGACGTGTAGAGGATCTTGTGTTTCAATTGATTTACCTGAGAGAATGATGCATCAACGTGCAAGCGCATGGGACTTTTTCCTATTCCCACTCTTCGCTATCAATTTCGCACAGAACGGGGGACAAGTCGTTGAATTTTATTTGTTCGGGCTTTAGAGGCATGATCGGAAAATCAAATTCCGTTACGGGGCCTTTAATAGGAAATCGAAAGTGTGCAAATCTCTTATCTCCGAAATCGATCAAGAAGATAACTTCTGCTTGAAAATTATCCGGCACATTCGATTGTTTGACCGTGCAGTGAACCTTGTATTTCCCGGTTTGGAGATCTTCTAGTTTGTACAGGATATTATATGTTGGAATATTTGTACCGTAAACCCACTGGTTGAAAAACCACGACATATCCATTCCAAAATGTGTTTCAACCGTTCGTTTGAAATCTTCAGTAGTCGCTTGTTTCCCGCAGTATGAAGAATAGAAATCTTTCATCGTTTGCATGAAGATATCTTCATTCATTGTTTTTAGATCGAGCGCCATGATGCGCAACATGTGAAGAACCCATGCGCCTTTTTCATAAACAATAAGATTATAATCTCCTTTGGTGGCAGTACCTCTGAGTTCGGCGTCCAAGCCATATTGGTCCAGCTTCTTGCCCGTTTGAGAATAGAGATTTTCTGCTTGAAAGTATTGCGTTCTTGTAAGTGTTAAGCATACCGAAAAATTTTTTATTGTCGTGCAAAGCCAGTTGCATATACCACAAAGCAGAATATTGTGCAAATGCTTCGCTCAGCCATTGATCATGGTATGTCTTGTAATCGACCCCAACCCCCCACCATTGGTGCGCAATCTCATGCGCGCGA
Source organism: uncultured Bacteroidota bacterium (assembly GCA_963827085.1). Lineage (GTDB taxonomy): Bacteria > Bacteroidota > Ignavibacteria > UBA10030 > UBA8401 > JAGVPT01. Next base: position 577,766 of record CAWGZY010000002.1, read on the forward strand.
AAAACCTGATCGTTTCCTTGATCCCGCGACTCAAAAAACGTCGCCAACGATAAATGAATCAACCCTGGAAATGCCTCGCCATGGAGGTACGGTATCTCTGCAACGTAAAAATGGGAGAGGTCTATCTTTCCATACACATGCTGAAAAAATTTTATACAATTTTGCACATCGTCAGCAATTTCTTTGTGAGCACCTTCTCCTGCATTAATATATCCGTTCATTTCATATATCGTGATTGGTGGAAGACTATCGGGAATGATAGAGTATTCAGAAAAATTGCCAATCATAAACGATGCGTTGCGAATCGGTTTATTTACGAGCCATCGTGACGTGAAAACCCCATCGGTGGTATCGGTGTGTATTTCAGATCCGACAGATACAAAACTGAATTTATCCGGTACATGGAACGTAAGATCAAAAGTAGTGTACTGCCGCCCATCGACAGGCCGAGGGTACCAGCCAACAGAGCTTTTCAAGAAATACCAACCATATTGTTCTGACACTAGCTTGCCGTGATAAAATATTTGAGCTGTCATTTCCGTATCCAGAGGAAACGGTCGGTCCAGACCCAGCCATACGACATCCGATTCATCGTCTCTCGTAGTGAATATTTTCCTCCCCCTTATCACGACCGAATCGACGGTTAGTTCCGGGTAAAGCCAAAATGCTACCCACTTTCGTGAGGGTTTCTTACTCTTGAATGAAACGGTGCATTGAGAAAAAAACGTGAGGTTAGAAGCAAAAGTATTATTCATTCCATACGACGCTATCTCCACAGATGGTTTCTTCACAAAAGGTATTCTTCTGTCTTCTCTGTAAAATGAACAAACCAGCTCACGAGCATTCCATCCTTTACTGCCGGACGACTCGTAGCTTTCATGCTGGAGGTTGACTTCTTCATCTTCAAACGGGTCTATTTTGTAAAAATATGACCTATCATTCGCGGCACTAATATGTGCGTAGAAGAAATCATTTGGTTCATCTAATAAGAATTCTCGGAATATGTCAAAGTCAAAGCCCGTGTGCGATTCATTCTGGATAAATTTTTCGGAAGATTTTATTGCGGACTTGGTCTCGTTATCCCGGTCACCCGGGGCAAAAATAACCTCGTGCGCCAGCTCGGTATATGTCGAGTCGTTGAAAAGAAGGAAAACGCTTCTAATTTTCTTTTCGAAAGACTCTGTTCCGTAGAATCGGGATAACTGCTTTCGCTCAACCTCCGTAGGCGGATTGCAAACGAATTCGCCGTCTCCAAGAAACAGCAGACCGTGAATACTTCCGTTCACCTGCGATAACGCATAAAGGGTGCCGGACGTAAATGTTAATGTGCCGGCATCCCTCTTCAATTGAATATTTTCAACGCGCGCGATCTTCGTTTCGTCCGCTGTCAGTGAAAGCAGGTCATTCTTGACCTGATCATATTGGCGTGCGGGTGATTGGGCCAATGCGTTCGTCCAAAGAAGCAATAGGATGGGAAAACAGCTTGCGTGAATAATTGTGTTCCAATGTTTTGGCTTCATATGTTCCGTCAGCTTGAACGAGTGGTTAGAACGCGCGCAACGAATTGTTCATAGATGTGATTTCCCGAGAAATATGCGATAAACGACTATAGACCCCAGGAAAAAACCTTGAACCATGACAGTGAGAATGAATATTCATAGTAGGAATGTTCACCGGTGATAGGGAGAATTTTGGCGATGTCCGGATTTCCGATCTTCATAGATATGTTCATGGCTTTTATCGCCGGAATTCGATAAGTATCAAGAAGAAAAATAATCATGGAGAGGGGGGAATACTTTCCAACTTTGAACCAACCGTTTATCATCGCCTACCATCGCGAAAAGTACGATGCCGACAACGACCGATGTCATAAGATACTGGAAGAGGAATGCGATTAAGAATATGAGTATATGAGTTCCTTTATTGGCTTATTCGAGCGCCCTAACTGACGCTCGACCGCTGCAACCTGCAGTTGGTTGCGTCAGCTGAGAACTGGTTAGCCAGCAAGCACATTTGTTGAACTATTTCTAATAACCGAAATAAAAATCTGAAACCGCATCCATCCATCTAAATTGCATTTGATATATGATGAGATTACCGTTTTCAAAAAGATTATTCATATCCTTTACTACAATAGCGTTACCGTTTCCGATGCGGGCAATAACAAGCAAACCGCCTAAAAAAGCGCTCGTTCTTATTGGGTACCCGGGAGTTAAATTGTAGGCGCATATCCATCCATCGTTGCCTATTAAAAGCGTTGTTCCGTCTGAGGTCAAATACCCGGACGTATAACTGTCAGTGTAGGTCAATTCATTGTGAAATGTTCTTATAGCCTGACCAGTTGACAAATCTATGATTTCTAAATCAAGACCAACAGATTGTATATTAACTACCAGTCCATTGGACAAAAGAAAAATAGGCTTGTTAAAGTATCCACCCATTGTAGTTTTCAGAATAGTTCCGGACTGCCAGTCGAAAAAACAAAGACTATTTCCGCCACCAGATATAAGAGTATCACCGCCATCTGTTAAGAAGATAGATATAGGTGATTTTTGATTACTAAAAATGGACTTTAATAAAGTGCCACTTTCAACACTCCATATTCGGATAAGACTATCTGCGCTTGTAGTAATTAGTTCAGAGCCATCGTTTGATATCTCCATATCTACTACCGGACAAGGTAAAACAATTTTTTGTATTAAATGTCCATCCATTGATGAATACAATGAAAATGATCCGGCTGAAGTATCCATCAATCCAAGAGTCTTGCCGTCACCGCTAAGTGCGATTCGACCAATATTTTGACTTTGTGGGAAAGTATGGCGACGTATTCCAGTATTGACATCCCATTTAGTTATTGCGGCGTCATTCGAACAGAATAATACGGTAGAACCATCTCTGCTTACTAACAACGAGCCGTGCGAATACCCGGGAGAGTTTGCCAACTCTCTGACGAGATGCGTCGAGGCGGTGCCGTAAAATGCCCTTATAATGTTAGAATAATGCGATTTGTTGTACTGCATAAAATTTCGAACTCTGTAATAATAACTCTTGCTATGATCAACTGCATGATCAGAGAATGTTGTCATTGAACCACGTACTGTTCCCACAGCTGCAAAGTTTATACTATCGGCGCTTTTCTCCACAACTGTTCCGACAAGCGTACTGGAATTATTGACCCATTGAATATTTACACTGTCCGGAGAATTTCCATTACAAGTTAGATTACTCGGAGGCGAAAACGAAACAAAAATTGATGCAGTATCATAAAAGCTCAAGGTGCCGCCCTTCGATATGGCGCGGACTCGGTAATAGTATGTTGTATCGGTAAGAATGATTGTTGTATCGTGGAATGTTGTGACATTTGCCGATGTCTCACCAATCAGATTAAAAGTTCCAAAGGTTCCTGTTCCACGTTCGATTTGAAATATCTGTACTAATGAGGAAGTGTCGTGCCAGCTAAGAGTTCGGCCGATTTCGCTCACGTTTGCAACCGATAACCCGTAAGGATTGATAGAAAGTCTGCACCAGCTTACGACATTTGAATTTGCAGTTGTCCTGGGGCCAAACATTGCGTGTACCCGAAAATAATATGTTTGTGTCGTATCGAACATCGTTCTTATAGTCCCCGATGTGTCGGCTGCACTCAGATTGTATAAAAATGAATATATTTTCCCGTCAAGGCTTTCTTCAACGACGACAGCAGATGCCGCTTTCTGATTCATTCCATCAACTTTGTAGTTTGCATTCCATTTGAGCGTCAATGAAGTATCTGTTATTGAGGCAATCTGAAGATTGCTCGGTGGTGTCAATGAAACATCCGGATCAAACGGATTGTTGAGTTCGACCGTCCGATTGCAAGCGGCGATAAAGGAAGAGCTTAATAATAAAGCGATAATCAGGGGATTATTCATATTTTTGCATTCCATTTTTTTCAATGGCTTATTTGCTATAAAGACTTTCAATTAACCACGAAACAGCAAATCCTCCGAGAGCACTAAAAGCAATAATCGAAGAGGTTTTGAAGTTAGACTGATTTGTGAATATGTGACTCCGTTTGCCACTGATAACATCTGGCATGGTTGCGTTATTGTAATCGACCGTGTATTGATTGATTCTGATATTGAAGTAGGCCATTGCGGCCGCACTTCCACCGAACGCCGCACCACATATCCATTTGTATGTAGCCCATTGTTCTTGTTTGTATTGCAGGTATGAATCGGATAACAACTCAAAAGAAATGTCTTTCTTCCAATCCCCTTCCACACTGATATTTTTCACAACACTTTTAAACCCTTCCCTCGTCGCAATGATATCATAACTGCCTAAAGAAAGACACACAGCAATTGGAACCTTCCACACCCCGATTGTATCAGGGACTATTTGATTTGTAATCTTAACGCCCGGATGGATTTCAATTTTGTTTACTTGAATGAACATGATTGACACATCACTTGCTTCTTTCGGAATGGCTATGATTTGTACTTTGCGAAATTGTTTATTTGTGCTGTCTGATTCATTCAGAGTGCAAGTATCTTTTAGAATGCTCGCAGAAGCGGAATCTATTCGGTTCGCCGACCAAATTACAATTTTAACGCGGGAGGTATCTTCTGTAGACCTTAACTCGGTCGCAAATGAAACCGGTGTAGAACTAATAAGGAGAATTATTGAAAGGTATGATTTAAGGTTATTCATGGAATTATTTTTAAATTGACCCCATCGGTTAGTTTGTTTTTGCCAGCCTATCTTCGGAAATCAATTCTTAGACTACACCCAGCAGGCATGCATTGACATTTGTTAAGATAGGCCGCACCCCGCGTGAAGTGATATGATTGGAGGGATTGTCCGGTAGGCATGAGACCACCCCTTCGTGGAATCTCTGGGGCAAAATTACTGCAAATCGGATACAAATGCAAACAGTTGGATGGACCTCTACTTCAACAGCAAAAGTTTCTTCGTCTCGCTATATGTTCCTGCCTGCAAACGATAAAAATACACGCCGCTTGAAAATGCCGCCGCATTCCATTGTCGTGTGTAACTTCCAGCCTGCAATTCTCCTGAGACAATCGTTGATACTTCTCTTCCTACGATGTCAAAAATCTTTAACGATACGAGTGAGCGAGAGGGAAGCGTGAATGAGATGGTGGTTGCGGGGTTAAATGGATTCGGATAGTTCTGAAAGAGCTGGAAGGCATCCGGCGCTGCTTTCGGCGCGTTCGTAACTTCAGTGATCGTTTCGGCAAATGATATGAGCTCTCGATATTCATTACCCCCTACGATCTTTACTGGACCGACGTTCGAAAGAAACATGTCTTCAGAACCGACTTCGGTACTCGAATTTTCTACTGAGACAATGACTTCCGGAAAGTGATATTTGCTGCATTGATATGAGCCGCTTGGAGTGGAAATAAGTTCATTGATCGAATCAACGGACATCGGGAATGGCACCAACGAGTCTGCATAGCCCGTCCAGAGTTCGTACGCTGAATTGTACTGTTCCTTCGATACAGCCGGATATTTATACCGTAGAACGGCTTCTTTAAAATTTTGAATATACGTGTAAATGCCGTCTTGTCTAACGGTCATTAACTGATCGCCGTTGAAGTCAGATCGCACAAGAAACCATTTTTCGCCATTAAGCAGTTCCTCACCTACCACTGTTTGCGCGACGGTATCTCCCTGAATAACAGTATTAGGGAATTGATACCATGTTCGATACATCCACCTATTACCAACCTTTAGTGGATAGATCGGCGAACTAATGCCCAGCGAATCTTCTATTTCGTTTTTGCTTCTTCCGCAAACAAGGTTTAGCTGAAAAGATAATTCGTTCCAAAGATTCCATGTTAACAAATACGTTCCTGGTTCAATTGGCGAATTAAAAATGTCCGCCATGGAATAGCCACTACGATATAATACCGCCGATTGATTAGGGCTGACTACAACATTATATATGAGATTACTTATCACTGTTGGTCCGCCTGATATTGTTATGCCCTTGTCGTTCACTAGCGACCATTTATAGAGATAATCGCTTACAGGGATCGTATCGTTTTGAGATGTCTGGTTGAATGCCGTCAGCGTCATACTCAATGTATCAAAGATTCCCAATGTATCGTGAGAAACCGCAAACGTAAATACAATGCCATTGAGAGTATCGCTCGTACTCAATGAAGATTGAGAGAAAGCTAATGGAGCCACAGGATTGCTGCTTCGAGCGGTACTAATAAAAATCAACGTTGAAAGGAAAATGAATTTGTAACGCATAGTTTTTCTCCTTGCGCCTTAACGAACCGGAGCCACGAATCGCCAACTTATTCATAGACGTTGCCTACTTAATCAGCATCAATTTCTTCGTTTGGACAAAACTTCCCGCACTAAGCCTGTAGAAATACACACCGCTCGACAAACTGTTCGCATTGAAAGTAACCGAGTGAGTGCCGGCAGTCTGACGATCATTGACCAATGTTCTCACAAGTCGTCCCAATTCATCATACACCTTCAATATAACGAGAGTGGTCACTGGTAATTGATAACTGATGACTGTCGATGGGTTGAATGGATTTGGGAAGTTCTGATCCAGCTTGAATATAGCCGGAGTCGTTACAATTCGATGTACCGCAAGCAGTTTACTGTCGATCGAAAGAGTATCGCGGAACGAAAATCCCTTGGTTGTCGTAATGAAGAGTGTGTCCCCGGGGAGCATTGGCAGCGGTCCTGTCGGAGCCTGAATGTAGACTTCCCACGTCATGCCAAGTGTGCCCGGCCCATATTCCATGAAAATAATATCCAGATCTTGTGCATCACTGACTCCCGCTACCTTGATTCGCTTGTTCGATGTTGTATTGAACACGGAAAACTCCTGCAAGAAAGGGGTTACGAGGTCCGGTACATCCACTGAAGTATCAACAACCACATTGCTGAAGGCAATTGTATAATCACAAGCTGCGTTATATCCCTCAAATCTAATATCAGTGTTAGTAACGGCTGTACTCAAACGTCGGATGAACATGCTTAAGCCGACAGGCATTGAACGGTTCCAACGTATGCCTGTGGTATCGACGTGAGTAGGAAAATCGTTTGCCATCAACGTCAAGCCGTCAAACGGAACCGATTCTGTGTTTGATATGAGCGGATCTCCCTGGAAAAGCATCGTTCCTTTTGTCTTATCGAACACGCTTATGGTTTTGCGAGTAAATGACGATGTGTCGTCAAAGGTTATGAGGTATGTATCACCGGTCAGCTTAGTGTTATCAACTACGTGGACAGCGTACGTTGTCGTGGCTTGTCCGGCTGTGTGCCGAACGACATTTCCGGCTACATTTACATGGCTCGATTGTTTACGAAATGGGCTTGTTGAATCAGACGAAACAAGCGAACCATCGGAGGCGATGAACTTCAACGCAAAGTTATCAGAGTTCGGCAAAGAGCCTACCGGTATTGTCAATGTTACCGGTGATCTGCTGGAGAGAATAGTCTGTGTCTGGCATGCGACCCAGGGATGCAATGAGCTCGTCGTATAATATGTTGTCAAATTCAGGGATTGCCCCTCCGGATCTCCGATGCGCACACTCACTGAAACGGAATCCGAAGTAGAGTCCGGGATACTCATGTCAAGAACCTGCACTGTCGGTGCGCCGTTGCCCGGATTGTCGATGGCAAACAATGCGGGGCTATCTGAGTACCCGTATGCATGGCCTGTCGAATCCTTCACCAAAATGCGGAGCATCCCAAAACTACAATCAGAAACTGTTGCTGTGTTCCAATTGTGCGATCCGTTGTTTGGAATGCCGGCTGCCAGCTTTGTCCAATTCCTTCCTGCATCGGGGGTAAACCATATGTCTGCTGTACTGTTTGTCATCGAAGTTGTCCAATGAATCGTCTGCATGCCGCTTACGGTTTCCCCGGAAGGAAAGTTGCCAAGCGTTACTCTGGACGACGCCGAGGAGGAATCAAATTGCAGGTTCCACATCATTCGTGCAAGCTCCACTTTGAGTTCGATCTCTTCCTCCGAGTACCCATACGCCAAAACAACTGCAATGCGCTTTGTTGTTCCGGAATTTATGGAAAAGTATTCCGTTCCGCACAGATAGTCCGCATCTTCTCCGCTCGCCGGATGGAGTGAATCCTGAAAGGTTGCAGGCATCTGAAACGTCCCCGGCGTTAATCGCTGCCAAAGCCATTCGTCATCACCCAATCTGACCTGATTGCTCGGGGAAAAACAATCATAACTCGCAAGATGATTATTGTTCGGCGCTTCGACGAACGCGTGACCAAATTTTCCAATCCGGCCAACCCATAGAGGATTTGCTGTCGTATCTCCGAAATTAGCATTGAGGACGAAATTGCTTCCTTTGAAAAGGGAAGAGACATCATTGTTGTACTCTCCATAGTCCTCCGTGCTTGTAACTCCGATATAGTTGCCCATCAATTGGCCGAACACGACTTTGGAATAGTTCTGGCTGCCTTCATTTTTGATGTCATAGACGAGGAAAAGCGCATCTTTGAGCAACGGATGATTCGATTCGATAAGACGTACGGAGACGCGGATCCCTTGTCCGTGGCGGGCAGGGTTTGTGGAATCCGGCACGTAGGCAACACCGAAGGAATTATTGGCTGCGAAGTTGAATCGTTCGTCGTTGTTATCATCAACCACAAAATAAGACTCCTGGTCGAAGAAGAAACGATTAGTACCAAACAATCCATCCCAAGGAAGATTTCCTGAGGAGTCTTTCAAATCCGGACGGTCGGGCCATGATGATGGCCACGTGCTTTTATCGGTGTTTGTCGCCACACCACTTTGTGTGGGATTGAAAAACCCAGTTATCGGTTGAAAGGTCCACCACGCACCTGTGATAGGGTCTATGTCGTCGCTGGCCGCCTGCCGCAATGGGTAGAACGGGCATGTGATAACAGAATGAATCGTTGGAGTTTCGCCGGGCAGTTCAACTCCCACCATAAAGCTCAGGTCGCCAATATATCCGTTGGTCGGGTAAAGCCATGCACCGCGATTTTCCATCTGCGCTGGCTGACCGATCACCCCCCAGTTTCCGAAAACGGTCTTCACGTTATTCGCATTTATAATTCCGGTACGAGTGAATTGGGAGCCGCTTTGTTGAGCCAGGATATGATGTGCGGCAACAACGGTAAGAATACAAATTAGAAAAGATCGCATGGCGAGCCTTGCAAATGAATATAGCATGTATGCCGGATTCGGGCGCCCTAATGATGTTTAGATTCCGAAGAGCAGGAAGGCGATATTCCTTAATATAAGATGTTACTCCCAATTTTTGGGGGTGATTCGGTAGGTTTATGAACGCCCCTCTGCTGCAAAACTACTGTTATTCGGATACAAATGCAACAGCCCAGAGGCGAGTCTGGGCTGAATGTAATAATAAGTCACCAATGAATCTTACTTCAATGCGCGCAGGCGATTTCTTCTCGATCAACAAATGTACCCTCTCATTCTTCCTTTCTATGCAGTCTATAGCTGATATTACCGACAGTTCGCAAAAGCCCAATAATATCGCCACGAAGTCGCAAAGTCACTAAGAAAAGCAACCTTTTTTTATTAATGGACTTAACAGGATTAAGCTTTCTTTAATACGTCTTGGTGGCAAAGCTTTTAAACTCTGCGTAAAATCAATTATTAAGAGCCATAGATGTAAAATGTTGATATCATTTTTCATCCAAATTGAATCTTAAATTGAACAGGGAAGACATAGCGTTCAACGACAAAAACACCTATTGCGGCGCCAACAACAAAGGATAGTATTGGTATTACAAAGACGAGGATTATTTGTTTAACCCCAATCTTGTATTTGATCAATGAAATTAAAACTAACAACAACACGAGTGTTTCACCAGAAAGGAATATATATTTGAACGCATATACGTTCCATCCAACCATGTCGGCGAGATTTTTTTCATCGCTTGGAAGCATGCCTGATAGATAAAACACCAATCTGTCAAGGGTCCCGATGATTGCAATAGGATAGAAGATTGATATTTTGGTTTGTCGGTAGATAAATATGACAGACACGGCAGACAACAAGAGCGGTAACAGCGGTCCGCCGAGGAGCCCAAGAAAAGGAGTATCGCCGTTGGAAAGCAAATGATCTCGTGCGTAAGACATTGATGCCGGGTGTCCCGTAATCCAATCGCAAATGACATGTCCGAACTCATGAATTGGTATAAGAAAAAAACCAAATATGATTGATGTGATAGTCAACTGTCGGAAATCCAGCTTCATTGTCGTGTGCTCATTAATGGTGGAATGTTACACAATAGTATTTGGTGCGTTCTAACGAACCGGATCCAGGTGCGACGACGTGCAGTCGAATATACGCGCGGCTGGTTAGGGCGCAATTGCCCGATCATTTAAGCAAAACTAATTTCTTTGTCTGCACAAAACTTCCAGCCTGCAGGCGATAGAAGTACACTCCGCTTGCTAAATTACTGCCATCGAAGGTCACTTCATATTGGCCCATGCTCTTTTGCTCATTCACAAGCGTTGAAACCTCCCTGCCGATGATGTCATAAACTTTTAACGTCACAAAACTATTCGTTGGTAGTTGATACATGATCACTGTCGTCGGATTGAACGGGTTAGGATAGTTCTGATACATTGCATAACTCTTTGGAGCATCCACCGTCACTGAAAGCGTCGTCAGGTCTTCCGTCGTCCCAGTCACATCTACGCTTTGTATTTTGTATTGATATGTCGAACCGAGTTTGACTTTCGAATCCGTGTAACTGTAACCCCTGCCGGTACTGCTCGTCCCCATGCCTTTCAAGTCGCCAATGTTTGCATAACCCGCGATGAGTGTGAACATCACTGCAGCGGGGTCTTTACGCAGAATGTTGAAGCCTGCAATGTTCACCTCACTCTCTGTCTTCCACGAGAGTCTCACTGATCCGACGTCTGCTTTTGCAACGAAGTCTGTTGCCTGGACCGGAAGCGTGCCATCAGTCAAGCCCCCCCATACCGGGCTATTTACGAGCGTCAAATTGAAATGACTACCCGACGAATCTGCAGCCGCCGAGCCGGAGCCTTCATCAAAATGGTATAATGCAATCGTATTGCCGTCTTTGGTGAAAGGTGCAGCCGGCGGCGTGAAACCCGTTGTATATCTCACAACATTTGAAAGGCGCACTTCGTCGATCCAGCCGTTGAAGCATTCGGTGTTTGGATTGCCCCCAGCCAAGAAATCTCCGCTGGGAGGCTCTGCTGTGAAACCCGCTTCGCATGTGTCTACTCCATTTACGAAGAGTTTCCAATAGCCGCTGTTATCTGATGTCAATGCAACATGCGTCCATAATCCTACAGGCAGCGCGCAATTTGAAGTTGCCATATAAGGTCCCACGTGTATGCACAGATACGAGGTTGATTTTTCAATGTAAACGCCATAGCCGCTGGAAGCTGTGGTTCCATTATAAAAAACGCATCCGTACGTGGCCCCGCCAGTAGCACCATTCCATTTTACCCAGCCTTCAAGCGTTATGTTAGTGGTGTTTGTGGTCAGCACATTTCCATAGTGAGCATACTGCATCGAGCCATTGAAGCCGAGTGCATTTCCCCACATCGCATTTGCCGAAAGAAGAGTCGTGAAGCACTGTTCGTCGCTGACAAAATAGTTTGCCGGCGAAGAGCTCCTGCCGGATATACGGTAGTAATATGTCGTTCCATGAGTAAGACCGCTCAACGCAGCGGAAACAGACGTCGTTGTGTCTCCGTTTGCTATGCTAGGAGTTGCGCTTACACTGTCGGTATAAACTCCAGAAGCTATTCCATATAAGAACCGCACTGACGTGCTAACATTGTAAGGACATACAGTGCCACTGAGCGTCGCCGATGTTCTGACGATATTCGTTGCCGGAGCTGCGGCGGCGTTAGGCGTAAGAGTCGTGAAGCTCATCTCATTGCCAAGTACGTAATTCCCTCCGCTCAACGTTGCGATCCGATAATAGTAAGTTCTTCCGTGGGTAAGTTGCGTCAATATGGCTGAGTCGAGGACCGGATTGCTGCCACTGACCGTGTGAGGCGAAGCATTCATGCTGTCGGTATATGCGCCGGATGTTGTCCCGAATAAGAACCTGGCATTAACGCTCGAGCCCATGGGATACACCATTCCATGGACTATCGCCGATGCCGATGAGACGCTGCTCGCCGCTAACGTCGAGCCATAAGCTCGGGGCACGAAACTGAAAGTTAGGCCGCTGGGCGGCGGCGTGTTCAGTGTATCACTTTCAGAAGTCGAACTGATGGTCGCTGATGTGTTGAGCGTGTTGATCGAAGTGAAATTTCCACTGAGATCAACGAGTCCTGCGCATAAACCGCTGCCGCTCGGATTATTGAAGGTCGTTGCCGCATCCGGCCCAGGAGTATATACAAACTTAATCTCTCCGCTCCCCTCATACAACACAACCTGAAATGAAAGGGAATTCGCATGGCTCTCTATAGTTCCGTCCCCGTATTTATAGTCTGCCGCGACATTATTCCATTCAATTGTGAATGTCCTGTTAGGAGTGATTCCACTGGTCTTGTAATAAATATTACCGTTTAGATAAAGGTCACCGAAAAAAGGGGCAATAAACGGCACTATATCAGTGGCATCAGCGAGATCATTGGGAGTATCGTAGCCATTCGCAGTGCTTGATGATATCGAATCGAACGAGAGCCAGCCGTTGCTGCAGGCGGCAACTTCAGTGTATGATGTTCCGTGATAACTAAAAGCGAAACCGATCGGAATGTTGTCCCACGTTTCATCATCAGCGCCAAGCGGACCGGTGCCAACGGAATCCCCCGTTGCAGAGATCGAGTTAAACGTGCCAATGGAAAGCCGAAACTGCCAGGGATGTCAGCGGCCTTCATCAGCCGACGAGTACTAATCGTTGTGCGAGCTGATTTTAGACTACATTTCTTCTGTTTGCCTTTGATTGCCTTGAGTGATTTGACTTTCGGCGTCGAAAATATGTTGTTCGCTGTTTGCGCATGTGCCGCTTCAGACATTCCAGTGTAGAGAATCGGAATTGTTATTGACAAGAGGAACGATAGGATGATCCTGACTCGTAAAATACTGTTCATGAGTTTCTCCAAATAAGAGTTCAAAAAACACTCCGGCATGACAGCACTGGACTACTAAAAGCAGCAGAGAATCGTACAAAACGAAGCATGGCTGTGTGCTCGCGTGCGAAATTGCAACGTGTAGTTCTAGAGTGTCTATGTTGCCGGAGAACAATCGAGGTAGTAGGTATGATTCCGCTATCCCTGTTGATTTAAAGTTAGACGTTTCGAGATAAAAAAACAACCCAGACTCTACGCGGCGTCGATGCCCCGGCATCGGACAAGCAGGATCAGCTACCCGAGGAAATTCTGGAGCATGCGGTGTATGTTGTCAGAGATTCAAATCCGAATAATTAGAAAAAGCTTCATCATTGATTTTGTTCAGCCGATCTTTCCTGAATACACTATGAGCCTTGACCTTTCTGCTTCCATCATCTCGCAGTCGTTCAAGATATGGCTCGGAAATCTGAATATAGGGTGAAATAAGTATGACGAACTTTTGAGCATTGCGAACCACTCTTTCGATCTCTCCAGAAATCCGTTTCGTTGTCAAAAATTGCATAATCGTCCTTTTGAGAAACGGATAATTTGCGACTGGTTAGGCCGCAAACAGTACTATTTGAATTTAAGGGCGTGAAAGATGTTTCCCGTACTAAGTGCACCCATAATAGTTTTCGGATCATTATATAAATAGAAAACATATGCGTCTGCGACATTGTCTTTATGAATCACCGAAATAACACATATCGTAAAACCCCTGCCGAATGGAGAGTCAACGGGCACTAAGCCGGTGCTTCCAGCGTCGGCACCAAATTCACTTTTCACACTTTCCGTCGGATATTGTTCCGGTCGTATCATCTTGCCGTTGGAAATGTTCAACCCCATTGTAGTCATCATCGGCCCATAAAGATCGTTGGGGTTCTTTTGATTCTTATCAATTGGCCAAATGCGATAACGAATCTCTAATTCTGCGGTAATAGATTTAAGAGCGAAATCATAGGCGAGATCGCCACTATTGATTATTGGTGTCGGCTCAAAATTTGGAGGAATTGAGAACTGCATATTTGTTTGATTTAACAGCTGCTGAAATGCATCGGGTAGAGTTTGAGCTTTAGCAGCAACAGTTATTGTTACGAAGACTACGAAAGATTTTACGAATGAGTTCATGTAACCTCCTGAATCTGCTGGCTAACGGACCTCCGCACATTGCGGCGACTTGCACTCCGGGAGAATTCTTTCCTTTTTAAAATAGTTAGGCAGCATATATGTATTTTGAAATCACACTTCCGTTTTAATCGTATACTGCCGTAAGAGTGTTTTGTCTCACGTATCGATACATTGTTATTCAATAGCCGATACATTTTTGGATGTATTATGTTTTCGTACACGAAGAAAAAAAATCGGAACAAGCGCAGCAATAGTGATTATCGATGCCACAAAAAAGTCATCACAAACTGCGCTGATAAAAGCCTGCGTAGAAACATGCGATACAATGAGTGCCGAGGCGCGCATTGCCGCTAGAGTTTGATTCCCGCCCATTGCATTCATGCTGAATCGGGTTATTTGCTGCGTCACATGAGAAAATGCTTCCGATCGTTGATTGACAACCTGGCTGTATGCTGCCGTATGGTAGATTGTGCGTTGCAGAAGCAAAGTGCTCATAAATGCAATCCCAAAACTCCCGCCTACCTGCCGAATGACATTGAATAGTCCGGATGCCTGTCCGATTTTATGTCGAGGGATATTGGAGAGTGCTGCCGTCGAAAGAGGTGTAAACATCAATCCCATCGCAAATCCGCGAATGTAGAGTGAGAGCATAATTTGATGATGTTCTGAATACAAAGACAACGAGCTGTTGACGTAAAGGCTCAATGCCATTAATACAATGCCGATAACCGCAGGAATTTTAGGATTTACTTTATCGGATATAAATCCGGAAATGGGAGAAATGATCGCTTGAATAATCCCGACCGGCAAAAAGAGCGAACCCGCTTGAAACGCGGTATATCCAAGCGATGTCTGGAGATACAGGGGAAGTAAAAATGTGCTTCCGAACATCCCAAACCCGAAAATGAAGAGAATGCCATTCGCTATACTAAAATTAAGATCCTTGAGCAGACGCAAATCGATGAGTGGATGTTTAATGCTGAGTTCCACCACTAAGAACACAACAAGTGCAACGGCAGATACTGCAAAACACGAAACAATAAACGGAGATGTCCACCCACGAGTATTCCATGCAGCGTTGCCATCTGTTAATGCCAGCAGAAGGGCACAAAGAAACACGGCCATTGAAAAGAATCCGATCACGTCGAAAGATCGAGAATGTTCTGTTTTATATTCTCGCTGGACGACTATTGTCGCAAATAAACCGATTATCCCAACCGGGACGTTTACATTAAAAATTGTATTCCAATTTATATTGTCAATGAGATACCCGCCGATCATAGGACCGAGTGACACCGACGCAGCTGATGCAATAGACCAAAACCCGATTGCAATTCCACGTTGATGAGGCGGAAATTCACGGGTTATAATTGCCATGCCCGTTGGCGTCAGCAACCCTGCTCCGCTTGCTTGAATAATACGGAACGCTATAAGCGCGTTCTCATTCCATGCCATTCCGCAGAGAAACGAGCCGAGGGTAAACAGGAACAATGCTAGTAGGTATGTTCTCTTGTATCCAAAATGATCTGCGATCCATCCTGAAGTCGAGAGCATAACAGCAAAGACCAGCATGTAAGCGGTTATGACCCATTCGGCTTTATCGACCGTAATTCCGAACGAAGCCATGATTTTTGGTAGGGCGACATTTACAATCGTAGCATCGAGCACTGCCATAAAAGTGCCGATCATGACATTCGCTAACACCCACCATTTGTAACTATCATGCTCTGGGTGAAGCGATGGCACGCGTCGGACAAACTCATGTTTTAATTGATGTCGTATTGACATTGCGATGATGAACGGCGTCGGTCTTTCAGAAGCTTAGAATCTCAGTTCAGCGAAGGAAAGCGGTTGCGGTGGCCGGGACATAAGTTTCTATTCCTCAATGATCAGACTGCATATTGCAGGCATGTGTTGATTATTGATATGATATATTTCCCCCGCATGAAGCGATAAGAGTGGAGGGATTGTCTGGTAGGCATGAGACCACCCCTTCGTGGAATTTCTGCTGCAAAATTACAGCTAATCAGATACAAATGCAACAAGTGGAATAAGTGCGAAAAACAAAGTGAGTCTGGGCTGAGTGTGATCGTAAAAGCTTATACGATTATTTGAGCAACAACATTTTCTGGACATGCATCTTCCAGTCAAACTCCAAGCGCAAATAGTATATCCCGCTCGCAAGGTTCGATCATTTGAACCGAACTTAATGGAACGCTCTAGCTATTATCTCGTCGTTTGACCTGGCACTTTGTAATGTAACGAGCTCAAAGTATGACCGAATATCAGCTGTCAGAGCTGGTAAGAAAGCCCAATAAAATAAACGGTTTTCTTGTTTGATGGTACAGACTTATAATATTGTACCGTCAAAAAAAATTATCTCGTTGAGAGCGAAACACTTTTTCGCTATATTATACGCGGTTACAAATGTGCCCGTAGCTCAACTGGATAGAGCACCAGCCTTCTAAGCTGGGGGTTGCGCGTTCGATTCGCGCCGGGCATACTAGAAACTTCAATGAATTCAGGGGAATCTTGCCTCCAATTCTCGGTCGTTTTCTGGATAGCGGAAACCCTGCAGAATTATTACGCATTGCACGTTATCTATTTCTGAATTTGTCCGCCGCGTTTTTCACCCCCCTCATTACCGACTTTTTCCTGCCGCAAATCCGGTAATTATATTTTTTATTGTTTATTTTGTTTTGTTTAACAATGCTTATACGGTGTACCGGTGGTAATCGCTATTACTGATGGTGCAACCTTTATAAAACTGACGAACTCACGTCACCCATTGGACGGATTCCACTAAGAACACGAATAAACACGAAGTTTTAGGTCCGGGCTAGGATGACAAATCACCAAGAATTATAGAAAGAAAATATAGGGCGGCAATTTCTCTTCGTGCTTTTCGTGAACTTAGTGGATTATTCAATGTTTCGCGTAACATCAGCGACGGATTATTCCCTCCGACAACAAAAGTGAGAAAATGATCTACAAATTCAATCACGCAATTGTATCGATGCTATGGTGCACCAGTGCCTTCCTGTCTGCATTTTTATTTGCAGCCGAAAATCCAAACGCCTCCGATATCAAATACCGGTGGACGAGTTCTGAATTTGGCGGCGGCGGGTACGTCACCGGAATATTACAGCGTCCTGATAATCCCGACATCATATATGTTCGAACCGATGTTGCGGGAGTTTTTAAGAGCGTTGACGGGGGGAAACATTGGAACGCAATCAACAACGGAATGACAGAAGGATATCATCACAATGTTGAATCTTTTGCTATGTGCATGACGAATCCGAATGTACTGTTTCACGCTTCGGGTGAAGCCCGCGGCCATGAAATGGTTTCCGCCATTCATAAGACTACCGACGGCGGTATGACATGGAAACTCGTTACCACCAAACCCGACTTCTTCGGAAACGGTGCAACGAGGTTTTACGGCGAGAAAATCGGAGTTGATCCTTTCGATGAAAATTTTGTTGCGGCTGCAAGCAATACAAAGGGAATCTGGGTAAGCAGCGATCAGGGCGAATCATGGGATTACGCAGGACTGAAAGGCGAACCTTTCTGCTG
The DNA here is from genome assembly GCA_963827085.1 of uncultured Bacteroidota bacterium. Taxonomy (GTDB): domain Bacteria; phylum Bacteroidota; class Ignavibacteria; order UBA10030; family UBA8401; genus JAGVPT01. The sequence goes on from CAWGZY010000002.1 coordinate 595,578, forward strand.
CCTTGCCTTCGATCCATACACAAAAAACATAGTCTATGCGGCGACGCTCGATTCCCTGCCGTTCGCGTCATATCTGTTTCCGGACGGCTCATACAAAAGAGAAAAGATCGGCAGGCTGTATCGATCGACGGATAAGGGTAAAACGTGGGACACGGTCTTCGAGAAAGGGGGCGTAAGTTTTACAAATCTTGCGTTCGACAAAAACGATCCGGCTGTCATTATGGCTACTTTCCGCAATGATGGAATTTATAAATCCACAAACGGCGGGAAAACGTTTACAAAAAAAACGGCACCGCTGGGGATGGCCGATTTTTCAACCATCTCTCCCGATCCGACAAATAGTTTAATTTTTTATGCGGCGGTTTGCCAGGGTCCGTCTCCGAATAACGACGCTTCCGTTCCGCTGTACGGATCCAGGGATAGGGGTGAATCGTGGCACATCATCAAAAAAAATTATTCCTGGAATGACTTCAAACATTTCGCACCGCAGTACCAACGCCCCGAACAGATCGGATGGGCGATTTCAAAATTTATCGTCGATAATAAAAAGCCGAACAAATTTTATGTGATGGATTGGTTCGGAATTTGTACAAGTGAAGATTCATGCCAAACGTGGGACGCCAATTACTTTAAAGGAATAGGAAACATTTGCCTTGAGATGGTCGCCGTCGACCCGATTGTGCCGGGTAAGGTGCTCTTTGCAGGCGCAGACGGCCAGCCTTGTATAAGCAGAGACAGCGGCAAAACGTATATGGCTCTTCCCACATTGGACGCGAAACAAAACTATTATTGCAGCACCGTAATTTGCCCGTCGCAATTTAAAGCCGGACTCCTGGTCTACGGCGTGACAAACAGCGCAGAGCGTCTGAGTGCGATATGCATTACGGAAGATGACGGCAATAATTGCCGCGTTGTTGTTCATCTAAAAAAGGGATTGTTTGTCCAGGCAATCAAAGAAGACCCTTTCAATACAGGAGTATTCTTCGCCTACATCGACGGAGCGGTTGATGATGGTTCGGGGTTGTATAAGTCCGTCGATTGGGGAAAAACATGGGAAAAGATGAAGCTTCCGCTGCTCGACAATATAAAAACATTGCCCGTGCGAAAAGATTTTATCGAGGGGGAATTATTGGCTGTAACGGCGTATCAAGTAAAGAATATTTGCGGGACCAATCAATTGTTGTGCGTCGACCCGACCAAAAAGAATACAATTTATTTCGGAGAAGCCGATAAGGGTATTTTCACAACATTCGACGGCGGAAAATCATGGCACATCCTCGGTAAAGGTCTGCCGTTTGGAAAGGATACCGCATCAGTTCTCAACAGCATCAAGGCCGATCCGAATAGACCGGGCTGGCTTTATGCCGGATTCATTCATGAAGGCTTGTGGCGCAGCAAGGATTACGGAAAATCGTGGCAAAAAATTTTCCCGTTAGATAATCACGTTTTTAATGCGACGGCCGTCGCCGTTGGCGGACCATCCGGTAGTGAAGTGTACGTGGGAAGCGAGCCCCTGTATTGGTCGAGGTCTGAATCTGCCGTCTATGCCAGTTTTGACAACGGTTCATCATGGACAAATATTTATGACAAAACACTCGGAGCACTTCGATGGAAGGGTATTGATGTTGACAATAAAACCGGCAATTTGTACGGCGTTACAAACGGCAATTCGGCTTTTTATGCCGAGAGAATTAGACCACAATAAGAAAAAATTAGCTCGCGCAAAGGCGCCAAGACGCAAAATGATTGTGAAACAGGATCTTGGCGGCTTTTCTCAAAGGGATGGCTTCGACAGCGACTTTGCGCGAGAGGTTTTCCTGAGGCCGCTATGAAAAACAAATGCTTACTTCTCGCTTTTCTATTTCTTTCTGTCGGCGCGATGCAGGCAAAAAACTCCGACGATGGTGATTCCACGGTGATCGTGTATCCTGCGATAGCGAGTCTTACAACAAGCGACGTCTATTCAGTAACGGTAAACGATCGAGATGTTTGGACGGAAAAATTTCGGACAACGACGGATATCGGTAAATTGCCGGATTGGTTTATAACGGCGTACACCAAAGTGCAGCAGGAAATTCATCAGGCGAGTTTTTCCTGTAATGGGAGGGTTCGGATTTCGATTCGTGTCTCCAACGCCATAAAAAAAGTTGCAATACATCCCCTAAGCCGCGGAATAACAACAGATGTGAACGGCAATGTTTTCACCTTTTCAATCCCCGGACCCGATAAGCTCTATATTGAAATTGACAGCCTCCCTCCCCTATGTGTTTTTGCGAACCCGATTGAAGATGAAAAAATTTCTGCCGATGCTCCCGGCGTTCATTACTTCGGTCCCGGTGTTCATCGCCCCGGATACATCACGCTCAAGGATGACGAAACGGTGTATATTGCCGCCGGGGCGATTGTTTACGGAGGCATTCGAGCAAGCGGAGTTCGTAACATCCGTGTTACCGGCCGGGGCATTCTCGACGGGGCATTTGAGTTCAAACAAATGGTGCTCGTTGAAAACTGCAAAGATGTTCTCTTCGAAGGGATAACGATTCGCAACGGAGACGGATGGACAAACACGCTTGTCAATTGCGAGGGGCTGCGCTATAATCACGTGAAAGTGCTCAGCTTCGGCCCCGGCGGAGATGGAATCGATCCTCTCAATTCGAGACACGTTATTATTTCCAACTGCTTCCTGCGGTGTACCGACGATTGCATTGCCATCAAAGCACCGGCGTTCAACCAGGTGGTTAATGATGTCGTCGTTGCCGATAATACAATGGTCGGATTTGCATTCAGCGACGGAGTGACGATTGGTTTCGAAACAGATGCCGCGTCGCTCAGCAATATCACTGTTCGCAACTGCGATGTGATACTTGCGCGCGGCGGGAGCCGCGTTGAGGGTCACAGCGGGTTCAGCATTATTTGCGATGGTCCGGCCGTGATCAATATGTTCTTTATGAAAATATCCGTGTCGAAAAAGCTGAAATCAAACTGTTCGAGCTGCAAATTACCGACGGCACCAAATATGGCGTTGGTCCTCCGGGACATATAAAAGACATTGCATTAAAAAACATTTTATGGGCTCACGAAGGTCCCATTGTGCTCAAAGGATTCGACGAGAGTCACCGGGTTCAAAGGGTAACGTTCGAAAATTGCACCGTAGCAGGCAAGCCGCTCCGTGATGTCAAATCGACAATCATGCAAATTGGAGACTTTGTTGACGATGTTGTGGTAAAATAAATTAATCCACTAAGTTCACGAAGAGAGCAAATCAAAACCTTCGTGGTTCTTCGTGTCCTTCGTGGATTCTTTTCAAAGCGTACTATTACTTAATAAAAACGTAAGGACTAACGTCATGAAAAAAATTTTCTTTCTCTTTGCATTTTTTGTCTCGATCAGTTGCTATGCACAAAAATTCGACGGCCTTGCCCTGACTCCTCCAATGGGCTGGAATACCTACAACACGTTCGCCGGAAATTTTAACGAAAAAATAATCCGCGATATGGTGGATGTTATCGCCTCATCGGGCATGAGGGATGCCGGGTACCGGTACATCATCATCGACGACAATTGGACAAGCACGCGCGACAGTCTCGGATTTCTTACCGTCGATGCGGTGAGATTTCCCTCGGGATTGAAGGCATTATCCGACTACATCCATTCCAAAGGTTTAAAACTCGGACTCTATTCCGACGTCGGGTACCAGACATGCGGAGGTTTTATTGCAAGCCGGGGACATGAATTTCAGGATGCACTGATGTTTGCGCGCTGGGGTTGCGATTACTTAAAGTACGATTGGTGCGCTTCCGACGGGCTCAATGCGGTTGGTGCGTATACCACAATGAGAGACGCAATGTATGCAGCGAAAAGGCCGATGGTATTCAGCATGTGCGAATGGGGAAACAACAAGCCATGGGAATGGGCCGGGTCGGTTGGCCATCTTTGGAGAACCACGGGAGACATTACTTCGTGCTGGGATTGTATCGATACGCACGGCGGCAAATATAATTCGTGGGGAGTAATGTACATCCTCGACATGCAGGACAGTCTCCGCAAATACGCCGGACCCGGACATTGGAATGATCCGGATATGCTCGAGGTCGGGAATGGAAGCCTCACACTAAACGAGAGCCGGGCGCATTTTTCATTATGGGCAATGTTGGCCGCTCCGTTGATCGCAGGAAACGATTTACGAAAAGTGTCGAAGGATGTTCTCGATATTCTGACAAACAAGGAAGTCATTTCCATCGACCAGGATTCATTAGGAATTCAAGGCTTCCGTCAAAGCAAAATCGACAGCCTTGAAATTTGGTACAAGCCTTTGAAAAACGGCGATTGGGCTTTGTGCTTCTTTAACCGCGGCTCAAAATCCGTCGACGTCAACTACGACTGGAAAAAGCAAGTTATTTATGATGACGTGGCCAAGTTAGAATTACGCTTTGATAAACAATCGTATACCTTGCTCGATCTTTGGACTAAAAAGAATATTGGAACGACCGAGAAAACCCTTACATCAAAAATCCCCTCGCATGACATACTCTTGCTCCGCTTAGAGAAATAAAAGAATGAGGAAAAATATGTTCCGTCAATTTTGTCTTTTTATGCCTCTCTTCGTTGCCGCCAGTTGGTTTGGCATCTGTGATGCACAGGGGAATAATTTCAAATGGTCGGCAGCAACTGCAAATGATTTTATCGCGAAATATCCGGATCCTGACAGTATTCATTGGATCGGCCAGAGCAACCATTTCAGCTGGCAAGCCGGATATTCAATGTTTGCGATGGAAAAAATGTGGCGCGCAACCGGCGACGTAAAATATTTCAATTACATAAAAAGATATGTGGATCAACAGGTCGATGACCGGGGGAATATACCCGGCTTTTCCCCGGCGGCATTGGATAATTTTCTCCCCGGGTACGCCATTATTTTTATGTATGAACAGACACATCTTGAAAAGTACAGGATAGCGGCTAAAACAATCCGGGATGGATTCATAAATTATCCGCGAAATTCCGACGGCGGTTTCTGGCATGGAAACTGGGCGAAACACCAAATGTGGGTTGACGGTGTTTTTATGGGACAAATGTTTCTCGCCCGTTATGGCAAAGTAATCGGCGACAGTTCGTATGCCTTTGATGAAGTTACCAAACAAATGGCGTTGATAATTTCTCATTGCCTCAAGCCCAACGGGCTGCTGTTGCATGGATGGGATGAAAGTAAAGAAGCAAGCTGGGCAAATAAAAATACCGGTCTCGCTTCCGAAGTATGGAGCGAAGGACTCGGTTGGTTTGCCGTACTCATTGCAGATGTTTTTGACTACCTGCCAAAGGACAATCCCAATTATAATAATCTCCTTTCAACTCTTCGCAATTTATGCGAAGGTCTCAAGAATGTTCAGGATGTCAAAACCGGTATGTGGTGCCAGGTGGTCGATAAGCCAAACGTACCGGATAACTGGAACGAAACTTCGGGCACCGGCATGTTTCTTTATCTTATAAAGAAATCCATCGAAAAGGGTTATATTGACAAGAAAGAATTCGATCCTGTTGTCAAGAAGGCGTATGAGGGAATTATCAAAAAAACAAAAATAAACTCTTCGGGTGCAGTTGATATCTATGATTGCAGCAGTATCGGTATAATGGATGATTACAAAACGTATGTCAGCCAGCCGAAAGAAGTCAATACATTTGCTGGTGTGACCTCTTTTATTCTCGGCACACTTAGCATGGAAGGATTATATCAATAACGGTGCTCTCTATTTACAAAATGAGGTTACGTAGAATCTAAAAGCTTTGCCACTCCCAACGTTCGCGAAGCGATCCCGTTGGGAGAAGGCACCAAGACAAAAAATTCTCTGAAGTAAGTTCTATTTCGCAGCTTCCGTTAGTAATGAACAGTTATGTTTCTTCGCGCCTTTGAGACTTCGTGGCGATGCTATGAATAATTTACACGACATGAATTACTAATTTTCTGACTGGAGTTTTATAATGAAACATTTGAACACGGTTTTATTTCTCTTATTCATTTTTATAGTATGTACCAATGCCCAAACAAAAACTTCCCCAGAACCGCTGCCGGGGAAAGGATTAAGCCAACACCCATTTCTGTACGTCGGTGAGTGGGATATGCGCCATCCCGAAGCTCAATCCATGTTCCTTGTTCGCGATGGCAAACTTGTGTGGAAATATTCGAAACCGATGCGCACGCTTTCCGGGGCCATTCAGGAGTTTGATGATGCTACCATGCTTTCTAACGGCAACATCGTTTTTGCGTGCATGTCCGGCGCAGGAATTATCAGTCCCGACAAAAATCTCGTGTGGGAATTTCATTGTCCCGAGGGAACAGAAACGCATTCCTGCCAGCCCATCGGTAAAGACAGCGTTTTGCTGGTGCTCAATGGCAACCCGGCGAAAGTACTGATTATCAATACGGCTGAGAACAAGATATTGAAAGAGATCATGATCCCAACGACGACAACCAACACTCACGTTCAATTTCGGCATGTGCGGATCACTCCAAAAGGCACGATTATGGTTCCTCTCATGGCAGAGAACAAGGTGGTCGAATTCACTCTGGACGGCAAAGAAATTTGGTCCGTTGCAGCTAAGTGGCCATGGGCGGCGATTCGATTGCACAACGGCAACACGTTAATTTCAGGAGACGGAAACGGCTATACTCGCGAAGTGAATTCTGCAGGAGAAACGGTCTGGGAACTTACGCAGGCCGACGTTCCCTTCAAGCTCTATAACAATCAAACAGCGAACCGGCTCGCGAATGGGAATACTGTGATAAGCAATTGGTGCGCAAGCAACAACAAAACAGAAGAGTGGGCGGGCACGGTTCAGGTGTTCGAAGTAACATCCGATAAAAAAGTCGTATGGGCGTTATCATCATGGAACAACCCCGATCTGGGGCCAAATACGTACATCCAGCTTCTCGACGAGCCCGGAAATCCCGACAACGGCGAATTACAAAGATAAAACAGGTTGCAAAATGAAAACTGATTGGAGGTTTCAAACTTTATGAAAATAATATCTTTTGTTTTTCTTATTTGGTCGGTGCTAAGCTTGGCCGCTTCGCTGCCGGCTCAAACCAAGGCAGCTGAACCCTCGAACGCTGAAATTTTGCCTGGCACGGGATTGGCGCAGCATGATTTTCTCTATGCCGGCGAATCACGTAATCGTCACGTTTTTATCGTGAAAAACGGCAAAGTGGTTTGGCTCTATGACGACCCTGCCGGTAAAGGTGAGGTAAGCGATGCCGTGCTCCTTTCCAACGGCAATGTGCTGATCGCTCATCAATTCGCGATCAATCTCATCTCGCCGGAGAAAAAGATATTGTGGAATTATGATGCGCCGAGTGGAAGTGAAATACATACCGCAATGCCGATCGGAAAAGATCATGTTCTCTTCGTTCAGAATGGCGACCCTGCAATGGTAAAGGTAATCAACATTGCGACCGGTGAGATTAAGAAACAATTTCAGGTACCGGTTGGAAATCCTAAGAACACACATGGCCATTTTCGGCACGCGAGGATCACTCCCGCCGGAACACTTTTAATCGCTCATATGGACATGAACAAAGTGTGCGAGTATAACGCGGACGGAAAAGAAGTCTGGTCGTTTCCAGCCGATAATCCGTGGAGTGCTAATCCGTTGAAAAATGGTAACGTTCTTATTGTTGACCGTCAGGATATCCGTGAAGTCAATCACCGCGGAGAAACAATTTCTCAGTTTTCTCGAAGCGATGCCGGTGAATTTACACTTGGGTCATTACAACTGGCGTGGCGTTTGCCGAACGGCAACACACTTATCAACAATTGGGTAAATGAGTGGAATGGCCCGATCGATATATCTCATCCGCCGGTCCAAGCGATTGAATTGACTCCCGACAAGAAAATAGTATGGGTGCTAAAATCGTGGAACGACCCAGACCTCGGTCCGGCAACGACGATTCAAGTCCTGGATGAACCCGATGCCCCCGAAAATGTGAGCTTTGGAGACATAAAATAAATAATCCTCGCTGCAAGTAGCGAGGTATTTGTCATGCCCGCCTAGGCGGGCATCCAGATTCTGGATTCCGGCTTTCGCTGGAATGACGACACTAGCGTTGGGGTATTGAACCCGATAGAGAATAAAATTTATCCGGCTGTGAACTCTTTGATACCGTGAGAAGAAAAAAAAGGATTCAAAATGATGAGAACAAAAATATTTCTGATAAGCTTTGCCTTATTCGTTTTCTCTATCAATGCTACATATTCACAATCATCCGTAAGAGAAAAATCGTCGTTTGATCTTGGCTGGAAATTTCACTTAGGCGATTTAAACGCCGCAAAAGATCCGTCATTCAACGATACCTCGTGGCGTTCTGTTAACGTGCCGCACGACTGGAGTATTGAAGGTGATTTTAATGACCAATACGCCAGTTGCACAGGTTATCTGCCGGGTGGATTCGGTTGGTATCGGAAAACATTTGATATTCCCCAGAATTATCAAGGTAAAACTATAACGATCCAGTTCGATGGAGTATATTGCAACAGCGAGGTTTGGGTCAACGGCAAATACATTGGCAAGCATCCGTATGGCTACACCAGTTTTTACTATAACCTCACTTCGTATCTGGAGCTTGGAAAAAAGAATGTCATTGCAGTGCGTGTTGACCATATGAAATATGCCGATACGCGGTGGTACAGCGGTTCCGGTATTTATCGCCACGTATGGCTTATTGCAACAAAAAATATTCACGTAGCTCAATGGGGCACACAGGTTGTAACTCCCGAAGTTACGCCTTCTGACGCGAAAGTAACCGTACAAACAACTATCGCTCACGATAACAAAATCAATAAAACCGTAAGACTGTTGTCATCTCTGGTAACCGAGGACGGGAAAGAAGCCGCCGCTGCTGAAACCGCGGTCCCGTTGTCCGATAGTCTAACATCGGTCAACCAAGCATTCATCATCCATAATCCTATTTTATGGAATACTGAAAATCCTTACCTGTATACGGTGAAAACAAAAATCGTTCTAGGTGCCGATGTTGTCGATGAATATGAAACGCCGTTTGGCGTTCGCACAATCAAGTTCGATCCGGATAAAGGGTTCTTTCTTAACGGAGTAAGCACAAAACTCAAAGGCGTTTGCCTTCATCACGAGGGAGGTTCCGTGGGGGCTGCCGTTCCCGAAAAGATCTGGAGGATCAGGCTCGAAAAACTTAAGGCTGCCGGATGCAACGCCATTCGTACAAGTCATAATCCTGTCGCGCCTGAGTTTCTTGATTTGTGCGACCGGATGGGTTTTATGGTGATGGCTGAAGCCTTCGACGAATGGGACTACCCGAAGAATAAATGGATTGACGGCTGGAACCAGACTCAAGCTGGTCATAACGGGTATCCTGATATTTTTGAACAGTGGAGCGAAAAAGATTTATCCTCTATGGTGTACCGCGATAAAAATCATCCTTCTATTATTATCTGGAGTATCGGGAATGAACTTGATTACAACAACGATCCGTATTCCGATCCGACAAACGCAAATTATAGTCCCGACAAACCGGATGCATCCCGGATTGTCGATATCGCCCGTACATTTGTCGAGATAGTAAAAAATATTGATACATCGAGACCTGTTACGATGGCAATAGCCATTGTACCAATTTCAAATAAATTAAGAGTGCCTGAAGTGTTGGATATTGCAGGATATAACTATACCGAAAGCGCTTATCAGAATGATCACAAACAATATCCTCACCGAATTATTTACGGCAGCGAAAACTCGCACAATTATTCTGCATGGTTGGCAGTCAAGAATAATGAGTTCATTAGCGGCCAATTTTTATGGACGGGCGTTGACTATATGGGCGAGGCAGGAAAATTCCCTAGTCACGCTTCAACTTCAGGATTACTTGATTTAACCTCGTTTGAAAAACCCATTTATTACTGGCGCCAGGCGATGTGGTCGAAAAAACCGATGCTTTATCTTGCGGCCCGAAAGATGAAAGCTTCTGACAATCCATCGATCGATCCGATGTCGAATCTGGCAGGGTTTCTAAATTCCTCAGATCAAAATGAGCACTGGAACTATAATGCGGGAGATTCTATTTTGGTTATGGCTTTTACCAATTGTCCTGAAGTTGAATTATTTATCGATGGCAAATCCTGCGGGAAAAGAAACTCAGATCCGGCAATTTCATGTCTGTGGTGGTGCATGCCGTACAAAGCCGGTGATGTAAAAGCCTTGGCCAAAGGACCGGATAACAATATGTTGACGGCCGAACTAAAAAAAGTATACGAACCGGAAAAAATATTTATCAAGCCGGACACGAAAACGTTGAAAGCCAACAATCAGGATGTTGCTGTTGTTGAAGTTCAACTGCTTGATAAAAATAACAACAGGGCGTTGTTGGCCAACAACCTCATTAATTTCGAGATAAGCGGAGAAGGCCGGATTATCGGCGTTGACAACGGCGATGCCTCAAGTCTGGAAAATTATAAACTACCAAAACGTCAAGCGCGTTTTGGCCGCTGTATCGTCATCGTACAAACCACCGGCAAGAGCGGCACCATCACGCTGGCGGCAAAATCTGAGGGATTACCGGGTGCGTCGGTAGAAATAGTCAGCGAGTAATTTCATTTGTTTTCACTCGAGGAACCGTATGAAGAAAACAAGCCTCGCCATTGCTCTATTCTTCCTCCTTGCCGCCGGAGTCATTCCCCTCAATGCCCAGCCCGACACCGCACAGCATCGACATTCATTTGTATGTACCGATTATACCGGCGGAAATGTCTATATTATTTCGGAAAACGGCACAATAGAATGGACCTATCCTGCAACCCGGTGCAACGATGTCTGGATGCTTCCGAACGGAAATCTACTCTTCAATACGGGCAACGGAGTAAAAGAGGTTACACGAACAAAGGAAGTTGTTTTTTCTTACGAATCTCAAAGCGAAATTTATGCCTGCCAGCGGCTGCCGAACGGCAATACGTTTATCGGTGAATGCAATTCCGGACGCTTGTTGGAAGTTTCGCCGGATGGAAAGATTGTCAAACAAATAAAACTTCTCTCCGATAGCGTAGACGGCGGACATTCTTTTATGCGCAATGCACGTAAGCTGCAGAACGGACATTACCTTGTTGCACACTATGGTCTGGATAAGGTATGTGAATATGATTCCTCCGGTACAAAAATTATGGAAATACCGATCAAGGGAGGCCCGCATTCCGTCATCCGTTTATCGAATGGCCATACGCTTATCGCCTGTTCAGACCATAACGGCGATCCCCGCGTTGTCGAAGTTGACACGTCCGGCGTCATTACCTGGCAATTATTGAAAAATGAGTTGCCCGGTATTGAGTTGAAGTTCATGACGGGAATGCAATGCCTGCCTAATGGGAATCTGGTTCTCACCAATTGGCTGGGACATAACCAGTTCGGAAAAGCGCCTCATGCTTTCGAGATAACGCGCGACAAAAAAGTGGTATGGGTATACAAAGATGATTCCGTCCTAAAAACCATGTCAAGCATTCAGCTGTTAGATGTTCCCGGCGAAATATTCCACTAAGTTCACGAAGAAACACGAAGAAAAAATATCTAACGTAACAAATCCTCTATGAAAAAAAATAAAACTGATTTTCTTCTTCGCGCTTCTTCGTGTCCTTCGTGGATTCTCCTAAGGACACGAAGAAATACGAAAAAAATATCTAACGTAACAAATCCTCTATGAAAAAAAATAAAACTGATTTTCTTCTTCGTGCTTCTTCGTGTCCTTCGTGGATTCTCCTAAGGACACGAAGAAATACGAAAAAAATATCTAACGTAACAAATCCTCTATGAAAAAAAATAAAACTGATTTTCTTCTTCGCGCTTCTTCGTGTCCTTCGTGGATTCTCCTAAGGACACGAAGAAATACGAAAAAAATATCTAACATAACAAATCCTCTATGAAAAAAAATAAAACTGATTTTCTCCTTCGTGCTTCTTCGTGTCCTTCGTGGATTCTCCTAGGGACACGAAGAAATACGAAAAAAAATATCTAACATAACAAATCCTCTATGAAAAAAAATAAAACTGATTTTCTCCTTCGTGCTTCTTCGTGTCCTTCGTGGATTCTCCTCTCCGCCTTTAGTTTGACGGTTTTCATCCCCCCGGCAATTCCAGCGCAGACAAAAATGGTTTTCAGCGTTCGATATTACGGTGCCAACGGGGACGGCAAAACTGTGGATTCCCCGGCAATCAATTCGGCGATCGAAGCCGCTGCGGAAAACGGCGGCGGGACGGTGTACTTTCCAGCGGGCGATTATCTCTCCGGTTCCATTCGTTTGCGAAGCAATATTACGCTATACCTCGACAATGGGTGCACGCTCATTGCCGTCTCCGAAAATCCCGAAGTAAATTATGACCAGGCTGAAAAGAGCATCAACGACACGTATCAAGATTACGGACACAGCCATTGGCATAATGGGTTGATCTGGGGAGATAGTCTCCACGACGTATCGATTATCGGCCAGGGGGAAATTTACGGCAAAGGTCTGCTGAAAGATTGGATGAAGGATAGTAAAACTGCGGACAAAACAATTAGCCTCTATAGATGCCGTAATGTTCTTTTGAGAGATTTTACGATGTACCACGGCGGATGGTTTGCTATTCTCGCTACCGGAGTTGATAATCTCACGCTCGACAATCTTAAAATAGATACCAACAGAGACGGCGTCGATATTGATTGCTGCAAGAACGTGCGCGTTTCCAATTTGTCTGTTAACTCGCCGTACGACGATGGGCTTTGCCTGAAAAGCACGTTCGCGCTCGGTTATGCTCGAGCCACGGAGAATGTTACAATTACCAATTGCCAGCTCAGCGGTTATGATGAAGGATCGCTGCTGGACGGAACCTATAAGCGCTCTAATAATTCTGAATACGGTCTCCATCCTACCGGACGCATAAAATTCGGTACGGAATCCAACGGCGGGTTCAAAAATATCACGATCTCTAATTGCGTGTTTGATTACTGCAGAGGATTGGCCTTAGAAACGGTCGACGGCGGACTTCTCGAAGATGTTGCCATCACCAATATTACCATGAGAGACATCGTCAACGATCCGATTTTCCTGAGACTTGGAGCAAGGATGCGCGGTCCGAAAGGAGCGCCCGTCGGCAAACTGAGAAGAATTACAATAAGCAACATTATCGTCTATAACGCGGACCAATCGTATTCATGCACTATTGCCGGATTGCCGGGTCATCCTATTGAAGATATTTATTTAAACAACATCCGAATCTATTTTAGGGGCGGAGGAACTGGCGAACAAGCGGCAAGAGAAATACCCGAGAACGAAAATAAATACCCCGAACCGGGTATGTTCGGCACTGCATCCGCATACGGTTTGTTTGTTCGGCACGCAAAAGATATTACGCTCAATGATGTTGAGTTCAATGTTTTGGAGCCCGATTATCGGCCGGGCTTATTGTTTGATGATGTCAACGGCATCCAACTGCGAAATATAACGGTCCAACGGACGGATAACTCAAACGCTCTTATTCTAAAGAACGTTACGGATTTTAATGTCCTTCAAAGCAAAGGTATTGAAGATCAGAAGATTGAGTCCGTAAAAGAAAAGAGCTTCTAAAGAACATTTTAGACATAGTGAATAGTTTTTGGCTTACTCATTCATGTTATGCAAAATCAATTTTTGACACACCACCGCCCCCTCTCGCTTGCGCTAAACGCTCACGCACAGAGGGGAGTAGCGGAGCAAATCCACTTCTGTTCCCTGTGCGATGGCAAGAGGGGATTTGGCAAAGGGTGTGTCTCTTGTTTGGTTGAATACCTCCTTCATGAATTCTTCTCGTTGTATAACATTAATTGCACATCAAATTTGAACTGAAAATACTCTACTATCCTAATAACCGCGGGTGAAAACAATGAAATCGAAAACTGCATACACTATTGTTGTATTAACATTTTTGATTGTCGCTTCAATGGCGGGACAAACTCAGGAACAGTCTTCTCCAAGAGAAAAGCTCTTAATGGATTTCAGCTGGCGTTTTGCCCTCGGGCATGCGTACGATACGAAAAGGGATTTCGATAATGGCAGCGGCTACTTTTCGTACTTTGCGAAAGCGGGGTACGGCGACGGAGCGGCGTCAACGAATTTCGATGACCGCGGCTGGCGAGTTCTTGACGTGCCGCACGATTGGTGCGTTGAACTTCCGTTCGACAGTCTCGGCGGCTACAGCCACGGGTACAAGGCTATAGGGCGCAATTTTCCGCAAAACAGCGTGGGCTGGTACCGCAAGAAATTTTCTATACCGGAATCCGATCTCGGTAAACGCATTTTTGTCGAATTCGACGGGGTGTTCAGAAATTCAATCGTTTGGGTAAACGGTTTTTATCTTGGAACCGAACACAGCGGTTATGTCGGCTTTAGTTACGACATTTCCGATTATCTCAATTACGGCGGCGATAATGTTATTGCCGTGCGCGTGGACGCGACCATGGAAGAAGGCTGGTTCTACGAAGGAGCCGGCATCTACAGGCATGTCTGGCTCACAAAAGTATCGCCTTTGCACATCACGAAGGACGGCACGTTTGTGACAACTGATTTGGAAAAAAACACTGCGGTGATTACAACGCGGGCCGCCGTGAAAAACGAATCGATGAAAAATTCAACCTTCAATATCGAAGAATCTATTGTTGATTTATCGGGCAAAACAGTTATTTCTGGGTCCAGGAAAAATTTGACTCTCAAAGCCGGCAATCAGGAAGAATACGTCAGCCGGTTCAAAGTTGTTAATCCCAAGCTATGGTCCATCGAAACACCATATTTGCATGCATTAAAAACGGTAATTCGCTCCGACGGTAAGATTGTCGATACCTACGAAACAACTTTTGGCATCCGCACTGTTCGCTTTGATCCCAACGAAGGTTTCTTCCTAAACGGAAAACATCTAAAAATAAAAGGTACGGCCGATCATCAAGATCATGCGGGAGTTGGCATTGCGATCCCAAATGCGTTGCAGGAATTTCGTGTCAAACGATTAAAAGCTATGGGAAGCAACGCCATCCGGACTGCCCACAACCCGCCGTCGCCGGAATTATTGGATGCTTGCGACCGGCTCGGCATGCTTGTATTGGACGAAAACCGGTTGATGGGCA
The DNA here is from genome assembly GCA_963827085.1 of uncultured Bacteroidota bacterium. Classification (GTDB taxonomy): domain Bacteria; phylum Bacteroidota; class Ignavibacteria; order UBA10030; family UBA8401; genus JAGVPT01. Next base: position 610,716 of record CAWGZY010000002.1, read on the forward strand.
TTAACCAGGAACATTTTGATTGTCTGGAACGATTCATGAAGCGCGACCGGAATCATCCGAGCGTTATCCTATGGTCGCTCGGCAATGAAGAGTGGGGAATTGAAAGCAACATCAAAGGTGCGCATGTCGGAACCACCATGCAGGCGTTCGCGCAGCGTTTTGATTCGTCGCGTGCGTTCACGGCTGCAATAAGCGGCGGATGGGATAACGGCACCGGAATGGTGCTGCAGGTGATGGGATATAATTACATCCTCCAGGGGGACATCGACGAACATCATAAAAAATTTCCCTGGCAGGCAGGAATCGGCACGGAAGAAGGTAATACCGGCGGCACGCGGGGCATTTACGTATCAGACGATGCAAAAGCTCACATGGCTCCCCGCACGCGCGAAAATGATGGCACCGAAGTCGGCTGGAAATTCTACTCTGCCCGTCCCTTTTTATCCGGACTTTTTTATTGGACCGGTTTCGATTATCGCGGCGAAATGAATCCGTACGATTGGCCTGCCATCAGTTCGCAGTATGGAATTCTTGATTTGTGCGGTTTTCCAAAAGATATTTTTTATTACTTGAAATCCTGGTGGAGCGACAGCCCCGTCCTGCACATTGTTCCCGACTGGAATTTGAAAGGCCATGTCGGACAGGAATCAAAAGTAACTGTCTACAGTAATTGCGAACAGGTTGAATTGCTGCTCAATAATCAAAGTCTTGGCAAAAAAGAGATGCCGTCAAACGGCCACTTGGAATGGACGGCCAATTATCAGCCGGGCATCCTCTCTGCTCGCGGCTATAACGCTGATAAGATGGTTTTGGAAAGTAAAATGGACTCTTCCGGAAATGCAGCAGCCATTCAATTGATTCCCGATTGCAACGGTATTAAAGCTGACGGTGAGGACGTTTCGGTAATTACGGTGCAGGTTACGGATCATAATGGTGTGATCGTGCCTGACGGCAGCAACAAAATTACTTTCAGCGTGGATGGACCGGGAAAAATTATCGGCGTGGGCAACGGCGATCCATCGAGCCATGAGGCCGATAGATTTTTTGAATCTGTGAAGACTTCAAAAATTGAGAACCTGAAAGAACTAGCGGTGAGCAACCTCAACAATCGCCCCGAGGTCGCTGCCGGATTCAATGACTCGACATGGAAACCGGCCTTGCGAAGCCTGCGAAGCGACGATTGGCGTGCGTATGTCGACACGCTCCTTGTCATCCGTGGAACGTTCAGGCTGGACGATCTCACAAACGAAACCGAAGTCAATCTCTTTACAAAAAGTATCGTTGAGAACCAGTCGATCTATGTCAATGGACATTTGCTTGGATCGAATATTAAGCGCGATGCTCCGAACCAGGCGTTCCGGCTCGACCACAAAATACTTAAGCCGGGAAGAAACGAATATGCCGTGGTAGGACAACGATTCAGAAAGACATATCAATGGGACGAACCGAATACCGATCCGGGATTGGTCCAGGCAATTTCCCCTTCAGCCCAATGGAAACGGAGTGTATTCAATGGCTTGGCTCAAGTGATAGTGCAATCGACTAAGCAGCCGGGTGATATCATACTAAAAGCTTCAGCAGAAGGATTACAGCAAGCGGAGATCAAAATTCAGACGCAACCGGCAACTCTTCGCTCAGCGGTTCTTGCACAGTAATTTCTGGCGTGGGCGCTTTGTATGTTTTTGTTCCATTCACAGAACATCGCACTGTTGAGTGAAACCATTAATAGAGACCTCGGAATAATCCAAAAAATGAGATTCACGCAAATCGCAAGGGGATGGCTTCGCCAGACGCAAAGTTGCAAATTGATTCTAAAACAGGATCTTCGCGCCTTAGCGCCTTGGCGAGAGACATTTCTTTACTCATCTCAAATCCTAAAAAGTTGAAAAACAGTCTTAATTTGAAAGGAGTTGAACATCAAAACACATACCTCTCACTTCAATTTTTTGCGCGCAAGGATATCTTTTCATTCGGTGTTGTGCTGCGCGATGCTGAGTCTGCATGGCATGACGACGCAAAGTCAAACAATCACTATCGACGGCTCTGCCGGCGGCAAGCGCTTTGACGGAATCGGCGCAGTGAGCGGAGGAGGAGCTACGTCGGTTTTATTGAAGGACTATCCGGAACCTCAACGGAGCCAGATTTTGGATCTTTTGTTCAAGCCGAATTTTGGAGCTTCGATCTCGGCATTGCTGGTTGAAATTCCCGGCGACGGCAATTCAACCCAGGGATCGGAGGCAAGTCACATGCATTCAAGGGATGATGAGAACTACACCAGAGGCTACGAATGGTGGCTCATGAGCGAAGCCAGAAAAAGAAATCCAACGATTACTCTGGACGCTAATGCCTGGGGATGTCCCAAGTGGATCGGCAACGGCAATTTCTGGTCGCAGGACATGTGCGATTATGACGCCAAATGGATCAAAGGCCTGAAAAATGTTTATGGGATCGATTTGAATGCCATCGGCTGCCGCAACGAAAAGGGGGTCAGCGAAGATTTCGTGAAAAAGTTTCGCGCGACGCTCAACAGCAATGGTCTGTCCAATGTTAAAATTCATGCTTTTGACAATTGGGGAAAAGAAAAGTTCGAGTGGTGCAAGGACATGAGAACCGATTCGGTCTTAAGGGCTGCGGTGGACATTATGAGTGCTCATACGATGAATGATATGCCTGCACCGGCAGATGCTATAAAATTGAGCGAGGACCTGGGTAAACCGATCTGGAATTCGGAAGAACATGTTTACAAAAAAGGGTTTGACTGTGAAATTAGTTTGGTAGAATCGTTCAACAAAAATTTCATCGAAAGCGGCGTCACCATGATCGTGAACTGGTTCCTTATCGCTTCCACATACAGCATAGAACCATTTCCGGAAGACCCGGCCATGATGGTCGCGCGCGAACCCTGGAGCGGATATTATTACACACGACCCGTGCTTTGGGGATATGCGCATTACGGACAGTTCTGCCAGACCGGCTGGCAATACGTAAACGGAGCGTGCGGTAAATTACCGGAGGGGGGAACGTATGTTACCTTGAAGTCACCGGGAACTGATTACAGCATTATTGTCGAGACGAAGACTGCTAAAACGAGTCAAAAGATTTCACTCGTCGTGAGCGGCGGATTGTCCTCCCAAAAATTGTGCGTATGGCGAAGCAATGCTGACGAACAATTTATCAGGTTGAATGATGTTACTCCTGTTAATGGTAAATTTGACATCGTGTTGGAACCTGAATCAATTTATTCGCTCTCCACGACTACGGGGCAACAGAAAGGTTCGTTTGCCGATGTTCCGGTTTCCAAACCGTTCCCATTCCCCTATTATGAAACATTTGATGAGTATGAAAACGCAAGTGCCTGGGGGTACTTACCACATTACACTGCCGATATTGCGGGAGTTTTCGAAATTGCAGATCGTCCGGACAACAAAGGGAAATGTTTACGGCAGGTTATCGGTGAAGGATCTCAAAGCTGGGCGCCCGAATGGATGCCATACACCATCATAGGCGATCGGAACTGGAAAGATTATGAAGTGCTTGCCGATGTTTCACTCAACAATGAAGGTTGGGCCGGCGTCATGGGCCATGTCATTGGCACGGGTAACGGCTATGGGTGCAAGCCGAATGGGTATTTCATGAGTCTCTCGGCAGATGGCACTTGCTCTTTGTATGTTTCCAAGCAGGATGAAAAAACTGAACTGGGCACGCTTCTGGCAACGGGAAAAGCATCCGGTATTGCGGCAAACCAATGGCACACTCTTATGCTTAGTTTTTCTGGTGCTGGCATCAAAGGTTTTGTGGATGGAATTCAGATTTTGGCTGCCGCCGATTCCACGTTTTCAGAGGGTATGGCAGGCCTCGTTGCGGGAAGCAGGAATAGAACAAACAATACTGCACTATTTGATAATCTTGTCGTAAAATCATCCGGAGAGACTCTTTCGGGCCCCAGCGTTTTTTCAGACAAAGTGCATCCCATGTACGAACCGGTTGTAAAATAAAATCTAATAGAAGAATTCATGAAGGAAGCGTTCCACTCAACACAAGACACGCCCCTTGCCAAAGGGCATCCTCCGAAGGAGTCCGTTGGACCTTCGGGAAAATCCCTTCTGTGTGTGAGCGTGTGGCGAAAGCGAGAGGGGTTGGGGGTGTGTTAAAAAAGATTTTTGCATAACATCAGTTAAAAAGATGTCGGACACCTTATCCAAAACATCACGAAATGTTGAACAATTTTATAGCTAAATCGAGGAGGTGTCTGACAGCTCCTCAAACTGTACAACACGAACATTAATGAATAGATAACCATGAAAAAATTCGCACTTGCTCTGGCAATTCTTATTGGGGCAGCCGCACCTGTCGTTCCGGGCAATGGCTATAAGAATTTTACGGTCGCTGTCTATGCCCGCGCTTACGAAGTGCGAAAAATGGACAGCCTCCAATGGCTCGAACCGGTATGGAACGAAATATGTCAGCAGGTACATGTCGACAAAATCTACCTTGAGACACATCGCGACCAGATACTTGTCGACGAGAAAACGATCGAGTCGGCCAAGAAGTTTTTCGAAACACGCGGCGTAAAAGTTGCCGGGGGAATTACGTTTACGATTAATGAAAGCAACCGTTATCAGACTTTTTGTTACACGAACCCCGAGTCCCGGAAAAGAGTACAAGAAATTGCGGAGTATACCGCAAAGCATTTTGATGAAATTATTCTTGATGACTTTTTCTTCACCAACTGCAAATGTGAACTCTGCATCAAAGCCAAAGGGAATTTAAGTTGGACCCAATACCGCCTGAAGCTGATGACTGAAGCGGCGCAGAATCTGGTGATAAAACCTGCCAAAGCAATAAACCCTAAAGTAAAAATCGTAATCAAATTTCCAAATTGGTACGAACATTTCCAGGGACTCGGGTTTAATCTGGAAACTGAACCAAAATTATTCGACGGAATCTACACCGGAACGGAAACGCGCGACCCGATCCACAGCGGACAACATCTTCAGCAATATGAAAGCTATCTCATTTACCGCTACTTCGAGAACATTAAACCGGGCGGAAACGGCGGCGGATGGGTCGACCCCGGCGGTACGCCATACATGGACCGGTACGCAGAACAGCTTTGGATGACGCTTTTTGCTCAAGCCCCCGAGATTACGTTGTTCGACTTCCGGCAATTGCAGCGACCCATCAAAACAAGCGACCGAGCCGAATGGCAAGGATTGCACACCAGTTTCGACTTCGACGAAATGATCAAACCGATCCAGCTCGAAAACGGAACAACGGTCACGCCCACAACGATCGCTCGCGCTGCCGGCTATACGTTCGAACGCGTTGACTCGGTGCTAGGAAAATTAGGGAATCCGATAGGCGTTAGAAGCTATAAGCCGATTAATTCATTAGGGGAGGATTTCCTTCAGAATTTCCTTGGTATGGCAGGAATCCCGATGAACCTTGTCCCTGAATTTCCTGCCGAAGCGAAAATGATGTTGCTCACAGAATCGGCGAAGTATGACCCTCTTATTGTAGACAAAATCAAAGCGCAGCTCATCGCCGGAAAAAATGTTACGATAACGTCGGGATTACTCAGGGCGCTGCAGGGCAAAGGAATTGAAGATATTGTGGAACTCCAATACACCAATAGAAAAATAACGACAAAAGAATTTGTTGTCGGCTGGCAGGGCGCTTGCCAGTCAAAAGAAAAAATATTGATCCCTCAGATACAGTATCTTACGAACGATTCCTGGGAGGATATTTCATCTATTGCGTCGGGGACCGGATCACCAATTCTCCACCAGGCTCGGTACGCCAACGGTTCACTTTTTGTGCTCACAATTCCCGATAATTTTGGCGATCTGTACAATTTTCCGCCTGAAGTGTTGAACAGAATCAGAAGCGTGCTCTCCGAGGACGTCAAAGTCCGCATTGAAGGCCCGGCGCAGGTAGGTCTCTTCGTTTATGACAACGGCACGTTTATCGTAGAATCCTTTCTGCCGGAAAATGTTAGCATCAAAATCATTACCAATAAACAGATCAACAAACTCAAGAATGTTCTTACCGGTGAAGAGTTTACCGGCAATCCTGCTCAAGCAGCGCAGATATGGGGCCGGGAAAAAGAAGAAATAGAGACATTCGACATTACTATCAAACCTCATTCTTACATTGTGTTTCAGGGGAGATAGTTTTTAACGGTACATTTGAAATAGGCCAACTAATAATAGAAACATAATTCATATGAACCCTACATTTTTTGGCAGAAGAATTAGATTTTCTCTTATCGCTGTCATAGTTCTTACTCAGGTAGCTACGTTGGCTTCCGCGCAAGAAAAAACAGAAGCGAAAGGAAATACAACGGGCTACCAGAACTTCAACGTCGAGGTGTTTTGCTGTATTCAGGACGAGCAAAAAATGATAGCCGACCCTCAATGGCTTGAAGAGAGCTGGAACTTAATCACCCGTTCCATCAACATTAGCAAGGTGTATGTTGAGACGTACAGGGATAATGAAACAATGCCGGAAGCAAATGTTAAGAAACTCAAAAACTTCTTCGCAAGCAGAGGCGTCAAGGTGTCGGGCGGTATTATGGCGTCTGTCGCCGGTCCTCCCGGCGACCGCCTCAACGGGTTCTGCTACTCGAATCCCGCTGACCGGGAAAAGTTCAGAAAAATTGTGGCGTACACTGCTTCCCTTTTCGATGAAATTATTTTTGACGACCTGTTCATATTCAATTGCCAATGCGATTTGTGCCAAAAGGCTAAAGGAAACTTGACCTGGGCAGAATATCGACTGAAGGTTATGAAGGAGGTCGGAGAGAACCTTGTTGTCAAGAATGCCCGGAGTGTCAATCCGAACGTTCATCTCATTTTCAAGCCGCCGAATTGGTACGAACAATATCAGTTTTCAGGATACAACCTTGAATCGCAGCCACGGGTTTTTGATGAGATCCGAGCCGGCACTGAAACAAGGGATCCGGAAAACACCGTTCAGCACCTTCAACAGTATCAGAGCTACGGCATCATGCGCTACTTTGAGCACATTAAGCCCGGTAAGTTTGGCGGCGGCTGGGTTGATGTCGGACAGCGTCAGACGATAAACCGGTACACCGAACAAATTGAGAATACCTTGTTTGCCAAACCGAAGGCAATCATCCATTGGAGCTACGGAAGTTTAGTCGAAACAATAAATACCCCTGACGGAAAAACAAAAATGCTCAGCCCCATTGCCGAGGCAGCCGGGTATACATTCGACAAACTCGATGCTTTTCTTGGAAAACTCGGGGAACCGTATGGCGTTGCCGCGTACAAACCCTACCATTCTTCGGGCGAAATGTATATTCATAACTACGTTGGGATGGTTGGTGTACCTATGGATTTGTATCCTGACTTTCCCGACGACCGCGGAACAATTTTTCTAACAGAGCACGCGAAGTTTGATACTGAGATCGTCAGTAAGATTACCAAACATCTTAACGAAGACAAAACGGTCATCATAACTTCGGGCCTCCTTAAGGCGCTACAAGGAAAGGGGATCGAGAAAATTCTGGAGGTCGAGTACACGGGACGAAAAGCACTGGTAAACCAATTCACATATCGGCGGTTCATGGATGAAGAGCCTGCGAACATCTACTTTTCCGACACTGAAATTCTTATTCCGGAGTTGGCTTACGGATTGGTGGCTTCGGAAGAAATCATTCAGGCAATCTATAAAGGGAATAACCGCTATTCCATGCTTTTACAGGTCAGAGGCTTGAAAAAAGGCAAGTTTTATGTCCTCACGGTGCCCGAGAACTTTGACGATCTGTACCATCTCCCCAAGGAAGTACTTTCTCAGATCAGAAGAGTTCTAATGGAGGAAATTCCTGTTTATCTTGACAGCCCAAGCCAGATATGCCTGTTCGCATACAACAATAACACATTCATCGCCCAGTCATATCAACCCTTCCCGACACGATACAACATCGTCATTAAAAAAGCGGGCGCAAAGCTATTCGATATTGTGTCGGGTCGAGAGTTGCACGGCTATGTGAACGGAGCGACAACTGTTTTCGAAGTGTTGCAACAACCTCGAACATATAATGTGTACAGGTTCGAATAAATAATAACTGATGTTACGCAAACCATTGAATGATCCACGAAGTTCACAAAGAGCACGAAGAGGGCTTATTTAATTCCTTGTGAAAGAAAGTAATCCATTTCAAAAAGCGGTTCTAAGCTTTCGTGTTCTTCGTGGATACTTTACAATGGCGTAACGTGAGTCAATTGAATGGTCCACGAAGGTCACAAAAAGCACGAAGAGGGCTTATTTAATTCCTTGTGAAGGAAAGTAATCCATTTCAAAAAGCGATTCTAAGCTTTCGTGTTCTTCGTGGATACTTTACAATGGCGTAACGTGAGTCAATTGAATGGTCCACGAAGTTCACAAAGAGTACGAAGAGGGTTTATTTAATTCCTTGTGAAAGAAAGTAATCCATTTCAAAAAGCGGTTCTAAGCTTTCGTGTTCTTCGTGGACACTTTACAATGGCGTAACGTGAGTTAGATGTGGGGCGAGAAAAGGAAAGAAACTGCGACATTTCACATCGCTGTCAAGCGACATTCCTGCATTGTGTTTCAGGGTAGATAATGCCAATACGAGACAACAATCAAGAACATGAAGGACTCACACACGCTGCCAAATTTTTTTTTGACACACATGTCCTTGCCGCAGAGGAGATCTCAACGTATGAATCTCAGACATCCCCTCTGTGTGTTGGCAAGCGGGTAAGAGAGAGGGGATTGAGGGGTGTGTGTTGACGCTAATAAATCTCCCCGACGCAAGCGTCGAGGAATTCTTTCGATTAAATTTTCAGTTCATGAATTCTCTATGATGCAAAACTTCACTGATTAAATAATGGGAGTTCCATGCAGCCTTCATGTAAAAGAGAAACCAAAAAAAGGAATACGCAATGAAAAAATATTCAACGATCCTAAATCTTGTCTTGATACATATCCTAACGATGAACGCTTGGATCGCGTTGGGCCAAGTCGGTGGCGGAATGATGCCGCAGATTGTTGAGAAGGATGGACGTCATGCCCTTCTTGTGGATGGGCAGCCGTTCTTCATGCTCGGCGGGCAGGCACATAACTCCAGTGGCTGGCCCGGCATGTTGCCGCAGGTGTGGTCGGCGGTCAAAACAATTCACGCCAACACTCTCGAGATTCCAATCTACTGGGAACAGATCGAAGCACAGCCCGGGAAGTTTGATTTTTCGCTGGTGGATACTTTGCTGAAGCAAGCGCGGGATCATAATGTACATCTTGTCCTTCTCTGGTTCGCGACTTGGAAAAACGGCAGCAATCATTATATGCCCGAATGGATGAAGCGTGATGCCGTGAAGTATCCCAACATTACCGGCCGGAACGGACACCCTGTTGATTCGCCTTCGCCGCATACGCAGGCCGCGATGGAAACCGATGCGAAGGCGTTTGCAGCGGTGATGGGATATTTGAAGGAGGCCGACCCGCAGCATACGGTTCTGATGGTTCAGGTGGAAAATGAATCCGGATCATGGAACAGTGTGCGGGATTACTCCGCAGCTGCCCAGAAACTATTTGAGGGCAACGTGCCGGCGGAACTTCTCAGGCCCGAGATCCTCAAGCAGTTGAATAAACCTATAAACTCCAGAGGAACCTGGCAGGAGGTATTCGGGAACGATGCGGATGAATATTTTCATGCCTGGTCAGTTGCCCGGTACGTCGGGTATGTTGCTGCGGCAGGCAAAGCGGTGAATCCATTGCCCTTGTACGTCAATGCGGCGCTGCGCGATCCGCTCACCAATCCTCCTGCATCGACCTATGAAAGCGGCGGTCCGACCGATAATGTGATCCCGATTTGGAAAGCAGCCGCACCGGCAATCGACTTGTTGGCTCCGGACATCTATCTGGCGGACAGCAAGCAAGGATTGAAGGTGATAGAGTTATACGATCGTCCCGATAATCCACTATTCGTGCCGGAGACAGGATCGAGCGGCGAATATGCACGATACCTGTATGCAGTGCTCGCGCGCGGCGGAATAGGATTTTCTCCTTTTGGCATAGATAACAACGGGCGGGGCGAAGGAGACGCAGAAACAACGGCTCGCCTTGCGCCAATTGCACAGGAATACGCCATGGCCGGTCCCATGATGAGGGAACTGGCGAAATGGAGCTTTGATGGAAAAATCAAGGCAGTTGTGGAGCGTGAGGATCACGCCGAACAAACGATTGACCTCGGTATGTGGCAAGCCGTAGTGACATTCAGTGCAACGGGAGGACGCACGGTGCAAGCCAATGCCAAACCGACCGGTAAAGCGATGGTGGTGCAGCTGGGTGAGAGCGAATTTATTCTGATCGGTGATCTGTGCCGCTTCACCTTTCGCCCTCTTGGCGCCGACGCCGGCAAGGCCTGGCAATATCTGAAAGTCGAAGAAGGAGAGTATGAAAATGGTGCGTTCAAGCTCTTGCGTATCCGCAACGGTGATGAGACAGATTGGGGTGGACCGAGTTTTGGCGCCATGCCGTCCGTATTGCATGTAACGCTCATTCTACGGTGAATAAGCATTCCTATCTTGATTTTTCAATGCTCATATTATTAGCGTACATGCGATTAGATGAAAGAGGATCTCAGCTGCCGGTTGAGGATTCCTATCAATTTCTCGCGGCAAAATAATCAAACGCCGGAAGTCGATATGAATAAAATAATTCGTATCCGGCCGGAGGGGTGTACGGTAAAACATTCCACCCGCTATTCTTGCCGCTTGAATATTTGTCCTCCAATAGTTGACGATAGCTATTCCGTCACAATGTTTATTTCGGCACTTTGCAAATTAGGAGATGTGACATGTATTCCGATTTTGCCGGTTTTATTTGATGAACGAACTGTTGCAAGCATTTTGCCCTGAAACGCCTTGCGAACATTTGTCTTAAATAAGCCCGGGTAGCCTGTATCGCCGTTGTCAAGTCCCGCTAATTTTCCTTCGCCGGAGATATTTACAGTGATTTCGTTTTCGGCATCAAAGACATCGTTTCCATCTTTATCCAAGATCGAAATTTCGACAAGGCCAAGATCTTCACCGTTCGCTTCGAGCTTCGTCTTCAGTGGTTTTGCCGATATTTGAAATGCATCGCCGGCAGTTTTTAGAACGTGTTCGGCAGCTTTCTTATTCTTTCGATAACCGACGGCTTTTATGGTACCGGGTTGAAATTGAATTTTCCAGAGTGATTTATAAAGATTCATGTCGACGCTCTTTTTGCCGAGCGATTTTCCGTTGAGCAGTAATTCCACCTCGTCGCAATTTGTATATACGTATACTGAAAGCGTGTCTTTCGTTTCCCAATTCCATTTGGAAAGAGCCGCTGAACGACGATACCAAGGCAGATCCTTCTTGTCTGCAGTGTCAATGGCTATATGAACGGTTGGTTCATCGCTATAACAGCTTTTCCGCAGATAGTATTCGCTCTTTTCATTTCCGGAAAGATCAAGCCATCCGGCACCGGCTGCGCGCAGAGGATATCGTGCTTCACCGAGATAATCGACGCCGGTCCAGGGGAACTCACCAATCACATAATCCAAATCTCTTACGCCAATCCAGTACCAAATTTGGTTGCTTGTTTCACTTCCCACAAATAATTTATTCGGCCATACATCTTTTTCTGGTGCATAAGTTTTTTCTTTATTCTTCCGGTCAATATAATTGAACCCGCCGATGTCCAACACATCTAAAAAACCATTTTCAGGATGCCAATACGCTTGATCACAGGCGGATGTTACCGGCCTGGTCGGATCTTCCTGATGACAGACTTCGACGAGCTTCTTTGCAAGCTGCGCACCGTCGGGGCTCAATTGGTTCGGAATCTCGTTTCCAATGGAATACAGAACAACCGACGGATGATTGCGATCCCGATGGATCATCGCTTTGAGATCGGTTTCCCACCACTGGTCGAAATATAAATGATAACCGTTCATAGATTTCCCGGTGGTATTTTCAGTAAAATTCCATTCCCATCCACGCGTCCACTCGTCAAACGCTTCATCCATAATAAAAAAACCGAGTGAATCGCACAGGTCATAAAATTTCGGATTGAACGGGTGATGACTCGGACGGATTGCATTGCATCCCATCTTTTTCAGTTTGAGCAGCCTGTAACGCCATATCTCCATTGGCGCAGCAGAACCGAAGGAAGCCCCGTCTTCATGAACGCATGCCCCTTTTAATTTTGTCGGAACCCCATTGACAAACATTCCTTTATTTAGAATAAACTCGAGTTTTCTCAAGCCGAATGAAGTTACTTGATCGTCGATAATTCTTCCATCGCATTCTAATTGGCTTTTAAGGTAATACAAAACCGGAGAATGAGGAGACCACCGGTTTGGATTATTGATGGAAAGTTTGTGTGTCGCTTTAAAATCGGGATTAAAGTTCGTATAATTATTTTGAGATTCCGTTCTTGAAATCTCGGTTCCATCTTTATCATAAACTATAGAACGAATTGTAATCGCTTTTGTGACCGGTTTTGATTTCCAAACATCCTTCTGCCACTCCTCCTTATCTTCAGAAGAATAGAAACTCACCAGAAAATCATAGTCAACGTTTACAGAAGCTTTGTCTTCCTCTACAACGGGCGTGGTTATGGAAATGCCCTTATAATTATGGAAATGAACAAAGTTGGTTATAATGAGATAAACATTGCGGTAAATGCCCGAACCGCTGTACCACCTTGTTGAATTGGCTTGCGAATTATCTACGCGAACTGCTATAACGTTTTTTTTCTTCTCTCCGAATTTTAGGAAATCGGTCATATCGTATTGAAATGTTGAATAGCCGTATGGATATCTCCCCAGGAAATGATTATTTATCCATACTTCACTATTCATGTAAACGCCGTCAAAATTGATGACGACTTCTTTCCCCTTTAACGAATCGGAAAGCGTAAATGTCTTTCTGTACCATCCGATTCCGACAGGAAAGAAACCGTTCGACTCGCCGCCGGCCATATCGAACGCGCCTTCGATGCTCCAATCGTGTGGAAGATTCAATTGCCGCCATGCGCTGTCGTCATAACTGGAATCCCTGAACTCCGGTTTATCTCCGAGTATAAATCTCCAGTCGTTATTGAATTTTATTTTATGTCTGACTGATGTCTGGAGCTGATTTGATTGTGCAGATGATATAGTCGTTAGAATGAAGAAGAGACTTACAAACACGCGAATCCTGAATAATGTTCTCATGGATTTAATTCCTTATCATGAAACGACTCTTTACACAACAAAATGCCGGATCGTTTTTTTCAAAAATAGGCTGCCCGTAATGCAAGCATCGGGGAAAAAGCAATCGATCCAATTAACAAAAAAATTATACAAATGGCTATAAACGGCTTCACAATAATAGAGAAGCCGTAAAAAGGAAGACATACTCTTTCCAATGGACATCGTTCATCATTATCTCAGAAGAAGACTTTCCATTCTACATCCTTCCCTGTTGAAGACTTGCAATCCACTGTGAGAAGGTGACCATCCATATTTAGTTCAGCCGTGAGGCCGTCGGATAACTCCGCGCGCTTCACGCTGAAACCATCCGGGACGTAGATGCGCAGCTGGTACGGATCTCCCGCAACTGCGCGAGAAATTCCTCGCAGCATCCGCTGCTGCTTATCGTAAGCGAGGTCTTTGATGTCAAACGCCATCTGCCGGATATGCCTGCTGGTGGAAATCAGCACCGGCCGATCTTGTTTCTCGACAATGCTGTAGACATCGCAATCGTACGGGTTCAGCGGACGGGTTACAAAAGTTCCTTTGAACGTTCCGATCAGTTTCTTCGTCCAGAACTCATAGACAATGTACTCTTTTGCAGAATCCAGGCGGAGATCCTTTGCTGCATCCAACTGAGTGGTGAACTTGTAATTTTCCTGACCGGATTTCTTAGTATAATTGAAAACTGCCAGGATCGACCATTTTCCAAACGGCCGTTCGATGGGCATGTTCCAGACCTGGGCCGGCCTGCGAACAAATAAGTCGACGGGATAAGCAACATCCATGGTCGGCGGGCTGATGCGTTTCAGAAGTTCGATCCGATCGGCCGGATACGGTACGTTGAACGCTTCTGAAACAAAAAGCGTGTTGCCGGCAATTGCATGGAAATTTGCATCAACTTTTCCTTGGCTATAGTTGAAGTCTTGTTTATCCGGTGCTTTATATTTATAGATATGAAAACCGTCGCCGTCGTTCCAAAACACACGGCCGTTGTAAAAAAAGCGGTTGGCCGAGCCTAACACGGTTTCCGTAAACAACCCGGTGAATTCTTTCCCCTCCAGCGAAGACCCCGGTTCCTCATAGCCCTGGTCAGCATCCTCCGAAACGCGCAGGATGTCGACAATTCCGTACGAGTGATCGACAGGCTGCATATTCGAGCGAATGACCATGCGGGGCGCCTTCTCGTCGATCGCCTCACGCCACGGAATTCCCGCCGCACGATAGGTTTCCAACGCACTCATAAAGGGATCGAACTGTCCGGGCCACACATCCCACCAATCAGCAAAGTCCATCTCGGCTCGACCTGTATTTTTTTCCTGACCGGTCACCCACTTGAGAATACGCTCGCGCTCCAGTTTAACCGTTAGAGGGTTAGAAAAATCGATTACTCTTTCGCCATCATACTTGACGGTGTGGATCGGAAGGAAGCATTCGGTCGGAAAATTAACTCGAGACGGCCGCCCCTGCGTGCTTCCACCCATGCCGTATATTCCAAATCCTCCCTGCGGGCCGGGCCCTCCAAGTCCCCAGTAGAAATCCACCAGGCCGTTTTCTTCGAAGAACTTCTTTGCATCGGCGTTGCTGCCGCCGGACATCCATCCATGGAAACGGCTGTAATCGTTTGCGACCCATTCCCGGTCGTTGAGATCGATCGGTCGCCGCTGTTTCAAACGCACGTCATGGGCGATCGCGATCAGGTCGGCCTGGTGTTCCATCGCCCGGAGCGCATCGGTATTAAAACAGATCAGCAGCTTTTCTCCGGGAAAACTTTTCCCCGGAGGCACGGTCACTTTGTAGCTGCAGTATCCCCGAATCTGCATCCGGTCGGGAATATTTCCCTTCCAGCCCGACCTTACTTCGAAACGCGACAATCCCTTCAGTGCCGTTACATGTCCCATCAATACGCAGTTCCCCGTCTCCGAATTTCTGACTACATGATTCACCGCGTATGTTTTAGGAGTGATCAGATTGATCACGGACCAAAGTTCGTAGAGATCGCGATTGCGGGATTGTGTTCCCAGTGTGATCCACATGTCAACTGTTCCCCCAAGGCGCGCATCTGCCGAAACGAAATAGTCCATGTCGCCAACGTCAACCGGCTTGCCTGTGTTGTTAGAGCGGTCCAAGCTGACAAGGATGTCGTTTCCGGTTTTACTGACCGAGATATGGTAGTCGAAATCGAGTTGTCCAGGCTTTGCACCATGCAGCGTCACAGTAACAAACGAACCGAAGTTACTCGAGTCGCTGCTGTCAACAGAACCGGCCACCGTCCAGCCTGAAGGGTCGTCGCCTGGTAGAAAGTATACGTCATTCAGCTGCATCTCAGTCCCTTTGACTTTCGCAGACCAGCGACAGGCGGTCGGATCAACAGAAACCAGAAGATTTTTGGTTTCAACCTTTAACGGAGTTTGCGCCATCTGACCAAGCGCCTGGCCGTAATTCAGTATGATGGCGAGGAATAGAATGACCACGGCTATTCTCTTTGTCATTGTTTCCGATTCTTCATTAGGCACATAATAATACATGGATTTTTCCTTTCGAAGGTTACATTTTTCCATCACGGGACACGACCACAAATCCTGCTTTTGCATCTCTTGGTCACGAAGGATATAATTGAGACATCTGAAAAATTGCCTCTCGCCAAGCCGCTGGCGAAGCCATCCCCTTGGGATTTGCGCGAGACGTATTTTTGGAATTATTCAGAAGTCTCTAATTGTGACTTTTATATATATTTAATAATCAATACATTACACCGGTTTCAACATGCTGCATCATCCGATGTACAAATTCCATGAACAAAATTACGCGATGCTGCAAACACAAAAGAGAGCCTTATAATAAATTAACTGTTACTTCACGTTACTGTGCAGGAAATTAAACCGCAGGTCAATATGACAAATTCAAAAAACAAATTCCATGCAAAACCGATTCTCGTTACAAAGAGAAATATACTCGCCGGACTAACAGTTGTGTTACTGCTGGGCACGTCGATACTCGCTGCGCAAAAGAAAAATGATTTCGAAGTATTATCCCCGGATGCCGCCATCAGCGTAAAGATCGATGCGGGTGCGAAACTTGAATGGTCGGTGGAGGCGAACGGTGAACAGATTATTGCGCCGTCGGCAATATCCTTGTCGCTAGAAGATGGCGACGTGCTCGGCGATAATGCAAGGGTTGCATCATCCAGCACGGAAAAGGTCAACACCATCATCACCCCGGTCAACTACATAAAGGCAAGCATTCTGGACAACTGTAACCAGCTCACAATCAATTGTAAAAATGGTTTCGGTGTAATCTTCAGAGTATACAACGATGCGGTCGCGTACCGATTCTTCACAAAGAAAAAAGGTGAGATCATCATAAAGAATGAAGAAGCCAACTTCAATTTCACCGAGGATCATAAGGCTTTTCTTCCCTATATGTGGGATTACCGTGGAGGAAAAATTTTCAACTCTTCTTTTGAAGCGTTGTACAGAGAGATCAATATTTCTCAATTCTTAAGTGATTCATTGGCGTTCCTTCCGGTATTGGTCGACGTCGGCAATAATAAAAAAGTCGTCATTCTGGAAGCGGACCTTGAAGATTATCCGGGTATGTACCTGAATATTAATCAGACCCGCAAAGGATTAATGGGGGTCTATGCGCCATATCCATTAGAGGCGGAGCTGGGCGGATTCGGCGGCATCAATTACATCCCAATAAAAAGAGCCGACTACATTGCTAAAACAAGCGGCACTCGTAATTTTCCATGGCGCGTGGTTGCCATCAGCAAGAGCGACAAAGAATTGTTGAGCAACGACATCGTGCAAAAGCTGGCATCGCCCCCGAGAATTGCCGACGTCTCGTGGATCAAGCCGGGCCAGGTCGCCTGGGATTGGTGGAACAATTGGAATATTTCGCACGTCGATTTCAAAGCCGGCATCAACACGCCGACATATAAGTATTACATAGATTTTGCCGCAGCCAATAAAATACCGTACATCATTATGGATGGCGGCTGGTCTGAGGGGCTGAACCTGACAAAAGTAGTCCCTGCAATAAACCTTCAAGAGATCATAGAATATGGTAAACAGAAGGGTGTGGACGTTATTCTCTGGGCTTCATGGTACGCAGTGACGCAGCAGAAAGATACGGTTTTTCCTCTCTATTCTAAAATGGGCGTGAAAGGTTTCAAAATTGATTTTGTCGATCGCGACGATCAGGTGGCGGTAGTTTCTCTTTATGAAATTGCCGAAAAGGCGGCAGAGTATCATTTGCTCGTCGATTACCATGGAGTGTTCAAGCCAACCGGTCTGCAGAGAACGTATCCCAACGTCATCGGGTTTGAAGGTGTGAAGGGATTGGAGAACTATAAATGGGCCGTCGAAGATCAGCCGCGGTACGTCACCAGCATCCCGTATATCCGCATGCTCGCCGGACCGATGGATTACACTCCCGGCGCTATGCGTAATGCCGTGAAGGCGAACTTCAGGCCGATCAATGATAACCCGATGAGCCAGGGAACCCGCTGTGCACAGCTGGCAATGTATGTAATCTTTAACGCCCCTCTTCAAATGCTTTCGGATAATCCGACGACATACATGAAAGAGCAGGAATGCACGGATTTTATCACAAGAGTCCCGACGACTTTTGACGAAACGGTACCGCTGGATGGAAAAGTAGGAGAGTACGTTGCGGTCGCCCGCAGGAAGGGAGAGACCTGGTATGTGGGAGCGATCAGTAATTGGAATGCGCGAAGTATTACTCTTGACTTTTCATTCCTTGGCGCAGGAATGTATCAAGCGACAGTGTTTAAAGACGGCGTCAACGCAGACCGGGACGCCACCGATTACAAAAAGGAAACCATAAAAGTAACGTCGGGGGAAAAATTAAATATTCAACTTTCACCGGGCGGAGGCTGGGCTGCCCGAATAGAAAAAATAAAATAATTGGGCATCAGAAAACTCGGATTTGAATTGTCATTCTGACCCCGCCGCTTTTGCCAAAGAGATCGCTTCGCGAACTCCATGAATAGCGGGCGAAGGATCTGATCGTCTAATTTGAAAAGAGGACATCCAATGAGAAGATTAGCCTTTTTATTCTTACTGCTGATTTCGTGTTCGCTCTATGCACAAAAATTTCAGGGACTTGCCCCTACCCCGCCAATGGGATGGAACAGCTGGAATTCATTTCAAGTTAATTGCAGCGAACAGTTGATCAAAGAGACGGCCCAGGCACTGATCAAAAGCGGGATGCGGGATGCCGGATATAGGTACATTGTCGTCGATGACGGCTGGGAAGCGATGGAAAGGGACAGTCTCGGAAACCTTGTTCCCGACCCGAAAAGATTTCCAGGCGGAATGAAGGCGTTGGGTGATTATCTTCACTCAAATGGATTCAAATTCGGAATCCATAATTGTGCCGGAAGAACAACCTGCTCAGGCTATCCGGGAGGGCGTGGGCACGAGTTTCAGGATGCTCGCACGTACGCTTCATGGGGCGTTGATTATCTGAAGTATGATTGGTGCGATCATGGTACAGCCAATGCCGAGGAAACGTATAAGACCATGGGCGACGCCTTATATGCTGCCGGCCGACCAGTCGTCTACAGCCTCTGCGAATGGGGAAACAACCAACCGTGGCTCTGGGGGGCAAAGATGGCTCATCTCTGGAGAACAACCGGAGACATTACCGACTGTTACAGCTGTCAGGATGTTTATGCCACAGGATGGAAATATATTTTGGCAAAACAAGACGGCTTGGAAAAATATGCCGGGCCGGATCATTGGAACGATCCTGATATGCTGGAGGTTGGTAACAAGGGACTTTCTATTACAGAGTCGAAAGCGCATTTTAGCCTCTGGGCTATGCTCGCGGCGCCGTTAATGGCGGGCAACGACGTTAGAAAGATGACTCCAGAAATCCGCGAGATACTCACGAATACCGAAGTGATTGCGGTCGATCAAGACTCTCTCGGAAAACAGGGCTACCGGTTCATGGAACACCCGAGCAAAGAAATTTGGGTAAAGGAATTATCGAATGGTGAATGGGCTCTCTGCTTTTTCAATTCGGGCG
Organism: uncultured Bacteroidota bacterium; assembly: GCA_963827085.1. GTDB lineage: Bacteria > Bacteroidota > Ignavibacteria > UBA10030 > UBA8401 > JAGVPT01. The sequence continues at coordinate 630,025 of CAWGZY010000002.1, forward strand.
ACGATGTGATGAAAATGAGGGTTCATTGGGCTTATCTTCCATTTCTCAACGGAATATATCAGATACGAGATCTTTGGCAAAAGAAAGGCATCGGTAAAACGGATACTGACTTTTCCGCCGACATTCCGTCGCACGATGTTGTTTTGCTGAGGTTAAGCCCGATAAAGCAAGGTAATTAGGTAAGAGCCTGATTTAAAAGGTGACGTATACAAAAAGCCGTACAAGGCGAAAGAAAATATACACTCCTCTAACAGGGGAAGGTAAGAGTGGGGTCGATGAGTTGGATTACATCATTAACAATTAGATGGAGAACATCCATGAAATGTACACGCTTCTTCCCTGCTATAGCTCTATTATTGTTCGCTGTTGGAATTGAAAATTCTTTCGCGCAAGCAGAATTGACCGCGTGGGGCAATCTGAGCGGTATGCGGATCGACGGCCAATTAATGAAATTTACTTCGAGCATTTGCCTGATTGGTCCTTCGATGGCGGATGTAACTGCGACCGGCAAAGAAAAGCAGCGCCCAATGTACACGCGCAACGGGGATAAACAAATTGTGACGACCGAGCTTTCGCAGTTTTCGCTTACGGAAGTGGTCCAGGATACCGAACACGGCATGGCAACAATCAACATCAAAGCGAAAGCCGTGGCCGACACCACACTAACCGGCGCATTCGTCTGCTTTGAACTCCCGTCCGACGATTACTTTGGCGCCAGCATTCAACTTATCGATTCAACGGCATCGTCGATCGAACCAGTTTCTTTTTTTCCAAGCAGAATGGGAAGAATGCCCCCTGCATTCAGGTTAAGAAATTTTCTTATGCAGGCTTCTGTAAAAGGATTTCGCGTGGCTTCGGCAACGAGGCGGATTGAAGTGAGAACTGATCAACCGACGGAAATTATCATCCAGAAAGGAAACCCCCGTTTCGGAAATGCGAACGATAGAATTTATCTGGCGGTGACGACCGGTCATACAAAAGACGGACAGACGGCCGAGAAAACATTTTCCCTTAAAGTCTCCGGAGAAATAGACAGAACTCCTGTTCAGATTTCGATCGATCCGTCGAAACCGGGGAGACAATTTGACGGCATCGGCGGAAACTTCCGAATTCAAAACGAGAAACTCGACCCACAAATCGTTGATTACTGTTTGGACAATCTCAACGTGAGATGGGCGCGTGTTGAAATGCCGTGGCGCAACTGGCATCCGGTGGAAAGTGTAAATCCTCTTGAAACGGCGCGAGCCGGCAAACTGGACGAAAGCGTTCGCGGTGCGATGGAGATGGCGCAGAAGCTCGCACGGCGGCACATACCGATCATCGTCAGTGCATGGTTCCCGCCACCATGGGCTATCGTCGGCGAAGCAAATTTCAGGAATGAAAATGGAATATACGGGAATCCTCTGAATCCGAAAAAAATAAGAAGCATCATCAAATCGATCGGCGATTATTTCGTCTATCTTAAGGAAGCATTCGGCGTTGAACCCGCGCTCTTCTCGTTCAACGAATCCGACCTCGGCATCAACGTTAGGATGACGGGCCAGGAACATGCCGATTTCATTAAAAAGCTCGGGGCATATCTCGCATCGCAGGAGCTTATGACAAAAATGCTTCTCGGCGACAACTCCGACGCCACAACGGTCGATTTCATCCAACCGGCTTTGGATGACCCCGCAACGCATCAGTATATCGGAGCGATATCGTTCCACGCATGGCGTGGCTGCGACAACTGGACGCTCTCAAATTGGGCAGACGCCTCCAGGGAATTAAATGTTCCGCTGCTCATAGCCGAGGGGGGCACAGATGCACAAGCACACTCATATCCCGATATTTTTCAGGAGCCGTCGTTCGCACAGGACGAAATTGATATCTACGTGCGTGCATGCAACGTCGCTCACGTGCGGTCGATATTGCAGTGGCAGCTGACATCGGATTACTCACTGCTGGCCGGACAAGGAATGTACGGAATTGAGGGTCCGCTGCATCCAACACAGCGATTTTGGAATTTAAAACAATTAAGCATGGTTCCTCCGGGGTCATTCATCCTCCCGACAACGTGCAGCAATGAAGAAATCAGCTGCGCAGCATTCGGAGATATTGCCGATGGAACGTATACCATTGACATCGTCAATCACGGTGCATCACGGCCTGTTCACTTGACCGGCTTTCCGGAGAATGTGAAAGAACTTCGCGTTTATGTTACCGACAGCAAACGCGGGATGGAAGAAGGTAAACAAGTGCGTGTGTCGGAAGGTGAAGCGAAATTTACTCTCGACGCGTTTTCTTTTACGAGTCTGACCAGTACGAAGTAGGCGGCTAGAAGGTATCAGAAATATTTCAAGCCATGTCATTCTAACATTAAGAGTGTTTTTGAGGCATCATTTACTCTTCTTACCGGTAAGATTTTTTGTTGCAGACATGCTGCGCGAACGTAAAACAGAAACTCCGTGAAGCCTTCATTTTGTTTTTCGGTTTCAACGTGTCAATTCTTAATTGATCCTATCTCAACTATGACCTGGAGTAAACATGAAAGCATTCCGCATCCTGCTCATCTCGCTCTTCGCCACCTCCCTTCTCATCGGTCAGACTCTCGAACTCCCGGCGCCGCAGAAAACCGGAGGCATGCCTCTCATGGAAGTATTGGCAAAACGAGCGACCGTCCGCTCCTTTGATACAACGGACATATCGATGCAACAGCTTTCTAATCTGTTGTGGGCTTCGTTCGGAGTCAATCGTCCCGACGGCAGAAGGACGGCGCCGTCCGCCAACAATAAACAGGAAATCGATATCTATGTTCTCCTAAAAATTGGGGCGTATCTCTACGACGCTCAAAACAATAAGCTCGTTCTGGTTTCACCAGAAGATCTTCGCGGTCAAGCCGCAGAACAACGCTTCGCCGACGCACCCGTCCAGTTGATCTTTGTTGCCGATCTAACAAAAAGAGGAGATAGTTCAGAAGAAGGAAAGTTGAGGATGGCCAACATCGATTGCGGCTACATCTCGCAAAACACGTATTTATACTGCACGTCAGAGGGATTAGTGACTGGAGCCCGCGCAACGGTCAATCGCGATGCGCTGATTTCCAAACTCAAGCTGAGTCCTGATCAGAGAATTCTCCTCGCGCATTCGGTGGGTCATCCCAAACCGTAGGAAGTGATCGATAACTTTATTGCCGCGGGTCCGGGTGTTCGAGCGCTGCTTTCACCTGCTGTTCGCGATAGCGTTTAATCGCTTCGCGAAGCTCCGGATGTTTTCCCGACATGATCGCCGCAGCGAACAAGGCTGCGTTTATTGCCCCCGCTTTCCCGATCGCAAGCGTTCCGACGGGAATCCCTGCCGGCATCTGTACCATCGAGAGAAGAGAATCCATCCCGTTCAGTGATTTCGATTCCATCGGAACGCCCAACACGGGGAGCAATGTCTTTGCGGCCGAGACTCCCGCCAGATGCGCTGCACCGCCGGCTCCTGCAATAATTACTTCTAGACCGCGCGACTCCGCAGACGAAACATATTCGAACAATAAATCCGGCGTACGATGAGCTGAAAGGACACGTGCTTCGTACGGAATCTTCAATTGATCGAGCATCGCCCCGCAATGCTGAAGCGTTTCCCAATCTGATTTTGAGCCCATGATGAGTCCGACGAGTGCTTGTTCAGGCATAAGTTCTCCGTTATGTATTACCGATTGTTCGACCGTTTCGATTTTTTTGTTGCGGGGAAAATTTCCCCCGTTCAATAGACTTCTAATCTAAAAAAATATGTCTCACCCGCAAGCCGGAAACAGCGGCCGGATGTCTATTCATCTTTTATCCGGTATTGTGCCGAATCCGGGCGGAGTTCATCATACATTTTCTTCAGGGCATAATACGCTATTTGGCTCCCTCTGTATGCACTTTCGCGGTACAACCGCACCGCTTCCGTCTTACTCTGAACGACACCGGTTCCTGTCTCGTAACAATACGCGAGCGCTACTTGTGCCAGGAGCGATCCTTTATGCGCTGCCGAGTCGAGATCGGGAATCGAAGAGGCATAATTTTGCAGATGCAAATCTGCAATGACATTTGTTGCCGCAAGCCGTATTTGCGCCTCACGGTTCCCCTTGGCTGCCGCCCTGCTCCAGAACTCCACCGCTTTTTCTTTGCTCTTCTCGACTCCTCTTCCCGAAAAATAGCAGAGGCCGGTTTCAATCATTGCTTGAATATGATTCTGCGCTGATGCTTTGAGCAGGAGTTTAAACGACTCTTCCGGAGGCAGCTCCGTATCAAACCCGACCGATATCAACCCCGCACACACGAACTCCGCCTCGGCATTTCCCTGGAGGACAAGAGCATGTACTTGCTGAACGAATTTTTTATCCTGATACACATTCCACAGAAGCGCCGGCGCGCGGGGAAATTCCAGCCGTATCGCCCGAAGATATTCCGTCGCTGCAAGCATCAAATTCTTTCGCTCGATAATTCCTTTTTCGTAAAACCGCCCGAGCACCGCCAATGCCTCGGGGCTGCCGAACTCTGCCGCGCTTTGAATCAAGATGAGCAGAGCCGAATCTGCAACAAGTTTGTCGGCGTCGAGCGATGAAATACCGAGCGCGTTTTTCAACTCGGGACTTCCCTTCCGCAGCATGTCTTTAAGAAATGCAAGTTCGTCCTGCTTTGTTGCGGTTTCATCGCTGAAATCGAGAAGGACCGGCTTCCATGAATGCGTCGGCAGTACCAAGGCCGAGTCCTTCCTCGCAACAAGGGTTGACGAGGAAACAGAGGAAGTGTCTGACGAATCGGCGTGGACGTCGATGCCCCGTTTTTCAAACTCAACGAGTGCATCGCGGGCCGGTTGGTATCCTGCATCGGCAGATTTTTTCATCCAGTGGTACGCTTCGACCCAGTTTTGCGGCGCAACTAAATTGTCCGTGAGAATCGAACCGTAGACGTATTCTGCCTCCGGCATACCCTGTTTTGCGGCGTCCTGAAAATGCTCAAACGCTTTAAAAGGATTCCACGGCAATCCCCATCCGTTATTGAGGAAAATTCCGAGGTTGTATTCGGCAATCAGAAAACCCTGGTCGGCAGCTTTTTGAATCCAGTATGCGCTCTTCGCGGTATCAACTGCAAACCCTTTGCCGAGAAGATAGCGGATGCCGAGCTCGTGCTGGGCGGAAGCATCTCCGTTGTTCGCCTTCTCCATCAGCTTGAATTCTTCCCACAGTTCGTACGATTCATCCGAGCGCCTGACAAGGTTCAGTGTTGGCGCCCTGTGTTCTTTGAAAACCGCTGCTTTTGTGGAATCTTGAGCGCTTGCGGGTCTGGAGCTTATGCAGACCATGAAGACAATGCATCCGCTTAAGAAAAATTGCTTTACCTTCATGGTTTGCTTGTGCCGCTCTCGGAAAAAATGAAAAGAGAAAATATTGAGGTGTATAGTTAGACGGATGAAAGAGAATTTTGTTTATTGATTGAACGAAGAATCATTCAGGCGATCTGAAAGGCCTATTACGATGCCCGCAAAGCGGTGATGATGTTCAACCGGGAAGCTCTCACTGCAGGCAGGAATCCGCCGACTAAACCCATGAAAAGGGAGAAGATCAAGGTGTAAATTGCAATCGAAGCCGTGAAATGGAAACCGAACGCGAGCTCTGTGAATGAAGTAAAGTTTGTCGTTGAAAAAGATACAAATTCCAGAAAGGAAGCACACAACAACCCTAATCCGCCGCCGAGAAGCGAGAGAAACATCGCCTCCGCTAAAAACGCAGCGAGAATACTTCTTCTGCGAAAACCGAGCGCGCGCATCGTCCCGATTTCAACGGTGCGATTTGCAACTGCGGCGTACATCGTGATCATCGCGCCGATCATTGCACCGGCGCTGAAAATAATAGTGATGATGAGCCCGAGAACACGGATGAACGTGGCCATTCCTTGAGACTGTTCTTCATAGAAAGCTTTTTCCCGCTTCGGTTCAAGATCTGCCAACCGCTGATCGCTTTCCATTCTGTTTTTGAAAGCGGTGAAATCATTTGCATCCTTCAATTTTACCGTTAATGAAGAATACACAGGCCGGTTGAACGCAAGCATCAACTGCTCTGCATCAACCCAAACCTCCGACGCAAAGCCGCTTCTTCCTGCATCGAAGACTCCCACGATTGTCCAAAACCCCGTACCGATCTGAATCGTTTTTCCGATGGCGACACCTTCAAACTGCGATGCAACGGCATTTCCAACGGTGATTTCAGAAGAGCCTTGCCGGAACATGCGCCCTTCTTTTATCGTAACCTGCGGACGCATCGATGTTGCGCCCGGAGAAACACCGCGCACGGGGACATTCGCCATATCCTTTGTCCCATTTTTGCTCAAATTAATAATAGTGATCACGTCAGCTGTGGCCACTGGCTTGCCGTCCGTACCTGTTGCCACTTCCGGGAATGTGGAAATATTGGCAACCGATTCTCGTCCTATCGCGCTCACGAGCTCGCTCTGGGCCGATTTTCGGACAATAATGACATTGTCCTCCGAGCCTGTCGAAACAAGCGTTTGCTTGACACCTTCCGAAAGCATCAACACGGCGGCAAAAACGAAAACGACGAGCGTAATCCCGCTGAGGGTAAGGGACATTGTCAGCCTGCGCGTCCAGAGATTGCGTATCGTATACGAAAGAGGAATTTTCATATTATAATATTATTTGCTGATAGAAAACTTCGTGTCCCTTCGTGTCCTTCGTGGATATTATCAACCGATTTGCCGCAAACCATCAACAATTTTTATTCGTGCCGACCGTATCGCCGGAAAAATTGCAGCTAATAAACCGACAAGAACCGATAACACAAGAGCAAGCGCAATCGTCGACGGCTCAACGCTGAAAACAGGAAACATTGTTGGAAAACCCGCAGCAACGGCGGCAGCCATTGGAAACGTTAACGCAATGCCGACACAGCCGCCGATCATGGCAATAACCAGCGATTCTCCTGCGACTAACCCGATAATATGTCCCGCGTTAAAACCCAGTGTTTTCAACACGGCATATTCCCGAATACGTTCGCGTGCGGACATGATGATCGTGTTGGCAAGGACCAGGAGAATAATGCCGATGATGACGTACGAAATAACTTCAAGCGATGTCAGGATTGCGCTGGACAACGACACAAAGCTTTGCTGGAATGCTTTTTCAGTTTCCGTCTTTGTCTTAGCGGACGAATTAGCAAACAACGCATCCACATTTTCTGAAATAGATGCCGCATCATTTGCATTCGCGATCTGAATTGCATACCACCCAACCTGATCCGCACGGTAGAGCGCTGTTTGCTTTAATGATTCGTTGAGGTACGACCATTGGAGAAACATTTGTGTTTCATCCACCGTTCTATCCTTGCCCGTATAAACTCCACGAATTACGAACTGCCAATGGCCGGGGTAAATGTCCCCCTCGATCGGAATGATGTCGCCGATCTTCCAGCCGTATTTATCCATAATTTTCTTGCCGACAATGCAGGCGTTCCTTTCCTTTTTGAAAGTATCGAGCTGATCAGCAGGAATGATAAATTCCGGATACATACTGAGAAACTCTTCGGCATCAACGGCATAGCGGGGAAAAAAATTGTCGAACGAATTATCCTTGTAGACGCCCTGAAACCAATAAGCAAACGATACTTTCGTCACGCCGGGTATTTTTTCAATCTGGTCGCGGTACGACAACGGCAGCGGGTAGATGAACGAGACTGCATGCCGTGTGATGAGCCGGCTTGAAGATGAGGATGCGACACCGGAATTCCAGGCAGAGACGATCGTCCTGAGAAATCCGAAGGCGAAAACGGCACACGATAGGCCGAGAATCGTCAAAAACGAGCGGAGCTTATGCCGCAGCAGATTCTTTAAAACAAGTTTCAACACTCTCATGATTTCTTCCTAGACGGTATTACCACAATCGACGAATAAATTAATTCTCCATTAAATCACCCTTTTCAAGGTGGCGCACCTTGTGCGCTTTTCCTGCCGCGTGAGGATCGTGAGTTACCATGACGATCGTTTTCTTGAATTCCGTGTTCAGCCGTTCCATAAGGGTCAGAATTTCGTCGGCAGATTTTTTGTCGAGGTCGCCAGTCGGTTCGTCGGCAACGATAATCGTCGGGTCGGTAACGATGGCACGGGCAATCGCAACCCGTTGCTCTTGTCCGCCGGAAAGTTGTTTTGGATAATGCTTCATCCTGTCGCCCAAACCCACAACATTCAATGCGGCCTCTACGTGCTCGCGTTTTTCTTTCTTGGAAAGATTGGTCAGAAGCAGCGGTAATTCTACGTTCTCGTACGCCGTGAGCACGGGAAGAAGGTTGTAGAACTGAAAAACAAAACCAACGTTATGCGACCGCCACTTTGCCAGCGCCGATTCTCCAAGCGTCGAGATATCCGTCCCTGCAATAACCAGCGATCCGCTGTTTGGCCGGTCAATACCCGCAATAAGATTTAGCAGCGTAGTTTTCCCGGACCCCGACGGCCCCATGAGTGCAAGAAATTCACTTTCAGGAATATCGAGAGTGATGTTTTGCAGCACAGGAATTTCCATGCTGTCGCGTTTGTAAATTTTCGTGAGATTGCGAATTTGAACGATTGGTTCCGCCATAGGCTTCAAATGATAATGTGAAAAATATTCTCTCGATGTGAGAAGATGATTATTTCGTTAGCGTTATCTTCGACCCCGATGAAAGTTTCTCTGACGGGTGCAAAACAACTTTGTCTCCGACAGAGAGTCCTTGTTTTATTTCAATGCTGTTTCCCATAAGCTCGCCGACAACAACGGGAGTTTCCACGACGTTTTCATTGCGGAGCAGGAACGCAACTTTCTTCCCGTCCCGCTCAGTAATGGCCGAGACCGGCACGGAAATTTTGGGGGTGGCGTTTTCTGTTGTTTTTTCGGTTTCCTTGTTCAGAAAAATCACCTTCGCGCTCATTTCGGGAAGGACGAGTTCATCCCGGTCCTGAAATTGAACTTTCGTCAGCACTGTTGCCTTGGCGCGGTCGGCAGTCGGAACAATTTTATGAACAGTGCCGTGGTACCGTTTATCCGTAATAGCGTCAAGTGTAATTTCGCACGGCTGACCGGTATGAACTTTTTCTATGTTCGATTCGGACACGTCGGCTTCTACTTCAAGGGATCCCATATCGGCAAGCGTGACAAGGTCTCCGCGCGAACCGGACGCAGCGCCGAACGGCGTGATAACGTCGCCGACATCCGCATCTTTTGTCAACACTGTGCCGTCGAAGGGGGCGCGGATGTACGTGTATTCAACCTGCACTTCGGCGGAACGAACGCCGGCTTCTGCAGCATTCACCGATGCTTCAGCTGATGCCACTCCTGCGATGGCTTTCTTATACCGGGCGTTTGCCGGATCGTAATCTGCTTTGGACGCCAGGTTCTGGTTGTAAAGCGATTTTTCCCGCTCATAATTCGACGTCGCATCGTCAAGCTCGGCCTTGGCCTGATCTACTCCAGCCTTCGCAACACCGAGGTTCGCTTTTGCTTGGCCGAGAGCCGCCTCAACGTCGCTGCTTTCGAGTCTTCCGATGATACTCCCCTTTGTCACCCGGTCGCCTTCAATCACTCCAAGATATTCGAGCCGTCCGGTTCCTTTCGATGCAACGGCAGCTTTGCGTTGAGCGACAACATAACCGCTCGCCGTGAGCACGGTGTTCGCCTGTGATGGATACGTCAGCGAGACGGTTGCCGTTTCGATCTGCTCCGCCGAAGACATGCCGCCGCTAAAAATGAAAAATGCAACCACAACGAGTATCACGGCTCCGACGGATGAATAAAGAATGAAATTCTTCTTTTTCGAACCCGTGCCGTTCGATTCGGGAGCACTTCTATTGATACGGAGCGATGACAGGTCCGCTTTTTGTGTTTCAGATGACATTTTTTTGAGTTCTTTACAATCGGGTGAATATGTAACGCATTTTCGGAAGGAAAGGTTTCAAAACCGCACATCCAATATGCGAAAATTTGAAATCAGAATCAACGATGGGTAGGGGTGCAGTTCACGAGATGTCGGACATCTTGTCAGTTAATCTGGCCGAATTTTTCATACAGGCACGATTTTTTCGGGAAGATGTCCGACATCTTCTTAATAACTGATTTTAAAGCAGGATTCGGCGGCGACAATGCAGGAAATTCGCCTTTTATCCTTTTGCCAACGTGTCCAACGCCTTCCCCGTCGCGCGAAATATTGTCCAGTCGTCGAGCGGAATTGCCCCTAATTTTTTATAGAACACTATCGACGGCTCATTCCAGTCGAGCACAGCCCATTCGAACCGGCCGCAATTTCTTTCCTTCGCAATGCGAGCAAGGTAGACAAGGAGTGCTTTTCCAATTCCCTTGCCGCGGAAACTTGGAAAGACGAAGAGGTCCTCGAGATAAATTCCAGGACGGGCAAGAAACGTGGAAAAGTTATGGAAGAAGATTTCAAAACCTGCAGGTTGATCTTCATAATAGGCGATAACAACTTCGGCAAACTTCTTCTCGCCGAACAATGTCTCACGGAGAAGAGCTTCCGTGGCAACGCACTGTTCCGATAAACGTTCGTACTCAGCGAGCTCTTTTATAAACGTAAGAATAAGAGGGATGTCCCTCTCCGTCGCGGGCTCGATGCGAATTGATTGAGTTGATGTCATAGAAAACTTTCGTTAATGCGTTACTGCATTGCCGGCATGCCCAGCTTCGCCCATTCTTCCCGCGACGGCCCGCAGACGCCCGGAACACCAAGCCCGGCCTGACGCATGAGTACCGTCATCTGGCCGCGATGGTGCGTTTGATGCCTGAGAAGTGAGGCAAGAGCAAAACCGCGCTTCCATCTTTCACCAAACATTTCTACTTCTTCATCAAGCGCAGCGTCGTTCCAACGTTCCGGGGCCTGATCTGCAATGGACTGGGCGGCAGTGTGATATGCTTCTGCGATATCGTGCGCACTCTTCGGCAGCGGTGCATTTTCTGCCGGGGAAACAACATTCAAGCCTGCTTGTTCGCCCATTTCACCGAGCAAGAGGGTGATATGCCAGGCGAGAAAGCCAAGCGATCGTCCATCGGGCGTGACTTTTTGCCCAAGTGATGTATCGTTCAGTGCGCGAAAAACTTTCAGCGTCGATAGTGATTCCCGGCGCCAATCTTCTGTGAAGTCCTTTATTGTTCTATACATTTTTATTCTCCATTCCGAAAACGCGATCTGTCAGATAAAATTATTGGTCAAGGGTTTTAAGAATTTGTTCGGCGACGAACCGATTGCCTCTGTCGTTTAAATGAACTCTGTCGACAGTCAGAATTCCTTTTTCTTCATCGTTAGGATTGCGAGATTTCAAGTATTCGGCAAAAGCCTTGTGAAGATCGCATAATGTGCTGCCGGTTTCTTTCGCAACGCGACGGCTGATATTTGAATATTCTTCAAGCGTTGTATCCTGGGGATTCGTTCCATCATTCTTTTCCCCGATAACACTCGGCGTGCAGAGGATGACTCGTGCACCGTCATTTTGGATTGAGGCGATAATATCTTTCAATCCGGATTCAAAATCTTCTTTCGTTGTTCCCTTCAGACCCGGTGTCGCCCAATGCCACACATCGTTGATGCCGATATAAATAACGACCAGCGTTGGATGCTTATCCAACACATCCTTCTGAAGCCGTTTCTGCAGGTCCGGAACTTTGTTGCCGCTTACTCCCGCTCCTATGACTTCAATATTCATTCCTTCATGTTCTTTTTTAAGACTATCCTGGATAAGAGTTACATAACCGTTCGGCTTCACGCCGAGCTGGGTGATAGAATCCCCCAGGAATACTATTCTCTCTCCGGTGTGAAGAAAGTGCTGACTCGCAGCGCATCCGGCTAATAGTCCAGCAAAAAAAAGGAAGCATCTTCCTTGATGCCATATAGTAAGTGCAAAACATTTCATATTCTGAACTCCGTTTTTTAGAGGGACTTTAATACAACTTTATTTTTTATTCGTAACTTGGGGTTCTTGCTGGCTAATGCAATGCAGGGTTCCAAGACCCAGCACCAGATCAACACAGTCGATGCCGACCACGGTGCGGTCTTGAAATTCCCGCTGGAGAATTTCTATTGCCGCCGCGTCGTTCGAATCGCGGAATGTCGGTACCAGCACGATATTATTCGCAATCAGAAAATTTGCATAACTTGCAGGCAAACGCTGTCCGTTGAAAAATACGGGTGCGGGCATAGGAAGCTCGACAATCCGAAAATGATTTCCTTTTGTGTCTGTCATTGCCCGCAGGTCGAGAAGATTTTTATGAAGAATGGCGTAGTTCTCGTCAGCGGGGTTCTTCTCGACAATGGCGACAATCGTATCCGGGCTGACAAACCGCGCCGAGTCGTCAATATGCCCGTCGGTATCGTCTCCGGCAATTCCTTCATCAACCCATAGTACCTTCTCGATGTTGTAATACTCGCCAAGATATTTCTCGATCTCCTCCTGGGTAAGTGCCGGATTACGGTTTTCATTCAACAAACACGATCTGCTCGTCAGCAAACATCCTTCGCCGTTGACGTCGATCGACCCTCCTTCCATGATAATTCCGGGATGAAAAACGAAGAGTTTTCTCAATTCGGCTATTCGCGACGGTACATTATTGTCGAGATCGTAGGGAAGGTATTTCCCTCCCCACGCGTTGAATCCCCAATCGATAATGGCGAGCGGTACCGGAGCGTTTGGATTGACAACGAACGCGGGACCGTGATCCCGGCACCAGGTATCGTTTGTTGGGATTTTAAACAGCGTAAATTGTGAAGGAGCGACCTTGGCTTCTAGCAACAGTGAATTCACCTCGTTAACCATCGCATCGTCCACAACATTGATGTTCACGTGCTGGTGCGGGGCAAGTGTTTTGACAATGTTTGTGAAAACGCCGGGGATCAGGTCAAACTTGCCCGGCCACGTTTCTTTATTGTGCGGCCAGGAAAACCAGGTCGCCGCCTGCGGCTCCCACTCTGCGGGAAACCTGTATCCAAGTTGTCGGGGAGTTTTATTCAATGATCGTTACCAGTTAACAGTAAACAGTAAACAATTTTCACAAGTTTAAGAATGCTAAAGGATGCAGGAAAGGCTCTTATGGAGCAATCTTCTAGGAAAATTATGTTAGTTGTTTTGTATTCGGGTTCTTTTAAGAATAGCGAAGAGGATTTTCGATAACTCATCGACATCAGCAAACAAAGAGTCGTATAGTTTTCCGTCAATAAATTTCGTTTCTTTCTTAAGGGAAAGCCAATATTTCGTTTCGAGGCTTTCCTTATACGAAATTGAAATCTTCGAGGAAAAATCAGCCGATGAAATTGCTCTATTCGCTTCGGCTATATTGGCGCCAATCGATGTCCCGGATCTAAGAAATTGTTTGGAGAGAATAAATTCTTTTTTGTTGTCGGTAATCCAAACATATAATTTAACAATGCGAACAGCAAACTTAAATGATTTTGAATATAAATTGTTCTCCTTATTTAGTGCCATCTTTCCCCCCTGGCTATTGATTAGCTTTTGCTTACTGTTAACTGCTTACTGCTAACTGTTTACTGAGAGATTCTACTCATCCAGCATTCTGCTCGTCAAGCCGCCGTATGCATCAATCCTTCTGTCGCGGAGAAACGGCCAATGCGTGCGCGTGATGTTCGAGCGGTTCAAATCGACATCGACGACGCTGACTTCTTCTTTGTCGCGCGGCGATTGATGGAGCATTTCGCCAAACGTGTTCGCAACAAACGAACCTCCCCAGAAATTAAGGTTTCCTTCCGTGCCAACGCGGTTGACCGTAACAACGGGAATCCCGTTTGCAACAGCGTGCGCCCGTTGAATTACCTGCCATGCCTGGAATTGATCTTCCCGCGTTTTTGCCTCTTCATCGTTGGCCCAGCCGATCGCTGTTGGATAGAATAATATTTCGGCTCCCGACAATGCAGTCAGCCTAGCCGCTTCCGGATACCATTGATCCCAGCAAATGAGTACACCGATTGTTCCGAACTTTGTTTTCCATGATTTGAAACCGATATCTCCGGGGGTGAAGTAGAATTTTTCGTAGAACGACGGATCGTCCGGAATGTGCATTTTGCGGTATTTGCCGAGAAACTTCCCGTCCGCATCGATCACTGCGGCGGAATTGTGATAAACTCCTTCCGCCCGTTTCTCAAACAATGGCACAATAATAACAACATCAAGTTCTTTCGCAAGCGATTGAAACTGCGTCGTCGAATCGCCGGGAATCGGTTCCGCTAATCCGAACGCTTTGTAGTCTTCCTTAATACAAAAATAGGGCGAGCGGAACAATTCCTGCAAACAGACAATGTTCGCTCCTTTTGCAGCTGCCTCGCGAACACCGGCGATTGCTTTTTTTATATTTTCCGCCGGATTCTCCACGCAGCTCATCTGCACTAATCCGACTTTTATCGTTCTTCGTTCTGCCATAATCTTTTCTTCGTGCCCCTTCGTGTCCTTCGTGGACAATCTCTATGTATCTATCTTCTCGAAGCATACTGTCGCATTCGTTCCACCAAACCCAAAACCGTTAGACAGTGCATAGTGAATATCTTGCTTCCGCGCAATGTTCGGAACATAATCGAGATCGCATTCGGGGTCGGGATTATCAAGGTTGATCGTAGGCGGCAGAATACCGTCGCGCAAAGCAAGAATTGTGAACGCCGCTTCTGCCGCACCGGCAGCGCCGAGTAAATGTCCGATCATCGACTTTGTTGAACTTATTGCAAGTTTTTTTGCATGTGCGCCAAAAGCTTTTTTTACTGCTTTTGTTTCCGCAATATCGCCAAGACCGGTCGACGTCCCGTGTGCGTTGATGTAATCGATTTGCTCCGGTTTAAGTCCTGCATACTCAACGGCAAGTTTCATTGCACGTTCAGCGCCGTCGCCGTTTTCTGGGGGCGCGGTAATATGGTAAGCATCGGCCGTCATCCCGCAGCTTAACATTCGCGCATACAAGCGGGCGCCGCGCCGCCGGGCATGTTCTTCGTCCTCAAGAATAATAACGCTCGCGCCTTCACTCAACACGAAACCGTCGCGGTCTTTATCAAACGGACGCGAAGCTCGTTGAGGCTCATCATTCCTCTTTGACATAGCTCTCGCGGAACAAAATCCTGCAAACGCAACATCCATCACAGATGCCTCCGAGCCCCCGACAATCATAACATCGGCTTCTTCGCGCCTGATCGCATGAAACCCATCTGCGATTGCATGATTGCCCGTGGCGCACGCCGATACGACCGCATAGTTTGGTCCTTTTGCTCCGGTGCGAATCGCGAGATAGCCCGAGGGCATATTGATGATCGCCCCCGGAATAAAAAATGGAGTAATATACCTCGGTCCGTTCTTCGAAACGTTAATCGCTGTGTCGCTAATGCTGATGACGCCGCCGATACCGGAGCCGATGATAATGCCAACCCGTTCCGCGTTCGCCGGAGTAATCTCAAAATTGGAATCTTTTAACGCATCGAGCGCCGCTCCGACCGCATAATGATTGAAAAGGTCGAACCTGCGTGCTTCCTTCGGCTCAAAATATTTCGTTACGTCGAACCCTTTAATTTCCCCCGCAATGCGCGTGGGATATTGCTCGGTGGGAAAACGTGTAACGGGGCCAATTCCAGAAACGCCGGCAACGCAGTGCTTCCATGACTCCTCAGTCGATAACCCGATCGGAGTAATTAAGCCGATGCCCGTAATCACGACTTTTCTCATATTCGACTGCTCATTGATAGTTTATTGAGACCGTTGCGGTGGGAAAGATAGCGGATTTTTTAGAGTGAAACAAGACGGTGATCGGGCACGAACCTTCCGAAGGGTTGCTTTGGAAGGCGAACAATTAGAAAATTGTGTAACGGACCCTTCGGAAGGGTCTTAGCCAATAACCTCTGCCCCTTTGTTTTCGACCGTCATAATTTCGTACGTCGAGGAGATACCGCGGGCGGAAAATGCATTCACCATTGCTTCGCCGATCTGTTTCTCATTGTTCGATGTAAACGAAAATACCGTTGGTCCCGATCCGCTGATATTGAATGACAGCGCCCCTGCACCAAGTGCAGCGTTCTTTACGTTCTCGAACCCTGGAATGAGTGCGGCCCGGTACTGCTCATGGAGCCGGTCGCCAGTTGCATAACGCAGCGCTTCAACGTCTCCTTCCATAAATGCTGCAATGAGCGATGCAACGTTTTCAATGTTGACGACAGCATCTTTCAACGGTACTCTCTTTGGGAAGAATCTGGCGCGCCTGTTTTGTAAGAACCTGAAAATTCGGGCTGCAGGCAACGACGGAAAGTTCCGACGCGATCTTGATGCTGCGACAGCGGACCTTTCCATTATCGAAACAATTGATCGTCAATCCACCCATCATCGCGGCGGAAACATTGTCCGGATGCCCCTCTATCGAAACGGCAATATTCAGCATATCCTCACGCGACATTTTTGCGTGAAGGAATTCGTTGGCAAGGAAAACACCGCCGGCAATCGCTGCACCGCTTCCGCCAAGTCCGCCGCTTGACGGGATTTCATTCTTGATGTGAAGGCGAATATTGTGCAGGGACTTTGTATTTAATGTCCCTACATAATTTGCCAACGCCGCCATCCCCTGGTAAACAAGGTTTGTCTCATCCGTTGCAATATGTTCTTTGCCGTTCCCTTCAACGGAAATATGAACGGATGGCCCATGCGCGTTCCCTTCATCGACCGATAAATACAAAAACCGGTTTAACGCGAGTCCGAGCGTGTCGAAGCCGGGTCCGATATTAGAAGTCGATGCTGGAATTTTTACCTTCATGGTTTTACCGCAATGGCGCAAAGGCGCTATGATTAGAATTTGTTTACAAATCTCTTGAAACCGTTTTTTAATAGTGCCGAGTTAAAGTTTATCAAGAAACCGAGACGTTTATTTGCCAACTTCAAATACGAAATAATCTGTGCCTCGTGAACCGGCAAGAGCACATCAACGGATTTTATCTCAATTACAATTTCTCGTTCCACAAGAATATCAATGCGAAAATCTTTAGACAGTTTAAACCCTTTATATACAAGAGGGATAGAAACCTGACTTTCTGCCATAATTGCTTCGTTTTCAAATTCCTTGAGCAAACAGAGTTCATATACCGATTCCAAAAGCCCTGGCCCCATTTCTCTGTGAACAGACAAACATGCAGAAAGTATTCTTCTTGAAAGAAAATCAAGCTCCTCGTTTATCATTTACTCCCCCCCATTGCGACTTTGCGGCCTTGCGGTTATTTAAAGAAATTTTTGCACATTACCAATCGTTGCATCGATTTCAACCGGCGGATTTGCATGGGGACCTCGTGCGGTAATATGATAGTCGACGATGATTTGCGGGTCCTTCAAAATATTTCCAGTGAGAATTCCGACCACGGTTTCCCTGGACTTAATGGTCCCGCTGCTGATTAATTTTTTGAGTCCGGCGACCGTCGCACACGACGCCGGTTCAGCCCCGATACCGGCAGCATCGACAACCGCTTTTGCTTCGAGGATTTCTTCGTCCGTCACACTTTCAACGATGCCGCTTGTCCATTGCAGCGACCTGATTGCTTTCGTGTAGTTCGCCGGATTCCCGATCTTGATTGCGGTTGCAATAGTCTCGGCTTTCTGCGGTTTCAATTCTTGGAATCCATTTTTGTATGCTTTGTAAAACGGACTCGCTCCCTCCGCTTGAATAACGGCAAACCGTGGCATCTTTTCGATCAGGCCAAGCTGTAGAGCTTCGTGCAGCGCCTTGCCGAATGCACTCGTGTTGCCGAGATTGCCGCCGGGAAAAACAAACCAGTCCGGAATTTTCCACTGAAGCTGCTGCAGCGTTTCCCATATAATCGTTTTTTGACCTTCAATCCGAAACGGGTTGATCGAGTTAAGCGGGTACGCCTGCAATTTTTCCTGTGCCTCAAAAATCAAACGCATACAGTCGTCAAAGTCGCCGTTGACGACGAGTGTTTTTGCCCCGTACGCGAGCGCTTGAGAAATTTTTCCAACGGCAACATTTCCTTTGGGAATCAGCACTAACCCCGTTATTTCCGCCTCCGATGCATACGCCGCGAGCGAAGCAGAAGTATTTCCCGTCGATGCACATACAACCGCTTTTTGATGCAGCCGTTTTGCCTGCGTTGTTGCAACGGTCATGCCCCTGTCCTTGAAAGAGCCGGTGGGATTTTCTCCTTCGTGCTTGAGGTAAAACCGTTGAAGGCCCAGCCAGGAGGAAATTTTCCTGCTTCTGTATAAACGCGTGTTTCCTTCCTGCTTGGAAACAATTTCTCTATCGGAAACGGACGGCAGGACGAGTTCGCGAAAATGCCACACGCCGCCGGAAGGCTGACCGTTAATGACCGAACTTTTCCTGTCAAAATATTTTTTTGAAAGGCGGAATTTTTTCTTCAGAGCGGATAAATCGTGCTCGACATCCAGAAGATTTCCGCATGTGCACGTAAACCGGACATCCGTCAGCGGAAATTCCTTTCCGCATGAAATACATTTGAGGTGTGAAAACTTCATAGTCGTGGTATCTCAGTGAATAAATGTTACGTCAAATGAAAGGCGTCGTGAATTGCCTGTACTGCCTTGTGGACATCCGCCTGCTCGACGACGAGTGAAATGTTCAACTCCGACGAGCCTTGAGCAATGGCGACAATGTTAACGTTGGCATCCGCAACGGCCGTAAAAGTTTTTCCCGCGATCCCGCGCATTCCCTTCATTCCTTCTCCGACGACCGCGACGATGGAAACGTTCTCCTGGAGTTTAATATCGTCGACGATTTTCTTCGCGATGTCGACCTCGAATTCATTCTGAAGTTCTTTGACCCCTCTCCCGCAATCTTTCTGAGGAATGATAATGCAGACATTATGTTCAGAAGAAGCCTGCGAAATCATCATGACGTTCACTTTGACGCGGGCGAGCGCAGAGAATATCCGCGCAGAGATCCCCGGAACTCCGACCATGCCATTACCTTCGATAGAGACAAGGCTCAAATTATCGATGGAGGTAATGTTTTTCACAAACCGTTCAGCAGATTGCGTCGATTGCGAGATCAACGTTCCCGGATGTGAAGGATTGAACGTGTTCTTTATCCTGATCGGAATCCTTTTTTCAATGGCCGGCATCATCGTTTTAGGATGGATGACTTTAGCACCGAAGTACGACATCTCTGCCGCTTCGCGGTATGATATCTCCGGCAGCACTTTTGCCCCTTTCACGTACCGCGGGTCGGCAGTCATAACACCGTCGACGTCGGTCCATATCCAAATTTCTTCACTGTCGAGCGCAGCGCCGATGATCGATCCGGTGTAATCCGATCCGCTGCGGCCGAGCGTCGTGGTCAAGCCATCCGCAGTACTCCCTATGAACCCGGTCACGACCGGCACGATGTTTTTTTCGATCAACGGCAAAATCTTTTTTCTGATGTTTTCGTTGGTCGTGGAAAAATCAACCGCCGCTTCTCCAAAATGATTGTCGGTACGAATTACCGTTCTGGCGTCGACGAATTCCGCCGCCATTTCGTGGTCGCTCAAAATCGCAGCGAGCTGTAAACACGAAAGAATTTCTCCGAATGACGCGATAGCGTCGAGCGAACGGACGCTCAGTTCCTTCAACAAACTGACGCCGCGGTAAAGGTTCGTCAATTCATCGATGAGCTGCGAATGGCGATGGATCAGCTCTTTGTGGCGGACTGCATGTTTCAATAATGTGTTCGCAACGTCGAGATGCTTTTCTTTCAACGCGTCGATATTCTTTTTCACCCGGTCGGTGTCGCGCTGCACGGCAAGCTGGGCTGTGTCGAGCAGCGTGTTGGTTACTCCTGCCATTGCCGATGCAACGACTACCGGCTGCTGGGGTAAATACGAGTGAACAATAGCGGCAACTTCCTGAAGCCGTTGAAGATTGCCGACGGAGGTTCCGCCAAATTTCATTGTAATCATAGTCCGAAATCCCTAAAACAAAAAAGCCTCGAGTGTTCTTCGAGGCTTCGTGAGGTTGATGGAAAATTTATGCACACGAAAGCGCTCGGACGCATGGCGTCGGCAGCGTGGTCGTAGTTATTGTCGTTAGTGCGTTCATGGTGTTAGAATTGCGGAACAAAGCCGTTCCGCCATCTCTTTTGTTCCAATTCGTTTTGAATTCTCCGTCATAATATCGGGAGTTCGGTATCCATTATCAAGAACTTTTTCAATTGCAGATTCAACGTCGTCGGCTTCTTTTTGCAGGTTGAACGAATACCGAAGCATCATCGCAACTGAGGCGATGGTGGCGATAGGATTTGCTTTATCCTGGCCCGCTATATCTGGGGCGCTACCGTGAACAGGCTCGTACAATGCCACCTTTCCGCCCAGACTTGCCGACGCCAGCATGCCGATAGAACCGGTCAGCATGGCAGCTTCGTCGCTTAGAATATCGCCAAACATGTTTTCCGTTACGATAACGTCGAATTGCCGGGGATTGCGAACGAGCTGCATCGCGCAGTTGTCGACATACATGTGGGAAAGTTCCACGTCGCGGTAGTTTTCTGCAACTGCGGTAACGGTTTTTCGCCAGAGCTGAGATGTTTCAAGGATGTTTGCCTTATCGACCGAACAAACTTTCTTTCGCCTCTTGAGCGCAATTTCGAACGCGCTCTTTGCAATGCGCTGAATTTCAGATTCGGAATAAACGAGTGTGTTCGTTGCAACCGGTTCGCCGTTTTTTGTCTCGATGCCGCGCGGGATTCCGAAATAGATTCCGCCTGTCAGTTCGCGGACAACGACAATATCGACTCCTTCAACCACATCCCGTTTCAATGCCGATGCGCCGACAAGAGCCGAAAAAATTTTGGCCGGCCGAATATTGGCATACAGTCCAAGACTTTTTCGAAGTCCCAGCAGAGCTTGCTCCGGTTTCAGATGCGGCGGATTATTGTCCCACTTCGGCCCTCCTACTGCGCCGAGAAGCACAGCGTCGCTCGCGTGGCAGCTCGCCAGCGTTTCTTCCGGGAGAGGGATGCCAACGGCATCCAACGCCGCTCCGCCGGCAAGCGCCTGCTTGAACGTGAATTGATGTCCATATTTTTTAGAAATCGTTTCTAGAACTTTGACCCCGCCAGCAACAACTTCCCGTCCGATTCCGTCTCCAGGTATTACCGTGATAGTGTACAAGGGTTTTTGCTTTCCGTCGTTTGAGATAATTACTGTTCGTATTTTTTAACTTTAAACTTTTCACTTTTTACTTATCACTTATTAATCATTTCGCTCAATTCTTTCGACCGCTTTGTTGCCGTTGCAACGGCGTTGATGAGCATCGAACGAAGCCCGTGGGATTCAAGCTCGTGGACGGCATTGATTGCCGTTCCCCCCGGCGTGGTTACCTGGTCGCGTAAAATTGCAGGATGAAGGTTTGATTCCTTGACAAGTTTTGCGGAACCGAGCACTGTTTGGACGGCAAGTTTCGTCGCAACGTCCCGTGGCAATCCCATTTTTACCCCGCCATCAATAAGCGCTTCGATGACCATGTAAATATACGCGGGGCCGCTGCCGCTGAGGCCGGTCACCGCATCGAGCTGCGATTCTTCGACAACCACGACCTCGCCGACTGCTTCGAAAATAGAAATCGCGATGCGCTGCTGTTCTTCAGTTACAAAACGCCCAAAGGAAACGGCCGTCGCTCCTTCGTCAACTGTGGAAGCAATGTTCGGCATTGCGCGGACAATAGGATTGTTCTTCCCCGTTCGCTGAAGTATCGAATCGATCGTCACGCCGGCAGCAATGGAAATCAACATCTGGTCTTCGCGCAAAACCGACTGTATTTCATCGAGAACTTTGCCGATCGTATACGGCTTCACACACAGCATCACGATGTCGGCAAAGTGTGCGGCATGTACGTTGTCCAGTGTGTAATTAATTTTCCACTTCGACCCAAGCTTTTCCAGCTTCGCGGAGTGGGTCCCGCTCGCGATAATTTTATCGTGTGGCGCAAGCTTCGCATTTAATATTCCTCGCAGCAGCGATGTCCCCATATTCCCCGCTCCAATAATCGCGATGGCACGATTGAGGCTTATTTTCTCTCCGCGGGTTGATGCTTCTTCGTTGGCAACAAATGTGTGCTCTTTTTTCTGTTCCACGTTATCGCTCCTTTAACATTCCTGATTGCCGTGCATACGAAAAAATTCCGCCGGCGCGAAGTATTCCTTCAATATCTCCCAGAGGGTTCAGTTGATAGACGACCTGCCGGGTAGAATTCGTCAATATTCCTTTGGACGTGTCGAGGACCAATTCGTCGCCGGTTTTGATTTCCAGGTAGAGATGTTTATTCGTCTCGAACGGCGCGACAAAACCACCGTCGATGGAGTTCCTGTAAAAAATGCGTGCGTACGATTCGGCAATAACTGCCTCAATGCCTGCTATTTCAAGCGCGACCGGCGCATGTTCACGCGACGAGCCGCATCCAAAATTCTTTCCGCCAACAATGATCTTGTATTCGGACTGCCATTGTCCCTCTTTGATGAACGGGATGTTTCCCAAAGGCAAGCCGGAGGCTTCGATAGGCACTCCCGACAAAGCATACTTGCCGTAATTCTTTTTCTCCTCGGGATCGTCCAGCTTGTAGACCAAATGAACGGCGGGGATGATTTGATCTGTATCGATATCGTTCCCCAGGACAAATGCTTTTCCAGTGATGGTGTTTTTCATACGATATATAATAATAGTTTATAAGAAGTATTATTTTCGAAAACAATTAGATACGTGGTCATTAACCATGCCGACCGCCTGCATGAACGCATAACAAATTGTCGAACCGACAAAGCTAAAACCGCGTTTTTTTAATTCCTTGCTCATCGCATCCGACTCAGCCGTTTTAGCCGGAACTTCCTTGAGGCTTTTGTGCTTGTTGTGTTTTGTTTTTCCATCGACAAACATCCACACATAAGCATCGAAGCTGCCAAACTCTTTTTGAATATCCAAAAATGCTTTTGCATTGCCGATGGTCGCAGCGATCTTAAGTTTATTTCGAACAATTCCTTCATTGCTAAGAAGGGACTTTACTTTCCTTCGGTCATAACGAGAAATTTTTTTTACATCAAAATTGTCGAATGCTTTCCTGTAGTTTTCGCGTTTCCTCAAAATTGTTATCCAGCTCAATCCCGCTTGAGCCCCTTCAAGGGTAAGCATTTCGAACAGTTTCCTATCGTCGTGAACGGGTACTCCCCATTCCTTGTCGTGGTATTCAATGTAAAGAGGGTTTGCCCCGCTCCATGCGCATCGTTCTTTCATTTTCTTTTCTTCTTTTCTACGATTGCATCGGCTTCAATCTCTACCAGCATTTCCGGTACGATAAGCCGCCGCACTTCAACCATGCTTGTGGCCGGGCGGATATTTTTAAAGAATTCTCCGTGCGCTTTGCCGATTTTTTCCCAGTCGCTGATATTGACAACAAACATTCGCGTTCGCACCACGTCGTTTAAACTCGCCCCGGCTTTTTTTAGCGCTGATTCAATGTTCTTGATCGTTTGGACTGCTTGAGCATACGAGTCTCCCGGACCGACAATTTTACCGTCTGCATCCGTTGCCGTAGTCCCCGAGACAAAAACCTTGTTTCCACTCCGAACTGCCCTAGAATATCCAATAATTGGTTCCCATGGCGTTCCGCTCGAAATATTTTTTCTCTTCATGCTTATTCTTCCAGCTTTGGATGTTTGAGATGAAAGTCTGTCGCATCCTGGTACTGCTTCGCGACTGCAAGTAAAGTTGCTTCATCAAACAATTTTCCGAGGAAGGTGATGCTTGTAGGCGTGCCTTCCTTTGAAAATCCGTTCGGGACGACAACGCATGGGTTTCCTGTAAGATTCGTGAGGAGAGAATTGTCCCCGTCAAACGGCGGCGCGACAATCACGTCGACCTCATTCATCAGCTTCGCCATTTCCTGAATGGCGAGATACCGTACACGGTTTGCTTGAATATATTCAACGGCAGGAATAAATCGCGCCGTTCTAAAAACGTTCGGCCATGCGTACTTCGCCTGCCGCACAAGCAAACTATCTCGACCGCTTCGTGTTAAGTCGTCAAAAGCGGCGCCCGCTTCAGCACTGAGAATAATGGAAAGATCGCTGATGGGCAGCGCCGGGAGGGTTACCGGAATAAGTTTCGCTCCTAACTTTCGCAGCACCGCAAACGATGAATCGTTGTTCTCCCGGTTTGTCTTTACGCTGTCGAAATCGTTTTTCAAATACCCGATTTTTAATCCGCTCAACGAAATTTTCGGATTATAGTTGAACGGAAAATCGTACACTGTCTGGTCTTTTCCATCGGGGCCGTAGATGGCGTTGAACACCAGCGCACAATCTTCAACCGTCCTGCAAATCGGCCCGATCTTGTCCATAGACCAGGCGAGCGCCATTGCTCCGGTTCTACTCACCCGTCCATAGGTCGGTCGCAGCCCTGTCGTCCCGCACACAGAAGAGGGAGAAACAATCGATCCCCATGTCTCCGTCCCGATAGCAAAAGCAACAAGTCCGGCAGATGTTGCCGAAGCCGAACCAGCGGAAGATCCGCTCGAACCTTCTTTATAATTCCACGGATTTCGGGTCATTCCGCCGTACCACACGTCGTCCATAGCAAGTTCCCCCATCGAAAGCTTTGCAAGCAGGACTGCTCCGGCCTCTTCCAATTTCTTCACCACCGTTGCATCACCATCGATCATCTGATCCTTGAACGGAGGCGCTCCCCATGTTGTTTTGTACGCTTTCGTCGAAAGCAAATCCTTGACGCCGCATGGAATTCCATGAAGCGGTCCTCGGTATTTTCCCGCTGCAATCTCAGCATCCGCTTGTTTTGCCTGCTTCATTGCCAGATCCTCGGTGAGCGTGATGACACAGAGAAGTTTTGGACCGTACTTCTTCAAACGATTCAGGTACATTGTTGTCAATTGAACCGACGTCACTTTCCTGGTCCTGATCAACTCGGCAAGCTGCCCAACGGAATAAAATGCCAGGTCGTCGAAATTCGCCGGCACGATAACGTTTCCCACAGAGCTAGCAACAAATTCTTTTCGTGCTGATTCAAATTTCATTCCGACAGGAATTGGATTGAACGTAATCGCAGGCGGAATGCTGTTGGCCAGCTCGACCTTTCTGATGTTTTCATAACTGGCTAATTGGTCTTTTAATCCGTCGAGCATCGAATCGCGTTTCACATCGGTGAAACTCAGCCCGAACAGCTTCTCCGCGCTTGCAACGACATCGCGTGTCACGGGCGATGCGATATGTTCTTCAACGATCGCTCCTAGAAGAAAAATACAACACGCGAACCCAACCATCAAAAAATATTTAGTGCTTTGGTGCATATTCCCATCCTTTGAGAGTTAGAGATGGCGAACCATGAAAAAAAATACAACCGCATGAATCTTTTTCCAACTCTTAATTCCTAATTCATAATTCTTAATTATCTTTTGTATTTTCCCATCAGTTGCCCCTCTGCAAGAATATGTCCTTCCATCGCCTTCAACAATTGCGCTTTCGTTGCGCCGGTTTCCAATGAAAGCTCGACGCCAAGAGCGTAGAGTTTGAAATAGTACCGATGTGTTCCTGCAGGCGGGCACGGGCCGTCATAGCCGATTTTCCGTGAGTCGTTTATACCGTGCCGCGCACCGTTTTTCAGCGTAGACCGCGGTGGGATATTCTCCGGGAGTCCATTCGCGTCCGCTGGAATATTAAAGAGCACCCAGTGCACCCACGTTCCGCGGGGCGCGTCCGGATCGTCGGCGATAAGTGCAAGGCTTTTTGTTCCAGTAGGAATATTTGACCACTCAAGCGGCGGAGATATATTTTGACCGTCGCACGAGTATTTTTTCGGAATTATTTCTCCCTCTTTGAATGCCGTGCTGCTAACATTGATATCCATTGCCGTTTCTCCTTTCACCGATGATGAATCGCGGTTAAGAGTCTGTCCCGAACCAAGAAGACCGAAGGCGAAGAACAAGATAGCATTGGTCATCCTAACCTCTTTCGTTCCCAATTTCTCACGGCATAATATCCTTCAGTTTCAATGAAGAATCAACACTCTTTGAATGAAGTTGTCACAAGACCTTTTAGCCGGTGTTCCTCAGCCCTGCTGCGATTCCGTTGATGCTCAGGAAAATCGCTTGTTCAAGGTCGTTTTGATCCGTTTCTGAAAGGCTCTTACCATGCAGACGGCGCAAAAGTTCAATTTGAATATAGCTCAGCGGGTCAACATAGGGGTTTCGCAGCTGGATCGACCGCCGCAGCATTTCGTTGTTCTCGAGAATCTCTTTCTGGTCGGTGATGAGCAGGATCATTTTTTGCGTTGTGTCGAATTGCGACCTTAGGTTTCCGTAGATTCTCTCCCCTAATTCATTCGGCTTGACGAGGGACGCATATTCTTTCGCAATCGTGAAATCCCCCTTTGCAAGAATCATCTGCATATTATCGATCAGCGACCGAAATGTTTGCCATCGCCGGTACATCTGGCGCAGCAGCTTCAGCCTTTTCACATCGAGCGTGGACGATTCGGCGAAAAGAAATTTTTTCAATCCTTCTCCTGCTCCGAGCCATCCCGGAAGAACATGACGGCTCTGCATCCAGCCGAACGTCCACGGAATTGCTCGAAGGTCTTCTATTCGTTCGGTTTCGATCCGTTTGGCCGGACGCGAGCCGATCTGCAATTTCGTAATTTCCTCGATCGGGGTAGCCTGTGCAAAATACCTCACGAACTCTTTTTCTTTGTACACTGTGGAGCGGTATGCGGTATGACTCTGCTCAGCGATCTCGTCCATCGCCTCGAACCATCGAGTGCGGTTCTTAGCGAACTCAGGATCGAACCGGGCGTTTGGGATATTCCCCATCAGCATCGCCGACGTTGTCAGCTCGAGTGAGCGCTGTGCAATAGCCGGATGAGCATATTTTAAAGAAATAACTTCGCCCTGTTCCGTTATTTTTATTTTCGCGTTAAGCGAGTGCAGGGGCTGAGAGAGAATTGCTTCATACTCCGGCCCGCCTCCACGTCCCACCGTCCCGCCTCTTCCATGAAAAAACATCCAGTCAACGTCGGCGAGTTGTGAAACTTTTGTCAACTGCCGCTGCGCCTTATACAGCGACCAATGCGAGCTGACGATCCCTCCTTCTTTTGTGCTGTCGGAATAGCCGATCATGATTTCCTGGCGACGTCCCCTGCTTTCGAGGTGGCGGCAATATGCATCGTTATGATACAAACGCTGCATCGTCTCCGGAGCCGCATCGAGGTCTTTTGTCGTTTCGAACAGTGGAACAATATCGAGCGAGCTTGCGGTCTGCCGGGTATCGGTTGAGAATAATCCCGTGCATTTCATTAAGTAAAGCACCTCCAGCACATCGGCCGCAGATTCAGTCATACTGATAACGTATGACCGGACTGCATGTTCATCAATTTCTGTCTGCGCTCGTTTTATTTTCCGGAATACTGCGAGCGTTTCCGCGCTCACCGGAGAAAGTCTCGATTCATCAAACGAGGGGACGCCCTGTTTCAATAGTTCCTCGGTCAGCCAACGCTCGCGCTTTTCACCGTTAAGACTTGCATACTCGACACCACGTTGCGACGATAATTCCGAAATCGTATCGGTGTGTACGGTATGGTGCTGGCGGATATCGAGAGTTGCAAGATGAAAGCCAAATGTCTCGACATTGCGAATAAGATCCTTTAACAAGCCGTTGGCCTGAAGTTCTCCTTTGTGCAAACGGAGACTTCGGTCGAGGATATGTAAATCGTTCAGAAGCTCGGACGACGAATGATACATCAGCTCTGCGTGAGTAGCATCGTCTTCCGCATAATGAAGCCTGAACTGGAGCCGTCGATAAATATACGCCAGCTTCACACGATACACTTCGTCATCATTGCGCACCTGTGCGGGTTTTCCCAGCATCGCTTTATCGTCGCGTATTGATTGAAGCAACTCATCACTTCGGCCGACAACTTTTGCAGACTCGCTGTATTCGACAAAAAGTTCATCGACAGCCTGGAGATGCAAATCGAGTATCGTTTTAGATTGGCGTTGCAGTGTTTTCCATGTCGCATCCGCGGTCACGAACGGATTCCCGTCGCGGTCGCCGCCAATCCATGAACCGAATCTGATAAATGAGGGAATCGGCGAGTTCCAATCCGGATAGACTGTTGTTATCGAATGCTCCAGATCGCGGTAAAATTTCGGAATTGCTTTGTACAACACGTTGCGGAAATAGTAGACGCCGTTGTACACCTCGTCAAGAACTGAAATATTATATGAACGTGTCTCTTCCGTTTGCCAGAGGCTCGTAATGTGGCGTTTAATCTCGAGTTCCAGCGCTGAACGTTCCTTTGCCGTCGCATTATTGCGGTCAAATTCTTCCAGCAATTTCCATATCCGTGAATGCTTTTCGAGGATTGTTCTCCGCGTGGCTTCCGTTGGATGGGCAGTAAAGACGGGAATAATTGACAGACGTGAAAACAGGGCGGCGATCTCTTTTTCCTCAACGCCGAGTTTCTTTAATTTTTCGAAGGTGTGCTGCGGCGAGCCTGGATATCCGACCCCGGGGTGCTGCAACAAATATTTTCGCTGCCGCTGAATGCGGTAATGTTGCTCCGCGGTATTCGTCAGTTGGAAATAGGCAGCAAACGCTCTGACTATTTTTGCCATATCGGAAGGATTCAGCGCTTCAATTAATTGCCGCATCGTACGTTGATTCGACGAATCAAAGCGTTGACGGAGCTGTTTTGACGTCAGCCGGATTTGTTCTTCCAATTCGAACAGCCGGCGGCCTTCCTGTTCTTCGATAACCTGCCCGAGCAGGTTTCCGAGCAGTCGAATATTTTTTCGAAGGGGTTCGTCTTGTTTTGTTGATGTCCGGCGAGGCATGGTTTCTTTGGATGAAAAAGAATTTCACAGAGAGACACAGTGAAGGCACAGAGTTACACGGAGACTAGAATATGAATCTTCGTAGTCCATTTTTTAAAAGCGTGACATTGAAATTTATTAACAAGCCGAGTTTCTTTCCTGCAAATTTCATATAAGTAAGAATCTGTGCGTCATGAACCGGAAGCAACACGTCCACTGTCTTCAATTCAACAACAACTAGATTTTCCACAAGTTCATAATTTAGGCATTCTTCATAAGCGGATTCCAAAAGACCAGGACCCAGATATCTATGCACTTCTATCGCAGCGCCAATAATCCTCCCCGAAAGCATATTGAGATGTTCCATTTCACCCTTCCCCCTTTCATATCTCCTTTATTCCTCTGAGTAACTCTGTGCACCTCCGTGTATCTCTGTGTAAACCCCTTTTCATGTTCAATGAAAAACAAAACTCAGGCGCACGTCAACCTGAGTAGTAAAAATTCCAGCAGCACGCCGACAACAAACCTCAATTGAAGAATTGCTTCGGGTTTGTAATGACTCCGGTCAGCGCAGATGCAGCGACTGTATACGGCGACGCCAGGTATACCTGCGATTTTTTCGACCCCATTCTCCCGGGAAAATTTCTGTTCGTCGACGAAATACAGACTTCCACACCGTTCAGCCTGCCGAATGTATCGGATGGTCCGCCAAGGCACGCGGCACACGAAGCATCGCCAATTCTGCATCCGGCTTCTTCAAGAACCTGCCACACAGTTTTATCTTTCACTTTTGTCGCCTTCATCAGGCGCGCCACTTCGACAGTTGCAGGAACAATAAAAGTGTCTATTTTCACCTTTTCGCCGTACATCGTTTCCGCCGCTGCGATAAAGTCGGTGATTCTTCCCCCCGTGCACGAGCCGATGTACGCGCGGTCGAGTTTCGTCCCGGCGACTTCACTCACTTTCGCTTTATTGTCGGGAGAATGCGGCTTGGCAACGAGCGGCTCTATCTCTTTTACATTAAAACGATGAACGCTGTGGTACTTTGCGTCCTTGTCGTTGAACACGCTTTCGAATTGCACGTTCGTCCGTGCGCTGACAAAATCTGTCGTTGTCTTGTCCGGAGTGCACACTCCGTTTTTTCCCCCCGCTTCGATCACCATATTGCAAAGCGTCATCCGGGCTTCCATATCCATGCGGTCAACCGTATCGCCGTCGAAGTCCATCGCACGGTACGTTGCACCGTCAACGCCAATTTTTCCAATAACGGCAAGAATGAGATCTTTCGCCATCAAGTACGGCGGAAGTTCCCCTTCAAAAATAAATTTCATTGTTTCGGGGACTTTCACCCACAATTTTCCCGTCCCGAGGATGAACGCTGCATCGGTGTTGCCGATGCCGGTCGCAAATTCCCCAAACGCTCCGGCTGTGCAGGTATGTGAATCTGTCCCAAAAAGAACCTCCCCCGGGCGCGTGAAGCCTTCTTCAGGCATCGCGATGTGGCAAACGCCTTTGTATCGGGGCGTATGAACGTCGAAGAAATGCGGAAGATCCTGTTCCTTCACAAACTCGCGGAGGATATCCACGTTTCGATGTGCATGAGTATCAGCGGTGAAAATATAATGATCGGGAATAACGACAACCTTATCACGGTCCCATACTTTTGCGTTGGCGCCGAACTCCCGCTTGAAAATTCCGAACGTTCCCGGCCCGCAAACATCATGGGTCATCAGTATGTCAACGTCAACCCAAACATTATCTCCGGGCCTTGCTTCCTTTTTCCCCGAGCGCCGAGCTAAAATTTTTTCAGTTATCGTCATGCCCATAGTTTTCAGTGATCAGTGAACAATAATCAGTTATCAATTATGATTATTGTTTAACGACCCTTTCTTTGATTGTTAATTGTTGACTGTTAATTGTTCACTGATCATTGTTACACTGAAGCAGATTCTGCTTTCATTTCTTCGTTCTGCTGGCGTCTGAGGCGCGCAGTCGCTGCATGATTGATTGCGTTAAGATACGCCTTCACGCTTCCGGTAATGACATCGGTGCTTGCGGACCGGCCGTTAAAGACGAAGCCGTCGATCGCAATTTTCACAAAGACTTCGCCGATCGCGTCATGTCCCCATGAAACCGACTTGATCGAATAATCAAGCAGCTGCCCGCTAATGCCGGTGATACGCTCGATCGCGCGGTACGCTGCGTCCACCGGGCCGTCCCCCGTGGCTGAATCCTGCAGCAACTCGTCGTTCTTTTTCAGCCCGACCATTGCAGTTGGCACAACATTTAGCCCGCTCGTAACCTGAAGATTCTCCAGCGAATAGAGGGACTTCATCGAGGAAATTTCATCCTGCAAAATTGCGATCAGGTCGTCATCAAAGATTTCCTTTTTCTCGTCGGCAATTCTTGTAAAAAGTTTGTACACGGCATCAAGTTCATCCTGCGTTAATTCGTAGCCAAGTTCGGTGTAGCGCTGCTTCAGCGCGTGGCGGCCTGAATGCTTGCCGAGAACCAGTGTGCTGTGTTTGATTCCGACGGTCTGCGGCGTCATGATTTCATACGTGATGGCATTCTTCAACATCCCGTCCTGATGAATGCCGGCTTCGTGTGCAAATGCATTCTCGCCGACGATCGCCTTGTTGCGCTGAATATGCATGCCAGTCAGCGTCGTCAACAGCCTGCTCGATTTGAAAATTTCCTCCGTGTTGATGTTTGTCTCAACGCCCATTTTTTCATGCCGCGTGCGGATGGCCATCGCAATCTCTTCAAGCGAAGCGTTGCCGGCCCGTTCACCTATTCCATTGATCGTGCATTCTACCTGCCGGGCGCCGTTGAGAACGCCGGAAAGTGAGTTGGCGACGGCAAGTCCGAGGTCATCATGACAATGCACGCTCACGATTGCCTTTCCAATGTTCGGTACACGCTCAATAATAGTGCGGATCATT
This sequence comes from uncultured Bacteroidota bacterium, assembly GCA_963827085.1. GTDB lineage: Bacteria > Bacteroidota > Ignavibacteria > UBA10030 > UBA8401 > JAGVPT01. Next base: position 661,811 of record CAWGZY010000002.1, read on the forward strand.
TTTCCGTATTCATCGGGAATTGCATATCCGACCGTATCGGGGATGTTCACAACCGTCGCCCCTTCGGCAATGACGGCTTCAAGAATTTGACAGACATAATCGATATCGGTGCGCGAGCCATCCTCGCTTGAAAATTCTACATCCTCGCAGAATGATTTCGCATGGCGAACCGCTTTCACGGCATCATCAAGAACCTGTTCACGGCTTTTTTTCAATTTATATTTGAGGTGGATGTCCGAAGTTGCGATAAAGGTATGGATACGCGGTTTCGCTGCGTGTTGTAATGCTTTCCAGGCACGATCAATATCAGCTATTGTTGTCCGGCTCAACGCCGCGACGGAACAGCCGCGCACTTGCTTTGCAATTTCCCTCACTGACTCGAAATCTCCTTCGGATGCAACCGGGAATCCTGCTTCGATAACATCAACCTGCAGCCGTTCCAACTGCCGCGCCATGCGGATTTTCTCCTCGAAGTTCATGCTGCATCCGGGAGACTGCTCACCGTCGCGCAGTGTAGTGTCGAAAATATAGACTCTATTGTTCATAGTATCCTCTTGGAATTAAATCGCGATTATCGTAACAGTGATCAGTAAACAGTGAACAGTGAACAGTGAACAGTGAACAGTGAACAGTGAACAGTGAACACGCTTTTTACAGATAACTGATTACTGTTTACTGAATTCTGACTTTTACAAATGTTTTCCTTCTAACGGTAAATACTTCTTTACTTCCTCCATCAATTTCTCGAATTGTTTCGGCATTAATGATTGTGCGCCGTCGGAGTATGCCTCTTCAGGATTTGGATGGACTTCGATAATTAGCCCGTCTGCACCGACGGCAACTGCGGCCTTCGAGAGGGGTGCGATCAAGCTCCGCACTCCCGTTCCATGGCTTGGATCGACAATAACGGGCAAATGGCTCAACTCTTTCAAGGCCGGAACGGCAGAGAGGTCGCAGGTGTTGCGAGTGTAATCCTCAAACGTACGGATACCCCGTTCACACAGAACGACGTTATAATTTCCCTGGGACATGATGTACTCCGCCGACATCAGCAATTCTTTCAAGGTGTTCGACATTCCTCGCTTCAACAAAACAGGCTTTTTAATTCTTCCAACTTCTTTAAGAAGGGCAAAATTCTGCATGTTGCGTGCACCGATTTGAAGCATGTCTGCATACTCTGCAACGAGCGCGACATCAGTCGGCGTGATGACTTCTGTGACAAACGGCATCCCGGTTTTCTCTCGCGCCTCGGCAAGGAGTTTTAAGCCTTCTTCTTCAAGCCCCTGAAAACTGTACGGCGAGGTCCTCGGCTTGAACGCCCCGCCGCGAAGCACCTGAGCTCCCGCCTTTTTCACGACTTCGGCACTCTTAAGAATTTGTTCCCGGGTTTCTACGGAACACGGCCCCGCCATGACGACAAACTGCGTACCGCCGATCGAATACTTGCCGACCTTGACAACCGTTTTCTCTTTCCGCATTTCCTTGCTGGCTAGCTTGAACGGCTTGAGAATCGGCATAACACTTTCGACGCCGGGCGCGACTTCGAGTGATTGCAGTTGGGTTTTGCTCCGCTCGTCGCCCACGCATCCGATCACGGTTCGCTCGGTTCCCACGATTGGATGCGCTTGAAAACCGTACTCTTTTATTTTTTCAACGACATGGTTGAATTCGGCCTTCGTTGCGCCGGGTTTCATTACAATAATCATGCTGCTTTTCGTTTCTTATGATGGACTGCGAACATTAACTTCGGTGTACGTTTCATTCGTTACTTCTGACTCTTCAGCAAATGATAACTCAGACTGTCGACAAGCGCTTTCCAGCTCGCTTCGATGACATCGGGCGAAACACCGACGGTATTCCACGATGCGATTCCATTTTGCGTTTCGATCAGCACGCGGACCTTTGCAGCGGTAGCACTTCTGCTGTCGAGCACCCGCACTTTGTAATCCGTCAGTTTAATCTGCGATAATTGAGGGTAGAATCGCTCGAGCGCTTTTCGCAGGGCGCGGTCGAGTGCGTTCACCGGCCCGATTCCTTCTGCGGCAGCGAGCTCGGATTGATCCCCCACCCGCACTTTGATGATCGCTTCCGAATGCGGCTGCGCCTCGTACGACTCCTTGTGAATAATTACTTTAAATCCTTCAAGCTCAAAAAATTCTTTGAACTCTTTAGTTCTCTTCTTTACAAGCAATTCAAACGATCCCTCGGCGTCTTCATACTGGTAGCCGTAATGTTCCAGGTCTTTGAGATCGTCGACAATATTCTGAACCGTCGGAGATTTATCGTCGATGTCTATGCCCAGTTCTTTTGCCTTGTACAGGATGTTGCTCCTTCCGGACAAGTCCGAAACAAGCACGCGCCGGAGGTTACCGACATTTTCCGGACTGGTATGCTCGTAGGTCTCCGGATTCTTCATCACGGCGCTCACGTGAACTCCCCCTTTATGTGCAAATGCGCTTTCACCGACATACGCCAGATTTTTCCTGTGCGTCAGGTTCGCAAGCTCGCTGACATAATGCGAAAGCTCGGTAAGAGATTTCAGGCTTTCATTTTCAACGCAGCAATAGTTCAGTTTCAGCTGGAGGTTGGGAATAATAGAACACAAGTTTGCATTGCCGCATCGTTCGCCGTAACCGTTGATGGTACCCTGGACATGAACGCATCCGTTTTGAATTGCGGCGAGGGCGTTTGCAACGGCAACTTCTGAATCATTGTGGGTATGAATACCGAGAGAAACGGACACCAGGGGCTTAACGTCGCGCACAATATTTGCAATTTCGTCCGGCATTGTTCCGCCATTTGTGTCGCACAAAACGATGACATCGGCACCGGCCCGCTCTGCGGCATGCAGTGTTTTGAGTGCGTACGTTTTGTCCGACTTGTACCCGTCGAAAAAATGTTCGGCATCGTAAACAACTTCTTTGCCGTTCTTTTTTAGATACCGTACAGAATCTTCGATGATTTCAAGATTTTCTTCTTCGGATATCTGCAAAGCGGCTTTCACATGAAGCAGCCACGTCTTCCCGAAGATTGTTACGACAGGCGTTTCTGCATCGAGCAGCGCCTTGATGTTGACGTCATCCTGCACCGGATTTTTGGCTCGCCGCGTGCTGCCGAATGCAGCAAGCTTTGCATGTGTGAAGCGTACCTTTTTGGCCAGCTCGAAGAATTCCATGTCTTTCGGGTTGGAACCCGGCCATCCACCTTCGATGTAATCAATGCCGAAAGCATCAAGCCGCTTAGCGATCTTCACCTTGTCGTCCGCGGAAAAAGCGACTTCCTCGCCCTGTGTTCCATCGCGAAGCGTGGTGTCGTATGTGAAGATCTTTTCTTTCATAAAAGGCTCTCTCGATAAAATTAAGATTTAATAACTGCAAGAGATCAAGAACTTCTACAGCAATTTTTAACTCTTAATTTTTAATTATTAATTGCCTCATTTCTTCCAATTCTCCGGTCTAAGACTCCGCACAGCAGCCCCCGCCTTCCACATTTCGGAATTCTTCCACTCGTCCAATTCCTTTGTTAACTTTTCGCGATAGTCGGGCGCACCGCATGTTTCAAGCACGCGTCGCGTTTCCACGCCTTGTTGAACATCCCGATAGAGAAGTTCAAACAGCGGTTTTGTTATCGCTTCAAATTTTTTCGACCAGTCGAGGGCGCCGCGCTGCGCTGTCGTACTGCACGCCGCGAACATCCAGTCCATACCGTGGGCTCCAACGAGCGGGTATAAACTCTGCGTCGCTTCTTCCACCGTTTCGTTGAATGCTTCGCTTGGCGTGTGTCCCATTTTTCGAAGTACGTCATACTGCGCTTTCATGATGCCCGCAATTGCTCCCATCAACACGCCGCGCTCGCCGGTGAGGTCGCTGATGACTTCCTGTTCGAATGTCGTCGGAAACAAGTAGCCGGAACCGATTGCTATGCCGCACGCAATGGCGCGTTCGCGCGCGTGTCCTGTGGCATCATGATAAACAGCGAAGCTTGCGTTGATTCCGCTTCCGGCGAGATAGTTGGAACGAACCGTCCTTCCGGAACCCTTGGGCGCAACGAGAACTACGTCAACATCCGATGGAGGAATAACATTTGTTTGATCTTTGAAAACGATCGAAAAACCGTGGGAGAAATACAATGCCTGCCCTTTTTTTAAATGTTTTTTGACGAGTGGCCACTGCTCTTTTTGACCGGCATCCGAAAGTAAATATTGGATGATCGTCGCTTTATCGACGGCGTCTTCGATCTTTGAAAAAAGGTTCTCCCCTTCTATCCAGCCGTCTTTGACTGCGTCGTCCCATCCCTTGCCCCCTTTTCGCTGCCCAACGATGACGCTGACGCCCGCATCACGCATATTCAATGATTGTCCGTAGCCCTGCGGGCCGTAGCCGAGAATCGCGACGACTTCATTTTTCAATACCTCTTTTGCTTTTGAAAGCGGAAATTCTTCTCTTGTCACAACTTCCTCTTTGACTCCGCCGAAATCTATTGTTGCCATAAGTTGCTGCCTTTACCGTTAGTGTTTTTGTTCCACCGTTGTCTCTTCCGTATCCTGCTCCTTCGAAACATCGAGTGCTTTATTGACTTCAGAAATTTTACGCTGGCTCGAAAACGGCGTCACCTTCCAGAACATGTACGAATATTCCTGCCAGCCGTTCAGTATTTCACGGGCACGTTGGCTGTCGGTCAATTCAAGATGGCGATAGATGACCGCCTGCAAATACTTAACATCCTTTTCATTGTCAAGCCGGCTCAAGCCGACAAGCTGCTTATTGTATCGTTCCTTAAAATTGCCGTCGGCATCGAAAACGTACGCAATCCCTCCGGTCATCCCGGCGCCAAAATTCTTCCCTGTACTGCCGAGAACAACAACGGTACCGTTTGTCATGTACTCGCAGCCATGGTCCCCGACACCTTCAACTACTGCAAGCGCCCCGCTGTTACGGACGCAAAATCGTTCGCCTGCCCTGCCGCTCGCATAGAGCGTACCGCCGGTTGCACCGTACAAGACGGTATTCCCGATAATGACATCCTGTGCCGCGGTCGCCCGCCCGAATGGCGGCATGATCATGATTTCTCCGCCGCACATTCCTTTGCCGACATAATCGTTCGCTTCGCCGACAAGAATCATCCGGATCCCATTCACGAGAAATGCACCAAAACTCTGGCCGGCGCTACCGTTGAACCGCAATTCAATCGTACCATCCGGTAATCCTTTGTCGCCGTAAAGATATGCAAGTTCGCCGGCAAGCTTGGTTCCCACCGACCGGTTTGTGTTGTTGATTTTGTAATTTTTGACAACCGAACTTTTTTCTCTGATGGCATCTTTTACGTCAAGCAGGATGGTGTCGTCGAGAGGTGAGTCGGATTTCTCTTTGCGGGGCTCAATCCGCTGCCGCTGTTTATTCCTTGTATCGCGCGGTGATAAGATCGCAGAGAGGTCGACGGTGTTTGCCTTTGGATGATTTTCAACCTTTACCTGGCTGAGCAGATCCGTCCTCCCGATAATTTCGCTGATCGAAGCGACGCCAAGCTTGGCAAGAATTTCACGGATTTCGTTGGCTACAGCCGTAAAATAATTGATCAGCATTTCCGGTTTTCCGTCGAAGCGCGTTCGAAGCTGCTCGTCCTGGGTCGCGATGCCGACGGGGCACGTGTTGAGATGGCACTGGCGAACATACCGGCAGCCGATTGCAATAAGCGTTGCCGTTCCGAAATTGTATTCTTCCGCTCCAAGCATTGCTGCGATCACGATGTCGCGTCCGGTTTTCATTCCTCCATCCGTCCGCAGCGTGACACGGCTGCGCAATCCGTTCAGCACAAGCACCTGTTGTGCTTCCGCGACGCCAAGTTCCCAGCAGCTTCCGCAATTTTTCACCGAGCTTAACGGCGACGCACCGGTTCCGCCTTCATGTCCGCTGATGAGAATGACGTCGGCGTGCGCTTTAGCAACGCCAGCGGCAATCGTTCCCACCCCGGCTTCCGAGACAAGCTTTACGCAAATTTTTGCCCGCGGGTTGACTTGCTTCAAATCGTAGATCAACTGCGCAAGATCTTCTATGCTATAGATATCATGATGCGGCGGCGGGGAAATTAATTGAACGCCGGGCGTTGCACGCCGGAGTCGGGCAATAAGCTCGGAAACTTTGTGCCCCGGGAGTTGACCTCCCTCTCCCGGCTTTGAACCCTGTGCCATTTTGATTTCGATCTCCCTGGCGCTGACAAGATATTCTGCCGTTACTCCGAATCGGGCAGAAGCGATTTGTTTGATCGCACTGTTCGCCGAATCTCCGTTCGGCCGAACGCGAAACCGCACCGGGTCTTCCCCCCCTTCTCCAGTATTGCTTTTCCCTCCAATGCGGTTCATCGCGATCGCAATCGTCTCATGCGCTTCGGGCGACAACGATCCGAGAGACATGGCCGCCGTTGTGAATCGTTTCATAATATCTTCCGCCGGTTCAACATCCCGCAGAGGAATCGATCGCCTGTTCGATTTAAACGTCATCAGATCTTTGAGGGCAACGGGCTCGTGTTCGTTCAAAGCGCGCGACAGATGTTTATAGTCCTCCTGGCTTCCCGATTTTCTGAGCTGCTGCATCGCCCGTAAAGCGTCAGGGGACCATGCATGGAGTTCGCCATTCTTCTTAAAGCGGAACATCCCGTGGTCGGTAAGCTTAGGATCCTTCTCTCCGTACGCCGTTGCGTGGCGCCTCAGCGCTTCATCAATAATTTCTTTTAATCCGATGCCGCCAATCCGCGAAGGAGTATTTGTAAAATATGCATCGATAACATCTTTTCCGATACCGATCGCTTCAAAAATTTGCGCGCCACGATAGCTTCCCAGCAAGGAAATTCCCATCTTCGACATGATTTTCAAAATGCCGCTTTCGATCGCAATCTTGAAATTCTTAAAGGCCGCTTCCAGCGTGAGCGACTTGTCGGCGCGTATGTCTACAAGGCGGCGGATCGTCTCCAGGGCGAGATACGGGTTGATTGCGTTTACGCCGTAGCCGATCAATGTCGCGAAATGGTGGATGTCCCGCGGTTCCGCTGTTTCCGTCACCACGCTGAGTCTCAACCGCTTATTTTTTCTGATGAGGTGGTTGTGAACGGCGCCTGTGGCGAGAAGCATCGGCAAAGGAACACTCTGTTCATCAACGCCGCGATCGCTCAGGACGACAAGGTACTTCCCTTCGTCTGCGGCACGCTCTGCTTCTGTGCACAAATCTTCCAGCCTTTTTTCCGCACCGCTCAATCCCTCTGCGAGAGGAAACAATGTTGAAAGAGTGACCGACTGAAATGCTTCATCCTCAAACGAACGAAGTGCATCGAGTTCATAATCGAAGAGAAACGGGCTGTTGATCTGCACCTGCTTGGCATGTTCCGGTGTTTCACCGAACCAATTCCGCCGGAGCCCGAGTTTGCCCGTCAACGACATTACTAATTTTTCCCTGATCGGGTCAATCGGCGGGTTTGTCACCTGCGCAAATTGTTGTGTGAAATACGACGAGAGCAATTTCGGCTGCCGTGAAAGCACGGCAAGCGGAGCGTCATCGCCCATCGACCCGACCGGTTCCTTCCCTTCTTCAATCATCGGTGGAAAAATGAGGCCGAGTTCTTCGTAACTGTAACCGAAACACAATTGAAGGCGTAACGTCTCTTCGACGGAGAATGGGGTCTTTGGCGACAGACCGGGCTTGACATGTTCCTGGGCACGGATTAGATTTTCGCTGACCCATTTCGCGTACGGCCGTTCGGCTGCAAGCTCACGCTTGATATCGAGGTCCTTCAACAAAATGCCGCGAGCGGTGTCGACGGCAATCATTTGACCGGGACCGAGTCTTCCCTTCTTTACAACCGTTGCATCGTCCATATCGACCGGTCCGACTTCCGATCCAACAACGATCAAACCGTCGTTCGTAATTTTATATCTGCATGGACGAAGTCCATTGCGGTCAAGAGAAGCTGCAACCGTTACTCCGTCGCTGAAGATCAACGCCGCCGGTCCATCCCACGGCTCGCTGAAGCACTCATGGTACTCAAAAAAGGCGCGGACGGCCGGGTCGACGCGGTACGACGAGTTCCATGCCTCGGGAACGAGCATCAACATTGAATGGAGAATTCCACGCCCGGAAAGGGTCAACGCTTCAAGGGCATTATCGACATTTGCCGAGTCGCTCGCATTCGGTTGAAGAATGGGCTTCAGAAATTCGACATCGTCTCTCCAGAATGGTGATTCCAATTCCGCTTCGCGCGCCTTCGTCCAGTTTCTGTTTCCTTGAATCGTATTGATCTCGCCGTTATGCCCCAGCATGCGGAATGGATGAGCGAGCTCCCATCTCGGAAACGTGTTCGTGCTGAATCGCTGATGGAAAATCGCCAGCGCAGTTTCATACTCGGGCGATTGTAAATCAATGTAGAACCTGTCGAGCGTTAACGGCGTCACGAGACCTTTGTAGACAATAGTACGGCTTGAGAACGAGACGGCATAAAAATTTTCAATGGATGCATTCTTCATCTCCTTCTCAATCTCTCTGCGTGTAATATACAGCGTTCGTTCAAACTCGGCCGCACTGAGATGCTTCGGTTTTCCGATCAGCACCTGACGGATATTGGGCTGCGTTGCAGCCGCCTTGTCTCCGAGACACGACGAGTCCGTCGGCACAATTCGCCAGCCGAGAAAACGCAGCTCCCGCTTCTGAATGACAGACTCGACTATCGACTTGCAGGCTGTAAATGAATGCTCTGTGGTGTGCGGCATAAACAACATTCCGACTGCAAGGTCGGTATCGCCGCTTATTTGAGAGGATAACTCCGGAACGGCCGAAAGGAAAAACTTTGTCGGAACCTGCGTCAAAATTCCAGCCCCGTCCCCCGTCTGGGCGTCGGCATCGACCGCACCACGATGCGTGACGTTGCAGGCAGCTTTCAGTGCCCGCTTGAGGATCTTATTACTTTTCTGGCCAGAGATATTCGCAACGAACCCTGTGCCGCACGCGTCGTGCTCGAAACGCGGGTCATACAACGGGAAGTTCTTACGGATGTCTGCTTCGTCCAAGGTCATCTTCAATCTACCTCTCCTTGAAATTCTCTTTTTAATGCGACTCTCCCGGTACGGGCCATCTCTTTAATCACGAAGGGTTTCAGCATTTTGATAATTGCATCGATTTTCTGTTGACCGCCTACGGCTTCTATTGTGGCTGTTTTCGGGCTGATGTCTATAATCTTCGCACGAAAGATCTCGACTATTTGCATAATCTCAGAGCGCGTCTCAGCCGTTGTCTGTACTTTAATAAGGGCAAGGTCGCGCTCGACGAAACTTTCGTACGTGAGGTCTGTTACCTTGAGCGTGTCGATAAGTTTGTTCAACTGTTTGATGATCTGCTCGATAACGCCGTCATCGCCGCGCGTCACGATCGTCATGCGGGACACCGAATCGTCTTCCGTGGGACCGACCGTGAGGCTGTCGATATTGTATCCCTTGGCGGAAAACAGTCCGGCAATTCTGTTGAATGCGCCGAATTTATTTTCCACAAGAAGAGAAATCGTATGTTTGCGTGTCTGTGCATCAATCGTTTCTGTTTCCTTTTCCGAGATCGTAGTCATCGTCGTTATCCTTTGGTCAACGTGATTAATTCTTCCGATTCCTTCTCTTCTCCGTTGATGCCCAGCACTTCTTCATCCGGAATGTCTATGATCTCATTCCAGGTCTGTCCTGCCGGAATCATCGGATAGACGTTGTCTTCCGGAACAACTTTGAATTCAACAATAACGGGTCCATCTTTCACTGCCAGCGCCTTTTTTATGACATCTTCAACTTCATCGGTATTCACGGCACGAAAACCCGGACAGCCGTACGCCTCGGCAAGTTTCACGAAATCCGGGCTGTACATTGCAACATGCGAGTAGCGCTTGCGCCAGAACAATTCCTGCCATTGCCGTACCATGCCAAGATATCCGTTGTTCAGGATGAAAATTTTCACCGGCACTTTGTACTCAACGCACGTCGCCATTTCCTGGATATTCATTTGAATACCGCCATCCCCGCTCACTGAAATTATCGGCACATCTTTTCTTGCGAACGACGCGCCCATCGCTGCAGGCAAGGAGAATCCCATCGTCCCCAAGCCGCCCGATGTGATATATGTCCGGGGATGGATATATTTGAAAAATTGCGCAGCCCACATTTGATGCTGCCCAACGTCGCTGACGATAACGGCATTGCCGTTTGTAAGTTCGCCGATTTTTTTTATGACATGCTGCATTCGAATCAGTTTCCCGTTTCGGTACCGAAGCGGGTGCTCCGATTTCCATTGCTTGATCGTTTGAAGCCAGTCCGTGGTATCTAGCGGCTCCACCATCTGGACTAATTTTTGCAAAACTCTTTTTACGTCCCCCACAATCGGAACGTCGACCTTTACGTTCTTGCTGATGGCCGTTGGATCGATATCGATATGAATCTTCTTTGCTTCAGCGGCAAACGCTTCTGTGTTGCCTGTAACGCGGTCATCAAACCGGGCGCCGACGGCAATAAGCAAATCGCAATAGTGCACAGCTGTGTTGGAATACCATGTACCATGCATGCCGAGCATTCCCATCGATAATTCGTCGTTTTCGGGGAAAGAACCAAGCCCGTGCAATGTCGTTGTCACCGGGATCCGCGTTTTCCTTGCAAAGCTTTTCAATTCTTCAGACGCGTTTGAGAGGATTGCGCCGCCGCCGACGTACAGAACGGGCCGCTTCGATTTCGCGATAAGTGCAGCTGCTTTCTCGAGCTGCTTCATGTGGCCTTCGACGTGTGGATTATACGAGCGTAAAGATACTTTTTTCGGATAGTCGAAATGGGTTTTGCTCGCCATCACATCCTTTGGCAAATCTACTAAAACAGGACCCGGCCTTCCCGTGGTTGCAACATAGAACGCTTCCTTGATTGTTGAGGCAAGCTCTTTGACATCGCGGACGAGGTAATTATGTTTTGTTATAGGCCGGGTGATGCCGACGATATCCGCCTCCTGAAAAGCGTCGTTTCCTATCAGCTTTAAAGCAACCTGTCCTGTGAAGACTATGATGGGCACAGAATCCATATATGCGTCGGCTATGCCGGTAACGGTATTCGTCGCGCCGGGGCCCGAAGTAACGAGTGCCACGCCGGGTTTGCCGCTTGCCTTAGCATATCCTTCGGCTGCATGTACTGCTCCCTGCTCGTGCCGGGTCAGGATATGTTTGATATCCGAAATATCATGGAGTGCATCATAAATACCGATCACTGCACCTCCGGGATATCCAAAAACGATTTCGACCCCTTCTTCAATCAGGGAGCGGACGAAAATTTCCGCCCCGGTCATTAATTTTGCCGGGAGCGGGGGAGTTGTGTCTTTCTGTTGTGCCATAACCGTAGTCTGGTTTGTGAATGATTATGTTAAAAAAAATCTAAACGGCGAAACCAAGGAATTTCTGTTTTCCTCCAGAGGTTACGCCTTTATCTTAACTTTTGCTTTGGAAATATTCGGTGGTGTGTTTGGGGTAACCTCTGGTCTGTCTTAGCCTACAATTGTTAGGCTTAGAATACCCGGTAGAGTTCCCAAAATAATAATAATGCCGGCGACGAAGAAGGGGGATACGGCGAGAATACGCATCAGCGTTTCTGAATTCAAACTGCTAGAAATGTAATTCGTATTTTTATGAGTTCGTCTTGACATGTCCGGTCTTATGAGGATGACAATCCATCCGATTCGTTGCACTCTAAAAAGATAAGAATTTATTCTCTTTTGTCAAGTAAAATATTCGCTTTTTTTATATTTGCAAAAGATTCAGTAAATTGTTTATCAAGAAAAAATCTCTATATTTGTCCTTCATCGCCATGTTCCGAGACCGAAATGATACGATTGCCGCTATTGCGACTCCATTAGGAGAAGCGGGAATCTCTTTGCTTCGGGTAAGCGGGGTAAGGGCAATAGAAGTGGTCAGCAGCGTTTTTAGCGGTAAATCCTTGTTATCCGAGGCCATTTCTCATACAATTCATCACGGCAGGATTGTGCATCCCTGTGATGGTGTTGTGGATGAAGTTCTTGTCTCAGTTTTTAAGAAGCCGCACTCATACACAGGGGAAGATGGGGTTGAAATAAGCTGTCATGGAAGTTACTTTGTCTCACGAAAAATTCTTGAGACCGTTATTGCTGCCGGTGCAAGGATGGCCGACCCAGGAGAATTCACTCTAAGAGCCTTTCTCAACGGCAAGATGGACCTGATGCAAGCGGAGGCAGTAGCGGACTTGATCCATTCGAAGACGGCGCTGGCTCATCGCGCATCCATCGAGCAGCTTAGCGGCAGATTATCGGCAGCAATTAATAATCTCAGAAAAAAATTGATCGACTTGTGTTCCTTGCTGGAACTTGAGCTGGACTTCGCCGAGGAGGGAATCGGATTGGCCGATCCTGAAAAAACGAGCTCAATTTTTAATGAGACAATAACGGAAATAGAAACTTTGATAAAATCTTACAATTACGGGAAGCTTATTCGTGATGGTGTAAAGGTTGTGTTAGCTGGGAGTCCGAATGTTGGAAAATCAAGTCTCTTGAATGTTCTCTTGCAGGAAAACCGGGCTATTGTGAGTGAAATTCCCGGTACAACCAGAGACGTAATTGAAGAGTCTGTCTTGATAGATGGAATCGTGTTTCGGCTCGTAGATACCGCCGGACTTAGAATCACCACTGATACCGTTGAGCAAGAAGGAGTCAGAAGAAGCAATGACCAAATCATTTCCGCTGATTTGATTTTGCTACTTGTTGATTCTTCGGTTTCTCTTGGAAGCTCGCTCGATAGTGTTTTGGGTTTCTTAAAAGAGTACGGCAAGAGAATAGTGCTCGTATTAAACAAAATTGATATTAAGAGTCCTGAATTTGATTACCAGCAATTGAGAGAATTTGACAGCCTTGCTATTTCTTGCGTTACCAAACAAGGCATAGGCGATCTCACAAAAAAACTAGTCCATAAAGTGCTTGGTGGATTTGATTCATATTCTTCGAGTATTACAATTCAAAGTGAACGACATCAGTATTTGCTTAAACTAACCCAAAAAAGCCTAATTTCTGCAAGTTCTGCTTTTAAGAACCGGTTGGGCAACGAGTTAGTAGCAATCGACTTGAGGGGTGCTCTAGACTGCCTAGGCGAAGTTATTGGGTTAACAACGCCAGATGATATACTCAACAATATTTTTTCGAGATTTTGTGTTGGAAAGTAGATGTTTCACGTGAAACACGATTATGCTCACTAAAGAACCAAAAAGCCACTACGACGTAATTGTCGTTGGAGGCGGACATGCCGGAATTGAAGCCTCATTAGCTGCGACAAGAATGGGCTGTTGCACTTTGCTTGTTACACTAAAAGCGTCCTCGATTGGACGACTTTCTTGCAATCCGGCAATAGGTGGAACAGCAAAGGGGCATATTGTCAGAGAAATTGACGCTCTAGGGGGAGAAATGGGAAAAATTGCCGATGCCACCGGAATCAACTTCAAGATGTTGAATAAATCCAAAGGTCCTGCGGTATGGTCTCCCCGTTCTCAAAACGATAGAGAAGAATATGCGGCTGAAGCCCAAAAGAGGATCCTGTTCCAAGCAGACTTAGATGTTTTGGAGGACTCACTTTGTGAACTTGTTGTCGAAGGCAACTCGTTGAAGGCAATCCGAACTTCCGTTTTTGGAATCATTAGCTGTAAATCCCTTGTTGTCGCCTCTGGAACATTCCTTAACGGTCTTATGCACACAGGGTTAAGGAACCGAAAAGGGGGAAGGTTCGGTGAACCGCCAGCTATGTACATTACCGAATGCCTTAACCGCCTCGGCTTCGTGTCCGGAAGGCTCAAAACTGGAACTCCCCCGAGGATTGATTTCAGAAGCATTGATCTTGCTTCAGTTGAATTTCAGGAAAGCGATAACCCTCCCGTACCGTTTTCTTTTTCTACTGATCGGATATCGAACAAACTGATTCCGATGTACCTGACTTACACTAATAAAGAAACTCACGATGTCTTAAGGAAGGGATTTGATCGTTCTCCAATGTTCACAGGAAGAATCAAGGGGACCGGTCCACGTTACTGCCCGTCGATCGAAGACAAGGTTTCTCGATTTGCTGAGAGAGAACGTCATCAGATATTCCTCGAGCCCGAGGGCTATAATACAAATGTAGTTTATGTAAATGGGTTCTCTACAAGTTTGCCCGAGGAGATACAATTTGAAGGGCTAAAAACAATTGAGGGCTTGCATCGAGTAGAAATGCTCAGACCTGGTTATGCAGTTGAGTATGATTTTTTTCCTCCCAATCAACTCAAGCATTCATTAGAAACAAAGCTTGTCGCAGGGCTGTTCTTTGCCGGACAAATTAATGGAACTTCCGGCTACGAAGAAGCAGCCGGCCAGGGTTTGATCGCAGGAATTAATGCCGCATTAAAATCCAAAGATGCAGATCCATTTGTATTAAGCAGAAGCGAGGCATATATCGGCGTTATGATCGATGATCTCATTAACAAATCTACCGATGAACCATACAGAATGTTTACTTCGCGAGCTGAACACCGACTCCTGCTACGGCAAGACAATGCTGACAGACGTTTGATGCGCAAGGGTCATCAACTGGGCTTAGTCTCCAACCATTTGTTGGAGACGCTAAAAACTAAGGAGCGGGCAATAGCGGCGGCATCAGCGTACTTACAAAAAAAGTTTGCTGCACCTGTTGAAGCGAACAAACTTTTGAGGCGATTCAATCTGAGTCCCACTCAAGAGCACGAAAGGCTTTCACAACTTCTCAAAAGACCATCCATTACGATTGATGAAATGATGCCTCTGATTGAAAGTAGCGAAGCACGCCAAGCATTAGCGATCAAAGGTGTGCGCGAGCAAGTTGAAATTGATGTTAAGTATGACGGTTATATCAAAAGGGAACTCGATCAAATAAACAAATCTGCTAAATTCGAGAGCTTTGAGATTCCCGAAAATTTTGATTTCTCCAGCATCAAATCATTAAGTACCGAAGGGAAAGAAAGGCTTCGTAAGGTAAAACCAATTTCTATCGGGCAGGCATCAAGGATTTCCGGAGTGACTGTTTCAGATATCTCGGTTTTGTCTGTGTATCTAAAAAAGTGAACTGGCCAAAGTGTTTCACGTGAAACAATACTACGAAAGCATCCTACGACCTTGACAACGGACGAAATATGGCTTCGATCTCTAGCTCTAAAAAATGGAATTACAATAACGGATATACAATTCCAAAAATTAAGCCGCTATGTGGATCTGCTCAAGGAATGGAACAAACGTATTAACCTGATTTCACGGAAAGACGTCGCAGACATATGGCCCAACCACATCATGCTTTCTCTTGCATTTTTGTTTAAAGTCGAGATCGCTGACGGAGCAAGAATTCTTGACCTCGGGACTGGCGGTGGCTTGCCGGGCATTCCACTGAGTATTTTGCGGCCAAAGGTCGCTTTCGTTCTGCTGGATTCAATACACAAAAAAACAAAAGCGGTTGAAGAAATGGCGACTTCGCTTGACCTGGCAAACGTATCAGTAATTTGCTCCAGAGCCGAAGACCTTAATGCGGCGAAGAATTACCAGAATACTTTTGATGCCGTTATTGCTAGAGCCGTTTCCGGTTTGGAAAATCTGGTACACTGGGGGATGCCATTTCTAAAAAAGACCGTTGCCCCCATTGCCTCCAACGTAAAATCCGACAAAATAAATGTTTCAAACTCGCCGGTTCTTATCACGATGAAAGGCGGCAATACGGAACTCGAAATAGAAAAAACCCTGAAACGCTTTCCCCATGTAAAAATCCATTCTATGGATCTCACTTTTAAAGGGGGCGAATTGCTTCAGAACAGCGATAAAAAGCTTATCGTTGTTAAAGATATTAAACGGTGACAATGTGAGCCTCCAACCGGCACTTTTCGATCGACTATTGAATTTGACCACAGAGCAAAGAAATCCATCAACAATGGATATCGACACACGGTCAATACCCGAAATCCTAAAAATCATAAACGAAGAAGATAAACGAGTCGCTTCAGCTGTTGAAAACGAAATCGTTTACATTGCCAAAGCTGTTGAAATTGTAGTTGACTCATTTAAAAAAGGGGGAAGATTAATCTATCTTGGAGCCGGAACGAGCGGGAGGTTGGGTGTGCTTGATGCTGTAGAATGTCCCCCCACGTTCGGCGTGGACCCAAAGAAGGTGCAGGGAATAATAGCCGGCGGCGAAAAGGCGATGTTTCGTGCCCAGGAGGGGGCGGAAGATCACGAAGAAGGAGGAGTGAAGGACATCAATGAAATAGCAGTTGGCAATAAGGATGTTGTTTGTGGAATTGCAGCAAGTCTGCAAACGCCGTATGTCGTTGGTGCAGTGATTGAAGCAAAGAGGAGAGGCGCAAAAACTATTTATCTTACCACCAATCCACGGAAAAAATTCTCCATACCGGAATTTAGTGAACTGTCCAAGGCCATAGACGTGGCGATTTGTCCGGAAGTTGGTCCGGAAGTCATCATGGGGTCGACGAGAATGAAATCAGGGACAGCACAAAAATTGGTTCTCAACATGATTACTACCGCGGCGATGATCCGCATTGGGAAAGTCTATGAAAATATGATGATAGACCTCCAACTGACGAATCAGAAGCTTAAGGAAAGAGCTAAGCGGGTAGTGATGACAATAACGGGCATAGGATATGAGGCCGCCGCCGAGTACCTTGAAAAGGCCGACGGCCAGGTTAAAACGGCTCTTGTCATGATAAAAGCCAATGTATCAAAGATCGACGCTTTGAATCGACTTCAAAAAGCTGACGGGTTCGTTCGCTCCGCAATTGAAAACATTCAATAAAAACCATTATAATCCAGGAGAATCGCGGTGAATATTCCGCCAATAGATACTGATATTTATCCACCCTTCATCGGGTTTCCGAAAGAAGGCATCGACTTCCTTCGCAAACTAAAACGGAACAACAACCGGGTTTGGTTCGAAAAACACAAAACCAACTACGAATCCGACGTCAAGCTGCCAATGCAGTCCCTTATTTCTTCTCTTCAACCCTATTTCGACTCTTTTGCGCCGGAATTCGACATCAACCCTAAAAGATCGCTTTTCAGGATATACCGCGACATCCGCTTCAGCAAGGATAAGACTCCCTACAAAACACATGTCGCCGCCCATTTTGTCCTCCGGGGAAAGCCAAAAGGAATCGAGGGGTCTGGTTACTACCTGCACATCGAACCAGGAAGTGTTTTCCTGGGAGGCGGAATTTATATGCCTGACGGCGATCAACTGAAAAAAATTCGCCGAGTGATTTCAAGTCAGCCGAAGGCGTTTTTAAGCATTGTTAATAATAAGGCATTCATAAGAAGATTCAAGAAGATTGATGGGGACAAACTCCAACGCGTCCCCCGGGGTATTGAACCAAACCACCCAATGGCCGAATGGCTGAAACTCAAACAGTTTTTTGTCGGTGTTGAGTGGAAGGAAGGGAAGTGCCTGAATTCTCAATTTGTGAAAGATGCCGCGAAAGTTTTCGAAGAGGCAACTCCATTGGTGGCCTTTCTTAACGATGCAATGAAATAAAGTCTTATCTTTCCATCATCGGCTTCATTTTGTCTTCTGCGCGTAACAATACAAAGCAATACTACCTTCTTTACAAACCGTACGACGTATTGTGCCAATTCACCGACAGTCTCGGTAGAAAAACATTGAGGGACTTTGGTCCGTTTCCAAAAGATGTCTATTCTGTCGGGCGGCTTGATATCGACAGCGAGGGGCTGCTTCTTTTAACAAATGATAACGCGATTAATCATCGGCTGACAGAGCCGGAATTTGAGCATCCGCGAACATATCTTGTGCAGGTGGAAGGAATCCCTTCGCCTGAAGCCCTTGGACAATTAGAACGGGGCGTGGTCATCCGGGGAGAGAAAACGAAACCGGTTCAGGTCCGCCTTCTTGAACACGAACCTCAAATTCCTCCGCGAACTCCCGGAATTCGCTACAGAAAGAACATTCCAACAGTATGGATCGAACTTACGCTGCGCGAAGGGCGTAATCGGCAAGTCCGAAAAATGACAGCGGCGGTCGGTAATCCAACATTACGCCTTGTCAGAACGAAGATTGGTGATTTAATGCTCGGAAATTTACAACCCGGGGAGGTGCATCAGCTGACTTCAGAAGAGGGGGAGAAATTACGGAATTATGTCGGACTGTAGCTTGTGGGGAATGAAAACCGGTGCTGCCATCCCTACCATTCTCGCGTTTCGCCGATCATGAATACAAGAAAATTTTCTTGTTTTTGCGGGATAAATATTTATCTCGCTCAAAAGCATACACAGACAATAGAACGAGAACCATTCATTGTTTCACAAACAAAAAACCCGGCACCATGCGGCCGGGTTTTCTAATTTTGCAAAACCGTGCGTATTTACTTTTTTGACTGAACATATTCATGAATCGCTGCTGCCGCCTTTTTTCCCGCGCCCATTGCTTTAATGACTGTTGCTGCGCCGATGACAATATCTCCGCCGGCCCAGACGCCTTCACGGGAAGTCTTTCCCGTTTCGTCTGCAATAATATTTCCGTATTTGTTCGTCGTCAAACCGGGTGTCGTCTTGTTGATGAGGGGATTGGAGCCGTTGCCCGTTGCGACGATTGCCGCTTCGACGTTGAGAATGAATTCGCTTCCGGCAATCGGAACGGGTTTCCGCCTCCCCGATGCATCGGGTTCACCAAGTTCCATCTTCTGACATTCCATTCCAACGAGCCAGCCGTTGTTCCCGAGAAAACGGGTCGGATTCGTGAGAAGCAGGAATTCAATCCCTTCCTGTTCACCGTGATGAATTTCTTCTTTTCGTGCCGGCATTTCTACGCTTGAGCGCCGGTAAACGATGTACACCTTTTCAGTCCATGGCAGCCGGCGTGCAGTGCGTGCGGAGTCCATCGCCGTGTTGCCGCCGCCGATTACCGCAACATGTTTTGCCATCGGGACGGGCGTATCGGCATGATTCGGGAATTCAAATCCCTTCATCAGATTGACACGCGTGAGAAATTCATTTGCAGAGTACACTCCGTTTAAGTTCTCGCCGGGGATTCCCATAAAGTATGGAAGCCCTGCGCCCGTTCCGATGAAGACCGCGTCAAAGCCGTCTTCATTCATCAACTCGTCGACCGTTCGTGTCATCCCGACGACAAAGTCGCATTGAATCTGGACTCCCATTTTTCCGAGGAACTGTACTTCTGCATCAACAATTTGTTTCGGAAGGCGGAATTCCGGAATGCCGTACACCAAAACGCCTCCCGGCTTATGCAGTGCTTCAAACATCGTCACTGCATGACCGAGTTTTGCAAGATCTCCCGCGCAGGTTAATCCCGCAGGGCCCGCCCCGATGATGGCAATCTTTTTTCCTGTCTGTTCGGCAATCGGCGGAAGAGAAATTTTTCCGGAAGCCCGCTCCCAGTCCGCTACAAAACGTTCAATCCTGCCGATGGCAACCGGCTCAACCTTGGCGCCGATCGTGCATACCGCTTCGCATTGTTCTTCCTGCGGACAAACCCTTCCGCATACAGCGGGGAGCGCATTCGTTTCCTTCAACGTTTGCGCGGCAAGCTCAAAGTTTCCCATCGCTACGTGAAAAATAAACTGCGGGATTTTCACGTTTACCGGGCAGCCTTCCATGCATTTCGGGTTCTTGCACTGAATACATCTTTCGGCTTCTTCAATCGCCAGTTCCGGCGTGTAACCAAGCGGCACTTCAAGAAAATTTTTCGCCCGCTCCAGGGGATCCTGTTCCGGCATCCCGTGGCGCGGAATCTTCATTCTCTCTTTATTTGTAAGCTTCCTGGCAGTATGTTCGACGGCTTCGTTGCTCATTTCTGATTATGCAAAAAATCTATGATCTGAGATCTATTTATCACTCTGCGTTTACTATTCTTTACTTATGACTTTTCGCTCTAAGCTTTTCACTTTTAACTTCTAACTCGAGACATCTGAAAAATTGCCTCTCGCCAAGCCGCTGGTGAAGCCATCCCTTGTATATTCGAAATAGTTATTTAGTTTATAGAACAACCGTCTGAAGCCAAGAAGCCTGAGTCATCCCTAGACAAATAAATGTCGTCCCGAAGATAAGGCCGGTTTCAGAATTTTTCGTCAACATCGAACAGTATCATAAGACGTTAAGTCTGCATTCACAAGAGTCAATGTAAACGAAAATGGTTGCATTGCAACTAAGAAGGACTCACGCTATGAAACACATTCTCGGTATCGATATCGCCAGTGAAACATTTGTCGGGAGCGTTGTTACAAACGAACCGACACCAAAACATAAGGGCGAAGCAACGACATTTGCCAATACATCATCAGGATTTTCTGCCTGCGCTCAATGGCTACACTCACTTGGTGTAGTTCCTTCCGAAACAATGGTGGTTGTTGAAGCCACCGGTGTGTATTGGGAAGCCTTAGCATTGTTCTTTCGCCATCATCACTTCATCATGAGTGTCGCAAACCCGGCACAGGTAAAATACTATGCACAATCAGTGTTGCAGCGAGGTAAAACCGACGAACTCGATGCACATCTTATCGCTCGTTTTGGAGCGACGATGCATCCACGCACGTGGGAGCCGCCATCAGCCTTCAGTGAAGAACTCCAAGTATTGATGCGACAACGAGATGCGTATCTTGGCATGCTTACTCAGGAACGTAATCGTTTGCACAGTTATGAGCGCTCCGGTATCCCACCGCAACGTGCTATCGTTGTTTCGAAAAAGACAATTACATTTCTGGAACAACAAATCAAAGAGCTTGAAACAAACTTTAAGAACATGATCAATACTGATGAACGCTGGAAACACATGCTGGAACTCTTACAATCAATTCCCAGCATCGGTTTTGTTACCGCGGGTATCTTGTTGACCGAAACACAAGCATTAGAATCATTTCATTCATCTCGACAACTGACAGCCTTTGCTGGAATTGCACCCGCTCCCTATACGTCGGGAAAGAGCGTCTATAAACGCTCCCGGATCTCTAAAATTGGTAACCCAAGAATACGGAAAGCATTTTATATGGCTGCCGTCAGCGCTCTTCGGTTCAATCCAATAATGAAAAGATTTTTTGATCGTCTCGTTGCCAACGGCAAAACTAAGAAAGTTGCGTTGGTTGCTGTTGCTCGAAAACTTCTCATTTTGTGCTTTGCCATCTGTAAATCTGATAAACCTTTTCAACCTAATTATTTGCTCCTTAACTCTTGACTTTTAATACAGTATCTTCGGGAAAAGGCGCGAAGATTTTGTTATATGACCAATTTGCGCCTTTGCGCGAGACGTATTTTTGGAATTATTCAGAAGTCTCAACTCTTAATTTCTCGAAGCTACCATGCTGCAGTTTCGCGGTGCTCCTGAGTCTGGCATATTTTTTCGAAAATATCCAGTGAGATTTTTTCCTGTGGTGAATACATTTTCTGTCTCGCCGTCAACAAATCAAAATCAACAGCGTGGGCATCAAACTCGGGGCCGTCCACACACGCAAATTGCATTTTGTTCCCGACAACAACGCGGCACGCGCCGCACATGCCGGTTCCATCCATCATAATGGGATTAAGGCTGACAAGCGTTTGCACGCCGTGCGGTCTTGTAAGGTCCGAGACTGCTTTCATCATTACCACCGGGCCGATGGCGAGCACAACGTCGATCGGTTCGTTTCTCTCGAGCATCGATTTTAAAATTGTCGTAACAAATCCTTTTGTTCTGTAGCTGCCGTCATCCGTGGCAATACGTACCTCGTCCGAAATCGCCCGCATTTCATTTTCCATAAGCAGCAATTCCTTCGAGCGGGCACCGATAATCGAAATTGTTTTGTTGCCTATCAGTTTGTGTGCCCGCACGATCGGATGAATGGCCGCGATACCAAACCCTCCGCCAATCGCGACAAACGTTTTTCCTTTTTCAACATGGCTTGGAATACCAAAAGGTCCGACGACATCCATCAGCGAATCTCCGGCTTTCATCATACTCATCAGGATTGTCGTTTTGCCGACGGCTTGAACGTACAGCGTGATGGTCCCTCGAGCCACATCCCAATCTGCAAGCGTAATCGGAATTCTCTCACCGTCTTCATGCAGCCGCAAAATTACAAATTGTCCTGCCCTCGCTTTTTTTACAATTTGCGGAGCTTTGATGATGTAGCGATAAACTCTTGCGGCAAGGTCGTTCTTTTCTATGATAGGAAACACATGTGCACCGTGATTATAGTAATACCTAAGGCCTAACTAATCCAACTAATGTGCCATACATTCAATAACCAAATAGCGATTATATTGAATAGTGGGGTGTGCAGAAATGGGAAAGGATTAACAGTCGTTGCCAAAAATAAGAATGGGATGGGGTTGAAAAACTTTTCCCGTCAGAACGGAAACTCTTTCGTATGCCAATCCTTCGTTGCATCCATCCACAAAAACAATCCACGCCATTTGCCAAACGGCGCGTAATATTTTTCAATCGTTGAATCTTTCACTTTCCTTCCTTTTTTAAAAAGCTCGTAAAATTTACCCCGGCACCATGAGTCCAGGCCAAGATAGTCGTACCTCCCCAGAAGTTTCAGAATGTTTCCCGCTGCATACGGACCAACACCTTTCACCGATCGAACGCGGTTGAACAACTCCTCCGTCGGTTCGTCGGATGTTCTCCATTCTTCAACGGCTAACTTTCCGCTTGCAATGTTGTGCGACAGTTCCAGCAAGTACGGAGCCCGGTACCCGCAGTGTATTTCTTTCCGGAGAAATGATTCCGAACAAACAGCGATGGCCTCCGGAGCCGGAAAAGAATAAACATCGCCATGAATATGATCTCCGAGTTTTGTTACTAATGCCCCTGTCATGACTTCCGTCAACGCCCAACTGCAGTTCGTGGTGCATATCATTTTCACAACATCTTCGAAAACTGTCGGACAGCGCAACAATCTTCCCGCGTGCTTTTTTGAAATCCAGCGATACCGCGGATGCTTTTTTGTTTCAGCGTAGAATTCATCGAACGATTCTTCCACGCGAAGCATGGATAAAATATGTTTCGAGATGCGGGAGATGTCTTGCTGTCGCAGGGTCGATGCGTTTTCTACAGAGACAAGAAGCCGTCTCTTGCTTGCGCTCAATGAAACATCATCGTATCGTCCATTTCCGTTTGGGATAACGGCACGAATCCGGCGCTGCGCTTTATCCACATAAAACGGGGGAAGAGCGCACCAACCGTGGCTGTACACTGTCGTCCAGAAATTGAAGTTGCGCGGCAGAGAAAAGGAGAATCTCATTGGATTGGGATAAGATTTTGATTTTAATTTTTTATTTTGCATTTTTGTCGAAGCACAAAGGAAACGTATGAATCAAAAATGGGTCGCATTTCTTCGCATCGTTATCGGCGTGTTTTTTCTTTCGCAGGGACTGAACAAGCTTGATTGGTATACTACTTCGGAATTCCTCCGTACAAGTCTTGATCGCTATTCACTAAACGCGTCGCCGGCTACCATCTGGTACCAAAAACACATCGCGTATCCCGGCATTGAAGCCTGGTCGCGCCTGATCCCGACGGGAGAAATGCTGATCGGGATTGCGCTGGTACTGGGGCTGCTTACACGAGCCGCACTTATCGGCGCGATAGCGCTTGTCCTTAATTATCATTTGACAAACGGAAGCCTCTTTACCCCCGCTTTTCTTTCCAATCCGTACGCTTTGGTAGTACTTTCTTGCCTTCTTTTTCTTCTGGCGTCAAAAGCAGGGAGTACTTTTGCCATCGACGGAACAGCTCGGAAAAAAACGTCTAAAAGTAAATCTTAGACGCTCACCGGTTCGAAGAAAATACCGCCGGCAAGAAAATTCCTTTTTCGCTGCGCATTTCTACATCCCTCTTATTACACCGCTATTAATATTCCCCGTACCAAAAATCATCAGTTGAAATAAATTTTTGCTGCATATATTTTTGTGCTTCAAACAGCGCAACACCATAGAACACCGGATTTCGCTCGGCTGCCGTGACACCGAGCTTATACAGCTCAACCGCTTCATCGCGTTTCCCTTCCATCTCCAAAACATTACCCAGCCGAACCAGGCTCAAGACAGAATACAGCTGGGCCGGTTCGCTTGCCTCTAACGCGGAAGCACGCCGAAAATATTCTTCCGCTTTCGCCGGTTCGCCTTTGATCACTGCGGCTTTCCCGAGAGAAAAAAGCGCAATGGTATTCCAGCCGGTGAGATTGTTGGGGTCCAGCTGCAGCATGATATTTGCTTCCCGTTCGGAGTTAACAATATCGCGGTCGAAAACTCTGTAGCTGACAGATGTACGCGCATGGGCCAGAAGACGCAGCCGCGGAACCCACCGGAGCAAATAATAATGGGGGTCAAGCTCACTTCGTGTAGGAAGAAAGGGGAGGATAAATTCAAATTCCTGATCTTGTTTCTGGACAAACACTCGCTTGGCGATTGAGCGTACGCTGTTGGAAAAAACCAAGTCCAATGGAGTTGTGAAGATGTCCCCGCGCTGTGTAATCGTTGCCTTCAGAGAATAATTTCCTCTGTTTGTTTGCGCAATTTCGGTCGAGAGAATCAGTTCCGGAAAACCGGTTTGATAGACCCATTCTTTGAAAAACCAATCAAGGGGCGATCCGTACGCTTCCTCACAAAGTTGTTGAAAGGCGGGAAGTGTTATTGGCGTGTCCCTGAAATCATGGTACAGCTTCCTAACAACGGAATCGAACGCCGCTTCGCCAATAACGTACTCCAGCATCAAAAACACATATCCCCCCTTATTAAAATAAACCGCCTGTTCATTTTTTCTAGAACGGTGGTCTTGTGCCAGTGTTTGAGCCGGATAAAAATCAAGCGTTCTCGAAAGCAGGTCAAGACGCGTCTGCTGCTGAGCTTCTCTATCTTTACCGGCTTCAACGAGGAAAAATTTTGTCGTCAAGTATTCCGACCACCCTGCATCAAACAAATAGATTGAATCAGTTGCTGCGAGGCTGAACAATCGAGCAAGTTCGCGAATCAATTTATTCCTGCTTGGCGAGGTTAATACTGCGGAATCGACCGAGGACGGCGAGTAAAAATTTCTTGCAACAATCAGGCCGTTGTTTGAAAACCATTCGGCGTGCCCGTCATCAGCACCAACGACAACAACACGAACATCAGCAGATGCCGTATCCAGGTTTGTTGTGGAAGAAAAATATGAACATGCATCGCGGATCTGCCGCAAAACGGCCCCCGCAAATTCGTTGGGAAGCTTTTCCGGGTT
This sequence comes from uncultured Bacteroidota bacterium, assembly GCA_963827085.1. Classification (GTDB taxonomy): domain Bacteria; phylum Bacteroidota; class Ignavibacteria; order UBA10030; family UBA8401; genus JAGVPT01. The sequence goes on from CAWGZY010000002.1 coordinate 687,095, forward strand.
GTAGCACAAAGAATAGTGGAACGAACTGTCTCTTCCGATTATTGACCGCTTCGTGAATTCCGTTGATCCGCAGAGCAAAAAACACGATTTCAAAGGCATCCGATTTCTATACACAAATCTCTCTATTGATTTTGAGCCGACGGTGCGCATTGAATCCGGCTCACCGTTTGTCGCAACAGTAAATGCTGAGGGAAACGTCGCCTCCAAAAAAACCGGGGCCGCCTGGTTGGGCAATGGGTTTGTCGCCGTGGAAAGAATTGGCCACCACACAACATTGTCATCGGCGGAGAGACAAAGTTCTCTTGGGTTAATAAACGAGGAGCTTGTCGGAAGGCTGTCAAAAACTTCTTCGTAAAAAATCTTCAATAATAGGGACTCTCCCCGTTTTAGCGAATCAGGAACGGTTACCGAGATCTCTTTATTGAGCAAACCGGAAGAAGGTTGTTCGTCGACGGATTCCAGCTTCTTGTCTGCAGAATCACGGACTGAAAGCAGTGTCATTGATGATGCAGCAGCAAACCGTACACATAAAACTGAATCTTTCAGGATGTGAACCTGTATTTGCGCTTCTCCCAATAGCTTGTGATGCTCTGCGTCAATTTCAGCGTTTAATCGATATTTATCAATTGATGCAAATACGTGGGAAGAGTCTTCTTGTGCAAAGACGAATAATGGCAAGACCCATACGATAAAGAAAAAAAAATGTCCGGAAGATATTTTCATGAGATATGAGTGAACGGGCATCCACAATAGGTTTGATGAACATTATAGCACAAGTTCTTCGTCATCGACCATCCTTTCAACGCATTTTCATTCTAATTCAACGAGTCAAGAAAATATAACGTACGGTAAAGCGAGAAGCAAAGCTCTGGCAGCATTCATGAACCCGCAGCTTTCTGCAAAAGAAAAGCGCGCAGGACTATCTGTAAAACTCCAGGTCATTTGTCTGTTTTCCAAATCTACACGCTGCTTTCTCTGGCCTTTGACCGGGTCATTGAACACAATTCTCGGGTAGTGATCAATTTCGTATTCTTGCGAGAGGTGACGGACACCTTACTCCAAAAAACGCATTATGCTGAAATTTTTGGCAAGATAAATTGATACATGCCGGTCACCGTGCCAAACTTGAGCACTATCCACAATTCGTTGACATTATCTATTGCGTTGGATATATTATCCTGAATTGTTTCGGCGCAAACCAGAGAATTTTTTCGAAGAATGTATGCCGGCGTTAACCCAGGATAGAGAGACACAGAAAAAAATCATCAGTGAATATTTGAAAGCTGCGGATCGATATATTAAAACGGCCGAGTTTTCAAAGGCATTAGACGAGGTGAAAAAGGCTCTCGGGGTCGAACCGAACAATATGTACGCAACGGCATATAATGAACGCATCAAGGTTGCGATGGAGGCGTCTCGAAAAAAAGAAGAGGAAGAGCGCCTTAAAAAACAGGCAGAGGAGCAAAAGAAATCTTTATCGGCAGCACCGCCAAAACCAGCAGAGACCGCCGCACGGGCTGCAAACGCTCCCGATGCAAAACCTCAACCCGTTCCGGGACAGACCACCGCTCCGGTATCCGGTACCCAGCTGCCTGGTGATGATATCATCACAAAAATAAAAAAAGATGCATCGGACGCCGCCGATAAAAAAATGGACGGTCGAATCGATTTATTGAAACAAGAATTCACCGCTTCACAGCAAAAGTTTCAAGACGATATCGCACGGCTGGCGGCTCAAGCCAAAGAAGCGCTTGCTGCAAAAGAGGCTGCGGAGAGAAAACTTGCATCATTGCAACCGCAACAAGGGCAAGCGGGTGCAGGTTCTTCTGGGGGAACGCTGCACGGGCAAGCGGCCGCTCTTCTCGGAAAATTATTCCGGAAGGCGTGGGAGGATGGTGTCATTTCTACGGATGAGCGGGAGCTGCTGACGATTGTGAAAACCGAAGGGGGGATGTCGGACGACGATTTTGCGAAAATGGAAAAGGAGGGCAGCGCATCGTCGTACACTGCCCATCTCCGCGAAGTGTGGAAAGACGGACTTGTAACCCCCGAAGAAGCGGAAGCGCTTGAAGCACTCCGCAAATCATTGAACATTTCCGCCGAAGAACATTTTAAGCTTGAAGCGCAGATCCGCAAGGAAATGCAGGCAAAAAAATAATTCTCTCCTCTTACCTCTCTTTTGTTCTTTCTGCCGATATTCTTCCCGCAAGAAAAATTTTTCGATAAAGAATTGTCGATATCCAAACGCAATTCAAAACGATGATCGTGAAGAAAAGGTACAGTTGAATACTGTTGAGCAGCAGGCATACCGTCAGCAGAACGAATTCGGTCCCGAATCCGAGAAATCCGCCAAGCCGCAATCCTGCGGTATCCTGATACCATCGTGTTTTCACAGATTCACTTTTTCTTTCGATGTCCCCAATACTCCACGAGTCAAGGCGCTTCATAAGACGGTCCTGCCAGCCGTACAGGATGTAGAATGTTTTTTGGAGCCGAATTGTCGCGGCGTCTTCATCATAATCCCCTTCACGCAGTTCTTCCGTGATTCGGTTTGCTCCGTACTTTTTTCCCTGATGAAGATACGACGTTTGATAAAAAACATGATACGAGACCCGAAGGCTGACTCCCAAAAACCCGGTAAGGCTGATGAGAAAGGCGAGAGGAAATTCCATGCCGCTCCGGAGAAGAGACGCACAAACACCGCCGAAGAGAAACAGATCGACAATATAGTCCCCGATCGAATCGAGAAATCTTCCGCGCCTGCTGTAAAGTTGCTTCGCACGAGCAAGCTGGCCGTCCGCAGAATCGAAAATGTCTTTTAAATAAAAACAAAGGGCGGCAATCGCAAGATGCCTATCTGTCGCACCGAGAAAAATTCCACCGGCAATTCCAAAGAGCGTTGCAATAACGGTGAGTTGGTTCGGCGTTATGGGCATGAAGTACACTGCATGTGCGACAATACCGGCGAGCGGGCGCTGCACGTAGACGTTTACGAGTTCGTCCGAAATGTTGGATTTAACTGAATTTTTGTAGCTGTACGGAAGGGACGGTTGCATATCAGGAAAACAAAGACTCGGCTGTGTGCAAATCTTCAGCCGTATCGATTTCTATGGAACGGCACGAACCGGCATCGACCGCATACATACGCGAACCCCCGTCGATCATCTCCTGAAACGAGGCTTCATAAAACTCGTTTACTCGATTCTCTGTTTTGATTCTTTTTTCCAATGTAGTAAAAAGTTGTGTTGTGTCGCCGCGCGAAAATCTCGCGATACCGATTGATTCACCGTACGCCGAAGCCAACGCGATCTCTTTACCGATGCGGACAATTTCTCTTTTATCGGTTACTTCAACCTTGACATCCTCTTCTCCAATACTTCCGTTTGTTCTCACAGCAAGACAACTTTGATGCGATGATTTTATCAGGAGGGGAATAAGCTCGTCATCGAATACAATATCGCCATCCAGCAAAAGAAGTTCGTGCCCTTCAATTTCTTCCCGTGCCATCAGGAGTGAAAAAGCATTGTTTGTAGCGTCAAATTGATTGTTGACGATGAAGGTGAAGTCGAGCGAAGGAAAATTCCGTTTGAGAAAATTCTTGACCATCCAATCCTGGAAACCGACGACAACTGTGAAGTGAATAATCCCTGCATGGAACACCGCCCGGATCGTCCGTTCCAAGATGGACCGGTTGCCGACGTTGAGCAGGCATTTCGGAGTTGAGTCGGTGAGCGGGCGAAGCCGGGAGGACGTCCCGGCGGCAAGGATAACGCAATGCATATGGGTTACTATTGTTCGGAAATTAGAACGTTTTTATGGGAAAAATATTTCTCCATCTCATGGATAAGCCGGGAGTTTTGATCCGGTGTTCCAACCGTGATTCGTATGAAATCCGGAAATTCTTTCCCAGAAAAGAATTTAATGAGAATGCCTGCTTTGTCGAGATGCCTTTTAAGCATCTCAGAATCTTTGTTAGAAATTTTTACCAGAACAAAGTTTGCATCCGATCTGAACGTTTTGCACCCATCCATCGGACGGAAGAATTCATAATAGCGTTCACGTTCTTTGGCTGTTGTTGATGCAAGTGATCGATAATAGGTCTTATCGCGAAGAGCGGCGAGCGCAAGCTGTTCCGACACTACGTTATAGCCCAAATACCGTGCGCTGTACGTGATGAGTTTCTGAAAATTCTTCCCCACGAAGGCATGGCCGATACGTACTCCGGCGAGCGCGTACAGCTTTGAAAATGTTCTCAGTACGGCAAGATTCGGATATTGAAGTGTATATCGCGGCATGCTGTCGCCGGCAGAATCGGTAAAACCAAAATATGCTTCGTCGACAACGATGACTGTGTCGGGGCATTTCTGCAGAAGAAGTTTCACATCGTTTGCAGGGAGGGAGTTTCCCGTAGGATTGTTGGGCGACGCCAGCAGCACTATCCGGGGCTTTACGCTTCGCACGAGCGATATGATTTCATCGATGTCGTAAGAAAAAGCCGTTTCATCGTCATGTACAGGATATTCAGCGACGTTACCGCCAACTTCGCCCGCAACCGATTTGTAGTACCACCACGAATACTTCGGAACCATCATCGTCTCGCCGCCGGCAAGATAGCAGTGGACAATGTGCTTCAACATATCCTCACTCCCATAGCTGAGAAGAACGCTAGGTTCCGGAAGATCGTACTCGCGGGCGAGCGTTTCCGAGAGAATACTTTTCACGCCACGCATAAAATCGCGCGAGTAATTGCTGAGTTCGTTTATTGTTGCATTTCGAAGAATAGAATAGCATTCCGGCGCCGGGCCGAATTGATTTTCATTTCGGTCAAGATACATAACCGTATAATTTTTCTGGATTGCGGGCATGGCTCGACTTTTCCTACATAAGAAAGTAGCGCTTCGTTCCGAACAATGCAAGAAGTTTAATCCGGATCGTGCGTACCGGTTTCATTCTCCCCGCTGTTCTGCAATTGTTTTCTTACAAACCCGACAATGAGCATCGCATCGCCGACGGGGTCGAGGCTTTGAGAAGTGAAGTCGGCAGAAAGCCGCGCCTCTAAACGTGCCGCTGCGGCGGCAAACTCGACCGGGATGCTTTTGGATTCCACGAACATACGGAGAGCTGTCATATAATCGCCTTCAACGGGAAACTGCGCATTTCGTTTTTGCAGTTGTTGAATTGCAATACCGGCGATGCGTCGCGCAACGGTGCGCAGTCGCCCGGGATTCTGTGATTCTAGTGCCCGGCGCAGTTCCATTTCTATTTCCCGCTCCCAGTCAGCCATTAGCTATTTTTGAAAGACCAGTTTGCCGACTTCACAATCGCCGCACCGCTCAATAGAACAATAGCGTTTATACAGTTGAATTATTCCCTGTTGCTGCAAAGCAGAATGTACAAATAGCCTTCCTTTAAGCAATTGCTTTTCCATTCTTCGCGTAATAAAGTTGTTTTCGAGGAGAGGAATCACTGCCACGGTTTTCAGGGTGTATTCGTTCAGGTTTTCTGATTTAAAAATAAATGAATACAAACTGCAGAGCGGAAGAATTGTGTTGACAATAATGTCGTATTTACGCGTATCGCCAAGCAGGGAGTGCCGTCGAGGCGACGATTCGGTGAACGAGTAATGGAAACTCCAGAACGGATCTTCATCAATGGCGAGCACAGAAAGAAGATGTTCGAGCTTTTTTTCCGGGGAAGAGTGCGCGCCGTTCATGATTGTGATGATGTGGGTTAACAACTGCCGGTACAATAGCCTGCCAAGAAGAATGCCTGCTGCGGGAATGCGTGCGCTGGGGAAATTTGCCGGACGTGTCGGACTGAACGTCCATTCCGCAGCATGCATCAATTCCACGGAGCGAAGTTTGATCATTTCTGTGCCGGCATTAAGATTTTTCCATGCAGTATGGAGCTGATGGAGGCGTATTTTAGACTGTTGGTCATGAAGCGACTGAATTTCCGGGAGCAAGCCGGAAACTCGAAACAGAATCGCCTCAAGCTCCATGTCTGTGAGCTCAGACTCACCAGAAGAATCTTTAAGACGCTGTACTGAAACGCGACTTGCAAGCGCAGCAAACGGTATCCGGTTTTTGGAATATCCAAGCCCGTCCATGACACCTTCGTACAGAAGTTGTTCCCAGGCATCCACCTGACGCAATTGTTCTTCATCAATCTGCGTTTCCGGAATGGGTATTACATCCGGATTATCTTCCCCCGGCAAAGCACTGTAATTTTCACCAGGCTCAAAAACCGCTCGATGCTGTTCATCGATAATCTCGACCAAACGGCCGAACATGCGGACAGCTTTTTCTTTTAATCGCTCCCGGTAGAGCTTTTGAATCCACTGTTCAAGAACATCGGCACCAATTTCATTGTTCCTATCCAAGCAGCGAAGGGGCGCCGAACGAGAGAGGTGCTCGTCGCGCATCGCGTGTTCGACTACTTTTTCAATCGGGTATGAAAGGAATTCGTCAATAGCAACCACCGGTATCAACCGTCCGCATGCCGACATTGTTACTCCTGCGCTAGGGTTGTTGTGAAGAACAACATGGAGGATAACTGAATTATATTTCAGGTCGGTATTGTGGAGGTGGGCGTTCCAATCATCTGCCGTCCGGTGAAACTCGATGTCCCCGCGATATGTTTGCCCGTCCAGCATAATGACACCATCGCGGAAATCGGGCCCGCCGCCGCGATTCAAAACTCCCGGCGAAAGAACTTTCAGCCTTCGGCCGTCAAGAGTCGTTAAGTGTTCGGTGTCGAGATATTGTTTGCTCCAGAGATGACGAAGTATGTCTTCGTGAATTTCGACAGAATGCATTGCCCGGCCCCCCTGCAAAATTGTGCTTGGTGGCGTGGAGGGATCGACACAAACACATCAGTGTTTGAAAAACCTTCCCCGCCAATAATTGATCTCTTCCCTGAGTTTTATTGCTTCTGCACGCGCGGCTTCCGCAAAATTTTCACCGTTTGACGCATAAATAATACTGCGGCTTGCGTTGATGATTGCCAGATATCCCTTGCCGTCGCACCCGTACCGTACCGCTACTTCAATGCTTCCCCCTTGCGCACCAATGCCGGGAATGAGCAGCGGAGTGGAAGGTGCTTTTTTTCTGATCGAACGAAGTTCGTTCGGCTTTGTTGCCCCGGCAACGAAGCCAATGTTCTTTTTTGCGTTCCATTTCAAGGCGGTTTCGATAATCTTTTCGTAGAGAAACTTCCGGCCGACTTTCAGGTATTGAAAATCTTTTGCTCCGGGATTTGACGTTACCGCCAGAATGAACGCACATTGCTCGCTCGATTGGAGAAACGGGGCGATAGAATCTTTTCCCATGTACGCATTGACGGTAACGGCGTCGAATTTCAATTCATTCAAAAAAATGCGGGCATAACGTTCGGATGAATTCCCGATATCACCCCGTTTTGCATCGGCGATAGAAATATTAGATGGAGGAATGCTGCGCAGTGTTTCGCGCAGCGCTCGCCAGCCCTGCTCGGCCTCCGCTTCATAAAAAGCTGAATTGATTTTGTAGGCGCAGACGATGTCGCTTGTTGCCTCGATAATCCGGCGGTTAAACTCGTATTGCGGATTCTCGTGTAATCTCAAGACTTCGGGGAGTTTTGCTGCATCTGTATCAAGACCGATGCAGAGAAGTGAATTTGACTTTTTTTGACTCCGAAGGAGCCGGGCGGGGAAGTTCAAAGTTAGAAGTTGTGACTTGTGAGTGAAAAGTGAAAAAAATCTACACAAATGGATTAGAATCAATAAAACTTATAGCTTAAAACTTACAACTTACTTCAAATACGTTGCCAGCCATTCCAACACCGTCTTATGCCATAACTCGCTGTTGAGTGGTTTCAGCACCCAATGGCCTTCGTCGGGGAAGTAGAGCATTTTGGACGGCACATGCATCCGCTGGAGTGCGGTGAACATTTGAAAACCTTCGCTGACGTCGAGCCGGTAATCTAATTGTCCATGGATAAGAAGCATCGGCGTTTTGAAATTCTTTACAAAGTTGCTGGGTGAAAACTTTTCATACAGCACCCGGTTTTCCCACGGCGTCCCCTTGAATTCCCAATCCTCGAACCACAATTCTTCCGTTGCGCCGAATGCGCTGACAGAATTATAGTCGCCGTCGTGGCTGACGAGCGCCTTGAAAATACCTTTGTCGTTATGCCCTTCAATCCAATTAATCATATATCCGCCGTACGAGGCGCCCGCCGCTGCAATGCGAGAGGTATCAATAAACGGATACGTTTTCATTACATACTCTACGCCATTCATGAGGTCGGTAAACACTTTCCCCCCCCAATCGCCTGAGATTTCATCCGTAAATTGCTGGCCATATCCCGTGCTGCCGCGAGGGTTGACCATGACAACAACGTAACCGGGCGAAGCGAACATTTGTGGATTCCAGCGATAATGGGTAATGTCGTCCCACTGTCCTTGCGGTCCTCCATGAATAAGATACACCATCGGATACTTTTTGTTCGGGTCGAAAAAGGGGGGCTTAAGGATGAACCCTTCGACTTTTTTCCCCTCTGCGCCGTCAAACCAAAAAGCTTCCAAGGGATTCATTTCTATTTTTGCTATGCTTGCATCATTAGTTGTCGTAAGCTGTTTCAGGTTTTTTCCGTCGATGTCCATGCGCCACACTTCGTGCGGGTTTCGAACGGTTGTCCTGCTGAAGACGAATGTTTTGCCGTCCGGTGTAAGCAAAAATTCGGCAGCGTATATTTTTGTGGTAATTTGTTCGACCTTTGATTCTGCTTTTCCGACGGGCAGTGAGACTTTGTAGACTGAATGATATCCCCGGTCATCCGCCGTAAAATATATTGTCCTGCTGTCCGGCGACCAGATGACTTCATCCGCCGAGCGGTCGTATGTTTCGGTAATATTCGTCCGTTCCGTTGTGGCCCGGTTGTAAACAATAATATCATACTTGTCTGCCTCGAAGCCGGGACGTTTCATTGCACGGTACGCGATGTACTTTCCGTCCGGAGAATAAACCGGTTGATTGTCGTTCGCCTTGTTCTCGGTAATTCGCTTTGGTTCGCCTACAGGTTTTCCATCGCGCAGTGAAACTGTGAAAATATCGTTGTTAGTCGAAATGGCAATCATCGGGTCGGTGTTTCGCACGAATGCAAACTCCGTACCGTCCGGAGAAAACGCATAATCGATGTTTCCCCCGATATCAATCGGCGGAGTATCGTAATCACCGGGTGTCGCATCGGTTGCCACACCGCCGGCAGCCGGGAGAATAAACGCATGGCTTCGTTTCCCGTCAGTATAGTGGTCCCATACCCTGTACGGAAGCCGTGTAAAAATCTTTGCTTTCACGCTGCTTTTTTCCATCGCATCGCTGCGCGATTTATTGCAGCTGTCGGTAGTGCAATCGGGAAAAATATCCGAGGCGAAAGCAAAATATTTCCCATCACCGGAAACAACAAGGCCCGATGCCCCCGTAGAAATGGAGCTGATCTTTGTCGGTTCGCCTCCGCTGACGGGCACGGTATAAATTTGCGGTTCTCCGTCGCGGGCCGAGATGAACGCGATCGTTTTTCCGTCGGGCAGCCACCGCGGCGAGTTGTCCGCCTTGGGACTGTTGGTTAATTGCCTAGCTTCTCCGCCGTCGACAGATGTAATCCAAATGTCGCTGTTGCCTTTATTTGTTTCTTTGCTGTAATAGGTAACGGTATAGGCAATCCATTTTCCATCGGGCGATATCTGAGGGTCTGCGACCCGCCCCCAGTTTATCATGTCGTCGAACGTCAGCGCGCGCTTGGGTTGGGACAATGAACAATGAACAATCAACAATGAACAACAAACCGTAAGCAGTAAAGAAAAAATGTGTTTCATGAAGCATCTCCGGAAATGTAGAATTGAAAAATTCGGAAGGAAAAATGTCATGACGTCCCGCTACTCAATGCAAGAAACAAAGGCCTTATATATCAACTTCACTTTTGCCTTTTTCACTTAAAACTCACTTCTTAAAATTCTTCCACATCATCGACTCAACGGGCTTATTTGTATGCCGGTTGTATTTTGCGTTTTCCTTTTTATTATAGAGCACTTCTACGTCGCCGTCAATCACAAAGTAGATGAGCTGGCCGATCGGCATGCTGGCATAAATGCGAACGGGCTGACGGACGGAAATCTCCAGTGTCCAGGTGTTGCAGAAGCCGACATCACCTTTGCCCGCTGTTGCATGAATGTCTATTCCCAGCCTGCCGATTGAGCTTTTCCCTTCGAGAAACGGTACGTGCCGGTGTGTCTCGGTGTATTCTTCGGTGACGCCAAGATAAAGTTTGCTTGGAACAAGAATGATCCCTTCTTTCGGAATCTCAAAGTGATGAATTTTGTTATGCGCTTTGGCATCGAGAATCTCGTCGTCGTACATCGCAAGCGTCTTGCCAAGGTGCACATCGTAACTGTTCGAGCCGAGATATCTTCTGTTGAACGGCGTGATAACGATGGCGCCCTGTTTCATTTCTTTGAGAATTTGTGTGTCGGAAAGAATCATGAGAGCAATTAAGAATTAGGAATTAGGAATTAGGAATTGAGACATCTGAAAAATTGCCTCTCGCCAAGCCGCTGGCGAAGCCAGTCCCTTGGGATTTGCGCGAGACGTATTTTTGGAATTATTCAGAAGTCTCGAATTATAAATTATGAATGGCACTGGTTTTACGCTGACGATTGCGATAGGGAGATTTCAAATAAATCTAAGAGTTTTTGCGTGAAATGCAATCTTAGATAGAGTCGGACACTTTGTCGATTTGCCTCTCCCTATAATTCAACTCGATACAGGTATTAGGAAAAAGTGTCCGACATCTGGCTGCATATAATAGAAAAGCCGTCCTGCACATGCACGACGGCTTTTCTACATTCGTCAGAGCGCTGCATTATAGCACTACACGCTGTCTTTTTCCTTTGGGACTTCGGACGACACGCGTGCGATGTTGTACGCGCGTTTTCCTTTTTGCTCAACCCGGATTTCGAATTTCACGTTGTCTCCTTGCCGAAGCTCATCGCGAAACCCCGTATCCTTCACGTTGCTTTTATGAAAGAAAATGTCTTCGCCTTCCGGCGTCGTCAGAAAACCGAATCCTTTTGTTGAATTGAAGAATTTTACGGTTCCATTCAGCATGTTTGAAGCCTCCTTATGCCCTCGCTCTCGAGGATCGGGTGGTAACAGAAAGTCCCGCGCACGGCACGGGACTTCTCAAAAATACGGTGCAGCGTTATATCTTCTGCACGTTTGCGGCTTGCAGACCTTTCGGCCCGTTCTCAACCTCGAATTGAACTTGGTCGCCCTCGTTCAAATTCTTGAACCCTTCGCCGACGATCGAGCGGTAGTGCACGAACACATCCTCGCCCGACGGCCGTGAAATAAATCCAAAACCTTTGGTCCGGTTGAACCATTTGACTGTTCCCTTTTCCATGGAACGTCTCCTTTCGAAAAAGATTTTTCAAAAACCCTCTCCGTTTGCAACGGAGAAGACGTACAGCGTTGACTCTTGCTGCCATAAACAAAAAATCGCATCAACGGCTTGTTGCATCTACCTTTCGATGCGATCTAATTTCGTCTATCGATGTTTCAGAAATTGGTCCGAAGGGCGCCCTTGGAAAAGGAAAACCCTGTGCCTCTGTCTTTGAAAAATCTCAAGCGAAAAAGCAATGACAAGCGCAATAACGATGTACTATTATTTGCGCATCTAATATACGTCTCTTCCGCGGCAAGAGCAAGGGCTTTTTAGTCCGTAGTTCTGAGTCCGTAGTCCAGGGCTCTGAGTCTTCTTGCCTTTTGCCTGTCTGACTATGGACTCGGGACTTCGGACTTCCATACTCAAAGCATATTGCCTCTTATCAAAAAAGGTGTATCTTTGCTCTGAATCTTCTTCAGATATTTAGAATAATCCTTTCAATGGCTGGCACATACGACTTCGACCTCATTGTTATCGGCTCGGGACCGGCGGGTGAAAAGGGAGCGGCGCAAGCTGCATATTTCGGCAAAAAAACCGCGATCATAGAAAAAGCTCCACGGGTCGGCGGGGCGGGGGTCAATAGCGGAACTGTGCCCAGCAAGACTCTTCGAGAAACAGCGCTCTACTTTTCAAACCTGCGGCAGCGCGGCCTGTACGGTATTGACTACAGCGTCAAGCAAAATATCTCCATCGAAGATTTCATGTACCGCAAAACCCACGTCGTCAACAACGAGTGGGACCTTATTTACCAGAACATCGAGCGGCACAACATCGAATTGATCTTTGGGCATGCCTCCTTCGTTGACGCGCATACAATTCAGGTCGAACGAGACGGCACCGCTGATAAATACACGGCGGAATTCATCCTCATCGCTACAGGCTCGATCCCCAACCGGCCGGATAATTTCCCGATCGACGACCACCTGGTCTACGACAGCGATTCCGTGTTGAACATGGACCGCATGCCGAAGAATCTTGCTGTTATCGGCGGCGGCTTTATCGGCTGTGAGTATGCAACTATTTTTACCGCTCTCGGAATCCCCGTAACGCTCGTCGAATCAAAACCGCGGCTTCTCTCTTTCGTCGACGAGGAAATTGCCGAACGGCTGCACACACACCTCGTTGACCTCGGAATGACAATACTGCTGAACGAGGTGTATGACCGGATGGAAAAGGGAACCGACGTTGTTACGGTGCACCTGAAGAGCGGAAAAAAATTTACCGTCAACAAAGCACTGGTCGCTGCCGGTCGATATGGGAATACCAAAGACCTGGGATTAGAAAAATTAAAGATTGTTCCCAATGCAAAAGGGCAGCTTGCCGTCAACCTGCAGTTCCAAACTTCAGTCCCGAACATTTATGCCGCGGGAGACGTTATCGGTTTTCCCTCCCTTGCATCGACATCGATGGAGCAAGCGCGGGTCGCAATGTGCCATGCGTTCAAGCTTGAATACAAGAAGCAAGTCTCGCCGTTTATTCCCCTTGCCGTTTACTCAATCCCGGAAATTTCATACGCTGGAGCAACTGAGGAGGCGTTGAAGGAGAAAAAAATTCCTTACTGCACCGGCCGTGCAATGTTTGAACTCAACGCTCGTGGGCAGATCATCGGCGACTTGAGCGGAATGATCAAGCTTCTTTTTTCTCCTTCCGACCAGAAACTTCTCGGCGTTCACATTATCGGCGAAGGGGCGTCAGAACTGATTCATATTGGCTTGTTTGTGCTTTCTCAGGGACTCACCATTGATTATTTCATTCAGTCGGTGTTCAATTTTCCAACACTCTCCGAGGCGTACAAATATGCAGCATACGACGGCCTCGGGAACCTGCAAAAAATGAAATAGATTTTCTCTTTCCTGCTTGATTCTGATCCTTATCTGATATACTTTTGTACCGGAATATTTTTCCTTCCGGAAAGGGGCGTGTCATGAAATCTTACCGAACTCGGTATCTTCTTGCAGCTTTGTCGTTTTTTATCTACGCCATAACATTTTCACAAGGAATTCCGGATTTTGATACCGCCGCATACAAACAGTTTATTTCATCTCACCAAAATCTAACAACCGATCAATTACAATCACTCCATCCTGCCGGATCGTTTTCGGCGGAAACGCACACGGTTTGTTCTTCAGCAAAATATTTCGACAGTGTTACCATTCGTTATGGTTTGACGGCCGAAGAACAGTCGCTGTTAAACAAAAACGGATTCGTTGTTACGGAACGTTTGAAGCGGAATTGCTTCGGCAATGCATTTCTCGAAATCTATAATAATGATTTGCCGGTGTTCGTATCTACCGATGCTATTCTTCACGCGCTGCACATGTCGTGCGATGGAATACTCATGCAGGTCGAGTCTAATATCGTAAGCGAAAAACTGGATACGTTGCTCTCGGCTCTTCATAGTCAATTGCCTTCAATTGCAACAAAATACTCTTCATCGCCGGCGATGAAACAGATGGTAAACGATCTCGATGTCTATTTGACTGTACCGCTCATCCTGTTAGGTACGCCAACGGCGCCTGCGTTTAGCGAAAATACAACTGTTGTTAACCAGCTCTTAAGTTTGATCAAAGCTGAGCAGCCCGCAACATTCGCGCTTTTCTCGAGCACGCCGCGAATAATAGATTTCAGCCAGTTCACTCCGCGCGGCCATTATACAGAGAGCCCTTTATTAAGTTGCTACTTTCAGGCGATGATGTGGCTGGGACGGACTGAGATGTACTTAATTGCGCCGGAATCTGCCGACCCATCACAGACCGATGCAGATGTCCAACGTCAGACAATCGATGCCGTATTGGTCAGCGAAACAACAGAAGCCGCGGGTAAAGATTCCCTTCTCCAAGAAATCGACAGCATCATCCAAATCTTCACCGGCGAATCTGACAACGTAACGCTGCCGAATATTCAATCTCTGATTCAAGAGACAGGCCTTTCGAGCGCCGACAAATTACTGGACACGCTGACCTGGAGAAATTTCCAGGATACTGTTGCGCAAAAACCGTATGCATTTCAACGCATCAATTCGCAGATACTAATGTCCGATCCGATGAGCCCGGATCAAATCAAGCCTGCGGCTTCATTCCTTTTGCTCGGGCAGCGATTTGTTATCGATTCTTACATAACGGGAAATGTTGTCTATGATAAAATCATCTACGACAACACAAAAATCTTACGGATGCTTCCTTCGACGCTCGATGTTCTGTTTTCGCTCGGCAACGATGCCGCAGCTCAGATATTGAAGCCGGAACTCGATCAGTATAAGTATTCGTCTAATCTTTCCACTCTGCGTTACATAGTTGATTCTTACGAGCCGTCTTTCTGGCAGGGCACAATCTACAACGGATGGTTGAATTCTATCCGGGCTCTTAATCCGCCCGCCGACAGGAGCGCTCTTCCACCGTTCATGCAAACGGCGGCCTGGTGGCAGGAAAAAATGAACACACAATTATCATCGTGGGCACAACTGCGGCACGATTTCCTGCTGTATGCAAAGCAGTCGTACAGTGGGGGCGTCCTAACCTGTTCGTTCCCGGAAAGCTATGTCGAACCGATTCCGCAGTTCTTTGACGCGATCAAGCTTTTCGCGGAAAATGCAGCTGCAGAGTTTCAGGAACCACTGCTTCAGAACTATTCGGCTGCGAACTATTTCACTGCAATGGCAGACATCGCAGACACGCTAGGCAGCATCTCCCGCAAAGAATTAGGTAACACGCCGTTGTCTAATGCAGAGAAATTGTTCCTCAAAACAATGCTTTACACTGCAGAATATGGATGCACGCCAACGCTTGATGGCTGGTACACGAGACTTTATTACACAGGTGCCATGGGCTTAGAACTGCAGGATATGACCATCGCCGATATTCACACCGCACCTACAGATGCAGCCGGTAATCCGGTCGGGTGGGTGTTGCATGCCGGGACGGGACCGTTAAATCTTGCGGTAATTATCGCTGATTTGCCCGGCGGAACAACAAATGCGTTCATCGGCCCGGTCTTGAGTTATTACGAATATCTCGCAACGAATTTCACGCGGCTGACAGATCAGGAGTGGGTATCGATGTACAACGTTGCACCATCACTCCGTCCCTCGTTCGTCAATCTTTACCTGGCCGACAGCACGGGATCAATGAAACCGGAAGGATTGTCGCTTTTGACAAGCGTTAAGCAACAACCGGCGACGACGATACTGCCGACAACATTGGTGATGGGAAAGAATTTTCCAAACCCATTCAACTCATCGACGATTATTACGTTTACTATTCCTGCTGCTTTAGCGAATTCCAATGCCGAGCTTTCATTGTATAATATTCAAGGGCAACTTGTGAAACGTCTTCTTTCTCAGAGGGTGCCGGCGGGGAGTTTTGCCACAAGGTGGGATGGAACATCGGACAACGGAAACACGGTCGCCAGCGGTGTTTACTTCTATCATCTCGTTGTCGGCAATCAACAACGAGCGGGGAAAATGAGTTTTATAAAGTAATTGTTTTTGCGGAATATTTTCGCTACAAGAGAATGATATGAAAACGACAAGCTTCATAGCTGGGCTCATCTTTGTTGTCTCTGCCGTTGATTATGCACAACTGGTGAATGAACAACTTTTCCCAACTATGCCTTATTCCGGTATCAGCGCCCAAATTCTTCCCGCCCATAATGCTTTTTACATTTCCGGTTTGATGAGTACTAGCAATCCGTTTTTTGATGGTGAACAAAGTTCCTCAATCCCCTTTATTTTGCTCCATCCCCAAACTCCCGAAGAATCGGCTGTCCTGATTCCCGACACAGGACTTTCCACCTTTTATGCGTTCAGCTACACTCACGATGAATTCATGATGAACTCTACCGTCAACAGCAACGATTCATTATTCGTCGCATGGAGTAAAATGACGCATTTTGATTCAGACGTTCCCCCGACCTATTATGCCCCCCCATCTGCCTATGTCGGAGAAATCGTGGATCAAAAATTCGAACAGATGCTTTCATTGACCAATGGCCTGAACCCATCGATTGCGGTCGACGAATCAAACACCCTGCATGTGGTCTGGCAGAAAGTTACTCCTTCATCCGGCAAACCAGGTTCATTGTTTGAAACATGCCGAAGCACAATTCTCTATATGACAAGAAACAAGGCGGGTCAATATTCTGACACTGTTGTTATTGGCAACGGGTTCTTTCCACAGATTCAACACGATCAAAACGGTTTGCACTGCGTGTATTTCGGGGCCGACTCTTCAAGTCAAACGATTTCACACCTTGTGTACCGGAAAATAAATGCCGGGGTTATCGAACCACCTGTTACATTGTATGAAATCCATTCGCCTCAGAATTTCTCGCAAGGTACGCTCTTAAATAACATTCCGCTCGGTCAATTTGTTTGGAAAATGGACAGCCTGGGGGGCGTGCACGCCGGGTGGACTTCATTGGCTTATCCAACAAGAATATTTGTTCTCCATTATCATGCTCCGCAAGGGATTCAGATTGATTCTACCAACTCGTATTATACAGCAATTTCAAATTTCAGATTTATGCCTGACGGTGAAGTTCGAGTATTTGCATCGACGGAAGATACGTATACCAGCCCGGCGATATTGCGATACGAAATTTCAAAACAAGGACTGAGCTTGCAAGAAGAACAAAACATTCCGCTTTCTTCATATTCAACGACTTTGGGACAAGTCATCATCGATACCTCCGGTAATCAGCATATACTCGTTAACGACTTTTCAGGTCCCGTAAAAGTGTATTTGATCAAAAATGTCGGCACTGCCGATACGTCGGTGAATTATCTCGCTACTTCATACACTCTTTCAGCCACTTCCTATATTGACAAGGATAACAGGGTGTGGCTTACCGGTGAGAGAAGTTTAACCCCCGTTATCCTGAATTTTTTATTGAATGATGTGGGTAAGGCAAACGATTTTGAATTTCCACTCACCGCAGGGAACGTATGGTATTATGGAGTCGTTGCTACCGAAAACCCGGACCCTCTCACATCGTTCATCGGGTACGATTCTGTGACAATAGCCAAGGACACGGTTCTCAACAACGGCATGGTCTATGTGCGGTTATTCTCAAAAAGGTTTGGCTCAGAATTTTTGCGCAAAGATGGCTTCCGGGTCTTTCAATATTCGCTTACTGACTCTACGGAGTATCTCCGTTTTAATTTCTCGGCGGGTAAAGGAGACACTATCGCTGTTTATCCAACACCGAATTTTTCAAACACAATGGTACTGGAGAATACTGAAATGTCGCCCTTGTTCGGGTTGAGCAGAAGAACAGAAACTTATCAAGGGGTGCTCCCCGGCAGCAGGGTTTTCCAGGCAGATGTAGCCGACAGCATTGGCATTACGAAAGAGGGTGATGGACTATCTTACGAGAAAAGCCTCGTCGGTGCGAAAATTAATGGGGTAACGTACGGAACAATTTTGGGCGTGAACACCCAAAAACAAATTTCTCCATTAAAATTCAGCCTGTCGCAGAACTATCCTAATCCATTTAATCCAACTACCAATTTCCAGTTTACGATTGGAAATTTTGAACCTGTCACGCTGAAAATATTCGACATTTTGGGAAGGGAAGTTGCCACGGTCATCGATCAACGATTGGCCCCCGGAGAGCATTCCGCAAAGTGGGATGCAGGTAAGTTCACCAGTGGAGTGTACTTCTATCAGTTGAAGGCTGGGGGTTTTGTACAATCCAAAAAAATGATCCTCCTCAAATAAAGACAATCAAGGAATGCCAGCACTCCTCAAAACATTTTTTTCCCTCATTGACAAACGACCGTAATTTTGCTACTATCCTGTAGCCAAATCGCTTTTTACCAACATTCTCAATGAAAAATTAGACAGCACGCGTATGCCCGCAGCAGAAAAACATATCGGTACCATTTACAGCATCAGTAGTTCTAATGCAATCGCATTCATGGACGATTCCATCGTCTCGATGGAACGAACGTTGGGCGGAAAAGTATACCGCATCGGCCAGATCGGTACATTCGTTGCAATTCCCGTCGGCACGACGAACATTATTGGAATGATCGCACGGGTGCAATTGTCGCGACTGACACAAAGCATGGGGAGTACCCAGACGGAGATGAGCGACATCGTCAAGGCAAAAAAGGAAATGGAGATACAACTTGTCGGGTCCGTCGTCAACGGAAAATTTGAAAAAGGCATTGCCAGTTTTCCACCGATCGGGTCCGATGTGTTCATGACCGATGATAGTGATATCACCTCACTCTTTTCGACGTTTGCACAATTTGGGTTTGCGATCGGCGACATCTCCGGGTACCTGGGAGAACGGCAATATATCGACCCGAACAAATTTTTTGGAAAACACATAGCTCTTCTTGGCTCCACGGGATCCGGCAAATCCACCGCTGTAGCGTCGATCCTCCAAAAAGTTCAAATGTTTTCCAACACACATGTGATCGTTCTCGACATTCATAACGAATACAGAGCCGCGTTTCGCGATTTCGGCAACATCATCAATATCACTGATCTTGAGCTTCCGCATTGGTTCATGAATTTTGAAGAAATGCGGGAAGCATTTGTTGATGAAAGCGAGGCCTCGGCACAAAGCCAGGAAATGCTTTTGAAAGACCTTGTCCTGAACTCGAAGAAGATCAAGAATCCCGCATTGCAGGAATTTATTACGATTGACGCGCCGGTGTATTACGATCTTAACGAAGTGCGGGCAAAATTCCAGTTTTACGATACCGAGCGGATCACCGGGTACAGCGGGGGCCAGTCACGCGAGGGGCCGTTCTTCGGGCAGTTCACGCGGTTCCTTGTCCGCTTGGACAGCCGCATGACCGATAAGCGGTATGAATTCATGTTCAAGCCGAAGAAGTTCAAAGACTCGGTTGCGATTAAAGATGTCATCTCCAAGATCTTCGGCCTGGAGAATAAGAAACAGATCACCGTTCTTGACTTGAGCGGTGTTCCGTTTGACATAGTCAATACTATCGTATCGCTTCTTGCCCGCATGATATTCGATTTCAATTTCTGGAATAAGAGCAAATCGGATTTCCCCGTACTGCTCGTATTTGAAGAGGCGCATAACTATCTTCCGCAGATTCCTTCGGCCCACAACCGGGCGGCACGCCGGACAGTTGAACGAATAGCGAAGGAAGGGAGAAAATACGGCGTAGGATGCATGATCGTGAGCCAGCGGCCGTCGGAGCTCTCCGAAACAATTTTGTCGCAATGCAACAATTTTATCACTCTGCGTCTGACTAATCCCACCGACCAAAACTATGTGCGAAAACTGGTCCCCGATTCTTTCAGCGGGCTGTTTGATCTTCTGCCGACCCTTCGACCAGGGGAAGCTCTCATCATCGGCGATTCAACACCCCTGCCGGTACGGGTGTTGCTCGACTACCCTGCACCGCCTCCCGACAGCGGAGATATTAAATTCTATGATAAGTGGGTCGCATCAGAAAAAGAAACCGTGGTTTCCGATGTTGTTGAGCGATGGTGGAGGCAGGACAGGTCGTAATTAATTAGGAATTTAGAATTGAGACATCTGAAAAATTGCCTCTCGCCAAGCCGCTGGCGAAGCCATCCCCTTGGGATTTGCGCGAGACGTATTTTTTGAATTATTCAGAAGTTTCGAATTATTAAACGATGTCTACTCGCAGGCATCGTGGCTATTTTCGCGCAGTAACATTGACGGATCATCAATTCCTAATTGTTAATTCCTAATTCATAATTCTCAAAGAATCGTCGCGAAGTTAAAATACTTCTTCTCATGATCGTTATATTGATTGTTGGTTTTGAAGCGCTCGTTATCATTTCGGGCAAGGCAAGTTACGCGAATGTATAGTCTTTTAGGCAAATCGCGATTACTTTTCGCCCTCCTCATCCTTTACTCCTTTCCTCTGGTTTCAATAAAATCCCAATCAGACATCGGCGCTCCAAAATGGGAGGTACGTGCGGTATGGCTGACGACCGCCGGCGGGGCCGATTGGCCGAAAACGTATGACGTTGCCGGTCAGAAAAAATCGTTAGTGGAAATTTTTGAAACTTTGCAAAAAAAACATTTCAACACTGTTTTCTTTCAGGTTCGCCCGCGGGGAAACACGTTTTACAGGTCGCAGTTTGAACCGTGGGCCGCAGAGCTGACCGGCACGCTTGGGCAAGACCCTGGCTGGGATCCGCTTGAATTCGCCATCGAAGAAGCACATAAGCGGGGAATAGAAGTGCACGCATGGTTTAATGTCGCCAAGGTCTACAACGGCGGGCAGCCTCCGTTAAGTTCGCCCCGTCATATTCTCCGCAGCCACCCGGAATGGGCTCAGATCTACGAAGGGGACTGGTGGGTCGACATGGGAAGACCGGAGGTGCGCCAGTACACCGAGAACCTTGTCATGGAATTAGTTCGCCTGTACGACCTCGACGGAATTCATTTCGATTATATCCGGTATCCGGGACAGAAGTTTGAGGATTGGAATTCATTCCGCTTATACAGCGACGGTGCTGAGCGCGATGAGTGGCGGCGGAATAATATCACCCGTTTTGTAAGAGAGATGTACGGGCAGATCATAAACGAGAAACCAATGATGAAAGTCGGCTCTGCCCCTGTGGGAATTTACAAACCCATTCCCGGTGCACAATCGAGTTTTTCCGCATTTGCAGAACTGTACCAGGATGCACGGTTATGGCTGCAGGAAAAGATACAGGATTACGTTGCACCGCAGTTGTATTGGGATTTCGGCGAGCAGACAAACCCGAATGACCCGGATTTCCGGGCAGTCTGTATTGACTGGAGCAAAAATAATTTTGGACGGCATGTCTATGCGGGGCTCGGCGTTTACCGGGAAAATATTCAAAAAGATATCACCGAACAGATTTATCTCACACGAACCGTTGCATGCCAGGGACAGTCATTTTTCCGGTACGAAAATATTCTCGACCTTCCCGGTATCGCACTGACATACAAATATCCCGCGTTGATTCCCCCGATGCCGTGGAAGGATTCAATTCCTCCTCTTCCGCCGACCGAGATTACCGCTGTGCGGGGTTCAAATCAATCAACGATCATTCGATGGAAAGAACCGGCTCTCGCGATCGACGGCGACGATGCATCGCAGTATGTCGTCTACCGATCCACCGATGAAGATGTCGACATACGCAATCCGCGAAACATTCTTGCCGTAATACCTTCGGCGTCCACAACGTATGTCGACGAAACGCCGAACAACAACATGTATTATTACACCGTCACAGCGCTCGACAAGGGTCACAATGAAAGCGAGGGAAGTTCTCCCGGTGTGCAAACGCTGAAGAATAATTCTCCACCGCCCGGTCATTATTCGCTTGGCCAAAATTATCCCAACCCTTTTTCCGACAGAACGTATATTTCATATCAGTTGGGAGAACGGAGTTCTGTAGAGTTAACCGTTAAGGATACTGCGACGAATAAAGAAGTTCTCATCGTGCGAGAGACGCAGGATGCCGGCACATACATCGTTTCGGTCGAGGCGAAGTTGTTGGCAAGGGGAAAATATGTTTACAAACTCAAAGCGGGTTCGTTCGTCGCAACGAGAATGCTGGAATGTGTCCAGTAGGGGCTGCAGATGTTTTATTCCGCAGTGCGGCTCTCAGTATTCTTTCCTGTTGGCGTACACATTCATCAATAGGCCCATCATGATCATGTACGAACAAAGCGATGAGCCGCCGTAACTCAAAAATGGAAGCGGAATGCCTATCACCGGCATCAGTCCAACCGACATGCCGATATTCACGAAAACATGTACTGCAAAGAGTGAGGTGATCCCGATAGCGACGGTGCTGCCGAATCTGTTCTTTACCACATAGCCGACCCTGATGCCGTGCACAAGAATGACGGCGAACAACGCAACCACGACAATGGCGCCAAGAAATCCGAATTCCTCGCCGGGAACGCAGAAAATAAAGTCCGTCCATTGCTTCGGAATAAAATTGAGCTGCGTTTGCGTTCCCTGCAGGTACCCTTTCCCCCAGAATCCTCCCGACCCAATGGCGACTTTTGCTTGAATGACGTTGTATCCGGAACCGAGCGGGTCATTGTTCGGATCGAGAAAGGTTGCGATCCTTTTCTGCTGATACATCGGGAGTTTTTCAAACGCCACCTGCACAAAGATTCCGATCATCGCATTGACACCAAACATCAATGCACTGAAAAACCTGTCCTCGCGAAAATAATAAAGAGCAGCGCCAACTGCGGTGAGCACGACAAGAAATGTCGTCGTTCCGATGATCGCGGCAAGCGCAACGACTCCCGGCGCAATGATTGCTACGATGAGGAAATTTGACGCTCCCGCCCAATACAACACCGGAATAAACATCGCAATAAACGTCAGAGACGTTCCTAAATCGGGCTGCATCATGATGAGGGAAATCGGAAGGAGAAGTATGGCGAATGCTATTGCAACATCCTTCATGCTCCCCATGCTCGTTTCACTCCTGCTGAAGAATGAAGCAAGTGCGAGGATGGTTGTCACTTTTACGAATTCGGAGGGCTGTCCCCCCATCCCGCCAAAACCAAACCAGCTTAACGAGCCGTACGCGCGGTGGCCGACTGCAAGAACCGCAGCAAGAGCGACGAGTGAAACGGCAAAAACGACCATCGATGAACGCTGAATGACGCGCAGCGGAATGAGCATCACTGCGATCATCAGAACAAAACCGAGCGACGCCCACATAATTTGTTTGTGAAAGCTGCTTGCGGCATTGGTATCGAACGTTGCGCTGTAAATTGAAAGAAGTCCTATCCCAATAAGCGCAAGGCACGCAAAAAATGTTGTACGATCAAAATATTCCTTAAAGAATGGGGTCATACAATTTCTTTTCGCTGGATCAAAGCCGGCGTTCTATCGTACCGCCGTAGTTGTTGAACGTTTCGGCTCTTGGAGCGGTTTTTCATCTTGACCGGCCGGAGCTTGTTGGTTTGGGACAATTTCACCGTAGAGATATTTTTCCATGCAGAGTCCTGCGATCGGAGCCGCAAACGACCCGCCGTAGCCGACGTTTTCTACCAGAACACAAATTGCAATTTTCGGATGGTCGAACGGTGCGAAACCGATGAACCATGAGTGAGCCTTTCCATGCGGGTTCTCCGCTGTCCCTGTCTTTCCCGCTACAACGGTTCCGGGAATCCGGGCAGCCCCTCCCGTCCCGCCCGGTTCCATAACAGCCCGGCGCATCCCTTCACGGACAAGCTGCCACGTTCGTTCCGATACATGAATATCGTGATGTTCTACTGCAACGGTATCGGTCGTGTTCGTCCACTTGTTGTAAATTGTTTGCACGATATGAGGCTGAAAATAACGTCCTTTATTGCCGAGCATCGAGGCGTAGCTTGCCATCTGGAGAGGCGTTACTCCAACCTCGCCTTGACCGATTCCCAGGCTGACCAGATAGCCCTGGGTCCACTTTCCTTTTCCATAAACGCGGTTGTCGTACTCCGTCGAAGGAAGCAGCCCGGAATTTTCTTCGAGGATGTCAATTTTCGTCGCCTGGCCAAACCCGAATTTTTTTCCATACTCGCTCCATGGATCAAGCCCGACCTTCAACATGAGCTGGTAGAAAAAAACATTGCATGAGCGCTGGATTGCTTCAACAACGTTTGTTGAACCGTGGACGTGTTCATCTTTAAAGACTTTTCTTCCGTAGACAAACGCTCCGCGGCATTGCACGCGCCAGTTTTCATCGATAACGTGATTTTCGAGCGCGGCAATAGCTAAGATCATTTTAAAGGTTGAACCAGGAGGATAGCGCGTCAGCGTGGCGCGGTTGAACAACGGCTTTTCGTCGTCGTCGTTTAATTTGTTCCATGCTTCCGGAGAAGTCACTCCGCTGAAATCCGAGAGGTCGTAATCGGGCTTGCTTACCAGTGCGAGTACGCCGCCGTTGTCAGGATCGATCGCCACTACCGCTCCCCGGTGTTCGGTAAGCAGTGATTCTGCCAGCGCTTGAACGTCGGTATCGATAGCCAGATGCAGGTCAAGACCGTCTTTTGGGGGAATATCGTACTTGCCGTTGTTGAAGTTCCCTATGACTTGTCCTTTTGAGTTTTGCGAAATAAATTCGAACCCTTTTTCACCGCGTAAATACTTTTCGTATTTCGCTTCCAATCCCGAAGAACCGACAACATCTCCTTGCTGGTAGTACTCGCCAAGTTTCTCAAGCTGTAAATCTGAAATCTCCTTTGCATACCCAAGCATGTGAGAGGCATGGGCCGGTGTACCATAATACCGCTTCGACTCGATTTGAACTTCAACGCCGGGCAGAAGACCTCTATTCTCTTCGAGTATGGACAGTGTTGCAAAGTCAATATCGCGCTTGATGCGTACGGGATTGAAGAGCGAATACTGCCGGCCTTTTTTTACTTTTTCTTTGATGGATTCTTCATCCATTTGAAGGATGGAAGCGAGCAGCGGTATATTCTTTGCGTTAAAATCTATCGGGGTCAGCATTACGATATAGGACGGCCTGTTGTCGACGAGAAGTTTTCCTTTGCGGTCATACACATATCCCCGGACGGGAACTTTTACGACGGTGCGAATACTGTTTTCTTCTGATTTTTTCCCATACTCGTCGCGGTAGACATATTGCAATTGGTACAGCCGGCCGACAATAATAGCCAGCCCAAGGCTGACGAATATCAACAAGATGTTTTTCCTCCGAGCCGAGCCGAATTCTTCTGTTACCATTATAGCGGCGATCCTTGGGCTAGTTTACGGGAGAATACAAACATCGGAAGCACGGCAAATGCAACCGTGTAAATAGTGGAAAACAATCCAAACTGAAAAATGGCGGTCCAAAAACCAACCTCACTCCCCTGAACAAATATAACAAAATATATGATGTTGTGAAAAAGCGATGCAAGGGCCACAATAATCAAAAATTGATAATTACCGATGGTATAATCTATTTTGTTTTCATTGTAGAAATAGCCGGCAAAAAAACCAGCGATTGTTTTAGACAACGCTGAGAGTCCGATAAAGTGCCCGCTAACAAGGTCTATTGCTATTCCTATCAGGAAACCGGCTACGGTCGCCGGAATTTGCCCAAGCTTAATAGCTACATAAACTATCCATACAATCAAAACATCCGGAATGATGTTGGCAATAGAAACAAAAGGAATAATCGTTGTTTGTAGTATTAACAATAAAAGAGTAGCAATGCCGTAGCGAATATACTGCTGCATTTATATTTGAGCTTTCTGACGACGAATTAATTTTTTCATTATTGTGAGACTTCTGAAAAATCAGGAAAGTTTGCCTCGCGCAAAGCCGCTAAGACGCAAAATATATTAAAAAAGAGGCTCATGCGTCCTTGCGTTTTCGCGTGATACTATTTTTCAGAAGTTTCATTACATAAATAACAGTTATTTCTATCTCTCTTTATTAAATATAAGTTTTAATAAATTAATAAACATAATAAAGGGTGTTGATATGTTCATAACAATTGAAAACTAAAGAATTTTGTTACAGGTAGAGTTAAAACCGTGATGGGCAGAAAAATAACAGTGAATGATATGTGGACAATGTCAAAGTTTTCCACTGCAAAAGTATTAAATCCCCGGAAAATATTCAAACTCAACAACTATCCACAGAGAACAAACAGGGTATCACAGGTTCTTCACATTCTGCGGTGAATAAAAAAGTCTCACCATGGTGAGACTTTTTTGTGTTCATGATAAATTCTTTCGTGTTAGCGCGATAAGGTTTCAATCTTTTTTTTGACGACCTGAAGCGTGTCGCGGTATTTTGAATCCAGCTTTATTTGGTCTTCAACGGACTGGTATGCATGAATAACGGTGCTGTGGTCTCTTCCGCCAAAATGAAGCCCGATTGTTTTTAATGAACAATTCGTCATTTCTTTCGCCAGATACATTGCAATCTGCCTGGCGTTTACGATTTCCTGCTTCCGCGTTTTTGCACGGAGGAGATCCGGCGGCATATCGAAGAATTCTGCTACGAGGCGCTGGATTTCTTCAACGGTTATAGGCGAATGAACATCGCTGACAACGAGCCGCAATACGTCTCGTGCCAGCTCAAGATTGATCTCGCGGTTTTCAAGAGACGATTTTGCCAACAAACTGATGTAGCATCCTTCAAGCTCCCGGATATTCGACGTCACGTTTGTTGCAATGAAGTCTAACACTTCCGAGGGAATTTCAATATTGTCGTCCTCGCACTTTTTGCGAAGGATAGCCGTCCTCGTCTCGAGGTCGGGAGGCTGAATATCAGCAGTCAGCCCCCATTGGAAACGGGAAATCAATCGTTCATCTAAACCCTTTAAGTCCTTTGGCGGTTTATCAGAAGAGAGAACAATCTGCTTTCCCATCTGATGAAGAGTATTAAAGGTATGGAAGAAACTGTCCTGAGTCTTTTCTTTTCCGGAGAAGAACTGAATATCGTCGACAATCAGCAGATCCATGCTGCGGTAATAAGTTGAAAACTCCCGTGTTTTATCCGATTGAATGGCATCAACAAATTCGATAGTAAATTTTTCACTGGAGACATAGCAGACACGCCGTGCTTTTCCGGCTTCGAACGCATAGTTGCCGATCGCTTGAATTAAATGTGTTTTGCCGAGACCGGTTCCACCATAAAGCACCAGCGGATTAAAAGAGGTTCCGCCCGGGTTATTAGAAACCGCCGATGCGGCAGCTCTCGCAAGCTGATTGCTGTCCCCCTTTATAAAATTAGTGAAAGTATACCGCGGGTTTAAAAATGTCTTTACCGGAGGGAGAACCTCTTCATTTTCGGCAAATGGTAATGAGTATCCGGCGCGTGGAGTCGGACTGGGTGCGTTTTCGGTTCTTATGGCTGCCGCAGGATGAGTATCGAGAGCGCTTCCCGAATCGTCCGGAGGAACTACGAGGTACGTAAGCTTTGCCTCATCCCCCAAGAACGTCGCGATGGTGTTTTTTATGAGCGTGTAATAGTGTTCTTCGAGCCATTCATAGAAAAACTGACTTGGAACCTGTACCGTCAACTCCCCGTTCTCAAGTTTTGTTGCTTTGACCGGCTCGAACCACGTCTTAAAACTTTGGTTTGGCACCTGGCTCTGAATGGAGGATAAGCATGATGACCAAACGCTTATAGCGTCGTGCTTTGCAATAGATGATTCAACAACTTCTAATTGGTTTTCCATAAAGAACTCATGCATTTTAAAATTATCAACATCGATCGCCAAGTTATCAACAAACTTATCAACACACCGAACAATTCAAAAATAGAAAGTTAGACAATTCAAAAAATTATACACATGAGCCAATCACTCACAATACATTGAAATACAACAATCGAAATTACTTGTGTACCACTTATCAACAACTCCAAACACTGCTATTTGCAACAATGGAATCAAGCCTGTAACAGAATACAAACCCGGCAAAAGTTATCAACATTTTATTCACAGGAAACTCCTCCCCCATCGTGCTATGAATTATACAGTACCGAAGATTAGTCTTGTCAAGCAATATTTTTCATTGGCAAATAGTTCTTGTTTATCAGCCGCATTTTTCATACTTTAGCAATACGTTAATTGCTAAGTTTGCATAAAAAGGATTGTCTTAAAACGAGGCAACCCTTTTTTGTTTGGAATGTATTTGGAGATTATTGATGAAACGCACATACCAGCCCCATAAACGCAAACGCAAAAACACTCACGGCTTTCGTGAACGAATGTCCACAAAAAATGGCCGGAAAGTTCTTTCGCGCCGCAGGGCAAAAGGTCGGCACAAACTTACCGTCAGCGACGAAAAATAAACCCTGAACCATCCCGCAGCCTCGAAGATAAGCGGCAAAGGTTGAATGTGTGCAGCACACACTTCGCAAATCAGAAATCCTTCGTGGTTATTCCGTTTTCTCCGACATTCTGAAAAATGGAGAGTCCATCCATAGCTCGGCGCTCCAATGCTATGTCGCAAAGGAAAAAAGAGAAAAGAATACGCCGGCCGTTCGTGCTGGTTTTGCCGTTCCCCGGAGGAATGTTCCGCTTGCTGTTGACCGAAACAAACTGAAGCGGTTTATGCGGGAAGCCTTTCGAATAAACAAAGAACGATTATATGAAGCAGCGGAAAAAACTGATTTGCAGATCGCCGTTGTTTTTATTTTTAGGAATGGCAAGGGTGCCGATATGCGGCGCGTACGTTATGCAAACATCGAAAGCGATGTGAAGGATGTGATGTCAAAAATCATTTCCATGATTATGAGGCTTCAATGACACGGATCTTTGTCGGTGCTATCCGTCTCTATCAAATGCTTATTTCCCCTCTTCTTCCCCCCAATTCATGCAGGTTCTATCCTTCGTGTTCTCACTATTCGATTGATGCACTTGAAAAGTACGGACCGTGGAAAGGATTGTGGTTGACGATTCTGCGAATCGGGAAATGCCATCCGTGGCACGAAGGCGGGTACGATCCGGTGAACTAATGCCGTTTCCGATATTACATCTTGTATTGTAACCGCAAAGGACGCTA
This sequence comes from uncultured Bacteroidota bacterium, assembly GCA_963827085.1. Classification (GTDB taxonomy): domain Bacteria; phylum Bacteroidota; class Ignavibacteria; order UBA10030; family UBA8401; genus JAGVPT01. The sequence continues at coordinate 716,048 of CAWGZY010000002.1, forward strand.
AGGCCGCAAAGAAGTTTTTGTCAAAACACTAAGAAATCCTCGCGTCCTTTGCGGTGAATAAGTTATTGGAAAACACAATATTTTTTTTTAGAAAAGGCACTAGGAAGAACATCAGTTAATCTTGAATTGGAGTACGATGTAAATGGATAAACAGACAGTGCTTGGCTTTATTCTTATCGCCATCGTCTTGATGGTATGGATGTGGTGGAGTTCTCCACGGCCTTCGCAGCAGGTACAGAACGGCAGGCAGATTGAGGAAATGAAAAAAGATTCCTCGGTGGCGGCGAGGCCGGAACCCGAGAAAAAACGCGATGAAAGTAAAACGGAGATACAGGAACTTTCACACAAAGATTCGCTCGGCAAATTTTTTTCCCCCGCAGCTTTCGGAAACGAACACATTATCACAATCGAGACGGATCTCTACACAGCAGAGATTTCAACAAAGGGCGCCGTCATCAAAAGCTTCGAGCTGAAGAATTATAAAACATGGGACCAGCACGCGGTACAGCTTGTCGAGAATGCTTCGGGCGGGGACTTTAGCCTTCTTTTTACTTCGACAGAAGGCAAGCTGATCAACACAAAAAGCTTGTTCTTTGATGCTGCTCTTCCCCCTTCGGGAAATATTCGTTTGACCGGAAACGAAGATTACTCCATTGATTTTATTCTCACCGCCGGACCGGGCCGCGTAGTCAAAACGCTCCGCTTCAAGAATGATTCGTACGGACTGGACGTCGGTGTAAAGCTGCTCGGCATGCAGGACATTATCGCCAACTATGAATACCAGGTAATTTGGGAAAACGGGATCCGGTATGTTGAACACAACAGCGTCGACGAATCGCGACAGGCGCAGGCGTTTTCGTACGCAGGAGGCGAGGTGGCCACGGTGGATGCCACAAAGCCGGGTGAGAACCCGATCTCGAACACAAGCGGCTTGACAGAATGGGCGGCAACCCGCAATAAATACTTTGCTGTCGTGCTGATCTCGGACGATAAAAAAGCAGACGGCGCATATCTTGAAGGACGGTGCGAAGCGGCTCCTAATCATGGGATCGTTGAACACTACTCCATCGGATTGAAACTCCCCTTTAAAAATACGGATGAAGAAGTATCGCACTTCACCCTGTTTATCGGGCCACTTGACTACGACATCATTAAGAGCTACGGCCACGACCTTAATCACATTATGAGTCTGGGCTGGTCATGGATCAGGCCGATCACCGTTTATATTTTCATTCCGCTTTTTAATTTCCTGCGCATTTTCATTTCGAACTACGGCATCATCATTATCATTTTCTCCATCATCGTCAAAGTAGCGCTTCATCCGCTGACGCGGAGCAGCATGAAATCGATGAAGAAGATGCAGGCGCTGCAGCCGATGATGGAAGAAATTCGGACGAAGTTCAAAGACGATCCGAACCAGATGAACATGCAGATCATGAAGCTTTATAAAGACTACGGCGTCAACCCTGCCGGCGGATGCTTGCCGATGCTGCTGCAGCTGCCGATTCTGTATGCTCTCTATGCACTGTTTTCGAATTCAATCCAACTGCGGCAGGCAAACTTTGTCTGGTGGATAAAAGACCTGTCGGTGCCGGATGTGATTGTTGATTTGCCGTTTACGCTCCCTCTCGTCGGCCTTCACAATATCAGCGGTCTCGCATTGATGATGGGGATAACGATGTTTATTCAGCAAAAGATGACGGTGAACGACCCGCGGCAAAAAGCAATGGTGTGGATGATGCCGGTTATGATGACGCTTCTTTTCAATAACCTTCCGTCCGGATTGAACTTGTATTATTTCGTATTCAACTTGCTCGCGATAGGACAGCAAGTGTTTGTGAACAAGCAGCACGATAACACGCCGCTTCAGAAGGTCTCGGAAAAAAAGAGGTCGGGGGGAATCATGAACAGGCTGGCAAAGAATTTACCGAAACCGCCAAGCAGGTAAGTGGCATCCAGCGCCGCCGCTCCGCATTTTGTTACAAAAGAAAAGAGGGCCCATATATAGTATGAGCCCTCTTTTTTTGTCTGAGAAAAAATTTTTCCCTGCTTACTGTTTACTGTTTACCGTTTTGGCTTCCTTCCGTTTTTGCATCTCTTCACCGATCCATCCGCCGACAAAAGAAAGAATAAAACCTCCGATGAGGCCGATAACGAGATACTGTATATCCAGCATCGCCCCAAAGCCGAAATAAATAAAAAGGAAATTCAAAATAACGCCGAGCACACCCGCGAGCGCAGCTTCTTTAATCGTCACCCCGGGAGATTTATAGCCTACGATAATACCCGCGATAATAAAGCTTGCACCAAGTGAAATCAATATGCCGGCAACGCCAAATCGTAATAGCGCGAAAAGTCCGTACACAAAAATGTTGTTAAGAATAAACCCGATAACCGTTCCGGTGATGACCCATGCCCACTCCAGACCGGCAATTGTCGTGGTTTTTGCCGCTCGTTGTTGAGAACCCTGCAGCTCTTCGCCGACCCAGCCCCCGAGAAGCGCAAGAAAAAACGCAAGGAACGGGGCAGCGATCATCTGTCCTTCGGGAGGGGTGTAATTGAAAACGTAATGGAGTATCGCCATCGTAATGATCATCGCGAACAGTCCGCCGATGGCGGGCTCTTTCAACGTATACCCCGGAGACTTGTAGCCGATAATGATTCCCATGATAACATACGACAGAAGACCGATGAAAAGAGGAATATAGAACGAGCTGAACGTATCGGACATGATTTGGAACAGCAGTGTTGTCAGCACAACGCCGACGATCGTTCCGATGCCGATCCACTTCCATTGCAAACCGGTAACTTCCTGAGATTCCATTGCCATACATGTCTCCTTAGCGCCGAATTATAGTCAGATGAAAAAGGACGTCAAGCACATTCAAAAATATCGTTGATTTTAATTCTCAAAGTTGAGACGATGAAAATCGCTTCCGATGAAGCAGCCGGATTGAGTCACACCCGCAAAAACCATTTGCGTTTCCATAGTATCCACGCAATAAGAAAAATGAACAACAAATAACAGAGAGCAAAGATCAGTGAGGCATTAATGGGACTCGCAAGAGGAAGGAAGAAAGTTTTGAAAATAGTTTCCTGCAAAGAAATTTCAGAACCGTCCGGCTGCCTGAGAGTAATCACGGAATCGTAAAGTTTTCCGAACCCTTCCGAAAAGACGTAGACCGTAATTGCATTCATCCCAAAAATTATAAACGGTTTCGCCCAGCGTGAATATCCTTTGACGTCGATGAACCAGTAAAACGTTGCAAAACAGACAAGCGCCCATCCCGCCATAAACACACTGTACGACGACGTCCAGATACTTTTGTTAATCGGCAGCCACATATCCAGCGTTGCACCGGCGAGGAGAAGGATATTTCCTGCAACGAACATCCATGCCGTTTTTTCTTCCTTTGAATGTTGCGAGCAAAGGTAGCGCCCTGCCAACACGCCGAAAATTGTCGTTGCTATCGCAGGAAGCGTGCTCACAATTCCCTCCGGATCCCATGTTTTCGTTTGCGACCACATGTGTCCGGAGAGGAATAGCGAATCGATGTAGGCTGAAAAATTTTTTCCTTTTTCCAAAACACCGGTACCAATTCCGGGAATGGGGAGACACTTCATGATCAGCCAATACGAAATGAGGAATCCGGCCAGCCAGCATACTTGAACGCGAACACGTTTCGTATAGAGGACAAGAATCGACGCTGCGAAATAGCACACTGCGATTCGTGGAAGAACTCCCATAATTCGAATTGTAGAAAGGTTGAAATAGGGAAATCCTGCGAGAAACAAACCAAGCCCGAAGATGATTAGCGAGCGCTTCGTAATTTGCAGAAGAAGAGATTTTTTTGTATCGCCGCGTTCCTGCCGATGAGCAAGGGAAAGCGTTATTGCAACTCCGACAATCCAAAGAAAAAAAGGGAATATCCAGTCGGTGAATGTCCAGCCGTTCCATGCCGAATGTTCCAACTGCGGATAAATTGCGCCCCATGTTCCCGGGTTATTGACAAGTATCATTCCGGCAATCGTTGCGCCCCGGAAAGCGTCGAGAGAGACAAGCCGGTTGTGCTGTTGAATTGTTGCCATAAGCGCAGCCTTGTAATGAAGATCTTACTGTAACCGAAAAATGTGAAACCCCATCGCAGGGATTTTGACAGGAATTATTTTCGACGAAGGCACTGCGGCCATAATCGTTTTTTTTGTAGAAACATCGGTAAGGATGATTGGGCCACCAGTAGCAAGTCCAGGAGACGAAACATCTATCGAACCACGAAAAGCTTTTCGGTCAAAATTAAGGACTACGATAAATTTGTTTGTGCCGGAAATGCGCGCAAAGGCATACACATGCTGGCTGTTGGACGTAGAAAGCTGCAGCATTTCTCCATCAGAAAATGCCGGTTCATTTTTTCGTAGGTTGAAGAGCTTCGCGTATAATTTTCGGAACTCACTCCCACCTTTCCAATCAATGGAGATCTTTTCAAACAGCTTGAGCTTCTTCGAATTCCCGACTTCCTGTCCGTTATACAACAACGGAATTCCAGGCAGTGTGTTGACAACAGCGGCGGCAAGTTTTGCCCCCTTGATGCCGAATTTTTTCACGTCGGATGCGTCCCACGCGTTTTCATCGTGGTTCGAGCTGAAGCGCATGCGCAGAGAACCGTGCGGGTACGCCGATCTCTCGATGTCCAACACCGTATCAAGGGCAAGAGCAGATTTTTTTCCCTGTATTATCGGCGCAAGAACCTGATATGTATTCCAGCCGTATGATGCGTCGAACGCCTTGAGATGGTGCGGCGGGTACGCCCCCTCTGCAAGCATCATTACGGGTTTGATGCTGTCAAGAGCCGCACGTGCATCTTCCCAGAAATCCGTCGGCACAAGTTCTGCAACGTCGCAGCGGAATCCGTCTACGCCGATATCGCGCACCCAATATTTCATCATCTCGATCATGTAGCGGCGCAATCCCGGCTGCGCATAGTTGAGAGCGGCAACGTCGGTCCAATCTGGATTCGGCGATTCAATGTTGCCGGCGCTGTTTTTCTTAAACCATTCCGGATGTTCTTTGATGAGTTTGCTGTCCCAGGCAGTGTGGTTTGCAACGAGGTCGATGATGAGATGAAAACCGAGTTTGTGCGCGCTGTTGACTAGGCGTTGGAAATCATCGAGCGTTCCGAATTCGGGATTGATGGCGTAGTAATCTTGCACGGAGTACCGGCTGCCGAGAGTTCCTTTGCGGTGAAGAACGCCAACCGGGTGGATCGGCATGATCCACAAAATTGTAATACCAAGCTTCTTCAGCTCAGGTAGCCGCTTTTCAACTCCCGTAAAATTTCCTGCCGGAGAGAATGATCGTGTGTAAACTTCATAGATGATTCCACGACGGACCCAATCTTCGGAGTGCCGCGCTTGGTAGATGGAAAGATTCCGTCCGTGTGTAGAATCAGATATTTGTGCATAGGGCAATGATGTAATGCCGATGAGAAGTAAAAAAACGATGACGCGCTTGTTCATGGTGGGGTATGGTCGAAGTAAATATCACGTGGAAAATACTGAAAGTACGTGTTTGAAGCAACCTCAATAAACTCTTCAGGCATTGCCTTGAAATTCTTTGTAGAAATTTCTACTTTGCAGAACCACAGCAGCATTAGGCACAAATTTCGGTATTTTAATTTGATTCGAATACCAGCGTTCTTGTGTACTCTCTTTTTCAGCTTCGCAGCCCTTTCATGCAGTTCACGAGGCAAATCGAACCTATCGGGCGAAACCGTAGAACCGAAGCTATCCTCGATACAAAAGAAAATTTTTGACGAAAACTGCAATGCCCCCTCCTGTCATGGAAGTGGAAAAAAAGGGGACCTCAGCCTTATCTCCGGAAACTCTTTTGCACAGTTGGTTGGTGTTCAGAGCACAGCCGACAGGAAAAATATTCCTCCATTCTTACGCGTGAAGCGTGGAAGCCCGGATTCCAGCATTCTCTTCATTAAAATCATTGCGCCTGATACCAATCAAGGCGAGGTGATGCCAAAAGGAGCCGATAAGCTCTCACAAAACGGCATCGATGCAGTACGCCAATGGATTCTCAGCGGCGCACCGAATAACTGATGATACAGGCTTGCGAAGGTTATGTGGGGAGCTTCGGCCAGATGTCGGAGACCTTCTTAATTTATCCGGTTAAATATTTCAACAAATGGCATTTCCTCGGATAAGGTGTCCGGCACCTACGCCGCTTTGGATTCCGATTCTAATTTTCGTATATTAAGAAAAGAAATTAAACGCTTCGGAAGCTCGCCTTTCCCAATTCCATGATACGAAGAGAAGACATTCGCAACATTGCTATTATCGCTCACGTTGACCACGGGAAGACCACGCTTGTCGACCAGCTATTGCGGCAAACCGGAACATTCCGCGAAAACCAAGTCATGATTACGCGAGTCATGGATTCCAACGACCTGGAAAAAGAACGCGGTATCACCATTCTCGCCAAGAACACATCGGTATTCTACCAGCCGAAGAAATCAAAAACAAAAATTAAAATTAACATCGTCGACACGCCGGGACACTCCGACTTCAGCGGCGAGGTCGAACGGACACTGAAAATGGTGGACGGCGTTCTTTTGCTTGTCGATGCCGCCGAAGGACCTCTGCCGGGAACAAAATTTGTTCTAAAAAAATCTCTTGACCTGCATCTTCAGCCGATCGTTGTCATCAACAAGATAGACCGGAAAGACGCGCGGCCTCATGAAGTGCTGGATGAAGTCTTTGAGCTATTCCTTTCGTTGGGTGCCACCGATAAACAATTGGATTTCCCGACGATTTATGCTATCTCAAAACAGGGAATAGCGAAAACCGAACTCGACCAGGAGAGCAACAGCCTTGAACCGCTCTTCGAAGCAATCATTAACAAAGTTCCCGCGCCGGAAGGAAACAGCGAAGAGCCCTTTCAAATGCTGGTGACGACCATTGACTACAACGATTATCTCGGCAGGCTCGGCATCGGAAAAATTTCCCGCGGTACAATTAGTTTCGGTTCGCCGATGAAAATTATTCATCGCGATGGCACAGCGGAAAACGCACGCGTGACAAAAATCTATACCTTTGAAGGATTAAAGCGCGTCGAGACGCAGCAAGCGAAAGCCGGCGATATTATCGCGATTGCCGGAATGGAAGACGTCGATATCGGCGAAACGATTGCAGATGCCGCCGACCCGACTCCGCTTCCCTTTGTTGCAATCGAGGAACCGACGATCTCTATGAATTTTGTTGTGAACAACTCTCCGTTTGCCGGACAGGAAGGGAAATACGTCACGACGCGGAACCTTGGAGAACGGCTCGCCCGTGAGCTCCGCTCGAATGTCAGCTTACGCGTTGAGTTGACCGACTCGCCCGATGTGTTCCGCGTGAGCGGCCGCGGCGAACTTCATCTTTCCGTGCTGATAGAGAATATGCGGCGGGAAGGGTTTGAAGTACAGGTTTCCCGCCCCGAAGTGATCTATAAAAATATTGCCGATGTACTCTCCGAACCGATGGAACATGTTATCATCGACGTACCGGATGAATTTGTCGGCACGGTGATCGAGAATCTCGGACGACGCAAGGGCGAAATGAAGAATATGATCTCATCGAACGGAAACACGCGGCTCGAATTTTTTGTCCCGTCGCGCGGCTTGATCGGTTTCCGCAATGAGTTCATGACGCAGACGAAAGGGACCGGAATCCTTCACCACAACTTCCACGGCTACGAACCGTTTAAAGGCGAGCTTGAGCACCGCACAAAAGGGGCGCTCATAGCAATGGAATCCGGTGAAGCAGTCGCGTACGGGATGTGGAAACTGCAGGAACGCTCAACCTTTTTTGTCGAACCCGGCGCGCGCGTTTATCCGGGAATGATCGTCGGCGAAAACTCGCGCGAACACGACATGACGGTCAACGTCTGCAAATCGAAACAACTCAGCAATATGCGCGCATCGGGCTCCGATGAAGCCGTCCGCCTGGAACCGCCGCATCTTCTGACACTGGAACAAGCAATCGAATGGATCGGCGATGATGAATATGTTGAGGTGACGCCGAAATCGATTCGCCTCCGCAAAAAAATTCTGGGCGCCAACGAACGGAACCGGGCTTCAAAGAAGAAGGTCGAAACGGCAGAGTAGGCTGAAAGTATCTAAAATTGCCAGTGTTTGCTCTTTACCATTCACCATTCACCATTTGCCATTCACTCGGCATTCCGCTATATTCCCGCAACACAGCAACCTCTCCTTCTGTTGTAGAATAACCTAAGAACGGATAATTTTATGCCACAGAAGAAATCTCCGATAAATTTATGGAAATCGATGGAGCAGAAAGACCTGCGCCGTCTCGCACTTGCAGTTTTCTTTTTGTTCGGGACGATTGGGCCGCTGACCATGCTGATGAACCCCAGCATCCTGCCTGGCTCCTGGTTCATGCTCATCTATTTTACAGTGTTGGCCGGAGCACTTTCGGCATGTATTATCTTGTTCATCAAAAAGCCCCTCCTATTTATAACCTCCATGATAGTGATTATCGGCGCGATGATGGCAGAGTATCACGTGGAGCAATTTCTTTTCGGCCGGGTTGAAGAATCAAGAATGTTGACGGCAGACCATCTTTTCACCTTTACCCAGCAAGAGATCGATCGTATCGATGTTCGCCGTCCCCTGTTTGGAGTTATTGCAATTTTTCTCCTCTCGGCGGGTTACACTCTTTTCTTGAGAGTTGTCGGAGAAGAAACCAAGAAACGGGTCCGGCTTGAAACCGAAGTTGCCGTGGCCCGAAGAATTCAACAATCATTGCAGCCGTCAGCGGCGTTCAAGACCGATTGGTGCGAAGCGGCAGGAATTACTGTCCCGGCAACGGAAGTGGGCGGGGACTATTTTGATATGATAAAAATTTCTGACGATGAGGCAGTAATTGCGATCGCCGATGTGTCGGGGCACGGCGTCGGTGCGGGAATACTTTCTGCAATGACGAAGAGTGCGCTGCATACCGAACTTCATCACACCGCAGTGCCGGCCGAGTTGATGTTTAATTTAAACAATGCCGTGTACCAGGTAACGGACAAAAAAATGTTTGTCTCCTTTGCCTATCTCCTTCTTGACAAGCGAACAATGACGGCACATATTGCAACCGCCGGACATCCCCCGATTTTTTTGGTTCAAAAATCCGATGGCGCGATTGTTGAAATCCGCACACCAAACCTCGCACTGGCAGTACAGTCCTCGACACAGTACACTGAACAGGCAATTCATGTTAACCATGGAGATATTCTGATTCTCTATACCGACGGAATCACCGAAGCAATAAACGACAAAGGGGAACAATTTGGCGCCGACCGGTTGAAAGAATTGATCAGCGATACCGAACGGGGGTCATCCGAGTCGCTAAGCAATTCTATTATGGCATCCGTCCGAACATTCACTGTTAACAAAGAATTTGCCGACGACGCGACAATTGTTGTGGTCCGCGTCTGAATGTAAGCGTTTCGGCATGCCAAGAGGGCATGGTTTTTTTGCAAGTCACCCATGTCGAGATATTGTTTATGTGTTTTTAAGGAAAACCCCTTGATTTTTGCAGACATTCTGTAAATCTTTGGAAAGTATTTGATACAACATTTCCATAGAATATTACGGAAGGATGCTCGAATGAATTACCGATTCTTAACTATTCTGTCAATTGCCGTCGCGGTTGGATTTATGCTTTGGGGATGCAGTTCAGAAACACAAGACCCTGTTTCCAGCACTAATACGTCAACAGAAACGGGGGGAGTAAAACCATTGTATAAATCTATCTCAGCACCGACAAACGTCCTGGCTGTTGTGAATGGATCAGCAGTTACTATATCGTGGGATTCAGTGGCACTTGCCGTGAACTACCATGTGATCGTTCAGAAAAACAGCAATCCTTACGTTGATACGATATTGTCCGCGCGGCAGCTTATCTTGACGACGGTGCCGGCTGGAACCTATTCTGTAATGGTAGCTGGAATTGTTGCAGGACTGCCGGAGGGAACCGCATCCGCGCCCGTTTCCTTTACGCTGAGTTCTGTCATTGCACCAACCGTCACAGCGAAAGTATCTCCTATTTCAACCTGGCTTCGAAATGGGGAATGGATAACGGTGACGTTCAGCGGCCTAGTGGTGAATACCCAGGGTGGTGCAAGCTATAAGTTGATTGATGAGTACAATAAAATCCACTATACAGGAACTGTTCCAGCCGGACCGTACTCGTTGCAACTAGTGCTAAAAGACAGAAATATATGGTTTGACAGAGATGGACGACAATACACATTCATAATCACTGCGACAAACTCTGCGGGTACCGCGAAAGCATCCGTTACAGTGACTATTCCATGCGACAGAAATTTCCCAAATCTAAAGAATGACGACGGCTGGGACGACTTCCGTTGAAATGTAAGCAAACGTTCTACAAACGAAGGCGAGACAAAATTCTGTCTCGCCTTTTTTCATCCCTTGGCTTGAATGTTAAAACGAGAAAGCTGATATTCTCTGTCAAAATAAGAAGGTAAAAACAATGGACAGCCCCCCAGCTGCCGCTTGGAGATAATTGTATTCGGAGGGATGAATGAATCGAACCGTTTTTGTTTTTCTATTTATACTTTGTGCCGGTACACTATTTTCTCAAACCCAGCGTGAATGGGAAAAAAGATTTTGCGCGATTCCAAAGCCGGAAAACCTGCGGGAGTACATGAAAAGGCTCTCCGCTCGTCCGCACCATGTCGGATCGGCGTACGACAAAGAAAATGCTGAGTGGATTCTCTCCAAATTTACGGAATGGGGACTCGATGCGCATATTGAAACATTTGATGTTCTCTTTCCGACACCGAAAGAACGCGCAGTAGAACTTATCGCTCCGACAAAATTTACCGCGAAGCTGCGGGAACCCGGTCTCCCCGAGGATCCAACATCAAACCAAAGCGACGAACAGCTTCCAACCTACAACGCATACTCCATCGACGGGGATGTCGTCGCGCCGCTCGTGTATGTCAACTATGGCGTTCCCGATGATTACGAAAAGCTCGACCGAATGGGAATTTCCGTGGAGGGCTGCATCGTCATTACACGCTACGGCGGATCGTGGCGCGGGATCAAACCGAAGGTCGCGGCCGAACACGGCGCAGTCGGCTGTGTCATTTATTCCGACCCGGCCGGAGACGGTTATGCCGAAGGAGATGTTTTCCCTAAAGGAGCATATCGTCCGCCGGACGGTGTGCAGCGGGGAAGCGTCATAGACATGCCGTTGTATCCGGGCGATCCGCTTACTCCCGGTGTAGGCGCGACTCCCGGGGCCAAACGCCTCGCGATGAAAGATGTCCAAGTTTTCACCAAAATCCCCGTTCTGCCGATTTCGTATGCCGATGCACAGCCGCTCCTCGCCGCATTGACCGGGCCTGTGGCTCCCGCTGAGTGGCGCGGTGCACTTCCGATCACGTACCATATCGGACCCGGTGAAGCAAAAGTTCATCTTAAAGCGCTGTTCAATTGGGATCAAAAAAAGATTTACGATGTCATCGCAAAAATACCCGGCTCCGATTTTCCAGATGAATGGATAGTTCGCGGCAATCATCACGATGCGTGGGTTAACGGCGCTGAGGATCCGATCTCAGGGCAAGTCTGCTTGTTGGAAGAAGCCCGCTCTCTGGGAGAGCTTGTGAAGCAAGGCTGGAAACCGAAGCGGACAATCGTGTATTGCGCGTGGGATGGCGAGGAAGAGGGGCTGCTCGGCTCGACAGAATGGGTTGAAACTCATGCCGATGAACTCCAACAAAAAGGAGTCGTATATATAAACTCCGATTCAAACGGACGAGGCTACATGTATGTCGGCGGGTCGCATACGCTGGAAAAATTCATAAACGCGGTCATGCGGGATATCAATGACCCGGAAAAAAATATTTCCATCTGGAAACGCTCGTACCTCCAGCAAATTGCCCGTGCTTCTTCCGCGGATGACCGCCGGGAAATCAGGACACGCGGAGACTTGAAAATAAGTGCGCTTGGCTCCGGTTCGGATTACAGTGCATTTCTGGACCATTGCGGTGTTGCATCCCTTAATCTCGGTTTTGGCGGAGAAGGGGGAGGCGGAACCTACCATTCCGTGTATGATGATTTCTATTACTATACTCATTTCTCCGACACCGATTTCGTGTACGGCCGTGCACTCGCACAAACCGTCGGTACAGCAGTTATCCGCCTAGGGGACGCAGAATTGCTTCCTTACTCTTTCACAAATTTTTCCGAGACAGTACGAAAATACTTAGACGAGCTGCAGAAGCTTGCGAAAAGTAAGCAGGACGATATCCGCGAGCGCAACAAAGAGATTGAAGAGGGAGTTTTTGCGGCAACGGCGGATCCAAAAGAAAAATCGGTGCCGCCACCGATGGAAGACCTGCCCCCGTATTTGAATTTTGCGCCTCTGCAAAATGCCGTTGATTCGCTCCTGCGAAGCGCTGAGCGGTACGACCGGATTGCGACCGGCATCAAGGGAAAAAAATCGGTATCCTTCCAGACAGTCAATGTAAAACTTATTGAAAGCGAACGGAAACTTACGACAACAGAAGGGTTACCGGGACGCCCATGGTTCAGGCATCAGATTTATGCGCCCGGGTTTTACACGGGATACGGCGTTAAGACAATTCCTGCGGTCCGCGAAGCCATCGAGCAAAAGCAGTGGAAGCTTGCGGAAGAACAGATTGTAAAAGTCGCGCAGGTGATCGAAAGCGAAGCGTCGCTGATCGATTCGGCGTCCGTGGAATTAGAGAAAATTTTCCAATAAAAAGTTTTCCGGCCGACATTCAAACGGCGCGCATGGACTTCGCGGGGAATTATTACGGAGAACGCCAATGACACACTCGCAGAACAAAACTTTTGTTGCCGTTGCCGGAAACATCGGCTCCGGAAAATCGTCTCTTACGACTATGCTTGGAAAGCATTTTTCCTGGAAACCGTACTTTGAATCGGTTGAAGACAACCCGTACCTCGCCGACTTCTACGGCGACATGAAGCGGTGGTCATTTCATTTGCAAATCTATTTTCTTTCGCACCGGTTTACAAACCATAAGCAGATAGTCGAATCGCCGGAATCGGTCATCCAAGACCGCTCAATTTATGAAGATGCTGAAATTTTCGCGCGGAATCTTCACGAGATCGGCAACATGGACAAACGCGACTACGAAAATTATGTCGCGCTGTACCGTGTGATGACGGAATATTTGCGGCCGCCGGATTTGATGATTTACCTCCGCGCCTCCGTCGACACGCTGAAAAAGCAGATTTTAAAAAGGGGAAGGATATACGAACAAAGCATTAAACGGGAATATTTGGAACAGCTCAACGGGCACTATGAGTCGTGGATCAGCGGCTACAAACTTGGGCGGCTGCTGGTCGTCGAAAGCGACAACCTCGACTTTGTCCACAACGAAAAAGACTTTCACTTTGTGCAAAAATTGGTGCGGGAAAAGCTAATGAAATGACCAGGAGCCCAAAGCATCCCCAAAATTTTCATTGACTGCATCGGAAAAAAACGTGACCCCGACCGATTGGATGAATGACTATCTCGTCTTCTTAGGGCGAGTGGAGAAATATCTCGATACGGTCAATAACCAGATTCGTGCATGAATAACATTACATCCATCCGATTGCTTTAAGCAATCGGATGGATGGCGCAAAATCTACTTTCCCGGCTTCAGCATCGCGACGTACACCCTTTTAGCACCGAGCAGTTTAGCCGCCGCTTGAACCTGAACATCGTGGTCCAAAGATGCTTTAATGCGCCCCTTGTCGCCGGCGTACCGTTCAACAATTTCCTCTCGAAGCTCTTCACGCAGCTCATCCGCATGGCGTGTAAACGCGCTCACCTTTTCTTTTTCAAGTTGCGCACCGATATTGTCAAGAGACGCGATCAATGTGCTTCCGTATTTTTCCTTTTGGACAACATCTTTCAATTCTGAAAGCTTCTCCTCGGCGTCGTCTTTGAAGTCAAACTTCTTCTCTTTTACATAGTCTTCGAATTCTTTCAAAATGGCGTCGTCAACGGTGAAATCTCCGTTTCCGGTGGGATGCTGCGAAACATAATGGGTTGCAAACATGAAAAACATCGCTCTCTGAATCAGTTCTTGTGAAAGGGCGTCGTGCTCGACTTCGGGTACCGTGGAATCGGGGGCGATGCCGCCTGCGTCTAAAAATTTTCGGCCGTGCTCAGTCGCAAATTCACGCCGCAAGCTGTCGGGCGTGACAAGGAAAACCCCGTCGCTATTCTTATGTTTGTAATCAATTTCCTGTATGCTGCGGCCGCTCGGCGTGTAATAGCGTGCGGTGGTTATCTTCAATGAAGTATTATAGCTGAGCTGCGTGATCGTTTGCACCAATCCCTTGCCGAATGAGCGAGTGCCGACAATAATACCCCGGTCTAAATCCTGAATTGCGCCGGCGACAATTTCGCTTGCGCTTGCACTATTCTTATTGATAATGACGGCAAGAGGAATGTCGCCTGCGATCGGGTCTTCAGCGACGGTATACACTTTTTCATCTTCACTCCTTCGTCCCCGCGTCGTGACGACGATGCTCCCCTTGGGATCGAACTTGCTGACGATGTCGACGGCGGCTTCAAGCAAACCGCCGGGGTTGTTGCGGAGGTCGAGAATCACTCCGCGCAAGTCGCCCTTTGCTTTTAGTTCTCTGAGGGCCTGGCGCACTTCATCGCCGGCGCGCCGCGAGAATCGTTCGAGGCGGATATATCCGATGCCGTTGTTAAGATACCCCGAGTACGTAACATTGTTCACCTGAATTTCTTCACGCACGAGGACAAAGTCCAGCGGCTGTTTTTCCCCTTCGCGCTCAATTTTCATTTTCACCTCGGTTCCGGGTTCGCCGCGCACCATGCTTCGGACCGAATCGGGATTCGTGTTAAAAATCTTCTGTCCGTCGATTTCAATGATTCGATCTCCGGCGCGAATGCCCTGTTTCTGGGCAGAGTAGCCGTCCATCGGAGCGATGACGATAATGTATCCGTCGCGCATCCCGATTGAAACGCCGACTCCGCCGTATTCACCATGCGTAATAAGATCGATTTCTTCTCCTTCTTTTTCGCCGTAGAAGACAGTGTACGGGTCGAGCGTCTCGAGCATGCCGTCGATTCCCGCATGCATGAATTTTTCAGGGTCTACCTCATCAACATAGCTGGTGGTAATCTCTTTATACACTTGTGCGAAAACATCCATGTTCTTGTTGATTTTGAGATAGATGTTATCGTTAGCGAAGAATCCTACTCCAAGCCCTGCGATGATTCCTACAAGAAGCCACAGCCCGATATTCTTTCTCATGCAGCCATCCTCACGTTGTGTGTTAAGTTGTTCGAAATGCAAATTTTTTCGGCTTTAACCTACAGATGTAACACAAAATCAAGCGGCAAAGTTTGCCCGCCATTAGATATAGACGAAATAATATACAAAAAGTTTATAGTGTTCCAATGTGGACGAAAAGATGTCGGACGTCTTGCCTAAAGTATTGTTATTATCTGAGGTATTCACCAAAACTTGATTGACGAGATGTCCGACATCTTGCTACGAACCCAGTTGCAGAAGTTGATTCTCGGTTGAAGGATTCATACTTTCCACCATGATTGAGTTGTTGCTATTATCATGTGCGCTTGCCGGCCTCATTATCGCGTCGTATTTTTCGCTGGTGTATTATCGGATCATTGAAGCGGACAGTAATTGGATTCCGGCGTTCTGCAGGATGGAAAAGCAAGCGTGCATGAGAATCTTAGATACGCAGGAAGCAAAAGTCCTGGGCGTCCCGAACAGCATTCTTGGCTTGCTTTATTATGGAGCGATACTTCTTGTTCCCATCGATAGCATTGATGTATTGTTTCTTGTTGCGTCGATTTTTTCGGTCGGATTGGGGATGTATTTAGTTCATGCGCTGGTCTACCGTTTGAAAATGCACTGTCCCCTTTGTTACACAGCGCATGGAATCAACCTTGTCATTGCAAATCTCTTCATCGTAAGAACGATGGAGCGTTATACGATTCTGTAACCACCACAGTGTAATGTATGGATGGTCACTCTTCACGGAGAAGATTTCTTAAAGAAACTCTGTTTGGTGTGATTGCGCTTGCTGCCGCAAAAATCATTCCTTTGGACAGCGTGCATGCAAATTCAACAGCAATTAAAATTTTTCTCGCCGACCGAGTTTCTTATTAATTGAAAAAAGTGAAAAATCCACGAAGGCCACGAAGAAACACAAAGAGTGAGATTCACACGTAATCCACATCAATCACAAACACGTTTTCTTATTATGAAACGTACCAAAGTTACCCAGATTCTCTCCGGACTTCTTGCCGTCATTTTTCTGATTCACGATGGCGCTTGCACGCAGGTAAAATACTTCGTCGTCCCTCTCTGGCAAAACGGAGCGCCCGGTTTTGAAACGCGGCGCAACGAACCGGAGGTCTCAAAAGATTGGTGGGTGAAAAATATTCACAACCCATCTCTTATGGTCTATCTGCCGGACAAGGAAAAGGCAAACGGCGCGGCGGTGGTCGTCTGCCCGGGCGGCGGGCACAGCCAGCTAGTTATTAATCCCGAAGGGCGCGACCCGGCGCTGTTTCTAACCAGCATCGGCGTAACAGCTATTGTGCTCAAGTACAGATTGATCCGCGAAGAGAATTCTCCATATTCAATGGATAACGTGAAGCAGGACGCATACCGCGCAATGCGGTTAGTGCGCAGCCGTGCGAAAGAATGGAACATTGACACATCGCGCATCGGGATGCTCGGCTTTTCTGCCGGAGGAGAGGTCGTTGCGCTGGTGGCATATGCCGATGGGACAGGCGACCCGAGTGCACCCGACCCCATCGATCGCTTAAACGGTAAGCCAAATTTCCAGATGCTTGTGTATCCCGGGCCGTTGGGAATTCCCGATGTCGTCCCGGCCGACGCTCCCCCCGCATTTATGCTCGCTGCGAACGACGACGAATGCTGCTCAGAACCTATCGTGAAACTCATTCAGAAATACAGGGCGGCGAAGGTGCCCATGGAAGCGCACCTTTATGCGCAGGGAAAACATGCATTCAACATGGGGGACCGCTCGCAGCTGAATTCAATTAAATCGTGGCCGCAGCGCATGGCGGACTGGCTGACGGACAACGGCTGGTTGACGGGAAAGAAATAATAAAAAAAAGCATCAATCAGAGTCGCATTAAGTATTTTGTGGCTTCACGTGAGACAAGTTTTCCTGACTTCATGTAAGAGCTATCGGTGGACTCAATTTTTACAATTTCCCGAGCAAATTGAGCCTCTCGACGACGTTCTTCCCTTGAATTTCGTACAAAAAAATGGTATATTCTGAGATAGAAATTCACATTCCAGCAGCAGCCTTTCAAGCAAGGAGATCTCCATGAAATTTTCCGTTACCAGCAGCGAATTGCAGAAAGCGTTATCGAAAACTATTGGTGTCGTGCCTACCAGATCAACCCTCCCCATCCTTGAAAATCTCCTGTTTGAAACCGCCAAAAATGTTTTGAAAATCACCGCTACCGATCTTGAAATTTCGATGACCGTCGCCGTGAACGTAAAAGGCATGGAAGATGGAGTTATTGCCATTCCTGCGAAGAGAATTGTCGATACGATTCGCGCGCTGCCGGATGTCCAGGTGGTGTTTTCCATTGATACCGAGAATAATAAAATTAAAATGGCGACGGAAAACGGGGAGTATTCGCTTACCGGGGAATCGAGTGAAGAGTTTCCAACGGTGCCGCAATTTAAGGGGGACAATGAAATTGGCATCGATGCGGAAATGCTCCGGTATCTTATCGGCAAAACATCGTTTGCCGTAAGCACCGACGAATTGCGGCCGGCAATGATGGGCGTTCTCTTCCAGCTCAAAGAGACGGAAATTCGTGCGGTTGCTACCGACGGACACAGGCTGGTTCGTACCATCAACAGGACGTTCGCATCGCCGAAATTCAAGAAAGAAATTGTCATACCGTCAAAAGCTTTGGCCCTCGTGGCGAAGCTTGCCGAGGAGGGAAAAAGTAAAATTCTGGTGAACGAATCCCATATCATGTTCCAGTTCGACGGCACGACGCTGATTTCCCGCCTGATTGAAGAAAGCTATCCGAATTATGAGACCGTGATTCCTCTCGACAACGACAAAACGCTTGTTGTCAGCAAAGACCAGATGTTATCATCCGTACGGCGCGTGTCGCTCTACTCGAGTTCGACAACGCATCAGATTCGTCTGTCGCTTGCAAAAAATGAATTGACGATCGCTGCCGAAGACGTAGATTTCGGAAGCGAGGCGCGGGAAACGATTCCGTGCGAGTATTCATCCGATGAAATGGAAATAGGTTTCAACTCGGGCTACGTTGTCGACGTCCTCGCGCACCTTGAATCCGATGAAGCAGTCTTTAAATTCAGTACGCCGACGCGGGCAGGGATCGTTTCCCCGCGGCCGCAGCGGGAGAAAGAAGACGTGCTGATGCTCATCATGCCGGTGAGGTTGAACAATTAACAGGGCCGCACATACCGTATGAAAATAGTGCGCGCACAGCTCCGGCAGTTTCGAAATCATGACTGCACGGAGTTGGATTTCGGGACGACAACGAACGCATTCCTGGGGGACAACGGACACGGCAAGACCAATGTGCTGGAAGCCCTTTCGTTCCTCTGTCTGACAAAAAGTTTTTATGCAAGCTCCGACACCACCGCACTGCAGCAGGGAAAAGATTTTTTCGAAGTGAGGGGAACACTGCTGTCCGACGTCGGCATTGAGCACGACGTTCGCGTTGCCTACGATTCCCGGACGAATCAAAAGAAAATTTTCATTGACGGAAACGAGCCCGAAACGTTCTCATCAGTTATCGGCCAATTTCCAATCGTCGTTCTGTCGCCGGAGAACAACAACATCACGTTCGGTACGCCGTCGGACAGGCGGCGGTTTATGGACCTGGTCATCTCGCAATCGAGCAGAGTGTACATGGAAGATATGCTGGAGTACCGGCGAGCGCTTCGTCAACGGAACAAAATTCTGTCGGATGCAAGCAGAGGAATAGGAAACGCCGCATTGCTCGAACCGTGGGACGAAACATTGAGCGTTCACGGTGCAAAAGTGCTGTTGAAACGCGCTCTCTTCTTCGAGGAATTTGCGCCGTTCATCACGCGCGCGTACGGAGCGGTGGCTCAGGAAACGGAAACACCTTCCGTCGAGTATATGCCGCAGGTTGCAGCCGCGCCGCATGATTCTCCCGAAACAATCTACGGACGGTTGCGGGAAAAGCTTGAGGAGAAACGGCGGGATGAATTGAGGATTGGTTCGACGCTTGTCGGCCCACACAGGGACGAAGCGGCATTCTCGCTGAACGGACTGCAGCTCCGCGCGTACGCTTCGCAGGGACAGCATAAAACGTTTTTGATTGCGCTGAAAATAGCGGAATTTTTCTACCTCAACGAGCGGTGCGCTGAAACGCCCGTTATTTTGCTCGACGATGTGTTCACAGAATTGGACGATACCCGCGCGCGAAAACTTCTCGCCCTCATCGACTCGCTCGGACAGTCGTTTATCACGACAACGAACGAACAGGTATTTCACAATACGATTCGATGGGACGACACACGAAGAAAATTCTCGATCCTTAACGGCGCAGCGGTGCACCAGCGACATGAGGCGGCGGCATGACACAGAGCTCGCCGGAATCGCTCGGGAATGTCATCGACGCCCTCATGCACCAGCTTGGAATGCAGACCAAGCTGAAACAGTACGATATCGTCGCCCTATGGCCTTCGATTGTCGGCGAGCAAATCGCAAGCATGACAAGCGTGGACAAAATTGAGAAGAACGTCCTCGTCGTCAAAGTAACAGCAGCACCATGGCGGACGGAATTGACGTTCCGAAGGAAAGAAATCTTGGAAAAAGTACATGCAGCAATGAATTCAGACTCGATCAAAGACATCCGGTTTCGATAAACAACTAAACGGTACATGACGTGGCAGAAGTAACATCAAAATCAAAAGTAAAGAAATCCAACGGTGAATATACCGCCGAAGATATTACCGTACTAAAAGGATTGGAAGCCGTCCGCCGGCGGCCGGCGATGTATATCGGCGACGTCAGTGCGCGCGGGCTTCATCATCTTGTGTACAAAGTGGTCGACAATTCCATCGACGAGGCGCTTGCCGGTTACTGCAAGAATATCGAAGTAAAAATCAATAAAGACGGCAGCGTTACGGTGATCGACGACGGACGCGGGATTCCGACAGATATTCATGCACAGGAAAATCGTTCTGCACTCGAAGTAGTCATGACGGTGCTCCATGCTGGAGGTAAGTTCGACAAGAATACGTATAAAGTTTCCGGCGGATTGCACGGTGTCGGAGTGTCGGTGGTGAACGCACTGAGCGAATGGCTCGAGGTTGAAGTCTACCGCGATGGGAAGACCTCCTTTCAGAAATACAAGAAAGGGGATCCGGTAAATCCGGTGAAGGTTATCGGCAAAGCGGAGAAGGGAAAGACGGGGACGAAAACGACGTTCATGCCGGACGGTACGATTTTCAAAAACCGGACGTTCAAATTTGAGACTCTCGCGGAACGCCTTCGTGAACTTGCTTTTCTTAACAGAGAGGTGTCGCTGGAGATTACCGACCTTCGGTCAAAACAGGAACAGACTGAACGATTCCACTTTGAAGGGGGCATCGTTGAATTTGTGCAATACATCGACTCAACGCGTCCATCGGTGATGAAGAAACCGGTGTACGCTAAAGGATCCGGCACAGATGAAAACGGGCGGATGGTTGAAGTCGAGGTCTCGCTCCAGTACAACGATCAGTATACCGAAAATGTTTTTTCGTACGTCAACAACATCAACACACATGAAGGCGGAACGCACCTCGTTGGATTTCGGTACTGCACTGACCCGGACACTTAACAACTACGGGTACAAGAACAATCTTGTGAAAGAAGACAAGATCACTCTTACCGGAGATGATTTTCGGGAAGGACTCACGGCTGTTGTCAGCGTGAAGGTTCCCGAGCCGCAGTTCGAAGGACAGACAAAAACGAAGCTTGGCAACAGTGAAGTGAAGAGCATCGTTGAATCTGTTGTCGGGCAGGAACTCGCGAACTGGCTGGACCAAAATCCCGGGGACGCGAAAAGAATTATCGAGAAAAGCCTGCGTGCCGCCGAGGCGCGTGAAGCTGCACGGAAAGCGCGCGACCTTACCCGGCGGAAAAACGCACTCGACGGAGGAGGGCTTCCCGGAAAACTCGCCGATTGCTCCATCAACGACCCCGAGCATTGCGAACTCTATCTTGTCGAAGGAGATTCTGCCGGCGGCAGCGCAAAGCAGGGGCGCGACAGGCGATTCCAAGCGATCCTTCCCCTCAAGGGAAAAATTTTGAATGTGGAGAAAGCCCGTCTTCATAAAATTTTGGAGAACGAAGAAATCCGCAATATTTTTACGGCGATTGGCGCCGGCGTCGGCGACGATTTTGATCCGGCAAAAATCCGCTACAGCAAAATCATTCTTATGTGCGACGCGGACGTCGACGGCTCCCACATTCGCACACTCTTGCTGACGCTCTTTTTCCGGTACATGAAACAACTGATCGACCTCGGACATGTCTATATTGCCCAGCCCCCTCTTTATAAAATCAAAAAAGGAAAACAGGAATTTTACGCGTATGATGAAGACGAGCGCGATGAAATTCTAAAACGGCTCAAGAGCGAAAAAACCGACAAGAAAAAAGAGGAAGAAAAAGAGGAAGATGAAGCACTTGAAGTGGTTGAAGAAGGTGCGATAGCGAAAAACGGCTCGGTCATCTCCCGCTTCAAGGGTTTAGGAGAAATGAACCCCGAACAGCTTTGGTCGACGACCATGAACCCGGAAACGCGCACAATTCTGCAAGTGAGCATCGAGAATGCAGCCGATGCGGACAGGACATTTTCTATCTTAATGGGAGATGAAGTCGAGCCGAGGCGCGAATTTATCGAAAAGAATGCAAAGTACGTAAGAAATTTGGATGTCTAAGAATAATAAAACCCCGAGATCATAATACATGGCGACACAGAACGAAAAGATTGTTCCCGTTGATATTGAAGATGAAATGCGCGGTTCGTACATCGACTATTCGATGTCGGTCATCGTTGCGCGCGCGCTTCCCGATGTGCGCGACGGATTAAAGCCGGTCCATCGCCGCGTATTGTTCGGCATGAATGAGCTCGGCCTCGCAGCAAACAGGTCGTACAAAAAAAGCGCGCGTGTTGTCGGCGAGGTGCTCGGCAAGTACCATCCGCACGGTGATTCGGCGGTGTACGACACAATCGTCCGTATGGCGCAGGATTTTTCGATGCGCTACATGCTCGTGGACGGACAGGGAAATTTCGGCTCTGTCGACGGCGATTCCCCGGCGGCAATGCGATACACCGAAGTGCGCCTCTCCCGTATCTCGGAAGAAATGCTGCGCGATCTGGAGAAAAATACGGTTGAGTTCACGCCGAACTTTGACGACACGCTGAAAGAACCCTCCGTCCTTCCCGCACAAATTCCCAACCTTCTCGTTAACGGCTCGAGCGGCATTGCCGTCGGCATGGCGACAAACATCCCGCCGCACAATCTCGGCGAGGTGATTGACGGCTGCATCGCGTACATTAAAGACCCCGACATTGACAACCCAAAATTGATGAAAATCATCAAAGCTCCCGATTTCCCGACCGGCGGAATCATCTACGGCTACGATGGAGTGAGGGAAGCATATACGACCGGGCGGGGAAGAATTATTGTTCGGGCAAAAGCGAATATCGAAACCGGGAAGAACGACCGCCAGAGCATCATTATTTCGGAAATTCCGTACCAGGTCAACAAAGCCAGCCTGATTGAAAAAATCGCCGAGCTGATGCGTGAAAAAAAGCTTGAGGATATTTCCGATATCCGCGACGAATCCGACCGCGACGGTCTGCGCGTTGTGGTGGATTTGAAGCGTGATGCAAACGCCGCTGTGATCCTGAATAATCTCTACAAGCATACGCAGATGCAGACGACCTTCGGCGTTATCATGCTTGCGCTGGTCGACGGGCGCCCGCGAGTTTTGACGCTGCGGGAAATGATCCAAAAATATATTGAACACCGCAACGAAGTCATCGTTCGGCGAACAAAGTTCGACCTCGACGCAGCCGAGGCGCGCGCGCATATCCTCGAAGGCTATATTATTGCGCTCGACAACATCGATGCGATCATCAAACTGATCAAAGCATCGAAAGATGTTGAGACGGCAAAGACTGGTCTGATGAAAAAATTCAAGCTGTCGGAAATTCAGGCTAAGGCAATTCTTGATATGCGCCTGCAGAAGCTGACAGGCTTGGAACGGAAAAAAGTCGAAGACGAATACCGTGAAATCATCAAACTCATTACGAAACTGAAAGCAATCCTCGCGAGCAAACAACTCCAGCTTCAGATTATCAAAGACGAGCTGCTCGCCATCCGGGAGAAATATGCCGATCCGCGCCGCACGGAAATCGTGTACGACTTCGAGGAGTTTCGCATCGAGGACATGATCGCGCAGGAGGAAGTGGTCATCACGATCAGCCACGGCGGGTTTATCAAACGATTTCCGGTGAGCGGATACAGGCGGCAATCGCGGGGCGGAAAAGGAGTGACGGGCGCCGCATCCCGGGAAGACGATTTCATAGAACACATGTTCATTGCGAGCACGCACAATTATATCCTTTTCTTCACAGACCAGGGACAATGCTACTGGCTGAAGGTGTTTGAAATTCCCGAAGGAGGGCGCGTCGCGAAAGGGAAATCAATCGTCAACCTGATCTCCAAAGACGCAACGGAAAATATTACGGCGTTCCTCACTGTAAAAGATTTCAGCGAGAAAAATTTCGTCCTGTTAGTGACCGAGCAGGGACTGGTGAAGAAAACCTCGCTTGCCGAATTCAGCAATCCCCGAAAGAACGGGATCGCGGCGATTTCATTGAAGAAAAAAGACTTATTGAAGGACGTCAAGCTCACCGATGGAACGAGCGATATCATTATTGGAACGCATGAAGGATTGGCAATCCGGTTCCATGAGGACGAGGTGCGGGAGATGGGGCGCGCTGCTGCCGGTGTGCGCGCAATTCGTCTTGAAAAAGGAGATCACGTTGTTGGTGCCGTCGCGCTTAAACGGACCACGACGACAATTCTTATTGCAACGGAAAACGGGTACGGGAAGCGTTCCGAAGTCTCCGAGTACCGCGTGAGCCATCGCGGCGGGAAGGGAATTTACACCGTCAATGCGACGGAGAAGACGGGAAAAATGATTGCCATCAAAGAAGTCCTCGAAACAGATGACATCGTTGTCGTAACGCTGCAGGGAATGGTGATTCGTCAGGATGCGACGGAAATTCGCCTCAGCGGTAGAAACACGCAAGGGGTCCGCTTAATCCGGCTGGACGAAGGCGACCGCATCGCTGATATCGCGGTGGTAACGCCGGAAGACGAAGAGCAAAACGGATCGCCGGAAAAAGATGAAAAACCTGCTTCACCCGACCCGGACGGCAAAGGGGGAAGCACACGGCAGGAAAAATTGTCTGAGGAAAAGAAAAAGCCGGAGACGAAAAAAAGTCACCCCAAAGCGAAGCAAAAAGGGGCAAAAAAGAAAAAATAAGAACCGTTTGCCATGAATCACAGTGCGAAAACGGCCGTCTTGCTTCTCAGACAGCGCTTCGCTACATTGACGTGGATTTAGTCATCACCCCTACGCCAAACTTCACTAACATTTATCAACCTGTAAGGAGTCAGCATGAAAACTTTTTTCGTTTTGTCTTGCTCTATCCTTTCCATGATAGCGTTCGGCTGTTCCTCGCTGACGCTTTCACCCGTTCACTACCAATGGCCGGTGGAGAGCGTCCTGACCGTCGACGGAAAAGGAAATGTCGAAGAGGCCCGCTACTTCATCGCATTCAATGTCAAGCCGCTGCTGTTTGAAGAGACCGGGGACTCCGTGCACGTGAGCGGCATTGAGCTACGAATTATCCGCGATATGGACGGCTATTACTTTATGACAGCTCCGAAATTTAAGAACGTTTATGTGTTCGCATCGGATGAAGGCAAACTGAAACTGCAGAAGAAAATATTGGTTTCTGAAACGGGGATAACATCGCCGGCCTTCAACCAGGCCGCGCCGTACATTCATCTTCTCAACGGCAAAGAGAAATCGATAGTTCTTTCTAAAGACGGCATCCAGCTAGGAGGACAAAAATGAAAACGATCCGACAGAGTTTAATGTTCGCGGTTGCAGTGATGATGGTGTCCGGTGTCTCGTTTGCACAGGAGCAATCCGATTATGAGATCTCTCAAAGCTTCAACAAATCCTACAAAGAGCTTACGAAAGCTATTGAAACGGCACAAACGGTCCAGGAATGCGCGGAGATCAGCGTGAACATCGATGCGCTGGAAAAAGAATTCGAGCCGCACAAAGCCCTTCTGGACAAAACATTGTACCCGGATGATTTTCAAAAGAAGCTCGACATGGTGCATGGCCAGCTCGCCTACGCGCAGAACAAGCTCGGCATCATCCAGGAAGCGGTGACAAAGATTGCAGCGCTTGAAGTTCAGGTGAAAGAGCTTTCTTCACAGTTGGAAAAACTGAGCAACGAGAACGGCGCACTCATGAAAGAAATCCAGACGCTCAGAGCGTCCAACATGCAGGATCAAAAAACGGTCGACTCCCTGAATTCGCTTGTCGCAAAGCTCCGTTCCAATATCAGCGACAGGGACAAAATGATTTTCGCGATGGTCGACAGCATCTTCATGCAGTATGATAAAAACGTTGATGCTCTGAAGGATGTCGAGAAACAAAAGGTTGCGTCGCATATCGAACGCAACAGTGTTATCGGCAACATTAAAAAGTCGATCGTCGATAACGTCATGTTCCTGGAATCGACATCGTTGACCGGAAAAGACCTTGCAACTCTCGTCGGCGAACAGAAAAAGTTTGCGACAGAGTGGAAAGGACTCGGTCCAAAGCTCGCGGTTATTTATGTCGCGCAGAAAGACCGGACAAAAGAAGTGAATACCATCGACACCATGCTCACCGCGTGGGGAGCCAAGGTCGATGCGGCTCTGTGGAAATCGCTCAATCAACTTTTCACAAAGCATAATTTGACGGTGAAACCGTTCAACGACGGCAACGAATTTGTTGCGAACGTTATCGGCTTTATCGACGACGAAATTCAGAACGCGAATCAGCGTACAGAAGCAGCCCGCTACCAGGTCTATTCGGTGTTTGTGGACAGTGTCTGGAACGGCGAGCTGACAGCAACGTGGATGCCGCTTCTGCAAAGCAACTCCATCGTCACCGAAGCGCAGTTTGGCCAGATCAAAGCGAAAGTCGACGTGTGGCGTTCGTCTGTCGAACCCGGACACACGACATTGTACATCATTATTGCACTTGTTGTTCTTGTCGTTCTGCTGCTCCTATACCGGAGAATGAAAAAAACGCCGAAGCCGCCGGTGACGTAACAACATCCACGAAGGACACGAAGAAACACGAAGAGTTTTGGAAAAGTGTTGATCCGTCAATTGTTTCGTGGTCTTAGTGTTCTTCGTGGACGATTCATTGTTGGAAATCATGAGAGAAGTAAAAATAGATACACACAAAACTGCGGATGTCCTGACACCGGGCAAAAGCTATGAATGCCTGCTGAATGGAACGCCGCTGTACGAAGCGCGGATTCATAATGTCATGGGATGCTGGGCAACCGTTGAAGTTGTCCGGCCTCTTCCGGGGCCGTACGAACATCAGTATAAACCGGGGCAGACGTTCGACATCCGCGTCAGCTCGTACACGTTCGACAAAGAGGTATAATTCGTCATCGAGATGAAAACGAAGCGGTGATTGTTCAACACAACCACCGCTTTGTCGTCTTTCCACATCATCTTGATTTTCATAACGTATTTTTCAATATTAACCGCGACATCAGAGACCTTCCACCCACACAGTGTCATTTTCGATAGCCCCGCACATGGCGGAAACATATACTGGAATTGTTCGTGACCGCCGTTTTTCATTCTTTGCGATCATAGGGGAACGGAGCAGCAATTTTTTCGCGCATCTCGGCAGGTATTGCGCCCTGATGTGGTGGATGCTTCGAAATATTCATAACGCGAAAGAATATTCCAGGAATATTTACCAGCAGATGGTAAGTATCGGAAACGATTCAATTCCGATCGTCGTTTTCGTCAGCGCATTTGTCGGGATGGTCACCGCCGTGCAGTCCGCCTATCAGTTGTACGATTGGATTCCGCGCGCCGTTGTCGGAAGCCTTGTCGTGAAATCAGTCCTCCTCGAATTAACTCCCCTGATGACCGCCCTTGTGCTTGCCGGAAAGGTGGGCGCAACAATTACTGCCGAACTCGGCACCATGCGTGTTACGGAGCAGATCGACGCGCTTGAGGCGCTGGCGTTCGATTCAATTTCATATCTCATCACACCGCGCGTCTTGGCCGGCATGCTGATGTTCCCCGTCCTCATCATTTTTGGGGACCTCGTTGCAATCCTCGGCGGGCTGATCGGTTCAGTTGCCGTAGCAAACATTCCGGCTGAAGCATTCATCAGAGGGATGAAGAACTCGTTCGAAACTTGGGATGCCGTCTTCGGAATCATCAAAGCATTTTTTTTTGGTTTTACCATTACCTCGGTTGCATGCTATCAAGGATATTATGTTGAAGGGGGTTCGGAGGGGATCGGCAAAGCAACGATGAGAACGGTCGTGCTGACGTGCCTCGCGGTTGTCGTGATGGATTTTGTTCTTGCGTCGGTGCTGTTGTGAGAAAAGAAATGAAAAACGGTGCAGGAATCGGCAAAACCAATATTCGCAGAATGGCAACGGCTGAAACAACTGGAAATGTGGTCTTTTTCTCAACCCGGGTTTTCGCCAGATGATCCGCATTCAGAATGTCTGGAAAAAATTTGGCGAGAAGCAGGTGCTTCGCGGAATCTCATTCGACGTGCTGAACAAGCAAACGACCGTGGTGCTCGGCCGGAGCGGAGGAGGAAAAAGCGTTTTATTGAAAATGATTGTCGGTTTGATAAAACCCGATTCCGGCTCAATTGAAGTCGACGGTAAAGATGTCGCAACAATGACCTATAAAGAATTACGTGCACTGAGGTTCAAATTCGGTTTCCTGTTTCAAGGAGCGGCGCTGTTCGATTCAATGACCGTCGGCGAGAACATAGCGCTCTCTCTTCGCCGCCACACTGGCTGGACCGAAAAAGAAATTAAGGAAGGACTCCAATACGCGCTGCATATCGTTGGGCTTGATAATGTTGAAGATGTCATGCCGTCTTCGCTCAGCGGCGGGATGAAGAAGCGCGTCGGATTGGCGCGCGCGATTGCTTTGACACCGCGTTACGTGCTCTATGATGAACCGACCACTGGTCTCGACATGGAAACTGCCGACGAGATCAACCTCCTCATCAAAGAGATGAGAACGAAACTCGGGGTAACGTCGATCGTCGTGACCCACGACATTCACAGCGCATTCGTCATCGGCGACCGGTTCACCGTACTTGAAAATGGAGCAGCGTTGATGACCGGAACCCGCGAAGAGATTCAAAACAGCGCGAATGAGGAAGTTCGGAAATATATCAACAGTTCTTTGCCAATGGCAGAAGGACGTTACTCATGAAACTCAGCAATGAAATAAAACTCGGGATGGTAATTTTTGCTGCGGTGATTGTCTTTGTCGGCGGAATGATTTATCTTCGCGGTGTTGATTTCCAGAAACGGGAATACTCGCTTACGATTTTTTACAACAATGTCAACGGTCTGCAGGAAGGCAACCCGATTACTATCGCCGGCCTTGCCGTAGGTAAGGTTGAAGAGATGAAACTTGTGGGCACCGCCATCGCCGTAAAAGTACAGATTCAGAATAAAGTGCAGTTTCCCGTCGATTCAAAAGCCTACATTAAAAGTTCCAGCTTGATGGGGGGAAAATTGATCGCGATTACACCCGGCACTGAATCTACAATGCTCCACAACGGCGATACGCTCACGGGTTCGTACGAAGCCGACCTTACCGAATTAACGTCGACGCTCGCCCCTATTTCATCGAACGTTCTCGGCATCCTTGAGCGGGTGAATACAACGTTCGACGAAAAGACGCGCGGCAACATACAAAACATTTTAGCCGATGTTAACCGTTCTTCCGCCGAGCTTGAGCATATAATTCACGATGAGGGGCAGCGTTTAGATTTTGCGATAGGAAATTTTGGTATGTTCTCCTCGAACCTTTCGCGTTTTGCCGTGAACCTGGATACTATCGCGTTGTCTCAACGCAACAACCTTGACACCAGCATGGCATCGATTCGTACCGTGACGTACAATCTTCAGCAAGCGTCAGAAAATCTCAGGTCAACGACGCAATCGCTCGATATCGTCCTTAATAAGATTGAAAAAGGCCAGGGCACGCTCGGAAAACTGGTGCAGGAAGAAAAATTGTATGACGACATTGACAGTCTTGCATCAAATCTCAATTTACTGGTGAAAGACCTGCGGGAAAACCCCGCCAAGTATGTAAAAGTTAGCGTGTTTTGACGCATGATAATGAACAACGAATTCGGAACAACCGAACCTAGAGTTTCTTCAGGCGACACGAGATGAAATTCGGGTGCTGCAGACCAATCAACCAACATAAAGGAGAACACTGTGAATATATTTGTAGGTAACCTGTCTCGTGATGCCGGCGAGGAAGATGTGCGGCAGGCGTTTCAAGCGTTTGGACAAGTCGCGACAGTCAATATCATCATGGACAAATTTACCCGTGAGCCAAAGGGCTTTGGATTTGTCGAGATGCCGGCAAAAACTGAAGCGGAGGCTGCCATCGCGGGATTGAACGGCAAAGAATTAAAAGGCCGTGCGTTGACCGTCAATGAAGCCCGCCCCAGGGAAGAACGCAGCGGCGGCTTCGGCGGAAGAAAAAGCGGAGGCTACGGAGGAAACAAGGGCGGCGGCGGTCGGCGCTCCTGGTAGGCCGACACGGGCGTTTACGTCGGAGCCGTACGCTGTCATTGATGGATATGCATTGCACGAAAAATTTTTTCTACGGGCGAATGCCATGTAAACGGCATTGCGCCCGAGAAAAGATTTCTTTCTAGGGCCAGTCTCGTTTCTTTAATCGAGCTTGACCATATCCGCCGCTTGAGGCTGGAAGAGGCACATTTTCTTTTCACTCTATGCTTTACAATAATGCAGATGATAACATTGGCTTTATTGTGAAAAAGAGAAAATGTACGGCTTCAAGCGGGAGTCGAAGAAGTACAATTTTTTTCCTCGGGAAAGCAGCGAAAAGGCCGATCAATTTCCTTTGAACATCTGAAAAATTGTTTCGCCCTAAGCCGCCAAAGCGCGAAGGATCTGTTTCAGAATCATTTTGCAACTTTGCGTCTGGCGAAGCCATGTCCATGGGGTTTTGCGCGAGCCGAACTTTCGGGATATTCAAGTAACGTTGGATGCGTTGTCTCCCGGAAAAAACATTCAAGATTCTCTACCTCTGGTTATTTTTCCAAAACAACCTTGAAATGAACACCTGTTTCTATCGCATCGGATTAAACATCCCTTATTTTTCAGCCAACATCACAGCCTCTTCTTCACCTTTGACCGCAGTGCAGCAATAGAATCATAAAGACCCACAAGGCTACAACAATGACTCAAAGAACTATTCCTCAACTATTCGAAACAAGCGTTGAACGATACGGAAACAATATTCTCCTGTGGGAAAAACGGGAAGAGAAGTACGAAGGAACGACATACCGTGCATGCCGCGACATGGTGTATCAATTTGCCGCAGGATTATTAGGCCTCGGGATTCAGAAGGGAGATCGGGTCGCCTTAATTGCGGAGGGGCGCAACGACTGGGTGATAAGCGAACTTGGAATTTTATACACCGGGGCTATTAATGTGCCGCTATCGGTGAAACTCAACGAGCAGTCGGAATTAAAATTCCGACTAACGCATTCCGGCTGCAGGATGGCAATTGTTTCCTCTACCCAGGCGCCAAAAGTCCAGCAGCTTAAAAATAGCCTCCCCGACCTTGAAAAAATTATTCTGCTCGACCCGGCAGAGCAATATGGAGAAGACGAACTACCCCTGCAACAATTGTACGAAACAGGAAAAAAATATCTGGCAGAAAATTCCACTTCCCTCCTTCATTCATGGCAGTCAGTACATGAAGACGACCCGGCAAATATCTGCTATACCTCCGGCACGACCGCCGATCCTAAAGGAGTTATTCTAACGCATCGGAACTACACTGCGAATTCCGAACAAGCGTCCGCAGTTTTACAAATGCCGGAACGTTATTGCTCGCTCCTTATTTTGCCGTGGGACCATTGTTTTGCCCATACCGCCGGTATCTACACGCTGATGAAAAATGGGGCGAGCATGGCGTCGGTGCAGGTAGGCAAAACGGCAATTGAATCACTCAAAAATATTCCAGTCAATATTAAAGAATCGAAACCCACCTTTCTCTTGAGCGTACCGACGCTTGCAAAGAATTTTCGGAAAAACATAGAGAGCGGCATTAAGGAAAAAGGACCAAAAGTTGAAAAATTATTTAAGAAAGCTCTGGATGTTGCGTACAACTATAACGGCGACGGCTGGAACCGCGGGAAGGGCTCTCGCATACTGAAGAAGCCGTTGATGATGCTTTTCGACAAAATTCTCTTCAGCAAAATACGCGAGAATTTCGGCGGCAGGCTCGAGTTTTTCATCGGCGGCGGTGCGCTGCTCGATATCGAATTGCAGCGATTTTTTTATGCCATCGGTATCCCGATGTTCCAGGGCTACGGACTTACCGAGTCGTCGCCTGTGATCTCTGCAAACGTTCCTCAAAAACACAAGCTCGGCTCGTCGGGAAGCATCGTCCCGAATCTCGAGGTAAAAATCTGCGATGATAAAGGAAATGCGCTCACAACGGGACAGCACGGAGAAATTGTCGTCAAAGGGGAGAACGTTATGGCGGGATACTGGAAAAACGAGAAAGCGACACGAGAGACAATTCAAAACGGCTGGCTTTACACCGGCGACCTCGGATATCTTGACGAGGACGGCTTTTTATTCGTCCTCGGCAGGAACAAAAGCCTGCTCATTGCGAACGACGGTGAAAAGTACAGTCCAGAGGGAATTGAAGAAACAATCACAGGCCACTCGCGCTTTATCGAACAAATCATGCTCTACAACAATCAATCTCCCTACACCGTTGCGCTGCTTGTTCCCAATCGCGACGCTGCGTTGCAATGGTTGAAAGAAAAAAACCTTTCCTGCCGCACCGCGGAAGGAGGAGAAGCGGTATTGCGGATGCTTGAATCGGAAATAGATGCGTACCGTGAAAGGAGAATGTATGCCGGGATGTTTCCCTCACGTTGGCTGCCGTCGGCGATTGCGGTGTTGGGCGAAGCATTTGCCGAGCAGAACGGATTCATGAACAGCACACTTAAGATGGTGCGCGGCCGGATTACTGAGTTCTATAAGAACCGATTGGATTTTCTCTTTACGCCGGAAGGGCAAAGTATCTGCAATCATCAAAATATGATGATCGTGAAAAGATGGGAAGAGTAATTATGCTGTTGGATGAGAATGATCCGCCCGCTTGATGACGAAGTCGACTTCGTACATACCGTAATTCGCCTTTTTCATCCCGAGATGTTCATAAGTCTTCATGGCTCGCGTGTTGGTATGTTCGACATATAATCGTATTCCACAAACCGATTTGTTTTTCTGTGCGGTCTTTTCTATGTGGCGAAATAGGTGGCCGAAAACCCCGGCACCGCGGAATTCGGGCATAACATATACGCTTTGAATCCACAAGAACGTCGCAGCACGCCAGTCGCTCCACTCGTATGTTATCATAAGCTGTCCCGCAATTTGCCCGTCGACTTCGGCGAGGATGTAATACCCTTTTGAATCATCTTTGAGCAGCGATGTTACACCGTGCAGCAATCGTTTGCGGTCGAGGTTAAGGTGCTCTGTTTCCTCTGCTATCGCAGAATTGAACTCTGCGATGATTTTTGCATCGGCAAGTGTGGCAGGGCGAACGCGAGTGGGCATGAGTGATCGGTTAAAAGTTAATGGTGAAAAGTGAAAAGTTAAAACGAAAAATTAGTAACAAAAATTAAAACTGTCATTCAACTATAAAAAGTTTTACATTTCACATATAATTTTCACTTTTAACTATTCACTTTTAATTTCAACCATACGGTGAGTCTCTACAACAAGCATATTTTACTGGGCTCCCACATGTCGACCGGCGGCGGCGTCCATACCGCTATCGATCGCGCGATATCCATCGGCTGCACGGCACTTCAGGTTTTTACGAAAAACAACAATCAATGGAGCGCAAAACCGTTGGCAGAAGAGGATGTAGAAAATTACAAAAGGAAAATTTCGGATGCAACCATAACACCCGTTATGGCGCACGATTCATACCTCATTAACCTGTGCGCAACGAACCCCGATACGCTGGAGAGATCCCGCACAGCGTTCATCGATGAGTTGACCCGGTGCGAACAGCTTGGAATTCAATTATTGAATTTTCATCCCGGTGCACACGGTGGGGCCGGCGAAGAAGAAGGCATAAAAAAAGTCATTGAGAGCCTTAATATCGCCCACGAAAAAACAGAAGGGTTTAAAGTGCTCAGCGTCGTGGAGACGAGCGCTGGACAGGGAACGGCAGTCGGGTACAAATTTGAGCATCTGGAAAAAATCATCAACGGCGTTGACAAACCGCATCGAATGGCAGTGTGTGTTGATACGTGTCATATCTTTGCCGCGGGTTATGATATTCGAACGGAAGAAAAGTATGCGGCAACGTTTGAGGAATTCGATAACATTATAGGACTGCATCGACTTGCGGCATTTCACTGCAACGATTCAAAAAAAGAGTTCGGTTCACACGGTGACAGACACGAGCATATCGGCAAAGGAATGATCGGGGTAGCGGGTTTTTCTCATTTAATGAACGATAAACGATTCGCCAATATACCAAAGATTTTGGAAACACCGAAAAGCAAAGACCTTCATGAAGATGTGGAAAACATGAAAGTGCTGAGGGGGCTAGTAAAAAATTAAGAATTAAAAATTAGGAATAGATTTTTTTTACTGCTTACTGTTCACTGCCTACTTATCTTCTACATACGAGATATTCTACTTCGGTTCAAGCGCCTCTGCGACAATAATTCCCGTCTGTTTCGAATGCCTGGCGAGATAATCATGGAGTGGTGATTCCGTAATCTGAACTTTGGAGCCAACGTCCGGGGCATGCATGAGGTGAAGCATGCCGTTGTCCATCCGCACTGCAATGCCCGTATGCGAAATGTCCAGCCCCGGCGTGTTTGTCGTAATGCCGATGAACGATCCTGTTTTAATTTCTTCTGCGAACAGGTGAACCTTCTCCTTGGGAAGAAAAAGCGTCCCGCGTTTTCCGATCTCTTCTTCTTGTTTCTTGATCTCCTCAAAAAAGCTGTCATTTGAAAGCTGCTTGTACGCACTCCGGTGCGTCGTCATAAAATTGATAGGCGTCGGGATCGGCAGCAGATTCTTTTCTCCGAACAATTCTTTCGTGACAATTTTCAGGACCCCTCTCTTTTCGTTATCGAACCAGTAATCGGTTGTATAGTGCAGCCGGCTTGGGTATCCGTTTATAATACCGTTGCGGTAACGTATTAACTGAAGCTGTCCCTTATAGTCATCGAAAGAAAACTTTTTCATCTTAACACAGCGTGCAAGCGCGAGCGAGTTCTCGTAGAACGAGACGCAATCGAGAACGCGCAAGTTGATAACGAGATGTTCAGCGCCATCCTCTTCAAGAGAATGTGCGGCATACTCTGTTCCGATGAACGATTTCCCTATTTCTACGATCACCTCGTTGATCGGTTTACCAACGAGGTTTCTGGAAAGAGCGAGGTCAAATTTTGCCTTGCAGATGGTCTCGTCCGTCTCATCAAGCAGGGAAAGTATCGGCGCTGCATAGGATTTATTGAAAAGGAAAGGGAGCAAAGGAACAAACGCTGAGAGCGTTGTGCGGCTGATGAATTCACGACGGTTCATTGGTGCCATGATCTAACCTGCAAAGCAGTTCAGCCGATGTTGAAGTTGCCGGACGACAATAGGGAACGGGCTGTAGAGTGTATGACTCAAAACGGCGTATCGCCAGCCACGGCGGACGGTGCGTAGTCATCGAACGTCGGGAGGGCGAGATTTTCAAAACGGGCATATTGTTTTATGAACGAAAGCTGCACATCACCCGTCGGGCCGTTTCGCTGCTTTCCGATAATGATATCCGCGATGTTCTCGACCGATTTATCCCCCTCGATTTTGATTCCGTACATTTCCGGGCGGTGAACAAAGAGCACGACATCGGCATCCTGTTCGATCGCGCCCGATTCACGAAGATCGGCAAGCACTGGGCGTTTATCGCTCCGCGCTTCCACCGCGCGGTTCAACTGCGAGAGTGCAAGAACGGGGATGTTCAATTCCTTCGCGAGCGCTTTAAGCGAACGGGAGATCATGGAAATTTCCTGCTCTCTGCTCTGTGCCGTTTTCGGACCTTGCATGAGCTGAAGGTAATCAACCACTACCATACCGATGTTATGCTCGACCTTGAGCCGCCGCGCTTTTGCGCGAAGTTCAAGAATGCCGAGTGCCGGTGTATCGTCGATAAATATTTTTGCTGCGTGAAGCTTTCCGATCTGAGTACCTGAGTTTTCGCCACTGGTCGTCCGGTAGTTGTCCTGTCCGCACCCTGTGTGCGTCGACACGGGCTTCGGCGCAGATAAGCCGGAGGACAAGCTGCTGCGCGGACATTTCAAGGCTGAAGAACCCAACCGGTACTCCGCGGTCAATTGCCGCGTTGCGTGCGGCGGAAAGGACAAACGCCGTTTTTCCCATACTCGGCCGGCCGGCAACGATAACAAGATCCGACGGCTGAAATCCCCCGGTAAGATTGTCGAGCAATGAAAATCCCGACGACACGCCGGTGACGCCGCTGTGTTTGCCATGGATGCTTTCCAGCATTTCCATCGGTACTGTACACGGCATCGCGCATCGAGAGAAAACTTTTCTTCATCCTCTTTTCGGATATCTGGAAAATTTTCTGCTCGGCTTCATCAAGCAGGTCGAGTGCATCTTCCGTTTCGTTGAATGCGCGGCTTGTCACTTCTGAACTTGCGGAGATGAGATTGCGGAGAAGAGCTTTTTCGAGGACGATTTTCGCATGGTATTCGACGTTCGCGGCGGAGGTAACGCGCATCGTTAATTCGGAGATGTACACCGGGCCTCCGATTTCGTCGAGTTGCCCGCGACGGCGGAGCTCTTCGACAATGGTGATCGAATCGACCGCTTCGTTCTTCTCGAACAACCCGATCATCGCCTTGAAGATGTTCTGATGCGCCGGTTTGTAGAATGCCGAGTCGTCGAGAATCTCGACCGTCTTTGAAATTGCTTCTTTCTCCAGGAGCATTGCCCCCAGCACCGCCATCTCAATATCCATGGCCTGCGGCGGCACCCTGCCTTCGGAAGGACCATCGCTCGGTGAAATTGTATGTCGGAGAATCTCAACCATAGAATGCAATTAATAATTAATAATTAAGAATTAATGCTGATGATTATAAATTAGAAAGCGTTGACTGCTATATCCAAAGTTCCTAATTCATAATTATTAATTCTTAATTATTCATTGTTCTTCATCTCGTCGTACATCTTCCGCAGCTTCTGCACATCCTCCCACGTCGGACGCTTCCAGTTCGGGTTGCGGAGCAATGCCGCGGGATGGTACGTCACCAGTAACGGTATGCCGCGGTAATCGTGTACATTTTCGCGAAGCTTGGTAAGCGAGTCGGTTGTTTTCAGCAGCACCTGCGCGGAAATGCGCCCCAGGCATAAAATAAATTTCGGTTTGATAATCTCAAGCTGCTTCCACAAATAGGGCTCACAGTGCCGGACTTCTTCGGGTTGCGGGTCGCGATTGTTCGGAGGACGGCACTTGAGAATGTTGCAGATATAGACATCTTCCCGCTTAAAGTGGATTGCCTCCAGGATTTTGTTCAGCAGCTGTCCGGCGCGTCCGACAAACGGCTCTCCCTTCGCATCTTCGTCAGCCCCGGGCGCTTCGCCGATGAGGACAATTTCTGCTTTCGGGTTGCCGACGCCGAAGACGAACTTTGTTCGCGTTGCACCGAGCGGGCATTTCTGACATTCACAAATCATCGAGTTCAATTCCCCTAACGATGACGCGCCCACCCACACTTCGGCCGGATAATCGCTCGCAGTTTGTTCTTTCAGCGAATTGTGCGCGGCACCCTGCACAGCCGAAGGATAAATGATATTCCCAAAAAGATCCCGTTCTTGCATAAGATATTGTTGAACGCCGGAAATAATATGAGAAAACTGTTGCGCTAACGGCTCATCCGCTTCTTGAGGAGATGAGGAATGAAAATCAGACATGATAGGAATACGATACAAGAGAGACTATGTAATGATAAGCGTCTCTCTTTGTGAGAAACACTTACAACAATTTTGCTACCCGGTTCAGGATTTCAATCGCAACATCAAACTTGGGCATCTTGGAAAGCTTTTCAGTCTTGCCATTTTTACCGATGATCGTAACAATGTTGGTATCCGAGCCGAACGCCGAGCCTTTGTCGCGGGTGCTGTTCAGGACGATGAGATCGAGATTTTTCTTTCGGAGTTTGTCTTTTGCGTTCTTCAATTCGTCCTGCGTTTCCAGGGCGAACCCGACGAGCACGGTGCCGTTTTTTTTAGCGCCGAGTCCGCGCAGAATGTCCGCAGTCGGCTGCAGTTCCAGCGATAAACCCTGTGTCGACTCATTTTTCTTGATCTTATTCGCCGCGGGCTTCTTTGGTGTGTAATCGGCAACGGCAGCCGACATAATAATTGCGTCGCATTTCTTCGCTTGCTTTGTCACCGCTTCGTTCATTTGTTCGGCGGTTTCCACATCGATGCGGGAAACATTTTTCGGCGTTCCAAGCGCTACCGGTCCGCTGATGAGCGTGACGTCCGCCCCGCGCTGTGCTGCGGCGTTAGCGATCGCGAAACCCATCTTTCCGGAAGATCTATTGCCGATAAAACGCACCGGATCAATCGGTTCGTATGTCGGCCCGGCAGTGACAAGGATTTTTTTCCCTTTAAGGTCGAGCGGTGTTTTTTCTATCATCGATTCAACAAAGGCCATGATAGCATCGGGTTCGGGCAATCGTCCGGGCCCCACGAGGCCGCTTGCGAGCTCTCCTTCTACGGGGAGAAGAATATGATGCCCCCGTTCGCGAAGGACGGTCAAGTTTTTCTGTGTTGCTTCGTTGCGGTACATGTCGACGTCCATCGCCGGTGCTATAAGAAGCGGGCAGCGAAGGGCAAGCACCGTGGATGAGATAACGTCGTCCGCAATTCCCTGCGCAATTTTTGCTACCATGTTTGCGGTTGCGGGCGCAATGAGCATCGCGTCCGCCCATAGACCGAGCCTGATGTGCTCAACGCCGGCGTGTGTTGCCGTCCGGGTGCTCTCGGGCCACAACGATGTGAGCACTTCTTCCTGAGACAGGGTGGAAAATGTCAGCGGCGTTACGAATTGTGTTGCAGACTGTGTCATCAACACGCGAACGCCGGCTCCGGCTTTTTTCATCAAGCGAACGACGGTGCACATTTTGTACGCCGATATTCCGCCGGTAATCCCGAGCAATATTTTCTTGTTTTTCAACACGGAAGATTTTCTGCGATCAGGCGATCGGGTCTTTCTTTTCTTCTGCTTCTTTGTACCTGAATTCGAGTTTATCCGACATCAACTCACCGATAGCCTGCTCCGTCGCCTTGGCACGCTTTTCAAACTCAAGGCTGATTTTCAGCTGATCCGGGTTTGCGTCAACCTCTTCCTCGTCGCCGTTCGTCATTGTCGGAAGCGCGGCGATCGTTTCGATGCGCTGATTAAACTCGATCTTCGTCTCTTCGTTAATCTGACGCGCCCGCTTTGAGAGCACGACGATCGCCTCGTACACGTTTGCCGCTTTAGACTCGAGCGTGTGTATTTCCAATGGTTTAATTGCCATGAAATCCTCTTATTGTGATAATGAAAGTTGCGTTATGATAATTTCGTCGACCTCGTCGATCGCTCGCGTGAGCGAATCGTTGACGATTCTGTGGTCAAACTGTTTGCCGATTTCCAGCTCGGATGCCGCGCGAGCCATTCTTTTCTGGAACGTTGTCTCGTCTTCCGTTCTTCTATTCCGCAGGCGATCTTCCAGCACCTGGATGGTTGGCGGCTCTATGAACAGTAGAACAGCTTTAGCTCCGTACAATTTTTTTATTGACAGTGCGCCCTTCACGTCAACATCGAACACCATGCAATGGCCGGTGCTGAGTGCACGATCAACCTCGCTTTTTAACGTGCCGTAATAATTGCCGTAAATTTGTTCATGCTCGACAAGGGCATTCTCTTGGATCAATCGCTCAAATTCCTCCGGGCGAAGGAAGAAATAATCTTTTCCGTTTTCTTCGTTCGCACGCTTTATCCTCGTTGTTGCCGAAACCGAAAACTCGAAATCAGGATGGCGTTGCAGGACAGCTTTCACGATGGTCGTTTTGCCGCCGCCGCTCGGAGCGGACACAACAAAAAGTTTCGGATTTTTCATTCAATCTGCTGCGGGCACTCAACCATTATTCGATATTCTGCAGCTGCTCGCGTATTTTTTCGATATCTTCTTTGATCGCGACAATGTGGTGCGCGATTTCTGTGTCGTTGGATTTTGAGCCGATCGTGTTCGCCTCGCGGTTCATTTCTTGAATCAAAAAATTGAGCTTGCGCCCGGCGGCTTCATCGTTGCACAGGGCGTCGAGGAAGAACTTGTTGTGCGAACGGAAGCGAACACATTCCTCGGTGACATCTAGCTTATCCGCAAGGAGCGCGATTTCGAGCTCGAGCCGCTGTGAGTCGATAACATTTTTATCCCCGAGAAGCTGGGCGATGCGTTCCTGTAAACGCTTTCGTTCTTCGGGGATTCTCTCTTTGGAACTTCTTTCAATATTTTCCAGCCGCTGTTGTATGCTTTCCACGCGGGCAATCATATCCTTAGAAATTTCTTTTCCCTCATTGGCTCGCATGATTTGAAGTTCTTGTACCGCGAGGTGCAGGGCTTCTACGAAGGCCGTCCACTCTGCGCTTATGCCCTCTTCATCGACGCCCCCTTCGAATACCTCTGAGAATCTCAGAATGTGTTCAAGGCTCACCTTTTCTTTGAGCTTGAGCGACTTTCGAAGCTGGCTGAGAAGCTTGTAGTACGATTTGGCCGCAGCAACATTGACTTTGAGCGGCATCTTGTCGTTTGTGTCGCTTTGAAGCGTTGCTGTGAGAGAAATTTTTCCACGGGCAACTTTTGCGCGGACAATTTCCTTGACTTCGTTCTCCCGCAGGGAGAGCGAACGAGGCAGGCGCGAACTCAATTCAAAAAAACGGCTGTTGACGCTTCTGAGTTCTACAAGAGCGGATATTCCTTCTTTGGAACACTCACCCCTCCCGTATCCTGTCATGCTTTGGATCATGAGCGCCTCAGTAATAAAAGTTGTGATTGACATTAAAAGTACGAAAATTCGCCATGGCAGGCAAGGGAAAGTTCTCGACAGGTTAAGCACCGACTTATCCACAAG
Source organism: uncultured Bacteroidota bacterium (assembly GCA_963827085.1). Classification (GTDB taxonomy): domain Bacteria; phylum Bacteroidota; class Ignavibacteria; order UBA10030; family UBA8401; genus JAGVPT01. The sequence goes on from CAWGZY010000002.1 coordinate 756,776, forward strand.
TTATTCAGTCTAAGTTTGCTTTTGCGGCGTTTTTTGATATATTTTTGCAGAATGTGTGGATAACTGAAAATGCTTGGTAACTACTTTACGCTCGTTCACGTCTCGCGTTTCATCCACCAGCAATGCAGCGGTCATACCATTTCCGAATTATACTCGCAGCACAAGCAGCAGTTGTGCATCACCGTTGAGTCTCAGCCCGTGCAAACAATTCTCGTGTCCTGCATGCCTTCGGAAAATTATGTCTACGTTCGTGAGGGAAGTTTCCGGGCGCGAAAAAATTCTGTCGACCTTTTTCCGAAAGCGGCGGGGAAGAAAATTCTCGGTGTTACATGCGCAACAAACGACCGGATAGTTTCAATAGCGTTAGAAGGCAACATGAGCTTGAAGTGTGAGATGTTCGGGTCTCGTGCGAACGTCCTTTTGTTGGAAGAAGAAAATACGATTCCCGTGTCTTTGGACGTTGTTGTCGATGCATTCTTGAAAAAGAAAGATCTGCTCGGTAGCCGCCATGCACGCAACGACCCGCAGCAGCTTCCAGCTATTCATGCGATGATGCACGATGAGCGTCTTTTCTTTGACGCTGTGCGCGCGAGCGGCGGGGAAGGAGTTTTTCAGTCGTTGAAAAAAGCAATCCCGGTGCTCGGATCAACTCTCGCAAAAGAAATTTTGCTCCGTGCGGATATCCATCTATCTGCGCCGATGTCTCTTGCAACCGACCGCGATCTGAAAAAACTATTCGCCGAAGCGTCAAAAATAATTGCAGAAGTTACCTCACCCATCGCGAACGGGCAAACAAAAATTTATTATGAAGATGAGGCGCCGGTGTGTCTGTCGTTGATTCCGCTCCGTGGCTATGCCGAGAACAGATCCGAATCTTTTCCAAACGTTGCAGCGGCAATCCAGCGATTTGTGAGTACGGTACGGGCTTCGTCGGCGTTCGTCAGCGAGAAAGAACAGATTTGTACCTGGCTCGAAAATGAAGAAAAAAAGGCGGCACAAACGCGGATAAAGATCGCTGCCGAGCTTGCAGATCAAGACAGGCGGGCTGATTACGAACTGTTCGGGAAGCTGATTATGGCGCACCTTCACGAACTTCACAAAGGGCTGAAAACGGCAACGCTTGAAGACATACTGTCCTTCAATATGCATCCGTCCGGCGTCGCAATTCCCCTCGACCCGTCGCTGAGCCCCGTTGCGAACGCGGAAAAATACTTTGAGAAAGCAAAAAAAGCAAAAGGGGCGTTTGAGGAATCAGTCAATCGGGTGAAGAGCCTTGACGGGCGCCTGTCGACCATCCGGATGTTGATCGGCGAGCTTGCAGAGATATCCTCAAGCGATGCACTTGGGGAATTTCGTCAGACGTACAAAACGCAGCTGCAGCTTCTCGGCTATGCGACGGAAAAGGAAAAAGAAAATCTTCCGCCGTTCCGTATTTTCACGGTCGAAGGCGGATTTCAAGTGCTTGCAGGAAAAAGCAGTGAAAACAACGACATGCTCACGACCAAGTATGCGAAACCGGACGACTTGTGGTTCCACTGCCGTGGCTCCAGCGGCTCACACGTTGTATTGAAAATACACAGCGCACACGGCGAGCCGTCGAAAGCAGCGATTCACCAGGCGGCCTCAATCGCTGCATACTACAGCAAAATGAAGAATGCATCATCCGTCCCGGTTGCGATGACGGAGAAAAAATTTGTCCGCAAGCCGAAAGGTGCGCCTGCGGGCACAGTAGTTCTCGAAAGAGAAAAAGTTCTCTTTGTCGAGCCGAAACTTCCATTTCCTCTTTAAGAATTGCGGCATCTATGGCTGAGAAAATTCTCATTGTTGACGACGATAAGTACATCCGGATGATTCTTCAAAAAAGATTTATGTCGCAGGGGTACGAAGTCTTTATGGCAAATGACGGCGAGCACGGCCTTGAGATTGCTAAAGCGGAAGCCCCTGATTTGATCATTTCGGATTGGATGATGCCCAAAATGGACGGACTGGAATTTTGCAAGCTTGCGAAGCAGGATGAGAAACTCCGGTTTACCTATTTCATTATTCTCACCGCCCGCGATACCCAGGATGATAAAATAGAAGGGATCGAAGGCGGCGCAGATGATTTTGTTACGAAGCCATTCAACGACCGCGAACTTCTTACCCGCGTCAAAGCCGGGCTGCGCATCAATGCGCTCCAAAAGGAAATTGCCGAGCTTCAGCATCAGGAAGCGGTCACGGAACTGGCAATGACACTCGGGCACGAAATCAACAACCCCCTTGGCATCATGTTGCTCGTCCTGCAAGTGCTCCAGAAAAAGGATGACGGCGACACCATTGCCGGCATCCGCAAAGAGCTAAGGACAGTCACCGAGAATGGAAACCGGATCGCGGAAATCGTGAAGAAGCTTTCAAGCTTGGAGAACCCGCAGTTGAAACCGTACCTGAAAAACTCCGACAGGAAAATGGTAGACCTGTCAGGAAAAGCGTAGCCTCAGATTGATAATCTCAAAACTTTTTGCTCATTATTGAAGGAATACTATGTCAGACCCGCGTTATCCCATAGGAAAATTTCAGATGTCGGATCACCCCGACGATACAATGCGAATCGAGTTCATCCAGCGAATCGCCAATACACCGTCCGAAGTAAAGGCAGCTGTGCTAGGGTTAACAGAAAAACAACTGGATACGCCGTACAGAGAGGGAGGTTGGACGGTGCGACAGGTTGTTCATCATCTGCCGGACAGCCATATAAATTCGTATGTTCGTTTTAGGCTTGCACTTACCGAAGATGAGCCGACGATCAAGCCGTACGTCGAACATTTGTGGGCTGAGTTGTACGACGCACGCACAGCGCCCGTTGCGCTTTCACTGCAATTACTCGAGGCGCTCCATGACCGGTGGGTTGTGCTTCTCCGGTCGCTGAAGCCGTCCGATTTCTCGCGCACATTTCGTCATCCCGAACATGGTGCAAGAAACCTCGACTGGCTGCTGCAACTGTACGCGTGGCATGGCCGTCATCATGTTGCGCATATCACGTCGCTCAGAGAGAAAATGAAGTGGTAATGGCTGATTGACAACAACAAACGGAATGAACAGATGTATTCATTGAACAATAAGCTTGTTTTCATCACAGGTGCAAGCAGCGGGATCGGGGCTTCGTGTGCTGAGCAGTGTGCACGGCAGGGGGCGAGATTACTGCTGGCCGCACGAAGAAACGATCGTTTGAGCACTCTTGCAGAAGAACTGCGGAAAAAATATTCAGTCGACGTTCACACTATCCGTCTCGATGTCAGGAAACGGGAAGAAGTCGAATCGGTGTTGGGCGCGCTCTCCGATCCCTGGAAAAAAATCTCCGTTCTTGTGAATAATGCCGGGCTTGCCAGCGGGTTGTCGTCAATTCAAGAAGGGGATATGGATGATTGGGAAAAAATGATCGATACAAACATTAAGGGATTGCTGTATGTTACCCGTGCCGTAGTTCAAGGAATGATCGCACGGAAAGAAGGACATATTATTAATATCGGTTCAATTGCCGCATATCAATTCTACCCGAATGGAAATGTGTACTGCGCAACAAAAGCGGCGGTCAATGCATTGACGAACACAATGCGTTTAGATTTGCACGGCAGCGGGATACGTGTCAGCACCGTCGACCCGGGGTTGGTGGAAACCGAATTCAGCATCGTGCGCTTTCACGGCGACCAGGCCAGGGCCGATAAAACATACGAAGGGATGACCCCCCTCACCCCGGACGATATTGCCGATGCCGTCATCTACTGTGCTACACGCCCTCTCTACGTGAATATCCAGCAAATAGTCCTCATGCCGACCGACCAGTCCTCAACGACGATGGTGAACAGAAAAAAGGAATTGCAGAAATAAAAAAGACGAAGCATAGAAAAACCTGCGTCCTTGTAAATGGAAACAGATGAAAAGCACTCCAATCCTTACCCAAGCGTTTATTCAAAAGAAACTTAACCGTTATCAACGGCAGAGTATCGAAAGGAGTGCGCTGACGAAATCGGCAGTTCTCATTCCGATTGTGAAGAGAGGAAATGGGCTGAACCTGCTTTTCACAAAACGGAGTGAAACCGTTGAGCACCATAAAGGGCAAATCTCATTTCCTGGCGGGGCAACCGATACAATCGACATCTCTCCCGTCGATACGGCTCTTCGGGAAACGTTTGAAGAGATAGGCTTGGAGCGTTCGGCAATCGCCATTATCGGAATAATAGACGATTTACAAACGCCGAGTGGGTTTGTTGTCACTCCCGTCGTCGGGTTCATCGAACACCTTCCCCCTCTTCACATTAACGCTGAAGAAGTAGCGCAGGTAATATTTATCCCCCTGGAAAAGTTTTTTGACGATTCCCTTCGGCATTCTGACGTACGAGAACGGGATGGGATAAAAATAGAGGTTTTTTCTTACAACGTATGGGAAGAGCCAGTGTGGGGAGCGACGGCATTTTTTGTCAAACAACTTGTCAGCCTTCTCAAAGACGGATGATGCTGTCAGACAATGCTTTCGTATCTCTCAATCTTGCTTCAACCTGATTCGCGTTCCCTCATATCTCCATTGATTTTGACAGTATTTATAGCTATTTTTCAAAGTTACAGAGGAACGCCTTCAATAATTCTTGTTATTTTATAGGAGTACCGAAAAATGTGTTATCGTTTTCAGTCGAGCTTGTTCTTTGTGGGACTTGTTTTCGCAATGATGTTCGGCGGCTGTGCTTCGCAGCAAAATACTGTGGTTGCCACAATCGGCGGGGATAAAATAACGCTTGGTGAATTTGATACGATGTTCACGAAAAGTAACGGCGGGAAAGACACCGCGCTGAAGGCGGCAGCCGACGACCGGGAAAAATTCTTAGACCTCTATGTAAAATTCAAATTGAAAGTAAAGGATGCATACGCCCAGGGGTATCAAAATGCTCCCGATCTTCAGGCCGAGATCCAAGAATATAAGCGGAATCTCGCGGTGGCATTACTAATCGAGCACGATATCAATGAGCCTGCACTTCATCGAATGTATGAACGTAAGCTTTATGAAGTACGAGCCAGCCATATCCTTCTCCAAATGTCCCAGAATGCGAGTCCGGCTGAGACATTAAAGACGTACATAAAGGCAATAAAAATTATCGATTCGCTGAAAGCCGGACGATCCTTTGAGACGCTCGCTCTGAACAACTCCCAAGACCCGTCCGTTGCCTCTAACAAGGGCGATTTGAACTATTCTGTTTCCGGAAGGTTGGTGCCGGAGTTTGAAGATGCGATCTTCTCCGCCCCGGCCGGAACATTTTTGCCGTATCCCGTTCGGACGCAATTTGGTTACCATATCATTAAAATCACCGACCGCCAGCTTAACCCCGGCACTATTCGCATAAGCCATATCATCAAGCGGCTTACGCCGAAATCGACGGCACAAGATTCCGCGAAAGCAATGAAGGATTTAGAGACAGTACTTGATTCGCTGAAGCATGGTGGAAAATTTGCCGACCTTGCTAAAATTTATTCTGAAGATAAAGCTAAAGAACGGGGCGGGGATGTTGGATTTATTGAACGAGGAAGAACGGTAAAGGAGTTTGATGATGCTGCATTCAAGCTGAAGGTTGGCGAAGTCTCCCCTATCGTCAAATCACAATTCGGACTCCATCTCATTCAGGAGACCGATGCAAAGCCAATTCCTTCTTTTGCAAGTATGGAGCAGGAACTCAGGACTGCCTACAGGCAGCGTTTCTACCAGAGCGATTACAATTCGTACGTCGACGGATTAAAAAAAGAATACAACTTTGTCCAGTCGGCGGATGGAGTTTCCGCTTGGAATTCATCCCTTGATACGACAAAGACGACCGATAGCGAAACTTGGGACAGCTCTTTCACCGCAGCGGCCAGGGCAAAGGAATTGTTTACTTTCGCAGGTCAAAAAATAACGATCGACTCCGTCATTCACCGGGTTAAGGGAGAAAAAGATCTTCAAGGACTGCCTCTTGCCCTTCATGCAAGCTCGGCCAGAATTTTTGAAAAAATATCGGACAACCTCCTTATTGAGTACAAAGCACAAAGCGTTGAATCGGAGTTCCCCGACTTTGACAGAACGATAAAGGAATATGAAGAGGGGAGTGTTCTTTTCAAAGCGGAGCAGAACGAGGTATGGAATAAAATATCGATGAGCGATTCGGCATTACACGTGTATTTTGAAGCGAACCGCTCGAAATTTACCTGGCCGGACAGGGTTAACGTTCAAGAGATTTTTGTCCGGACGGACAGCGTATCAAAAATTGTTGCGTTTCGCCTGAAGGAACAAAAACTTCCGTTCGATTCTGTTGCGGCTCAGTTTAACTCACGGCCATCAACCAAGCAAAAAAACGGAGTGTGGGGATTGATGCCGGCGACCGGTAACGCATTGACGCAGCGAGCGTGGAACATGAACGTGGGGGAAATATCCGACTTCTTCATATACGAGAACGGATTTTCGATTATTAAGGTTCTGGAAAAAAGTCCGGCAGGCAATAAAACATTCACCGAGGCGGGATCCGAACTTTCAAGCGCTTTTCAAGAGTCCGAATCGAAACGTTTAGAAAATGAGTGGTACGAATCGTTATTAAAAAAATATCCGGTAAGCGTGTATAAAGAAGCGATCGGGATTTCAACGGAGCAAACGTTAAAGAAATAACTTCCATACTGAAGCGGCGGTTTGCTGCTCTTGCCGTTGGAAGTTGTCTCATGCTATTGTCATGCACACGCCAACCCGAACGGGTACAAGAAATTGCTCGAGTCGACGATCAGGCATTGACGTCCGACATGATCCACCAGCAGCTTGATACAAGCGGCGGCATTTCCGAAATGCAGGTGCGGATGTTTACGCGGCAATGGGTAAATTCCGAATTGCTTTATCAGGAAGCCAAAAGACAGGGACTCGACCGCTCCGAAGCCGTGCTCAGGAATCTTGAAAACGCGAGACGCGAGCTTGCCATTAACGCCCTGATTGAAAAAGACATATTCAACGATACTCCGCAATCCATTTCCAAAGAAGAAATTGCGGCGTATTTTAAAAATCATGTCGATGAGTTTGCTCTGCATGACGACATTGTAGAAATTTCTTTGGCGGTTTTTTCCGAACGCGAACCGGCGGCAGCATTTCGTGCAGCAGCACTTCAGGGAAAGGGCTGGGAGGCCGCTCTTGCCGAGGCTCAGAATGTCAAGAACGGCCAATCTTCACTCATTACGAAAACCGATTCAGCGTTCTATAATCAATCGACATTATTTCCGGCCAAGCTCTGGAAAGTTTCTTCAGCTCTCGGTCCGGGAGAAGTTTCGTTCCCGGTGAAAACAAGTGCAGGGTATTTTGTGATACTGCTGGTTGGAAGTTACCAGCGGGGGGCACCCCCTCCTGTTGAATATGTTGAGGATGCTATCCGAGGAAGGCTTATGATGCAGCACCGCCAGGAACATTTTACGGAATACCTGGAAACCATGAGGAAAAAACATATTGTGCAAATACACCTTACCGGCGTTCCGGCCGATCACGATAGTCTTCAGCACACAGGCGAGTGAAAAAAGAGGCTCCGGAAAATCAAATGAAAAGTAAACAAGCAAGAATACAGCGCAGCATCGCATCCTTCTCAATACTGCTGGTGTTGTGTGGTTCCGTGCACGGTCAAACGGTAATAGATCGTATTGTAGCAATTGTTGGAAAAGAGATCATTACTCAGTCTGATTTGAATCTGACCCTCCAATCAATGGCCATGCAAAATAAACTTGACGCCGAGTCCCCGGAATTACGGAACCGGGTTCTCGACGGCTTGATCAACGAGAAACTGATTCTTGCGCAAGCGATTGAAGACAGCGTGGTAGTGACGAATGATGAAGTGACCGACAGGCTCGACCGTCAAATAAAAATGCTTGCGCAGCAAGCGGGCTCCGAGCAGCGGCTGGAAGAATTGTACAACATGCCGATCAGCAGGATGAAAAGAGATTTCCGCGACCTGATTCGCAATCAACTTCTGGTAGAGAAGATCCGGCAAACGCGTCAAACGTCTATTACGGTAACGCGTCGTGAGGTGGAAGAATTTTTTGACGCGCATAAAGACAGCCTTCCCACGATTCCGAAAGAGTACGAGTTAAGCCACATTTTTATCAAACCCAAGCCGGATTCATCCGTCATTCAAGCCGTGTTCAAGAAAGCGCTTACTATTCTGGACAGCATTAAATCCGGCGGCGACTTTGCCGATTTTGCAAAACGCTATTCATCGGACCCCGGTTCGGCCCGCGGAGGCGGCGACCTGGGATGGTTCCGGCGCGGCGTTTTCGAAAAAGAATTCGAGGAAGCTGCGTTTGCGCTGAAAGACAGCGAGATCTCACGGCCGATTAGAACATCGTACGGGTACCACATTATTCAATTGATAGAACGGCGGGGAGAATCGGTCCACACCAGGCACATCCTCTTCTCCATCCAGCAATCAGCGGCGGACGACGATTCTACCGTTGCAGAACTGAACCGTCTTCGCGAGCGTGCCTTGGCGGGGGAAGACTTTGCAGCGTTGGCCGGCAAAAACTCCGAAGACCCGGATTCAAAAGACGTCGGCGGAGATCTTGGAAAAATAGGGGTCGACCAAATTGAACCGGCATTCATGGAAATTCTCAAGACCATGAAACAAGGAGAAATCAGCGCTCCGGTGAAAGTTCCGGTCGGAACTTCTTATGGGTACCATATTGTCTGGGTTCGCTCTATATCGCCCGAACATACCATGAATATGAATGACGACTACCATAGACTTGAACGTCTTGCGCTCCAGTTCAAAACAGACCAAGATTTTCAGCACTGGGTTGAAGAGATGAGAAAGAACATCTACTGGGAAAAGAAAATATAGCGACGCGCATTTCTTGCGGCTGAATCGGCTTTTACGTATATTATACTACGAATAACGACAACATCCAGGATAAGAAGGAAAAAGAATGGCACAGCACAAATCGGCGATCAAGCGAATTCGTTCTTCAGCGCACAGAAAAAAGCTTAACACCGCACAAGAATCCGCCATGAAAACGGTGATCAAAAAAGTTCGGCAGGAAAAAGATAAAGTCAAAGCAGAAGTTGCGCTCAAAGAAGCAGTCTCTCTTCTCGACAGGCTGGCCCAGAAGAGGGTTATTCATCCAAACAAAGCATCAAATCAAAAATCGAAACTCACCAGACTCGTAAATGCCATAAAGTAACTAATCCCCCATTATCCCCTTTCGTTTAACTTCGCCTGCAATTCGCTTATTCGCTTTTCAAAACGTTCGCGCTCATCGGGTTTTGAGAAAATCAGAATTTCGTACGCCTGAATTGCAGCGCCGTATTCTCCCTGCGACGCATAAATTTCTGCAAGTGTTGGAGTAATGACGATCGAATCCAGCGGTGCGCTCTCTTCCGGAGAAGTGCTCGGTTCGGGCTCCTGTGGGATAATCCGTTCCGCGTTTTCGAGCTGCGTCGCAAGAGAATCCAATCCGGTCGGTTCAGGTGCGGCGGCTTGGTTCAAATATTCATCCAATGACACCAGTTTTTCCGTACCGGCGTTCGCCGTGTGCTGCTGGATATACTCGTCAACTTCAGGGAGCTGTTCAGGTTCAACCGGCGGTGTTTCTACAATGGCGGCCTCGGTTTGCTGGATTGGTTCCTGCACAATTTCTTCTTCCGCCGGGGCCTCAACAATAATTTCGGTGCCCGGTTGAGGCTCGTCTACGTTCTGCGGTGGAAATGTTTCTTCCTGAACCGTGGTTTCTGCAGGAGGCGGAGTTGTATCAGTCGATTCGATCTCCGGTGTCTGAATCGGCTCATCGGCGGTGAGAGGGATTTCTTCTAAGAGCTTCCGCGCGAGTTGATTAAAAGGGGCAAGATGCAGCGCTTGTGTGAATGCAAGGCGGGCCTTCGAGTTTTCGTTCAGTGCACTATAGCATTTCCCGAGAATAACGTATCCCGTTGCGTACGATGGATATGTCTGCACTCCCGCTTCGCACAGTTTTAATGCTTCCGCCGATTGATTTTGGGTGAGATATAAATCTGCCAGGCGGGCGAAAAGAGGAGACTGCGGATTGTCCGATAGTCTCTGAGAAAGAAAATCGATATCGAATTCTGATAAATCCATAACTCTGAAAAAAGTGAAAAAGCCGGCACAACAGCACCGGCTTTATAATAAGCGAAGGATATGTTAAAATCAAGCCTATACCGCGGCTGCTCCGGGATGAAGTAAGCGTTCAGCCTTCAAACGCCTCGCTTGCAGCGCTTGCTGGATGGAAAGGTATGAGACGAATCCGAATCCAATCAGAAACAAGAGCTGGAACGGCACCGCCGCAATCTCAAGGTAATAGAGGGATGAGACGACACCGAAGAGGCAATACACTGCCAGCGCAATTTCTATGAGCACCGTCCAGTTAAATTTTACCGGGACGTATTTTTTGTCCAGCCACGAATCTCCCTTTTCTTTTATGCTGTACTTTGGTGTACGGACAAAGTCGCTTTTTCGTTTAAACAATCCTTCGATGACCGCCCTGCTGTTATTTACAGCAAAACCCATGCTTCCAGCCATAAAGAGGGGGAAGAGGAAGAGCCTCCGCCGCCAATCCGGGTACACATCCTTTTGAGAATACAAATAAAACAGGAATGAACTAATGAACGCAAAGACAAAGATCGACATGATATCAAAATATGCTTCATACCCGCCGGCGTGCTTGATGAACATCAGCGGTATGTTGAGAATGCCGGCGATGAGAATGAACGGAAACACAATGTTATTGGTAAGGTGAAATGTCGAGTGCCACTTAATCTTGAACGGCAGGTCCGATTTCCATACCGCCGGAAGCATTTTCCGTGCAGTTTCGATCGCCCCTTTTGTCCAGCGGAATTGCTGGGTTTTCAGCGCATTGATCTCCGATGGCAGTTCAGCCGGCGACGTAACATTTTTCAGGAACTTGAATTTCCATCCGCGCAATTGTGCGCGGTAGCTTAAGTCGAGGTCTTCAGTCAACGTATCCGAGTGCCAATTCCCGGCGTCTTCAATACATGCCTTTCTCCATACACCGCCGGTGCCGTTGAAATTAATAAAGAATCCGGCCTTGTTGCGGATCGACTGCTCAATTACGAAATGTCCGTCAAGCGCCATCGCCTGTGTTCGCGTCAAGAGCGAGTACTCGCTGTTCAAATGCTCCCAGCGTGTCTGCACCATCCCGATTTTTTTGTCGGAATAAAAATACGGCAGCGTTTTCAGAAGAAACTCTTCCCGCGGGACAAAGTCTGCATCGAAGATCGCGATGAACTCGCCCGTGGCACTTTCCAGCCCGTCCTTCAATGCGCCGGCTTTAAACCCTTTGCGTGAACTGCGTCTGACATGATGGATGTTGTGCCCGCGCTCTTTCATTTCGCAGACGATGGTTTCGACAAGATTCACCGTCTCATCCGTCGAATCGTCGAGCACTTGAATTTCTAATTTATCCGCCGGGTATTTGATTGCGCAGGATGCCTCGATCAAACGGCGAACGACATACAGCTCGTTGAAAATTGGCAATTGTACGGTGACCGCCGGAAATTCCTGAAGCGGCAGGGTTTCCGCTTCTTCCGTATCACGGTGCTTGAAATAATGGAAGATCATCACAAACCCGTGCGATCCAAAAGCGAAGAGAATAAGAAGAGAAATAAAATATGTTACTAAAATTATATCATTCATTGTTGTTGTTTTTCAACCTCGTAGAATTGAGTTGTTCGATGTTCTTTTACCATCCCGAGACGGTTTCGATGAGGATGTCATCCGTTACTTTATTGACAGCTTGAGTGAGGGCAACCGCCCGTGTTTCACTACTGGTATTATAGTCCCCCCAATTCGAAAAATTTTTCTCCCAGACCTTCTTCCGTAGTTTTAAGTCCTGATACGTGACGTGCACGTTGATTGTCACGCGCCGCGTGGTTACTTGTTCTCCGGGCGTAATAACCTGGGGTACATCTTGAACCGTAACGATCGACCCTTCCAGAATTGAATCCGCCGTATTTCGCTCTGCCACCTGCAAACTGTTGTCGTTGACAAAAAGATTGATCAACGTCGTCGTGAAGCTCTCCCCCAATCCCGGCTCGCCAAACCCGCTCTGGTCTTCGAACAGCGGAATAGCGATTGTCTTCAGATGTTTCGGAACAGACGAACCTGAAAAAGAATACGCGCAGCCGGATAAGAAAATTAAAAGTGAAAAGTTAAAAGTGAAAAGTAATACAACAACGACATCATCACTGCTTCTAATTTTAATTTTCCATTTTGAATTTTGCATTATTATTGAAGCCCGTACTCTTTGATTTTTCTGTACAGCGTCCGTTCGCTGATCTTCAGGGCTTGTGCTGCGAGGCGGCGGTTGCCTTCGTACTTCTGCAACGAGCCCACAATCATCCGCCGTTCCATTTCTTCCAGCGAAATGTTTTCCTCTCCGGCCGCACGGGGATGAACAATTGGATTGTCGTGAACTTCCGCGCCGTTCATCGATGCGGCATCGCGCCTCATCAGTGCGGATGAGCCGGCGGCGTTGACGAGTAAATTTTTCATGTCGACGATGTCGGTTTTGAGGTCGACAAGAGCGCGGTAAATAAGTTCACGCTCGGCAAACTCGGCGGACTTTGGAATGTACACCGGCAAATTGCGTTCCTCACCGTTAGTATGAGAGCCCTTCAGATATTTTCGAACGTCGCCCTCGGTAAGGCGTTTACCGTTTTCAATGACAAGCATGCTTTCGACCACATTGCGGAGTTCACGAACATTACCCGGCCAATCGTCCTGCGTCAACAGCTCCATCGCGTCGTCTGCAATTCCGAGAAAGGTAATTTTGTTCTTTTCGGAAAACTCCTTTGCAAACTTCGTGAAAAATACCGGGATATCCTCTCTCCTCTCTCTCAGCGGCGGAATGCGAATGTTCACCGACCGCAGCCTGTAAAACAGGTCAGGGCGAAAATGCTTGTTGTTCACTTCCCGCTCCAGGTCCTTATTCGTCGCAGCGATAACCCGGACGTCAACCCGCTTTGCCGACGAAGAACCAACGCGCATAAATTCCCCGTTTTCCAGTATGCGGAGGAATTTTACCTGGGTTGGGAGAGGAAGTTCGCCGATTTCATCGAGAAAAATTGTTCCTCCATCTGCGATCTCAAAGTATCCCTTGCGCAAATCGCTCGCTCCCGTAAACGATCCCTTTTCATGCCCGAACAATTCACTCTCGATGATCCCCTCGGGGATCGCACCGCAGTTCACGGTAACGATCGGTTTCTGCGCGCGTTTGCTTGCCGCGTGGATTGCCTGCCCGACTATTTCTTTTCCGACTCCGCTTTCGCCGGTAATGAGAACAGTAATGTCCGTCGGAGCGACTTGTTGGATCACTTCCACTATTTCCTGCATCTCCAGCGACTTGCCGACGATGTTGTATTCCTCTTGAAACAACGTTCTCTCCACGCTTTCGTCTCCGTCTCTCACGTTATCTCGCGACAATAATTGATTCAATGTTATACTTTAATTTCAATTCGGTGATAAAATCACGGGCATCTTGTTCGCTTGAAAACCCTTCGATGGAAACGACATACAAGGATTTGTCTCCGCTCGCTTTTGCCGTGATCACTGCTTTTTTGTTAATTGTCGAAAAAAAATCAACCTGCTTTTGCGCCTTCTTTTCGCTCGAATATGCACCAGCCTGCACAGCAAACGTGTGCGCACCAACAACGGTCGCCGATGAATCGAAAGTTGTTTTTTTTGCAGGTTCGATACTCCCCGGTTGTTCTGCCTGCCTTTGTGAGGTGGTATCCGGCGGTTTGGTTTCTGCTGCCGGCGCTTGCTGGACCGCGGCAGGTTTTTGGTCCTTTACTGCACCAACGATGTACAGCGAGTTCGGATACTGTTGCTTGAGCTGCTCGAATTTTTTGTCGGCTGTTTTGTACAGCCCGGCGGAATAATAGTACTGGTACACCTTATAGAGCGCAGCGTCCGCCCATTCACTTTGCGGCGACTCGTCGACGATAGCTTGAAACTTTTTTACGGCCGCGGCGCCGTCCGTTGTAAGAACTGCGTCAAGATACCCTACCCCCGCGTCGTTCGGGTATTGCTTTTCAAGGTTTGGTAATTCGATCCTGACCCGCTCGGCTTGCCCGCTGTAGATAAAGTCCAGGCGCTTCCGCACTTCGGCCCCCGGCATTTGTGCGAAGACAATCGCAGCGCCAAGAACATGGAGAAAAAGCGAGAGGTACAATGTCCTAAAGTTTCTCAGTGGTAGATTCATAAAAGTTTGATTTGTCAACTGTTGACCGCGATACGGTAATTGTTTATTGTTTTCGATTCATTGATGATTGTTCCAAAGAGCGTTGCCGAATTGCATCGGCCAATTGTGATTTTAACAAGATCGCCGATGCGCGAGTTGTCTTTCGGGAACACCGTTACCTTGTTGGTATCGGTCCGTCCCATCCATTCATCATGAGACTTTGCGCTTTCCCGCTCGACGAGAATCTCAACCGTGGATCCAATAAGCTGTCGGTTTTTCTTGAGAGAAATATTTTGCTGGAGTTCTATAATTTCGTTCAATCGGTCGGCCTTGGTTTCGTCCGGAATGTCGTCGTTCATTTCCCATGCTTTGGTATGTTCTCGTGGAGAATACTTGAACGTGAATGCACCGTCATAGCCGACCTTTTGAATAACGTCGAGCGTCTGTTTGTGGTCGTTTTCCGTTTCAGTGGGAAAGCCGGCAATGATGTCCGTCGACAGAGTCGCGTTTGGAATTGCAATCCGTATTTTCTCGACAAGGCCGAAGTATTGCTCAACGGTGTACGTTCTGTTCATTAACTCCAGTATCCTGTTCGACCCCGATTGGACGGGCAGATGGATGGAGTTGCAGACGTTTTCATTATCGGCAATCGCACGGATCAGTTTCTCGGACATATCCTGGGGATGGGGCGTCATGAACCGGATGCGAATCGTCCGGTCGACTTCGCTGGCGTGCCGGATCAAGTCCGCAAAATCAAATTCTCCATCGTGGTATGAGTTTACGTTTTGCCCCAGCAGCGTGATTTCTTTGAACCCGCGTTCGCTCAATCGCTCAACTTCTTCCACAATACTTTGCAGCTTTCTGCTTCGTTCTCTTCCTCGAGTAAACGGAACGACACAGAACGTGCAGAATTTATCACAGCCCCGCATGACGGAAATCCAGGCAGCGACGCCTTCCGTTCGCAGCGGCATAATATCGTCGTAATTTTCGATGCGCGAGAGTTTTACGGCAATTCCTCTCTGCCCGTTGAAAGCATCGTCCACCAGAGCCGGCAGCTTTCGGTACTCGTCGGGTCCAACAACCATATCGACAACATTGCCTTTATCGATCAATTCAGTCCGCAATCGCTCCGCCATGCAGCCCAAAACTCCTATAAGCACGCCGGGATTCTTACGCTTGTAATTCTTCAAAGTGCTGATCCGCTGGCGGACGCGTTGTTCTGCATTATCCCGTACGCTGCATGTGTTGACAAAAATAACGTCTGCGTTGTCGGGACTTTGGGTTATTCCAAACCCGCCGTCGTTCATGATACTGAGGACGACTTCGGAATCGGCTACATTCATCTGGCAGCCGTATGTTTCAACGTAGACCTGTTTTTTTTGCATAGATTTCAGTTTTTCCGCACGGAATATATCCATTACCTGACAGATAGTCAACGGCTTCAATATTCATTAATGAAAATTAATAAAAACCACTGATTTTTATCGAATTTCATTGAATTTTTCTTGACAATTCGTCACACATCGAAAGCGCCCATTGAATCTCAACAAATGTTCGGCTATATTTAAAAATCAAGGGCGAAGGAAAACCATTCGCATTAATTACTCTTACTTCTTTTCTAATCATTTCTAATAACAATGAACCCCAAAAATTTTATATCTGATATCCAACAAAAATCGAAACAATTACACAAGACCATTGTTCTACCCGATGCAAGCGACCCTCGTACCCTCAAAGCGGCGAGAATTCTTGTGGATAAAAACCTTGCAGTGCCGATTCTCATTGGCGACGAGGAACAAATCCGGTCGAAGGCCGGTACCGAGGCTGTGTCATTACAGGGCATGCGGATTATCGACCCGGTGAAGTCGGACAAGCTTTCGGATTTCTCTCACATCTATTTTGATCTGCGGAAAGAAAAAGGAATACAGTTCACGGAGGCACAGGAAACGATGAAAAAGCCCCTTTTTTTTGGAGCGATGATGGTTCGAGAAGGGATGGCTGATGGGAGTGTTGCAGGTTCGCTCTCGACAACGGGCGACGTCCTGAGAGCTGGGTTACAGATCATCGGAGTGCAAGGGGGAATCAGCGTCGTCTCGAGCTTTTTCGTGATGGTGTTCCCACTTCACATTTATACATTCGCTGATTGTGCGGTCGTCCCCGACCCGACAGCGGAGCAGCTTGCCGACATTGCTCTCACGACGGCCGAGAACCACCGGAAACTGACCGGAGAAGAACCCCGTGTTGCGATGCTGTCGTTTTCTACGAAAGGGAGCGCGTCTCATCCGCTGGTTGAAAAAGTTCAACGTGCAACCGAGATAGCAAAAAAGAAAAATCCAGCTTTGAAGTTAGATGGCGAACTTCAGCTTGACGCGGCAATTGTTGCATCGGTAGGAAAACAAAAAGCGCCGGAGAGCGAAGTTGCAGGAACAGCGAACGTTCTTGTCTTTCCAGATTTAAACGCTGGGAACATCGGATATAAACTTGCTCAGCGCCTTGGCGGTGCGGAGGCAGTCGGTCCGATCGTGCAAGGATTGAAGCGGCCGGCGTTCGATCTTTCACGCGGATGCAGTGTCGATGACATTGTGAACGTTGTGGCAATCAACGCGGTCATTGGAGCAGCGTAACAACAGTGTGCGACTCATATTCAACGTATGAGTCGCACACAAATTCTTCACGCTATCGTAAAAATTGTTTCTCACCAAGCAGCTCTTTTTGGATTATTCGGAAGTCTCACTTCTATTTTCTCTTCCACTGGTTGAGAAGTTCTTCTATTTCGCTTGGATCAAACTTCGGGTTTGCAGCCTTTCCGACTGTGATTGCCTTCTCTGCCGTGGCGATCGCCTCATCGGTTTTACCGCTTTGAGCGAGAAGCTCGGCCTTCATGCGGAGGTTAGAAGGATTTTCTTTGATGGCAATTGACCGCTCAACTGCTTCCAATCCCTTGTCCAAATTGGTTTTTGTATCGAGGCAGTAAAGAGCATAGTTGTTGTATTCCTGCGATGGCATTGCCTCTGCTGCTTTGGTTGCTTTTGTGAAGTTCGCATCGGTACCGACTTCGATCTCAACCGGAACGGCGATTTTTTCCCACCGCAGTACAAGCATTACCGAATTTCCTGTCAGGTCGGTGAAAGTGTACGAGAGCCGTTCTTCATTCGGTGCGGCTTCAGGTTTACGTGAATACTGCAAAACATTCTTCGTCGAATCGTAGCTGAACGCTCCCCATTGCGGCTGCGAATTGAGGATCACACTCCATTCTCCTTGTCTCGGGATTACAAAAAAGCTGTACGAACCCGCTTTGACAGATTTGCCGCCAATCGTGACGTCAGTACTAAAAGTCACCGTCGTTGCTTCATTGGCACCGGCGCGCCACACTTTATCGTAAGGGACTAGTTCTCCCCAAATCGTTCTCCCTTTTATGCCGGGCCGGTGGTACGTTACCGTTATATCAGTTAAACCGACCGTTTGCGAAACAGAAGCAGCGGGGCTGAGCTGGTACATTTTCTGTTGTGCGTTTGCAGCGCCAACGACAAATATCGCTGCTAGAGCAACGATCAAACCGGCAAGAAATATTTTTGGATTGTTCATGATAACTCTCCTTATATGTGTGATGGGTAATACCTGGAATTATTGTCTTTGAATTCGATAATCATTGAATACCTTTCCACACGCTCCACGCGAGCCACACCCAGCCGAGTAAAAAAGACAATCCTCCCAATGGCGTAACTGCGCCAAGCCATTTTATGTCAGTGAGTGCAAGAGCATAAAGACTTCCTGAGAACAGAACAATGCCGCCGATGAACCACCAGCCGGAAGCCGCCGCGCTCGTGATGTTCCATGACTGCAATGCCCAGGCAACAACGAACAGCCCAAATGCGTGGTACATTTGGTACCGTAAGCCGACTTCAAACACCTGAAGCATCTCGGGCGAGAGCTTTTGCTTCAATGCATGAGCACCGAACGCCCCTAACGCCACGCCAAGAAAAGAAAAAACGCAGCCTAAGATAAAAAAAGTTTTTGCCATGCTTGGTCGGTACCAATCAGTAATTGATGATACGCAGGGTTAAAAAAATGCTTGCCACAAAGGCACCAAGTCGCTAAAAGACAATTCTTTTATTGATGGACAATACAAAATGGAGCTTTCCTGAAAAAATCTTTGTGTCGTAGTGCCTTCGTGGCAGTAATGCTGGTGTTGTGCGTAACTTGTCGTCTCTTTTTAAAGCATTCCGCTTCGTTTTCTTACGAACCATTCTACTCCGAGCAACGCAACAATAACCGAGAGAAGCGATGGAAGGTTCCATAGTTCAAACTCGCTTGCCGTGAATTGTTCTTCCGGCTTCATGAACGGACGAACCGCGAGACCGTGGACCAGCCGTTCAAACTCCCTTCCGTCAGCATATTCTCCGCCGGATACCGCAGCGATTTGCTGGAGCAGCGCTTTGTTCATTTTAGTGTCTGCGAACTCAATGGATTGCTCACCGACGGAAAATCGCCCTTCAGATTTTCCAAGGTCTGCGCCGCCGGCTATTGCCGTTGCCGTGAACGAATAATCACCTTCCGGCAGAGCTTCAATTTGTCCTTCGTACCTGCCGTTCTCAAGAGGGCGCAGGATTGTTTCAAAACGCTGCCGTGATGTGAGGGCTGTAGCCTCAACATGGATGTCGGCATCGTCGATCGGTTGATAGTTCGCATTATACGCTTGGCCAAGGAAATCGACGGCTTCGCCCTGAGAGAAAATTTCTTTTAACGGCTCAACCTTCAGCTCCTTATTGTCATCACGCGCGACAAGCCAGCGTACAGCATTTGAAAGCCACGGATCGAAAAATTTTTCCGTTTCGCTGCTTGCGCCGGCAAGTAATTTCCACCGCCATATGCCGTATCCCAGGACTGCGAATGATTTTGTGTGCATAACATTTCGCGATACAATCAGGGGATTATCGATAGCGACCCCTTGAATTTTTGTCGTTGCAAGAACAACTGCTTCGGGCTTTGCTCTGAATGTTCCGAGAGAAGAATAAATCGGCGGGAGCTTATTCCAATCGAACGAAGAATTTTCAGAAGATTGAATCAGGATGTTGTATTGTTGCTGCGGCGGAATGTTTGGGAAAACCGCCTGCTCATCGATTTTGTCGGACAACGTTGTGAACGGCAGAATTTGATCCAGTTCTCTCAACGTATGAATGTCCAGCGTACGGCTGGCAATGAACAACAGGGGAACTCCGCGGGCTGCGACCGTATGTAAAATGAACTGCGTCGCCGGCGGGGCTGTTGCCTCTGACGGAAAGCCGATGAGCACGATGCACTCAGCAGATGACAATCCCTCGAATTGTGATAGCTGTTGGCCGGCAAACAGGCCGCTGGGCTGCTGAACGGCAACCGATGACTCAATGTTAGGGTCGGCATGCAAAGCCTGCACAACGGCGGAAACGTCAGCGCTTGGGCCGCCGGCAATGACGGCAACGCGCATCTTGTTTTTAAGGATTTTTACAAACACTGATTTCGCATTATTTCTTTTTGTTATTTCCCCTTCTAACGGTGAAATGCTGACTGTATATTTCTTAATTCCCTCCGTTGTCGGCGTAAAAGTAAAGTGAACGGAGGTACTCAGCAGACCGGCTTGAACTCGACGGCGGAAGGGTGATAAACTGCTGATCGAGTTGTTTCCCGTCTTCCAGCAAATTGACCGGCAATTTCCTGTTTTCAAACCCCGTTACCTTGACCGTTGCATCAACCGGCACCGAGGACTGAACATAGGCAATAGAATTTGTCAGCAATTTTTGAACGGCAATATCTTTTTGTTCCAGCGAATCGCCAATACCCGCGCAAAAAATCGGCATCGATACGTTTTCCGCTTCATCGAGAGGGTTCTCCCCTGTATTGTAATTTCCGTCGCTCAACAAAAGAACAGCTTTCAACTGCGGGAGTGATTTGTTTTTAACCGAACGGAGCGCCGATGCGATGTCGGTACTCGTTCCGTTGAGTTGAAGAGAGTCTTTATCGATCCCGTGAAGCGACGGCGAGAAGGTGAAGAATTCCACGTGTGCCGCCGACGACAGATCCTTCAACGTTTTCCCTGCGATCATCGACCGAAGCAACTCCTCTCGATTCCCCGCGCCATCGGTGAGGGACATACTGAGAGAGTTATCGATGAGCACTGCAACCGCAGGCGGCAGCGATGACCGGCGCGTAAGTTTGAAAACCGGCTGGCACAAAGCAAGAATCAAAAGCATGAGAGCGAGGCTGCGAAGAACGATCAAAAGATAGCGCCTGAAGGGGGGAACCGGCGGAACCGTGGTACGGTAGACAAAGAAGGAAATCGCGGCGCCGAATGAGGCTGCGATAAGAAACACATACCATGGAATTTGAAATGAGAGGGACAAAGGTTTTGAACTATTTCAACAAAACGAGTTTCTTTATAGCACTAAAACTTCCCGATTTTAAATGGTAGAAGTACACCCCGCTTGATAATCCGCTTGCGTCGAATGTAACCGAGTGTGTGCCCGCAGTCTGATGATCATTGACTAATGTTCTCACCAGCCTTCCCAGGACATCATACACTTTCAATGTCGCTGGCATGTTCGCGGGTAATTGATAACTGATGGCCGTTGTCGGGTTAAAAGGATTTGGATAATTCTGATACAATTCGAACGTGGAGGGGAGAGGTGTACTTTTCACGTTTGTCAATAATCCGTAGTTGAAGTTGAATAAACTCCGCGGGGCGCCGTACGGAGCGGTGTACGGTTTATTCGTTGTATCGACTGCAGAAATGTAAAATCCTACCTTCGCTCCCGTGAGTTGTTGTGGAATTGTCCCTATGTAGCTGCCGGAATTGCTTGATGAATCGGTGATGTTTGTCAATACCATCGGGGCTGTTGAAAAAGTAGTTCCCCCGTTCGTGGTGTAAAATAATTTGATCGAATCTTTCTTAATGAGAGCGTTCGATGCGGCACAAATAACGATACTCGTACTGCCGTCCCCGGCGAGCGTGATCTCAGGGTCCGTGCTGAGAGCAAGTCCCGTGTAGAGAAGCGCTTTGTAAGCATCGATGACACCCCAGCCGATTGTATCGTTTGGCGATAGTGCATTGCTCGCTGTATTCCGCAGTGCATCCCGCACCTGGATCGGCGTCAGTTGAGGATGAGCGGACAATATGAGTGCTGCAGCGCCGGCAACGAGCGGCGTTGATAAGGATGTTCCGGAAAAATATGTGGCGTACGAAGAAGTTGCACGCAATGCACAATAATCGCCCACACCGTCAGCAACAACATCGGGCTTCGTTCTTCCGTCGGCCGTGGGACCGACCGAACTGAAGTATGCGTAGGTTCCCGAAATACTTACCGCTCCTACAGAAATAATGCTGTCTGCGTCGGCGGGAGAAGTCATAATGTGCCAGGGTGAATCGCCTTCGTTTCCCATGGCGCTGACAACGACCACGCCCAGCCGTGCTGCGATGACGGCAGCCTTCGTGGTTGTTGCGGTGCGTCCGTTCATATCGGCAGGAGTATAACTATGCTGCGGAACTCCGTTCGCATCCGTCGAGTCGAATATGCTGTAACCAAGCGAACTGCTGACAACGTCCACGCCGTTTTGCTCCTCCCATTCAATACCAGCAACCCAATTATCTTCTTCAATATTCGTCTCTGACGGCACATATTCCGTTTTGGCAAGAATAAAGCTTGAACCGAACGCTGGGCTTACCAACTCTCCTTCTTTGTATCCTCCGACAAGCGAAAGTGTCAACGTCCCATGCTCATCCTGGTCGTCCTCGTCGATCGGCGTGTTGCCAGGCTGGTTTGCGGTAATGGAGTCGTGCTGAATGAAATCATACTCTTTGATGACGTCCATATTCATTTCTGATTCGGGAACTCTCCACCGGAATCCGGAATCCAGCATTCCGACAAGAATTCCGCGTCCGGTGATTCTGAGATTATGAACGGCTACAACGTCGATTTGAGTTACTTGCGCTAGCGAAGAACCGTAATCGTGAAGGTTTTGAGTTTGCGAAGAGGATTCTTTCTTCAGAGGAATGGTCTGCAGCGGTAATTCTTTTCTAACAAAAGTACGAACGAGTTCGATGTGGTCGACAAATGGCAGAGCCGAAATACGGCGGCCCTGATCAGCAGTCAACATCGCCGTTACGGCGTTGAACCACCGCGACGTGTTGATGACGGAAATGCCGTTGAGTTGCAGTTGTTCGATGTATAATTGAGAGACGGGAAGATCTTCCTTCGTTACAAGGTGTGCGGAAGGAAGCGTCTTTGCCCGGCGCGTCAAAGCGCGCTCGGTAATTCCGATGGCCTGAGAAATTTCATGCACGGTTCCGTTTGCCGCAACTGTGCGGAGTACCGTCTCGTCTTTATCGCGGAAATAAATCCAGTACTTGCGCGGTTGCTCTTGTGAAAAGACGATGGAGGCTGTGAAAAGAAGGAGAGCAAAAACTTTTTGCTTTTTGATCATCATTAATTTTTTTGATTCGTTGGGCATCGGAAATTCGGCACCGCCGCTGGAGAGACCGTTCTATCCACAAAAACGATAAAAAGCCGCTATACGTTCGCGAGCAATTTTTCTACAATAGAGACGGCTGTAACGCCATCTGCTTCTGCATTAAAATTCGGAATGATGCGATGACGCAGCACCGGGATAGCCATTGAACGAACATCGTCGACGTCCGGATTGTACCGTCCGGAAAGTATTGCGCGTGTCTTCGCCCCTAAAATAAGGTATTGCGAAGCTCGGGGGCCGGCGCCCCACGTGAGCCAATCCTTTATAAATTGCGGCGAATGCTCATCCTTCGGCCGTGTTCGCGCAACGAGCTGCACGGCGTAGCGGACAACCGCGTCTGCAACCGGAACGCGCCGTATCAATTCCTGAAAAGCAATGATCTCGTTGGCGCCGAGTACCCTGCGAAGTGTCGGGGCGTAAGGGCTTGTGGTGGATTTGACGATATCAATTTCTTCCTGGAAGGCCGGGTACTCGAGCCATAGATTGAACATAAAGCGGTCGAGTTGCGCCTCGGGAAGCGGATAGGTTCCTTCCTGCTCGATCGGGTTCTGTGTGGCGAGGACAAAGAAAGGCTCATCGAGCAAGTACGTTTGGCCTGCGGCAGTTACCCTGTGTTCCTGCATCGCTTCCAACAATGCCGCCTGAGTCTTCGGCGGCGTCCGGTTGATTTCATCGGCAAGGATAATGTTGCCGAAAATCGGTCCCCGGACGAATTTAAACGCCTTCTGTCCGGTAGAAACATTTTCTTCGATAATTTCCGTGCCGCTGATGTCGCTCGGCATCAAATCGGGAGTGAATTGAATGCGGCTGAATTTCAAGTCGAGAACATCGGCGAGCGTTTTAATGAGGAGCGTTTTCGCCAGACCGGGGACGCCGATCAACAGGCAATGTCCCCGCGCGAGGAATGAGACGATCAACTGCTCGACAATG
This sequence comes from uncultured Bacteroidota bacterium, assembly GCA_963827085.1. Taxonomy (GTDB): domain Bacteria; phylum Bacteroidota; class Ignavibacteria; order UBA10030; family UBA8401; genus JAGVPT01. The sequence goes on from CAWGZY010000002.1 coordinate 780,434, forward strand.
GCATCCTGCCCGATAATGACCTTTGCAATTTCTTTTTTGATAGATTCATACGCCGACGTTAACTCATGCGCAGCCTCAACGTCGTCGGTTTTCTTTGCAGTTGTAATAGTAGCCACTCTATTCGGCACTTTCGCTTAATGGGATGGGTAAATAACGATTGTAATTAGCTGAAAGTTGGGAAAAGAATCAAGGGAGGCTAGTGCCCTAATTTGCCAGCAAAGTCATGGTGAGCGAAGTCTCACAAAGTGATGCCTTCGGCAGAACCATGACAAACGTCTGCATTATCCTTCGACTTCGTTCAGGATGGACATTTTGGATTTATCTTGTTCCCAACGTCTCGTTGGGAAGATTTACCTAACTCTCCCGCTGCCGCGGGACGGGCCGTTTGGGAATGTATAATTGAAGCGGAGCTTCCATGGATTGCGTTCCCAACGGGACATTGGGAACGAGTTGAAAAGTGTCCGGCAACGATAAATTACTGTTTCACGTCGGCTGCCGAAACATCGAACCGGACAGTTTTCTCCCAAAAACGCTTGTCCTTTTTGACGTACTCCGTGTATGCTGCCTTCAACACGATATAAATCCACAATTGGCAGTATGTGAAATACATGAGCACTAAGATCGCGATCTTTCCAATGCTGTCCTCGTTGTCATACGATATTGCAAGCATGATTTCAATCAAGAAAAGAAAAAATGCCATAATCCAGACAATGGTGTACGGGCCGGGAAGTGAAATGGCGACCAGATTCAATCCGCTGAGGATAAAGAGAAGATCGGAGATAATGATCGCAGCGAAGAATATATAATAGAGTGCGAGCGTATACAAAAGGTCGAACGCCAGCCATTTATTTTTGAAGTTGGGAAGTTGCTTCAAAAACTTCGAAACGACGTAATTGTTGCCGCGCACCCACCGCATTCGCTGCTTGATCCAGACCTTCCATTCCTGCGGCTCCTGCTCGTACGTAATCGCATAGGGAATGTATTTTATTTTGTATCCTGCTTCATAGATGCGGATGCTTAACTCGGAATCCTCGGTAAGCGCCTCTTCATCCCAGCCGTTGAGCTGGCGGATGAGCGACGTCCACATGACGAAATTCGTTCCGGGAAGCGTTGCGATGCTGTGCATCTGCCAGCGGCCGGCTTGCAGCATTGATTGGAAACTCAGCGTTTCAACGTTGATGAACTTTGTCAGGAGGTTATGATTTTTGTTGACGGTTCGGAACTTTCCGATCACTGCGCCAAGTTCTTTGTGCAGCAAAAGCTGGGCGACCAGATACCGCAGGGAATTCTGGTCGGGAGTATTGTCGGCATCGTAAACGGCAATCATATCCGATGCTGCTCGTTTCACTCCCAGGTTCAATGCGCGCGATTTTCCTTTGCCCCCTTCTCCCTTCGGAATGTCGAACAATTCTACCCGTGTGTCGCGCTTTGCATATCCCTCGATGATCTCTTTTGTCGAATCGGTCGAGCCGTCGTTGATGACGATGATGCGCAATTTATCTTTCGGATAGTTCATCGCCATCATCGATGAGATCGTAGCTCCGATCACCTTCTCTTCGTTGTGCGCGGGAATGAGAATTGCGCACGTCGGAAAATCGAATGTCCGGCCGTCGACATCATTCCGTTCTTTCATCGACCTGACATAATTGATAAAGCCGTACACCGTCAGGTACCAATTGGTAAGCGATCATAAACCAGATAAGGATAACGGCGATGACGAACAGGAAACTCAGGTCGACTTCTAACACTGTCATGGCTTACAATACCTTTCTTGGTGCGTAACTGCGTTTAACAACTTTGAGAGCCACGTACATGAGAAAAAGAGAAGCCACGGCTAGAACACCGAAAATTGCGATTGCCGTGGTCGACCAAAGGCTTGTCACGTTCACACCGAACGAAAATTGGTCACCGGCAACGAGTTCAACGTAATGTTTTCCCGTCGGAAGAAAAATGCTGAAGCAGTCGTTTCCTTTCATCACGGTGAAAGGATATTCCTGGTAGTCGACCCTCACGGACGACGGCGCGACATTGAACGACGCGATCGCTCGCGTGGCCGATTCGTATTCAAAATCGATTGTCCGTAACCCGTGCGTCACCGAAAGCAAATTTCCGGCGATCGACATGATTTTTGCCTGGAGTTCATGCGTGGAAAACGTGTTTACGGCTTCCCGGTTCAGCGTGATGTGATGCGCGCCGGCCGGAATGATGAATACATTGTCCCTGAACGGAGAAAGGGGGACGTTGTCCACATTGATTTCGGAAATCAACTTCGGCATTTTGCACACGAACGAGTACGGCGAGTTCAATTGGTACCCGTCGTCCGTGTAGCGGTAGCGGACGTCCGCTGCGAGGGCGTTGGAGAGAAAGCCCATGTCTTGCGGGTTGATGCTCGACTCTGAATAAATCGTCATCCGCGGCGCACCGAGTGCGGCAGCCTTCACAAGATAAAAGCATTCTGCCCCCGTCTGGATCAGCGTCGGGAACGGTGTGATCGATTCCTTTTTTCTGAAGGGCACGATGTTGAGGTCAAGGGCAAGCTTGGAGCTGTCCCCTATGATCTTGGAGTATCGTCTGCCGATTTCGATATACCGCCCCGGGTCGGTCGACCAGAGAGTTTCCGGGTCTTCAACCTGGAGGACGAATCGATATTTTTTTTGCAGCGCGATAATTTGGTTCATATCAACGCCGAGGTATTCGCGCAGTTCGGGGGAGCCATAGGCGTCCATCGCCGTCACGACGATCTGGAACCCCGGTTTTTGTTTCGCGATTTCCGCGAAGGATGAAAGAAACGATTCATACGCCAGCGTCAATTGACCCACTCTGTAATCGACAACCGCATTCATCACCGCCGGATTTGTTTTCCAGAAGTACGGCGATTGCTGGCTGAAGATTGAGTCGAGGTCGAATCCATATTTTTTCTTTACTTCTCTGCGCGCGGAAGGGTGCATTGGCGCAAAGATTTCTGGATTCTCAAATCCTTTGCCGGCTTCGAAGTATAATTCCGCGAGGTTCACGCCGTCCCAATCGTAGCCGTTGAGAATTTTAGTGTACTCGTCCGTCATTACTGCCAGGCAGCTGTCGTCTTCCAGTGCGACGGCATACCGCCACATTGGGGGAATGTCCTCACCCTTATAATTCTTTTCCCGCCACCAGGGATGTTCGTCCCAGAATTTCTTGCTCACCTGGGGAGGCTCGAACCACGCATAGGCCAATATTCCGTTTGCGTGCGCCAGCGTAATGAGCCGTTTGTAATCGTACGTGTATTTCGGGAATTGGTTCCATCCGGCAACGTGGACAATGCGGATGCCCTGGTTCACCCATTGTTTGATGAGCGATTCAATGCTGTATGTTTTCCGAAAGCCGGGGTCGAAGTACATTTCCAAATTTTCGCGGCGGACGATCGGCCGGAGGTGGAAATATTTTCTCACATATTCCAGAGCGAACGGGTACTGGCTGTACCCGTGCTGAGAGTACGAGTCGAACGATGAGTTGAAGTAAATGACTTTTCCCTTGCCGAATTTTTTCCCGATTACCATCGGCGTCTCCGTCACATCGTCGACGCAGAAAACTTCATCCACACCTTCCGTTTCAAATTTGCTCACGAGCTCGGCGTACCGCCATGCGATTCGCTCCTCTGGAAAGTAGCGGTCGTGAATCCGCCCGACCCGGATGCGCGTCTGGGTGAAACTGATGCCGAGTTCTTCGGCAAGGTCATTTTTTGTGTCGGTGATGATATTCCCGCCGTTTTGGACAAAATCGTTGATAATGTCATAATCCGTCTGCTTCAACGAGTCGATAAACGCATACGGCGCAATGAGCAGATTGTAGCGCGATAGTTTGAGCGGCTGGCCGATGAAAAATGTATCGACCTGCACGTTCACGTTGCGAAGCAGAGCCGCCAGCGACGACTGATCGTGAAAGGCGGCTCCCTTCACGTGGTGATTCCAAAGAATGGCCGCATGAATGTCGCTCCACGTCTCTTCTTTGGCGAAAACATTGTCATACAATTTTTCGATGCTGTACTCCGTTTTCTGGAGGAATGAGAGAGGACTTTCACGGAATTCCGTCGGCTCGGCTTTGTACAGTTCGCCCGGCTCCAACTCGATGGATTTCGTAATAGGTCCTTTCAATCGTTTCTCGGAGGTCGTTTTGCTCTTGATCTCTCCGGTGTGGTCGAAGTACGCTTCGAACAAATATTGGTCTTCAAGATGAATGGTGTAATTCTGGCTTCCCGTGAGAATAATTCTGTCTTTCGTTTTTACCCAATTTTTCTGTTCCCGCAAATCGATGTATGTGTATCCAAGTTTTTGAATTCCGTCGACCAGCTGTTTTAACAAATCAAGGTCTAAGAACGGATGGAAAAATACCGACGCAAAACCGTCGCGAACATAAAGGTTTGTTTTTGCATTCTTGATAATGTTTTGAACATACGCTTCACTTTCAGTCTTGTTCGGATTGAGCGGAACATAACCGAGGTTTTCCGGGTAAATTTTTTGCCCAAAGAGATCCTTGTTGATGATGTAAGGAAAATATTGGCTGTAATCCGCATCTTCAATCGCTAGGCGCTGCTCCATTGCCGAACTGAAATATTTTGAGATCGTGTTGTAGAGCGTAAAGGAAGCGGTGTAGTGCGGAGTTTCCCAGATGAGCGGCGACAATCCGTTTTTCATGAACTCCTGGAGGCCCATTTCAATTTTTTTTGCGTCCCCCTCCGCTGTCTCGTCTTTGATCGGCTTGTCAGTGCTTCCGTCCCAAAACTCGAAATCGACCGCGGTTGTCCCTTTGTATTGATGCGTGACACCATGCATGACAATAGTTCCACCGTTTTTTACCATGTACTTGATCGCATCGACGAAGTCCGGCTTATCCGATAAACTCACGCGGATCCCTTCCTCGGGGTCTACGTAGAACGGAATGACGCCGACAAGAAACGGAATTCCCCGTGCCGACAAAATATCGGCGATGTCGCGAAGTTGATCGGGGCTTTGCAGCGGGTCGACGTCTTCGATGCGGATCAGCGCCGAATGGGACTCTTCATGCTGCTCATGGAGGATGTCGTGAAGCATGTCGGCGAAAAGGAGATAACGGTCGTTTTCGGTCGCCGATGCAAACGGCGAATCTGCGATATACATCAGATTTTTTGATTTAATGATATACGGAATTTCTCTCCGCTTCTTCGTTGAATAGGCAACCGCAACCACGGCGACGAGCCGCCGGTTCGAGATGTCAATAATGTTCGCGTTCGGTTCTCCCTTGGTAAAGACTTTGTTGTTTGATTTCACCATGTCAAAATCGTCGAGCGAGTCGAGTATAGAGACACTGAAGCCGTACTTCTTCCGGAGGTTATATTTTTCCGAGAACTCGATCATTCCGGTGTTCATCCAGATGACCGGCTTCTTTGTTGCAAGCACATCGTCCAGAAATTTCGCCGGCACAGCGTCTTTCGGGTTAAAGCCGATATAAAATGTGTAGTCGAAATTATTTATCTCGCCCGGGTTGTACTTGTTCACTCCTTTAATTGTCACCGCGGTATTGAAATGCCCGAGCAAATCTGCAAGCTGACGTCCATCACCCATGGCATAATTTTTCAAATCGGTATTGCCTTCAACGGCAATCAAGATTTTCTTTTGGGGATATTCCTGACCAAGGCCGGATTGCGAAAGCGCAACAGTTGCTGCAAGGACGAGTGATAACCTAATGATTTTTTTCATTTACCGGGAAACCTACCGTGGTTTAAATTCGTGAATGGCATTTCCTGACATGCCGAAATATTTTTTGATGACCCGTACTGTTCGTTCGGCTGCGCGTCCGTCGCCGTACGGGTTTGTTGCCGTCGCCATCTTCTCGTACGCCCTTTTGTTTTCGATGAGCCTTTTTGCGGCGGCGATAATTTTTCTTTCGTCCAGGCCGACAAGCTTGACCGTTCCGTAGTGGACGGCTTCGGGGCGCTCCGTTACTTCTCTGAGAACAAGAATCGGTTTACCGAGCGAAGGCCCTTCTTCCTGCACCCCCCCTGAATCGGTGATGATCAAATACGACCTCGCCATCAAATTGACGAAATCCAGATAATCAAGAGGCTCAATAAGGAAAACATTGCCGAGCGAACCTAATGTTCCGTACACCACTTCTCTCACAACGGGGTTGAGATGAACGGGAAAGATGAAATTTATAGCGGTGTATGTTTCGGCAAGGGTTCTGACGGCGTTGCAGGCGTCGCGCATGGGTTCGCCCCAGTTTTCCCGGCGGTGCATTGTGAGAAGGACGATGCGCTTGTTCTCGGAGACGAGTTGATTGAGCGTATGGATGCCGAATGCATAATGTTTCTTCACTGAAATTCTCAAAGCGTCGATCACAGAGTTGCCGGTGACAAAGATATTTTTCCGGTCGATGTGCTCGTGAAGCAGAGCTTTCTTCGCCGTTTCTGTCGGCGCGAAATGAAGGTCGGCAATACAGCTCGTCAGCCTTCGGTTGATTTCTTCGGGAAATGGATTGTTTTTGTCATTCGTGCGCAAACCGGCTTCAACATGCCCTACTGGAATTCGTCGATAAAAAGCCGCAAGGCTTCCGACGAAGGTCGATGTCGTGTCTCCCTGGACGAGCACCATATCGGGCATTTCTTTTTCGAGAACGGTATCGACCGCGGCAATAGTGTTTTGCGTGAGCGTTGCGAGCGACTGTTTCGGCTGCATGAGGTTGAGGTCATAGTCCGGAACTATTTTGAAAACGTCGAGCACCTGGTCCAGCATCTGCCGGTGTTGTGCGGTGGCAATGGTTACCGTGTCGAAGTATTTTTTTTCCTTCCTGAGCCCGATAATAATAGGAGCGAGCTTTATGGTATCGGGGCGCGTGCCGAAGATAACAGCTATTTTTTTCAAACGTCTCTCCCAAGAAATAACAGTAAAAAGGAGTTTTATCCGGACACAAAATATGAATAATTCCGCTCTATTGCTGTTAAAAATTGTTAAGAAAAGCCCTTAAACATTCGTGTTTTGAGATGAATGCTCCGTTCCAAGGTTGAATTTGTGGGTTTGTCTTCCTACCTTAGAACACTCATTCCACGCGTGATACCTTTGATTGGTTCTTTGTTGAAGGAACCCGCGCCGAAAAAATGTCGGCCATGAATCCAGCGCTCGAAAAAATCGCCAAACATCTCCGTAATGCCGAAGACTTTGTCCGCTCCCGACGTTATACCGAGGCATTGTTTGAAGTCGATTATATTTTTCAGATCGACCCGAAAAATTATCAGGGACGTACCCTTCAAGAACGCATCCGCTCTCTTCAGAAAAAGGAAGAGGAAGCCGCCCGAAATCCCGTTGTGGCCCCGCTCACGAAGGAAGGAATCTACAGGCATCTTCGCATTGCCGACGAACACTTTCTTGCCGGCAGGTATGATGAAGCGTTAATCGAGACTGAACGCGTATTGCAAACCGACCCCGATAATTACCAGGGGCGTTCGATGCTGGACCGCATCCATGCGATGCAAAAAAGAGCCGAATCAGTTACTCAAGCGCGTACCTACACTCAAAACCTCACACTGGAAAAGAAAATTGAGTTGATTTCCCAATACCTGAGGGAGGCGGATAGATTAATTCAACTCCAGCAATACCAGCGCGCCCTCGAACAAGTTGCAAAAGTATTTGGCCTTGACCCGACGAATCATTTTGCCCAGGCATATTCGCAGAGCATTGAAATGTTAATGAAAAAGGGGGCCACACCGATTCCCGCGCCGGTTGTACCCCCCGTTAAACGAACAGCGGCAACGCCGGCGCCCGTTTCACCTTCGTATACATCAACTCCGCCGGCAGCCGCACCAGTTCTACCGTCGCGTACATCTGCTTCTCCGGTCCCAACTCCGCCAAAAGTTGTGCCCATCCCACCGGCGCCTCCGGCAAAGCCGTCTCCTCAACCATCGAAGCCAGTTCCCGTTGAAGCGTCGCAGAAATTAGAAGGAAGGCTGAAGATGTACCGAGAGATACTGGACGAGATGTGGTTCGACGGCATTCTGACCGAAAAAGAAGCCGCCGAACTTGTAAAAATTCGCAGTCTCTTTAAAATCACCGATGAGGAGCATGTGCGCCTCGAGAAAGAGATTAAAACAGAAGCATATGTTCAAGCGCTGCGCATTGTTCTGCATGACGGCGTCGTCACCGAAAATGAAGAACGGGTACTGGAGCTGATGCGAAGACGCTATGGCATTACGATGGAAGATCACAAGGATGCCGAGGCGAAAATTCTGGAAGTGCGACGGTCTCCACCCTCGCTTGGAACCATTCTTATTGTCGATGATGAGAAGACCATTCTCCTGACGTACTCGGCGATTCTCCGCAGACACGGTTACACAGTGCTTATTGCCGAGAGCGTGGAAGATGCAATGGCAATTTTGGAAAAACAAGTACCCAATTTGATTCTTTCCGATGTAATGTTTCCCTCGCCGACGGAAGGCGGGTTTGAGTTCTACAACCAGGTGAGAAACAACCGGCGGTTTGACGGGGTGCCGTTTCTTTTAATGTCGGGGATCAGCGATGAGTATGTTGTGCGCGCGGGAATGAGGCTCGGTGTTGACGGATATCTTCCTAAGCCGTTCGACAATGAATTGCTTCTTGCAACGATTGAAGGAAAAATGAAACGGTAATCGTATCGCCGCAGTGAATTCGATAAAATCTCCCCTCTTTTTTTGATCCATTTTTTGGCCGATCACAATAGATAGTTGAAATTCTAATCCGCAATAATCAATACTTCATCAATCCGTAATCATAGGGGGGCCTCATGATTTCACGATCGCTGTTCTGCTCGGCAGTCTTCTTTTGTTTTACTCAATCATTCCTTGCTGCACAAATATCATCGTTTCCATACCTTGAAAAGTTTGATACCGTCACCGCTCCAAGGCTTCCCGCCGGATGGTCAACGAGCGTCCACAAATCTTCGTCGGGAGATTTTTCAACGTCGGCTTCGACGCCGTTCAGCGTTCCAAACGCTGTTGTGTCGACGGATGCAAAAGTCGCCCAAAGCCTTACATCTCCGGTGATAAATTTTTCAGGAAAAATTGCCGGCGTTCTGGAGTTCTATGAACGGCGCACCTCGTCGTATAATTCCGGCCTTTGTGTGGAAGCAATAGTCGATAACGATACATCATCCGCTATTCAGATAGGGGACACTCTCAAAAATTCCGGTACAACAAGTTATGTTCTGCGAAGTCTGCCGCTGCTGCCGTCATTGAGTGGCCAGCGTGATGTCCGTTTTCGATGGCGGGTTGTGGGAAACGGGACGGGGGCGACGGGATCGCTCAGAATTGATAATGTCAAAATCACTGTTCAGAAAAGGCTCGATCTCGCGGTATCGGGTTTTTCGATTGAACCTGCAAATGCACGGGAAGGAGAGACTCTATTCGTACATGTCTGTGTTGCCAACCGGGCGGCACTCAGCGGTTCCTTGTCATTCAAACTGCAATTGTTCGATGATAAAGATTCCAGCTCGTTGGGAACAAAAGAAGAACAGGTGGGCGAGCAGCTGTTGACTCGTTTTTTCGGCGTTGCCGACTCTGCAACCTTCACGTTCAGCGACCCCTCGGTTTCTCCCGGCAGCCATCGATTCTCGATATTGCTGATTCTTCCGGGTGATGAGGATACGACAAACGATGCTGCGTCAAAAACGATTTTTGTCGGATACTCTCCGCGATCAATTCTTGTCAACGAAATCATGTATGCTCCATCCGGCGGGCCTGAGTGGGTCGAGTGTGTCAACAATTCCGCCGATACGATTTCACTTTTGCAATGGAAAGTCGGAGATAATACAAACTACCGGGCGGTCATGAGTTCTCAATCTCCATGCATTGTTCCCCGGCAATTTTTTATCATCGCCAGGGATTCTTCAATTCTCAACTATTATCCTTCGGTTCATGCACCGATCATCAAAGCTAATTTTCCTGCGTTAAACAACGATTTCGATGCTGTTGTTATCCTCGACCCGACAGAGTTTGCGATTGACAGTGTCGCGTACAACTCTTCATGGGGCGGAACAGGAGGAAAATCTCTCGAACGAATTGACACGGCAGCGGCATCGAATCAGCCGGAGAACTGGGGAAGTTCACGCAATCCGCAGGGAGCAACGCCGGGAACAGTAAACAGCCTGACAAAAAAAGAGTACGACGTGTCGATGGATAAGATCTTTCTTCCAGCATCGTTCCCTGTAGCCGGGTGCCCGTTTGAAGTAGAAGCGACGGTAAAAAATATCGGCTGTCAAACGGTATCGAATATCTTCGTACGGTTTTTCCTCGACGCAAACAACGATTCAATTCCGCAGCAGGGCGAGCTTCTTGGAGAAGAGCATATAGGTTTACTCTTACCCGCAGATTCTCAAACAGTTGCACACTCATTGACCATAGCATCGCAGGGAGAACAGCGGGTTATTGCCGTCGTGAATGCTCAGCGGGACGACGACACTACAAACAACACGCTGGAGTTATCGTTCGCCGTCGGCGTGAAGCAGCATTCAATCGTTATTAATGAAATCATGTATGCGCCCACCGGAAATATGCCGGAGTGGATTGAGTTCTATAATGCCAGCAGCAGTGAGATTAACGTCGGCGGATGGAAAATATCCGACGCCAGCGTGAAATCAAAAGCCGCGATTGTTAATGCGCAATTCATTATTCAGCCAGGCGCGTATTTCTTAGCGGCAACGGATTCAACGCTGAAGGACTATTTTTCATTTTCAAGCCCCGTGTTTGTTTCTTCATTTTCATCATTGCACAAAACAACACCCGACGCAGTTGTTGTGTACGACAACCGCGGCGCTACAATGGACAGCGTTTGGTATAAACCGTCATGGGGAGGCACCGACGGCAAGTCGCTGGAAAGAATCGATTACCTCTCATCGTCGGTGGATTCGGCGAATTGGAAAAGTTCTCTGCCGACGCCGGGAGCTGAAAACATCTCGGCAAAAAAGGACTTCGATGTAGCGGTTACAAGCGCAGCCGCAACACTGCAAAACGGCGGTTTGCATCTGGCAGCTGTGATCCGCAACGTTGGAAGAAATGCAGCAAGCGGATTCACCGTTCGATTTTATCACGATATAAACGGCGATAGTGTTGCATCGCCCGACGGGATAATCCAAAGCATCAATTGTGGCACACTCTCGCCGGGCGATTCGATGACGGCTCAGTGTGATTGGGGGACAAAAGCACACGGCATTATTCCGATTATTTGTGTTGTCGATTTTTCTCAGGATCAACGGACATCGAACAACTCATTCTTTGTACGAGGGGCGAACAAGTTTGAACCGCAATCGGTTGTTATCAACGAAATAATGTACGACCCGCTGCCGAATCGTTCGGAATTTGTCGAGTTGTTCAATAGGAGCGTGGATACGGTTGACCTCTACGGCTGGACAATGATGAACGCGCCGTCAAGTTCCGGTAGGCGGACGATAATCCGAATTTCGAGTGCCCCGCTACTTCTCCCGCCGAATGAATACGCCGTAATAGGCGTAGACTCGACACTTATCGTTCAATTCCCTTTTCTTCTTCATCTCTCTACGGGAAAACTTGTCATCGCGAATAAAGATTTGTCGCTCAACAATTCCGGCGATGATGTTGTTCTTGTCGATTTGACGAACTTTCAAATAGACAGCGTACGGTATTCTCCGTCGTGGCACAATCCTGCACTGAATACCTCTACGACCGGAAAATCTCTCGAGCGTGTCAACCCCTCCCTTGCAAGCAACGACAGGAAAAACTGGAGCTCGTCGATTGCTCCGGGAGGTGCAACTCCGGGAGAGCGCAATAGTATTTTTACGACATCGGTTCCATCGGCTGCGCACCTTACACTTTCGCCAAACCCCTTCTCGCCGGACAACGATGGTTTTCAAGACTTTCTCGCCATCGAATATTCTTTACCGTCAACGACATCGATGATTCGCGTCCGCTGTTTTGATGTTCAGGGAAGGCTGGTGCGAACGCTCGCTAACAACGAACCCGCCGCTTCTTCGGGGACAGTCATCTGGAACGGTCTCGACGACAACAATCGTCGTGTCAGAATCGGGATGTACATCATCCTCTTTGAAGCACTCGACTCTTCCGGAGGAGTTGTGCATGTAATGAAAGATGTCGCAGTCGTCGCGGCCAAATTATAGAGGATGAAACATCTGAAAAGCTTTCCCCCGCCAAGCCGCTAAGGCGCGAATACTCCGTTTTAGTACTAATTTGCGACTTTGCGGCCGGCGAAGCCATCCGCTTGGGATTTGCGCGAGTGTCATTTTTGGGACACCTTCCAGTCATTTGTAAGTCGTGCCGTTCTTCTTTATATTATCCAATCCAGTTATTCTTCCTTCGCCTTCAGTGACAATCAAAGAACGTTACACCTCTGAGTCTGCCCAAATATTTCAGCTGCATCGCAACGGTGCAGACGGTTTTACCGTTGCCGCCCGGCTGACATCTCTTGTGGATGCAACACTCTCCGATTTTTGGAAATTAAATCCGGCCGGCAGCGACTATGCCGTCGTTGCGTTGGGTGGATACGGGCGTTCCGAACTTTGCCCTCATTCCGATTTTGACCTGATGATCCTGGCTGAAAACGAGAAGGCAAAAAATTCCGGCTCGGAATGCATCCAGCAGTTCCTCCGTTCGCTGTGGGACGCCGGCTTCAATGTCGGACACAGTGTACGAACAGTGAAGGATTGTGTGAATCTGTACGAAACCGATGTTGATTCATGGGCTTCAATTCTGGAAAGCAGGTTTGTGTGCGGAAGCGAGCACGTGCTGGGGCTGTATGCCGACGACGTCTTCAGACAGATTCAAAAAAAATTCGACCTCGTGTTCGTGAAAGCGATCATGGTTGGAATGGACGAGCGCCATGAAAAATACGGCAATTCGGTGAAATTGCTCGAGCCGAACGTAAAAAACAGCGCAGGCGGTTTGCGCGATCTCCATAACCTGCTCTGGGTCTACCGGTCAACGGATACAGATTATTTTACCGAATCGCCGTTTCTGAACGCCGAGTCGTCGTGCAAGCTCATGATCGATACGTTTTACCGCAAAAACGTGATTTCCAAAGAGGAGCGCGATGCGGTGGTCAACGCCCTGAACTTTTTACTGCGCACCCGGCACGAGACTCACTACTTTGCAAAAACCATCCACGATTCTCTCGATTTTTCCATCCAGCGGGAAATTGCCAAAGGCCTCGGGTTCGGCGACGATCGAGAGCTGAAGTACGTCGAAAAATTCATGCGCGAGTATTTTCTTCATGCCCGCAGTATTTTTCGTTTGAACCAGCGGTTGATTAATCATTTTCGGAAAAGCGTCGAGCCTTCTTCGTGGAAAAAACCGAAAGAGCAAATCCTTGACGGTCATTTCATTGCTCGCGGCGACGAATTGCTGCAGCGCAACACCGCTGTCGAACTTTCTACTCCAGTTGAAATTCTTAAAGCCTTCTACTGGTGCGGAAAACACTCGTTAACGTTAGGGCATTCATTGCAGGGAACAATTGCGGCGCTCAGCCGTTCGTCGCACATCTTTAACGCACAGAGCATTACGGCGGACGATGCCGCTGCCGTATTTCTGGATATTCTCCGATTGCCGTCCAACGTTGCATCGACGCTGACGATGATGAACGATTTCGACGTTCTCGGAAAATACATTCCTGAATGGGGAGAGCTTGTTGCATTTTTTCAGCACAGCGTCTACCATTACTATACCGCCGATGCGCACACGCTGATTGCCGTCGAACATGGTGAACGGCTTGCCGGCGGAAAAGGAATTCTTGCCGCGGCGTATCAGAGACTGGAAAAGAAAGAAATTTTATTTCTCGGTTTGCTTTTCCACGATATCGAGAAACCGCACGGCATCGAGGAGCATGAAATTCGCGGCGTGGACATCGCGCGCCGGGTACTGGCCCGTCTGCATTACAAAGACGAGTACGACGATGTCGCGTTTCTTATTCGCAATCATTTGATCATGGAACAGACTGCCTTTCGCAGGAACATCAGCGACCCGAAGACGGTCGCCGAGTTTGCCGAGATGTTTCATCGGCCGGAGCAGTTGGATCTCTTATTCCTTGTCACGTATTGCGACCTTTCCGCCGTGAACAAGAACGTCTGGACCTCGTGGAAAGAAATGCTGCTGCAGGAATTGTACCTCCAGACCCGCGGTGTGCTGGAGCGGAAGCTGCCGTTCAAAGAAGCTGTGTCGTTCCAGCAAGAACAGCACGAGAAATTGGTCCGCTCGGTTATTCGAACAATGTCCGAACAATTGCCTCTCGATGAAGTCGAACGCCACATCACGTCAATTCACAATGAAGCGTACATCAAGATTTTTTCCCTCGAAGATATTGCCGGTCATCTCGCCGGCATTCGCAGCCTCGAAGCGGTTTCATCGATCATCCATCATGAGGAATCGCACAGTGCGGTCACCGCGATAACGCACGATGCACCGTTTCTTCTGTCCAGCTTGTGCGGCGTGCTCTCGGCAAACGACGCAAATATCTTTGATGCACAAATTTTTACGCGCGATGACGGCATCGTGATCGATCAATTTCGCGTCATCAACGTGGCGACAAAAGGAAAACTTTTCGACGACCAGGCTGAAAAAATCAAGCAAGACTTTGACGACGTTCTGCGCGGGAACGTCACCCTCGATCACCTTTTTGAAAGGCATCATCGCCGCTGGAAACGCCGTCCCAAGCCGCTGTTCCATCCGAACATCCGGATCGACGTTACCTTTGAGGACGCACAAGATTTTACCATCATCGATGTCTATGCACCGGATACGGTGGGATTTTTGTACAAAGTGACAAGGACGTTCTCGCAGCTCGGACTGAACATTCATTTCGCGAAAATCGCAACACGCGTGGACGGCATTGTTGATTCATTTTACGTGCTTGACGAGGATAATGCTCCGATTCGAAGCGGCGAGAGAAAGCGGCAAATTAAAGACAAACTTCTGCACAGAATTTATCAACTCATCAACATCCAGTTATCATCCCAATAGTATGAATGCCAGCAAACCCATCGGCGTTTTTGATTCGGGGATCGGCGGACTGACCGTCGTTCATGCCCTCCTGCGCCGCTTGCCGCAGGAAAATATCGTTTATTTCGGAGACACGGCCCGCGTTCCTTATGGACCAAAATCCCCTCAAGTCGTTCGCGAGTATGCAGAAGAGGATACGGAATTTCTTCTCTCAAAAAACGTGAAGATGATCGTTGTCGCCTGCAATACCGTTTCGGCGGTGGCGTTAGACGTTGTGCAAAAGCGTGCAAAGATTCCGGTTGTCGGTGTTATCATCCCCGGCGCTAAATCGGCTGCGGCCGCGTCGAAGAAAAAAAGAATCGGCGTTATCGGAACAATCGGCACGATTTCAAGCAATGCGTATGCGAATGCCATCCGGCAAATAGACGAAACCGTTTCCGTCTTCAGCCGCCCGTGTCCGCTTTTCGTGCCGCTCGTCGAAGAAGGGTGGGTCAACCACAAGGCGACAGAAATGATTGCGAAGGAATATCTGTTTCCGTTCACGCAGGAAAAAATTGACACGCTCGTGCTGGGGTGTACTCATTACCCGCTGCTCAAGGATGTCATCTCGAATGCGTTGAAAGGAAGCGCGGTGTTAATCGATTCCGGCGAAGCAGCTGCGCTGGAAGTAGAGAATACGCTGGATGAGCATCGCTTGAAAAACGTGAGCAGGGAAAAACCGAACCTGCAATTTTTTGTGAGCGACATCCCCGCAAAATTCACGGAAATCGGTGAACGGTTTCTGGGGGCGAAAATGGGGGTCGTGAAGAAGGTCGGAGTGGAAAGGCAGTAGCAGGTTGCTGAAAAACACTTTTATGACCCACTAAGTCACGAAGGCATGAAATAATTTTAAGCAAATCGCCGTCTCAACCGTTGATGATATTGGCGACAATAGTTTTTCACCTTGATTTCTTTGCGACATTGTGTCTTCTGCCAACGGCATCCCTTTGGGAGTGGCAAGCTGCATGGACTTTTTCATCACCCTGCTAATGCGTCGGGTCGGAACGTCAATAGACTTTTACCAATTTTTTTTCTAAATCTTTTTTCACCTCATTCCATTCCGAATCGATAATGCTGAAGTAGACCGAGTGGCGGATACGCCCGCCGGGCACGATCATATGGTTGCGAAAGACGCCCTCTTCTTTTGCACCGATGCGCATCAGGGCGTTTCGCGACCGGCTGTTGGTCGAATCTGTTTTGAACTCGACACGCATGCACCCCAGCTCGTCAAACGCATGTGAAAGCAGAAGGTATTTCGCTTCCGTATTGATGAAGGTGCGCTGCCACTGCCTCGCTATCCACGTCCAGCCTATTTCGACACGGCGATGTGTTGTGTCGATATTGCCGAAACGGGTGCTTCCGACGGCTTTGTTTGATGGTTTCTCGATGATCGCAAACGGCAGCGCTTTGCCGTCCGAGAAATCTTTTGCAGCTGCGTCGATATATTTTTTCATATCCTCGGATGTACGAATAATCGTCGTGGTCAATCTCCACAGCTCTTCATCCAGACCGACCTCGCATAGTTGAGCATGGTGAGCTTGCGTTAACGGCTCAAGTCTGACGCGCTTCCCTTCTAAGATTACGGGATAAATGTTCATGAATGTTCGGCTATTAGAAGAATCTCGTTATCCGGGGCTTGCCGATCTTTTTACTATTGACAACGCCCGGTGTCCAATTATTACGCGCTGGGAAGTTATGAAGGAATCTCCATATCCTTTCGTATGAACGCCTGAAATCAGCCGCTTCTTTCGAAAAGATAGAAAAGTCGCAGATGAAATTCCAATATTGCTGCCGCAATTGAGTAATGGTGCGATTTGCAGACTGATGGCATCACTTGGTTGCCGTATTGTAACTCATCGTCGAAAGTGATATATTTTTACAATGAATCAGGAAGGATGAAGCCGTATGAGCGAGAAGTTTTGCAGCACCGTGCTGGTAATGGCCATGATTATTGCGGCAGCGGGATGTTCTTCGCAAAAGGAAGTCCAGGTACCACAGAAACCGAGTGAAGCCGAAGAACAAGCCCGCAGCGACCAAAAGTCGATTGCGTTGCAGCATTTTATCGACGGATCGCTGCTTGAAAGTAAAAGCCAGTACGCGGAGGCGATAATCGAATTTCAGGATGCGCTCCGGTATGACAAAGACCCGGCAATCTACTATGCGCTTGCGAAAGATTATTTTGCATTGAACAAACCCGCCCTGGCAGCCGAAATGGCGACAGAAGCCGTGAAACTCGATTCAACCAACATAACGTACCGCGAAACGCTTGCCGATATTTATATTAAAGCATTCCAAATTGACTCGGCAATCGCGGAATACAGGGACATCCTGAAAATCGATTCCACGCACGCGGAAAGCATGTTCAATATTGCGCAATTGCTGGCGCCGAAGTATCCCATGCAGGCGTTGGAGATGTACGATAAAATCCTCCAGCGCAACGGTCCGGAGTGGGAAGTGCTCTTTAAAATTGCGGAACTGAATTCACTCCTCCACCGGTACGATAAAGCTGCCGCCGCATTTGAGCAAATGGTGAAAATAGACCCGAGCAATATGTCGCTCAAGCAAAATCTCGGCGAGATGTATATCCGGTCGGCGCAGTACGATAAAGCACTGACGTTATTCAGCGACTTGCTGGAATCTGACTCCGGCAGCATAGAAATACGTGGAGCTCTTGCTGAGATTTATTTACAGCAGGATAAATGGGACAAGGCACGCGGACAATTTGAAACAATTTTGAAGAGCGACTCGCTTTCGGCGGATACTCGCTTTAGAATTGCAGTCGCTTACCTCGAGCAAAGCCAAAAAGATTCAACATTGCTCGGGAACGCAAAAACACAGTTCGTTAATTTTCTCAATCACTATCCCGACGATTGGCGTCCGATGTTTTATCTCGGCCGGCTGGCTATCGTTGAAAAAAATGACAGCGCTGCGTACCAGTATTTCGACAAAGTGACGAAAGTTGCCGGCTGGAATGCCGAAGCATGGTGGTATCTGGGATCGATCCTGTTCGATAAAAAAGACTTCAACCAGGCTGTATCGGTTCTCGAAAAAGCGCGCCAGATTGTCCCGAACGACGGCGGGATAAATTTTCTGCTGGGGTACGGGTATACACGAGTGGACCGCAACGAGGATGCCGTTGCCCCGCTGCAGCGTGCCATCGAAATCAACCCTAAGGATATCAATGCACTCTCATCGCTTGCTTCGACGTACGATGCTCTGAAACGGTATACCGAATCCGACAAAACGTTCGAAGCCGCCCTGAAAGTAGATTCGGTTAACGCGATGGTGCTCAATAATTATGCGTACAGTTTGGCTGAACGCGGCGAGCAGCTTGACCGCGCCTTTGTGATGTCGAAAGAGTCGCTCGCGAAAGATTCTGCCAACGGCTCATATCTCGACACGTTTGGCTGGATCTACTTTAAACTCGGCAACTATACTGAAGCGGAAAAGTATGTCAAGCAGGCAATCGATGCCGGAGAAGTGAGCGCTGTTGTGTACGAGCATCTCGGCGATATTTATTCGAAACTGAGCCAGTTCGACAAGGCAAAAGAATATTGGGCGAAGGCACTGGAACGGGATTCGAAAAACGCGCAGCTTAAAGAGAAGCTGGCGCGCGGCTCACTATGAAAAGAGTGCTGATCTTCTGCTCGGTCATTGCGATCTCCGGTTGTGCTCCGACCAAAGAACTCCGCGGGCCGGGGACGAATTATTCTGCACAGCAGGTGATCGCGGCCGTGAACTCCCGCAGACATGATGTTGTCACCCTCCAGGCAAAAGGATCCATTTCGGTCGAGTCCCCCTCATTCGCCAGTTCGGGTTCGTTTGAGCTCCGACTGAAAAGGCCGGACTCGGTTCTTGTCGATATCGAGGGGCCGTTCGGTATCCATGTGGCATCAGCGCTTTTTGCAAAAGGCCATTACGTATTCTACAACAGTTTTAAGAACGAGGTAATGGAAGGCGACGTGAGCAGGGGCAATCTGCCGGCGTTTATGAATATTCGTATCGACCCGGATGATGTCGTCGATATGTTTTGCGGTACGCGGGCGTTCTTACCGGAAGAGATTGTGCCGGACAGCTTTACCGTTAACGATGATTCGTACATTCTCATTTTTCGCCAAAAAAACGGAGCAACAGAGTACAGCATTGACAACCGGGCGCTTCTCATTACCGGCATTGTACACGTTGATTCTGCAGGGGATGTGTGGAGTGAAGAACGTTTCGAGTACGACCGTCGTGGTGATAGAACTGCGGCGCTGCAATCGATCCGTTTGATCCAGGACAAAATGCATTCTTCAGTATCGCTCTTTTACGATGATCTTCAACTCAATGGCCCCGTCGATCCGTTGACGCTCCATGTTCCCCCCGACGCACGGCGGGTTACGAAAGAATAAAATCTTGCATCCCGTTTTCACTGGACATTTCATGAAGCGCTTACTGATGTTCATTCTCCTGGCCGCAGTGCTGTGTCCCGTTGTGGACGGCGGCGCGCAGGACATCAAGAAAAAGGAACGGGCACTCGAGCAGCTTCGGAAAGAAATCGATGCGTACGAACAACGCATTGAGGAGAGCGAGAAGAAGGAAAAAGTGACGCTCGAGCGGCTCGACAACTACGAGAAGCAAAGCAACCTGATTCATTCGCTCCTTTCGGAACTCGTAGATGAGGAAGGGCAGCTTCAAACGTCGATCGCCCTCGCGTCGGACAACATCAGCTTCCTGGAAAAACAGATCTCCTTCCTTAAACTTCACTACGCAAAATATGTGGCCGCGGTGTACAAGTTCGGCAGGGTGTACGACCTGGAAACACTCCTCTCCTCAAACTCCATCAACCAGCTCTATATCCGGATTGAATACCTGAAACGATTCTCGGAACAACGCAAAAAGGATTTAGAAAAAATCCAGGATAAACGGCTTATTCTTGAGTCCGAGAAAGTCGAGTTGCAGGAAAAGCTCAGCGAACAGCGGGAAGTGATTTCGAGTAAAGAGAAGGAAGAACAATTCCTGCAACATAAAAAACACAAACGAGCCCGGGCACTAAAGGAAATCCGAAAAGACAAAGCGGCGATGAAAAAAGAGTTGGTGAGAAAAACACAGGCCGCCCAGGAGTTGGAAAACCTTATTACCGACCTCGTCGAGAAAGAACGTATCCGAAAGGAGCACGAAGCGAACCGTGCACGCGAGCGTGCCGCTGAGCGCGAACGATTGAAATTGAAAGAACCGGAGGAAACGCCGGTTGAAGCAGGAACGCTGTTTGAATCGCTGAAGGGAAAATTGCCATGGCCGGTGTCGGCAGGGGCCGTCGTTGCGCACTTTGGCAATCATGTGCATCCCGTGATGAAAACGGTCACGCAGAACACCGGAATCGATATTTCGATCGAAAGCGGGTCGCCGGTGAAATCCGTTGCCGATGGAGAAGTGGCGATGATTCACTGGCTGCCGTCGTACGGCAATCTCGTTATTCTCAGACACGCCGGCGGATTCCATACCGTCTACGCGCATCTCTCTGATATCGTGGTGTCTGAAGGGCAGCAGGTGACGGACGGTATGGTGATAGCAAAAAGCGGCGATTCTGTCTCCGGCAGTATTCTCCATTTTGAAGTCTGGAAAGAGAAAGAAAAGCAAAACCCCGAAGCATGGCTTTCGAAACACCGCCGGTGACATTTTCTATGTCCCGTTGTCCTGCTTCAGCGAGACTCGCTTGCTCACAATGAGCAATATACCCGCCTGCATCAAAAAGCTTGTCATCCAAAGTAAACCCTTGCTGTCCATCACCACGACTTGACATTCTATGGAAAATTCCATAATCTACATCTGAACAGTTGTTCAATCGTTTGTTCTATGAATTGGATATCCCCATGACACACGAATACGTCAACTCGCAAAAAGTGAAGTCGGCGAAAAAAGCGTTGTTGAACTATGAAACGATCACCAGCCTCAGCGAGATTTTCAAAGTGCTGAGCGACCCGACGCGCTTGAAGATTGTCCTCGCGCTGACACACGAAGAATTATGCGTTCAAGATGTCGCTGCGTTGCTGCACGTCAGCGAATCGGCGATATCGCACCAGCTTCGCATCCTGAAAACACTGCGCCTTATCAAACAGCGCCGCGACGGAAAATTGGCCTACTATTCGCTGGACGACGAACACATCGAGGACCTTATACGCGTGGCAACCCGGCATATCTCGGAGTCAGCATGAGCGAGACCGTTAACCAACACTCTGTCTTCTACGTCGAGGGAATGTGCTGCGCGGACGAACAGGTTATTATTGAGAAAAAGCTTCGGTCATTAGATGGGATTGAGGAATACAAATTTAACCTCGTTGCCCGAAAACTGCATGTAACGCATTCGCTAAAGCCCAATATTCTTGTGGCGGCGCTGCGCGAGGTTGGTTTTACCGCTAAGGCTTTTTCTCTTCAACCGGATTTGCCGCAATCATTCTTCAGAAGACATCGTGCTGTTATTGTTACGGCGATCGCCGCTGCGTCCGCAGGTTCCGGAATCTGTCTGTCGGCGCTCGGAATAGGAGAGGTATTCCTCATTCCTTTATATGCGATCGCAATTATTGTAGGGGGCTGGAAAGTTGCGCTAAAAGGCTGGAAGGCTGCGTTCACATTCTCGCTGGACATGAACGTACTTATGTCAATTGCGGTGCTCGGCGCAATAGCGATAGGGAAATGGGAAGAGGGATCTGCCGTGATTGTCTTGTTTGCAGTCGCGGGACTTCTGGAAGAAATGAGCGTGAGACGAACAAGGAAGGCCATTGCATCGCTGATGGAAATGGCTCCATCGACGGTAACGATCCGCAGAAATTTTGTCGAAATAATGGTTCCGGTTGAGGAAGTCGAGGCGGGAGATGTCGTTATTATTCGTCCTGGCGAAAAAATCTCCGTCGACGGTGTCGTCGCGAAGGGGAAGTCGTTTGTCAATCAATCGGCGATCACCGGCGAATCGCGTTCAGTGGAGAAAACTGTCGGGGTCGCAGTGTACGCGGGCACAATGAATGAACGGGGATCGCTTGAAATCAAAGCGACCAGCGTCGGCAAAGATACAACGCTTGCCCACATTGTTCACCTGGTCGAAGAAGCCCAGGCCCAACGGTCCCCCTCGCAAGAATTTGTTGACCGCTTTGCAAAGATGTATACGCCGGCCGTGTTGGGCATTGCAATACTTGTTGTGCTGGTTCCGCCCCTTCTATTTTCACAAGCGTTCGGATTATGGTTTTACCGGGGATTGGTTTTGCTGGTCATTGCGTGCCCGTGTGCCCTGGTGATTTCAACACCTGTAACGATCATCAGCGGGCTTACGGCTGCGGCCCGCCGGGGCATCCTCATCAAAGGAGGCCGCTATCTTGAAGAAGCGAGCAAGCTTCGTGCAATTCTTTTTGATAAAACCGGAACACTCACGTACGGCCAGCCATCGGTGACAGATATCGTTCCATTGAATTCTGTTCCGCCGCGGGAAATCCTCCGCATTGCGGCTCTTGGTGAATTGCAATCCGAGCACTCGATCGCCCGGGCAATTATCACCAAAGCTGAGGAAGAAAAGCTCGACCTTACGGCGAATGTCGACCACTTCGATTCTATTGCAGGCCGCGGGATCGTCATTCAGGTTGACGGTCACCAGTACACGATCGGCAATCATCAATTTGTTGAAGAACGAGGATTGTGTTCTGCCGCGGTCGAGTCTGAGTTGAATGTGCTGGAGAATCAGGGCAAGACAACCACGATTGTGTGTTCGCCGGATCAAGTGTTAGGCATCATCGGCGTTGCCGACTCCGTCCGCAGTGAAAGCCGTGCCGTCATTCAACATTTACGTGACAGCGGCGTGGAAGAAATCATCATGATTTCAGGGGACGGCAACGGCGCAGTGCGCTCAACGGCCTCCGATCTCGGGATCAACGATTACTTCGGCGAGTTATTGCCCGCCGATAAAGTTGCGTTAGTCAACAGGATGAAATCGAAACACAGCAGTATCGCAATGGTCGGGGATGGAGTAAACGACGCACCGGCGCTCGCCGCATCGTCTCTCGGCATCGCCATGGGAATGACGGGAACGGATGTTGCGTTGGAGACCGCCGACGTTGTGTTGATGAAGGACGACCTTTCAAAAATTTCCTCGCTGATTTCAATCGGTAAAAGAACAATGTCAGTGCTGAGGCAAAATATCGCCCTTGCATTGATTATGAAATGCGCCTTTCTGCTTCTTGCCGTCTTCGGCGTCGCAACACTGTGGATGGCCGTCATTGCAGACGACGGCGTGACACTCCTCGTTGTGCTGAACAGCCTTCGTCTGCTCCGCAAAAGCTGAAAAGTTTCGCCTGGGTGGGAAGAGGCCAAGGGGTGGTTTTCACAGGCCCTCAGAGCTTCAATACTTTGAGGGCCTTTTCGTTGCAACTGACTGCTATTTCCAGGCGCTTTGAAAAAACGCCGTCGTTTTACAAATAGGTTTTAATAGTCTTACATATTTGCAACTTACAATATTGGGACTTCTGAATAATTCCAAAAATACGTCTCGCGCAAATCCCGAGGGGATGGCTTCGCCAGCGGCTTGGCGAGAGGCAATTTTTCAGATGTCTCATATTGTAAGTTACTTAGGGCACGGTAAAAACTCCTCTCCTTAACGAGGAAGAGGAGGGGATGGTGAGATCGTTGGATTGCAGAGGGGAGTTTAAACGCAAAAGTTGAATTTTAGTAAGTCCCCTCTCGAAAGGGGACGGCGCGAAGCGCCAGGGGTGTGTCAAAAGCCGGAGTTACCGTGTCCCGGAAAATCATTCCATACAAACCAGCTCTGAAAGAAATCGCCCGCGGTCTGCGTAACAATAGTACGCTCGGTGAAATCTTGCTCTGGAAGAAATTGCGCAATAAACAAATGCTCGGCTACGATTTTCACCGGCAAAAGCCGCTCGATCAGTTTATCGTCGATTTCTTTTGCAATGAACTGAGCCTCGCAATTGAACTTGACGGTGCATCGCATGAATCTGATGAAGCGCGGGAGAAAGATGCTGCTCGACAAGAACGGTTAGAATCTCTCGGTGTAAAGTTTTTGAGATTCAAAGAATCAGACGTTAGGAAAAATATGCGGGCGGTGCTGGAAACAATTGAACACTGGATAAAGGAGAACAAAAACTGACACACCCCCTACCCCTCTCTCCATCGCGCGAGCCCTCGCTAAGAGGGGAGTTTAAACGTGATGGTGGAGTTTAAATAGTCCCCTCTCGAGAGGGGACGGCGCGAAGCGCCAGGGGTGTGTGAATGAAACACAACCGCTTCTGTTTAAACTTGTTGAACAAAAAAATCAAGCGACACACCCCCTACCCCTCTCTCCATCGCGCGAGCCCTCGCTAAGAGGGGAGTTTAAACGTGATGGTGGAGTTTAAATAGTCCCCTCTCGAGAGGGGACGGCGCGAAGCGCCAGGGGTGTGTAAATGAAACACAACCGCTTCTGTTTAAACTTGTTGAACAAAAAAATCAAGCGACACACCCCCTACCCCTCTCTCCATCGCGCGAGCTCTCGCTAAGAGGGGAGTTTAAACACAGAGATTGGATTTAGTAAGTCCCCTCTCGAGAGGGGATGACGCGAAGCGCCAGGGGTGTGTGAATGAAACACAACTGCTTCTGTCTAAACTTGTTGAACGAAAAAATAAAGCGACACATCCCCTACCCCTCTCTCCATCGCACACGCCCTCGCTGCAGAGGGGAGTTTAAACGCAGAAGCTGAATCAGTAAGTCCCCTCTCGAGAGGAGACGGCGCGAAGCGCCAGGGGTGTGTGAATGAAACACAACTGCTTCTGTCTAAACTTGTTGGACAAAAAATAAAACGACACACCCTCTTCCCCTCTCTCCATCGCGCAAGCCTCCGCCGCAGAGGGGAGTTTGACCACAAGTTAAAATTATAAAATCGGCAGGGGAACTCGTTTGCTGCAGCTCGCCTTGACATCCCCTCAAATTATCAGTACCTTTTTACCACACATCTGTAAATATAGTACACCCAAATCAAGCGGATTGTTTTCCCGCTTTTTCTGTCTATGTTCATTCATATTGAATCAGAGCGTTTTTGAGATGGCTACCGAAAAAGTAAAAGAAAAAGAATCCAAAGTTGACACGATCCCGACGACGCTGCCTGTTCTTCCGTTGCGCGATGTCGTGATATTCCCGTATATGATTTTCCCCGTGCTGGTCGGCCGCGAATCGTCGCTCCGCGCGGCAAATTATGCACTGGAGAACGAGAAGTACATCTTTCTCTCCGCGCAGCAGGACCCGTCGATCGACGAGCCGGGTGCCGACGACATCTATAAAGAAGGGGTTGTGGCAAAGATTATCCAGATCCTCAAGCTCCCCAATGGACTGCTGAAGATTCTTGTGGATGGCATCGTTCAGGCGTCAATCAAGAACTATGTGACGAATGAAAAATATCTGCAGGCGGAAGTAGAGATTCACGCAGGTGTCCCTGAAGAGAATACCGAAATGGACGCGATCATCAGGCATGCCTCGACGCTTTTTTCTGAATATGTCCGCGCCAACCGAGCCATTCCTCCGGAGGTGCTTTCTGCGTACGAAAATATCAAGGACGGACAGCGGCGGCTCTATTATATTGCGGCAAATATCGTGCAGAGTGTTGAAGTCAAACAAAAGATATTGCGCATCCACAACACCCGCGAGCAGTTCATGGAAGTGATCCGCATTCTCAACAGCGAAATCAGCATGTTGAAGATCGAGCGGGAGATCGATTCGAAAGTGCACGACAACATCCAGAAATCGCAGCGAAAATTTTTCATCCAGGAACAAATAAAGATTTTGCAGGACGAACTGGGCGAGGATGATGCGTCGCCCGAACTGGCAAAGCTAAAGCAAGAGATCGAAAAAGCCAAAATGCCGAAGGAAGTCCACGCGAAAGCGGTCGAAGAATTCAACAAGCTGAAGAAAACGCCTGCAATGTCGCCGGAGTTTACGGTGACGCGCAATTACCTCGACTGGTTGACAGGTGTTCCATGGCAAAAGCGTACAAAAAGACAACCTTAAGGTCGACCATGTCAAAGGCATTCTTGACGAGGATCATTTCGGGTTGGAAAAGCCGAAGGAGCGGATTCTTGAGCACATTGCCGTGCTTAATCTCGTGAAAGAGATGAAAGGACAAATTTTGTGCCTCGTCGGACCGCCGGGTGTCGGAAAAACATCCCTTGCAAAATCGATTGCGCGGGCTCTTGGAAGAAAATTCGTCCGCATTTCGCTCGGCGGTATTCGGGACGAAGCGGAGATCAGGGGCCACCGGAGAACGTATATCGGCTCTATGCCGGGAAAAATTATTCAGTCGATGAAGCGTGCCGGCGTTATCAATCCCGTCTTGTTGATGGATGAAGTCGACAAGATGAGCATGGACTTTCACGGCGACCCGGCTTCGGCTCTCCTCGAAGTGCTCGACCCGGAGCAGAACAGCACGTTCAGCGACCATTATCTCGACGTCGATTACGACCTCTCGCATGTCATGTTCATCACGACGGCGAACGTGCGCTACACGATTCCTCTTCCTCTTCAGGACAGAATGGAAATCATCGAGCTTTCGAGCTACCTCGATTTTGAAAAACGGGAGATCGCGAAGCGGCACATCATTCCCAAGCAAATGGCGGAACACGGCTTGAAAGAAAAAGATGTAACGATCGGCGACGAAGCCATCAACAAAATCGTTCAGGAATACACCCGTGAAGCCGGCGTTCGAAACCTGGAGCGCGAAATCGCTTCTGTCTGCAGAAAAGCAGCAAAGGAAATTGTTCTTAGTAGGCAGAAGAACGGCCATAAACCCGGCGCTTTGAAAAAGAAGAAACATGCGGCAATTATTGTGGACGGGGAAAAGATTGAGAAATATCTCGGCGTTGCGAAATTCCGCTCACGGGCCGCGGAACGCAAACCCCGCATCGGTTCGGTCACCGGCCTGGCATGGACAAGTGTCGGCGGCGAAATTCTTGAGGTCGATGTAACAATAATGCGCGGACCGGAACGCCTGACGCTCACCGGGCAGTTGGGGGATGTGATGAAAGAATCAGCACATGCCGCACTCAGTTTTATACGCTCTAACGCGAAAGCACTGAAACTCAAACCCGATTTTTTTACCAAGAAAGAAATTCATATCCATCTTCCCGAAGGAGCAATCCCGAAAGACGGTCCTTCGGCCGGCATCACGATGGCAATGGCGATGGTCTCCGCGATCAGCGGAAAGCATGCACGAAGCGATGTTGCAATGACGGGCGAGATTACGCTCCGGGGCAACGTGCTGGCGATCGGTGGGTTGAACGAGAAGCTTCTTGCTGCAAAGCGAAGCGGCATCAAGACCGTTCTTATTCCAAAAGAGAATGAGAAAGATTTAACGGAAATTCAGGATGCCGTAAAGGACGGATTGAAAATCATTCCGATTGAGAAGATCGAAGATGCATTGAAGTATGTGTTTGGCGGAAAGCAGTAAACAGTGATCAGTAATCAGTAAATAGTAAATAGTTAATAGTAAATAGTAAGAAGTGTAAAGAGCTTTTTCACTCTTAATTCTTAATTCATAATTCTTAATTGCTTTCAATGTCTTACCAGGTTACAGCGCGCAAATGGCGGCCGATGGTGTTCGAAGATGTCATCGGACAGGCACACGTTACCAACACGTTGAAGAATGCGCTGGCGACAAACAGGCTTGCACACGCTTTCATTTTCTGCGGCGGCCGAGGCTGCGGCAAAACGACAACGGCCCGTATTCTCGCAAAAGCGATTAACTGTCTCAATCCCAAAGATTCAAACCCATGCAACGAATGCGAAGTCTGTACTGAGATCACGAACGGACGCAGCATGGACGTCGTCGAGATTGACGGCGCGTCGAATCGCGGCGTGGACGAGATCAGGAACTTGCGGGAGTCGGTTCGTTACGCGCCGGCGCGCGGCAAGTACAAGGTCTACATCATCGACGAAGTACACATGCTGACGAAGGAAGCGTTCAACGCGCTTCTGAAAACACTCGAAGAGCCGCCGCCGCATGTATTGTTTATTTTCGCAACGACCGAGGTACACAAAGTCCCATCGACAATCCTCTCGCGATGCCAGCGGTACGATTTCCGCCGCATCACGATTGAAGACATCATGTCGCGCTTACGGTTCATTGCGGGGGAAGAAAAAATCGCGATTGACGACGATTCGCTGATGATCGTGGCAAAAAAGGGGGACGGGTCGATGCGCGATTCGCAGAGTATTTTCGACCAGGTGGTGTCGTATTGCGGCACAACAATCACCGCGCCGCAAATTATGAGTCTGTTGAATGTCGTCGACCAGGAATTTTTCTTCAGGGTCAGCGATTGCATCAAAGCGCACGATACACCAACAGGCCTTTTGCTTGTGGAAGAAATTGTGCGCAATGGATTCGACATTAAGGAATTCCTCGCCGGCCTTGCAGAACATTTCCGTAATCTTCTTATCGCGCGGACCACGCAGTCGACCCGCTTGATCGAGGCACCGGAAGTATACCGAGTACGCTACGCAAATGCGGCCTCGCTGTTCGACGAACAGGATATCCTTCGACTGATAAAATTGACGACAGACCTGGAATCGTCGATACGGTATAGTTCGCAGCCGAGGTTCAAACTGGAAGTCGGGATTATCCAAATGACGAAGATGGAACAATCGGTGAAGATCGACGCCCTTCTTCAACAGCTGGACGAGATGAAAAAAAAACTTAATTCCGGGGATCATTCCCCATCGAAACCGTTCAGCCTGAACGCCAGCCTCCCGTCCCCAGCCCAACGCCCAACACCATCGATACAGATTGCCGAGGAGTCTTCGTCAGGGTATGTCTTGATGCCGTTCAAGAAAATCTTGGACACCCCGAAGCTTTCTCTTGTAAGTCCGCAGGCAGAACCCGCTGCGCCCGTTCCAACAGCAGCGCTAACCGGAGAAGAAGGGCTTTCGTCGGGCCGCGATTTGCTTGAACATGTGAAGCAAGAGTGGGGAAAAATTGTCGATGATGCCCGGAGAAAAAAAATTTCGGTAGGGACGATCTTAGGCGAAAGCACGCCGATCAGCGTTGCGCATGAAACTCTGCAAATTGCCTGCGTTGATGACTTTCATTTTTCTTCCCTTAAGAGAAACCAAATATTTCTCACCGAAACCGTCAACACTCTGTTAGGGACGAAGCTGCGCATCGAGCCAATTCTCCAACCCACGGCGGTTGTCGCGCAGCCGTCGGTCAAACCGGCTTCTCATGAAAACAACGGTACGCCGTCCAATTCCTCACAAACAAAAGAAGCTTCCCCGAAGGAACATCCCCTCATTGAGACGCTGTATAGGGATTTTGGCGCTGAACGGGTTTGAGCATAAGCATCTTGCCGGAGCTTTTTCCATTACGATGAAATTTATCCGCCTTACATTTTTTTTGCTGCTCCTCGCCGTATGCCACCTCAGCGCGCAGCAGAAGCTTTTGATCCCGATGGATTTGAAACAAACGGATCATTTAAAAGCGTACGGAGTTGCTTTTTGGGCGTTGCAGCACGGAATTCAGGTCGACTGGCTGCTGAATTACCGCGGCGGTTCGTTTATGGTCGACTATCTTTCGAGCGAGGAAACGGAGTGCCGCATTCGCGGTGTTGCGTTTGAGGCGCTCAGCGGTTCCGATGCAGCGCGAATTTATGCCGAGATAGGGGACGAAAATACCAACATGGATGCCGTGCGGCTGGAGAAAGTGCCGAAGATTGCCGTTTACGTTCCGCCGGATTTCAAGCCATGGGACGATGCCGTAACGCTGGCTCTTGAATATGCCGAGATTCCCTACAAAAAAGTATGGGACGACGAGGTGCTCCAGGGAAAACTTTCGGAATACGACTGGCTGCATTTGCACCATGAGGATTTCACCGGTCAATATGGAAAATTTTACGCCACACATCGGAACGCTCCGTGGTACATCGAACAGCAGGTTCTCTATGAGCGCAAAGCAAGGGAGCTTGGATTCAAGAAAGTCTCCGATGAGAAAAAAGCAGTAGCGCGGGCGATCAAGGATTTCGTTGCCGGCGGGGGCTTTATGTTTGCAATGTGCGCTGCGACCGACACGTACGATATCGCTTTAGCTGCCGAGAACACCGATATCTGCGATGTGATGTTCGACGGCGACCCTCCCGACCGCGATGCGCAGAAAAAACTCGATTTTTCAAAAACTTTCGCATTTCAAAATTTTACACTTGAGATGAACCCCCTGAGGTATGAATATTCCGACATCGATATTCCGCCGAGTGATCCGGTTCCGCTGCGCGACCCGAACACGGACTATTTCACACTCTTTGAGTTCTCGGCAAAGTACGACCCCGTTCCAACAATGCTGACGCAGAATCATGTGAACGTGATCAAAGGATTTATGGGGCAGACGACCGCCTTCAAAAAGAGTTTGATTAAATCCAGCGTCACAATTTTAGCCGAACGTGAAGGGACGGAAGAGGTGAAATATATTCACGGCAACTTCGGACGGGGAACATTCACGTTTTACGGCGGGCATGACCCCGAAGACTACCAGCACGCTGTCGGCGCTCCGGCTACAGATTTGAGTCTGCACAAAAACTCTCCCGGATACAGGCTTATCCTGAACAATGTACTCTTCCCTGCCGCGAGGAAGAAACAACAGAAGACGTAGTTTTGTTAACATCAGCAGCCCTCGGTAGTGCCCTCATCTAAGTAAGAATTATGTCAGCAGTACTTTGTCGTGTCATCCTGATCCCGCCGCTTGGTATTTTTACTACACTGCGATGGCACGACGGGGGGGAATTTACTATACACCACCCAGTTTTTGGCAGTGTCCTAATTAGAACAAAGTCCAAGGGACCTTTTACAGAGTGCTGAAAATATCGCGCAAAGCCGCTAAGCCGCAAGGGAAACATATCCATTCTCTTTGCGTCTTAGCGTCTGGCGAAGCCATCCCCTTGGGATTTGCGTGAGCAAGCTTCACACCTTTCCTAAATTAGGATACTACCCAGTTTTTGAACTCTCTTGAATTTTCTGTATCTTTAATCACCGTGCTGATGAATTTATTGCAGATTCATCGGCAGGGGTTTTTGCGTTTATAACTGAGAATAGATGCTTGCCGATCTAAAAAAGAAAATATTTTCTTCGGAGGAATTTCAGCGGTTGACCCTTGCAGAACCGGCCCCGTCGGCGCCGGTCTATCTTCGCGGCATTGCCGGTTCGCTCTGGGCCTTCATTGCAGCGCACTTGTTTGAAGAGTTCCAGGGGCAGATACTCCTTGTTGTACCGGAAAAAGATTCGGCGGAAAAACTGCGCGACGATTGTTCTCAGCTGGTTTCGGAAGCAGACGTTCATCTCTATGCGGCGGAATCGACTCATGCGGCGCAGCCGCTCGATATGACCGCGACGATCAGCCAGGTTGAATCGCTGAAAGCGTTGTCCGCACAGCTTCCCGGAATCTATATTACGCATGCAGCCGCCCTGGCTTTTGCTGTTCCACCGCGGGAAAAATTCATGCGGGAGATCGTTGAGCTTTCCGCCAACACGGAAACAGGTTTCGAAGCGCTGCTTACGAAACTTGCCGAGCGCGGTTTTGAACGGAAGCCGCTGGTCGAAACATACGGGGACGTTGCCGTTCGCGGCGGCATCGTCGATGTTTTTCCGTTTATCGGCGATAATCCCGTGCGGCTGGAATTCTGGGGGGATACGATCGAGTCGATCCGTGAATTCGATGTGCTGTCGCAGCGCTCTATTCGTGAACTCCAAAATGTCAGCATCGTTCCGAATATTTCTGGAATGGCTTCCGGAAAGACTGATTCGGGCAGCCGCACAGACCTATCTGCCAACAGAGAAAAGGTTTCTCTTATCGACCTATTTACTCCGCAGGCGATAGCTTTGACCGACGATCTTTCGCTTATTGAAAAAGAAATTCAAGAGCTGGAATCAGAAGGCGTTGCGCTGCAGTTTTCGTTTGAAGAGATTGCCAAGAAGTATCAGAAGCTCCCGCTGTTCATTCACTCCGTAATCGGCAAATCTCTGACGGGGTCATCCATCGATTTTCAAGCGACACCGCAGCCTCCGACCAACGGAAGCGTTAAAATTCTTCTTGAGCAAGTCAGGAAACTCGCGAAGAAGAATTTCGAGATTAATGTCGCTTCCGATACTGCAGAAGAATCCCAGCGCATTAAAGAGTTGATTGAAGAAGCAGGCGAGGTGCATGATGAAACGCCGGCAAAGGGTGATGGTGATGAGCCTGAAATCGAATCAGATTCTTCTCCGTCCGGTTTGCCCCCGATCAATTACATTCCTGAAACAGTACACTCCGGATTTCTCTATCCATCCTCGCATATTGCTCTTTTCACGGAGCACCAAATATTCGGGCGCATCAAACGCCGGGGGAGCCCCAAACGCCGCCGCTTCAAGGGGATTTCACCAAAGGAGCTGCATTCGCTCCGCCGCGGGGATTTTGTCGTTCATGTCGATCACGGCATCGGAAAATTTCTGGGGCTCGAAAAAATCTCAATCCGTGGGACAGAACAGGAAGTAGCAAAGCTCGAATACGATGAAAAGGGAATTCTTTTTGTCAACCTGAATTATATCAACCGCATACAAAAATATTCTTCAGCGGAAGGCCATACACCGAAGCTCAACAAACTCGGCGGCGGTGAATGGGAAAAGCTGAAAGCCCGCGCGAAGAAGAAGATCAAAGACATTGCACGCGACCTGATTCTTCTTTATGCAAAACGAAAAAGCGAGGAAGGCGTTTCATTTTCCCCCGACATGCACTGGCAGAAGGAAATGGAAGCTTCGTTCATGTTTGAAGACACGCCGGACCAGGCTGCTGCGACTGCCGATGTGAAAAGAGACATGGAAAGCGCCAGCCCGATGGACCGATTGATTTGCGGCGACGTCGGCTTTGGCAAGACGGAAATCGCCGTCCGCGCTGCATTTAAGGCAGTCCTAAACAATAAGCAAGTCGCCGTTCTTGTCCCGACAACGATCCTGGCGCATCAGCATTTCACGACTTTTTCAGACAGGCTCAGCCGGTACCCGGTGCGTATCGCATCTCTTTCTCGTTTCAAAAGTGCGAAAGAGCAAGCAGCAATTGTCGAAGGGCTCAAGAGCGGTACGGTCGA
Organism: uncultured Bacteroidota bacterium; assembly: GCA_963827085.1. GTDB lineage: Bacteria > Bacteroidota > Ignavibacteria > UBA10030 > UBA8401 > JAGVPT01. Next base: position 813,533 of record CAWGZY010000002.1, read on the forward strand.
CATTGTCATCGGTACACACCGGTTGTTATCAAAGGATGTACGGTTCAAAGATCTCGGGCTGCTCATCGTGGATGAAGAGCAGCGGTTCGGCGTAGCGGCAAAAGAAAAGCTCCGTGCGCTGCGTGCAAATGTCGATACACTTACTCTTACGGCGACGCCGATTCCGCGAACGCTTCATTTTTCTTTGATGGGTGCCCGCGATCTCTCCATCATCAATACGCCGCCGCGAAACAGGCTTCCGATTTATACGGAAATTTCCCAGTTCGACAAAAAAGTTGTGCGTGAAGCAGTGTTGAAGGAATTACACCGGGGGGGACAGGTTTACATCGTCAACGACCGGGTTGAGAATATCGATTCGTTTGCGGCGACGCTCCAGGAATATATCCCGGAGGCGCGGTTCCGCATAGCGCACGGCCAGTTAAAAGGCCACGAGCTCGAAAAGGTGATGATCGATTTTCTTGAAAAGAAGTGCGATGTCCTTGTCGCGACAAAAATTATTGAATCCGGATTGGACATTCCTAACGTGAACACGATTATTATCAACCGGGCGGACCGGTTTGGGCTGGCGGAGCTGTATCAATTGCGGGGACGCGTGGGACGTTCGAACGTCCAGGCGTATTCGTATTTGCTCGTGCCGCCGGTCTCTGTTCTTCCGAAAGCAACGCTCCGCCGGCTGCAGGCGATCGAGGAATTCACAGAGTTAGGCTCGGGTTTCAATTTGGCGATGCGCGACCTTGAAATCCGCGGAGCCGGGAATATGCTGGGGGGCGAACAAAGCGGATTTATCATGGAAATGGGGTTTGAGATGTATACGAAAACGCTTGAAGAAGCGGTCAGTGAATTGAAGAACCAGGAATTTTCAGAACTCTTTTCCTCCGAGCAAAAGAAAATATCCGTTTCGCGAACGGACACCGTCATCGATGCGGATGTCGATGCATACATCCCGGAATTTTACGTTGAAGACGATACGGAGCGGTTGGATATTTACCGGCGGCTGTATAAAACGGAAACAATTAAAGCGGCAGATGATATCCGTCTGGAACTTGTCGACCGGTTCGGTTCTTCAGTAGAGGAGGTAGAGAATTTATTCAGGCTCTCGACTCTCCGTGTGCTCGCGGCGAAAGCGGGTTTTCGAAAAATCGAACTGCAAAAACGTACACTGCGCCTCCATTTTCCTCCGGACACGGAAAAGGAGTTTTATGAGAACGGCGCCTTTCAATCCATTATGGCGAAGGCAGGAGAGATCCGCACGCACAAAGTACAGTTGAAACAGGAAGGAAAACAATTGCTGGTACAAAGCACTCTCACCAACGAGACCGGCCCTGAACGTTTCGTCGAAGTTCAAAAACTTATTGAACAGTTGTAATGATAGGATTTCACGTGGACAAAATTGAAACCGTTATTTTTGATATAGGCGGGGTGTTGCTCAACATCGACCATGACGCGTTTCCGCGGCTGCTCGGCATTGAACGGGATCGGGTTAGCCATGTCGATAAGCAGGCGATCGAGCGAATAGCGGGAGAATACGAAATAGGGCGTATCGGCACGGAAAAATTTTTTGGGATGATGGATGAGATTTTTAAAGGGAAGTATAGCAGGGGGAAACTTGAGAATGCCTGGAACGCTATCGTTGTAGAGAAGAATTCCAGGATCATTCCGATCGTCGATGCGATTCAGGCACGGTATCAAACGGCAATTCTGAGCAACACGAATCCCACCCATTTCCAGGAATCGTGCGATACTGCGGCAATCGTCAAAAAATTTTCCAAATTATATCTCTCTTTTCAAATCGGAGTTGCCAAGCCGAACCCGGCGGCGTATCAGTATGTTATTCGCGATTTATCGGCCGAACCATCTTCCCTTCTTTTCATCGATGATCTTGCCGAAAACGTGGCTGCAGCAATGAAATGCGGAATGGAGGGGATTGTTTTCAAGGATGCTTCCGGCCTTCAGGCAGAACTACGTTTGCGCCAAATGTTGTAATTACGCTTTAGCTTTGCATCCTCAATTACTTTCCCACCATCACACCCATCAAAACCCCTAAATTTCTTTAGTTTTCACTTGACTTTAAGTCATAATTCCATAAATTTCGTGCATCATAGTGGGTAAAAGTGGGGAATTTGACTTGTCAAATCGCGTCATATTTAAAGATTTCTTGAAAGCTGTGGGTTCTTATGTCGTCGTTTAAAGGTTCATATTCGTACTCCGTTGACAATAAAGGAAGGATTAATATTCCCGCGAAAATGCGGAAAAATCTATCCCCGGAAGCAAACGACCTTTTTATCATCACGCGCGGGTATGAATCATGCCTTTTTTTATATCCAAACGATGAGTGGATCAAGGTCGAACAATCGTTGCGTCAGCTTTCTCCGGCAGACCCCCGCCATCGGTTCGTCACCCGTACCCTCCTGCAATATGCCACTGAGAGCCAGCTCGACGGACAGTTCCGAATAATCATTCCGAAGGAGCTCCTGCAATTCGCGAAAATTGAGAATGAAGTGCTGATCCTTGGAATGCTCGAACGCATCGAGGTTTGGGATCCGAAGGTCTACAATGAGTATATGACGACGCAATCGCAGAATGAGAGTTATGAAAGTGTTGCTGCGACAATCTTTAAACCGCCGCCGGAATAATTTCGCAAAAACATGTGACCAGTCCATATCATCTTCCGGTGCTGCGGGATGAAGTCGTAAAGTTCCTTATCACCAAGCACGATGGAGTATACGTCGACGGCACGCTCGGCGGCGGAGGGCATGCCGAGAATATTTTAGAGAAGATTTATCCACTCGGAACGCTCATCGGCATTGATGCCGATGCCGATGCACATGGTGAAGCCGGAAAACGGCTGCAACGTTTTTCTGCGAAGGTTGTTTTTGTCCACGATAATAATGCCAACATCCGGTCCATTCTTCAATCGCATGATATTCCCTCGATTCAAGGCATGCTGCTCGACCTTGGCGTCTCATCGTTTCAGTTGGACGAGGGAAGCAAGGGTTTTTCGTTCCGCGGCAACGATGTGCTGGATATGAGGATGGATCGGCGTCAGCCTTTTAATGCATCGACGGTGATTAACACGTATTCGGCTGAAGAATTAGCCGATGTTTTTTGGAAGTACGGCGAAGAAAAGAATTCAAGGAAAATCGCCCGTGCGATTGTTGAACGGCGGGGGGTGAAAAAGATAGAAACAACGGGGGATTTAGCAGACGTTGTCGAAAGAAGGGTTCCAGGGCAATTCCTGACAAAAACATTGGCTCGTATTTTCCAGGCGTTAAGGATTGAAGTAAACCACGAGCTCGATTCCCTTTCGCGTACGTTGAACGATACGGTAGGCCTCCTTGCGAGCGGCGGCCGCATCGCGGTGATTTCATACCACTCACTCGAAGATAGAATTGTGAAAAGCTTTTTCATGGAACAATCCGCAACAGTTATTCCATCCGGGCACAAGCTTGTACCGGATATGCCGGCAACTCCAACACTCAGAGTGCTCATGAGAAAACCCGTCGTACCATCCCGGGAAGAGCAATTGTCAAACCCGCGTTCACGGAGCGCTAAAATGAGAGTCGCAGAAAGAATCTGATGGCACGAGTCTACAATGAACATACTTCTTCACCCAGTGCCTCGACGGTCTCAGACGGGCGGTATATCTACAACGGGAATGTCGTTTCGGGTCAACCCGCGTCGGTCCCGATTCGTGAAACCCGGTCGAACAGAAAGGCAGTTCAACGGAAACATTCGACGTTTAATATCGTCAGCGGCCTGTTTTTGCTTGCCGCGCTGAGTTTGCTGTATACGGGAAATGTCATTGCGGTGAATCAGTTGATGAAAGAAGTGAACGACCTCAACAACCGGTACAATTCCATCGTCAGTAATACCGAAGTGTTGAAGGCAGAGATCGCGCGAAAGTCGAGCCTCGACCGGATCAGCCTGATGGCGAAAGAAGAAGTGGGCCTGACAAATCCGAAGGAACCCCCCGTGTGGTTTGAAGTGGACCAGGACAAGATTGACGAGTTGACAAAGAGATAGTTATGTCAGGATTCGGTACAGAAGAAAGGTCCGGGGGAACGGCATCATCGCCGGCGCTTAACTCCGTCAACCATTCTGCCCGGCTGCTGACGACGAAGATCGTGCTCTTGATGGCATTTGTCGTTGCCGGATTACGCCTGGTGCAGATCCAAATAATAGACTCGGGCAAATACCAGGCGATCGCCCGGAAGCAGTATGAAGTAAAAATAGTCCTGCCGTCGACCCGAGGAAATATTTATGACCGGCAGGGGAATATCCTTGTTTCCAATTCCATGTTTTTCTCCTATGCCGCCGACCCGAAAATTGTCGGGGACGGAGCCGCCGCTGTTGCAAAAAAATTCTCGCGAGTGTTCGGGAAACCGGAGGAATTCTATCTTGAAAAAATGCAGGACGAGAAGCGTTTCGTCTGGCTTGAACGCCACGTGAGCCCCGAGGTTGCCAAGCGCCTTCAGGCGAACGCGCTTGAAGGAGTTGCCGAGTTAAACGAACCGAAGCGCCTGTATCATTATGACAACATCGGGGGACAGGTTATCGGATGCACAAATATTGACAATGTCGGCATCAGCGGAATAGAGTATTCGTACGACAAAGCATTGCGCGGCGCCGATGGATTTGTGGTTATGCAGCGGGATGGAATGGGGCGGAAACGCCCGTCGGCGGATTATCCCCGCCAGGAACCGATGCACGGCCATTCGATCGGGCTGACAATCGACGTCGGGTATCAGTCCATTGTTGAGGACGAGCTAAAGAAGGGCGTGGAGCGGATGAAGGCTACTGCCGGCCTTGCAATGATCCTCAACCCGAATACCGGTGAAGTGCTTGCGATGGCGCATATCCCGAGCGTGAACCCGTACGATGTCGCTCATACGGATGCGCAAACGCTGAGAGCGCGGGCAGTCTCCGACATGTTTGAACCTGGTTCTGTTTTCAAAATCGTTACCGTATCGGCGGCGTTGGAGCATAAAATCATTGCGCCCGATCAAATGTTTTTTGCCGAGCATGGAAAATACAGAGTGCCGCTCAACGGGGGAAAGTTTCGGCTCATCACGGACACGCATGAAAGCGGCATGATCACATTCCAGCAAGGATTGGAATTGTCGAGCAATATTGTGATGGCGAAAGCAAGCGACATTATCGGTGCTGAGCGGCTCTACACGCAGGCGCGTGATTACGGTTTCGGCATGCCGACCGGAATTGAGCTTCCCGGAGAAGCGAGCGGCGAATTGAAAAAACCGGTTGAATGGTCCGGAGTAACGCTTAACTCCATCGCCTACGGGTATGAAATCGCAGTAACGCCGCTTCAGATTGCTGCGGCATACTGCGCGGTTGCAAACGGCGGCATACTTATGAAACCGTACATCATCGCCAAAGAAACAGACGAGGCCGGCGAACTTGTGTATACCGGGCACCCTGAAAAAATTCGGCGGGTCATTTCTGAAGAAACAGCAAAGACGATGAGAGATTTTTTTGTGGGCGTTGTCGAGAGAGGAACGGGGCAATCGGCAAAAATACCCGGCATCACAGTCGCTGGAAAGACGGGTACATCGCGTAATTATGTCGACGGAAAATATGCGTCGGGAAATTACAACGCAACGTTCGTCGGATTTTTCCCAGCCGAGAAGCCGGAGCTTGTCTGTTTAGTGATTATGGAAAATCCGACCGCCGGAGGATACACCGGCGCTCTCGCGAGCGCTCCGATTTTCAAAGCGATCGCGCAGCAAATTATCAACAACAACGGATTATTTTCAAAGGCTGCGTTCGCGGAAAAAGGGAGTGATGAATCGCAGCCGCTCGTCCCGGTGCCGGACGTTTCACATCTTCAACGCGAGGCGGCTGAACAGATCCTCAAAAGCAACGGCTTTCGCGTTAATACAGCAGGCGACGGCGATATCGTGGTCCGGCAAGTTCCTGACGCCGGGAAGAAAATTGACCGCGGGGAAACGGTGCAGCTGATTGTCAGCCAGTCGAGCGGTACGATGCTCAATGGAGGTTCCGTCGTTCCCGACCTGCACGGCATGAGTCTTCGGAGTGCGATCAACAGGTTGACGGCTGAGAAATTTGACGTTGCGGTTGTCGGCTCGGGTGTCGTTGTCCATCAATCCCCTGAAGCGAACGCACCCGCAAAACAGGGAGAGAGAGTAGTTTTAATTTGTGAGCCGAAACCGTTGGCGTCGGCCCAGCTTTATTGATTCGGCGAATCGAAGTATGACATTATCATCATTGCTGGAAGGTGTTGCAGTTTCGAAGATGTTCCAAACAACGTATGGCGGAATGGTTGTGACGCACGATGTTGAGATCAACGGACTCCAATACGATTCGCGGAAAGTCCGGGAAGGCGATATGTTTATCGCGATCAAAGGCGCGCTGGCAGACGGACACAATCATATCGGCACTGCCGTGGCGAATGGCGCTAAAGCCGTGGTCATGGAGAACGATGCACTCCTCCCCGACTCGTTCTTCATGCACGCGGGAGTCGTAAAGATCGTGGTCCGCAGCACGCGGAGGACACTTGCGGTGATGTCGGCAAATTATTTCGGACACCCCGCGAAACAGCTCCGATTGATCGGTGTGACGGGAACAAACGGAAAGACGACAACGACGTACCTTATCAAACAATTACTGGAATTAAGCACCCCGTCAATGCTGGGCAAAGTCGGTTTGATCGGGACGATAGAATATATGGTGGGCCAAGAGAAATACCCTGCAACCCATACAACGCCGGAATCTCTCGAACTGCACAAGCTCTTCGCAACAATGCTCCAGAGAGGCTGCACCCATGTTGTTATGGAAGTCTCATCACATTCGCTCCATCAAGACCGCGTGTACGGCCTTGAGTTCGAAGCAGCGGTTTTCACAAATTTGACGCAGGACCATCTCGATTATCACGGCACGATGGAAAACTATTTTCAGGCCAAGAAAATCCTTTTTGACAGTCTGCCGTCATCAAGCTGGGCCATCACAAACAGCGATGATGCCTACGGGTCAAAAATTGCGCAGGGGACAAAGGCGTCTGTGCTGACCTACAGCGTTAACGGAACGTCCGACATCAGCGCAAAGAGCGTCTCGCTTTCGATGAGCGGGACGTCGTTTGTTCTTCACCATCGCGCCGAAAAAATTGAGCTGCACTCTCATCTTGTCGGCCGTTTCAACGTCTACAACATTCTTGCTGCCTGTTCTGCCGGCATCGCTCTTGGAGTTCCGGCACAATCCATCCACACCGGCGTTGCATCTTTTTCTTCGGTGCCGGGGCGTTTCGAGCGAATTCTCTCGCCCGGCGGATGGTCGGCTATTATCGATTACGCACACACGCCGGACGCGCTGGAGAAATGCCTGAATACGATTCGAGATGTTTTGCCGGAACAGGGTTCAAATAAAATCATCACCGTTTTTGGCGCTGGGGGAGACAGGGATAAAACAAAACGTCCTCTTATGGGGAAAATTGTAGATACGATGAGCGATGTTGCGGTTGTCACGTCCGATAATCCGCGCACGGAAAATCCGGCCGCAATCATCGGCGACATTCTAAACGGCGTTCATCGAAAAAATGATCTGTTTATCGAACCGGACCGGCGCCTCGCAATTACCAGTGCTCTCTCCATGGCGCGGGCGGGAGATATCGTCCTTATTGCCGGCAAAGGCCATGAAGACTATCAGATCATCGGAACAACAAAACATCATTTCAGCGACAGAGAAATTGTTCAAGAATTTATTGCATCGCGTCTCTCATGAAGTTGTCATTAAAAGACCTGGAAAAGCTCCGGCCGGTCGAAGTTGTCAATAAAGTATTGCTGAAGAATAAGAAAGTAACCGGGGTGTCAACCGATTCCCGGACGATTCAGCCGGGAAACATTTTTATAGCGCTGCGAGGCGAAAAATTTAACGGACATGAATTTGTTGAAGATGCCGTTACACGAAACGCCGCCGCAGTCATTGTCGATGAAACGTGGAAAAAAGAGAACATTGAATTATCGAAGCGATTGCAGAGCGTCCTGGTGATAGTTTCTGATACCACAAAAGCTCTCGGAGATTTGGCAAATATTTACCGGAAAAAATTTTCTATTCCTGTTATTGCCGTGGGGGGAAGCAATGGAAAGACGACAACAAAGGAAATGATCGGCGCAGTGCTGCGGACGACATATTCGGTTTTAAGCACCGAGGGAAATCTCAACAACCATATCGGCGTGCCGCACATGCTCTTCCGTTTGACACCGAAACATGATATCGCCGTTGTTGAACTCGGCACAAATCATTTTGGCGAGATGAAATATTTGTGCGGTATCGTTGAGCCGACTCATGCGCTTATTACGAATATCGGCAGAGAACATCTGGAGTTTTTCGGCGACGAACAGGGAGTGGCGAAAGAAGAAACGGAATTGTTCAACGCGGTAGCGTCGAAAGGATTTGCGTTCGTCAACGCGGATGACAACTATCTTGTGAAAGAGGGAAAAAGAGTTCGCCGTGCGCTGAAGTACGGGGTGGCCCGAAAGGTCGACGTTCAGGGGCGGCATGTCCATACAGATGAAGAGGGTCGGCCTGTGTTTGAACTTGTCGTGAAAAAGAAAATAAGCGAAGTTTGCCTCTCCACTGCGGGGATGCATAATGTTTCAAATGCTCTGGCCGCCGCGGCAGTCGGGGTAAAATTCAAAGTGCCGATGAAAGAAATTATTTCGGCGCTAGAACAGCACGCTGGAGCGAACAAACGGATGGAAGTCATCAAACGGAATAATATCACGATCCTCAACGACACATATAACGCTAATCCTGATTCAGTTCTTGCAGCACTAAAAACGCTTCAGTCAATGAAGACCGCAGGGAAAAAAATTGTCGTTCTTGCCGACATGCTCGAGCTTGGCGGAAAAGCGGAACATGAGCATGCGAAAATTGGCCTTGCGGTGAGTGATTTAGAGCTTGAGTATCTGTTGACGTTCGGGGCGCTTTCGCGGTTCACGCACGAAGCATCGAAGCTGGCCTTCGCGGAACATTTTGAAACAAAGGAAGCGCTGATCGCTTCACTGAAGAGCCAAATCGCGCCGGGAGATGTCGTTCTCGTTAAAGGCTCGCGCGGAATGAAAATGGAAGAAGTAACGGCACAAATTTAAAAAGCTGGGATCGCCGATACGCGTTCCCGGCAAAATGAAAAACGTATGCTCTATTATTTTTTGAATCTTATTGAAAAGCTTTACCATCCGCCCGGCTTTGGCATCGTCCGGTATTTGACATTTCGTTCAGCGGCGGCTGCCGTTACAGCGCTCATTATTAGTTTTTGGACCGGGCCGAAAATCATCGCGGCGCTGAAGAAACACCAGATCGGCGAGGCGGCAAAACTTGAAGCCCCGAAAACTCATCTCAGTAAAGCCGGCACTCCGACGATGGGAGGGCTTATCGTGCTCGGCTCGGTGCTGATCCCGACGCTGTTGTGGGGGGACCTGAAGAATATGTACGTGCTGCTCATCATTTTTGTCACGATGGGGCTGGGTCTTGTCGGCTTTTTTGATGATTACCTGAAAGTCGTGAAGAAGAAACGAAAAGGTCTCATCGGCTGGTATAAAATTGTCGGGCAAGTGACGGTCGGCCTTGTATTGGGAGCCGCTATGTATTTTTCTCCCGAGCTCAAAGTGGAGAATGCAAATACTATAACGACCGTTCCGTTCTTTAAGAATCTTAATTTCGATTTCTTCTTCATGTACATCCCGGTCGTGATCTTTATAATTGTCGCGACGTCGAACGCGGTGAACCTTACAGACGGCCTTGACGGTCTCGCGATCGGCACCGTGGGCATTGTTGCGTTGACGCTTGCCGTGATCAGCTACATTTCGGGAAACATTGAATTCAGCCATTATCTCAACATTATCTACATTCGTGGAAACGGCGAGCTTGTCATCTATTGTGCGGCGTTAGTCGGAGCCGCTCTCGGTTTTCTCTGGTTCAACTCGTACCCGGCGCAAGTGTTTATGGGCGACACCGGTTCGCTCGCGCTCGGCGGAGCTATCGGGGCAATCACGGTTATGATCAAGAAAGAACTCATTCTCCCGATTCTCGGGGGCATCTTTTTTATTGAAACAGTATCGGTGATCGTTCAACGGTTGTATTTCAAATACACCAAGAAAAAGTACGGCGAGGGCCGCCGTGTATTCCGCATGGCACCTATTCACCATCACTTTGAAATGATGGGAATACCGGAACCAAAAATCGTTACGCGCTTTTACATCATCGCTATTATGCTGATGATTGTCAGCCTGGCGACGTTTAAGGTTCGGTAATGATTTCGCCGATGGTGCAGATTAATAATCGATAGATCGTTGGTGAAACATCTGAGAAATCTGCCATCTGAGATAAATCAGTGAAATCAGAGTAATCGCAATGGAATTATCACTGCTGCGCACCAAAAAGATTTCTGTCATCGGAGCTGCCCGCAGCGGTATCGGGGTGTCGCGATTGCTCAAACAGAACGGCGCGCGGGTGTTTGTCAGCGATCAGGGAGATGCATCGAAACTGAGCAAAAGCATTGCTGAGTTGCAGAAGGAAAATATTCCGTACGAAGCCGGTAACCATACCGAGCGTGTTTTTAATTGTTCATTGATGGTTCTTAGTCCGGGAGTGCCAAGCGATACTCCCGTTGTCCTCGAAGCGAAAAAGCGCGGCATCGACGTTGTCAGCGAGCTGGAAGTTGCAAGCTGGTTTTGTAAAGCGCCGATTGTTGCCATTACCGGCAGCAACGGCAAAACAACAACAACCACACTGCTGGGAAGGATCTTCAGCGATGCAAAGAAAAAACATGCTGTTGCGGGCAACATTGGCGAGGCATTCTCAAATACCGTTTTGGCTTTGGCTGAGACAGATGTTGCTGTTCTGGAGGTGAGCAGTTTTCAGCTCGATAGTATCGAGTCATTTCACCCCAGGGTGTCGGTCATTCTTAACATTACGCGGAATCATATGGACCGGTACGAGAACTCGATGGAAAAATACGCGGAGTCGAAGGCACGGATATTCATGAACCAAACAGCGGACGATGTCCTCATCTATAACGCGGACGACGAATTAAGTCAGTTAAAGGTTAAAAGTGCAAAGTGTAATGTATTAGCGTTTAGTACTATGAAAAGAATAGAAAATGGGGCTTTTGTCGATCGCGGAATCATGAGAACACAAATAAACGGAAAACAGTCAGACATCATCGATATCAAGCAGATCAGCATTCGGGGTGAACACAATTTGCAAAATGCAATGGCAGCAACGCTTGCAGCGCAGGTCATGGGAGTGAGTTCCGCGTACATTCGCTCCACGCTGAAAAACTTTAAAGGCGTCGAACACCGGCAGGAGTTCGTGCGCGAAGTGAACGGTATTAAGTATGTGAACGATTCTAAAGCGACGACCGTCGAGGCCGTATTGCGGGCGCTCAGCGCTTTTTCAGAGCCGATTGTTTTGATTCTTGGCGGAAAAGACAAAGGGAACGATTACTCGCGGATGCGCGATGCCGTAAAGAAAAATGTCCGGGCTATCGTAGCGGTCGGGCATTCGGCCGAAAAAATTGTGCATAATTTTACGGGAACAGTTCCCGTAGAACGCGTCGATACCATCGGGACAGATATTCCGAACATCGCCTCGATGCGGAAAACGGTTGCCGTCGCAACAGCACTTGCACAACGCGGGGACGTCGTCTTGCTCTCGCCGGCATGCACGTCATTCGATTGGTTTACAGATTTTGAAGAACGTGGACGGGTCTTTAAGTCGACGGTACATTCACTCGGACTGAACTAAATGCAGTCGCAGCGAAATCATATTGACAGAGTCATTCTTATCGTTGTGCTCTTCTTGATGGTAGCGAGCACGGTGGTGGTTTACAGCGCTTCATCAACATGGGCGCTTCAAAAATACGGAGCGACAAGCGGGTTGGTGAACAAGCATATCATAAAAGTACTGGTCGGTCTTGCAACGATGTTCATTGCAATGAGCATCGATTACAAGTATTACAAGAAGCTGACAAAATTTGCGCTCATCGCATGTCTTGTGCTTTTGTTTTTTACGCTGGCTGTCGGCGGCGAAATAAAAGGAGCGGCGCGATGGCTTAGTTTCGGCGGTTTCAATCTGCAGCCCTCCGAAGCGGCAAAGTTTGCACTTGTGTTTCATCTCAGTGCACTGCTTGCCGTGAAAGGGACGAAACTGTATGATTTCAAAACAGGATTTTTGCCGTTGATGCTGTGGGTAGGTGGCGTTGTTGTGCTCGTCATGCTTCAACCGAACTTCAGCACCGGTGCGATGATTTTTATTATCGGGATGATGATGGTGTTTACGGGGGGCGCCCGGCTTAAGCATATTTTTTTGTCGATGTCAGCGCTTATTCCGGCAGTCCTTGTGTACATGGTCAGCGCAGAATACCGGATGAAACGCATCCTGTCATTCATCGGGCACGACGGCTCTTCGGCAGCGCCGAATAAGGCGAATTACCAGCTCTGGCAGGGCATCATCGGCTTTGGCAACGGCGGATTGTTCGGCGTCGGCATGGGTGCGAGTAAACAGCGAGATCTTTTTCTGCCGGAATCGTACGGCGATTTTGTTTTCTCGATTGTCGGCGAAGAGTACGGGCTTATCGGCACGATAATTTTTATGGCGCTGTTCCTCACAATTCTTTTGCGCGGCTTTAAAATAGCGAAGAATGCTCCCGATGATTTCGGAAAATTTCTGGCGATCGGCATTACGTCGACCATTGTCATTTACGCGCTCGGCAACGCACTCGTGACGCTCGGGGTATTTCCGACGACCGGATTGCCTATGCCGTTCATCAGTTACGGCGGTTCGGCGATCGTTTTCTCATCGTTTGCGATAGGCGTGCTGCTGAATATTTCCGCCCATACGGATTTGCATCCGCGGCAGGCGAAAGAAGCGGCGGGATCGCTGCCGGTTGAAGTCAGTGAACCCGCGGTCGGAAAAGTGTATTAAATCGAAGGAATGCGGTGCGAGCGATGAAATGGAAAAAAGGATATGTCAATTGATTCGCGAACGCTTTCAATTCTTTTTGCTGCCGGCGGAACCGGCGGACACCTTTTTCCTGCAATCGCGATTGCAGAAGAAATAAAGAAAACTCGTCCCGATGCCCGTATCGCGTTTGTCGGTACAAAAAATAAGATCGAGGCGCGCGTTGTTCCTGAAAGAGGGTTTGAGTTTTACAAAATTTGGATCAGCGGGTTTCATCGCCGGTTAACCGTCGACAATCTGCTCTTCCCTGTGAAGATCGTCGTATCATTGGCGCAGTCGTTCTTTCTCATCCGAAAATTTGGACCAAACGTTGTTGTCGGGACGGGAGGATATGTTTGTGGGCCGATTCTTTATATTGCATCATTGATGAGGATCCCCACAGTTGTTCATGAAAGCAACAGCTATCCAGGCGCGACGACAAGAATGGTGGCGTCGAAAGTTTCGAAAGTGTTTATCACGTTTGATGTAACGAGGACATGGCTGCCGAAACTTGATTCAAGCAGGATTGAGCTGGTCGGCACCCCGACCCGGGAATCGCTCGGGAAAGTTTCGCGCGTCAACGGGGCGGAGTATTTCGGCCTAAACCCTGACAGGAAAACGCTCCTTGTCTTCGGCGGGAGCCTTGGCGCCGCATCGATCAATTCAACGATGGAAAAAATTGTCGGTGAACTTGTAAAGTCCGGAATTCAATTAATTTGGCAAACCGGTGAAAAAGATTTTGAACGGTATGAATTAAGCAGATCTCCAAATGTTTGGGTTGGAAAGTTTATTGACAAAATGGAATACGCGTACGCTGCGACGGATGTTGTGCTCTGCCGGTCCGGTGCGACAACGCTTGCGGAACTGATGCATCTTGGAAAGCCGGCGATCCTGGTGCCCTATCCGCACGCTGCGGCGAATCATCAAGAACTCAACGCACAAACGCTGGTTCACGCAGGCGCAGCAATGATGCTCAGAGATGCCGAGTTGGATTCAAAAGCAGCATCCGCAATAAAAGAGATTCTTTTCGATGATGCGGCCCGACAGTCAATGGGCGAAAAGAGCCTAAAACTTGGGAAACCTAATGCGGGTAAAGAAATCGCGCAAAAAATCTTGGCGTTAAGCTCTCTAAAATCGTAAATCGAAAATACAGAAATGCCGCCGAAAGAATTCAAATACAAGCTCGATTTTTACTACCAGCAAGCGTTGATCTATCTGGTCACGCTCATTTTGTATGCAGGAGTGAAGGGAAGTTTCATCGAGAATGAGTTCACGCTGGTGTTCAGAGACCCGATCCTGTATATCATAGGCTTTTTTGTTGCAGTGGCGTTCGTTACGCTGGCGCTTAACAAAATTCGAGACAGGAAGCTTATTGTGGAGCAAGGGGCAATCATATTTCAGCATAAGTTTACGAGAAGGGAAATTCCATTTTCGGAGATCGAATGGTTTCATATCGGGCGAGAACGATCTGTCCAGACAGCGGGGAGATTTCAGGTGATAGTGTTCAAAGTACAGGGACGCAGGCGGTTGTACAGAATTCGCGTAGGAAGGTACGAACGGGAAAAAGAATTGATCGCGGAGATGGAGCGTGTTGGTGCCAGGGTTCCAAGGGGGGAACGACAGAGGTTCAGGGCGAGGAGTAAAGGCCTAAACAGTAAACAGTGAACAGTAAACAGTATGCAGAGAAAACATGCTGCTGTTCATAAAAAATCTATTTTGCGAAAATGTTCAGTTCAATTAAGAAAATTCATTTTGTCGGCATTGGCGGCATCGGCATGAGCGGTATTGCGGAAATACTGATCGACCAGGGCTTCCGAGTGAGCGGGTCGGATAGAGCGTTGAGCGAAGTGACGGAGCACCTCCAGTCGCTCGGCGCAACAATCTATGAAGGACACAAAGCGGAAAATCTTGCCGCCGATGTCGACACACTCGTCTATTCATCGGCCGTTGCCTCGGAGAATCCCGAACTCGCCGAAGCCGTGCGGCGGAAAATTCCGATCGTCCGCCGCGCTGAAATGCTGGCGGAAGTGATGCGGCTGAAATACGGCATCGGCATCGCCGGCACCCATGGAAAAACGACAACAACGTCGATGGTAAGCCTGGTGCTGCTCGAAGGCGGTTTTGATCCGACGGTCATCGTCGGCGGAAAACTGAGCGGACTCGGCGGTACAAACGCACGCCTCGGCAAGGGAGATTTCATTGTCGTCGAAGCGGACGAATTCGACCGTTCGTTTTTATCCATCACCCCGACGATTGCTGTTTTGACGACCCTTGAGACGGATCATCTTGATTGCTACAGGGACCTTGAAGACATCAAGGGAGCGTTCATTCAATTTGCGAACAAAGTTCCGTTCTATGGATTTATCGTTCTCTGCCTGGACGAGCCAGCGCTTCAGGATATCATGACGCAGATCAGCAGGAAAAAGCTTTTCACATACGGCCTGACGCCCCAGGCGGATATTCAAGCGATTGATATTCACCATAAAGAAAATACGAGCACGTTTACTGTGGCTCGCGGCTTCGACGAGCTTGGACAGGTAACGCTGCAGATTCCGGGAAAGCACAACATTCAAAATGCACTTGCGGCAATTGCTGTCGGCTTGCAGCTCGGAGTTCCTTTTTCAAAGGTCAAAGCAGGCATCGAGAAGTTCACGGGCGTATACCGCCGCTGGGAGAAAAAGGGGGAAGCGAATGGGATTACGGTGTACGATGATTATGCTCATCACCCGACTGAATGCAGGGCAACGCTCTCAGGAGTAAAATCCGGATGGCGGAGAAGAGTCGTGTGCGTGTTTCAGCCGCACCTGTATTCGCGAACGCGGGATTTTTACGAGGAATTTGGCAAAGCGTTTCTTCTTGCGGACGTGCTCGTGCTGACCGATGTCTACCCGGCACGCGAAGAACCGATTCAAGGCGTTACGGGTGAGTTGATCGCGAATGCCGCGAAACAGTTCGGGCACAAAGATGTGCATTATGTCCAGGACAAAAAGCAGCTTCCGGAATATTTGAAGAAGAACACCCGTACGGGAGACATTGTCATTACCATGGGTGCGGGGGATATATGGAAGTTCGGAGAAGAATTTTTGAAGCAATTAAAAATTAAGAATTAATAATTATGAATTTGCAAAACACAACATTCACACCTCCATGCAGCAAAACCATTCTTAATTTTTAATTATTAATTCTTTATTAAATAATGGTTTCTGTCGAAGACATACGGAAAGTTTTTCGCGGACATGTTGCAGTTGCCGAGCCGCTTGCAAAATATACGTCGTTTCGGATCGGCGGTCCGGCAGATTTCTATTTGGAACCCGTGGACAAATTTGATTTGATCGAGGTTGTCCGCTTTTTCAAAAAATTCGATTACCGGTTTATGATTATCGGAAAGGGTTCGAACCTTCTCATCAGCGATAAGGGATTTCGGGGGGCCGCGATCAATCTTGAGGAAGGATTGGGAACCGTCAGTATAGAACGCAATGTGATCGTCGCCGATGCAGGCGTCCGCCTGAGCAAGTTTGTCGATTTCTGTATTCAGCACGAGAAAGCGGGCGTCGAAATGCTGGCCGGGATTCCCGGAACAATCGGCGGCGCGGTGATCATGAATGCGGGAGCGTACGGAGGAGAAATTTCCGACCATCTCATTGAAGTGGAAATCTACCGGGACGATGCGATCCAGAAAATAAAAAAAGCGGAGGCCGGGTTTTCATACCGGCGATCGGGGTTCGCCCGCGATGTGATATTGAATGCATCGTTCGCGCTGCCGCAAGGCAGTTTATCGGAACTCTTAAAGCGCCGGCGAGAATTGTTGTTGAAGCGGAATCAATCGCAGCCGCTGAATTTGCCAAATTCGGGGAGCATGTTCAAGAATCCGGAAGGAACATTCGCAGCGAAACTTGTGGAAGAAGCAGGGTTGAAAGGCAAACAAATCGGCGAGGCCCAGATTTCCGAAAGGCATGGTAATTTTATTGTGAACCATGGTGACGCAACGGCGAGCAATGTTTTCGATTTGGTACGCTTAGCGCGGAAAAAGGTATTCGAACGGAGCGGTATAAAGCTTGAACTCGAGGTCAAATTGGTAGGATTTAAGGAAGAAGAAATAGCCGAGGCGGTGAAATGACGGATACGGGCTACGACATGCAGCCGGTGGAGCCGCCTCACGGAAAGAAAGTGTACGGAATATTCGCCCTGCTGTTCATCTTCGTGCTTGCAGCGTGGCTTGGAACGATGCAATGGAAAGAGCATCTCACTATCAGCGGCATTATTGTTGAAGGCGAACACATCGTAACGAAAGAAGAAGTAGTTGCACTCGCACATGTTTCATTGAAGACAAAAATGTACGACATCGATTTATTGTCTGTAAAGAAAAATATTCAGCAGAATCACTTTGTAAAAAATGCAGTTGTAACACGGGATGCACCGGCAACGCTCAGAATTTCGGTAGAAGAACGGACTCCGATCGCTCTTCTTTCCATTCCGGGAAGGTCCGATATGCTGTATATCGATGACGAAGGGTATGTCCTTCCGCATGTTTCATCGCAGGCAATATTTGATCTTCCCGTTATCAGTGGAATCGATTCGCTTGCGGATGTGGCGGTTGGACAGCGCACAACGCATGCCGACGTGCTCGCTGCGCTGGAAGCGTTGGAAACCGCCCGGCGTGTCAGCAGTGAACTCTTCCACCTCGTTTCAGAAGTAAGAATTCACAGCGGCCATGATATGGTGCTCTATTCCGCGGATACCGGTGTTCCGATCCTATTCGGAAGAGGCGATGCGGCAAAGAAAATGGTGAAACTCGACGCCTTCTGGAAAAAATTTATCGCTGAGCAAGGCTCTCAGGATATTCGTTACATCGACATCCGCTTCGATGATCAGGTGGTCGTTTCATCGATCAAACCGGCAGATTCGCACACTATCAAGAAGTCGTCATAGTCCGAAAAACTCATTCGAGAAAAAAAGGAAGCAGCATGGAAAATATTTACGTTGGATTGGATATCGGTACGACAAAAGTTTGTGCGATCGTTGCGTCGTTGAGCGAGAACGGCGAAGTTAACATTCTTGGCATCGGAAAAAGTAAATCCGAAGGATTGACCCGGGGCGTTATCACGCATATTGAAAAAACAATTGCTTCCATTCAGGCAGCGGTCCGTGAAGCGGAACTCCAGTCGGGTGCGAAGATTCACACCGTTGTCGCAGGGATCGCGGGGGACCATGTCCAGAGTTTTCAGAGTCGCGGCGTTATCGCGATCAGCGGGCCGGATCAGGAAATCACCCAGGCCGACGTGGACCGCCTTATTGAGGATACGAAGAAAGTCGCACTTCCGTCCGACAGAAAAATTATTCACGTCATCCCGCAGGAATTCATTGTGGACGGACAGGACGGTGTCTACGACCCCGTCGGGATGTCCGGCGTTCGCATGGAAGCAAACGTTCACATTATCACGGGGCTGGTTTCTGCAGCGCAAAATATTTTGAAATGCGTCCAGCGCGCAGGCGTTTCGGTGAGTGATATCGTGCTCGAACCGATTGCGTCGAGCGACGCCGTTCTCGACAAAGAAGAAAAAGAAGTCGGCGTTGCTCTCGTGGACATCGGCGGCGGCACGACCGACCTTGCGGTTTTTGAAGACCGCACGATCCGGCACACGGCGGTCATCGGTATTGCCGGGAAAAAAGTCACCGACGATATTCGCCGCGGACTGGGAATCCTTTCCGACCAGGCGGAGCAGCTGAAGATCACTCACGGGCATGCACACCTGCCCTCCATTATGGAAAATGAACCGATTACGGTTCCCGGCATCGGCGGACGGCCGCCGTTGGATATCGACCAGCGTTTATTGTGCCAGATTATTCAACCGCGCATGGAAGAAATTTTGGAGATCGCGGCTATGGAAATTAAGCGCTCTGGATACCAGAAACATCTGTCGGCAGGAGTTGTGTTGACGGGCGGCGGCTCGCTCATTAAAGGAACGGCTGACCTTGCCCGCGAGGTTCTCGGGATGCCGGTGAAAATCGGAATTCCGCAGGGATTTCGAGGCGGACTTGTCCGCGAAATAGAAAACCCGATGTACGCGACCGGCGTCGGGCTCGTCCACCATGCCATCAAGCATCGCCAGCGCCCCAATATTGAAAATATCAGAGGGACAAAAATGGATGGAAAGTTCCCGACGATTTTGAAAAGGATGAAGGGATGGTTTGACGAGTTGTGATGAGGAGCGAGAATGCAGAAGTTAGAATACAGAATTCAGAATTCAGAATACAGGAGACCAGGACTTTGGCTTCATCTTGGAAAAATTTGCTTTTCCCGGTATTCTGTCTCCTGAATTCTGTATTCCTGCAGTTAAACATCAACAGAAAGCTATCGAACACTGAATATCAATAGAGAAAAAGTCCGAAATTATTAACATCACACACATCACTCACTAAACACAAAGGAGTACCATGATAGAACTTGACAACCCCAAAGACGGCGGCGCGAAGATCCGTGTAGTGGGAGTTGGCGGCGGCGGGAGCAACGCGATTGTCAGCATGATTGACAAAGGGCTCAGCGGCGTTGACTTTATTTGCATCAACACCGATACGCAAGCCCTTGAGCGAACGAACGCTCCGAACAAGATTCAGATTGGAAAAAATCTTACCCGGGGACTAGGAGCCGGCGCAGACCCGAGCATCGGTCATCGCGCGGCTGAGGAAGACCGCGAAGAAATTGCACGTGCTCTTGCGGGGAGCGATATGGTGTTCATTACCGCCGGTATGGGTGGCGGCACGGGCACCGGCGGCGGCCCGGTCGTCGCAAACATTGCAAAAAGCCTCGGTGCGCTTGTCGTCGGCATCGTAACGAAACCATTCAACTGCGAGGGAAAGAAACGATTAACGCAGGCGGAATACGGTCTCGAAGAGTTGAAAAAACAAGTTGACACGCTGATCGTTATTCCGAATCAAAAACTTCTTTCGATTGTCGAAAAAACTACGCCGCTCGAAGAAGCATTTGAAATCTGCAACCGTGTTCTTCACAACGCAACCCGCGGTATTTCTGAATTGATCACCGTTCCCGGTCTGATCAACCTCGATTTTGCCGATGTCCGTACAATCATGCGCGAGATGGGAGATGCGTTGATGGGGTCGGGCGTTGCAACCGGAGAGAACAGAGCTGTCGAAGCCGCCAATGCAGCGATCTCAAGCCCCTTGCTCGAAGGCGTTTCGATCGCCGGAGCGCAGGGCGTTCTCGTCAACATTACCGGCGGAAAAAATTTATCGCTGGTCGAGGTTGATGAAGCGACGAGCATCATTCATGAAGCTGCCGGCGATGACGCTAATGTTATTCTTGGCGCAGTAATCGACGAGTCGATGACGGAAGAATTGATGGTCACAGTTATCGCGACCGGCTTCAACAGGAAGGCGTCCGCAACGGCGCGTCCGTCAAAGAATGTCCGTGTGCTCGATCATATTCCGACCGGGGTCCAGGACTTGAAAAAAATGGATGAACCGGCGTACATCCGTAAGGGATTCCAAATTCCGTCGCCGACGATGCAGGCGAACGAATCCCGATTTTCGCAGCAGATGCCCGACCGCGGTGATACCGACAAGCCCGCATTTTTGCGGAAAATCATGGATTGATGTTTTTGTGAGTGATGTGATGCGGCGTCCCGTTCAGCCTTTTCGGTTGGACGGGACGTTGATGTTTATGACCGTTGGTAGATGTTGAACACCTTGAGTAACCTTCCGAAGGTTTTCATTACAGCACCCCAAAAATTAAATAGAAGAGCCTTCGGAAGGTTTCTATCCTGAATCGCTTTCTTCCTTGCTTCTCCCTTCCCGATTCTCTAAATTTTCTTTATGAGAAACATTATTCTTGGCGCCCTCTGTGTTTTGGCGGTTTTTAAAGCCGTTGAGGCGCAGCCGAAACGTATCGAATCCCAGTTTCGCATCGCTCGTCTTAAATATTCGGGCGGGGGAGATTGGTACAACGGCCCTTCGGAAGAAGTGAATCTCCTCGCATTTGCCAAGCAACATGCAGGCATTGACGCCTACCCCACGTACGAATTCACCGAAATTTCGGATGATAAATTTTTTTCATATCCGTTTGTATTCATGACAGGTCACGGCGGCATCGTTTTTTCCGATTACGAGGTGAACCGGCTGCGGACATATCTTGAACATGGCGGCTTTCTTTATGCCGACGATGACTACGGCATGGATAAGGCATTCCGCCGTGAGATCAAAAAAGTCTTTCCCGAAGAACAGCTTGTCGAACTCCCCTTTTCATACGGCCTGTACCATTGTGTTTTCGATTTCCCAAACGGCGTCCCGAAAACTCACGAGCATAACGGTAAACCGCCCCAGGGGTTCGGGATTTTCTATAAAGGCCGGCTTGTTGTGTACTATACGTACGAATCCAATCCAAGCGACGGCTGGGACGACCCGGATGTGCACGGCGATCCTGAGGAGAAGAGGCAGGAAGCGCTCCGGTTTGGTACCAATTTACTTTTTTGGGTGCTGACACAGTAAAGAATGAGGAGTGAAAAGTTAAAAGTGAAAAGTGATAAGAGAAAAAGCCTTTAGCTATTGGTTTATATCAGCTGCAAAAAATGATTAACAATATACATAACAGCACACCTATCTATGCAGAAATGCGGCGGCGGCTTGCCGATGTTCGTTCACGTTATTATAGAGAGCGAACGGTGTACGGGTCTATTCTCACTGCGGGTATTGCGGTCGGTCTATTAGCCTCTTTGTCCGCAATTGAAGCTCTGTTCAATGGGAGTATTTTTTTCAGGACAGCCATTTTTCTTGCAGGCTTTGCGGTTATTTTTGCTGCGGCCGTGTGGTTCGTTGCCGTGCCGGTCTTGCGCTGGAAAAAAATACTGCCGGGCATTTCGGAAAAAGAAATTGCAGCCCGAGTTGGCGGGAAGTTTCCCGAGGTGAAAGACCGTCTATGGAACATCCTGGATATTTTTGAAGAGCACAACAGACGGGAGAGTGAAACACACGGCTTTCGTCCCGATTATTCGCCGGAACTGATAGATGCATCGTTTGCCGACCTGCAGAAGGCTGCCGATCGTCTGCATTTTACGGATGTTGTGTCGTACGGAGAAGTTCACAAGGCCGGAAAATATCTTGCAATTGCTGCCGCTTCAGTTGTTCTTCTATTTGCCGTCCCGCAAATTGATCTTTTGCCCTCAGCGCAACGGCTTGTTCATTTCCGTACAGAATTTCGCCTGCCGCCGGCATTCGCATTTCTTGTGCGGCCGGGCAACGCCGAAGTTGTCAAGGGGGAGTCGGTGCCGGTCTCGGTTTCACTTATCGAGAATGCAGAAACAGCAAGTCCTCTCCATCGTTATCTTCCCAAAAGAATTACGCTTTCGGTTCGACAGGCAGATATGACTTCAGAAGATCAAGTTGAAATTCAG
Source organism: uncultured Bacteroidota bacterium (assembly GCA_963827085.1). Classification (GTDB taxonomy): domain Bacteria; phylum Bacteroidota; class Ignavibacteria; order UBA10030; family UBA8401; genus JAGVPT01. The sequence continues at coordinate 835,909 of CAWGZY010000002.1, forward strand.
GCCGACTCATCGGGGCAATTTCATTATACGCTTGCCTCCGTCAGGCAATCCGAGGAATATTTTACTGAAACCGAAGGCATTCAAAGTTCACGGTACACCATCAGCGTGATCGACAGGCCGATAGTTCGGTTGCTCACGGTGCATCTTATCCCCCCCTCATATTCCCGGCTTCCGGAGCAGTCGCTCGACGAGAATGTCGGCGACATACTGGCGCTGCCGGGAACCGCAATTCAATGGCGCATCAACGCGAGCAAAGTGCTGCGGCATGCATCGCTTGTTTTCAAAGACGGAGAAGAATTGGAACTGCAATCGCGCGACGGAGCCTATGTCGGACGGTTGATTCTTCATCAGCGAGCGAGCTATCACGTCAGGCTGGAAGATAATGAAGGTTTCACAAATGTGGACCCGATCGAATACAAGCTCGACGCCGCACTCGACGAACCGCCCACGGTGGCCATTACGTATCCCGGAAAGAATATCGATATCGTCGATAAGGTGGAACTGCCGCTGCTGCTGAAAATCCACGACGATTTTGGATTCACGTCGTTGAACCTTGCGTACCGGCTGGTGCATTCACGGTATGAACAGGCGGACAGCAGCTTTTCATCGATCTCCATACCGATTTCAGCTGACGTCAAGAATTCCACCGATACTGACGTAGATTTCCAGTGGGATATCTCGCCGATGGGATTGGTTCCCGAGGACGTCGTCGAATACCACGCCGAGGTATTCGACAACGATAATGTTTCCGGACCCAAGAAAGGGATCAGCGAGACGTATCTGCTCAGACTTCCCTCGCTCGACGAGGTGTTCGCCGATGCCGACAAGGGTCAAAATGATGCAATCGAAAAACTGGATAAATCGCTTGACGAAGAAAAAGATTTGAAGAAAGACCTCAACGAGATTTCGCAGGAAATGAAGAAAAACCAACCCCTCGATTGGCAGAAACAAAAAAAAGCCGAAGAGACGCTCAAACGGTACCAGGAACTGACAAAAAATATCGATGAGGTGAGCAAATCGCTCGATACGATGACTCAAGCGATGCAAAAGAACAATATCCTCTCGAATGAAACGCTTCAAAAGTATACGGAACTTCAACAGCTGCTCCAGCAAATCAATTCCCCTGAATTTCAGCAAGCGATGAAGCGAATGCAGGAAGCGATGAAGAACGTCTCACCCGACCAACTGCGCCAGGCAATGCAACAGGTGCAATTTTCAGAAGAAGCGTTTCGCCAGGCTATCGAAAGGACGATGGAGCTTCTTAAGAGGATCCAGGTCGAACAAAAAATGGACGAAATGGTGAAACGCGCGAACGAACTTCAGAAACAACAGGAGGATCTGCAGAAGGAAACTGCCGAATCGTCGTTATCCGATAAGCAAAAAGCGGAAGAGCTCGCAAAAAAACAGGAGGACATTAATAAGCAATTGGCGGAGATTCAGCAGCAGCTCGAGGAATTGAGGAAAAAGATGGAAGAATTCCCCGCGGAGATGCCGATGAAAGCGCTGGAAAAAGTCGAGGAGGCGGCGCACGATAGTACGATGGAACAATCGACGCAGCAAAGCTCCGGACAACTTCGACAGCAGCAGAAGCTGCAAGCGCTTCAATCTCAGGAAGAGGCAGCCAAAGCGATGCAGCAAATGTCCCAGCGAATTTCGGAAATGCAGGAACAGATGTTGAGCAATGAAACAAACGAAGCAATGAACACGATGCGCAAAGCGATGGAAGATTTGCTGGAGATCTCCCAGCGCCAGGAAGATTTGAAAAATCAGTCGAGGTCGTTCTCACCGAATTCGGAACAATTCCGCGAAAACGCGGAAAAACAATTAGGTTTGCAGAATGATCTCGCGAACGTCGCGAACAATCTGGTTGGTCTCAGCCAGAAATCGTTTGCGGTAACATCGGAAATGGGGAAAGCGGTCGGAAAAGCGATGGCGGGCATGTCGCAAGCGATGAACGGACTCGAGCGGCGCAACGGACAATATTCAAGTACAGAACAAGCCGAGGCCATGACGTCGTTGAACAAAGCGGCCACGCTGGCGCAGTCATCAATGGATGCAATGCAGCAGGGGGGTCAGGGCGGCTCCGGCGGTTCCCTGCTGCAGCAGTTGCGGCGGATGGCGGGCCAGCAGGAGAGCATCAATTTGCAGACTGAGCAGATCTCACAAGGGAAAGGGTTTTCGCAAGAACAACTTCAGGAAATGGGAAGATTGGCAAACCAGCAAGAGGCAGTGCGAAAATCGCTGGAGGAGCTCAACAAGGAAGCGCAGGAGAGCCAGGACAGAAATAGAATTCTGGGAGACCTTCAGAGAATTGCCGACGAGATGAAAGAAGTTGTTGAAAACTTGCAGCAGAACAACGTCAATCCAAATACGATCCGGCAGCAGCAGAGAATTTTATCGCGCATGCTCGATGCGCAGACTTCAATGCGCGAGCGGGACTATGAGCAGCGACGCACATCGACTGCCGGCACGACTCCGGTACGCCGCAGCCCGGCGGATGTTCAGGACGAATCGGCGCAGAGCCAGCTTCGGCGAGATCTCTTAAAAGCGATCGAAGAAGGCTACTCGAAAGATTACCAAGATTTGATCCGCAAGTACTATGATGCGTTAGATAAGACACAAGGGAAATAAAGATCTCTTGTCAGAGTTTTAAATCCTGACAAAATGAATGGAACGGTTACCCACCCATTTTGGTTTTATTGCCGTACCTATCCGTATGTTTCCCGTTCCAAAAAGTGTGAATACGTCGACGTATAAAAAATTGTTTACAATTCCTCGCCTGAGGTAATCTATGGTCATCGTTGTTTTTTTTGCAGCACACTGGTTCTTATCGCTGTTTTGTCAAACTTTTTTCTTGCACCGTTATGCGGCACATAAAATGTTTACGATGTCAAAGTTCTGGGAAAGAACGTTTTACATCGCAACATTTATCACCCAAGGATCTTCCTTTCTCAATCCTCGTGCCTACGCTATCATGCACCGGATGCATCACGCTTACAGCGATACAGAAAAAGACCCCCACTCACCCCATTATTTTCGCAGCATGTTCATAATGATGTGGAGAACGAAAGACATTTATCTCGGATATTTGCTTCACAGAGTTGAACCGGAGAAAGGTTTCGATAAAAATATTCCGGAGTGGAAAGCATTTGACAAATTTGCAGATTCATGGATGGTTAGATTCATGTGGGTCGGCGTGTACATATTGTTCTATCTTGCATTCGCCCCAAGCCCGTGGTTTTTTGTTCTCCTGCCGTTTGATTTCATCATGGGGCCGATCCACGGAGGTATTGTGAACTGGTGCGGGCACAAGTACGGTTATGTGAACTTTCGCGACACGGGGGACAAATCGAGAAATTCTCTCCCGTTTGATTTCCTTACGCTTGGCGAACTATTTCAAAACAACCACCACAAGTTTCCGAGTCGGACAAATTTCGCAGTGCGCATGTTTGAGATTGACCCGACATACCCGTTGATAAAGCTGTTGAGCTGGCTGCATATTATTCGATTCAGTAAATCCACCGAAGCTGCGTAAGTTTAATCCGCCGCATGACGCAGGCGGTGTGATGTTCTGGATGCGATGTCGGAAATTCACACGTGCACATGAGAGTCAGGGTCGGTTGCATCTGGAGAAAAATTTGAAGAGTTTGAGCAGAACAAATGGTATAGTTCTGCCGGAATTGGCGTAGCCTGTCGAGAAAATCAGTTCTCACAGCTCTTTTCAAACTCGCGACTCAGGACTAAAAACTCAACACGCAAGACCTCAATCATTCCCCTCTCATAGGCATCTTCTATGTCAACACCAACTTCTATCGATTCCGACGAGACCGAAGAAAAGCTCATCTTTCCAATTATCTATTTTTGTGTCAGCGCATTTATTGCAATGAACCTCTGGTCGGCGTTTGAGCCGACAGCCTGGAATTGGGGATTTCATTTTCTCGCTTTTTTTGGTATTGAAGTCCGGGTTGGCGTTTCGCTACTCATGCTTCTTATCATGATCCCATCCGTACAATTTTATTTGATCGACCTCATTCGAGCGGTCGTTGATTTGGTGAACGATCGGTCGCCAGTGGTCCGGTGGATACTGGGAGTTTTCGCGATCGTTGGGATGACGTTTGTCTTCGTCCATTTTCGCGCAACAACATATTTCCTTGGAGATGGTTATGTACAACTGCGAAGCCTGAAGATTCCGGAAAATATGGATAATCTCGGCCTGACCGGCTTTGCACGGGAACCCCTCGTCGGCTTTCTTGTATTCCAACTATATCATCTTTTTTCATTCCTTGAGAGCTTCACGCCCCCTGAAGATGCCTACTTATGGTTGAGCGTGCTTTCGGGAGCCTGCTTTATCATCATCGCATGGAAGGGAATCGGGCTCTTCGTTGCAGAAAAAACAGACAGGATTCTGATTCTTTTTTTTCTTCTCGCTTCAGGAGTGAGCATTCTCTTTTTCGGCTCTGTCGAAAATTACGCACCGGGGTACGTCGGAATTCTTCTATTCCTTCTTCTCGGAACCGGATATCTGAAAGAAAAGATCTCAATCTACTGGGTGATGGCGGCGTACGGTCTCCTCTTGTCGATGAATTTCGGTGCGGCAGTGTTTCTCCCCGCACTCGGATATCTTACATACGTCGGAGTCCGGCGCGGAGAAGCGGCGAAAACCGGTGCAGCGCTGTTTATTTCCGGCATTATTTTTATCGCAACACTATTGGTCTCGGGGTATTCTCAATCTTTTTTCCCGCAAGTCTTTAACGACGCCGGCACCAATATCCTTCCTTTCGGCAGCCCGGCCGGAAAGCATCAGGCATATAGTATATTTTCGTTGAGCCATGCGGCGGATTTGGCGAACCTTTTTCTTCTTTGCACCCCCGCCGCCATGGTGCTCCTCGTCGCTGCGATCGTTGCAACCGTAAAAAAGCGCAGGCTGCCGGAATCATCCGAATGGTTTCTTCTCCTGGCGATGGGATGCGGCATTGGTTTGATTGCCATGTTGAATTGCACGCTGGGGATGAGCAGGGATTGGGATATCGCAGCGCCGTTCAGCGTGGGAATTCCCGTTGCTGCAATCGCGATCTGGACAACCGTCGCCGATAACAGAGAAATCAGACAACGCGCCATGTTGGTTCTTATCGTTGCCACGCTGCTCCAAACCGGAGCTTGGGTCGCACTCAACGCGGATGCGCATAGGGCGGTAGCCCGGTTCGAAATTCTAGAAGAGAAAAAACTTTGGGGGACTCAAGCCTGCCTCGAAGCGTACGAAGAACTTGCGAATTATCATGGGGACCGCCGAGAATTTGCTCAGGCCGCCGCGTGCTTTGAACGGTACGTTGCTCTTGATTCGACCAGCAACTGGGCGTGGCTCAATTGCGCGAGAGCTGAACAGGCAGCCGGGAATTTCAGCAAGGCGATTGCAGCATACAGAGCGCTCGCTCGGCTTGATCCCTCGAATCCGGACAACGTAGCTCCGCTCGGCGTAATCCTTGCGCAGACGGGACATTTCGACGAAGCGGTTTTCTACCTGCAAGAGGCCGAGAAATTATCCCCCGGATCGCCGAAGATCAAAAACGACATCGGAGCCGTCTTCGCCAATCAAAAAGAGTATTCGAAAGCTCTTCCGTATTTTCTCGAGGCCGTTCGCCTCGACCCGAATTTTCAAGGCGGGTATCTCAACACAGCGGCATGTTACGCGGCGCTTGGTGACAATGAGAAAGCGCAGGAGTACAGAACGATGGCGAGAAAGAAACAATGAACAATGCTCCGGACAGCATTCCTTTCTAATGAGTTGCCTTGGGATAAGTGCCACGGAGAGTAGGTGAGAGATGTCGGACACCTTTCATATAATCGTAGTGAAAAAAATTTAATAAGAGTAATCTATAAGATATTTGCCATCTTCCTACATTGAAATATCCCTTCCGTGTTGCTTGACAAAACAAGAGAGAACCGTTACTTTATTCTTAGCTTTATTGCGCGATATGCGTTTGGAGAGAAATATCCCCCAAAAGAAACCCACATTATCGTATAATGCACATCCATCACGGCGATATGAGATCTAAATGAACAGATTAATGACGGTAGCATCGAAAGAAAATATTCCACCGCAGTACAGGGAGACTCCAATTGGACTTCTGCTCGAATACCATAATCTCGGGCGGACTTTGGACTCGTACACCAACGCCAGCTTGTTGATCGGGATGTGTATGGACAACCGGAAGCATCTTCACATCCCGGATAATTTCGCATTTATTATTCGTACGGGGGGTGCAAACCTCAGATACAGCGAGTTCAAAGTTTCGTATGCCATCGCAGTCGGCGGAGTGCGGTGCATCGCGTTGATCGGACATACCCAATGCGGAATGGTCAACCTTATCGCCCGCAAAGAGCAATTTGTTCAAGGTCTCGTCAAAGCGGCAGGCTGGCAGGAACAATCGGCTGAAGAGCATTTTTTTCACTTCGCCCCAATGTTCGAAATTGGGAATGAAGTTGATTTTATTCTGAGCGAAGTGAAGCGGCTTCGCTTGCGCTACCCGAAGATTGTCATAGCCCCGCTGCTGTACCGGGTCGAAGATAATCGTCTTTATCTCATAGAAGAAAATTCAGCGGCCAAGTGATGCCGCGACTCCAAGCCATCGTTTCACTTTTAATATCTCGTTTCCAAGCGAAACGCGTGAACGAGATAAAAATACGGGGAATGAGAAACAACACCAATCTACAGCACATGCTCAAGAAACGGACCAACTATATGTGCATCATTTTTGCAATTCTCGCATTACCCGTTGCCGTGAGCAACGCTCAGGAACAATCGGCACAGCCGCTTGAAGTGGTTCCTCGTGTCGATCTTACTCGGTACGCGGGGGTATGGTACGAAATTGCCCGACTGCCTAATGGTTTCCAGAAACAGTGCGCCGGCGATGTGACAGCGACGTACACATTACTCGAGAATGGGCGAATCAAAGTTGTCAACCGCTGCCGAAAAGATAATGGAGACATCGATGAAGCGGAAGGAGAAGCAAAACTTTCCGGCGACGATGTACCAAATACCAAGTTGAAAGTTCGGTTCGCTCCTTCAATTCTCTCATTCCTTCCATTTGTGTGGGGCGATTATTGGATCATTGCTCTTGCACCCGACTACAGCTATGCCGTCATCGGTGAACCTGCGCGGAAATATCTGTGGGTGCTGTCCAGAACTCCGGTAATGGATGAATCGACGCTCAACACGTTGCTTGACCAAATAAAAGCAAAAGGCTACGACCTTACCGGTCTGGTCAGAACTAATCAATCGGGGAAGTAAAGGCGAATCACAAAACACACAGCGTCAATAATTACAACGTGGTACGTTGAAATGCCATGTATCATTCAGTCCGCAGAAGAGTTGGATTATAAACGAAAGAACCATGAATGGAGATAAAGGAAGTCATCAAATCTCAGTATTTCGCATCCCTCGAGATGCTGAAAGAGGCAATCACCAAATGCCCGCCTTCCCTATGGAACAGCGAAGACTTCAAGAATAGATTCTGGCATATTTCGTACCACGTTCTCTTCTATACACATTTGTACTTACAGGCTGCTGAGAATCAGTTCGTTCCCTGGAAGAAACACAGGGAGCACCACCAATTCCTCGGGAATATTCCCTGGCCGCCGCATACAAAACCGAATATCGGAGAACCATACACGAAGGAAGAAATTCTCGAGTACTTAGACCTATGCAAAAACCAGGTTGATGAGAAAATCTCGTCGATCGACCTGGACGCCGAGTCAGGATTTTACTGGCTGCCGTTAAAGAAGATAGAGCTGCAGTTCTACAATATCCGTCATATCCAGCATCATGCAGGAGCGCTTATCGACAGGCTTCGAACGAGAGAAAACATCGGAGTCGACTGGGTTGCAATGAAGGCGGATTCCCCACTGTGATAAATAGTATCGAGAAACCTGATAGCATGTAATTTAGCAAAGGCGTTGATATGTCAACCAATCGAGAGAAAAGTCTGATCATCTCATATTTAGCGATGCGGAGGTTAATAGGTATTCTGGGAATATCGCTCCCCCTTATCGTTGTCCTCGGAGGATTTACACAAGGTGAACCCGAGGTACAAGGATCAATCAGCGGTTACTACTATACAAACATGCGCGATTTTCTAGTCGGAATGTTGAGTGGAGTTGCATTGTTTCTCATATCATACAGAGGTTATGAGGAGATTGACAGCATCGTAGCGAAGATGAGCGGGATATTTGCGCTGGGAATGATTTTCTTTCCTACGGCAATGTTTTCCGGCAAGATTGTCAGAGTCGGAATGTTTCTCATCGATGACAGCATTTCCGAAAAGATCCATTTGACCTTCGGTACATTGTTTTTTCTTGCATTGTCGTTTAATTCACTCTTCCTCTTCACCAAACGCCACCCGGGCGTTATGGGGAAAGAAAAAAAGCGAAGGAATATGATCTATCGCATTTGCGGAATTGTCATGATCCTTGCAATAGTATGTATAACGGTCTATACATTTTTTTTACGGGAGACTTTTCTTGCGCCGATGAACCCGGTGTTGATACTTGAATCTGTCGCATTGTTTGCATTCGGTATTTCATGGTTGGTGAAAGGACATACATTGTTCAAAGATAAATAGTCTTACTATTCAAGACTTCTGAAAAAATGTCTCTCGCGAAGCCATTCCTTCGCGGATTTGCTCGAGCCCCACTTTTTGGATTATTCAGAAGCCTCTATTCATGCCTCCTCGGGCAGAAGCGCTTCCAGCGCGAAATGTCCTGTATTTTTTTTCCGTGCTTAAAGCCTTTTAAGATGAGAAATGTGCCGGAGCGCGAAAGGTAAAAACACATACCGATTCCGGTCTAAAAGATCCCCTTCCTGTCAGGGGAATATTAAACGGAAACAAAATCAAACAATCTGACGTAAAGTACCAAAGCGCAAGGCAATTATATTTCATCACTTTGACGCGGCAGATATGGCGCGGCAGTCCTGAGTCTTGCGAAGGGTTCTTTTAAGAAGTGATCTAATGTTAAGCCATGCGATAATCCTGTTAAGCTATCCTTCGGATGGTTTGATAACGATCCGTTCATTGCTTTTTGAAGAAGCGATTATTAAGTTTCGGGAGTTTGTTCGCGGCATAACGGGCCGGACTTCACACGTGCTGGGGATGTAACCGTCTATTCAGTCAGGACACTCACAACATTCATTGAAAGGAAATATTTATGGACCCGCAAAAAGTCGACATGTACATAATGATGTCCTCCAAATATTTTGAAGGATACCAGCTCACGGCCATCCGCGAAAAATTATTGAAAATGGATGATTCAAAACTCATTCAAGTCCAGGGTGTGAATCTCAAGGACCCGACAACGATGCTTATCGTTTCGCTCGTCGGCGGGCATTTCGGCATCGACCGGTTCATGCTCGGCGAAGTCGGTCTCGGAATTGCAAAACTATTGACGTGCGGCGGGCTTGGCATCTGGACAATCGTCGATTGGTTTCTGATCCTCGGAAGAACGCGTGAATATAATTTACACCGTATCCTGCAAGTGTTGTTCTAGATTTCGCATGACCAAGAGAAAACTTTACACTATTCTGGCAGGCCTATCGCTGGCCGGCTATGTCTGGCTTGGCTGGAATTTTATTGAGGGCTCTGCGCATTCCGCCGCACCATCGGTCTGTTTATTTAAGGAGGTTACCGGCCTCCCGTGTCCTTCTTGCGGTACGACCCGTTCAATGCTTTTGCTGGTACATGGTGAGATCCGCGAATCGTTCATGATGAACCCGTTCGGCGTGATGCTTGCTCTTGCGCTCGTAATCATTCCTTTGTGGATGATGGCAGACGTCTTGCGCGGCAGTGGTAGTTTCTACATCCGGTACACTCGAATGGAATATCTCCTTTCGCACAATAAACTCCTTGCTGCATGTGCTGCCGCAATCGTCGCTCTCAACTGGTTCTGGAATATCACGAAAGGGTTGTAGTGTGTCCCTCCAGGAATTCTCTTATGCACCCGACGATTACGAAACCGAAAAAGCATCGAACAGTTATTTGATGTCGCTCGTCGTGATCATGGTCGGACTCCCTTTGCCGATCGTCAATGTGATAGCGTCGGCAATTTTCTATTTTGCGAACAAGAAATCAGCCCGCTTCGTCCGCTGGCATTGCACACAGACGCTGCTGGCACAGGGGTTTACTTTGCCGGTCAACGCTGCCGGTTTGTACTGGACGCTCGGAATTATCTTCGACCGCACGACGGTATCAAACAATTATATTGCGTACATCCTCACCATCGTACTGTTTAACCTCGTTGAGTTCATTGCGACCATCTATGCAGCCGTTCAAACAAGGAAGGGAAAACACGTCGTCTGGTGGTTCTTCGGTCCGCTGACGGATACGCTGGTGAAAGTTTAGCATGACGAAGATCATCATTCACTTTATTGTTCTTGTTGCCCTCTTTTTCGGCACGTGGTTCCTCCTCGGCAACGTCGACTATCTCAAGCATTTTCGGGTTGAAGAACTGACGAGGGAAACCGAGCATAACCTGGGAGAATTGATTCTCGATGAATTGCAGAAAGGGGGCAGAGAACTTGCCTCGGATACCGTGTACTCGTTTGTCAACGGCATCAAGAAAAGACTCTGCACAGCGAACGGCATCAACGATTCCTCAATTACCCTTCATATTCTTGTCCGTGATGAGGTCAACGCAATTGCGCTCCCGGACCGGCATCTTGTCGTTTACACGGGAATGATCCGCTACTGCAAATCACCTGAAGAATTAAGCGGTGTGCTTGCGCACGAAATCGGCCACATCGAACACGGGCACATCATGAAAAGGCTCAGGAAAGAAGTGGGGCTTTCGATGCTCTCAGCACTTGCTGGCGGCGAAGCAAACGGGGAAATCGCGCGGGAAACGGCGAGGCTGCTCTCCTCTACGGCCTTTGACCGGCAGCTGGAGAGTGAGGCGGATGCTTCGGCCGTGCACATGATGGCAAAAGCAGATATCGACCCGGAAGCGTTTGCCGATGTGATCTTCCGATTGTCGCAGGAGAAGAATGACATTCCGAAACGGTTCGAATGGATCAGTACACATCCGAATTCCCAAGACCGGTGCGCCGTAATTCTCCGCCTGCGGAAGCAAGAGATATACAGCAGCAAATCTATTGCCGACAGCACTGCGTGGGCAAATTATGAAAAAAATGTACGGAGGGTTTCCGTATCGTTAAAATAACAGTTCCCTCACGGTTTCTTTATTGCCTCTCTCAGTGCTTTTCAATATCTTCATAGCAATTCAATTCCCACTTCAAATCGCTGATTCGCACAAACGTCTGTCGCGTTTTTGGTGTTCTCTGCAATTGTGTCTGGGATTGATTTCGGCGCTTGGGAAACAATGTAGAGTAATCGCCTGCATGCAGTGATTCAACCTCAGATATTCAAAAAAACAATCGGCGTTCAAAATGGCAAACCAAACTTTGAATAACATCATTACTCGGCTATCGACTCAAGTCAATAAGCCGGCCAATATAATCCATGTCTCCCCCCAGCTTGTCGAAGCAGCTCGTGCAGAAGTCAATGATGTCCTGAGTACGCTTGGGACCTCACCGCAAGGTCTCACAGAAACCGGGGCAGAGGAGATCAGGCAAGTACACGGATTGAATGAAGTTGCCCAAGAAACCCACCACAGCTGGCCCTGGCGGCTGTTGATCACTACGCGGAATCCGCTTGTTATTCTTCTCACTGCTTTGGCAACGATCTCGTACGCCACAGGCGATCTGCGTGCGGGAACGGTGATGGCTCTGATGGTAGTTCTTGGGGTGATGCTAAGATTTATTCAAGAAACTCGCGCAGATACGGCTGCAGCCAAATTAAAAGCAATGATCAAAGTGACTGCGACGGTCATTCGTCAAGGAGTTCCAACGGAAATTCCTCTCAAAGATTTGGTACCGGGAGATATCGTCAAGCTTTCGGCCGGGGACATGATACCCGCCGACATTCGCGTCGTTTCGTCGAAAGATCTCTTTATCATTCAGGCAAGTCTTACCGGAGAATCATTGCCCGTAGAGAAGTATGATGCACGGGAAATGCGGGATAAAATCTCACCGCTTGAGTTCTCGAATATCTGTTTTCTCGGGACAAGTGTAGAAAGCGGTACTGCAACTGCAGTTGTCGTAGCTACCGGCAAACAGACGTACTTCGGCAGCATGGCAGCGAGCTTGACGGGGCAGCAAGTGGAGACGAATTTTGATAAGGGGATCAAGCGTTTCACATGGCTGATGATCCGCTTCATGATGGTGATGGTGCCGTTGGTGTTTCTCATCAACGGATTCACCAAAGGTAATTGGGGCGAAGCGTTCTTTTTTGCACTTGCCGTTGCCGTCGGCCTCACTCCGGAGATGCTGCCGATGATTGTCTCCGTGAGCCTTTCCCGAGGCGCAATACTCATGTCCAAGAAAAAGGTTATTGTTAAAAGGCTGAATTCGATTCAGAATTTTGGGGCGATGGATGTGCTCTGTACTGATAAAACCGGAACGTTAACGCTCGACCATGTTGTCCTGGAGCAATATTGCGACGTGGTCGGTAAACAGGACGATCCCGTGCTGCTGGATGCATTTCTCATAAGTCATTTTCAAACAGGCCTGAAGAATGTCCTCGATCGTGCCATCCTCGACCACCAAGAAGTACACGAACACGCAACCATCGAACAGTATAATAAAGTCGATGAAATTCCGTTTGATTTTTCCCGCCGCATGATGTCGGTGGTTGTGCAGATGCCGAATAGCACTCATCGTCTTTTGACAAAAGGGGCGCCCGAGGAAGTCTTCCGGCGGTGTACGCGGTTCGAGCTGGATGGTGAAATTCTTCCGATGGATCCGATTCTCATTCAGGATTTGCGTGATGAGTACGAGCGATTGAGTGCAGATGGCTTTCGTGTACTTGCCGTTGCCTACAAGGATTTAGTGCAACGTGCAGCATACTCAAAGGATGATGAACAGGATTTGGTGCTAATTGGATATGTTGCCTTTCTCGATCCGCCAAAGGAAAGCGCCGGGCCGGCAATCGCCGTTCTTCAAAAACACGGGGTAACCGTCAAAATCCTTACCGGCGATAATGACCTGGTGACAAAGAAAGTATGCCATGACGTCGGACTTTCCACCGATCGCATTCTGCTCGGTGCGGACATTGAAGCGATGTCAGACGAACAATTGGCCGAGGCCGTCGGTACTACGCATATCTTTGCCCGGCTTTCGCCTGCACACAAACAGCGCATCGTTCGTGCGCTGCGCGCTAAAGGCCATACCGTTGGGTTCATGGGCGACGGTATCAACGATGCTCCGGCCCTGCGCGCGGCTGATGTCGGCATTTCCGTCGATACGGCAGTGGATATTGCGAAAGAGTCAGCCGACGTTATCCTTCTCGAAAAAAGTCTAATGGTTCTCGAGGAGGGAGTGCTCGAAGGCCGGAAGGTGTTTGCGAATATTGTCAAGTACGTCCGGATGGGCGCAAGCTCGAATTTCGGAAACATGTTCAGCGTGCTCGGTGCGAGTGCGTTTTTGCCGTTCGTTCCAATGCTCCCCATCCAGGTGCTCACCAACAACTTACTGTACGATTTCTCACAGGTTCCGATCCCGACTGATAACGTCGATCCCGAACAAATTGACCGGCCGCGCCCATGGTCAATGAGTGAGATCAGTAAATTCATTCTTTATATCGGTCCGATTAGTTCCATTTTTGATTACACGACGTATTTTGTCATGCTGTATGTTTTCCACTGCTGGGACCCGTCCCGCGCTTCGTTATTTCAAACGGGCTGGTTTGTCGAGTCGCTCATGACTCAGACACTCATCATTCATATTATTCGCACCAACAAGATTCCATTTATTCAGAGTTTCGCAAGCGTGCCGCTTATTCTCACTTCCGGCATTATCATGGCCGTAGGAATGTGGCTGCCTTATTCAGGCTTGGCATCGTCGCTCGGGCTTACGGAACTTCCGGTTTTGTATTGGCCAATTCTTTTTGTAACGCTTCTTTGCTACGTAGTTCTCACTCAGGCTATCAAAGCTATCTTGCTTCGGAAGAATTGGATTTGATTTCAGCATGGTCATCTCGATATCCGACAAGATGTAGGACATCTTTGTAATTAGATTTGGAACATTTTTCAAATAGAGTCAATTTCTTTAGATAAAATATCCTACATCTTTGTTGACGTTCCCAAGCTTTGGGAGCGCAAATTTCAGGAGTTCAGTGAGCGATAATAAAATAATTTTTTCGATGGTCGGCGTGGGGAAGATCCACAAGCCGAACAAACAGGTTCTGAAAGATATTTACCTTTCTTTCTTTTACGGCGCGAAGATCGGCGTACTGGGACTGAACGGCGCCGGGAAGAGCACGCTGCTCCGGATTATTGCGGGGCTTGACAAAGAGTACATCGGCGAGATCACGTCGCAGAAAGGAATTTCCTTCGGTTACCTTCCGCAGGAACCGCAGCTGGGTGCGGCGAAAACGGTGAAAGAAATTGTGGAAGAAGGAGTGCACGAAATTATTGCACTCATCAAAGAATACGAAGCCGTTACCGCGAAGTTCGGCGAACCGGACGCAGACATCGACAAGCTGCTGGAGAAGCAGGGCGATCTTCAGGATAAGATCGAGCATCTCAATGCATGGGACATCGACAGCAAACTTGAGCAAGCGATGGATGCTCTTCGCTGCCCTCCCGGTGATACTCCGGTGAACGTTCTCTCCGGCGGAGAACGGCGGCGTGTTGCTCTCTGCCGCCTTCTTCTTCAGGAGCCGGACGTGTTGCTCCTCGACGAACCGACAAACCATCTCGACGCCGAATCCGTTGCATGGCTTGAACATCATCTCAGTCAGTACAAAGGGACAGTTCTTGCCGTGACACACGACAGGTATTTTCTCGACAATGTGGCGGGATGGATTCTGGAATTGGACCGGGGCGAAGGGATTCCATTCAAGGGAAACTATTCTTCCTGGCTCGAGCAGAAACAACAGCGTCTTGGCCTCGAAGAAAAACAGGAATCAAAACGGCAGAAGGCGTTATCGGAGGAACTGGAATGGGTTCGCATGAATCCGAAAGGGCGTCACGCAAAAAGCAAGGCGCGCATTGCGGCGTATGAAAAAATGCTCGCCGACGATTCGGAGAAACGGGATGAGGATCTGGAAATATTTATTCCCTCCGGTCCGAGACTCGGCGATGTTGCGATCGAGGCGCACAATGTATCAAAGGCGTACGGCGACAACCTCCTGTGTGAAGAAATGAATTTCTCCCTTCCCCACGGGGGCATCATCGGTGTTATCGGCCCGAATGGAGCCGGTAAAACAACATTATTCCGTATGATTACCGGACAGGAGAAACCGGACGCCGGTGAGATCAAAATCGGTGAAACGGTGAAACTCGCATACGTCGACCAGAGCCGCCCGCTCGACCCGGAGAAAACGATCTGGCAGGAGATCTCCGGAGGCGAGGATATTTTGAAGCTTGGTACCCGCGACGTCAATTCTCGCGCGTACGTTGCGCGCTTCAATTTCAGCGGGGGCGACCAGCAGAAGAAAACCGGAGAGCTTTCGGGAGGAGAACGCAACCGCGTCCATCTGGCAAAAATACTGAAGGAAGGTGCCAATGTTCTGCTGCTCGATGAGCCGACAAACGACCTCGACGTGAATACGCTCCGCGCTCTCGAGGAAGCATTAATGAATTTTGCCGGCTGCGCTGTTGTCATCTCGCATGACCGCTGGTTCCTCGACCGCATCGCAACGCATATTCTTGCCTTCGAAGGAGAGAGCAAAGTCTTCTGGTACGACGGGAATTATACCGAGTACGAAGAAAACCGGAAAAAGCGTCTCGGCATCGCCGCCGACCAACCACACAGAATCAAATATAAGAAACTGATGCGGACGTGAGAATGTTGGAGTTGTAAGTTTTACGTAACAAGTTTTAAATTTGAAGCAAGAAACTTTCAACTTATAACATAAAGCCTGTGACGTCCAATGTCCAACTCATCCCACTTGACAATGTCTCTACATATTTCTATACTTGCTCGATTTTGGAACCACCCAAAGCATTTTTCCAAATTCACAATTTAGGAGAAAGTCCATGAAAAAAATGTTGATCGGTTTCGTTGCAGTGTTTGTCACTCTCGAAGTACTCGACATACTCATCCATGGCGTTATTTTGGTGAGTACTTACATGGCTATGCAAAATGTCTGGCGCACGGATATGATGGCCAAAATGTGGGTTTTGCACGTCGTGAAGATTATCACTGCATTCTTTTTTGCAGTTATCTTTTCCAAGGGGTACGAAAACAAAGGAATTATGGAAGGCATCCGATACGGCTTTTATGTCGGAATGATCGTCAGCAGCGGATTCGGGTTTGGTTCGTATGCAAGCTTTCCTATCCCTCACATGCTTGCGATACACTGGTTCTTACTGACATTGGTTGAGTATATCATTGCAGGTGTTGTGATCGCGTTGGTGTACGGAAGAAAGGAAGCCGTTCCAAAAGCGTAATAACGGCAACAACAATACAACGAACCCCGATTTTTTACAAAGATCGGGGTTCGTTATATACAGAGGACAACAAGGGTTCTCCGTACATTGCTTTCCTTTTTTTGGAATACTTTTTCCACTGACTGATTTCGCATTTAATATGTCAGAGCAACCATGAGGAGAAAAAAATGGAGTCGGTAAAACGAATTGCGCTCGTTGCGCACGATAACTGCAAAAAAGATATGGTGGAATGGGTTGACTGGAACAGGGATACTCTTCTTAACCATACGTTGATCTGCACCGGAACGACCGGGAAGCTGGTGAGTGAAGCGCTCAAGAAAAATAGCGGCACAAAGCATCGTGATGAAATAAAAATTTTGAAGCTGAAATCGGGTCCGTTCGGCGGCGATCAGCAGCTCGGCGCTATGATTGCAGAAGGGGGCATCGATATTTTGATTTTTTTCTGGGACCCAATGGAACCGCAGCCGCACGAAGTCGATGTAAAGGCGTTGCTGCGGATCGCCGTCCTCTATAATATACCGACCGCCTGCAACCGCTCGACTGCAGACTTCCTTATTTCTTCACATCTCATCAAAGAAGCATACGCGCCTGCTCCACTACGCGACTATTCAAAATATTTCAATAGAAAAGTTGTACTGTAGAATGTCCTGTACAAAACGTGTCTCCGTTTGCGATTGACCGGGAAGTCGCGTATCTTTATAGAAGAGGACGGTGCAATAAGTCTCACGGAGGTTTGCCGTCTCGAAGAAGCTGCGGCTCGATGGGTTGTGTGCGTAAGTAAGAATGCTATCCCCCAGATTCCTGCCTTGCTAAGAATAAGCCGAAACCCGTCGGATTTCCTTTGACGAATAATTACTGAGACAGCTTCTTGATTATTTACCCCGAAGCGTCCCTTTTTGGCGACGCGTACTGTTCATAGGGGTTTCAAGAAATACCGCCCTGCCTCGGCATTTTCATCCTTTTGATTTTTCAGATATTCACCATGTCAGTACCTTTTTCCGGAATTCTTGAAATTGATTCGCAGCGGCGCGCTTTCGTTCGGACGCTCTCGCACGGTCTCAGCCACACGGACAAGGATGTACATGTCCCCGCCTCTCTTATCCAGAGCTTCGCTCTTCGGACTGGAGTATTTGTTGAAGGAAGCGCGGATGCATCCGGAAAAGGTAGCCCGCAGGCCGTAACGATCGAACGCGTTAACGGTTTGGCTCCTGAAGAGTGGAAAACCGTCAAAGAATTTTCGTCGTATGAAGTTATTTCACCGAATGAAATCATCCGGCTTGAAGGGGAGAAGAGCAATATCTCCATGCGCATCGTAGACCTGTTTTGCCCTCTTGGTAAAGGACAGCGGGCGCTTATCGTTTCTCCTCCCAAAGCGGGGAAGACAATGCTTATGCAGCAACTCGCGCACGCGATCAGCATCAACAATCCGGAGATTGATCTTCTTGTCTTATTAATTGACGAACGCCCGGAAGAAGTGACCGATATGCGCCGTTCGATTTCGGGAGAAGTGTTTGCGAGTTCAAGCGACAGCGACCGCGGGAGCCATGTCCGGCTCGCGCAATTGGTCCTCGAATACGCAAAACGTAAAGTTGAAACAGGAAGAGATGTTGTTGTGCTGCTCGACTCGCTTACTCGCCTTGGACGGGCATTCAACATTCATCAGAAAAGCAGCGGGCGCACCATGTCCGGGGGCGTCGACATCCGTGCACTTGAAATTCCCAAACGCATTTTCGGTGCGGCGCGCAACTGTGAACAGGGGGGCTCGCTGACGATTATCGCTACGGCGCTGATTGAAACGAACTCGCGCATGGATGAATTGATTTTTCAGGAGTTCAAAGGGACAGGAAATATGGAACTTGTGCTCGACCGTGGTATGGCAAATGAAAGAATTTTTCCCGCTATCAATCTTCCTGTATCGGGAACACGACGTGAAGAACTCCTTTTTGGCTCTGAAACGGCCGCATACCAGGCGCTCAGGCGGTCCATTGCGAAAATGCCTCCACGGGAAGCCATGCTCGCCGTTCTCAAACTTGTCAAGCAATATCCCACAAATGCCCTGGTACTTTCAAAGTTTTAGATCAAATAAGAGCGGGAGACAAAGAGAAAAAATTGTTATATTTACCGAGAGAACATAGCCGTTATGATGAAGCATCGGTATTTAACAAGAGATTTTGGGTTGTTCAAGAATTTCATTGTGACAATAATCTTGTGTGCAAACGTGATGTTTTCGCAGGAGCGGCACTTGAGCGGGGCGGAACGTTGTTCGCTGAAACGGATAAAGCAGTACGGTCAGTTTATGAAAGAATTATCCCCCAATACGCCGCAACATTCGTTTGACGTCCTGAATTATACACTCTTCCTCGATATCGATAGTTGTTTCATCTCGCCGTACCCTAATTCGTATACCGCTACAAATACAATAACATTTAAAGTTGATTCCGCGCTCAACGCAATCCAATTGAACGCTGTTAACGCATCGTTGATGATTGATTCCGTTTCATTACCCGCCGAGAAATTTTCACAAGCAGCAGATATTCTAACGATCACATTTGATTCGACGTATCAACCGAACGACACTCTCAGTGTAAAAATATATTACCGTCATAACAATATTGCAGACGGCGCTTTTTATACGTTCAACGGAATGGTTTTTACCGATTGTGAACCGGAAGGGGCGAGGAAATGGTTCCCCTGCTGGGACCGTCCATCGGACAAAGCGACGCTCGATTTAACGGCAAAAGTTCCTGCAACGGTAAAATTGGGGTCTAACGGGAGGTTGGCCGACTCGACAAACGTAGGCGGCTCGATTTATTACCACTGGATAAGCCGCGACCCGATTGCAACGTACTTGATGGTAATGACGGGCAAAGTCGATTACAATCTTGACAAAGAGTATTGGAGAAAACTTTCAAACGCGAACGACAGCATTCCGGTTCTGTTTTACTGGAACAGCGGAGAATCTGTTGCATCTCTTAAGGACATCGAAACATTAATTCTTCCGATGGCAACACACTACTCAGCGCTCTTTGGCGAGTATCCATTCGAAAAAATTGGTTTGGCTACGATCGCACAGGGAGCGGGCTTTATTTGGGGCGGCATGGAAAATCAGACACTCGTTAGCCTGGAGCCGAATAGCTGGGATGAGGATCTGGTGTCGCATGAGTTTGCACATCATTGGTTCGGAGATATGATTAGCCCCGGGACGTGGGCCGACGTTTGGCTCAATGAGGGTTTTGCCACATATTGTGAGGCGTTGTGGGACGAATACACTGGAGACTACCCGGCGTACAAAAATACAATACTCCTCGATGCAAGCCAATATCTCTATGAGAATCCGGGCTGGCCCATTTACAACCCCGAATGGGCTGTATCAACACCCGATGTCAATACAATGTTCAACGTTGCAATCACCTATGACAAGGGAGCCTGTGTTCTTCACATGCTTCGCTATGTGCTGGGCGATTCTCTCTTCTTTGCTTCGATAAAAGGGTATGCGGCCGACTCAATAAATTTTCGGCTGAAGAACGCGACGACCAATGACTTCATTCAAAAGATAAGCAATGTATCGGGCCAGGACCTGCATTGGTTCTTTGATGAATGGGTCAAGGGGGCAAACCATCCGGTTTACCAAAACACGTACTCGATAGATCCTGCAGGGCATGAAGTTGGCGTGACGATGAATCAGATCCAAACAAACGCTCAGTTTTTTACTATGCCGGTTGAATTGAAATTCTCGTTTGGCAGCGGCCAGGACACGACCGTCCGAGTGATGAACACTGCAAACAAACAAGATTTCAGTTTCATGTTCAACAAGAGCGTCACAGCTGTCGTATTCGACCCCAATAATGATATCGTTTTGAAAGAAGATAGTACGGTGGCGTCGACGAGAACGTCTGGTGCCAGTCTCCATCCATTGAGCTATCAGCTTGAACAAAATTATCCCAACCCATTTAACCCTGCAACGCGTATTGAATTTTCGATTGCCGATGCACGGCTTATCACGTTGAAAATATATGATGTTCTTGGAAAAGAAGTAGCAACACTTGCGAATACGACGATGAATCCGGGCACGTACACAATACCATGGAACGCCGGCAATCTGCCGAGCGGGATATATTTCTACCGCTTGCGGGCCGGCCAATTCATTCAATCAAAAAAAATGACCCTGTTGAAGTAAGCAATTCCACGCATGTATGATTATGAAGGAGTTTGTCCGTGAAAGCACACGATTTTCTCTCAGTTAGGGATATGACCTCGAAAGAAATTCTCGCGACATTTGTTCTTGCCCGCAAGATGAAAGCTAACAGGAAAAAATATAGTAAAGCGCTGGAGGGCAAGACACTTGCGCTCATTTTTGAAAAACCGTCGTTGCGCACGCGCACATCGTTTGACGTCGGCATCCAGCAGCTCGGCGGCTTCTCGCTCTATTTGTCGCCGGCGGAAATCAGCCTTGGAAAACGCGAATCGGTTTACGATGTTGCAAAAAACCTTGAGCGGATGGTACAGGGAATCATGATTCGAACGTTTGCCCATCAAATTGTAATCGACATGGCAAAGCATGCGTCGATTCCGGTGATCAATGGCCTCACCGACTACTCTCATCCGTGCCAGGCCATGGCAGACTTCATGACAATCCAGGAGAAAAAGAAGAAACTGAAAGGATTGAAGCTCTGCTACGTGGGCGACGGCAACAACGTTGCCCATTCGCTTATGTTTGCAGGCGCACGGCTTGGTGTGAGCGTAACCGTAGCGTGCCCTGCCGGCTATGAGCCTAGCTTGACCGCGACGGAACAAGCAACAGACGATGCAAAAGCAACAGGTGCACGGATCGAAGTTGTGCATGATCCTTTTGAGGGAGTGAAAAATGCCGACGTTGTGTACACGGATGTCTGGGCATCGATGGGACAGGAATCGGAAGCTGAAGAACGCAAAAAAATCTTTCTTCCGTATCAAGTGAACACCGCATTAATGTCCAAAGCGAAGAAGGACGCAATTTTTATGCACTGTTTGCCCGCTCACCGGGGCGACGAGGTAACGGACGAAGTGATCGACTCGAAGCAATCTGTGGTCTTCGACGAAGCGGAGAACCGGCTCCATGCTCAGAAGGCGATCATGTACCAGTTGATGAAGGGGTAAGATGTTGTAGGTTATATGTTTTACGTTTTGAGCTATACGTTCCAAAAGATTCTACGAGTTCATTTTTCACGTATAACATAAAGCGCATAACGAACACCTCACAACATGCAGGAGTAACGGGAAAGGCAGCATGTCCAAAACGGCTCTCATAGCGATCGGCGGAAATTCTCTTATTCATGCGGGCGAGCGAGGGACGATTGGCGAACAGCTTGCAAACGCCCACGCGACAGCGCGAAACATCGTACAGCTGGTCGCCCGCGGATGGCGGCTGGTGATTACGCATGGCAACGGTCCTCAGGTCGGTGCCGCTCTCCTTCGTTCAGAGCGCGCGGCCGGTGAAGTATACACGCATCCTCTCGACATCTGCGTTGCGACGACGCAGAGCGAGATCGGCTATATTATTCAGCGCGCAATGGAATATGAATTGCGCCAGATCGGCCTCTTCACACCGGTCATGACTGTCCTCACGCAAGTACGTGTCGATGAAAACGATCCTGCATTCAAGAATCCAACAAAACCGATCGGACCGTTCTATTCAAAAACAGACGCGGAAGAAAAACAAAGAACTCTCGGCTGGAATATTGTCGAAGATTCTGCACGCGGCTACCGGAGAGTTGTTCCTTCACCGGAACCTGTTGAAGTATTCGAACAGGATATTATCCGTAAAATTCTTGACCTTAACATGATTGTTATCGCCGTCGGAGGCGGTGGAATTCCTGTCATCGAAAAGGAGCACTATCTCGTTCTTGGCTCTGAAGCAGTAATCGATAAAGACCGCGCCTCAGCGCTTCTCGCGTCGAGTCTGGCCGCCGACCTCTTCATCATCAGCACTGATGTGAAACAAGTCTATCTTGATTACAAAAAACCGGCGCAGCGTGCGGTAGAGAAAACAACGGTGAAAGAAATGGAAAAGCATCTCGCTGAAAAGCAGTTTGCAGCCGGCAGTATGGGGCCCAAAGTCGAATCGGCGATACGCTTTCTCAAAAAAGGGGGAAAGGAAGCGATTATCACTTCATTCGAATGTCTTATCGATGCGGTGGATGGAAAAACCGGTACGCATATTTTTCCCTGAAATTCTGAAACGGAGCACGCAATGCACCTGAAGCACGTCATCGAATCACAACAGTTTACGGTTCCGCTGTTGATGGAGTTGTTTGAAAGGACGCAGCAGATGGAAAAGGTCGTTGTCCGAGGAGGGACGCGCGACTATGAAAATAAAATCATGGCGACGCTGTTTTACCGGCCATCAACCAGAACACGGTTTTCGTTCGAAGCGGCGATGCATAGGCTTGGCGGGAGCGTTCTCTCGACGGAACGGGCGAATGAATTCTCTTCCGAGGTGAAGGGTGAGCATCTGGAAGATACAATTCGTATCATCTCAAGCTGCAGCGATGTCATCGTTCTCCGTCATACGGAAGAAGGCGCTGCGAAGCGAGCTGCTGCCGTTGCAGCTGTTCCGGTCATCAATGCGGGTGAAGGGGCCGGTGGCCAGCATCCGACGCAGGCGCTCCTCGACCTTTACACTATCTACCGAGAATGTAAAGCATTGAACGGTCTTTCGGTTGCGCTTATCGGAGCCCTGGATGAAGGGCGCACAGCGCGCTCGCTGGCGTACCTGCTTAGTAAATTTGAACGTGTGAAGCTCTATTTCATTGCACCGAAGGAAATGCAAATCAAACCGGATATCTTGGCGTACTTGGAACATCATAGAGTTGAGTACGAATTGGCGGAGAGCCCGGAAAAAATTCTTTCTCAGATCGACGTTGTGTATCAAACGCACATCGACCGCGAGCGGCTCCTGCGGAGCGATATCGACCTTTCTGCGTACAACATCAATGCCGGTGTGCTGAAAAAAATGAAGTCGAACGCCGTTATCATGCATCCGCTTCCCCGGTCGGTGGAAATCGACCCCGGGGTGGACGATGATCCTCGGGCGGTCTATTTTCGCCAATCGCGCAACGGTTTATACGTTCGTATGGCATTGCTTACGCTTTTGTTTGAACATGAATAACACTGCATTAAAATCTTATCATGCCGGGACTCCAACACCCGCGCTTTTCGATACAGCGCTGGTCGCATATTACCTCAATTTGACCTGACTTCTTCATCGTTGTTCCTGCTGCGGTTCATTATTGTTTTGGCATATTCTCTCACTAAGAGCATGGAACTCATCTATGAAGACTCAAGACTATATCTCACTCGAAGAGCGATACGGCGCTCACAACTACCGTCCTCTCGACGTTGTCGTGCACAAAGCGAAAGGTTCTTGGGTGACTGACGTCGACGGGAAGAAATATCTCGATTGCCTTGCGGCGTATTCTGCCGTCAACCAGGGGCATTGTCACCCCGCTATTCTTAAGGCGTTTATCGACCAGGCGAAAAAAGTTACGTTGACGAGCCGGGCGTTTCGCAACGACCGGCTTCCGTTGTTATACAAAATGCTTCATGAGTTAACGGGCTACGAAGCTTCGCTGCCGATGAATACCGGCGTGGAAGCGGTGGAAACTGCCGTCAAGGCGGCGCGGAAGTGGGGTTACACCGTGAAAGGAATTCCGGAAAATAAAGCGGAGATCATCTGCGCGACGGACAACTTCCACGGACGGACGACAACAATCATCAGTTTCTCTACCGAGGCACAATACCGAAACGGCTTCGGCCCGTTCACACCCGGATTCCCGGTTGTGAAGTACGGCGACGCCGGTGAATTGAAGCGAGCCATCAACAAAAATACGGCGGCGTTTCTTGTAGAACCGATTCAAGGCGAAGCCGGAATCGTCCTTCCGCCGGAGGGATATTTACGGGAGGCGGCACGGCTGTGTAAGGAAAACAACGTTCTCTTTATTGCCGATGAAATTCAATCCGGCCTTGGCCGGTGCGGCAAACTGTTCGCGTTTGAATACGAAAATATCCGCCCCGACATGGTAATTATCGGGAAAGCGCTTGCAGGCGGTTTTTACCCTGTCTCAGCCGTACTGTCGAGCAAAGAAATTCTCGGCGTCTTCACCGCGGGAGATCACGGTTCGACGTTCGGCGGCAACCCGCTTGCAGCTGCCGTTGCGTGCGCAGCGCTGAAAGTATTGGTGAAAGAAAAACTGATTGCCCGGTCTCTGAAACTCGGGAATTATTTTATCGAAAAACTGCGTGCTATCAAAAATCCCCATATAAAAGAAATCCGGGGAAAAGGGTTGTGGATCGGGCTCGTCCTCGACACAAATGCGCGCCCCTACTGTGAAGCGCTTATGAAGGAAAATATTCTCTGCAAAGAGACGCACGAAAATGTCATTCGTTTCGCTCCGCCTCTTATCATCACAAAAAAGGAAATCGACTGGGCATGCGCCCGAATAGCAAAGGCTATTCAATCGCTGTCCTGATACCGAACAACAATATTCCATAAGGAGATTTATATGTCTGAACACAAACGGATCAACACAATTATCGTTGGAGCGGCGGGACGTGATTTTCATAACTTCAATATGGTCTTCCGCGACAACGAGCAGTATAACGTCGTCGCTTTTACCGCGGCACAAATTCCCAATATTGCCGGAAGGAAATACCCGGCCTCACTGGCGGGAGCGTTGTACCCGAAAGGAATTCCGATCTACGAGGAAAAAGACCTTGAGCAGTTGATCGTTACACACAGCGTGGACGAGGTTGTCTTTTCATACAGCGATGTTCCGTACCGCCGCGTGATGAGTATCGGCTCGCGCGCGATCGCTGCGGGAGCGCACTTCAAACTTTTAAGCGCCCGCGAAACGATGATTGAAAGCAGCAAGCCGGTGATTTCCGTCTGTGCGGTGCGCACGGGAAGCGGTAAAAGTCAAACCTGCAGGAAGGTAGCGAAATTGCTGCATGAATTCGGGTTCCGCGTTGCGGCCGTCCGCCACCCGATGCCGTACGGCGATCTCGAAAAGCAAAAAGTGCAGCGTTTTGCGGCCGTTGCCGATTTGAAAAAACATAAGTGCACGATTGAAGAGATGGAGGAATACGAACCGCACATCGTCAGCGGAACGATTATTTATGCGGGGGTAGACTATGAGGCGATTCTCCGGCAGGCCGAGAACGACGCCGATATCATCATTTGGGACGGCGGGAACAACGATCTTCCGTTCTATAAACCCGACGTTCATATTGTCGTAGCGGACCCGCTGCGAGCCGGCGATGAATTGACATATTATCCGAGCGAAGCAAACCTTCGCATGGCCGATGTCGTCATTATCAACAAGATCGATTCTGCGACGCCGGAAGCGGTGATTAAACTTCGTGAAAACATTCGCAGTGTCAATACAAAAGCGAAAATCGTCGATGCAGCATCGCCGATTATGCTCGAGCGGAGCGAGATGGTGGCTGGAAAAAGGGTGCTCGTGATCGAAGACGGGCCGACGCTGACTCATGGTGAAATGAGAATCGGAGCCGGGACCGTTGCGGCTCAAAAATTTGGCGCGGCGGAGATTATCGACCCGCGTCCGTATGCGACGGGAGAAATCAAAAAAACGTTTCAGACATATCCCAAAATCGGCATACTGCTGCCGGCGATGGGCTACAGCGATCAGCAAATACGGGACCTTGAGTCAACGATCAATAAGGTTCCGTGCGAGGTCGTTATTATCGGAACGCCGATCGACCTGAAACGCATTGTGAAAATTAAAAAACCGGCACTCCGCGTTACGTACGAACTGGAAGAAATCGGAGAGCCAAGCCTTCGCACAATTTTGAGCGAGTTCGTCAAAAGCATGAAACACCGTTGAGTCGGTCAACATCGACATGCAAAAAAGGGTGAAGGCAAATAAGCCGGTTATGGATCAATCATTCTCAAAACACGGTTTATAAAGTTAAACCTTTGTTATGAGATGATGTTCTAATCACAGGAATGGGTGATCCGTTTTTGTTGCCAGATTGCCGGAGGTTTGTGTTTCTTGTCGTGCCGGCACACGGAAAACGGGCATCATTGTAATCCTCAAATTTCTTATACCCTGAATTGCAGAGAAAGTATCTACACGATGAAAGCATTTGCACCAATGGCCGCAGCGTTACGAGACGGCGCACGGTCCCGGGGAATTAATTTTCGGTACGGGCTTATCATGGCTCTTTGTTTCATGGCCGGCTGCGGAATGATCGACCTCAAGAGCCATTGGCGTAACCGTCCGGTTGTTATTGACGGCAAAAATACGGAGTGGGGAAATTCCTTAGTGCTCCTTGACGACAAAGAAACTTCGATCGGGATAATGAACGATTCCGAGTTTATTTATATAGGACTCGTCACAACCAATAGGAACCTTCGAAATCAGGTCGCGAGGCGGGGAATTACATTTTGGTTTGATGTCGAAGGGGGCAAAGATGAGAAATTTGGAGTTCACTATCCGCTGGGTTTCGATGCTGTGCGCCCCTGGAAAGATAACGGGACGGATGCAGACAATCAGTCTGCGACCGTTCAGAAAGACATCCCGACCGACGACCTCGAAATTGAAGGGCCGGGAAAAGATGATCACCACCCTATGACGTTCGCGGAAGCGGGGGGAATTGAAGCCAAGTATAAAATAGCGAACGGCGTACTTGTCTATGAATTGAAAGTTCCGCTTTCGGATAAAACTTCCAGTCCGTTTGCGATCGGAACAAAATCGGGCGCGTTGATCGGAGTTGGCGCTGAAACTTCACAGAACAAAACTTCGCCTAAGCCCTCGGAAGGCGTTTCTGAAGGTGGCGGCTACGGAGGGGGGGGCGGCATGGGCGGCGGCGGAGGTTACGGCGGTAGTGGCATGGGTGGAGGTGGAAGAGGACACCGGGGCGGCGGCGGCGGTGGTGGAAGATCATCCTCCGGCGGACAGGGAGAGCCGTTTACAATGTGGGCAAAAGTGCAATTGGCAGTCCGTGATACTTCGATGGCGAAATAGCGATTCCGGTAAGTTGCAAAAGATGAATTGAGATTTCTGAATAATTCCAAAAATACGTCTCGCGCAAATCCCGAGGGGTAATTTTTCAGATGTCTCGAATTATAAAAATTGATGCCATGATTTTTGTTAATGTGAAAGTCATGGCATCACTTATGTTGGGATGGGCTACTGCTGATATTCCGGTATTGGTGCGTTTTTTCTGGGAACGGATGGAAATCCGTTCCCAAAATCTAATA
The DNA here is from genome assembly GCA_963827085.1 of uncultured Bacteroidota bacterium. Lineage (GTDB taxonomy): Bacteria > Bacteroidota > Ignavibacteria > UBA10030 > UBA8401 > JAGVPT01. The sequence continues at coordinate 863,669 of CAWGZY010000002.1, forward strand.
TTTACCCTCACCGATATTCTTGATATTCCTCGTACGGCCTCTTATATTGGCTGGATAATACAATCATCACCAGTTGTCAGGGACGACCAAACTCATATCTTTACATCACAAACCAACAAGAAAGTTGGGGGAATATTTGTGAAGCATTTTTCTTTCCTATGTCAATCATTCTCCGAAATCGGATCTTGCAATCTCATCGCCCGGTCAAAATAATCGGCCCTCACCTTTTATGCGTATGACTAGTTTTCAACAACGAATCGCTTTGGTTTGTTTTTCACGTTCGCTGGGGGGGCTTGAATTATCTACGCTCCGCATTGCGCAGGGTATGAAAACCAAGGGAGTGTATGCGATGGTTATCGTTCCGCCGTCCTCTCCGCTTCAGCAGCGCGCTCTCGAATTAGGCCTCGACCTGGCTACACTAGCGCCGCGGTGGAAGTACGGCGACATCCCGGCTGCATTCCATCTTGCTAAAATTCTTCAGGACAAGAACATCGATCGAGTCGTGTTGATGCAATCGCAGGATATTCATCTTGCATCGCTTGCAGCGTACTTTTCGCGCCCGGCAAAATTTGTATTTTATCAGCAGATGGACTCACGGCACAACAAACGCGATTTTTGGCACACATGGATTTTTTCAAAGCTCTCGCTCTGGATAACTCTTACGAATGGTATGAGAGAAAATGTGCTTGCGTGTACCCGGATGGCCGGCGCGAAAGTAAAAGTTGTTCCGCTGGGCACAGACCTTCACCGGTTTGTCCCGGCGCATTTCAACCAGCCTGAAGCCCGGTCTTTTTTTGGATTGCCGCACGATAAAAAAATCATCGGTGTGCTCGGGCGCCTCGACCCCGGCAAGGGGCAGGAGGTGCTGCTCCGTGCCATCCCCGGGCTAATGAAACGTCATCCTGAGATTCTGATAATTATCGCCGGGGACGAAACAGCCGGAGAGCCAGGCTACAAAGCGTACTTAGAAGAAATTTGCAGGACGATCGGAATGGACCATAATGTGAAGTTTCTTCCTTTTACCGACGCCGTTCCACAGCTCATGGCTGCGTTGGATATTTTTATTCTTCCGTCGTTTGCCGAAACGTACGGTCTTGTTGTCATTGAAGCGATGGCAATGGAAAAGCCTGTCATTGCCACTAATGCGGGCGGGCTGCCGGAAATTATTGCAGACGGCAAAACCGGACTGCTCGTCGAACCGCGAAACGTCGAAGCCATTGCCAATGCTATCGACAAAATTCTCAACAACGATGAACTTCGAATTTCCCTCGGTCATTCCGCACGCGAAGATGCTCTCCGGCGATTCAGCATGGACAGTTGCGTCGATGAGCTGCTCGGATTGCTCGCCGCTCTTTGAGTCGCCTATTTTCTGGTGCGGTTATCATCATTCGAGATGCCGCTCTCTTTAATCCCTGTTCTAATGAATTGTATTTCTTACAGGTTGCTGAAAAAGACTTTTTTTTTGCCACTAAGTCACGAAGGCACGAAATGGACTTTTTCGTCATCCAACTAAAGCCGAAAGAAGAAAAGGTAATCCTCGTTCTTCATTAAGTAAGAAAATTGCAGGCTTAAAAAATGACTCCTTGAGGGATTATTGTCACAGGCTGGCTTCTTGTGTGTAAGGCCGGCCTTTTGATGATATTGGCTGCTGTTTTTTACCTTTTTTTTTAAAGAATTCTTCTCTTTTAGGCGCCTATGGAAACTAAGTTGGGAATAAGATTGTTAAGGATCAGGCAGAAAAATGGTGTTTTTAAGAAGAAATTAGGCATTCTCCCGTTAATGCCGTAGTTTAGTAAATACGTGATCTACACCATTGCTTTTTTAACGTAATTGAGTATCTTATATACAGTTGTAGGATAAAGAGGGAAAGCTTCCCAAGAAGTTTTTGTGTGTAGATAAGCCAAATTACCAAGGATAGTACGTGGGAACATCGAAAGTGATCATAGGTCTCGGCGCATACGTTATGATCGGTATGTATGCATTGCTGTTTACATCGACAGACCAGGCTATCTACAACGTTGCGCAGTCGCAGGCTTTCCATGACGATGCACGACAGATTTCCACTGCAGGGATAAAGTTTGCCATCGGAGATGTAGGAGGCAACTCGGCAGCCGCCTTCCCTTCAAGCACAGTAAGCTTCAATGGCGGAAGCGTGACGTACATTGCAGATCGGCCGGCAGGGCTTTCAGGGACTCAGATGCGCGTGACCTCGACCGGTACATACAACGGATTTAAAGTAACGATGGTCGCGATCTTGCAGTACAACGGAGTGAAGTGGACGCTCCAGCGAATCTATCAGCTGGCGGACGCGGCGGAATATTCGCGGCTGAGTTAAGAGTTCCTGATATAAGGTCATTTGTTCTCTGAATGCGATACAAGAATTGAATGTGTCGCATTTTTCTTGTACGGAAGTGTTTGACTGTTTTTGATCGACCTGTGAAAATTTGAATTAACCGCACGATAAATACTCGCAAATATTCCTTCTTGATTGTTTTGACCTCTGTAAATCCCATCTAAAAAAGAATCATTCGTGATGTTCCGCGTGCGATCAATATGTTCGGCATTGTTTACACTTTTGGCGAAAGGAATGATCGTACACGGCAATTTGGAAATGGAGTAGTTCTCGATCCTCGGCTGGGAAAAGGACAAGATAATGCTGCTGTCGACCTCCGGAGAAATACGTTAAGCATGTCGCTTCAGTGAAAAATGCGGCAGAAAAGCTTTTCCGAGCTTGGCCAGCATATTAAGTAAAGCAGGCCGGGCCCGTCGGTCGATCCATGGCAATCGATAAAGTGTTTCCCGCGACTTGAAATTGTGGGAATTATTCGCTATGTAGCAGTCCAATATAAGGACGTCTGGACGATTTTTGGCCGAATCTTAGGAATTTCAAAGTTTCGGAAAAACATCAAATAGAACATCAATTAAAGGATCTCGTATGAAACAACTTCTGAATACGCTGACACTCTTTCTTATTCTTGTTGGGAGTATGAACGCTGGGAACGAGGCGCGTTTCATGAGGTACCCTGACATTTATAAAGATAAGATAGTCTTCACATATGAAGGAGATCTCTGGCTGGCAACAACGGGGGGTGGAATTGCCCGCCGCATTACAAACGCTCCTGGAATGGAGTACAGCGCAAAATTCTCACCGGACGGAAAGTGGATTGCGTTCACCGGGAGTTACGACGGTTCATCGAACGTGTATGTTATTCCATCGGAAGGGGGAGAACCTGTCCGTGTTACGTATCATTCCGGAGGCGCACAAGTGGTCTGCTGGACGCCCGACGGCGAACGGATCGTTTATCGTTCTTATGCGGAAAACTATATCGGGAGAGATCCCAATCTTTATTTTGTCAATAAAAACGGCTCGGCGCCGGAGCGATTTCCTATCGACCGGGGACGTCTCTGCAGTTTTGCGCCGGACGGAAAGAAAATGCTTTATCAACGAAGAGGGAGTGAGGAAAATTATTGGAAACGGTATAAAGGTGGTCAATATCCTGATATCTGGATGTATGATTTTACGAGCGGAGTTTTTACACCGGTCACGGATTATGTTGGAAAAAACAGTTATCCCATGTGGCTCGGCGACGCGATGTATTTTGTTTCCGACCGCACAAACGGCGTTTCCAATATTTACAAAGAAAATTTATCGACAAAGAAGGTCGACGAGATCACATCGTTCAACGACGTCGACGCGATGATGCCGTCGACCGACGGCGAAACGATTGTATTTCTCCATGATGGATTTATTCATCTGCTGAACATTGCGAGCGGAGAAGTAAGAAAAATTTCAGTTGAATGTCCCTCCGATCGGTGGGCACTGCGGACGAAGCCGATAAACCCGAAGGATTACGTCCACAGCGTCAATGTTTCCAACGACGGGAAGAAGATTGTCGTCGAAGCACGAGGCGATCTCTTTGTCGTCCCAACGGGAAAAGGGGAGACAAAGAACCTCTCGAATTCGCCCGGCACGCGCGAGAGATATCCGCAATTTTCACCCGACGGAAAAACAGTGGCATTCTTCTCGGATAAGTCCGGAGAGTATCAGTTGTACACGCAAAGCGCTGCCGGCGGGGAATGGACACAGTTGACGACAACGCTCGACCGCACGGTGTATCACTGTAAATGGTCCCCGGACGGGAAAAAGATTCTTTTCGGCAACAAGGATTTTGCAATCTTTGTTCTCGATGTTGCAACGAAAAAGCTGACAAAAATCGACGAATCAAACCAGCTAAAAAACGACGAATTTTATTGGGAGGTCAGCGATTACAACTGGTCGCCGGACAGCAAATGGGTTTGCTACAGCCTCGTCCAGTATAACCGGAACAGCCAGATCTATCTTTACAACGTAGAAGAAGGAAAGAAATACGCTGCGACCGATGATTTTTTTGACAATATTTACCCCTGCTTCGACCAGAATGGCGACTACCTTTATTTTGTTTCGAGTCGGAATTTTGATATCCTCATGGATTTTTACGAGGATGACCATACCATTCGCACACCCCAGACCGTCATGGCAGTTCAATTAAAGGATGGCGAAAAACCTCCGTTTGTCGAATCCGACGAAAGCGATGCGAAGAAAAAAGAATCGGGAACTGTGCATATCGATGTTGACGGTCTGCAGAAACGCACGTACCCGCTTCCCGTTCCCGCCGGAAACTATTTCTACCTTAAAGCGGGTAAAGGAAAAGTAGCATGGTGCGCCATCGATCACTTTACAGAAGACGAGTACGAAGAGATTTTCAAACCGAACGGGGCATCGAAATGGCAGTTGATGATGTATGATATGACTGCGAAGAAGGATGCAGTGCTCGGGGACAAAATAAGCGATTTCGATCTGTCGCTCAACGGCGAACAGTTGATTATCGGAAAAGAGAACGATGTTTTCGTTACATCATTCGATAAGGCATTTTCATCGGGGAGTGCAGGAGAGAAGGTGAACCTTGGCGGAATGGTCTACACGGTGGATTACGCGGCGGAATGGAATCAGATATTCAACGACTGCTGGAGATGGTACCGTGATTTCTTCTACGATCCCAACATGTACGGGCACGACTGGAAAGCCATCGGCGAAAAATACCGGGCATACATTCCGGGCCTTAGTTCTCGCGAAGAGCTGAACTGGGTGATGCAGCAAATGGTGGGAGAGCTTTGTGTATCGCACACGTACATCAGCGGCGGCGATGCTGGAACGGTTTCGCCGGCTTCCCCTCTGCTCTACACGGGCTGGCTCGGCGCAGACCTCGTTGCCGATAAAAAATCCGGCTTTTATAAATTTGAAAAAATCTACGGACCGACGGAATACAATGCGAGCATTACAGGTCCTCTTTCCCGTCCCGACTTTGATATTCATGAAGGATACTATCTGTTGGCGATCAACGGGACGGAGGTTAAAGTCCCGGACGATTACAATAAGTATTTGCAAATGAGCAGCGGACAGAAATTCAGCATCACTGTGAACGCCAAGCCGACCATGCAGGGATCAAAAGTGTATGAGGTTGAGCCGATCCGAAACGATAATAATCTCCGTTACGCACGCTGGCTTGCCGACAATATTAATAAAGTGTCGAAGGAGACGGACGGAAAAGTCGGCTACATGCATATCAATGCGATGGGAGCGGGCGGCATTGGAGAATTCGATAAATTCTGGCGCGCGTTCCGGTACAAAGATGCCATCATCATTGACGTGCGGCGAAACAGCGGAGGTTGGACTGAATATTTTCTCATCGATAAACTTGAACGAAAAGTAACGGCACAGAGTGCTTTGCACGGCATGATCCCTCTGCGCTATCCGGGAAGCACATCGGCCGGAAATTATGTTGTTGTCTCGAACGAAGACAACGGGTCCGACGGCGAAGCCTTCCTCGAAAGCTTCAAAGCGAGAAAACTTGGGACTATCGTAGGCGTAACATCGTGGGGCGGACTTGTCGGAATCCAGAACACGCAAATTACGATTGACAACGGAAAAGTAGAACAATCGAACACCGGCTTTTATGGACAGACCGGCGAATGGCTTATCGAAAACCATGGCGGCGATCCGGACATTTGGGTGGATAACGATCCTGGAAGCGTGATGTCGGGAAAAGACCCGCAGTTGGAAAAAGCGATTGAAGTAGCTCTCAAGAAAGCAACGGAGAATCCGTTCAAATTTCCTCCGGTGCCGCCGTTCAAGAAGCCGTAAGATCGGGCCAATCGAAGGAAAGTCATGAACTGCATTTCACCCTTAACATATGAATTCAATGGACCTGTTTTGATAGGACACTATTGGAGAAAACGATGAAGACCATCCTTGTTGTCGATGACGATCCTGATATGCGGAAATTGGCAACTATTATTTTGAGCAAGGAAGGGTATGGGATTATTGAAGCCGAGGATGGTTCTATAGCGCTCGACCTCGTAAAGACAAAAATGCCCGACCTCATCATCAGCGATGTGATGATGGAAAATGTCAATGGCTTCATGCTCTATGAGCTCTTACATGATGACCCGGCAACACAAAACATTCCGATAATTTTTGTTACCGGCGAAGCGCAACAGGCAGGGGCGTGGGATTCAAACCCGAATGTTGTATATCTTGAGAAGCCCATTGTCATGCAGCAATTGATCGATGCCGTAAAAAAAGTGATGAAAGCATAAATCAGAAATGAAACCGGAACACTGTTTACATCGCGAGCGCACTCGAAAGGCATTGTACCGTCGAGGATCGTTTGCCCGGCGCCCTGATTTATGAAAGATACGGCCGCGAATCTTCTTCATTCTCTCATCCCATTGTGATGAGTCTCGTTTACCCGGTTACTCACAACGGATGTCTCGAAGAGAAAACTTAGAATCTACCCATGGGAAAACACAACTCGACAGCTTCGATCCTTATCGTCGACGATGAAGCGGGTTTTCGCGAGATGCTGAGCACGATCCTCGCGTCGCAAGGATACTCAGCGGCGACGGCAGCCAACGGCGTTGAAGCAATAAATGCCGTCCAGAATTCTTTTTTTGATCTCGTTTTACTTGATGTGAAGATGCCGAACGTCGACGGCATTGAGGTTCTCCATTTCATTAAAGAAAACTACATCGACACGCAGGTGATCATGCTCACCGGCGTTGATGACGTGCGCATCGCCGTCGAGTGCATGAAACTGGGTGCATTCCATTATCTCACCAAGCCTGTACTCTGCCGATGAACTGATTGCGCTTATTACGAGAGCGCTGGAGCGGCGTCAGCTGCTTATTGAAAACAAAGTCATGAAATCCGAGCTGGCCCGTTTGGCATCGTCATCGAGCCTTATCGGGCAAAGCCCGGCGTTCATCGGGGCGTTGGAGCTGGCAAGCAAAGTAGCCCCGACCGATTCCACCGTCCTCATTGAAGGAGCCAGCGGAACCGGCAAAGAATTGTTTGCGAATTTTTTATTCAAGAACAGCCCCCGCTCAGAAAAGCCGTTTGTTGCTCTCAACTGTGCCTCCATTCCCGACACGCTTATCGAGAGCGAACTGTTTGGGCACGAAAAAGGAGCGTTCACCGATGCGCATGCAATGCGGCAGGGGCTGGTTGAATTAGCAAACGGCGGGACGCTGTTTCTGGACGAGATCGGCGAGATCAGTCCGGTATTCCAGCCGAAACTTCTCCGTTTCATTCAGACGGGAGAATTTCGCCGTGTGGGGGGGAACAAGATCATGAAATCCGACGTACGGATTATTTCCGCGACAAACAGGCATCTCATCAATGATGTGAAAGAAGGACGTTTCCGTGAGGATTTGCTCTATCGCATCAATGTTATTACGCTTACGATTCCGCCGCTGCGCGACCGGCGGGAAGATATCCCCCTGCTGGCAAACGAGATTGTCGCGCATAAACTGAGAACGCGCACCGCGAAAAAATTGCATCCCGACGTCATCCCGGTGTTGATGGAGTATCAGTGGCCGGGCAATGTGCGCGAGCTTGAGAACATCCTCGAACGGGCTGCCATTCTCTCAACCGATGAGTATATTCGACCGAAAGATCTCGCTCTTCCCCGAAGCAGCTCAGCCGGAGCCGCGCCGGGAAAAATCGGGAGCGCCGTTTCACTCCGGGAGCTTGAGCATGAACACATTACGGGACTGCTCCATCATACCGGGTGGGACAAAAATCTTGCGGCGAAAATTCTCGGCATCAGTTTAAAAACGCTGTATACCAAGATTCAACAGTACGGCATTTCAAAAAAATAAAATTGAGAGAAATGCCATGCGACGGCCTCTTGGAAATCCATTCTACAGTAGTGTTTTTTAAATACGGATCTCTTTGCGTTTAAT